>NZ_VNJI01000047.1 GCF_007786445.1 Paenibacillus cremeus | reverse complement strand
TTCTCGCTTAAATGTCTCGTTGTAACTCTGTCTTTTTTCGCCCATGATTGACACCTCGTTATGTGTTTGTAAGTCCATTATCTGTTTGCGAATAAGAGGTGTCCACTTTTTATTCTAGCTGCAAAATCCGCGTTAGAGGAGCCGCCGAGGGCGGTGGTGGACGAGTAGAGCGGAAAATCCGCGTTAGAGGAGCCGCCGAGGGCGGTGGTGGATGAGCAGAGCGGAAAATCCGCGTTAGAGGAGCCGCCGGGGGCGGTGGTGGACAAGTAGAGCGGAAAATCCGCGTTAGAGGAGCCGCCGGGGGCGGTGGTGGACGCTTAAGCGTCCCCTCGCGCTTCGCCCAGCAGCCCGCCCAACCCCAACGCCGCCGCAGACGCGTCGCCGAACCCCTCTGCCGCCTCACCCTCGGCGGCATCAAACACCCCCGTGCCCTCGGCATAGCCGTGCACGAGGAACCCCCCAAACGGCGCAAGCAGCTGCGCCGACAGCAAACCCAGCGGCGCCGCATCGTCGCGCCGATAATACGCTTCCAGCGCCTCCGTCAGCTGGGCGCTCCAAACGGCATCGCACCGCTGCAGGCAGCGGTGCAGCCACTTGCCGTCGCCGAGCCAGCAACCGCTCGTGCGCAGCTTAAACTCCGCCAGCAGTCCGGCTAGCTTGTGGACGATGAACAGCCCTTCCTCGCGCTGGTCGCAGCCGGTCAGGTCCTCAAGCGCTTCGCCAATCTCGTAGCGCCCCTTATTGACCTCCTCGCGCGACCAGGTCGGCGGGCCGGCGAGCAGCTCGGCGCGGGCTTCCTCGACGATATCGCTTACCAGCTCGCCGCCGCGTAGTAGCTGGCCTTCCGCGCACATGCGCTGAAGCGAAGGGATGGCGGAGTCGATCCCTTCGTCGAAGAAATAGCGGTACGTCGCCCGCGTGAGGACAAACGCCTCGATGACCCAGTCATAGGCGACGAACGTCTGCCGGAACGGGCCGGGCTGGGACTCGTCGAAGAGGACGAGATCGAGGTCCGAGGTCGCGGTGGCGCGACCCTGGATGCTGCTGCCCGCGAGGAGGGCGGCCTCGCAGGCAGGAAAATACTCCTCTACAAACCGAATGGCCGCGTCTATCGGTGCTAATCGCACGCTCATGTCTAACCCCTCCGCCTCACGATTCCCCTTTGACAGCGATGAACAGTGCGTAGCCGAGGGTTTCGCGGTTGCGGCCGATCAGCTCATCGTGCTCGATCGAGGTCCGCCATACTTTGGAGTCCAGAATCGCGCCTTGGTCAATGACCTGCAGCAGATCGGGATTTCGCTCCTGATCTTCGCCAAGATGCTCTTCAAACACGGAGCGGTTCCACGTTTCCGTTCGTGCAAAGCCTGCTGCCATGAGTGCTTGCGGCCACTCGGCGTCGCTCAGCAGTCCGCCGAACCCGAAGAACCGGACGATCTCCTCGTACTCGGCCTCCGGCATTGGCTGCAGCAGCATGACTTCCCGGTCGTAGAGCGCACCGCCAGGGCTCAGCACGCGGGAGTACTCACGCAGCGTCGCCCTAATGTCCGCAAAGTTCGTGACCGACTCCGCGAGAATCACATCGAACGAGCCGTCGGCGAACGGAAGCGCATCAATGCTGCCTTGGACGAAGGAAATCGCCAAGCCTTCTTTTTCCGCACGGGCTCTGGCTTTGACGAGCATTTCCTCCCGGATGTCGAGGCCGGTGATGGTATAGCCTTGCTTCGCAAGGTAACAAGCGGTCCGTCCGGTGCCGCAGCCGACCTCCAGAATCCGGCTTCCCTCCGGCAGAGGGAACTGCTGAAGCTGGTGCAAGGTGGCGGAGAAGCCGCCTGGGTGCGCACTGCCCACGCCAAGCCGTGTAAGCATATCCAAGTAACTCATGTGAGACATCCCCTTCTTTCCCATAGATACCGGTCTATCTCATCTTATGAGGAAAGAGGGCTAAGGTTTATAGGTAGATGTCCCGAGCGCGGGAAAAAGAAAGGTTATTTTTCCACGGCCTCCAGCTTGCTGTAGGTGAGGAGCTCCGAAACCGTTACGAAACGGTACCCGCGCTGCTGCAGCTCGGGCAGGATCGTTTTCAGCGCTTCGATGGTCTGCGTCTTGCCTTCGACGTAGTCGTGGAACAGCACGATGTCGCCGTTACGCGTATTGTTCAACACTTTGTTGATGATTTTCTGCACGCCGGGTGTGTTCCAGTCCTTCGTATCCTGATGCCACGACCACATCACGACGGTGTAGCCGCCTTCCCGGGCCGTGTGAATGAGCGTGTCGTTATAAAAGCCTCCCGGTGGGCGGAACAGGTGACAGTTTTGGCCGGTTGCGGCAAACACGACATTTTCCGTACGGATCAGGTCTTGCTTGAGCTTCGTGGCGGAAACATTTTTGCCAAAATAGGTGTGGCTGTACGTATGGTTGGCCAGCTCGTGCCCTTCATCCAGCTCGCGTTTCACGATGGCCGGATAGCGCTCCACTTTGTTTCCGATGACAAAAAACGTCGCCTTCGCGCCGTACTGATGCAGCAAATCGAGAATTTGCGGCGTATCGGCCGGATCAGGGCCATCGTCGAAGGTGAGGGCGATCACTTTTTCTTCGGTCGGCACCTCCCACACCACCTCACCGCGGCTCTCGTAGTAGCCTCTTCCTTTTTTCGGTCCAGCGGCTGCGGGGCTCTGGAGTAACAGCAAGCCCGCACAGAGGACCCATACGGTACAAATGACCAGCTTACGCATACGGCAAACCTCCTGAGTACAATCTGCCTTGTTAGGATAGCCGTTACCGCAGGAATTATGTTCCGTACTAATTACAACCTTTTTCCTAGCATGGGGGCGATGGGGCCAAGCCATTCTAAAACAGTCATAGTATCTATCCGAAGGTATGGTGAACCGACGATGAAAAAATGGTGCCTGCTCAGCCTGCTCATGCTGCTGTGCATCTCAAATGTCGCTACGCCGGTGACGGCGAAGCCGAGGAAGAATGCGAACGAGGGAGCGGACATCCGGCTGATCGTGCGGGCTTCGGAAGAAGCGCAGATGCAGACGGAGCTGCGCATTGCCTCACCGGAGTGGGAGCGTAAGCTGCGGAGCACGAAGCCTGTGCCGGCAGACCCGGCAGCGAAAGTGGCAAGCAATATCCGGTTGTCCATACGGGAAGGACGCACCCAAACGTGGTACGAAGTGGAGACAGCAAAGCTGGATTTATATGATATGGAGCATAAGCAAGTGATTCGTCTGCCGGAAGCGGCCAAACAAACGCTGGCGATCTACATCCAAACGGCTTATAGAGCGCATTACGGGGAGATGCTGCCTTGGACGGAGGTGAAGCAGATCATCGGTATGAAATCGGTGAGTCAGGTGACGGATTTGGAGACGGGCTTGTCGTTTCAGGTGCAGCGAAGAGCTGGCAGCCATCATGCGGACATGCAGCCGCTCACGAAAGCAGATACGGCTATTATGAAGGAGATTTACCATGGCAAATGGAGCTGGAAGCGGCGCGCCGTACTGGTCGAGAAGGACGGTCATGTGATTGCAGGCTCGATGCATGGGATGCCGCATGGCGGCGACGGGATTCCGGATAATGATTTCTCCGGCCACTTCTGCATCCATTTTCTGGGGAGTACGACGCATGGCTCGGGGAATATTGATCCGGACCACCAATTGATGATCCACAAAGCGGCCGGGCGGTTGGACGAGGTGTATGCCAAAGCATCGCCGTACGAGGTGATCGACAGCTTCTTTATCGCGCTGAACCAGCAGGACCCGGAGCTATTGCGGCGCACCTTCAGCGATCTGACGAATCCGCAGCTGCAGTTCTATTTGAGCGGTTTAAACCGGCTGAAGACGGTGAAACCGAATCGGCCGCGCGTGCGGGAGGTAGGCAGCGAGCTGACTGCTGAGGTGCCGGTGGAGGTAGTGCTGACGTTTGAGGATCAGCGGCCGGAGAAGCAGGTGTTTACTTTTACACTGAAACGAAGCGGTGAGGGGTCCCCATGGAAAATCGACACCCTGACGCCGATCTCACGCAGCAAACGATAAAAATGGTTATGCACAAGGAACTGGCAGGCGGCTTGGCGAAGTAGGGGAGAGCATAAGCGATCTGAAAGGAGATTCACTTCAATGATCAGCTGTACTTTCCATGAGCTTCGCAAAGCCGTTTTTGCTGTGCAAAAAAAGCCAAAGTCAACCACTTTATTAGGGGCTTCCCTCGACAAGGAAGCGCTTCGCGCGCGGCTAAGCCAGCCATGCCTCGAAGCCTACATTGCTGAAGTCCGCGAAGAAGCGGTGCGGGCCAAGACAGAGCCGGTGCCGCAGCTGCCGTTCGAGCTGTTTCACCTGTTCTCCACGACGGGCACGAGGAAGGAATATGAGACGCCGTATTTTGAGCGCAGAGGAAGATTGTTAGCGCTTGCGCTGGCTACTTTGGCGGATGAAACGCAGGAGTTTGTCGTCACGCTGGAAAATTTGATCTGGGACATCTGCGGCGAATATTCCTGGTCGCTTCCTGCGCACCTTCCGTCCACGATGGAGAGCGTTCGAAGCGCACGCGTCGCGCCGGAGCATACGGTCGATTTGTTCGCTGCGGAAACCGCGCACGCATTAGCGGAAACGCTTTATCTGGTCGGCGAGCGACTGCACCCTTGGGTGGAGCTTCGCATCCGGGAGGAAGTGGAGCGCCGCATTTTCAAGCCGATCTTCGATACGCCGTACCACTTTGGCTGGGAGTCGCAGACGCACAATTGGTCGGCGGTTTGTGCAGGTAGCGTCGGGATGGCGGCGATGCTGCTGGTGGAGGACGCTGAGCGTCTGTCCGGGATGCTGGACCGGCTGCTTCGCGCGATGGGCTGCTTCCTGCAAGGCTATGGCGAGGACGGCTGCTGCTCGGAAGGGATTGGCTACTGGAATTACGGCTTCGGCTACTATGTGTATTTCTCCGAAATGCTGTATGAGCTGACGGAGGGCGCTATTGATCTGCTGCAGGGTGAAAAGCTTCGCGCTATCGCCTCGTTCCCTTCGGCGGCTGCGCTGACGGCGCCGGTGTACGTCAACTTCTCGGACTCCAGCCAGCGGCACGAGCCTTATCCGGGGCTGCACAGCCGGCTGCACCATCGGATTGGGCAGCAGCTGCCGGAGATGACCCGGGTGCCGTCGCTGCATGCCGATCACTGCTACCGCTTTGCGGCCAACGTGCGAAGCCTGCTCTGGACCGATCCGGCGCTGCTGCGAAAGCCGGCGGCGGTGGGCACGTTCTATTTCCCCGAGACGGACTGGATCGTGGACAAGCAGTTAGCCGCAGGGGGCATGCTGGCCTTCGCCGCCAAGGGCGGACACAATGCGGAGCCGCATAACCACAATGACCTCGGACACTTCATCCTGCATATCGCGGGCGACAGCTTGCTGGCCGACTTGGGAGCAGGGGTGTACACGAAGGGATATTTTGGCGCCCAGCGCTATACGTATTTACATAATGCCTCGGAAGGGCATTCCGTGCCGATCGTTGGCGGCCTGCCTCAGGCGGCCGGGCGTCAGCATGCCGCGCGCCTCCTTCGCCGGGAGCAGTCCGAGGGGACGCTCCACTACGAGCTGGAGCTCGCCGGGGCGTATCCTGCGGAAGCGGGGCTTCGCTCGCTCATCCGCGCCTTCGAGTGGAAGGTGGAGCAGGCAGGTGCGGTGCTGTCGCTGACGGATGCGGTTACTTTTGCTGATGGAGGCCGGGCGATTGAAGAGGTGTTCATCAGCTACCATGAGCCGAAGCTAGGGGCGCCTGGGCAGGTGCTCTGGCAGGGAGCGCGTGGGGAAGTAACGCTGAGCTACGAGGCTTCGGAGTTCGATGCGGCCATCGAGGCCATTCCTACGCATAAGCACAGCTCGATGCCGGTCACGGTATACCGGGTGCGCCTGCAGCAAAAGGCATCAGCTCCAGCTCCGGAAGTGGTCTGCCGCTTTCAATTTGCTTGCCGATTGACGAATTGAGGTCATAATCCAAAGGAGAAAATGCAGATGATCACAGCCGCATTAATTGGCGCCGGCCATCGGGGAATGCATGCCTATGGTACGTATGCTTTGAAGCGCCCCCATGAAATCCGATTCGTAGCGGTGGCCGATCCGAACGAGGAGCGGAGACGGGCGTTCGCGAAGCAGCATGGCATTCCGGAGAGCGCGCAGTTCGAGTCGGAGGAGGAGCTGTTCGCGCAGCCGAGGCTGAGCGATTCCCTCCTGATCTGCCATCAGGATGCACAGCATTATGCTGCGGCGATGAAGGCGATGGAGCTGGGGTACCACATTTTGCTGGAGAAGCCGATGTCGCCCGACCCTCTCGAAGCGCTGCAAATGGCGGAGCAAGCCGAACGTCTCGGCTGCCTGCTGGCGGTTTGTCACGTGTGCCGATATGACCATTATTATAGCACCGTGAAGCAGCTGCTGGATGACGGAGCGATCGGCAGGCTGATGACGATTCAGTGGAACGAGAATGTCGGCTTCTGGCATCAGGCGCACAGCTTTGTGCGGGGCAATTGGCGCAACTCCGCGGAGACGAGTCCGATGATTTTGGCCAAGTCCTGTCACGACATGGATCTGCTGCAGTGGCTTGCGGGCGGCCGCTGCGTCAAGGTGTCCTCCTTCGGCAGCTTGAGCTACTTCAATGAAGCCAATGCCCCTGAGGGCTCCACAGCCCGATGTACGGACGGCTGCAAGGTGGAGCACGAATGCCCGTATTCCGCGCTCAAATGGTACTACAATGAGAAAAGCGGCTGGCCGCAAAACGTCGTGACCTTGGAGCCGAAGCTGGAGCTGCGGATGAAGGCGCTCTTGGAGGGGCCTTACGGACGCTGCGTATACCGCTGTGATAACGACGTAGTGGACCATCAGGTGGTCAATCTGCTGTTCGATAACGAGATTACCGCTGCCTTCACCATGACGGCGTTTACGCAGGAGACGAGCCGAACCTTCAAGCTCATGGGGACCCGCGGGGAAATTCGGGGGCATCATAAGCGCGGGGAGATCGAGGTCATTCATTTCTCCGGCAAGCGGGAGTTGATCTACCCGGAGGTAGTGGAGGGCGGCCATGGCGGGGCGGATACGCTGATCATGCAAAATTTTGTCCAGCTGGTGCGAAAGAACGAACCCGCATCAGTGAAAACCTCGGCTATGGAATCGGCTAGCAGCCATATGATTGCCTTCGCGGCGGAGCATTCCCGGGTCACGGGGGAGACGGTGACGATGAGCGATTTTGTGGCGGAAATTCGGGGCCGCCGCTAAAAATAATCATGCAAAGAAACCCGGTCATTGACCGGGTTTCTTTGTGCTTCCCGAGGCCTGCCGCATAAAAACTGCTCATCTATGGAATAATTTCCACGAGATGTTAAAGGGAAAGGCGGCGCTGAGGCATGTTCCGGTTTCTGGTACAACGCAATCGCAGCAAAGGGCGAACGCAGCAGGGCGAAGCGTCCGCGCAGCAGGTCATCGACTCGGGGCGAAGAATTGAGCCCTCGGTGCAAAGCAACATCGCCTATATCCAGCAGCTGCTGGGCTCACCCTCCGATCTGATTCTGCGCGAGTTTACGATCGGCCCTCTGAAGCATCCCTGCGCGCTAGTGGCCATTGACGGCTTGTTCGACCGTAAGGTGCTGAATGAAGAAGTGCTTCGGGTGATGCTGTCGGGTGAATGGCAGCAGCACAAGGAGCTTCCCGAAGACGGGGACCAGCTGCTGCAGATGCTGCAGCAAGAGGTGCTGTCCGTCACGGATATTTTGAAAGCGACTACGATGGACGAGCTGATGCTGGAGGTCATGTCGGGCAATGCCGCGCTGTTCGTTAGCGGCTCCCATCAGGCGCTGACCCTCAGCAGCCAAGGCTGGAAAAGCCGCGCCATTCAGGAGCCGGTCACCGAGCAGCTGATCCGCGGTCCCCGCGACGGGTTTACGGAGGATTTGCGGAGCAACACGGCGGCGATCCGGCGTCGGCTGAAGGATCCGAATCTGCGCTTTGACACCGTGAAGATTGGGCGCAGGGCGAAGAAGGATATCGTCATCTGCTATATCGAGGGGATCGTCAATCCTGAGCTGGTCAAGGAAGCGAAGCGCCGGGTCGATACCATTGATCTGGACGATACGGAAGATTCCGGCATGATCGAGCAGTGGATTATGGACAGCTTCATGAGCCCGTTCCCGCAGCTCCAAAGCACGGAGCGTCCGGATCGAACCTCAGCCTCCCTCGTTCAGGGAGGGGTAGCGATTCTGGTGGACGGCACACCCTTCGGGCTTACGCTTCCGCTCACCATTACGGCGCTCGTTCAATCGCCCGAGGACTATTATCACCACTGGATTATCGCGACCTTGATGCGGGTGCTGCGGATGATTGCGGCGTTTATCGCCACGTTCCTGCCGGCGCTCTATATCGCTTTGGTTGAATTCCACCAGGGTATGATTCCCTCGAAGCTGGCGTTCTCGATTGCCGGCAGCCGGGAAGGGGTTCCGTTTCCGGGGGTCATCGAAGCAGTGCTGATGGAAGTGACGCTGGAGGTGCTGCGGGAGGCAGGGGTTCGGCTGCCGAAGCCGATCGGGCAAACCATCGGTATCGTCGGCGGTCTGGTCATCGGCGAAGCGGCCGTATCGGCAGGCATCGTTAGTCCGATCATGGTCATCGTCGTCTCGATTACGGCGATTGCTTCCTTCGCGCTCCCTTCCTATACGTTTGCGATCTCGCTGCGCATCCTCCGTTTTGGAATTATGATGCTGGCCGCCGTCTTTGGGCTGTTCGGCATCGTCCTGGCGTATATCATGATCAATATTCATCTGGTGAATCTCAAGAGCTTTGGTGTCCCGTTCCTTACTCCGTTTGCGCCGTACTTGAAGAAGGATTGGAAGGATCTCGTGATCCGGGCTCCGGTCACCATGCTTACGAGACGCCCGCAAATGCTGCAGACGGACGATAAGGTTCGAATGAATACAAGGGGTGACTCGACCCAGTGAAATCATTTGAATACGGCGATCAAGAGGTCACAACGACGGAATTGTTCATTCTCTTGCCTTCGTTTATCCATGGCGTGGTCATTCTGACGATCGCCCGGATCTTGAATGAGAAGGTGTTCCCATTTGGCGGCGTGCTGGCCATCCTCTTGGGCGGCGTGCTCACCGGGCTGGCGGCCTGGCTGGCTGCGAAGGTGGCCAGCGGGTTTCCCGGCCGTTCGTTTTTCGATTATGCCTCCCTGATCGTATCGAAGCCCGCTGCACTGGTGCTTACTTTGACGATGGCGGTTCATTTTTTGCTGATTACGGCCTTCGAGGTATCTGCTGTAGGAGATATTACAAGGCTGTATTTGCTGCCGAAAACCCCGATGTTCGTGTCCGCGCTCTCGTTTTTCCTGGTCATCATTTATGGGGTATGCGGCTCGAGGGTCGGCTTGGTGCGGCTCAATTTGCTCTTTTTTCCCATTTACTCGCTCATTCTGGTCGTCACCCATCTGTTTGTCGTGGAAAACTTTGACCTCGCCAACCTCAAGCCGATTGTGATCACGGATACGAAAGGCGGCTTCTGGTCCGCTACGGGAAAAGGAACGTTGTTCTTCGTCGGCTTCGAGATCTTGCTGCTGTACAGTCAATACGTTAAGCAGTCGAGTAAAATTCCGAAAGCAGCTGTAAAAGGAATGATCCTAACCGTCGTCATCGCTTTATTCAGTTATGTAATGGTCTCGGGTGTAATGGGGCATCTGGCACCGGTACAGCTAATGTTCCCTGCCATTGAGGTCATGAAAGAAGCGCAAATTACAAGCGGGATTGTGGAGCGCGGCGACGTGCTGTTTTTTGTCATTTGGATGATGACGATTTTCAATACCGGAGCCATGGCGTTCGACGCGATGCTGCTGGCCGTGGAGCCGCTGTTTCCGCGGATGAACAAAAAGCTGGCGGCCATGGGCATGGCGCCGTTGATTTTTCTGATTGCGATGCTGCCCAAAAATACGCAGGACGTCTTCCGCATCATTCAGGTCGATACGTATTTGCAGGTGCCGCTCGCCTTTGCCGTGCCTCCGCTGCTGCTGTTGGTCGCCAAATGGAGAAGGCTGATGCATCGGGAGGTGGGGGGATGAAAAGTTTTGAGTACGGCGATCGGGAGATGAGCTCGACGGAGCTGTTTTTCTCAGTCGCATCCATGATTCTCGGACTAGGAATTCTGACGCTGCCCCGGGGGCTGACGACCACCGTGCCCTCCTCGGACGGATGGATCTGTATCGTGATCAGCGGAGTGATTGCCATGGGAATCGCGTGGATTTTGGCGAAGCTGTCCGCTTCCTTTCCCCAGCAAACCTATGTGGAATTTTCAGCCAGGTTAGTGGGAAAGCCTATGGCTTTGGGGCTTGCGGCGTTATTTCTCGTGGCCTACATCTGCTTTGCCAGCTATGAAATTCGCGGGGCGGCCGAGGTGTCGAAGCAGTATTTGTTCAAAGTAACGCCGGTAGAGGTCATCGGTTTGGTCTTCACTTTGGTCGTAGTCTATGGGGTTTGCGGGACGAGGATCGGGCTGCTTCGGCTCAATCTGCTGTTTTATCCTATCGTATTCGGTGTCTTTCTGCTCATGCTGGCGATGAATATCAATACCTTTGATTGGGAGCATCTGAAGCCTATGGGGGTCAGCCATTGGAAGGAGATCGCTCTGGGGACCAAGGAAAGCGTGTTTTCTTATCTCGGGTTCGAGGTGATCCTGTTCTATACGGCGATGATGAATCGGACCGAAAAGGTCGCACAGGCGACCGTTTGGGGCGTTGGTATCACCATGGTGCTGTACCTGCTGCTGTTCCTTTTCGTGGTTGGCGCCTTCTCCGCTGAGGCGACCGCCCAGCTGACGTTTCCGACCGTAGAGCTGGCAAAGGAAATCGAGGTCCCGGGCGCGATCATCGAACGGCTCGAATCGTTGTTTTTTACGATTTGGCTGATGACGATTTTCAATTCGGCGGCCATGGCGCTTGATATTTGCGCTACCATCGTGAACGCCTTTGTGAAAGTGCGGAACCCGAAGACCGTGGTGTTCTTCCTGACGCCGTTCATCTATTTTTTGGCCTTCTTTCCGGATAATTTGGCCGAATTAAGCGACTTTGGCACCTTCACCAGCGTGGCGGATCTGACGGCCGGGATGCTGATTCCCATGGTGCTCTACGGCATTACAAAAATCAAAGGGGTGCCCGGCCATGGCGGGAATTAAATCGCTGCTAAGGGTGCTAACGGTGCTCGTTCTGGCCGGACTGACGCTGATGACGACCGGCTGCTGGGACCGGGTGGAGATTGACGAGCGCGGTTTTGTGATCGGCATCGCCGTAGATCTCCCGCGTAATCCGAAGGCAGAGAAGCGCAGCGCGAAGGAGGCGCCGAACAAGCCGAAGGGAAAGCAGCGATATGCGGTGACCTATCAATATGTCTTGCCCGGGAGGCTGGGCAGCAGCGGCGGGGGGCGGGCGTCTTCGTCCTCCTCCGGGGGCGAGGCCTTCCTGAATGCGACGTCCGAAGGTGATACGCTCTATGATATCGACAAACAGGAAACGACTCGCATTAGCCGCTCGCCCTACTATGAGCATATGAAAATCATTATCGTCTCCGATGAGCTGTCGAAGCGGCCCGGAGAATTTTCCAACGTGCTGGATTTTTTTCTACGGACACCGGAGATGCGCCGAAGCGCCAAGGTGCTGGTCTCCTCCGGAGAAGCCCGGGCCGCTCTGGAGATTCACCCGGAGACGGAGAAGCTCACGGCGATTTACATTAACTCCATCACGGAGAACAGCAAGAAAACCGGCCGAATGCTGCCTGCCACGAAGCTAGGGGATATTCATGAGTATTTGCTGTCGAACCGGAGCTTTGCCGTGCAGCGGGTTGTTGGTACGGGCGGCAAGGAAGCGAAGGTCGTGGGGGCCTCAATCTTTCACAGCAAGAGCAACCGGATGATCGGTTTTTTGGGACCGGAGGAGACGGAAGGGCTCAATCTGCTCACGGGGAAGTTTCATAGTGGGATGGTGAAAGCCCAGGTGGATGACGGACTCGTGGTCTTCGAGGCATCGACGGCCAAACGCAAAATTATCGCGGATGTTAGCGACCCACACCATATCCGGTTCACCATTCAGCTGCAAGTGGAGGGGACGATCGGGGAGACGTTCAAGCAGATGGATTTTCAAAAAAAGGAGACGCTCCAGAAAACGGAAAAAGCGGTTGTGCAAGAGATCGAGCGGATGGAGAAAGAGGCGATTGCGAAGCTTCAAAAAAGGTTTAAAACCGATGCGATCGGACTGGGGGCCTATTTAGAAGAAAACTACTATAAGGTGTGGAAGCCCATCCAGTCCAACTGGGACTCGGGGGATAACCTGTTTGCAAGCAGCGAGATTGCGCTGCAAACCAGCGTGAAAATTCGACGGGCGGGAACGATCAACCGTTCCACCCGATCTTAGGAAGGGGAATGAGAATGCTGGATTCGGTTAAAAGCTTTATTCCGCCCGCCATGATCTGGGTCGGCGCCGTGCTGTCGGGCTTGCTGCCGTACTTAGTATACCGGATCAACAAGAAGCTGCATGAGCTGGGAGATCCGCCTTGGAAAAAGCAAGAGCCCTGAATATCGGTCGGCGTATGAAAGAAGCCCTGCCTCCATTGGACATGGATGGCAGGGCTTTGGTATTTAAACTTAGGTACAGAAGAAGGACTGTATTCGTCTCAGATCGAGACCGAAGTACACCCAGAAGCCAAACGGACCTTGCCCGAACCAGCGATAGCCGGCGATCGAGTTGCGGCCGACGAAGGTCAGAAACATCCAGTATTGCTCGCCGTTGGTTTGCCAGATGTATACATTTCGGAAAAGGCATCTCCGGATGCTGCCCGGATCTACGGCGAACGCCGAGGCTTGCGCCTGCTGCGGGATGAAGGAAGGTGGCGCGGATTGTGGTGCGCCGATTTCACCTGGGTTCGTTCCTGGGCCCGCGCCGCCTCCTGGCGCGCCGCCGGGGAAGCCACCCGGAGTACCGCCAGGGAATCCGCCTGGTGCACCACCCGGTGCACCGCCGGGGAATCCGCCCGGGCCGCCTGGTGCGCCGCCAGGAAAGCCACCAGGGAATCCGCTCGGTGAACCGCCGGAGAAGCCGCCTGGCATGCCTGTATCGCCCGGCATCATCCCGCCAGGCATTCCTGTGCCACCCGGCATCCCGCCAGGCATTCCTGTGCCACCCGGCATTCCGCCAGGCATGCCCATGCCACCCGGCATTCCGCCAGGCATGCCCGTGCCACCCGGCATTCCGCCAGGCATGCCCGTGCCGCCCGGCATTCCGCCAGGCATGCCCATGCCGCCCGGCATTCCGCCAGGCATGCCCATGCCACCGGGCATCCCCGGGAACAGGGCGCGATACGGGTCAAAGAAGTATGGATCATAATAGTAAGGGTCTGGGTAAAACATGTATACACCTCTCCTTTTCGCTTAAGCAAGGCTTCCAAATCATGCGAATGCCTATAGACAATACAATATATGTGCCAATCGCCTAAAGGTGACCGCGGGCATGAATGAATTCGAGTGGAAATCAGCAAAATATGGGTATCTTGTAGCGAGGGGTAAATCACATTGAAGCACACAAAAAAGCTGCTTACCTTACTGGGAACTGTTATGTTATTAACGGGATGCGGAGCGGGCAACAATAGCGCTTCTCCGACCCCTTTCGGAACTTCGTCCTACCAAGGCAGCACGGATGACCGGCTGTTCAACCCTGCTGTGGCGGACCGCGATCCCCTGCTGCAAAAGGGTGACGCCAGCATCGAGCAAGTCCTCCACGGCTATCGGGCGCAGGATGCCTCTACTAATCGAGGCAGCGGCATCCGGATGCTGGGAAGCAGCGAGTTCGTCGAGGTGCTCCCGGATCCCGCTGTCGCGCCGCAGCAAGGCAGCTATGCGGAGAACGCGATTGCGACCGCCTATATGTATTACGGGGCGCCGTATCAATACGGCTCGGACCGAACGGACCCTTCCACCTTCGACTGCTCGGACTTTACGCACTGGGTTTTCCTCTATGCGCTCGGGATGGACCTTCCGAAGGACTCCCGTGCTCAAGCGCGGTATGTGCAAACCTTTTCCAAGCGGACCTACACCGATATCACCCAGGCCCAGCGCGGCGATTTGCTCTTTTTCGGCGACTTCCGGGGGGTTAAGCAAGAGCGGTACGTCGGCGTGCCGAAAACGATGGACAGCATCAGCCATTGCGGCATCGCACTAGGAAACGGAAAAATCATTCATACGGCGTCCAAAGCCACAGGCGGCGTACGCGTCGATGAGCTTTCCAATAATCATTTGGAGTGGCGGTTTATTTACGGAGGCTCGGTATTGGACGTCCAGTAATCTTGGCTTGTTTTGCAGCAGCTTGTTCCTTTTTGAGGGAATGAGCTGTATTTTTTTTGAGCGGCGGAGGGTATTGACTTCGAGTCAACTCTAACCGATACAATAGGGGCATCTTTCGGGGAGGAGTGGTGCAGGATGAATACGAAGATCGTGGTGACGCAGTACGGAGGCGCCGAAGCGCTGGAGGTAGTCGAGGAGCCGCTGCGGCGGCCCGGCAAGGGAGAAGTACGTATACAGGTGCAGTGTGCAGGCGTGGCGCTTTCGGATATTATGAGGAGAGAGGGAAAGTATCCCGGTTCACCGACGCCGCCTTTTACCCCGGGGTATGATGCGGTAGGGATTGTAGATGCCGTAGGAGAAGGAGTACACGATTACACGGTAGGGGAGCGGGTGTGTGTCTTTTATCACGGCACGGGCGGGTATGCGGCGTATGCGTATGCTCCGGCCAGCGACCTTGTGCGCGTCCCGGAATCCGTGGATGCCGGGCAAGCGGTGGCGGTCATTCTGAACTACGTCACGGCGTATCAAATGCTGCATCGCTTCGCCCGAGTGTCCGCCGGTGACCGGCTTCTCATCCATGGAGCCAGCGGCGGGGTCGGTACGGCACTGCTGGAGCTGGGGCGGCTCGCTGAGACCACGATGTACGGCACAGCATCTGCCGCGAAGCACCCGATCGTATCGCAATATGGCGCAATGCCGATCGATTACCGCACGGAAGATTTTGTGCAGGTGGTTCAGCGTTTGGCACCCGGAGGCGTCGAAGCGGTTTTTGACCCGATCGGGGGGACGAACTGGCAGCGGTCGATGACCACCTTGAGCCGCCAGGGGCGGTTTATCGGGTACGGCTACACCTCGGTGCTGGGGGAAGCGAAGACGGAGGACTGGCTTACCGATTGGCGGGCGCTCGCCGAAGGGCAGCGGACTGCGAGCGGGAACCCTGCCTATATGTACAGCATAACGACCTTACACCGGGAACGGCCGGACTGGTTCCGGGAGGACCTTGGCGTCCTCTTTGGCTGGCTGGAGCGGGGGATCATCGATCCGCTGGTGTCCCACCGGATTCCGATTCGGGACGCGGCGTGTGCGCACCAGCTGCTGCAGCAGTCGCAAGCGGCCGGCAAAGTGGTTCTTACGGCTTTATAGGTCACATGACAGGTTGACAACTGCAATCGTTGAAAATCGCGATTTCAGTTGCAGCAAGGAGGAGAAAGCCCATGTATTCCATCGGGGACATTGCCGAAATCACGGGGCTCACGGCCTACACGATTCGATATTATGAAAAAATCGGCGTTCTCCCGAGTCCCTCCCGTCAGGACGGCCGACGCATTTACTCGGAGCAGGATCTGCAGTATGTCCGGTTCATCCACGGGCTCAAGGCAACCGGAATGAGCCTGGAGGACATCGCGGCCTTCACCCAGGACGGCTGCCTGCTGACTCGTGATCCGGCGGAGACCGGCATCGGCGAGATGCTCAGCAAGCGAATGGCCATCCTGGATGGCCACATTCGGCTGCTGGAGCAGCAAATCCTGCAGCTGGAAGCCGTCAAGGCGGTTGCGCAGGAGAAGAGCGCGTTTTATGCCGACTTGCTGGAGAAGGAAGAACGGGAGCGCTCCGGCTCCGCTTAAAAGCCAAAAGAGACGACGCTCCCCTATCGGGAAAAAAGCGCCGTCTCTTTTTTAAATCAAAAACATCGCTACGATCGTCGTCACGACCAGCCCTACAATGACGGGCACGAGGTTACGCCGCGCCAGCTCGAACGGATCTACGCCGCAGATCGCCGCCGCTGGGATGAGCGCCCACGGGATGAGGGTCCCGCCGCCGACCCAGATTGCGGCAATTTGCCCGAGGGCAGTCAGTGTCGCAATGCCGGAGCCGATTGCGGTGGAGAACAGATGCGCGATGGAGCCCGCCAGCGAAATACCGGAGAAGCCGGAGCCGTCGAGGCCAGTGATCGCGCCGACCACAGTCAAGGTGACTGCGCCGATCGCTTGATTCAGCGGCACCGTATGGGCGAGGGCGAAGCCGAGGTCGTTGACAAGCCCTTGGGACCCGGCAGGCAGCACCTTGCCGAAGATGTCCGTGAAGGCGGAGTCGCCCAAGTAGAAGAAGGCGGCGATCGGAATGACCGGACCGAATACCCGGAAGCCGAACAGGAAGCCGTCGATCAGGTAGCTGGTCGCCTGCTCCAGCCCTTTTCCGCGATGGGCCAAGAGCGAGATGAGCAGCATGGCGAGCAGCGCTGTGCCGCCGATGAGCGCCGTGGCGTCGCCGCCCTGCAGCTTCAGCACGAACATCGCCGCCACATCCGCCAGGAACAGGAGCGGAATGATCACTGCGAGCGTGGTTCGGGCTGGGCGGGACAAGAACGACGCGGCTGCAGGCGTCCCGTCTTCATCCGCTGCGGCTTGCGCCGTGACTGTCCGCCCCGTGTCGGCGGTCAAGCTGCCGCTGCGCAAATCCCGGCGCACCATCCAGAAGGCGGTGACGGTGGTCACGACGCCCATGACGATGACCAGCGGCACGCTGGCCGAGATGACATCGGCGACCGGAATGCCTGCGGCATCCGCCGTCAGCTTCGGTGCGCCTTGAATAACGAAGTCGCCGGAGAGCGCGATCCCGTGGCCGAACAGGTTCATCGACATGGCCACGGCCAGGGCGGGCAGGCCCACGCGCAGCGCGACGGGCAGCAGAACGGCCCCGATCAGCGCCACCGCCGGTGACGGCCAGAAGAACCAGGAGATGATCATCATGACGATCCCGATGACCCAGAAGGCCAGGGCCGGCGTGCGGATCAGCTTGGCGAACGGCGAAATCATCGCCTCATTGATGCCGGTTCGCGTCAGCACCTTGCTCATCGCCACGATGATCGAGATGATCAGAATCGTGCCGAGCAGCTCCTTAATGGCATAAATAAAACTGTTAAACACCCCGCTGACCGAAGCCTCCAGGGAGTGGGTCGATAGCACACCGAGCAGAAAAATGCCGACAATACACAGGATCGTCGTATCGCGCCGCAGCACCATGAATCCGATGATCAGCACAATAAACAGCAAGTAAACCCAGTGCAATGATATTAATGTGACATCCACTTCCGTACACCTCCACTAGACAAAAGCCTAATGCTTTTGATACTACAACGTATGCACGAATTGGATTTTGGTGAGATCATGCCCTGGGAGGGACAACGGAACTCAGTTCCGCTAAAACGCCGAATGGGGGCTTTCGTGTGCTAGCAGCGGAACTGTATTCCGCTATTTGCTCCATTTTGGAGCAGAGGACGCGCATACGAGCTAAATAACGGAACTGAGTTCCGCAAGCCTGAGCCGTCGCGCAGCGCGGAAAACCCGCGCTAGTGCGCGCCGCCGGCGCCTGAGCTGTCGCGCAGCGCGGAAAACCCGCGCTAGGGCCCGCCATCGGCGCCTGAGCCGTTGCGCAGCGCGGAAAACCCGCGCTAGGGCCCGCCACCGGCGCCTGGGCCGTCGCGCAGCGCGGAAAACCCGCGCTAGGGCGCGCCACCGGCGCCTGAGCCGTCGCGCAGCGCGGAAAACCCGCGCTAGGGCCCGCCACCGGCGCCTGAGCCGTCGCGCAGCGCGGAAAACCCGCGCTAGGGCCCGCCACCGGCGCCTGAGCCGTCGCGCAGCGCGGAAAACCCGCGCTAGGGCTCGCCATCGGCGCCTGAGCCGTCGCGCAGCGCGGAAAGCCCGCGCTAGGGCTCGCCACCGGCGCCTGAGCTGTCGCGCAGCGCGGAAAGCCCGCGCTAGGGCTCGCCACCGGCGCCTGAGCTGTCGCGTAGCGCGGAAGGCCCGCGCTAGGGCTCGCCGCCGGCGCCTGAGCCGTCGCGCAGCGCGGAAAACCCGCGCTAGGGCCCGCCGCCGGCGCCCGAGCCGTCGCGCAGCGCGGAAAACCCGCGCTAGGGCTCGCCACCGGCGCCTGAGCCGTTGCGAAGCGCGGAAAACCCGCGCTAGGGCTCGCCATCGGCGCCTGAGCCGTCGCGCAGCGCGGAAAACCCGCGCTAGGGCTCGCCGCCGCGCCTGAGCCGTCGCGTAGCGCGGAAAACCCGCGCTAGGGCGCACCATCGGCGCCCGAGCCGTCGCGCAGCGCGGAAAACCCGCGCTAGGGCCCGCCGCCGGCGCCTGAGCTGTCGCGCAGCGCGGAAAACCCGCGCTAGCCGCCTGCCCCCGCCAATCCCCCGAAAAAAGAAAAATAACGGAACCACGTTCCGTTATTTGCTCCATTAAACGCTATATTAATTTAAACCGTCTGCAGCACAAACTTCTCCACCACATGCTTAACGCCGTCCTCGTTGTTGCTCAGCGTCACGTAGTCGGCGATCTCCTTCAGCGAATCGACGGCATTGCCCATCGCGACGCCGAGTCCGGCCACCTCCAGCATCTCGCGGTCATTCCAGCTGTCCCCGATGCCAATGACCTGCTCCAGCTCCAGGCCGAAGTGGTCGGCCAGATGCGACAGCGCATGCCCCTTCGTCCCCTCAAAATGTGTGACCTCGAGGAAATGAGGCTTCGACTTCGTGATGTGCACCTGCTGCCCCAGCAGTCCGCGAAGCTCCTGCGCCACGCGATCCAGCTTCGCCGGCTCATCGATCATGAGCAGCTTGGTTGAAGACTTGCCAGCCAGCTCCGCAAAATCCGGATACACCGTGAACGGAATCTTCGACAGCTCGGCGTACGCTTGGGCCTTCGCATTGTCTTCCTTCACATAAAGAATGTCATCGACGTAGGCTTGCAAGTGCAGGTCCTGGCGAGCACAGTAGTCAAAAATAAGGCGTGCAGCCGACTCCGGAACGTTGCGCTCGTAGAGCACTTGGTCGTCGATTGCATTTTTCACCAAGGAGCCTTGGTACGTAATGAGCGGCACATTCAGCTCCAGCTGGCTGGCGAGCTGCTTGGCCGAAGCGTACATGCGTCCGGTGGCGAGCGTGACAATGACGCCCTGCGCCATGGCCTCGGCCAGCGCTTGTTTGGTACCTGGAGTAATCTGTTTCTCATCGTTGATTAACGTGTCGTCGATGTCGATGGCTAGCATTTTGTACATAGTAGGTTTCTCCACTCCCGTGATCTCTAAATTGACCTCATTATACCCGAAAAATGCCCCCGGGGCTACAGGACAGCGCCACAAGCCCTGCGGCTTGTTCATTTTCCGTTCATATGAAGTTCATATAGGTTTGCTATTTTGTTAATGTACATAATGATCAATTACGTGAAGCATTAGCGTCGAGAGGAGTATGCTTTTTGAAGATCAGCCTGGAGGGCAAATTACGTGTAATCGTGCTTGTTTTCACCGGCCTTGGAGCAAAAGGGGATTGAGCTTCACCTTGAGCTGGCTGAAACGAAAATCGTCGCCGACGAGGATCAATTGAACCAGGTGTGGTTAAATTTGCTGCAAAATAGCATCAAGTTCACTCCAGCGGCGGGACAAATTACGCTCGAGCTTACCTTCAAGAGGAGATGGCCGTCGTTCATGTCCATTACGGTCAAGCTGCCTAAAGCCCCGAGACCGAGCAACAAATAAAAAAACAAGCGGCGGTACGAAGCCGCCACGTGTTCGTCTGACTTATGAAGTTCATTCTACTCATTCAGGTGATAAGGCACGGTCGCAACGACGATGTCTTTTTCACGAAGCAGCCTGGAGCGGATCCGGTAGGCTGACTGATTGTGCAGCAGCCGCTGCCACCAGGTTTTAGCTACGAATTGAGGGAGCAGCACCATCACGGTCTGTTTTTCCCGGACATGCGAATCGATCCGTTCGATAAATTCAATCAGCGGCTTCACGATGGTACGATATCTGGAGCGGAATACGACGAGTCGCACGCCAGGATTCCATTGCTCCCACTTGGTCTGCATTTTTTCCTCATCCTCATCGGAGAAGGAAATGTAGAACGCTACGACGTTCGGTGTCAAAGTCTTGGCATATGAGATCGTGGACGCGACCACACGGTGAATGCCGGCGACCGGAACGATAATGATCGATTCCTTTTGCGGCAGCGGCTCCTCCAAGTTGATGCGCAGCTGGTTGGCCACGTCCTCGTAGTGGTTGTAAATCTTCGTGATGCACCACAGGAGCAGCGGCGTGACGACGATGACAATCCAGGCGCCTTCCTCGAACTTGGTGATACAGAAGATCAGCAGCACCGCAAACGACACGAGCGCACCCAGCCCGTTAATGGCCAGCTTGCCCTGCCAGCCCTTCTGCTTCTCCACCAGCCACTTGCGCACGAGCCCGCTCTGCGCCAGTGTGAAGGATAAGAAGACGCCGATCGCATACAGCGGAATTAAGGCATCGGTTTTGCCGTGGAACGTAATCAGCAGAATGCTAGCCAGAACACCCAGCGTGACGATCCCGAAGTGAAACGACAAGCGGTCTCCGCGGTTCGCGAACATGCGCGGGAAGTTTTTGTCCTGGGCCATGATCGAGGCAAGGATCGGAAAACCGTTAAAGCTGGTATTCGCAGCCAGCGTCAAAATCATCATGGTAGCGATCTGCGTGGCGTAGTACATCGTACCGCGTCCGAACGCTTTTTCCGTTACCATGGAGAGCACGGAGGTATGCCCGTTCGGGTCGGGCGTGATGCCGTAGGCCAGGGTGAGCACCGTGACACCGCCGAAGATAATCGCCAGCAGCACCCCCAAGGTGAGCAGTGTCCGCTTGGCATTGTTCATCGATGGCGTTCGGAAATGAGGCACCGCATCCGAAATCGCCTCAATCCCGGTCACCGCTGAGCAGCCGGAGGAGAAGGCTTTGAGCAGGACGAACATGGTAAGCCCCGCGGGGACCGAGCTCGGAATGACATGAATCGGAGTTGTGTGGCTGGCTCCCGTGACCAAATCGAAGATGCCTTTGCCGATCAGGAGCAGCACGCACAGAATAAAGAAGTACGTTGGGAAAGCGAACACGGTCCCTGATTCCGACGTCCCTCGCAGGTTTAACCAAACCATCAGCCAGACGAGCACCAGGGCAATCGGTACGATATAAGGAACGGCGATCGGGAATGCGGACGTGATCGCCTGAACGCCCGCGGAGATCGATACTGCTACCGTTAGGGTGTAGTCAATCAATAAGGAAACGCCGGTCAGTCTTCCGAACGACATCCCTAAATTTTCTTTGGTGACCATGTAAGCCCCGCCGCCCTGCGGATAGGCGTCAATGACTTGTCTGTAGCTGATCACGAGAATGGAAATCAGAAGAATAATGGCAATGGCAACCGGCAGTGAAAAAGCGTATGCCGCCGCGGCTCCCACAGCTGCGAGTGCGATTAGGATTTGCTCGGTTCCGTAAGCAACGGAGGATAAAGCGTCCGACGAAAGAATCGGCAGCGCCTTCCAGACCGGCATGCGTTCATGTTCTAGCTCATTGGACTTGAGCGGCCTTCCGAATATGACGCGTTTGATAGTTTGGCCTGTCATTTGTGCACCTCGAAATAAAAAAATAATTTCTCATTGAATAAATACTGCGTGTGTTTGTTTGTGCCCATGTGTCCATAACAACACAAAAAACACAAGGTTAGAGTCTTGTGTTATCTCCCCTTCTCACCCGTCGCTTACGAGGTTAGCTGTCGGATTAGGGCTGTGAGAAGCTTGCCCCTCCCATGCGTCTGCATAGGATTCACCCCGTTGTTGGGTCCCCCGTTTTTCGTGTTGAAAATTCAGCGTTATGAAATTATTTGTAAGCATGACTTGAATATTACGATTTTGTTCCCTGATTGTAAATCGTCCGACACCGAGGATTGCGCGAGTATCGGACCGGATTAGGGCGAGATAGCGTTTACATCCATCTCAAGGTTCATCGTTCTTGCTTTTTTAGCCGATTGCTTGCCTCCTGAAAAAAAGTCAAACGACCATCCGCCAATTTAGGCTTAAGGAACGGGTGGTCTGCCTACACGTACATTTTGGTGCTTTAATAAGATACAATGATTTGCCATTCTTCCAGCGAAAGGCGGATTCAGATGGGAAAAGCGAAGCGCAAAGCGTGCGTAACCAAGCGTGTGAGGCAAACCCACACCCATGAATTTTTGGCCAGCACCAAGCTTGCGGAACAAGGTAACGACCGGCACAATCATCGGTTTGCAGGAGTAACCGGCCAAGTCATCCCGCGCGGAAACAGTCACGTGCACAAGATTAAATTCAATAACACCGATTTCCTCAACCATCTTCATAATCTGAAAAACATTACCACCGGCCCTGCGATTCCAGTTGGCAACGGCAAGCATATCCACTTTGTCACAGGGATGACGACGCTCAATGATGGCCATCGGCACCAGTTTAATTTTGGGACATTAATCGATAAGCCATTGGTGTAAAAAGATAGGTTACGCAAGGGGGGCTGCCGCGGGGGCAGTCTTCTTTTTATATTCGATTTACCGATCTCGCGTAGCTGGATATAATAGAGCCAATACGAAAGATTTTCAAATGAGGTGTGAGCGTGCAAAATTATAAAGATCTGTTGAGCGACATTCTGGAGCATGGGGTGCAAAAGGAAGACCGGACCGGCACCGGTACGATCTCGGTGTTTGCCCGGCAGCTGCGGTACGATCTGGCGGAGGGCTTCCCGCTGATCACGACGAAAAAGCTTCATATCAAATCGATTCTCCATGAGCTGCTGTGGTTTCTGAGCGGGGAGACGAATATTAAATATTTGCGCGACAACGGCGTGACGATCTGGGATGAATGGGCGGATGAAAATGGGGATCTCGGCCCGGTGTACGGCTCGCAGTGGAGATCGTGGCCGACGCCGGACGGACAGGCCATCGACCAGATTCGCCAAGTGATCGAGCAAATTCGGAACAATCCGGATTCGCGCCGTCATCTGGTGAGTGCATGGAATCCGGCCGAAGTAGGCCGTATGGCGCTGCCGCCGTGCCACTACGTGTTCCAATTCTACGTGGCGGAGGGCAAGCTGTCCTGCATGTTCAACATGCGTTCGGTGGACACCTTTCTCGGACTGCCGTTCAATATCGCGAGCTATGCATTTTTGACCCATATGGTGGCGCAGCAGTGCGACTTGGAGCCAGGAGAGCTGATCTGGACGGGCGGGGACGTGCATATTTACTTGAACCATCTGGAGCAGGTGAAGCTGCAGCTCACCCGTGAGCCGTTCCCGCTGCCAAAGCTGATCATTAAGCGGAAGCCGGACTCGATTTTCGATTATCGTTTCGAAGACTTTGAAATCGAGGGGTATCAAAGCCACCCGTCGATCAAAGCTCCGATTGCAGTTTAGGTACAGATATCCGGGAAGGGGAAGGGTCGTATGATTTCGTTTGTTTTTGCTATGGATGAGGCGCGCGGCATCGGGATGGAGAACCGGCTGCCGTGGTATTTGCCGAACGACTTTGCTTTTTTCCGGCGGCTCACGACCGGGCATACCGTGCTCATGGGGCGCAAAACGCTCGATTCGATCGGCAAGCCGCTGCCGAAGCGGCATAATGTGGTGCTGACGCGGGATCGGTCGGTCGAGATTCCCGGCTGCGAGGTGATTCACTCCGTGGATGAAGTCGTGGAAAGGTATGGCCGCGGCGGAGTGAAGGAGGGCGAAGAGCTGTTTGTGATCGGCGGCGTGGAGACGTTCCTGCTGTTTTTGCCCTATGCGGATCGGATGTATATTACCGAGATCATGCACCGTTTTCCGGCGGATACGTTCTTTCCGGAGGTGGATGCGCACGATTGGGTAGAGGTTACGCGTGAGCGCGGACTGAAGGATGAGAAGAACCCGTACGATTACGATTTTGTCGTGTATGATCGGGTGAGAGGATGAGCTGGCGGCGGCTTGCAGCAGGTGTGGCAGGGTGTCTCGCGCTGCTGCTGTGGCTGCCAAGGGGACAAGCTTTTGCGGCTTCCGGAGTTTCCTATGAAACTTCTACGTCGTCCTATGGCGGCAAGTCCTTTACGGTGTCATGGGTGACGGCGGATTTGTCGGATCCGCACCTGCGCGTGATGCCGGTGACGGCGGAGGACGGGATCGGCCATGTGGAGAGCTTCGGCAGCCTGATGGAGCGCAGCGACGCGGTGGCCGGCGTGAACGGGACATTCTTCGACGCGTACGAGGCGGACGATTCGAAACGGCATCCGAACGGGCTGATGATCGATTCCGGCGGCTTTGTCCGGTCGGGTGAGAACGTGGCCCTGGCGATCCGCACGAATAAAACGGCGCTGATTCACCGGCTGACCACTCAGCTGAATGTGAAGGTGAAGCACGGCAAGTCTTCGTACAGCTTCAAGCCGTGGGGCGTCAATACATACTATAGCGACGATGTGGCGGGGCAAGTGATCGGCTATACCCGCGCTTATGCTTCCGTGATTGACAAGCCGGGCGGTGCCAAGGTGATCGTCGAGAGCGGAAAAATTACCGCCATCACGGAGAGCGCGGCGAACGTGCCGGAAAGCGGTTATGTGTTCTTTATTGGGCATACCAGCGGCAACGACCGCTACTTACTGCCGAATTTGCACACGGGCGATGAGATGGAGCTGGAAGCCACGGTAGCGGACGGCTCCAACTGGATTACGGAAACCGCGGCGCAAGCCTGGGAGTCGGCGATCGGTGTGGGGCCGAAGCTGGTGACGGCCGGGGCCGTCGATGTGGATGCGGCACGCGATGGATTCAGCGATCCATCGATGGTGAGCTCCGCGAACATTCGCAGCTTCGTCGGGGTGGACGGCGCCGGTCGGCTGGTGCTCGGCACCATCTCCTCGGCGACACTGCAGCAGATGGCGAATGTGCTGGCTGGGTTCGGCTTTCAGGAAGCGATGAACATGGACGGCGGAGCCAGCTCGGGCCTCTATTACGATGGCACGATGAAGCGGACGCCGGGCCGGCTGCTCAGCAATGCGCTGGTGATCAAGTGGTATGATCAGCCGCAGGTGCAGGTCGTGGTGAACGACCGCTTCGTGAATGAGTTCCGCGGCTTCGTGCAGCAGGATGTGACGATGGTGCCGTTCCGCGGCATTTTGGAGCGGATTGGCGCGGAGTTCAGCTGGAACGACCAGAATCGGGTGCTGACGGCGAAGCGCGGGAAGACGGAGCTGACGCTGCGTCCGGATGTGGCGGAAGCGGTAGTGAACGGGAAGCCGGTCAAGCTGCAGCAGGCTCCGGTCATCGTGGACGGGCATATTTATGTCCCGCTGCGTTTTGTTGCGGAGACACTAGGGGCGACGGTAGCCTGGGATCAGGCGCTTTACCGCACATCGCTGCAGCTGAAGTGAGAAGGACGGCTGCTTAGGATTCAGGAATGAAGCGGGCGGTTTTCGTGCATCTTAAACGTTGAGTGATGTCACCATTCTATTCCACTCGCGAGGAGATGCCGAGCATGACCCAGACCAACCAGCATCAAATGCCGAGCCGCCACGTCATCGACAATGCGGAAAAGGCGATCCAAGTCGCCAAAGACGCTGAGATGGCCGTCCGCCACGCGCAGATCGAATCGAATCCGCACAAGCTTCAAGCCGCGATGGCAGAGCTTGAGGCGGCTCAGCATGCCGTAGCCAAGGCGCAGAGCCAGATGAACGCGCATTGGGATGATAATCGCCCGCATCAGGAGCTCGTCCAGGTGCAGGACGACCTGAATCAGGCGCAGCAAAGCCTTGAGATCACGGCATCGAATTCGATGCAGCCGAAGCAGGTTCGCTAGCGCGAACAGAACCAAGACTCCTCGGATCACCGGGGAGTCTTGGTTCTTTTTTGTCGGTTTGACGCGGCGATGCGCAAGCGGGGGTAGGGCGTGGCTCCGGGCCTGATCGACCCATGCAAAGCGGAAAATCCGCTATAGAGCGTGCCTCCGGGCCCGGTCGACCCATGCAAAGCGGAAAATCCGCTATAGGGCGTGCCTCCGGGCCTGGTCGACCTGTGCAAAGCGGAAAATGCGCTTTAGGGCGTGCTTCCGGGCAAGGACGACCCGTGCAAAGTGGGTAATCCGCTATAGGGCGTGCCCCCGGGCAAGGGCGACCCGTGCAAAGCGGAAAAACCGCTATAGGGTGTGCCCCCGGGCAAGGGCGACCCGTGCAAAGCGGAAAAACCGCTATAGGGTGTGGCTCCGGGCCTGGTCGACCCGTGCAAAGCGGAAAATCCGCTATAGGATGTGGCTCAGGGCCCTCGGGCCTACAGGACCATCCCTTCATAATAGAGCTGAGACCAGGTGGCCGTTACAAACCGACTAGTCTCCGTTTTTTAGCCTATCACCTTTAGATGGCTTGCATATGCATATATTGATAAAGCACAACCAGAGCGAACGTGAGTAGCATACTCCACAGTGCATACTTCCATTGCTTGACTGTAACGTCCATTTGGTTTCTCTCCCTCGTATGTGTATGTAGTGATCTACGTTAATTGTAAAATAGTTCGGTCCAGCATGGTGTTAAGTTTTCATGAAGCCCCTGCGCTGCGCATTAAGCCTCCGGTTCCTTCATCCGCCGAAGCTCCTTAAGCGAATAAAACGTGCCCCTCCAGTAAATGCCTCCCTGCCGCAAAGTCAGCCATACGGATCGAATTACGATATACGTCAGCAGCCCGACGGAGAACGGGAACACGATCCATTCGATGCCCGTGCGACCCGTCATGGAGCGGATCAGCATCCAGTACACCGTCAGCATCAGCGCGATGTCCAGAAGAAACACCAAGCTTGTCCAGCCGGGCGCGGCCACCATGCCGATGAACGGGAACAGAAACATCGCCAGCTGCCCGATCACGCCAAGCGCTGCTAGAGTCAGGCTGTAGTGGAAGCCGGAAAACGTATTTTTCTCCAGTCCGCGCATCGCCTCCGGTACGCTCCGGTACCACTCCACCGCGAGATGGTGCATGCCCGAAGCCAGCCGCTGGCGCAGCATCGCCTGCTTGACCAGTCGGCCCAGCTGCAGATCGTCGTCCGGACGCAGCGCGATCGCTTGATGGGTGCCGATCCGTTCATAGGCGTGCCGGGTGATCAGATTGAACGCCCCGATCCCCATGCCGTGCCGCTGCTGAAAATCATCATTGGCCCGCCAAGGCCGAATGAACAGGCTGAAGGAGAAGAAAAAATACTGCACGAACGCCTTCAGCCAAAAGCCCTTCGCCACCATCCGAGGCGCCAGCGTTAGATGGTCCGCCTGCTGTCCTTGCATAAAATGCACGGCATCGGCCACTGTCTCCGGTTCAAACCGCACGTCCGCATCGGTAAACAGCAGGTATTTGCCGCGCGCCTGCAGGTAGCCTTGGTAGAGCGCGTGATTTTTGCCGAGCCAGCCGGAAGGAAGCGACGTGATATGAATAATCCGCAGCGGAATATCGATACCATCCCGGCCGAGAGACCAGCGGCGCAGCTCGTCCAGCTTCCGGCCCGTGGTGTCCTGCGACCGGTCGTTGACTGCGATGATCTCCAGCCGCGGATAGGTTTGCCCGAGCAGGTGCTGCACCGTTTCCGTGATCGAGGACTCCTCCTCCTTGGCGGCGACAATGACCGAGACCAGCGGCTGCTCCCCGGCCCCGGCGGCAGAGGAACGCGGAAGCTCCAGCATCCACTGGCGGGAACGCATTGTGTCCCACAGCATGAAAAGCCAATATAACAGTGTCACTAGCGCCCAAGCCGCCATGATCCGCATCCGTGTCACCCCCTTTTGAACCCACGCTAAACCGGCATGTCCGTGTCGCATCTTGTCACCAAAGTATATCACGGCGTCTTGGGCCGCAACAAATGTTGCAGGGGAGGGGCGGGAGCAGTATGCTACAAGTAAGCACGCTGAACGCGAATGATAGAGCAAAGGGGGCCAATCATGACAGAGCATTCGATTCAGCCGTTGTTCCGTAAAAAAATAAAAGCCGCCGAGCTGTCCGAGTTTCTGCAAATGATTCACAGCCGCGGCGTTAGGACAAGCGATTTGCTGTTTCTTTGTATTGGAACCGACCGCTCGACAGGAGATGCCTTAGGGCCGCTGGTCGGGACGATGCTGGAGGAGGCCGGCTACCCCGATGTGGTAGGGACGCTGGCGCATCCGTTCGATGCAAGCAATATGCGCGAGCGACTTGCCGCTCTTCCAGCAGGGAAAAAGGTCATCGCCATCGACGCCTGCTTGGGGCAATCGGCTTCTCTTGCTTGGTACCAGGTGTCGAACCGCCCGATTGAACCGGGCAAGTCGGTCGGCAAGCAGCTGCCGCTGGTCGGCGATTATTCCATCGCAGGCATCGTGAATGTGGATGCGGGGCAGAAGTATGCGATTTTGCAAAGCACCTCGCTGTACCGCGTCATGAAGATGGCGGGGGAGATTGTAGGGGCGATCAAGAGCGTCTTTCCACGGGACGGACAATAACGATAGCCAAAAAGGGAGGTTCGGGCATGCGGGACGGCGGTATGGACTGGGGATCGGGCGGTGGAGGCGGCGGTGGAAGGCAAGCCTTGCAGATGAGAGGGAAGGCCAAGCTGAAGGACGTTTCGCTAACCCGCATCTACGGCTTGTTCAAAGGCTACCGGCTGCCGCTCGCCGGTATTCTAATCCTTGCGCTGATTGGAGCCGTCATCGGACTGGTGCCGCCGCTCGTCATGCGCGAAATTATCGACAAGGCGCTGCCGAATGGCGATGTGCCGCACCTGCTGCTGCTCGTTCTCCTCATGGTGCTGCTGCCGCTGGTGAGCGGCTTGATCGGCGTGTGGCAAAACCATGAGAATACGAAGGTCGGACAGGGGGTCATGCGCGATTTGCGGCAGGACCTGTTTGCGAATTTGCAGCGGCAGTCAATGAGCTTTTTTACCGATGCGAAGTCGGGGGAGATCATCCAGCGGCTGACGGGCGACGTGCAGGCGGTGCAAAATGTGGTCACAACCCTGGTCGTCTCCGCAGTCACGCAATCCGTCATCGTCGTCACGACCATCGGCATCTTGTTCGCGCTCGACTGGCGGCTGGCCATTCTGGCTACGATTATCCTGCCGCTGTTTCTGCTGCCGGTGCGCAAAGTATCCGAGATGCGAAAAAAGCTGCGCGGTGAAACCCAGCGAACCCGGGGTGAGATGTCGGCGCAGCTGGGCGAAATCTTTGGTGTGTCCGGGGCGCTGCTGACGCGAATTTTCGGGCAGGAGCCGCTCCAGCAGCAGCAGTTTACGCACCTGAACCAGAAGGTGATGGATCTAGAGCTGCGGCTCAACCTGGTTGGCCGATGGTACGGCATGGTAATCGGCGTGCTCGGTCCGCTCGGGACAGCGCTGATCTATCTGTACGGCGGCTATAACGTGATCCACGGCTCGATGACGATCGGCAGCATCGTGGCGTTCACGGCGTATCTGGGTCGGCTGTACGGTCCGGTAGGGACACTGCTGAACCTGCAGGTGGAGGTCGGCACGACCCTGGGCGTGTTCCAGCGGATCTTTGAATATTCCGATCTGGAGCCGGAGGTTGCCGATCTGAAGGAAGCGCTTCCGCTCAAGGAAGTGTCCGGTCACGTGGAGTTCCGCAATGTCTCCTACGCCTATCAGCCGGGACAGTACGCGCTTCGGCACGTCTCGTTCGAAGCCCGGCCAGGCGAGGTCGTCGCCATCGTGGGGCCGAGCGGCGCCGGCAAGTCGACGCTGATCGGCATGCTGGCGCGGCTGTACGACCCGGCGGAGGGCAGGGTGACGATCGACGGGCACGACGTCAAGCAGGTGACGCTCGCCAGCCTGCGGCGGCAGGTGGCGTTCGTCACCCAGGAGTCGTTCCTGTTCCACGCCACCGTGCGCGACAACCTGCTGTTCGCCCGCCAGGACGCCTCGCCGCAGGAGCTCGAGGAAGCGTGCCGCAAGGCCTACATCCACGACGTCATCACAGCCCTCCCGGAGGGCTATGATACGACCGTCGGGGAACGCGGCCACCGGCTGTCAGGCGGGGAGCGGCAGCGGCTCGCGATCGCGCGGGCGATTTTGAAGGACCCGCGCATCCTCATCCTCGACGAGGCGACGTCGCACCTCGACTCGGCTTCGGAAGCGTACGTGCAGGCCGCGCTCGATGAGCTGATGCGGGGCCGCACCACGCTCGTCATCGCCCACCGGCTCTCGACGATCTTGTCGGCGGACCGCATCGTGGTGCTGGAGCGCGGCCGCGTGCGGGAAACCGGCCGCCACGAGGAGCTGCTGGCCTTGGACGGCCTCTATGCGCGGCTGTACCGCACACAGTTCGCCAAGGCCGAGGAAGCCGCCGTGGAGGCGGAATAATACAAAAATGGCCTCTCAGCACACTTGAAGGTGTGCCGGAGGCCATTCTTTTTTCACGTGAATTACGCAGTCGCCTTCAATCCAACAATGCCGACCACAATCGCGAGCAGAAACCCGATCCGCAGCGCATCGCGGGGCTCCCCGAACAGCACCATCCCCAAGATGACCGTGCCGAGGGCGCCAATCCCGGTCCAAATCGCGTAGGCCGTCCCAATCGGCAGCTGCTTCAGGGCAAGAGAAAGAAAATAAAAGCTAACGATCATCCCCGCTACCGTAAAAACGCTCGGCCATAGCCGCGTCCATCCGCTCGTATATTTCAGGCCCATCGCCCATACCACTTCCATCAATCCCGCGATGACCAAATAAAGCCAAGCCATGTCATTTCACTCCAATCCTGCTAAGCTGACCGCAGGCGATCAGCTTATGGTTGTATTGTGCATCTGATCCGGGTGCGTTAACCCTTGCCAAAAAATACGCCAAACCGTCTGCAGCCGCTGCTCCCAATCGTCCCGCTCGTAGTAGAACTGCTGGATGAACGTTCCGTCGAGCAGACAATAGAAGGAGGTGACGAGATCCTCCGGCCGTTCCCGGCGCAGCAAGCCCGACTCGATCCCCTCGGTGAAAATCCCGGTGAGCAGCTCCGTGAGCCGCGTCTCGGAGGCGGCAAACTTCGTCTGCAGCGTTTCCTGCATGGAGGCAGGCGGAAACAGCAGCGTCCGCTTCAGAAACGTCATGTGCTCCTCACTGAGCAGATACGTCTGCGAGGTATCGCGAAGAATCGTATAGAGCCGTGACTCCACAGGTTTCTCCCGCAGCCGCTCCAGAAGCTCGGTCATCCGCTCGTTGTGCTCGTGCAAAACATCCTCGAAGACGGACAAAAACAGATCGTCCTTGCTTTTAAAATGGGCATATAATGAAGGGGTCTTGATCCCCACGGCTTTGGCAATTTCCGATAGCGGCACGCCGTCGTATCCGCTGCGCGCAAACAGCTGCAGGGCAGCCTGTTTGATTTTTCGTGCGGTCATGAATCTCGCGCTCCTTCCTAACTAACGGTAATTAGGTAATGCCATTATAGGACCCTTTTTCGCCAAAAGCAAGCCCTTTCTTTATAACAGAAACGATAATCCATCGCCTAATGCCATCTTATCCGTCCGAAGTCCAAGCCGCCGCAAAAAACGCACATAACCTGGATCGTCCCCATATATAATGGATATTACCTTTTGGGTGGACTACATCGACGGGAGGAAAACACCATGGCGCAAGTGTTGCATATCAATATCGCCGATACCGCAGGATGTGTCTATTGCTGTCTTCGTAACAAGGTCGTGCAGCTTGATCAGGAGCAGAAGGAGAACTACTGCCAAGGGTGTGGGATGTTCGCCGGATTCGCCGACGGGCTGGGCGTGGAGTGCTTGTGGATCGATATGCGTCCCGTAAACAACCCGCATGTGGTGACGGAGCCGCTGAAGGAATTCACCAGCAACCAGCTGAAGCAGATTTACAAGCCGAAGCCCTAAAGGCGCACAAAAAAATGCGTCGAGGCGTGATCCGCTTCTAACGCATTTTTGAGTGCTTACATGAATAGATCCCACAGCTGTTTGCCGATGAGCAGCAGCGTCACGCCGATAAACAGCGGCTTCACATACTTCGAGCCTTGCCGGATAGCGAACTGCGAGCCGACCAGCGCTCCGGCGATCATGGACAGGCCCATGGGCAAGCCGTACCCTAAGTGCACCGAACCAAAGTAGAAAAAGGACCCCAAGCTGGCAATGTTACTGGCAAAATTCAGCACCTTGGCATTGGCCGAAGCGCCCACGAAATCGAAGCCGATCAAGAGGAACAAAAACAGCAGGAACGAGCCGGTGCCCGGTCCGAAGAAGCCGTCATAAAAGCCTAGAACAAATGCACAGACGATGGTTGCAATAAGGCGAGGAAGGGTCAGACGAGCGACTTCGCCTCCGTTGCCGTCCCAATTTTTTTTGAACAGGGTGTAGATCAGCACGACGATCAGCAGTCCTACGACCAAGGGCTTCAGGAAGTCGGAGGGCAGCAGGTGCACCGTATACGTCCCTAGCGCGGAGCCGATGAACGAGAGAGGGAAGAGGGCATAGACCATTTTTCCCTTGATTTTGCCGGAAAATAAAAAGGACGCCGTACTCGTCAGCGACGACAGCGTGCCTCCCAGCTTGTTCGTTCCAAGCACCATGCTTGGCGGCAGGCCGGTGAGCAGCAGCGCGGGGACGGAGATCAGACCGCCTCCGCCGACCACGGAATCGATGAACGCGGCTACAAAGCCCGCAGCGATCAGAAACAGGAGCATGTCGAATGATGGCAGTTCCATGGCTGAAAAGTTCTCCTTAATTACGCATTCGTTTGGGATTGAAAATCGATGAAAACAACAGCTTCAAGTATATAGAATCCGACAAGTTTCTACAATCCAAAAGTTTGGAAATTGGTAATTGCAAACGGGACAGCCCCGTGGTATGTTCAAGGCAGACTTTCCTAGCGTTTATCCTAAAATATGGCGAAGGGTGTGCAGCAGCAATGATCCATAAGTTAGAGCATATCGGCGTAAAAGTGAATGACATGGATGCTTCGGTCAAGTTTTATACGGAGGTTCTCGGAATGCGACTGGCGAACCGCGCTAGACTGGATGACGGCGTGGAGCTGGGCTTCTTGTCGTTCCCGGATTCGGACAACATCGAGATCGAATTGATCGGCCGCGGCTCCGACGGGCTGTCCGACAACGGGAAGGTGCATCACATCGCGTTTACCGTGAGCGATATTGAAGCGGAAGTGGAGCGTTTGAAGGGACTTGGCGTAACCATGATCGATGAAGAGCCGCGCGAAATTTTGGGCGGGGTCAAAATCGCTTTCTTCTTCGGGCCGGACGGCGAGCGTTTGGAATATTTTCAGCCGCTAGCGAAGTAATCGGCGGCTCACCATGCTTCTTCCGCGCGCATATACTGCCTTAGCCTACTTTTGGGCGGGGGAGTGGCGTTGTGGAACAGCAGCAAGTGATGGAGACAGAGGCGAGGAAGACGAAAATCGTCACGCGGCGGCTGGAAAAGCCCAGGCTGGACGTTCAATATCCGCAAGTGGTGGGCATGGGTAACCGGCTCGTCAAGCGGAAGATCAATCATTCAATTCTGGATGCGGTCTACGGGCTGATTCAGCGGCAGGGCTATGTCGGCCATCCGGAGAAAACGGTAACTGGGAGCTATCAAATCAAGCTGCACAAGAACGGTGTGCTCAGCCTGCTGTATGCGAGCTCCGGCTATGCGCAGGGGGCGGCACACGGGATCGTGTATCGAAGCTCGCAGACGTTTCATTTGGACGATGCGACCGAGTACAAGCTCGCCGATCTGTTCAAGCCCGGCAGCTTCTATATAGCTCGGCTGAATGTGATCATCAAGCAGGAGCTGAAGGAACGGGAGAAGGAGCAGGATCTCCCTCTCCTTAAGGAGTTCAGCACGATTGCGGCGGACCAGCCGTTTTACTTGACGGAGCGGGCGATCGGTGTTTACTTTCAGCTGGAGGAGTATACGCCGTATGCGGTGTTCGAGGTTCCATACGTTGAGGTATTCGATATTCTCAATTCGGATGGGCCGGTCGGTTTGATGACTTAAGGTTGTTAGAAAGTATTTCAAGAAAAGCTACCGTTAAAACACGAATGTACTTCTCCGAAAGAGCTCCGATCAGGAGCTTTTCTTATTTTTTGAGGGCAGGGCAGACTAAGTTGCAACAGAAGGGAGGACGTTCCATGACAATGGTTACGGGAAAAATAGCAGTGGTGGCGGGTGCCACCGGCTTGATCGGCAGCGAGCTCGTCCGGATGCTGGAGAGCGATCCGGCCTATGCTCGCGTGATTGTCTTAGTGCGGCGGAAGGTCGATTGGGGGGTTCAAAGCAGGGTGGAAACGGTCGTCGTCGATTTTGACCGGTTGGAGGAAGCGCTCGAGGCTGTACCTGTGGGAGGGGCTCATGTATTTTGTGCCTTGGGGACGACGATCCGCAAAGCGGGAAGCCAAGAGGCATTTCGCCAGGTGGATTACGCGTATCCATTGGCGTTGGGACGCGCTGCGGCGAAGGCAGGGGCGGAGCAGTTCTTGATCGTGTCGGCGATGGGGGCGAATGCGGAGTCCGGCATCTTTTACAATCGGGTCAAGGGCGAGGTGGAGGAGGGGCTGAGGCAGCTGGGCTTGCGCGGACTGCACCTGTTTCGCCCGTCACTCTTACTCGGTGAACGCCAGGAATTCCGGTTAGGGGAGCGGATCGGCGCCGTGGTCAGCCGCGGGCTCGCGTTTCTCTTGGTTGGAGGTTGGCGCAAATACCGGCCGATTGCGGCCGCGAAGGTAGCGAAGGCGATGCTCCAAACGGCCGCCGCCGGGCGGGAGGGCGACTTCGTGTATGAGTCGGATGTGATCGAGCAGACGGCAGGCGGTTCGGTGTAGGGACTGGGCAGGGCGAGCGCTGGCCCATCGGCCTGCGAGCCCCAGCAAAGCGGAATTACCGCTTTGGTCGGGTGGCGGGGGCTACTTCTTGGTGGCCACGAGCAGCTTCGAAAAGGGGAAGGTATACCAGAATCGTCGGATTTTGAGGTCGGAGGTCAGCGAGGCGAGGAGCTGCTCGTACTCTTTCGTTTTGCCGAAGTCGGACAGCACCAGCACGCCCCCGGTCCGCAGCACTCGCCACATCTCCAGGATCGCCAGCTCCCGATCATCGGCCGAGCCGATATTATGCACGACAAAATGGGATACCACCGCATCGAACGACTTGTCGGCAAACGGCAGCCGCTGCGCCTCGCCGTCCATGACGCGGATCTGAGGCGTGCCTTCAAGGCGGCAGTTGAGCTCGAGCGCCTGCTGCCCGTTGCCGGACAAGTCCCGTGCGGACCACTTGTCCAGCGCCGTCACCTGGGCGCCTAACGCCGCTGCGCTGATGGCCAGCAGCCCGCGTCCGGTGCCGACGTCCAGCAGCCGCTGGCCGCTGCGCACCCCGGCCTCCCCGAGAATGACGCGGCGGTGCCACAGCTTGATCCAGGTGGAGTAGAGCAGCATCCACGAGCCGATCACGAGCGCCGCCGCCGTGACGGCGATTAGATACACCTGCAGCCAAAGCCAGGGGATCTCGACGGTGGAGAGCAGCACCAGCAGCAGCGCACCGAAGGCAAGCTGCAGCGCTACCCATTGCGGCGCATCGATGCCATATTTGAGACTAAATCGGGTCATTAGGAACATCCTCCTAGTAGTTGATAAGGGCCCGCACCGGCGGGGAGGGCCCAAAAGAGGGGTAAATTTCCCGCACATGGGCCCACACCGGCGCACACCCCTCGCTGGGCTTGTCCTCTCCAAGAGAGACCGCCGCGAGCCGCGTCAGCCTCCGAACGATTCGCGAAACGCTTTCGCCAGTACCTTTGGCTCCACGCTCCACAATTCGGCGATTTCTCCGCATACGTTCTCCTCAAACCAGTTGGCCAGCAGCTTGCGGTTGCTGCTGTTTTCCGCAATGAACGGCAGGTTCAGCATCACTTTTTTATAGTAGACCTGATCTGCTTGCTCCACCAGATCCGGGGCGATATAGCCGCCGCCCAGTTTTTTGCGCGCCCGGTACAGCTCCTTGCTGCAAGCGCGGCGAATGCCGCGGGCTGTCGGCAGAGGCTGGGTATGCTTCATTTTGTTGTCGTTGTGCATGGGGTACGCTCCTTCCACATTGCAACCGTTGCAGCTCTTGTTCTGCTGCTGGTTGTCGGTTGTCAATACCATTGCTATATGCTATGCGGAAGGAAGGCGGGCGGGTACACTTATTTGCGTCTGCCGTTCAGCCAAGTCCCGGCTTACTCGTCCACGACCAAATAGCCGATCATCGGGCCATGGTGTGCGATATCCGGATGAACGAGGCAGATGATCCGGTAAATGCCTGGCTTATCGGCGTGGAATTGGACGACGGTTTCCTGGCCCTTTTTCACTTCGCCCTTGATGCCGAGCCCTTCGATAATAAACGGATGGCTGGCGCCGTTCACGCCGTAGATGCTGAGCCGGATGTGCTCGCCCTTTTTCACGTAGATGGTTCCAGGGTCCCAGCGGTAGGCTTCGAGCTCTTGGCCGGTCGCATCGGTTGTCTTAAACTCGCCGGTAACGAGGTTAATGGTCCGCTCCTGCGCAGGAGCCGGGTTTAAGGCCGTCTCCACCCCGTCTCGGCCAAAATACAGCAAGGTAGCTCCGGCGAGCAAGAGGGCGGAAGCTCCAAGCTTGATGTAGCGCAGCTGGCGCTTGCCGATGATGAATACTTTGGTCATGGTCTGGTCAACACCTTTTTCAAGTAAGATGGTTTGTACCAATGTATGCGCGGGCTTGTCTCGGCATGCTTGAAAACACGAGGGGCGCCCGTGCGGCATGCCGAAGGATATGGTAGAATAGACTGGGGAAATAGGACTAGCACGCGGTAAACGATACCGAGTTGGAGAGGAAGAGACGCTAAGAACATGAGCGAGCTGCTGCACGGCTTAATTCAATCGGCGCTTCACTTTATTGAAGGGCTGGGAGTATGGGGAATTCTGCTGGGATTGATGCTGGAGGTCATACCGAGCGAAATTGTGCTTGCCTTTGGAGGGTATTTGGTTTCGCAGGGCGAGCTGTCGTTGATCGGCGCAATTGTGTTTGGGACGATCGGCTGTCTGCTTCAGCAAGTGATTTTATATTGGATCGGGCGCTACGGCGGCCGGCCGTTTCTGGACAGGTTCGGCAAATTCCTGCATCTGAAGAAAAAGCACCTCGATATCGCCGAGGGCTGGTTCCATAAATACGGCGCGGGCATGGTGTTTACGGCCCGGTTCATTCCGGTGCTGCGCCAGGCAATCTCGATTCCGGCCGGAATGGCGCGGATGCCGCTCAGCAAATTTATGCTGTATACGCTGCTTGGGACGATTCCGTGGGCGGTCATATTCGTCTATTTCGGACGAACGCTCGGCAACAATTGGGAGCAGATCAACGAGGTGGCCGGTCCTTACGTGAAGCCGATAATTTTTGCTTCGATCGTGCTGACCGCACTTTATGTGCTGTGGAAGTTTATGCGTCGGGACAAGACGGCGAAATAAAAATAGAAGAGCCCTGATCCAGCGGCTTGTTGACCGTGATGAGCGTTTGTCAGCAAGTCCAGTTGGAGCGGGGGTCTTTTTTTGGTACAATTATCCGTAGCATGAACATTACCCTTTAGGAGGATGACGAAGATGAGTGCCAATCTGGCGGACAAACTGCGTAAAGGCTTATCCCCTCAGCAATTTATCGACGGCATGACGAAAAACCAGGAGAAATTCCAGGAATGGTACGACAAGTTTGCCTGGGAGAACGCGGACGATAAAGAATTTTTCGAGTCGCTCAACAACCGTGACGATCTGCGCTGCTTAATCCTGATGGCCGACTGGTGCGGCGATGTTGTGCGTAACGTGCCGGCTGTATTTCGTGCGCTGGAGATTTCCGGCATTCCCGTAGAAGTGCTGATCAAGGAAGAGCATCCGGACGTGATGGCTCAGTTTCTGACCGGCGGCGGCGAAGCGATTCCGATCGTCATTTTCACCGACTTCAGCGGCCATGTCCTCGGCCATTGGGGACCGCGTCCGGCTCACGTACAAGCGGTAATGACCAAGTTCAAGCAAGAGAACCCGGACCGCGAGGCGCCGGACTATCAGGATAAAATTAAAGTGGCCCGTGCGGAGATGGGCAATCAATACGGCGAAGGCACCGGCTACCAGTCCGTGATCGTAAAAGAGCTGCGCGAGCTGCTGTCCTCGTTCTAATCCATCCTTAGGAGCATAAGAAAGTCATGGAAATCAAGGAATTGAAGGTGGAAGTGTTCTCGCTCGGACCGCTGCAGACGAATGCTTACCTGCTCTCCCTTCCGGGAGTCAACAAGGGGATCGTCATCGATCCGGGCATGAATCCGCAGTCGCTGCTGAAGCGGGTGAAGGATATGGAGATTGAAGCGATCCTGCTCACGCATGCGCATTTCGATCACATGGCTGGCGTCGATGAGCTGAGGAAGCTGAAGGGCTGCCCCGTCTATCTGCATGATGCGGAGGCCGACTGGCTGACGAATCCGAACCGCAACGGCTCGGCCAAGTGGCCGGAGCTGGGCGGGCCGATCGTGACGGACCCGGCGGAGTATGCGCTGGACGAGGGCCAGCAGCTGAAGGTGCTGGACGGCGTCGTGCTTCGCGTGTTCCACACGCCGGGTCATTCGCCAGGCAGCGTCAGCTTCCTGTACGGCAAGCATCTGTTCGGCGGCGACGTGCTGTTCAAGAACTCGGTAGGCCGCACGGATCTGCCGGGAGGAAGCGAGCGCGAGCTGCTGGATTCGATTCACGGCAAGCTGTTCGAGCTGCCGGATGACACGATCGTGTATCCCGGTCACGGCCCGCGGACGACGATCGGCTTCGAGCGCGAGCACAACCCCTACGTGTAAGCATCAATGAAAAAGAACCGTTCCAACGTGTTTGTCACACGCGCGGAACGGTTCTTTTTTTTACCCCAAAATGCTTCGTACGGCGTTTGTCCGCCCGGGCACGAGTCTATTTTCATACGGATGGGTATTTACCGTGTTCCCGGTAGGTGAATCACCATAGACTGTTGGTGTGTTCGATAGGAGCACGAAACCAGTCCACCAGCGACTGCGGGCTGCTTCGGCGGCACACCGAGTGTGACAGCTGAAGCTGGAACCCGCCAAATTTCATGGAGGTGTCCAATTCCTATGGAAAAATACCCAATGCCTAACGTAATGCCGATGCCGACTCCTTACCCTGCAGCGCCTACAGCGGTTTCTCCGGCGTCGATGATGCCGATGAACGCAAATCCGGCGTTCACTTCTCCAGCTTATAACGCGCCAGCGCCAGTAAACGTGCATGCAAGCTACGAAGAAATCAACATCTATCCGCCGAAAAAGCATCACCACCACTACCACGGATGGACTTCAGCAGGTACAATCCTGGTACTTTACATCCTGCTGGTCATCGTACTTCGCAGCTGCTTTTTCAAATAAGAACTGACGCACATGTAAGCTGGTGGTTCGCACGGTAATGTAACCGGCTCCGCCATCGATCGCGTCAAGGCTCCCTGCAGGTAGAACGGCGATACGCAGCCCACATTGCAGATTAGCGTCCGTTGTCAGCGCCCAGTCAGGAAAGCAGGGAGCCTTGCGAAGGTGGATACAGCCATTACTGGTATTACTTACATAGGTCCGTTCGATTCATGCCGTTAATCATTAACCCCGTGGGAGCCGAATCTCCACCGTTGTGCCTCGCCCCGCATGAGCATTTCGGTACAGCTTCATCGTAAACTGCTCCCCGTGCGCCAGCGTAAAGCGGCGATAGACGTTCTGGATCCCGGTGTGCTGCTGGAAAAAGGGAGAGGAGGCCGCTTCTTGGCCATCCCCGTTCATCAACTGCGATAACACTTCGAACACGTCATCCGCGATGCCTCGTCCATTATCCGACACCCTAAACAGAACCTCTCTGCCTGCCGCGCGGACAGAGATCTGAATCTCAAAGTCGTCAGAGCCGTCCGGATGGGTTAACGGGCTCCAGCCGTATTTCAAGGCATTTTCGACAAATGGCTGAATACTCAGCTTCATGATCGGCATCTCCAGCAGCTCCGGCTCGATGGAGAACACGGTCCGCACACGCTGGCTGTACCGGTAATAATGGATGTGCAGAAAGTCCTCGGTATATTTGATTTCTTCGGCGAGCGGCGCCCGGCCCCCGTCTTTGCGCACGTTATACCGCATCATCCGCGAGACGCACTGCAGCATATCGCTGACCGCTTCCCCGTTATTGTGCAAGGAATACGACTCAATCGTCTCCAGCGTATTGAATAAAAAGTGAGGGTTAATTTGCGCCTGCAGCTGAAGCAGCTCTTTTTCCTTTTCGCTGACCTTGGTTTGGATGACCTCTTGCCGCATAATGTCCAAATCGTCCAGCATTTTATTATAGGTCTTGATCAAAAAGCCGATTTCATCCTGTACCGTATACTCGATGGGAACGGATTTCCCGCGTCCGAGCAGCTGCATGCCGGTCATGAGGCGATACAAGGGCCTGAGCACGATGCCGGTAAATGGATATGCGACGAGCAGGGCTACAATGAAGCTGATCAGTGCGATCACGGAGGTCAACAGTCGCGCCTGCCGCACCCCTTTATTCACTTCGTCCAGCGGTGCAACACCGATCAAGCTCCAATCCCCCATCGAAATTGGATTGGTTATGATCTGGTAGGACTTGCCCTCCAGGGTGAAATTGAATGGCTCGGCGTCGAGCGAACGACCTTTAAGCTCATCACGCAGCGGATATAGCAGAGCAGTAGGCTCTCCGAACTGAAACATCTCTCCACTGCGGGTATTAAACAACAGCACCTGTCCGCTCGGCCCCAGCTTGGTTTGATCCATCAGCTTCTCGAGCCAAGCGGCATCGATCTCGATCAGGATCCAGGCATAAATGGACTGTTTTCTCAGATCGATCACTGGCTTGACGAACGTAACGACCTGCTGGGACGAAGAAAAGATGGAGTAGCGCAGCGGATGCGGGGCGATGAGGCCCTCTTTGGTCATGTCGAACACTTGGCCATACACGGGATCCTGCTGAAACGGATATTCCACCTGTACGTGCACCTTTTGGGATTCCGAATACACTTTGCCTAAGCGATCCACGTATAGGACACTAAGAATTTCTTTTTTCGATTGAATGAGCAGCTGGAGCAGAGGACGAAAGGTAATAGAATAGCCGGCTTGCGCAGGGACATTATCGCGAGGGACCGAAAGGAATTTTTGAAATTCCGAATCGATGAGCACCGTATTCAGCGTTTCATTCACGCCGGATAAATAATTGTTGATTTCACTGGACATATATCGAAGCAACTGGGAGGAAATCGCAGCGGTATAGTGGGTGCTGGAGCGAACGATAAACAGCTGTGACATAAAGCCGACCGTGAGTGCGGGCACGAGCGAGAGCAGAATCAAGATGACGAACAGCTTGCTTCGAAGGGATAGTACGCGCAGCTTTTGATGCATCGTCCTAAAGCCTGGAGTCATGGTGGAGATTCCCCTTTTTACGACAAAATCTTCGGTCGCCAGCAGATCGGTAACGTGGTTAACTAGAGGTAAGGGCTTCCATACAGCATGATGCCCGTGCGTAGTTACTTCGATAGTAACGGCGCAAATTCCTTGCAGAGGTGCGGAAGCGATGAAAATTTGCGTGGTGGATGATGAAAGCGCGGTGCGGGCAGGCATTATCTTCAAATTAAACAGCCTGTCCAAGCCGCTCGATGTGTTTGATGTGGAATTCGGACAAGCCGCGCTGGAAAAGGTGAGACACATCCGGCCGGAGATTGTGATTACGGATATTTTAATGCCGGAGCTCACCGGCTTGGAGCTGCTTCAGCAGATCAAGCGCGAGCTGCCGGCGACCAAGGTCGTTCTCCTGAGCGGCTATAACGAATTTGAATATGCGCGTAAAGCGCTGCAGCTGGGCGCCACGAATTATTTGCTGAAGCCCGTCGACCGCGGAGAGCTGCTGGCGCTGGTGACAGCGGTGGAGCTGGAGGGACAAGAAAGGCTGGCGGCAGACGTTCACACCTATGCAGCCCAATTGTCGGAGCATCACATTGAGCTGGAGCTGCTTAGTCTGGAGGCGGCTGATCTATGGAATGACGAGACCGCTCCAAAGCGGATCGACCTCACCGACAGTGATGGCGATGGTATTTCCGCCACAGGTAATTTGATCTTCACCTTTCAGTGCAACCGAAATATTAATGGTGCTGTGCGCGAGTGCAGCTGGACGGAGCCGGGCTGTTTTACGGGGAAGGAGCAGTTCGTACCGGCCTTGCTCAAGAAGCTGGAGCGCTGGGAGGCTACTCGCTTTTTCGGTGCCGCAGCTCCCCCTCATACGACCGGAGAGCCTCAGCTGAAACAAGCCGCTCAATTGCGGCAAGCCATTCTTCACGCGGTGAAAGAACAGGATGTGCCAGGGCTCGAGCTGCAGCTGTCCTCTTACCTGCACTGCGTTGGAGGGTTCAGCCTGAAATCGCTGCGCAAGGAATGCTCCTATCTGATGGCGGCGCTCGACGAGGCACTGACCACCAGGTACGACATTACGATGGTGGAGGAAAATAAACTGGCCTATTGGACCAGCTGGATGGAGCAGCATCCGCATTGGAGCTGCCTGAAGGAGCGTCTGACGAAATTCGTGCTGGGCGGGGTAAAAGCATTGGCAGAGGTCGGTCAAGCCGAGCCGATGGATCTGGTGGACAAGGCGATGCAGCTCGTGCTGCGCAATATTGGGGGAAGCATCAGCCTCGAATCCGTCGCCGCTTCGTTATCCGTGCACTCGGTGACGTTAAGCCGAATTTTCAAGCAGCACACCGGGGAAAACTTCGTTCGCTACGTCGTCCGCCAAAAAATGAAGCAGGCTGAGCGACTGGTGCTGGAGAGCGACAGAAAGGTCGGCGACATCGCGGATGAGGTAGGCTACGCCGATTACCGTTACTTCACTCTCTTATTCAAGCAGGCGTACGGCCTGACCCCCACGGACTACCGGAAAAAGCATCGGGGCGCAGAGCGTTAAAAAGTTCCTACCTGCGATTAATTTATTCTCCTACCTTTGATGGAAGCGCTTAACTATACTTGGCTTGAAGGGACCACATTTGGTATAGGGGGATTGAAAGTGAAAAAAACGCTCACCACTAGCTTGATGACGATGCTGGCTTTAAGCGCGGTATTGTCGGGCTGTAACGGGTCGGACAGTGCCCAGCCTGCAGACGGGAAAGTCTCGGATAAAAACGCGGATAAAAAGCCGGTGACCCTTAAGTTCTGGAGCCGCTGGCCGGAGTCGCAGCAGGTGTTCGAGCAGGCGTTCAAAGAGTTTCATGAGAAATACCCTTGGATTACGGTCGAAATGCCGCCCGTTGCGTCAGCGCAGTATGCGGCCCAGCTTCAGGCAGCGGTAGCGAGCAACGATCTGCCGGATATCTTCGCGAACCAAAGTGCCGTTCCCATGGACCAATTGAACCAGCTGGGACTCATCCGCGATCTGGAGGATGTCCTCCCGCAAAAGAAAAAGGACGAGTTCTACGAAGGAACGTGGGCAGAGGGCTTTACAACGCTTGGTGGCAAGGTGTATGCGCTGCCCCATTTTACCCCTCGCCGGTATGCCCATGTAATGTACTATAACCTGGATGTTCTGAAGAGCGTAGGCTTATCCGAAAAGGACGTCCCCAAATCGTGGGATGAGCTGGTCGCCGTAGGGAAAAAGATCAAGGAGAAAAACAGCAGCATCTATCCGCTCGTTCTCGGGGTCAAAACGGACTGGCTCATGGGCGGCTTCATTGGACAGATGGCGTCCGCCATTTACCCGGATGTGCTGCCTAACGATGGCGTGAACGCCGGATTTAATTACAAAAAAGGCGAATACGAGCATGCCTCTGCCGGGATCGTCCAGACCATGCAGTTCCTCAAGCAGCTGCAGGACGATAAAATTCTTCATCCGAACAGCTTGGTCATCGATTACCGTGAGGCATCCACCTTGTTCGCCGGCGGCAAAGCGGCTTTCGTCATCGACGGTACGTTCCTCACGGCCGAGCTGCAGCAAAATAACAAGTTTAACAACTTCGGCGTAGCGCCGCTGCCGACCAAAGACGGGAAGCCGCAGTATTATGCATTCCAAGGGGAAACGAAGGCCGCCATTCACGTCAGCAAAAATACGAAGCATTATGAGGAAGTAAAGCTGTTCCTCCAGTTTTATATGGACCGGGTGTATACGAAAGAGCTGGAAATGGGCGTAGAAGGCTCTCCGATTATTGCCCAAAACAAAGACACCAAGGTGAATAACCCTCAGTTCGTGCAGGCTCAGACAATCCAGGATCAGACGTTCATTTTATCGCCGCATCAATACACTCGCAATACAGCTGCGGTCAAGGTCAACACGGAGCTCAACGGGAAGAAGCCGAAGGAGAATCTCGGTAAAATCTTTGAAGGCTATTTAGCCGGACAAATCAAGGATCTGGAAGGGACACTCAAGAAGCTGAGCGCGGATTACAATACAGCCCTGCAGGAGTCGGTCAAAAAGGTGGCGGCCAGCGGCACTAAAGTAAGCATGGATGACTATAAGTTCCCGAACTGGACTCCGATGCAGCCTTATTCCAAAAATAAATATGACGAGCTGGGCAAATAATGCCTGGCTTGTCATCCGGTAAAGGAGAGGCAGCGATGAGTGTACAAACGTCCGTAAAGCCGTTGACCGCTACGGCCGTCGTGAAAACGAAAAGGGAACGCATCCGCTACATGTGGGCGTACTTATTCCTTTTGCCGCAGCTGTTGTTTTTTATCGTGTTTACGATCTATCCCATCATCATGAGCTACGTTTACGCCTTCTTTGATTGGAGCGGCTTCGGCCCTTTGACCAATTTTGTGCGGCTGGAAAATTTCACGAAGCTCATCCATGACGATAAGTTTTGGAACGCCTTTCGCAACAGTTTGATTTACATGGCCTCCAAAACCGTCATCCTGATGCCCGCGACGCTCATTATGGCGCTAATTCTCAATCAGGCCTTCTTCAAAGGAAAGGTCATTTACCGGACGGTGTATTTCTTGCCTGTCGTGACGACCACCTCGATTGTCGGGATCATCATGAAATTTATTTTCGGCAACGAAAACGCGCTGGTCAATGAAGTACTGATCGGACTCGGCCTCCTTAAGGAACCCATCCCTTGGCTGGGGCAGGCCGGTACGGCGATGGGGGTGCTGATCCTCGTCGGCTCGTGGAAATTTTTCGGCATGATGATGGTGTACTGGCTGGCGGGTCTTCAATCGCTTCCCGGTGATGTGTATGAAGCCGCGAAGGTCGACGGAGCAAGCTACTGGCAAACGCTTAAGAGCATTACCCTGCCGCTGCTCCTGCCGGTGGCTGCCGTCATTTTGCTGCTCACGGTCGTCAACAGCATGCATGTGTTCGATCTCGTGAAGACGCTGACGAACGGCGGGCCCTTTTTTGCCACGGAAACGGTCGATCTGTACATCTACAACTACGCCTTCAGCACGAGCGGCTTCCCGCAAATCGGTTACGCGTCGGCGGCCGGCATCGTGTTTGGCTTGACGATGTTCGTGATGACGCTGGTGCTCGGCTGGCTGGTGAAGCTGACCAAGGATAAACAGGAAGCGCAGGACGCCCGATTGTCCAGAGGAGGGATTTGACTTGGCCCAAAAACGTGCTTTCGTGGACGGGGTGTTCCATTTCATTCTGATCGTGTTCGGTGTGATCTGGATCTACCCGTTTATATGGATGATGTTCTCCTCGCTCAAGACGAATACCGAATATATCAATTCGGGCTTCCAGCTATTGCCTGAAACGGTGCAGTGGGAAAACTACGCCAGAGCCTGGAAGATCGGGCATTTCTCCACGTATTTCTCCAATTCGGTAATCATCACGTGTACGACCGTGGCCATTGTCATCCTCCTGTGTGCGTTAACCGGCTATGCGTTGGGGCGCGTTGCGTTCCCCGGCCGGAAGCTGTTTGTGGTCGCCATCACGGCTACGATGTTTATTCCGAAGGGCTATACGATTATCCCGATTTACCAGATTATTAAAAGCCTCGGGCTGCTCAATACGCTGCCCGGCATTATTCTAGCAGAGTCCTCCGGCGCGCACGTCCTTTTTATTCTGCTATACATGACGTACTTTGCTAATCTTCCCAAGGAGCTGGAAGAGGCTTCGGAAATGGACGGCTGCGGATTTTTCCGCACGTTCTGGCAGGTCATGCTGCCGCTCTCCAAGCCGATCGTGGCCACTACGGCGATCATGCAGTTTATATGGACATGGAACTCCTTTTTCGTGCCGCTGATCTTTAGTGTCAATAAACCGGGTCTGCGTACGCTGGCGGTGGGCATGTATTCGTTTGTCGGCGAGCATACGGTGGATTGGTCCGGGATGGCGGCCGGCGCAACCATTTCCGTGCTTCCTGTCATCATTGTTTTTATTGTGTTCCAGCGCTTTTTTATCGAAGGGATTTCCGGTTCTGTCAAAGGGTAAACCAGGGTAATCTACTTTCTCTCATGAAGGAGACATGGACATGGTTAGTACGAACAAACGACCACACATTATTATTTTTAATCCGGACCAATGGCGCAGCGACGTGATGGGGCATATGGGGAACGCGGCCGCCGTAACGCCGTACCTGGACCAGCTGACGCAAACCGAGGCGGTATCGTTCCGCAGTGCCTTCTGCCAAAATACCGTGTGCACGCCGAGCCGCTGCTCGTTCATGAGCGGCTGGTACCCGCACGTCCGCGGTCATCGCACGATGTACCACATGATGCAGCCGGATGAGCCGGTGCTGCTGAAGACGCTGAAGGACGCCGGTTATTTTGTCTGGTGGGGCGGCAAAAACGACCTCGTTCCGGCAGAAAACGGCTACGAGGCGTATTGCGACGTGAAATACAAGCCGGCCAAGCCGCCTCGGCGGGAAACGAATCTGCATGCCCACGACGTGTGGCGCGGGGAGCCGGAGGGGGACAATTACTTTTCCTTCTACGCCGGGAAGCTGGAGAAGGCCGAGGATGAGGAAGCGTACTACGATGGGGACTGGGCTAACGTGCTGGGCGCCATCGATATGATCCGCAACGCGCCTGCCGATCAGCCGCTGTGCATTTATTTGCCCTTGCTGTACCCTCATCCGCCGTATGGCGTGGAGGAGCCCTATTTCAGCATGACCGACAGAGCCAAGCTGCCGCCTCGCATCCCCGCGCCGGAGCAGTGGGATGACAAGCCGAGCCTGCTCAAGGGCATCTATGAAAAGCAGCATCTTCAAGGCTGGACGGAGGACCGCTGGGACGAGCTGCGCGCTACCTATTACGGGATGTGCTCCCGCGTAGACCGGCAGTTCGAAATGGTGATGGATGCGCTGCGCGAAGCGGGCATGTACGACGACTCTGCGGTGTTCTTTTTCTCCGATCACGGCGATTTTACAGGGGATTACGGGCTGGTGGAGAAAACGCAGAATACGTTCGAGGACTGCTTGTCGCGGGTTCCTTTTATCATCAAGCCGCCTAAGGATGTACCTGTCGCGCCTAGAGTGAGCGAAGCGCTGGTGGAGCTGATCGATTTCCCGGCTACCGTCGAAGCGCTGCTCGGACTCACGCCTGAGCATACTCACTTCGGCCGCTCGCTGCTCCCGGTCATCGCCGGTGAAACGGATGAGCATCGCGATGCGGTCTTTTGCGAGGGGGGCAGGCTGCACGGGGAGGAGCAGTGCATGGAGCGGGAGAGCACCTCGGTTACGAGCGGCGCCGGGCTGTATTGGCCGCGCATCCAGTGGCAGCTGCAGGAGGGCCCCGAGCACTCGAAGGCGGTCATGTGCCGGACCAAGGAGTATAAATATGTCCGCCGGATGTACGAGAAGGATGAGCTGTACGATCTGGTCCGTGACCCGGGGGAGACGATCAACCGGATTGCAGACCCGGAATATGCTGGCGTGCTGATGGAGCTGAAGGAGCGTCTCTTGACGTTTTATCAGGAAACGTGCGACACCGTTCCGCATCGACCGAATAAACGGATGTAACGAGCTGAAGGGCTTAGAGGAAACCTAAAGCCACCGTGTGACTTATCGTCGCATGGTGGTTTTTTTTATTTTGCGTAACAGTAATGATTTATTTTATTGCGAATATAATTTATTGCAAAACGATAAATATTGTGTTAAATTCGATGTGAAAAAACATGTGAGGTGTAAGTTATGAAACAAGGTACAACGCTTCTTTTAAAGCTGGCGGTCCTTCTGATTGGTCTTCCGGTGCTTGTTATGTGCGTCCTCGGGTTACCTATGATCGCTAAGGATGCAGCAGACAACCATTATGCGCTGGCCCATTTGCTCTATCCTGTGCTGGGGATTATGTACGTTACGGCGATCCCGTTTTTCACTGCTTTGTATCAGGCGCTCAAGCTTTTAAGCTATATTGACCGAAATCATGCGTTTTCGGAATTGTCCGTAAATGCCCTGAAGAACATCAAATACTGTGCGATCATCATCAGCGTCGTGTATGTGGCCGGCTTGCCGCTCTTTTATCTCCTTGGGGAGAAGGACGATGCCCCGGGGGTTATTGTCATCGGATTGGTCTTGATTTTCGCCCCAGCCGTCATTGCCACCTTCTCCGCTGTGCTTCAAAGGCTTCTGAAAGAAGCTATCGATATCAAATCCGAAAACGATTTAACGGTCTGAGGTGAAGCTAATGCCTATTATTATCAATGTAGATGTGATGCTGGCGAAACGGAAAATGAGTGTTACGGAGCTCGCCGATCGGGTGGGGATCACGATAGCGAATCTTTCCATCTTAAAAAATGGGAAAGCCAAAGCGATTCGACTATCGACGTTAGAGTCCATTTGCAAAGCTTTAGACTGTCAGCCTGGAGACATTTTGGAGTATAAAAGTGACGAAGGGGAGGTTTAGCATGGAAATGATTAGCCTGATTAACGAAAACCGGGATAACCCCCATGAGCTAGAGCGAATCTATAGAAAAGAACCCGAGGCGTTTAAAGCGTCACTCCCCAATGCCCGGGAACAGCACCCGGATTCGCAGGTGCTTGCCGTATGGTACGAGAGACTGCATTTCAAGGAGACGGTCCACCAAGAAAAGGCCTCCTTGCTTTCGAAGGATTTCTTATCCATGGGCGTGTTGGCCATTCTGGCCGGGATCGTCACGAGGGTTATGCTGCATTTTGTAGAAAAGCAGTTCATCGCCCCTATGAACCTTGCGTTTGGGATCCTTCCCTTAATGGCCGCCTACTTCGTATACAAAAATCCCCCTAAAAAGGGCGTTCTTTATATCCTTGGAGCTTTATTTCTAGTCTCCGGAGTTTATCTTAATCTGCTGCCGCTGGAGCATACGGACAGTATAATTCTGGCGTATATGCACCTTCCCATTTTTTTATGGACGTTAGCAGGGCTTGCATTCACAGGCAACGACTATCGCAAAGGGAGCACAAGATTAGCCTATCTAAAATTTAACGGGGAATTCGGTATCCTTTACGCCATTATGGCCATCAGCGGCATGCTGTTAACGGCATTAACGATGCAGCTGTTTCGATTTGTCGGACTGGATATCGCGGAATTTTATATGAAAAATGTCGTTGCCTTCGGTGCTGCGGCACTTTCGATTGTGGCTGTCTATCTGGTCTCAAGGAACCTGAAGCTGGCCAAAAATATTGCACCTTATATAGCTAAAATTTTTAGCCCTCTGGTGTTGGTCACCTTGCTGGCCTATTTGATCACTGTGATGTGGGTCGGGAAAAATCCGTTTTTGGACCGTGATTTCCTCCTAGCCTTCAACGGAATTCTGCTTAGCGTATTGGCCGTCACGATCTTCTCCATTACCGAAAGCGGCGCGGACGAGAACAAGAGCCTTTCCGATTATATCAACGTGGCCCTCATCGTGCTTGCTCTTCTCATTGACAGTGTGGCTTTATCTGCGATCGTGTTCCGGCTTTCCTCGTACGGGATTACGCCTAACCGGCTTGCTGTTCTAGGCATCAACCTCCTGATCTGGGCTCATCTCCTTTGGATTATGATATCCTATGGGCGCTTTCTTCGAAATCAAACCGGACCTTCGGCGGTTCAAGCGGCCATTACGAAGTATTTGCCAGTGTACGGAATCTGGGCCGCGATGGTGACGTTTGTTTTTCCTCTTCTGTTTTAGGTTTAGCGGCCCTGGTTTGATCTGGTGCACGCTTTGGCGACGGTGTTTTTCTTGTACGTGCTATCGGGCCCGATGATCGAGAAGCTGGAGCGGATTAAGATCAAATACGGGATCATGGATCGATGAAGTACTGGAGGTTCACTAGCGGAAAAGGGCGCAACTCCCCTAATCATGTACCCATACCTTAAGGAGATCAGCTCCATATAATGTGGTATGGGTTTAGGGAAACATCCCAAAGCTCAAAAACGGATGAGGAGTGATCCTAATGGGCGGCTATGGCGGTTGCGGTGGATACGGCGGCTTTACTTCGACTGGAACAATTTTGGTCCTGTTTATTCTGCTGGTTATCGTTCTTTCTGCTTGGGTTATCTAATTGATAGCTCCCGGCCCGGCCATTCGTGGCCGGGTATTTTCTTTTTGTCGGGGGAAAATCCAGTGCCCAATCCGACCAGGCGTTCACCTGCATACAATACAGTACCAACCATGAAGAAAGGATGAACGACATGAGCGGCAAATTTCCTACTGTCATCCGCAATTTGAACGAGGGACTGGATGAGCTGATTACGGCGATGGACAAAATGAACACGATCTACCAGAGCGCCGGGCAGCTGTCCCCGATGCTGAAGCAATTCAGCCGGCTGGTGGCCGAAGCGGCTGCAAAAACCTCGGAACCGACCGTGCGTGTAAGCCAAGTGAATCCCGCGAAAACCCGAATCGGGCAGCGTAAACGCAAAAGAAGAGCGTCGATCTCCGGCAGAAGCAGAGTAAGTAGACCTCGAATTTGGTAAAAGTATGGATAAAAATTGAAAAGGGGCTACCAAAAATTAAAAGATAATGATACAATAAGTATCATAGATATATGACCAATGTTTGACTACCTGATCCTAGCTTGGAAGGTCGGTTCAATATCATTCGGTGACCCTAGATAAAGGAGGGGGACGATGGTGGTGACGCCGAGATTGACCGACGAAGACGAAGCAGCGTCAATGGTTCGATTCCACGAGGCTCACCCTCTGGATGCAGCCTCTAGGGCCTTATTTCGAAGCGGCCGTGAAGTGCATGTCTGGTACGCCGCCACGGATGCGCCCACTTCTGTTATGTCCAACTTAAGCTGCTTGCTATCCCCTGAAGAGCAGCTTCGAGCGTTTCGATTCAAATACGCGCAAGACCAAAGCCGGTATATTATTTCCCACGCTCTTCTACGACTCCTCTTATCGGCATACACCGAGATAGCCCCCTCTGAACTTACACTGGAAAGCACGAAGCACGGGAAGCCCTATTTGGCAGCCCGGCTTGAGCATAAGCGCATTCAGTTCAATATTACCCACTCAAATGATACATTTTGTTGCGTTTTATCGAAAGACTGGGAGGTTGGTGTGGATGTAGAACAGATTCGAAAGGACTTCGACTGGTTCAGCATAGCCCAAAGCTATTTTTCCCCGATGGAAGCGGCCCAGCTCGAAGCCACGCCGGTCGATGGACAAGCTTCGGCATTTTATAAGCTCTGGACACGGAAAGAGGCCTTGCTGAAAGCCATCGGCACAGGTTTCACCGGAATAGGAGGCTTGGCGGATCATAGAGACGTCCATTCGATGTCGAGTTATGCGCTGCACTCGTTTCAGTGGAGTCCAGATTATCAAGGAGCCGTCGCTGTGAACTCATCCGTCCCGAGAGCTGTATTTTTCCATTATCCCGATTTAATAAGGCAGTTACTGATTCCATAAGAAACAGCTTTAAACTATTTCAAAGGTGCCGCATGGAGGATAAAAAACGGATGCTTAGGGAAATCACGAACTTAACCGGTAGGACGAGTGGAGCGTTGACATTTGAGCAGGAGTGGTACTGGTTGTTGGAGAAGCAGAAGCCGGGTCATTCTGCTTTGAATGAATCATGCATAATGAGGTTTAGAGGTGCTGTGCAGCACAAGAAATTAGAGTGCTGCATCAATGAGCTGATTAGAGACCATGAGGCGCTAAGAGCCGGCTTCAGCAGCCAAGAAGGTGCTCTAATCAGAACACTTCGGCCATTTACCTATGAAGCACTGCGGGTATACGATATCAGCCATTTGTCGGCAGAGGAGCGCATCCGTGAATTGAAGCGGCAAACTGAGCTCGAACGGACCCGTTCATTTGATGTGGCGAAGGAACTACTAGTACGTGCAGCAGTTGTCAAACAATCAGATGAGGAGCATGTTGTAATACTGACCGTCCACCGCCTTCTGATGAACGGTTGGACGATTCATGATCTGGCCGAAGAGTTATCCAGGCTATACGTTACTCTGTTTGGGGAAACAAATGGCATTACTATCCCCGAAAAAAGCGTGGCCTTAGGCATTGAGGCAGAGGGGGGCGAGGAGGGGGCTTACTGGGAGCAGCGACTTAGTGGGGAGCTTCCCGAGCTTCGGCTTCCATTCGATTATCCTCGGCCGCATCAGCCTACTTTGAATGGACAAGCTCATACCTTCCGGATCTCAGGCCCAGTTTTCCGCGACATGAGATCGCTCTGCATGCGGGAAGGCATGACGATGGAGTCCCTTTTATTAACTTTGTTAAATGTAATGCTGCACCGGTATACCGGCCAAGAGGACTTGATCGTCGGGATCGTGGGCTCATCCGGTGCCAAAAACCAAACATTAGTTATACGGTCATCTTTACATGGAGCTATGACGGCTTTGGAATCCCTTCGTACGGTAAGGGATATGCTTACTGAGGCTACCAGACATCCGTATATTCCGTTCGCTAAGCTCATGTCCATAGTTGGTAGTGAAGGAGGAGGTAAAGTCTCCAATCCGTTGTTTCAGGTCATGCTGAAGATGGAGCGTACGCCGAAGGCTCATCTCGACATCGCCGGACTTCGATTGGAAGTGACAGAGCATGACAATCATCCGGCATTCGTGGATTTAACCTTACGTGTGAAGGAAGAGGACGGAGAGCTGCTGTGCGCGTTCGTTTATAATACGGATGTGTTCGCTGAAGAAACCATTGCCAGAATGGAAGGGCATTTTACCAACTTGCTGGGAGGGCTTCTGGCTGCGCCTGATGCACCGATCTCAACACTGCCGTTGCTTAAGGAGGAAGAGAGGTATGAGCTCCTGGAAGCTTGGAATGGCAGGGGAGCGGCTTATCCTCGTCAAGCCAGCATTCACGAGTTGCTGGATCAGCAGGCTGACTGGCATCCGGACCGAACGGCCTTGCAATGGGATGCTGGACAAATGACTTACCGGGAGCTGGACAAACGAGCCAATCAACTGGCCCATTACTTACAAGAGCAAGGGCTGGACAAAGAACAATTGGTGGCCATTTGTCTCGAACGTTCACCTCATATGATTGTGAGCTTTATCAGCGTGCTGAAAGCAGGAGGAGCGTATGTACCGCTCGATATGACCTATCCTCCAGATCGGATAGCGCATATGATCGATGATTCCAACGTGTCCATTATCATTACAACAGATCGAATGGCGAAACAACTCCCTCCGACGAAAGCTCGAATGATCTGCCTTGATAAAGTGGTCCTGGCCATTGCCGCCCATCCTGAGCATCGCCCCATCTATCGAAGCGGAGCTGATAGCTTGGCGTATGTGATGTATACTTCCGGCTCCACAGGCAAACCGAAAGGCGTTGCAGTAGCCCATCGCGGGATCGTTCGTTTAGTGAAACAGATCGACTATGCGGATCTAGGCCCAGAGGAGTCGATCCTAAATCTGACCACGTCTGCATTTGATGTCTCCGCTTTTGAAATTTACGGCTCTTTATTAAATGGGGGCAGGCTTGTCCTTATGAACGCGGATCGGCCGTCACTGGAGCAGATTGGCGAAACGATCCGTAAAAATCAAGTGACGACGATGTGTATGACACCGGAAATGCTGAATCTGCTGATAGAGGACTGCAAAAACGCTATGGGCAGCTTACGTCAAATTTTATCGGCGGGCGATGCTCTGCCGGTATGGCTTGCGCGCAAATGCCTGGCTCAATTGCCCGATTGCCGGTTAATTAATGCCTATGGACCAACGGAAAATTCCGTTTACAGCACAAGCTATTGGGTGAAGGAAGTGGCCGATGAGGCGACGACGATTCCGATTGGGCGACCCATAGTAAACGATGGCGTCTATATCCTCGATCAGCATCTCCAGCCTGTGCCCAAAGGAGTAGCCGGGGAGCTGTACGTGTTTGGGGATGGAGTAGCCCTCGGGTATTTGAATAATGAGAGCTTAACGGCAGAGCGATTTCCAGTGAATCCATTCTCATCCAAGCCGGGAGCGCGAATGTATAAAACGGGCGATGTAGTACGCTATCGCTCGGATGGGAATATTGAATTTATCGGGAGAGCAGACCAGCAGGTTAAAATCAGAGGCTGCCGCATTGAATTGGGCGAAGTGGAGGCAGCGGTAGGACTATATCCCGGGATCCGCCAAATCGTGGCAGGAACGCATAAGCGCGAAGACGGTACAAGTGAATTGGTCGTTTATGTTGTCACGCAAAAAGGGGAGCGCTTCAATCAGCAGCAAATGCGGTCGTTTGTTCGTGAAAGATTGCCGGAATTCATGGTGCCATCCTATTTTATTCCGTTGGAGGAAATTCCGGTGACTCCGGTGGGTAAAATCGACCGTAAACGGCTGCCTGCGCCGAACGTTCCGTACAATCAAGCGAATGTTATCCTGCCAAGAAATAAAATAGAAGAGAAGTTAGCAGACATATGGGGGAGCTTATTAGACGGGAGACAAATCAGTGTAACGGATAATTTTTTCGATCTGGGCGGACATTCGTTATTAGCCATGCGTATGTTCTCTGAGATTGAAAGGGTATTTCACAAACAATTATCCGTATCTGTCATTCTAGAGGAGAATACGATCGAAAAATTGGCTAAATGCCTTGCCCTGGATCCTATAGAAACACCGATGCCCCCTTCTTTGGTGACCATTCAGCCGCTGGGCTCCAAGCCGCCGGTATTCTGCATTCATGGTGGAGACGGTGAAGTATTATCGTATCGGAACCTGGCTAATTTATTAGGTCAAGAAAGGCCGGTATATGGACTTCGCTTTACGGAACGGGACGAAGCCACCAGCATTGATGTACTGGCTGCAAAATATATTGAAGAAATCAAAGCCGTGCAATCGAGTGGTCCCTATTCCTTAGTAGGCTACTCTCTCGGAGGTATTATCGCTTATGAGATGGCGCGGCTTTTGGAGCAAGCGGGGGAGAAGGTGAATTTGCTGGGCGTGGTAGACAGCCTTAATCCCATTGTCTATCCTTCCAAATCGACGCTAAGGAAGCGAGTATCCAAAAATTTGAAATACCTTCGTCAGCTGCCTGTTGCTCAAATGCTATCGTTCATGAGACTCAAGTTCCAAAATGTAGTTCAACGCTTTCAAAATATGGTCAGAGTGGAAGAGGTTGAACAAGGCGAGCTGCATCTTCAAAATGCCCTTATGACCTACGAGCCTAAGCCGTTTCGGGGGAAAATGCTGCTCCTTCGTGCTAATGAGAAGCTGGTAAATGATGAGCTGTTTGTTGACGAGAAGATGGGCTGGGGAGATGTGGTCAACGGGGACATTACCGTGCATGAAATCCCGGGAAATCATTTTACGCTCATGAGTGAGCCGAATGTAGGGCATGTAGCAAAATATATTAAAAGCTATTTAATTGCGTCAGAACGGAACTATCCGTTAAAGTTGAACCGATAACAAAACGAAAGAGTCCTTCACGCGTTCACGCGTTGAAGGGCTCTTTGTTATTGTGCGCGGGAACACGAATCCATCCCAGCAGCTTATCGCTTCACAATGTTGAAATTATCTTCCAGCAGCAGCCAGTTCTGGGGAAAGCTTAAGCCCAGCTTCCAGTAGCTGATGCCGCGAAGCCCGAGCTCCTTGAGCAAGCTAAACTTGGCTTGAATGGAGCGGGCGTCCTCGAACCAAACGGCATGCTCCTTGCCTACATCGTCCCAGTACGAGAAATGAGGAGCCTGAGCGGTGTAATCGTACAAAATTTGCGCATTGCGCTCTCTTGCCAGCGTAATAGCTGCTTGAGGGCTTAACGCTTTGGCGAAGGGGCCGCCTTTGACATAGGGCAAGGTCCAGTCGTAGCCGTATAAATTTTGCCCCATCATGATCTTGGAACCAGGCATTTCACTGAGGGCATATTCCAGCACCTTACGCACCGGACCGATCGGGGAGACCGGCATGGGCGGTCCCCCGCTGTAGCCCCATTCATAGGTCATAATGACGACAAAATCGGCGATCTGTCCGTGGGCCTTATAATCGTGCGCGGTATACCATGCCCCGGTTTGCGCGCTGCTAGTCTTGGGCGCCAGGGCGGTGGACATCAAGTAGCCTTCCCCGTGAATCCTTGCAGCTGCTTTGCGCAGAAAGCGGTTATACGCCTCTTTGTCCGTAGGGCGCAGATGCTCGATGTCGAAATGAATATCGCGGAAATTAAGCGATTGGGCTGTCTGAATGATGTTGTCGAGCAGCTTATTTTGAAGGGCCTCATCGCTTAAAATGAGATGCCCAAGCTCCCCGCTGAACTGATCGTTCTCCAGATTGGTGACGACCATCATGAGCGTAACGCCGTTATTCCCGGCAATCGTGCTGAACTCGTTCAGCAGCGGAGCTTGAAGCGTCCCATCCCGCTGAATCCGGAAGCTGAAGGGGGCCAGGTAGGTCAGGTGCGGTGCAGCCTCCTCCGCCGATTGGTGAAGCGCAGCCGTCACTTCCGTGCCTCTCGGCTCAATGTAGGCGTTAGCCTCCGCCTTGCGGCGAGGCGCAGATGGAATATACAGACGCAGGCCAACCTGTAAAGGCCGGTTAGCATGTAAATGGTTGACGGAAGCAAGAGTTTGGGCGGAGATACCAAATTTACGGGCAATGGAGGACAGACTGTCGCCGGGTTGAACCCAGTAATAGTGTCCGGTAATCGGAATCACTAATGCCTGTCCTATGACCAGGGTATGGGCGGGAGATATCTCGTTCGCGCTGGTGATCGTTTCAACTGAAACTCCGTAGGCCTGGGCGATGCCGTAAAGCGATTGGCCCGACTGTACGACGTGAATTTGCATGGGTTACGTTCCCCTCCTTTATTAGGCTGAAGTACACAGTACACTTTCATACAGTGTATTCGCCCAGGAGGGAATAGGTGAAAGTCTATTTATCCAAACCCATTTCTTGCAATAAAACCTCGTGAAGCGCTTGTTTGGTGGCGGCGATGTTTTTCTGGGTCGTCTGAATCGTCGTGAACATGCTGACCTTGATCGGGACGGACATGTCGATACTCTTATTGGATAAGCTGACAGTGATGAGATCCTTCGTCTGCTTGACTTGATCCATGGTCTGCAGCTGGCTGAAGAGAATTTGCGGGATTTTGGTCTCCCTCGTCACCTTGTCCTTCACCTTCGTCGCGACCTGTGTCGATTCGTTGTACTGCTTCGTCAGGTCCTGAAACTCGTTATCTATTGTTTTTAAATAATCGCTGGCATTATCCAGTGTAGTATAGTTTTGAATTTTTTGAATGAACGTTACCATCGCTTGATCCGTATCGCTGAGCCATTGATATGTGTCCTTCAGCAAAAGCAGCTCTTGGGCGTCTTTATCGACTTTGGGTGCCTGCTGCGTCTTATCCAGCGTTACATTAACACTATACGTGTCCCCGTTCCAAGCAACCTCTGCGCCTAGCTGCTTCAGCATATACAAAGGCACCATCGTTCTGCCTTTATAGTTAATAGCCGGGACATCCTCTACCTGCAGTGCTTGGCCGCCCGACTGGACGTTCACGACCGGGCTGCCTTCGTAGTCGCCATTTAAGCTGGCTGCGTAAGTGATACTGGATAAGGATAATAGGCCTAAGGACAAGAGTGCGATTTTTTTCATCATGGTTCTTGTTCACCTCACGGGATGGAATGGCCTTGCTGATTCTCTGCTAAACTGCCTTTTACTTCTTTAACTATAAAGGATATGAGAGAGAAAAAGGTAGTTTTTTGTTGAAAAAGGGAAATCGAACACCGACAAAAAAAGATATTGCGTAATTGGAAAAATTATGCTAAATTAGAATAAATATCTCATTTTGAGCGGAAGAACCGCCTTATGACATGCGCTGGACAGCGTGTGCGTAAGGCGGTTTTTTGTCGTTATTCGGCGGGTGGTTGCCAAGAGAAAGGGGGCAAAGGACTATGGGAGGTGCAGGAATGCAGCATTCGAAGCTATCGGACTTGAAGGCAGGGGATGTGCTGGCCGGGCGGTATCGGATCGTTTCTTTGCTCGGCAGCGGAGGAATGAGTCTGGTGTTTCTGGCGGAGGATTTGAAGCTGAACGGCAAGCGCTGGGCGGTCGAGTATAATGAAGTAACCAATCAGTCGGAGTGTTGGGTGACAATAATGTTTTGAAGTTCCAAATAAAGTTTTGAAGTACAGATTATAGATGAAGCATTTGGAAAAAATACATATTAACCATGCAGAAGTAGTTAAGCCGAATTACTACCGAAACTACAATATCAAGCGTCCCTATCATAAATGGGGGCGCTTTTCATTTTCATTTGCCGTCTTATCAGCCCGATCTCAAGTGTGTAATCGAACAGCTTTTTCATATAACAAACAAAACAATTAAGGAATATTTTCGGGACATGGTGCCGTCCTAAATTTGAAATCAGGCAAATTAGAGTATTGTTCTTTGACCGATAAATTTAACGAATTTATTGGGTTGAATTTTGAAGACGCCAAAGCCGAACGAAGAGCTGAAGCAAGGGCACAGGAAGCAAAGACCAGGAGTCTGGCACAGAAGAGCAGCGAGAAACTGATACCACAGTGTCTTCAGTCACGGGTTCTTATAGATCGGATTTTACGAACAAGGTGAATTGTTTAAGAGTTATTTGATCTGGTATTCTCTCGGCCGATTCTATTCTATATGGAAGTGGTTCGTACGTACAGTTTGGTGTTCGCAGGTCCGGTTTGATCTTTTTTATGTTAAATAGGCGTACTGAGATAATACCAAGTAACTACATAAAACCAATATGGAATAAAGATGAGAAGGATTTATATGTTTTATCATTATATTTCAAAATAAACCTAGATGATTATTCTTATGTTTATTTCAAAATAAATTTAAGTGAGCTATAATTCATATAGATAGTTAAGACGATGGGGTGAGTTCATGATTCATATTGCCGATCGGATCCAGGATGCAAAATCAAAACTCGTTTACGGCTTGATCCGCAGCCATGGCACTGTATCCAAGCAAGACCTAATCCAATGGAGCGGACTCGCCCCAAGTACGATGGTAAGAATACTTGATGATTTACTAGTTGAAGGATTAATTCGAGAAGCGGGTTACGGCGAATCGACGGGAGGCCGCAGGCCTTTCTTATACGAGACTAACCCGAAGTACGCATACGTACTTGGACTTGAAATTTCGAAGGGATTTTTACCAATCAAGTGCTAGGTTTCGGGATCGGTTCCGTAGGGCCTATAGACCGGAAAAACGGCATCATTCTTGACCCGGTTCACTTCTCATCCATTGGCGGGAACAATATCCCTATTTGCAACTGGCTTGAACAGGAGATCGGGATCCAGGTTAGTATTGATAACGGTGCCAATGCTTCTTTACTGGGAGAGTATTGGTCGGGTCATTTACAGGATCAGGCGCATTTGCTTTATCTGCATGTAGGGGTCGGGATACGTTCGGCTATCATGACCGGCGGTAAAATGATGTATGGAGCTATTGAACTTGAGGTCTCAATCGGTCAAATGATTATTATGGGCGGACCTTGAATTAGCACGAACGAGCTGTTATTTGATATTGCTGTGCAAGTGGCGAAGAAGAAAACTTATAATTCAGACCATTACTGCCCGGAATTTAGGAAAGCAACGCTTTGAGAAGATTCCATTGCATATGGTTTAGCATTAATGCTGATTGATCAATTGACACAATAATGATTGAGCGGAGGATTTTCAATGAAGCTATTTACTCCGATATCCGGAATCATGGCTGATAAATACATTCGTGCGCCCGTGATCGGGATGAGTTTTGCCAGCGTAGGATGCGTTCTGCTTGTATGGGGTTGCCGGCGGCGGGGGATGACAAATTAGACCGTGCACTTGAAGGGAAATGTTTGGTTTATAATAAATAGAGTTAGAGCTTTATATTAATATTAACGAATGTGAGGAGTTTAAAATGTTGAATCCCATCGCGATTTCATTGGGACCTATTAATGTCCATTGGTATGGAATTATTATTGGTATTGGGGCTTTGCTTGGTTTAATTCTTGCGACGCGTGAAGGCAACCGATTTGGAATTTCTTCTGATTTTTTTATGGACCTACTTTTAATCGGATTACCATCAGCTCTTATTGGCGCAAGAGCTTACTACGTAGCGTTTGAATGGAGCAACTATAAGAATAATTTAACTGAGGTTTTTGCAATATGGCATGGGGGCATTGCTATTTATGGTGCACTGATTGGTGCAATTCTTGCTGCTGTTTTTTATACGCGCCGGAAGGGGTATGATTTTTGGCGCATTGCCGATTTTTGCGCACCTGGATTAATTACAGGACAGATGATCGGGCGATGGGGAAACTTCATGAATCAAGAAGCTCATGGGGGGCCTGTCACTGAGAGTTTCTTGAGCAATACGTTGCATCTTCCAAGCTTCATCATCAATCAGATGTATATTAATGGGCAGTATTACCATCCGACATTTTTATATGAATCATTATGGAGTCTAGCCGGGCTTCTGCTGTTGTTATGGATCCGCCGAAGAGCGTTCTTACGGGCAGGCGAGCTGTTTATGAGTTATTTCATTTGGTACTCACTCGGTCGGTTTTATGTAGAAGGCGTTCGAACAGATAGTCTTGTCTTTGCAGGCCCGGAATGGTTGGCATCGCTTCTTAAGGCGATGTGGAGCCCCATGAGTTTTTTCGGTTGGGGTGCTATGGAAGCTGATAAAAATATTAGAATTTCTCAGTTACTCGCGGTTATTATCATTATCGCTGCCATTGTTTTTATTTGTATTCGACGGACAAGTAAACATTCAATTCCATATCGTTCACCCATTAACCCCAAAACATCGATAGCTTTAACAATTCAAGGACAGCATCCCCAAGAAAGTTAATATTTCGTTTCGGACTCCTGCCATTTGTATGGCGGGAGTTTGTTTGTGCGCCTCACAGTCGCACAATCTAGGTGGTTCAAATCCACCCGGTAACTTTACCCTTTAAAGTGCCGTAGCCGAAGTAAAGGTCCGACCCTCCGGAGGAGGAAGGACTGACAGGGTGTCTC
>NZ_VNJI01000046.1:37594-61835 GCF_007786445.1 Paenibacillus cremeus | reverse complement strand
GCGAAGCATAACAAGCACCATCCGTTCGTAAGTAGTAACTCAATTATATCACATTAACGCGGTGTCGTGTTAAATTTTATGGTTATTAAAAAGGCTATCGAGAGACTTTCTCGACAGCCTGAAAAAGCCCTAAGGGGCTTTTTTTTCATGCGCTTGCTTATCGACCCTGTGTTGCCTGCTGCAGCCGGTGGACAAGCTCCCGGAACCATGCTTCATCTCGGGTTTGCAAGGCCAAGTCGATCATGAATCGCAGGCTCTCCGGATGAGGCAGCGCTTCGAACTGCGTTTCGCAGCTGGCGACAACCCGTTCCCTATCCAGCGTCTCGAAAACGAAAAGCGGCAGCTGCATCGCATATTCCAACTGCTTAAACCGAACGATTCGTCCGTAGTATGGATGTTCGGGATGCTTGATTTGATAATGATCGCCTTCTTGCAGCTTCAAATAAAAAGAAATGTACATGTGTGAGGCTCCCCGGGCGCAGCTTTAAACATCAATGTAAACGGTTTCTGACTTAAATGATGTTCGACTAAGATGAAAAATTCTCCTGCTTTAATTACAAATTGTTCCATGGTAAAATCCAAGCATCTGACCTACTTAAGGAGAGGTGCACGATGATTTTTTCCCCGTCCATCGACGCGGTGTTCAGACAAACGAATAGGAGCATCGAGGAGAAGCTGGGTATGCTTCATGAGCTCGGCTTCAGCGCTTTTGAAATCTGGGGCTGGTGGAATCGGGACCTAGATGCACTGCAGCAGGCGAAGGAACGGCATGGCCTGACGCTGGCGTCCATGTGTACGCGAATCATCTCTTTAGTTGATCCGAGTCAGCGAAATGCGTATCTCGAAGGGCTGAAGGAAAGCCTCGCGGTCGCTCAGCGCTTGGGCTGCCGGTATTTGATCAGCCAGACGGGGAATTACATTCCCGAGGTGCCTCGGGAGCAGCAGCAGCAAAGCCTCATCGCCGGTCTGAAGGCAGCAGCTCCTTATTTGGAAGAAGCGGCTGATGTGACGCTCATCGTCGAACCGCTGAATACGAAATTCGATCATAAAGGCTACTATCTTGAGCGCTCGGACGAAGCTTTTGAAATCATCGATGCCGTGGGCAGCCCGCAGGTCAAAATCGTCTATTACATCTATCACCAGCAAATTTCCGAGGGCAATCTCATCCCAACGATCAAGTCCAATATGGATAAAATCGCATATTTCCATCTGGCGGACCATCCGGGGCGTCATGAGCCGGGTACGGGAGAAATTCATTATCCCAACGTGCTTCAGGCGATCCGAGACACAGGCTACACTGGCTATGTCGGGCTGGAATATTTTCCACTCACAGATGCAAGGCAGAGCTTGCAGCGCTTCTTAGAGCAATTTGCGGGATAGAAAAAATAAACGTCTTTGTTCCTGTCATGTGACTGGAGCAGAGACGTTTTCTTCATTTAAACTCGATGATCCTAAACCAGCCCTTGGGCAAGCATCGCATCGGCTACTTTGATAAAGCCCGCAATATTGGCGCCTACCACGAGGTTGCCCGGATGACCGTACTCCTCGGCCGCTTGGACGGCGTTTTTGTAAATATTTTTCATGATCGTATGGAGCGCACGCTGCCCGCCGATCGACTGTCCTGTAAGGGAGTTTTTGAAGGTTTGCTCGAATCCTAGGCTTACGTGGACCAATTCCCCTTCAACGCTTCCACGTATCGTTTGGCCGATCTTTGTACGGCTTCATTCGCATCCTCAAGTACAATCTTATGAAAAGCGTTGTATAGTCGATCGAATGGCAGTCTTTTTACGTTACTCGCAATTTCTTCGACCTTTGCAGCAGGCAAGGGGATGAGATTCGGGTAGCTGTACATGAAGCTCACCCATCGGGGATCCGCTACGACCTGAATGGTGTCGCCGGTCAAAAGCACTCCCTTGCTCTCATTCCCTTTTTCCCAGTGCAGCACCGAGCCTCCCTGAAAATGACCGCCTAAACGGTGTAAGGTCAGTCCATCCGCCAACTCGAGCGTATCACCTGTCCAGAACACTACTCTCTCGCTAGGCCGCATCACCCATTCCTTGTCCGCTTCATGGATGTACACCGGTGCGTCCAGCGCATTCGCCCATTCGATTTGCGAGGAATAAAAATGGGGATGGGATAAAGCGATTGCCTGAACTCCGCCTAATGCCTGAACTTGAGCTAAGGTTTCAGCATCCAAATAGGAAATACAGTCCCATAACACGTTAAAGCCATCGTTTTGAACGAGATAAGCGGTTTGACCGATCGCAAAGCCCGGGTTCGTCCGAAGGCTGTACAGATGGGTTTCATCCTGCGAGATGACGTTGGAATAGCGACCGCTTTCCCTCATAAGCTCCAGCGTCGTCCAAGCTTGTCCGGTTAGAGGTACGTATTGGCGTTCATCCTCGCAAATTGCACAGCGGGCAGGCGGTTCTACCGATGGGGAGTGCTGCGTTCCGCAAGTGGTACAAATGAAATAGGTCATAGTAGTTCTCCTTCCTCAATAGCAGGGGATGGGATGAAAAATGAAGCTTCCTTATCTACTTATTTTATGAGATCTTTCTTTGCTTAGCATCCGTATTTGGATTAATATGTTGATTTAGGAACTAGTAGAGGAGCATGCCGTTATGACGACCAAGAACTATCAGAGCTTGATCGACGAACAGATTTTTATGGGCGGTGCCGCTGATGTAGAAGACATGGTGAAAAACGAAGGCGTTGAAGTCATCGTCGACTTGCGCGGAGAAGCCACGGAATGTGCGTTTCCAGGCGCGCCCGTGGAGTGGATTCAAGTCCCATTGGGCGATCAGGCGGAAGGTCCGCAGGATGTCTTGTTCGATCAGGCGATCAATAAGGTGATTGAAGCCTATCAGAGCGGGAAAAAAGTCGGCTTTCACTGTGCCGGAGCTGGCGGCAGAACGGGAGCCGTAGCAGTTGGAACCTTGATCCGATTGGGGAAAAGCCGGACGATCACGGAAGCCGAGGCGCTAGCCACGAGCATCCGTCCACGCATCAACATCAAGCCGAATCAGCGCGAGGCGATTGAAAAGTTATTTGATAAGTAAGTGAGAGGCTGTCCAGCGGGGCAGTCTTATTTTTTTACCCCATCATAAAAAAACACAGGCGAGCGTAAGGATTTCAATCCCGGTCGCCTGTTAGGATGTCTATGCTGAGAGAAACCCAAGATGTTTATCCCGAACCGAAAGAGGAGCTGGAGCTACCATGTCAATGCTGCAAATGGAACGAGAATCGCTAATCGAGGAAATCATGCGCTTGGATGTGCTGGACACGCACACGCATCTGGTGGGGGAGAGGCTGCGCGCCCGTGATTTCTGGGAGATCGCCCATTACTTTTGGCTAAACAAAGAGATGCAGGCTGTAGGCTACCCGAAGCAAGCGACGGAACTGCCGGAGGACGAGCGCATCGCGGCGTTCCTGAAGGCCTACCGCGCGACGCGGAACACGCTGATGAACTGGGTGCTGACGCAGATTTTCAAAACACTGTATGGAATCGAACTCAAGGATGAGCAGTCGATTCGGGAGGCAGATGCAGCGGTCAGAGCCTCGAGCGAGCGGGAGGGCTGGGCGCAGCTGGTTGCGGATCGGCTCAGCATTCAAGCGTTCGTAACCAACATACCCGAGCATGCGGCTTTTCAAGAGATGCGGCGCAGCGCCATCGTCATCCCCCGAATCGACGGTAAGCTGAACGAGTGGGTGAGGACGATTGGGCAGGCGGAGGAGCCGCAGCAGCAATTCAAGGCGATTCAGGACGAGTTGAAGCAGCTGCTGCTCAGCTACAATCAGATGGGCTGCCCCGGTATTATGACGACGCTGCCGGGCTATGCGTCCAGCGCCAACGATAGCTACAGCCTGTCCAAGGCCTCGACGCCGGACCAAATCTTGATGCTGCTGCTGCATACCGTATGCGAAATCGCCGAGCAAAACGACATGCTAGTCCAGCTATTCCTGGGTGTGGAGCGCTCATGGTGCGGCACGGCCGTACCCGTGAACGACCCGCAGCGAATTTTGAAGCTGTCGGCGCTATTTGACCGGTACGCGTGCCGCTTCGAGCTTGTCGTCGCCTCCGAGTTGAATAACCTCGACGTAGTGCAAGCGGCTTGGAATTTCCCTAATGTCCACGTTGGCGGACTGTGGTGGTTCAATTTCCGGGCCAGCACCTACCGCGACTGCATGCAGTATCGACTGGAGGCGCTGCCTAGCATGAACAGCTCGCTGATCGCCTCCGATGCGCGCTGTATCGAATGGAGCTACGGCAAAATTTTGCTCGTGAAGCGGCTGCTGGGCGAGTTTTTATATGAGCGCATCCAGTCCGGGTGGATCGACCGGGAGCTGGCCATCGAGGTGGCCAAAGCTTGGCTGTACGATAGTGCTGCAGAAAGATACCGCTTTCATAATTCGTAAAAAAACACAGGTTGCAAAAAGATACGCCATGGAGCCCTTCCGATTCCCATTGTATGATCTTAGTACAAACAAAGTAGTATAGCTTACAACTGCTGACAACTGAAATCGCTGAATTTCGATTGCAGTTGCAGCATAGGAGGGGAACCATGGCAAGCAAAATGTACGCGTCCGACCGCATCACCCTGCACCATAAGACCAGCAGTGCAAAATGGGCTCACCGAAAAAAGCATTGGGCGCTGTATCTCATCTCGATTCCCGGCATCTTCTTTTTTCTGGTGTTTAAATACATTCCACTGCTCGGATCGGTCATTGCATTTCAGAACTACAACATTTTTAGAGGCATCACGGGCAGTCCATGGGTCGGCTTGGAGCACTTTAAACGCATGTTCGCTTACACCGAGTTTATGACCATTCTCCAAAACACGCTCATCATCGGCTTCTACGACCTTATCTTTGCGTTCCCGATTCCGATTGTGCTTGCGCTGCTGCTTAATGAGCTTCGGATCGCCGTGTTCAAGCGGCTGGTGCAAACCGTCGTTTACTTGCCGCATTTTCTCTCTTGGGTCATCGTGGGGGGGATTCTGGTAGGCTTGCTGTCTCCGACGACGGGCTTTGTCAATCACGTGTTGTCTTCCTTTGGGATCGAGCCGATTTACTTTCTGGGCGACAACGACTATATCCGCAGCATCTTGGTCAGCTCCGGCATCTGGAAGGACAGCGGCTGGGGAACGATCATTTATTTGGCGGCGATTGCGGGCATTAATCCCGATCTGTATGAAGCGGCTGTCATCGACGGCGCTGGACGGCTCCGGCAGACGCTCTCGATTACGATTCCGTGCATCCTGCCGACGATTACGATTTTGTTCCTGCTTCATATCGGGAATTTCCTCGATTTCGGCTTTGAGCGGGTATTTATTTTCCTCAATCCGCTCAACAGCGAGAATGGGGAAATCATCGACACGTACGTGTACAGAGCGGGGCTGGTGGACAGACAGTACAGCTACACGACCGCCATCGGGATGTTCAAATCCGTCGTCGGCTTCCTATTGATCGTTCTGGGCAATACGCTCAGCAAGAAAACAACCGGGGAAAGTCTTTATTAATGTTGCTGTAACAGGTGCAACAAATGAGGTGAAGCGCACATGATCGTCAGCCAAGCAGAACGCACGTTTCAAAAAGTTAATATCTTACTCATGACCCTAATCAGCCTATCCATGATTCTTCCGATCGTGCATGTCATCGCGCAGTCGCTCAGCGGCAGCGCCGCCATCAATACGGGCAAGGTCGGGCTGTGGCCGGTGGACCTAACGTTTGGCAATTATAAATTGCTTTTGGCCGACCCGTCCATATGGTATGCTTTTAAGAACAGCATCATCATCACGGTCTGTGGGACCTTAATCAACCTGGCGGCGACCGCCTCACTGGCGTACCCGCTATCCAGACAAGAATACGACGGGCGCAAGCCGATCTTGATCCTGATCTTGATCACGCTTATTTTTCATGCGCCTCTCATTCCCAACTATTTGCTGATCAAGCAGCTGGGGCTGCTCAATTCGCTGTGGGCGCTCATGCTTCCAACGGCGATCAGCGCCTTTAACCTGTTCGTGATGCGCTCCTTTTTCATGAATCTGCCCAGCGAGCTGTTCGATTCCGCGAAAATCGACGGCTGCGGCGAATTCCGCCTGATTCGGCACATCGTGCTGCCTTTGTCGAAGCCGGCGATGGCGACGATGGGGATTATCTATGCCGTTGCCAACTGGAATGCGTATTCGGCGGCGGTGTACTACATCGACAAACGCACGCTGATTCCGCTTCAGGTGCGGCTGCGGGAGATCATCATTACCGATAACTACGGTCAGTCGGACGTTACCTCCGAGCTGATGGCGCAGCTGTCGCCGGAGGGCATCAAGATGGCGGTGATCGTCTTCGCCACCCTTCCGATCATGCTCGTCTATCCGTTTTTGCAAAAGCATTTCATCCAAGGGATGCTGGTCGGATCAATAAAGTCCTAAGTCATTGAGGGGTCTGCTATGAACAAGCGCCTTGCCCTAACGGCGGCCGCTGGGGTCGTGCTCATCGGCTCGATCGCCGGCTGCAACACCAGGAACCAGGCACCGGACGACGTCATGTCTGCCAATCCGAAGTCCGGAAAGCCGCCCGCGACGAAATTTTCCATCGCTTATATGACGACCACGAATACGGGCTACTTCTCCCGCATTCCCGATTTGAGCAAGGACAAGTGGATTACCAAGCTGGGGGAAAAAACGAATACCGAGCTGAAGGTGCGTGTGATCGAGGAAAGCAAAATGCCGATCATGTTTGCGGGCAACGACATTCCCGATGTCGTGGGAAGCAACGGCACGCCGACCAGCAAAACGATGTCGGGCTCCGTGGAGGCCGGCATGTTCCTGCCGCTGGATGATGCGCTGAAGCAGTATGCACCGAAGCTGCTGAGCATGATCCCGAAGGAAGCTTGGGACGCCGTCTCCTACAACGGCAAAATTTACGCGATTCCTACCTATTTGTCCAACAAGTCTCGGCGCGCGACCTTTATCCGCACGGATCTGCTGCAGAAGGCGGGCCTTCAGCCGCCACGGACGATCGAGGAAATGCTGGAGGTACTCCGCGCATTCAAGCGCATGGGGATCGAGCATCCGTATCAGATGCGGGAAAATTTGAAATATGCCGATCTCATCCTCGGGGCATACGACGTACTCCCTTACAGGGATCAGTTCGAAGTCGTGAACGGACAAGTCGTGCCGAAGTTTTTTGACGTGGAGAATATAGAGAAAGCGCTTCAGGTGTATAAGACGATGGTGGAGGAAGGGCTGATCGCCAAAGATTTTGCCACGATCTCCTCGACGGACTACTATAAATTTATTCGCAGCGGCAAGGCTGGGATGTGGTCCTCCAACGCGACGGCGCTGGTCGATTTTCGCACCTCCATTCAGCAGGTGGAGCCGAAAGCAACGGTGGACATCATTGCCTCGCCAACCGGTCCCGAAAGTAAGGGCGGTTACTTTTACTACACGCCGGTGGTCAACGCATTTTACATTAATAAAAATGTGAAGCCGGACGCGATCCCGGGCATTCTGCATTTCTTCGACTGGATGGCGACGGAGGACGCAGAGAAGTTTTTCACCTTCGGGATTGAAGGAGATAACTATACCGTGGAGAACGGGAAGATCAACTACAAAATACCTCAGACCAAAGAGGAGATCGAAGAAGAGGGCTGGCGAAGCGGAATGCTGTGGGGCGCGCACGATGGGACGGCGACCCGGATGCGGCTCGAGCTCGACCAGAACGGCAGAGATACGCTGAAGGCGCTCGATACGGTGCTGCTGAAAGAGGGCTTGCCCGGCATCGGCTTCAACCCCGATTTGACCGCGTTTGCGAAGTACCCGGACATTGCCCCGCAAGGACAGGATGGGATACCGAAGCTGATTTTGGACCATATGATCAAGATGATCTACGGCAAGGAGCCGATCTCCGAATGGCCTGCGGTCATCGAGGAATATAAGGCGAAGGGCGGCAAGGAGCTGCTGGAAGAAGCGAACGAACGATACTGGAAGAAGGAAGGCATCGTCAACTTTTATCAGGACTAGAAAAAGGAGACCACCTATGCAGCTGCTGATCGTCGATGATGAACCGATAATCCGAATGGGCCTTCTCAAGATGGCCGAAGCGTACGCCCCCGCCTTCAAGAGCATCCGGACCGCGGACAACGGACAGGAAGCGCTCGAACGCATCCGCGAGGCGGAGCCGGATTTCGTGCTGACGGATATCCGCATGCCGAAGCTGGACGGACTGGGGCTATGCCAAGCGATGCATGAGCATTATCCCCGAATTCAAACGGTTGTTATCTCCGGCTATAACGATTTCGAATATGCCCAGAAGTGCATCGGCTATGGCGTCAAGCACTACCTGCTGAAGCCGGTGACGAAGAGCGACGTTCACGAGGTGCTCGACAAGCTGATCCGCAAATCCGCCAAAAGCTACGTCTCCGTTGCGCGCTACGTGGATACGATCGACCGGCTCGAGAGCTGCATCTGGTCGATGCAGCGGGAGGAGCTGTTTGGCGTGCTGCGGGAGTGGAGAGAATCGTGCCTGTCGACGGAGCTGACCATCAGCCAGCTGAAGGAGCTGCTCGAGGATTGCATCGCCCTCTTGGTTAAACGCTTTCAAGCGCGCAATTTTTCGCCGGACTATCATCGGGATGCGCTGCCGGGCGGAGGGATGAATGAGCTCTTAGACAGCTTTGAAGCTCGGCTGCGTCAGATGGAGCAGTCGCTGATGCTGGTGCGAAGCGGCAATTACAGAGATCCGATGGAGGAAGCCAAGGCGTATATCGACAGTAGGCTGTCGCAAGAAATTTCGTTGGATCAGGTGGCTGCGATGATCGGCCTCACACCGACGTATTTTAGCGCCTTGTTCAAGAAGATGACGAGCGAAACGTTCGTGCAGTACCGGATCAACAAACGGATGGAGAAGGCCAAGGAGCTGCTGTCCGTCCCGCATATCCGGATTATCGATGTCGCGAGCGAGGTAGGCTATGACGACTACCCCCATTTTACGAAAACCTTCAAGAAGATCGTCGGTGTCTCGCCGTCCGATTACCGCACCGCGTTGGGGATCAAATAAATGAAGCGAAGAAGCTTGTACCGCAAACTCTATGTTTATTTTCTCATCGTCATTGTGCTGTCGCTTGCGAGCGTCGGCTTTTTCTCTTATCGGACGTCTTCGCAGGAGCTCGATGTGCTGGTTCGCAACCAAATGACGCAGATTGTGGGCAATGCGGTGCATCATACCGACTCTTATTTGAAGGGGTATGAGCGCTCGCTAGTTTCCCTCTTGACCAACCGGGAGGTAAAAGAGTTCGTCGACCTTCCGGGCAACCTCGAAGAGTACGAGTATTACCGGTACCGCAAGCTGATCCGCGAAATCGGCGTCGATCCGCTGTTCATCCGCAACCCGGAGATCGCCTCCATCTACGTCATCAGCTTCAAAGGCAACGCGGTGTACTATTTCAGCGATGTGCCGGAGCAGTCGTTCAGCGCCGATGAAGTCAAGAGTCAGCTGGATTATTTCCGCGCCCATACGAATAACGAGGGACTGCTCGGCATTTTGAACAACAGCATCTTGAGCAACCAGAAAAATCAAATGATCACGCTCGTCCGCCAAATCCGCGGGCTCTCCTCTCCGGTACCGCAAGGGCTGCTGGCGATCGAGGTGCGGTCGGCCGATTTGTCCGCACTGTGGAAGGGCATTGATCTGGGCGCGAACGGTTACTTTTTTATCATGGACGAGAACGGGCAGATCGTGTACCATCCGCAAACCGATCGGGTCGGAACGATGGTGCCGGAGCCGCTGAAGCACAAAATCACCGCAAGCGGCCAGCAGCTCTTCGAGGATTCGGACCAGGGCGAGGACCGGGTATACATGGCTCGCAAATCCGATTACTCCGGCTGGAGCCTCGTCGTGTCCATGCCGAAGAGCGAGCTTCGCAAGCCGGTATCGAACATTCGGCTGACGACGATCGTCGTCGGGCTGTTCACGCTGGTGCTGGCGCTCGGAATCGCCTACCGCTTCGGCCGATCGATTACCGTACCGATCCAGGTGCTGAAGAACGGGATGCGCGAGACGGGGAAGGGGAACTGGGCGACCATTCCGCTGCCTGAGCATAGCGATGAAATCGTCGAGCTGATGATGCGCTACAACCGGATGGTGCAGCAGCTGTCCGAGCTGGTGGAGAAGGTGTACGAGGCCGAGCTGAAAAATCAGGTGATCCAGATGGAGCGCCAGCAGGCGGAATTCCAGTCCCTGCAGCTGCAGATTAATCCGCATTTTATGTACAACACGCTGGAGACGATCGTTTGCTATGCGGTGATTCAAGATTCGGAGGAAATCTCCGAGATCGTCAAATCGCTCGCTTACATGCTGCGCTATTCGGTGCAGACGAACCTGGAGGAGATTACGGTTGCCAACGAGCTCAAGCACGTGATGTACTTCATGGTCGTGCTGCACCACCGCATCGGGCGGGAGTTCGAGCTGGATGTGGCGATTAAGCCGGAGCTGCTGCTCTACCAGATGGTGCGCCTCACTTTGCAGCCGCTTGTGGAAAATGTATTCCAGCACGCATTCCCGGACGGCGTAGAGGATTATCATTGGATTCGCATCGACGCTGGAGAAACGGAGGACGGGCTGTTCTGGGTCAGCGTGGAGGATAACGGCGCCGGGATGACGGCGTCCAAGCTGGCCGAGCTGCGGGAGAAGCTGAGCGCGAACCGGCTGGCGGACGGAGAGGCGGATGGGGCGGGCAAGAAGGGCGGCATCGGCATTCTGAACGTGCACCGCCGCATTCAAATGGTGTTCGGCGACGAGTACGGCCTGCAGATCGACAGCGAGCCGGAGCGGGGCACCAGGATGATGATGTATATGCCGGCTATGGACCGGCGGAAGGCGGCAATCGCGCTCGGAGCCTAAGAAAAGCTCGTGCAGGAGCGACGTTTACGCAATTTTAACAATCCGATACCGGTACGTTAACACTAGGATAAAATTCCTATGCTACGCTTAAGTCAAACACTTAGGAACATACAGGAGAATGAGAGTGGCTAGACACCGGATCCATATTACAAGCGGGAAGCATGGGGCATTGGCGCGTGCCGAGCTTCTGGATATATTGCAGCAGCAAGCCATCGCCACCTTATTTCAGCCGATCGTTTCGCTGATTGACGGTACGGTGTTTGGCTATGAGGCGTTGTCCCGCGGGCCAGAGAACAGCGAGCTGCATTCGCCTTTGGAGCTGTTCGGGCGCGCGGAAGAGGTCGGACTACTGTATCCGCTCGAAAGGCTGGCCAGGGAAAAGGCAATTCAAGGCTCCTTCATCCGCAAGGAAGACCAGCTGCTGTTTTTGAATCTGTCCGCACACATTTTGCAGGATCCCCGTTTCGTTCCGGGCAACACCCTCAAGCTGCTGGAAGCGCGGGGGATTGCGCCCGGCAATGTGGTATTCGAAATTACGGAGCGGACGTCGATCGAGGACTTTGGTGCGGCGAAGCGGATCTTGGATCATTACCGGCAGCAGGGCTACCGGATTGCCATTGATGATGCGGGAGCGGGGTATTCCTCGCTGCAGGCGATTGCCGAGCTGCAGCCCGATTTTATCAAAATGGACCGATCCCTCATTCGGGAGGTCCACCTGAGCAAGACGAAGGAGTACATTCTCGAAACGATGCTGGCGTTCGCGCAGAAGCTGGATATTTTCATCATCGCCGAAGGGATTGAAACGTCGGAAGAGCTGATGAAGCTGACCCGGATGGGCATTCACTATGGACAAGGCTACCTGCTGGGGCGGCCAAGCGAACGGGAAGTTAGTCTTAAGCCGGAAATCAGGGAGAACATTGCCCGGCACCGCAAAAATTATGAAACGGCCGGCAGCGTATGGGCGATCGGCGACCTGGCTTCGCCCTGTCCGTGCTTCGATGGCAAAACGCCGATATCGACGGTCGCCAGCTACTTCAATAAGAATGTCACGGCGCTCGGAGCGGTCATCGTAACGGACCAAAAGCCGATTGGACTCATTATGCGGGATCGGCTGTTTCAGCAGCTGGCCGGCCAATATGGCTACTCGCTGTTCTGGAACCGGACGATCGATCAGGTGATGGACGGCAAGGCGCTGATTGTGGACGAGCAGACCCCGGTGGAGCGGGTATCGCAGCTGGCGACCTCCCGCGATATTAACAACTTGTATGACTTTGTGGTCATTACATCAGAAGGCCGTATTCGCGGCGCCGCCTCGATTCGCGCCATTCTGGAATGCATCACGAACGCTCGCATGGAGAACGCCAAGGTCGCCAGTCCCTTGACGGGGCTGCCCGGCAACATGCAGATTCACCGCGAGCTGACCAAACGCTTGTCCGATGGAAAGCGCTTTTCCGTCATGTACGCCGACTTGGATTATTTCAAATGGTTCAACGACCGGTACGGGTTTCATAAAGGAGACCAGCTCATTCAGTTCACGGCGGACTGTATTCAGCAGGCGGTAGGGGTGCTCGGGGAGCCGTATGATTTTGTCGGTCATATCGGCGGGGATGATCTGATTGCCATGACCGTCTGCCACGATCCGGAAAAGCTGGGGAGTGAGATTCTGCGCCGCTTCGAGCAAGGCGTCGGCGTGTTCTATGAGGAGCAAGAGTGGACCTACGTCGAGGACCGCAATGGCAACCGAGTGGAGAGCGAGGGTGTAACGCTATCGCTGTCTCTAGTCGTGTGCGAGACCGCCGTGCCGGTTTCGATGGAGCAAATTTCCCTGACGGCCGCCAAGCTGAAAAAACAAGCCAAAGCACACCGCGGCAGCGTGATGTGCTCCCACAAGATCGGTGTGCCTTTGCTTACCGAGGCCGATCAGCTTCAAGTCAATAGCTCGGGAAGCTGATCCAGCGCTTGGACCAAGAATACAGTTCGTTTTCCCAGCCTCTGCTGGGATATTTTTGTTGCTTCGCTTCTAGCCGTGCCTGAGCTGGCTTGGAGCCAGATGGCATCCATGCCCGCTTTCACCGCTCCGCATACATCGTGCTTCCATGAGTTGCCTACCATGACGGCTTGCCGGGGAGCCAGCTGCAGCGATTGGAGTGCGCCTCGGAACAGATAGGGCGCCGGCTTTTTGTCCACCGGCTTTTGCGCGGTGAAGATGCGCTCGATCGGGAAAAACACCGCCAGCCCGAACCGCTCGAGCAGCTGTAGCACCTCCCCCCGCGGACTGTTGCTGATAATGGCCAGCATGTAGTGCCGTGATAAATCATCCAGCGTTTCAATCGTGCCCGGCGCGGTCGTTTTGGCACTGGTTTGCAGCCTCCGCACCTCCAGAAGGAAGCTCTGGGGCATACTCGCGGAGACCGGGATGCTCATGACGTGGAACGCCTCCCGCAAGCATTGCTGCTGCAGCGCATCGAGCTGCTTGAAGGTGGCGCGGATCTTTTTGCGCTGCTGCCAGCGGACATTGTACTCTCCCCACAGCCGATCGGCGGGAATAGGCTCGTCTTGAAGCCACCGGCCGGCATACTCCTCCCACACCTGCTTGAAGCATACCTCGAAGCTTAAGCCCTGCTGAACCAGCGTCTGATTTACATCGAAAAAAATCGCTTGCTTGCCGTGAAGCCGATGAGGCTCCAGTCGAACGTTTTCTTGATCTTTCATACGGACTTCCTCCGATCTCCACCCGGACCCCAATGGGGATGGCAGGATGGATCGCGATACTACATTTTATGCCGCGGGGGCGGCTGTCACCCCTGATTTACATAGGAGTTGCGAAGCTTTTTTTTACCTAGCCCGCATGCTATCATGTATAATAGTTGTTTACCGATTTGAAAAATGGGGTGTAGCAGGTGTCCAAGCTGATCTTGATTGACGGCAACAGCATCGCCTATCGGGCGTTTTTTGCACTGCCGCCGCTCAGCAACTCGAAAGGACTGCATACCAATGCGGTCTACGGCTTTACAACGATGCTTCTGAAGCTCTTGGAAGAACACAAACCGACGCATTTCCTGGTCGCGTTCGACGCCGGGAAAACCACGTTCAGACATAAAGGCTATGCAGAGTATAAAGGCGGACGGGAGAAAACGCCTCCCGAGCTCTCCGAGCAATTTCCCTTGCTGCGGGAGCTGCTTGACTCGTTCGGCATCCGCAAGTTCGAGCTGGAAGGCTACGAGGCGGACGACATCATCGGAACGATGACGCGCATCGCCGATGAGAAGGGCGGGATCGAGGTCACCGTCGTGACCGGGGATAAAGACATGCTGCAGCTGGCCTCCGAGCAGGTGAGCATCGCGCTCACGCGCAAGGGCATCAGCGAAATCGAGCTGTTCAACCCGGCGCATATTGATGAGGTGTATGGCCTGAAGCCGCTGCAGATCATCGATCTCAAAGGGCTTATGGGCGATACAAGCGATAACATCCCGGGTATTCCTGGGGTGGGCGAGAAGACAGCGCTTAAGCTGCTGCACGAGTACGGCTCGGTGGAGAAGGTGCTGGAGAACGCGTCCAAGATCAAAGGGAAAATGGGCGAGAAGGTTGCCGCACACGCCGATGACGCCCGGATGAGCAAGGAACTCGCTACGATCTACCGCGAGGTGCCGGTTGATATGCCATTGGAAGAGCTGAAGTATGATGGCTACGATGGACAAGCCTTGGGCGACATGTTCCGCAAGCTGGAGTTTAAGTCGCTCTTGGAGCGGCTCGATTTACCAAGCGCTGGAAGTACCGGCGGCTTAGAAGGCGGTGCTGCGACGGAGGCTGTGGAAGCTGAAGCGGCGGCCTTGGAAGTTGTCGAGGTAACGGAGGGCAATCTGGACGTGCTGGTTCAGGCGCTTTCGACAGTACAGGCCGTGCACGTGGAAGTGATCGGCGACAACCCGCACAACTCCGAGGTGCTGGGGCTGGCCTTCTTCGCGCCGGAAGCCGGCGTCAGCTACTATGCGCCGTTCGCGCTGCTGCAGCTGGACGCTGCCCGTGCCGTTCGCGACTGGCTGGAGTCGGACGCGAAGTCCGTCGCCGTCTATGACCTGCACCGCGCCGTCGTGGCGCTGTCGTGGCAGGGCATCGAGCTGCGCGGGGTGGGCTTCGACGTGCTGCTCGCCGGCTATTTGCTCGACCCGACGGAGTCGGCGCTCACCTTGAACGGGCTCGCTGCCCGTTATGGGCTGCCGTCTTTGCCGGCGGATGAGGACGTTTTCGGCAAAGGCGCGAAGTTTCAAGTGCCGGCACAGGACGTGCTGACGCGCTTTATGTGCCGCAAGGCGGCGGGCGTTCACGGCTTGACCGAGCGGCTGAAGGCCGCGCTGGAAGAGAGCGTCATGCACGAGCTGTTCTACGATCTGGAGCTGCCGCTCGCGCTCGTGCTGGCTTCGATGGAGCGCAAGGGGATCCGCGTCGATGCGGAGGAGCTCAAGGCGTACGGCGCGGAGCTCGGCAAGCAGCTCGAGGTCATCATGCGAGCGATCTATGACGCGGCGGGCATGGAGTTTAACATTAACTCGACGAAGCAGCTCGGCGAAATCTTGTTTGAGAAGCTTGGTCTGCCCCCCGTCAAAAAGACAAAGACCGGCTATTCGACCGATGCCGAGGTGCTCGAGAAGCTGGAGCCGCACCATCCGATCGTCGGCCACATTTTACATTACCGGACGCTCGCCAAGCTTCAATCCACCTATGTCGAAGGTCTGCTCAAAGAGGTTCGCCCTTCGACCGGCAAGGTGCACACGTACTACAAGCAGACGATCGCGGCGACCGGGCGGCTCAGCAGCCAATACCCGAACCTGCAGAACATTCCGATCCGGCTGGAGGAAGGCCGCAAGATCCGCAAGGTATTCGTGCCGTCCGAGCCGGGCTGGTACATTCTGACCGCCGACTATTCGCAGATCGAGCTGCGCGTGCTGGCGCACATTGCCCAGGATCCGAAGCTGATCGAAGCGTTCCAGAACAATATGGACGTGCATACCAAAACCGCGATGGACGTCTTCGGAGTATCCGAGGATGCCGTCGATGCCAATATGCGCCGTCAAGCGAAAGCCGTCAACTTCGGAATCGTTTACGGCATCAGCGATTTCGGGCTGTCTCAGAACTTGAACATTACCCGGAAGGAAGCGGGCCAGTTTATTGAGCAATATTTTGCCGTGTTCCAAGGGGTTCGCGGATATATGGACGATATCGTGAAAAAAGCCCGGCAGGACGGCTATGTGAGCACTCTGCTCCAGCGCCGCCGCTATTTGCCGGAAATTACGGCCTCTAATTTCAACCTGCGGTCGTTCGCGGAGCGTACGGCGATGAACTCCCCGATCCAGGGCACCGCGGCGGATATTATCAAGCTGGCCATGGTCCAGCTCGACGAGCGGATGCGCCAGGAAGGCGTTCAAAGCCGCATGCTGCTGCAGGTGCATGACGAATTGGTATTCGAAGTGCCGGAGAGCGAGCTGCCGCTGATGAAGCGCATCGTTGCCGAGGTCATGGAAGGCGCCTTGAAGCTCGATGTGCCGCTGAAGGTCGATGTCGACGCGGGCCTGAACTGGTACGAGGCAAAGTAAGTGAGTAAGGAGGAATTCAGGCATGCCGGAATTGCCGGAGGTTGAAACGGTACGGCGGACGCTCAATCAATTGGTGATCGGCAAAACGGTGGACCGGGTGTCGGTCCATCTGAAGCGGATCATTCAGAAGCCCGATGATACCGAAGCGTTCGCGCTGCTGCTGGAGGGGGAAACCCTCCAAATGGTTGAGCGCCGCGGCAAGTTTCTTCGCTTTATGTTCGATCACTACACGATGGTTTCCCATCTTCGGATGGAAGGGCGCTACGGAGTCTATAAGGACGATGAGCCTATGGAGCCGCATACGCATGTCGTGTTTCATTTTACGGACGGTACGGAATTGCGATATAAGGATGTGCGGCAGTTTGGGACGATGCACATTTTTCCGAAGGATCAGGATTTGACGGAGAAGCCGCTCGCCAAGCTGGGACTGGAGCCGCTGGACGAAGCGTTCACCTTCGAAGCGTTCCGCGAGAAGCTCGGAAGCAAGACGACGAAGATCAAGCCGCTCCTGCTGAATCAGGAATACATCGTCGGGATCGGGAATATTTATGTGGATGAGTCGCTGTTTTTGGCGGGGATTCACCCGGAGCGCGAAGCGAATACACTGACTAAGCCGGAGCTGGTCAAGCTTTACGAGGCGATTGTGGCGACTTTGAACGAGGCTGTGGCCGCGGGAGGGTCTTCGGTCAAATCGTACGTGAACGGACAAGGCGAGATCGGGATGTTCCAGCATCAGCTGAGAGTGTATGGCCGCAAGGGGGAGGCTTGTCCGACCTGCGGGCATGAGATTGAAAAGACCGTCGTCGGCGGACGCGGTACGCACTTCTGCCCGAAATGCCAGCCTATGAAGCGAAAAAAACGCAGCAAAGCCGTTAAAGCTTAACGATTTCGTCACGACATGGAATGCACCCACCGCCCAATTCGCCCATATAGTAAAGGGTGAACTCAATTAGAGGCGACGGAGCCTGAGGCAGCTTGCTCGGTGCTCCGTTGCAACAGGTAAGGGAGGGAAGGGCATGCTGCCTGTCGTCTCATTATTGCTGTTGGCGTTTGCTGTCAGTTTGGATGGATTCGGTGTCGGAGTTATGTACGGGTTGCGCAAAATCCGGATTCCACTGCCGTCGCTTGCCATCATTTGCTGCTGGTCGGGGGTCATTATTTACTTGTCCATGCAGATTGGTGTGCTGATGAGCCGCTTTGTTGCGCCGTCGGCCGCCAAGGATGTCGGTGCCGTGATTTTGATGGGGATCGGCGTGTGGGCGCTGTATCAGATGTTCAGCGAGAAGCGGGAGGATGCAGAGCAGGACGATGTGGGCGAATCGCAGCCTTCGGGCGATGCAGCTCCGCTGGTCGTTGCTGAATCGGCCCCTGCGACAGCCAAGGAAGTCCTGTACATCGAGCTGAAACGGTTTGGGCTGGTGATCCAGATTTTACGCACCCCATCCATCGCGGATATGGACCGGTCAGGCAACATCTCGCCTTATGAAGCGACCCTGCTCGGGCTTGCGCTATCGCTCGATGCCTTCGGCGCCGGGATCGGTGCTGCGCTGCTCGGCTTCACGCCATGGCTGACCGCTTCGGTCATTGCGCTGGCCAGCGGCACATTCCTCAGCACGGGGCTCGCTATCGGATTCCGCTTTGCCGAGCTGAAATGGATTCGCAAACTTTCCATTTTGCCCGGATTTGTTTTGATTATCATGGGTATCATGAAATTGTTCTGACCTACTTCTTTATATCACTACTACATCATAGAAATCGGGGGATGTCCATGAATATCGGATTAACCGGGGGCATCGCCTGCGGCAAAAGCACCGTGGCTGCCATGCTCGTCGGCCGCGGCGCACTGCTGGTGGATGCGGATCGCATCGCCAGGGAAGTCGTAGAGCCAGGCAGCCCAGTCTTAGCCCAAGTGATTGAACGTTTCGGAGCCGACCTGCTTCAGCCGGACGGCTCCTTGCACCGCAAGAAGCTGGGTGAGCGTGTCTTTGGGAATCGGGAAGCGCTTAGCGACCTGGAGGGAATCCTGCATCCGCCTATCCGGGCCACCATACGTGCGCGGATGGAGGAGTATGAGATGCTGCACCCGGACAAGCTGGTCGTGGTTGATATTCCACTTTTATATGAATCCAAGCTGCAATGGATGGTCTCACAGGTGATGGTCGTCTACGTACCGCGCAGCGTACAACTGGAGCGCCTAATGATTCGAGACGGCATAACGGAGGAGCAGGCGGAGAAGCGTTTGCAGTCGCAGCTGCCTATCGAGGACAAGCGGGCGATGGCCGATATGATCATTGATAATTCCGGCACACTCCAGGATACGGAACGCCAGGTGGATACGTTTTGGACGGAGAGGGGGCTGCTATGAGCTTTTGGAGCTTTTGGAGGAAAAAGCGGGTCTATGCCTTGCTGCTGCTGACCTTCCTGATCGTGTTGTTCCTCAGCAGCTCCTACGTAGGGCGGTTGTTGTATCCGATTCCCTATGCCCAAGAAATTCGCCAGAATGCGGTGAAATACCAGATGGATCCTTTCTTAATCGCGGCTGTGATGCGGGTGGAGTCGAATTTCCAGGTCGGCACGCAGTCCAAAAAAGGAGCCTACGGCCTTATGCAGCTTATGCCGGATACGTCGGATTGGATTATTGAGAAGGGCTCGTTCAACGACAGCTACCGCAAGCAGCTTGACGTTCCTGCGGTCAGCATCGAGCTTGGGACCTGGTACCTTAGCTGGATGCACAAGCAGTTTGGCGGCAACACCACGGCCGTCATTGCCGGCTATAATGCAGGTCACGGCAAAGTTAGCCGTTGGCTTCAGGAGCATGAATGGGACGGAACGCTGCAGAATGCGGATATGATCCCCTACGGAGAAACCCGGCATTATGTCCAGCGCGTTACGTATTATTATAACAAGTACCACAAATTGTATGCCGATGAGTGGCAGAGCAGGTAGAGCCGATTTACGTAGAATAAAGCAAAGAAGCATTGGACATGCTTCGAGTGAAGCGGTTGTCCAATACTTCTTGCGTATTCCCTAAAACATGTTATTATTTGAATTGACCGGCAAGCGATTGCTCGGCGATCTGCACCAGGCGTCGAGTAATGTTACCACCGATCGACCCAGCGTCACGAGTAGCCATGTTACCCATGTAACCGTCTTGTGGGATCGCAATCCCCAATTCGCTAGCTACCTCGTATTTCAGTTGATCCAAAGCGGCGTTAGCTTGTGGTACTACCAATTGATTGTTGTTGTTAGCCATGTCTGTTCACCTCCTCGTCGTTGGTAATCCTATTATGTGCTTTTGCGTGGAACTCATAACAGGGATTCGTTGGGAACTCAGGAAAGGAAGGCAATCACAATGAAATGCCCCTACTGCGAATATTCAGGCACTAAGGTGCTCGATTCGCGATCTGCCAATGAGAATAAATCGATTCGTCGCCGCCGAGAATGTGAGAAGTGCCAGAAGCGCTTCACTACGTTCGAGATGGTCGAAGAGACGCCGCTCATCGTCATTAAGAAGGACGGCAGCCGGGAGGAATTCAGCCGGGAGAAGATGCTGCGCGGTTTGATTCGAGCTTGCGAGAAGCGGCCCGTTTCGGTCGAGCGTCTCGAGATGATCGTCTCTGAGGTGGAGAAGCAGGTACGCAACACCGCTTCAGCCGAGGTCGACAGCAGGGAGATTGGCGAGATCGTGATGAGCGAGCTGTATCCGGTTGACGAAGTCGCTTATATCCGTTTCGCATCGGTGTACCGGCAGTTTAAGGATATCAACATGTTTATGAAGGAACTAAACGGGCTGTTATCCAAGCATCAGGTCGGCGGGGACAGCGGCAAAATGTAGTACCAATACCGGGCCTTAAAATCTCGTTGACAAGCTTTGTTAGGCTGTGGTATATTACTTTTTGTCGCCGCCGAAACGGCAGCATTCATATAGCATGGGGCCTTAGCTCAGCTGGGAGAGCGCATCGCTGGCAGCGATGAGGTCAGGGGTTCGATCCCCCTAGGCTCCATACACGAAACCCCTGATAGATCAGGGGCTTTCTTCTTTTACTTAGGGATTTTCTTTCTCTGTGGTAACAAAGCGGTAACAATAGCTTTTTTTACGACTAGAGAGTTACAAGAGAGCACATAAAATAATTAAAGATAATAAAAAATAAAAAGAAATAAAAAACACGAACAACGAGTTGTTCGTGCTTAATTAGATATTCGTTTTCTCAATTTTTCAAGAGCTTCTCTTTGCATACCTGGGATAACATGCTGATATATATCTAGTGTCGTCCTTATAGAAGAATGACCAAGACGATGCGATGTAGTTTTGACATCTACGCCGGCTTGAAGTAAATGTGTTGCGTGGCTGTGTCTTAATTCATGAAAAGTAACTTTTGGAATACCCGCTTTATTAAAGATACGATACAAACTGCGCCGTAAATTACTCGGGTTCATGGGAGTACCCAAGTTAGTTGGACATACTAAATCAGTGTCCTTGTATAAGTCTTGTCCAAATTTTTTCTCGCTTTCGATTAGTCTTCTCTGGTGCATCAGTACTTTTATGATATCATCATCGATTTCAACGGGGCGAGTCCCAGCTTTGGTTTTTGTACCTGATCTAATTACCCATTTGTTGTTTATTCGTTGAAGTCGTCGTACAATGTAGATGACTTTATCATCAAAATTAATATCTTTCCAATTTAAACCAAGAATCTCAGACTCACGCATACCGGTAGTTAATCCTAAATAAATTGCGCAATACATTCGGTCACCTTTAGCTGCATCTAGAAATCGCTTGATTTCCCCAATTTTTAATATAGTCTGTTCTTCTTGGGTTGCTTTGGATAATTTGTATGTCCTGCCGATATCCTTTGGGAGTTTTCCATCGGTATAAGCTTGTATTAGAGCCATCTTTAGCACCTTTAGGGTATCATAAACTGTTCGCTCAGAAAGCTTTGTGTTTGTATCTACATATTTGTTTCGCTTAAAAATAACCTTATTTTTTTGATTTAACTCGCTATGAAAATGAATTAGTGTTTCTTTTGTTATCTTGAATAATTCAACAGAACCGATAGCCTCTACAATGTGTTTGATTCGGTTTTTATAATTTTGGATCGTTACAGGAGATATGTTTAATTGTTTTTCAGTAATCCATAGATCTAGCCACTCTTTTAACGTAAGTTTAGTTGGTTCAATGTACAAACCTTTATTTTGTTTGTTTTTTGTATCGATATATTCCTTATAGGCTGTTTCAGGGTCAGAGAAACCACCATATTTTTTCTGTTTTCTTTTCCCGGTACCTGGATCTTTTACGGAGATCATATAATAAAATGATCTGCCATCCGTATCTTTCCTTTCGTAGACCCCAGGATATTTTTTCCCTCTAGCCATACCGATTCACTCTCCTAATTTATTATTGTAGATAGCTAAAAAACATAGCATTTATTATAACAACGTAGCCCCGTAATTGTATGCAGCCAATTCCCTCCATCAAGGATAATCGATAATCCCATCCGCTTGCCCCTGGAACCAATTAATGAACGAGTCACGGCTAATTCGTATTGTTCTTCCGATTCTTACAGAATGGAAATTCCCCTCGCTTACCAGCTTATAAGTTTGTGGACGCCCAATGCGTAAAAACGCCTGAACATCTTCAACCATCATCACCGCCGGAAGCTGGTCGATATCGACAATAGGCTTTTTTTTCTTTTTATTGGATTTAGTCACTTCAACATAATCCGAATGAGACGCAATATCCTGACGGTGATCCTCAATTTGCATTTTTACCGATTTTGCCATTGTAACATTCCCCCGTTAATCTGATAATTTCTGTGCTTTTTCAAATCAGCCTTTTTTTAAGGCATAGGCAGTATAGCGACAATCTCCAAAAAAGACTAGTGCTATTTTGAGTTATTTCAATAAATATTTTTATATCATTGGAAGTTGATCATTTACTGTATAGCTTCATGTTAGACGAAGAGCCTTACATTGTATTTCAACAATGTAAGGCTCTTTTTTTTGCCCCCTTCCAAGAAGGACTATCTGAATTCGTTTTCAACGGTTCGTTGGAAGGTAAACCGAGCGCAAGCAATACTCGGTGGTGGACATGCCTCTTCAATCTGTTAGCCTCAATCGAGCGTATCCACAACCTTTCAATTTGCTGGCTTGCAGCGTTGAGGAGGGGTTGTTTGTGCTTGTCGAAACAACGAAAAAAGATAATGTAACCATTAGCAGGTACAGGGATCACACCGAAATTTCGGAAGAAATTGGAAAAGGTAAGTGGCGGATCCGAGTCTTCAAAGGACAACTCACGGACAAATACGACGATATCCGATGTAAGCGGGTCGGCGAGATAATCAGCACAAAACAATTTCTGAAAACGATCGTTCGAGATGGATTTAGCAAAAAGGATCGATACTTTATGATCTACGCTAACATGCGGCATGTCAAGTCCTGCTCGTCTGAAACAACCCTGATGAAATACGTAGATTGGGCTGCCCATTTCATCCCTAATGGTTTTTTTAAGTGGCAGGATCAAAACAAAGAAAATCTCCGGCATCTGCGCTGGATGGTGTTTGACTTCGAACTGCGCCGTTCGGACGGACGGGCGTTCTTACCACAAGAAGTGTACCAAATTTTCACAAATGAAGGCTTGGAGCCCTCCATGGTCGCTCCGTCACGAACCGTAGGTAATTACCATGTGTACGTAGCGCATACCGAAATGACGGGGCATACGAAAAGCATCTATCTTTATGAGAAGATCCAGCGATATTATGCGGAAAAAATCGGGACCGACCTTGGGGCACTTGGCGCACACCATCCATTTTACCTTTGTAAGAAAGCGTGGTCGTTCGGATTAACAATCCATAACATGGATGAACTGAAAGAACGTTGGATCAAGGATCTAAGGGACAACTCGGTGAAAGAACGGGAAGACAGCAAATACGTCAATTTTAAAGCGGAGCAGATTTGGAAGCATGATGCGATTGTGGCGTTGATGGGCTGTAATTTCAACGGACGCAGAAACGAAGCAGCACTTACTCTCGCGCTTCTCTTTTATGCCATGGGCAAGACAAAAGACGAGGCGTCTGCATTTTTGATGGGCGAATGGTACGACCAGGCTAGAAAATTGGGCATCAAGCCGTTTTACCCTTCTGAGGTCCTAAAGGCAATTCGGCAGGCGTACTCGGAGAAATTTTATGGTCCCAAACGCGAATATATCGAGGCGCTCACCGGCATCGAGTTTCCGCTCAATATCTATGGGTACGCGAGGCGAGTGGACAAGCGTAAGGGGAAATACCGAAAGAACAAAAATCAAACGATCAATGCCATTCTCGAATTCATTCGGTCTCACGGCGGGGAAGTTCAAATATTTCAAAAGGATCTCATCGCACAATTGGTCGGGGAGGGATTTGCAGAACGCAGCTTGAAACGTCATCTCCTACAGCTTAAAAAAAACGGTATCATCACGTATGATGACTCAAGAGGCGAGCACGCAAAGCTACCTACCTACAAACTTGTTCAAACGGAGATTGTTGAAATCGAGCATGAAACAAAGATCGAAGTGGACACCAGCTACCGGAAACAAAATCGATTTTTAGGCGTCAAAAACCCCCTTTATAGGGCACATGCTGTGGTGGGATAAAAAGCATACGAGACCGGTCAAGGAGCGGAGTCTCAGTTAAGTGCCATCTTTGACTTACACCAGTACGACCTATGCGAAGCGAGGGAGTGATTTTCAGCCCTTGCTTTTTTTCTGCCAAGCG
>NZ_VNJI01000046.1:0-37586 GCF_007786445.1 Paenibacillus cremeus | reverse complement strand
ATAAAAAGCATACGAGACCGGTCAAGGAGCGGAGTCTCAGTTAAGTGCCATCTTTGACTTACACCAGTACGACCTATGCGAAGCGAGGGAGTGATTTTCAGCCCTTGCTTTTTTTCTGCCAAGCGTCACATTCTCTCAGGGGTCAGAAACCCCCATTTTAGGGCACATGTTGCGGCGGGATAAAAAGCATACGAGACCGGTCAAGGAGCGGAGTCTCAGTTAAGTGCCATCTTTGACTTACACCAGTACGACCTATGCGAAGCGAGGGAGTGATTTTCAGCCCTTGCTTTTTTTCTGCCAAGCGTCACATTCTCTCAGGGGTCAGAACCCCCCATTTTAGGGAAGATGTTGCGGTGGGATAAAAAGCATACGAGACTGGTCAAGGAGTGGAGTCTCAGTTAAGTGCCATCTTTGACTTACACCAGTACGACCTATGCGAAGCGAGGGAGTGATTTTTTTCCCTTTTGTGTTAGGGGGTAAACGATTGCTCAGGTAACTTACTGCAACCCCAAAATGACAAAAAAATAATATAGCTGCTTCTCTTATAAAGGGTGGGGACACGTAGCCCCCCGGGAGGAGCCGTATGATAAATGATCCCAAAGTATGTTTTTATATAGGTTTTTAGGGGGGAGTAGGGGAGCAGCAGTCGGATACTGTGCCACTCGAGGGTGTGGGTAAACGATTGCCCAGGTAACTTACTGCAACCCCAAAATTCAAAAAAATAATATAGCTGCTTCTCTTATAAAGGGTGGGGACACGTAGCCCCCCGGGAGGAGCCGTATGATAAATGATCCCAAAGTATGTTTTTATACCGGTTTCTAGGGGGAGTAGGGAAGCAGCAGTCGGATACTGTGCCACTCGAGGGTGTGTATAAACGATTGCGCAGGTACTTACTGCAATCCCAAAAATGATAAAAAACATTGCCGGAGCGTATGGTGAAAGGTAGTTGTTTTTCCATTAACTTACCAGATGAGGCAAAAAGGAAAATAAAAATAAGCTCAAACATGATGTATAAATATACTTTTTTTTTGGAATACTGTAAGTATCAGCTTGCTGCTTCTTATAGTATTCCAAAACGATTTTGGAAAAAAGCGAGTGAATCCATTGCAATGCAAACAAGGTTTATTTCGACTTTTGAAAAATGGATCGAGTAGATAATTAAGGTAGTCCAAAGTTAACTGGAGGTGGTGATCGGCAAAATACGTTCAACACGATTGCTTTTACAATTGTTCAATACTTTAAGGTGATGATCACAACGAATTCAGGAAAGAGGGATCATAAAAATGAAATCCAGATGGATACTACGCGAAACCGAAGATACCCAAGCCGAGAAGCTGCAGCGCCTTCTTTCCGATACAAGAAGACCGATTTCCATGGCGGGAGCACGGATGCTGGCTGCTGCCGGACTGCGGGAACTAGACGATGTTGCGAGATTTTATAAACCATATAAAAAGAGTCTCAGTGATCCGTTTTTGCTGTTGGATATGGAAAAAGCGGTGAACAAAATTATGGAAGTGGTCGACAGGGGCGGAAAAATCGCCGTTTACACCGACTACGACGCGGACGGAGTAACGACCGCAGCGCAGTTTAAGAACTGCTTTGCCATCATGGGCGTTCAGGTCGACGTGTTTTTGCCCAACCGTTTCCAGGAAGGCTATGGGCTGCATGTCGGTAAGCTGAAAGAGGAAATCATCGGCAAGTACGATCTGGTGATCACCGGCGACACCGGAATCCGTGGGAACGACGGTGCGGAAGCGACTATGAGATCGGGGTTAACAGAACTGATCATCACCGACCATCACGATCCGGTCGAAGGCAGAATCCGAGACCGAATCCTTCAAAAGACGGGAGAGGACATAGACCTCAGCGGTTGGTCCGTGCAGCAAATTGAGGACAAGCTCAAGGAACTCGACATTGTTCCGAAGAACTGCCGAGTGGAGGTTGTCGGGGAGGATTATATTGCCCTGCCGTACGCGCATGCGATCATTAATCCGAAACGCCTTGGGGATCCGTACCCGTGCAAAACGCTCTCCGGGGTGGCAGTGGTGTACAAGCTGTTCCAAGCGCTGTTTCAAAAACGCGGCATCGACGAAATGAAGCTGATCATGACCTTAGACAACGTCGCCGCCGGACTCGTCGCCGACATGGTACACCACATCGACGTCCGTCACAATGAGGATGGCGTAGACATCCTCGATTTTGAAGTGCGCAGTATGATCCAGTTCGGGATCCGGATCATTAATGATGCGCCGAAGGTGTGGGTGCGCTCGATTTGCGAGGTCATGAACCTAAATGGAAAACTCGACGAAGGGCACCTCGGCTTTAATATCGGTCCGATGCTCAATGCCCCGGGCAGGCTGGATGATCCCAGACCCGCCTATGAACTGTTAACCGAGACCGACCCGGAAGCCTCACTGGAGCTGGCGGACAGGTGCAAAACGTACAACGATACGCGCAAAGCACAAATCGAAAGTGCGGTTAAGCTGGTCAAAGAAGAGTGCACCAGCGATTATGGCGTATTTATCGCCTCCGAGCACTTTCACATCGGCATCGCGGGGCTGGTCGCCACCCGCTTTAAAGATTTCTTTTACCGACCGACGGTCGCCGTCGCGCCGGTGATGAAGAACGGGAAAGAGGTGTGGAAAGGATCTGCCCGTTCGATTCGCGACATTCATATGCTGGACGTGCTCGATCAAGTGAAAGAAGATATCGGACACTTCGAGTACGGCGGTCATGAGGGTGCTGCCGGTCTGACGCTGTATCCGGAGCAGCTGGAGCCATTTGGTAAATCATTTGCCGTACGCTGTCAAGCGTACGGCGAGGAGACGTTCATCAAAACGTACGAGTATCACGCCGAGGTTGCCCCGGAAGACATCACATTTCAATTCTACGATGAAATAGAAGGACTGAAACCGTATGGGCAGGGCAACCCGAAGCCGGTGTATCGCTTGAACGGGGTGACCGTGCGGTATATTGATCCCAAAAAGAACGGCGGGCTTTATCATTTTTATTCCAAAGCTGAAGGGAGAACGTATCAGTTCAAAGGAAAAGAGTGGAATCGCGGTGCCGAGATCATCCCCAAATGGCAGGAACTATCGCTATCGAAAAGTAAAATCGCTAAGGAAAAGGGACTGCCGAGCGAAGATGTCTACGCTGACGTTCTTTTCAATCTAACCGTCAATGAATGGAATGGTGAAAAAAAACTAGAACTGGATATTGTCGATATCAAATACTACTGAGTGGAGGAAGGTCAGCCGTTTTTATTGAAGTTGATGAAGTTAAACATATGTAAACCAGAGCTGGTCCGGTTCATTCAACTTTTTTTAAAGTTATGCCGGTGGTGTCGCGGTACGCTTGAATTTTATGTTTGTGATACAACTTTCCAGTAATATTCTTACGGAAGGAAGTAGCCTTGTACACCTCCCTGTAACGAGATCATAAGAATGTTTTTTAGGATTACTGAAGAATTAAAATTTAAGCAAAGAAGTTGAAGTAATCCGGAGGAACACCAAGTTCATGATGATCGCAGAAATATGCGAACATGCACTGCTTTTTGCTTTGTACTACGGCTGGAAAATCACCGAATCAAACCGGAATAAGGCGATAAATAACCAGGACAGTGACATGCTATAATGGGAATATATGTTTGATTAGGACGGTGACCACGATGAGTTATCCGCAAGAAATCGCTATGCGATGCGGAAAAGGGCATTCTATGCAGACAGGGCAAAGCAGTCCGACCTCATGACTGCCTACGAACAAGTGAAAAAAGAAGCTTATGATGAAGCCTACAAACAAGCCTACAAACAAGCCTACAAACAAGCCTACGAAGAAGCCTACATCGAAGGTCAAATCGAGAGCCGGGTCGAGTTTATCCTCGAATGTTTGTCCGGAAAAGGCGAGATCAGCCCGGCGCTGGAGCACACCATCCGCAGCCAGCGAGATAACGAGACCTTGCGGAATTGAATTAAACTTCGCCGCTGCCGTCCAGCACGTAGATGAGTTCGAGGAGCGAAAATGACGATGAATCGTGAAGAACTAGCCGCTATAGTCGGGGAATTATCGAAGGTAAGCGATGGTATGAAATCGCTGGAAGCCGCAGTCGATCGGTTGGACGATAACCTTGATGGCAGGGTCGATGGCGTCGATAGTAGCGTTGATAGGCTGGAAACATCTTTAGACCAGTTCATCATCGATCAGCGCCGGATGAACAACGAATTGCGCGCTAATATGCAAACGATTAGCGAAGACTTGGACGCCTTTAGACAGGAGATTCGCGATTTCAGCGCTGAACTGCGTAATGACAAACGTGTCTACCGTGCCTATGGACGCCGGACGTTAAGCAAGGAAGAGGTGCGCGAGCTGGTCGCCAAAACACGCGCAGGCTTATCGGATGGTGGCGAGGGTCTGAGCGACGAAGATGTATTGTTCCATTTCGTAATCAAGAAACGAGGCGAAGAAAAATGAGCGACCTTAAGCCTGCCAAGGATATGGTTGAATTGGATGGACGGTTTCAGCGGCTCATGGAACGGGCAAAACAGCTGGGCGGCGACACCATGGACCAAATCCACGAGGCGATCATCCAAACGGCGCTCTGCCTAGGTAAAATCTTCGAATACGCAGGCAAGATTAGCTTTTACCGGGATCAAAATGGTCTTATGGTGCGCGAATATGACGATGGCAGGGTCGAGGAGGCAAAATCGCCGTGGGTGTTAGTCGTAGAGCGGGTCGAAGAAATCGTGGCAGAAAAAGAGTCGCAGCGGATGCCCCTCGATAATTTGCTGCAACTGGGCGATGGACTCAGCGACGAGCGGCGGAAAGAATGGGCGGCAGATATGCAGGCGTCGCGTGGTGGCGTAGATGAGCCTGCTATAACGGAAGAGCAAAAAGAGAAACTCGGAAAGGCTGTTTTTTTTCACCCAAGTGTGTTGAAACAAATAGAAGAGTCCGATCAGGAATCCGATGAGGATTTAATAACCACCAAGGAAGCGTTAAAGCGTGTGGTCCGGGAGGCTAAAGAAAGACAAAAAGATCATTATCGCGGTTACAGCGACTGCTTGGAGGATGACAAAGAAGATGACGCGTGATGACGAGGAAGCATTTAAGAGAATGTGCGATGAGATGGCAGCGGACGTGGTCGATCAAAAAAGACCGACCTGGGAAGAAATCGATCAGCTGGAGCCCGATGACGAGCCGCTGACCGAAGAAGAACTTCGCCAGTTAAACAGTGATCCGGAGTATATGACGGAAGAGGATGTAAAGCGCGAACTCGGTCTGGACGATGACGAGAAAAAACTTAGGAAACTTTGTGAGGAACTGACTTCAGACGAGTATATGAGAAATAAGCGAGAACAATCGATGCAAGCGGTGGAAGAAACGATGCGCGAGATACTTGGCGATGAGTATGAGGACGACTGGGAGATTGTGATGGACGATGCTGACATAGAAGATTTTGAGAACGATCCCGAGATGCAGACAATGGTTGAGCAGTCGGAAGCAGACAGCGCTACCGGTCGGGGTCACTCCAGGACGGAAGCGTTACAGATGCTTCGCGGCGACGATGAAGACATTGGCGACCTGTTAGAACGAAACCCGAGCATCCAAGGCAACATTGAGCGCGCCAAGGAGAGCATTCGGGAGGGGCGCGTGCTTACATCAGAGGAAGTTGATCGAATGAGAGATCGGGGTGAAACACTTGCCCGTAAAGAAGACCTTGAGCGGATGTTTGGCACGCTGACCGAGGAAGAAGCGGTGAAGCTGAAAGAAGACATCAGGCGGCAACGGGAGGCGGATTGGGATGGATCTTGAAGAAATCCAGGAAGCGCTGAAACAAATGTCGGTGAAATTACGTGCGGAACTGCGTGAACGTGGCGCCGGGTATCTCGTCTACGTGCGGGATAACGTGATCGTCCGGGAATACTTCGATGGCACGATCATCCCCTCGGATATTGCTGAAAAACTCAAAGGCGCGACGACTGAGCAGGACGGGGAGCTGACGCTGTACAAGATGCTGCTCCGAAATGACCCGAAGCTGACGGCGGATCGATTCACCGTATTAAAGAACGATGCGGAGATCAAGGCGCATTTCGAAGCGCTGATCGGGGAGACGGTGGATTGGGATGAGTGAAGGTAAACGTGAAATCGATTGGGACGAAATCCGGCAGTTGATTCGGAAAACGGGGGAGTATGCACTTGCCCAGATCGAAGACCCTAACGGCTACATCGTGTATAAGCAAGACGACGGGCAAATCGTTCGAAAATACAAATCCGGCAAAATCATCCCGATCTATGAGGATCGCGATGGACCTGGGGGACGTATAATTGAGGCGCTAGAGTGCGAGTGGTTTGAGCAAGGATATGCCAAAGGGTACCAATCGGGGATTACTGATCGTGCCATTGACGCGCTGACCAAGAGGGGGAAGTCCATCGATGAGATATGCCAGTTGCTGAACATCTCCCGGTCCGAGCATGATCGGTATTTGCGCCGAAAAGAAGAGAGGGAGCGGTCATGATGCCGATCCCTGATGCCGGATTTCACTTAATGGGCGCGGGCTTGCTATTTTTCATTTGGCGGTACATGCGGAAGTAATTTCGCTAACTCATCGTCGGAAAGAAGGGTCACTTCGGATATGAGTTCAAGATCGTAGCCTTTTTCCAGCATTTTGGATGCGATCTCACGCTTGCCCTCAAGTTTACCTTCAAGCATACCCTCGTGCTTACCTTCAAGCATAGCTTCTCTTGCGCTCTCTCGTAACGATGCTTCGTCGCGAGCAGCCTTATCTCGTTGTCTTCCTTTTTCTAACAGCAGCTGATGCACCAAATCCGAATCAGCAATACCGCGATCCACGACCATTTTCTTTACCATATCCACGTGCCGCAAACTGATTTTTGACGGCAGTGCGATGAGCGTTTCGGTCGGTTTGTGGTTAAAGACATGCCCTACGTCCGTATCGTGCTGCTTGAAACCCAGTGTCAGGAGTAGGTGTTGAAGGTCAATGAAGGAAATCTTTTCACTGCCGCCAGCAGGTACTTCCGACTCGATCTCCGCAAACAGGCGTTCAAATTCCTCTTCCGTCTCGATATATTTCGCCGTACCGGCTTCACGGTTCCGCTTTGCCGACCGTAGCTGCTTCAGCACGCCCTCGTCGTTTTTTATCATATCGACGATGACGTTGTGTTCGATGATTTTCATTGTTTGCCTCAAACCGAGATTGTACACGACCAAAAGCATTAGATTTTCCAGCTCTTTTTCCGAGCTCAACAGACGACCATCGCGCATTTCAAACTTCTCGGGGAGGTAATAATCCCGCATTTCCCACGTCACGGGCTGCGGCTCGGGCTTAAGAGTCAGCACCGGCTTGTTTTTTTCACGCTCGTAGTCCCACCGGTAAGTCATTTCCACGCGTTCCAGCGTAAAACCAGAAAAGTTCATCATGTACTCGATGCGTTCGCGATCTTCTATCTGCATTCGCTTAAAATATTCTTCAAAGGTTGGCTCAATCATGGCGTTCCCACGTCCCTTCGCAATCCGGACACTGCCAATGGGTTGTCCGATCCAATTTGAGGTCGTACAAGCCGATTCTTCGTTTAATAAAATACGGCGAATTTGCATGCCGCCGTTTTTCTTCGGGAATCGGGTCGCCGATCAGATCAGCGCCGCAGTGGGGGCACAGCTCGACCGGTCTTTCGGGTTTCTCCTCAATCATCTTGATCAACTCCTCGATTTTTCCGAAGGGTCGCAATCGTGTCGTTTAGCGACTGGAGAATAGTTGGCAAAAGCGACGTATGGCTGCGAATTTCGTGCAAATCGGCTTTGAGGCTTTGAACATCCGATTTCAGGCTCGCCTGTTCGGGCTCGTTCTCTTTGGTTTCCGTGATTTGCTGTGGCTTTTCTTCCATGGATCTACCTCTCCTTACTTGTTTCTTCTATAATATCATCCGATCAGTAGCTCATCGAGTTGGCAATGCGCAGCAGTACGTCCTTCGGATTGCCGGCGATGCCATACATTTTAGAGTTGACCCACAGCGCGTAAAACACCCCATTCCGATTAAATTCCAGACTGCACGATTCAACCACAAAACCAGGCTTGGGAGGTCGGACGTATCGGAAGAACGCCGGCTCTCCGCTCGCAAGTTTTAACCGTGTATAGTGTGGATTGCGGTCATAGTTGTAAACGTATGGTTTGGGAAAAACTTCAACGTGGAGATAGGCGCCGACGAACTCGCGGCGTTGGAAGTTCACCGATAGCTGATGCTGCGATGGTATGTATTCGGCGGTGATGTATGGATTGCCTGCTGGCACCCAGTTGGGGAGCGCTACTCGGACGTTGTTTTCTTCGCTGAATTTTTCCACTTCATGTAGGATTTGCCGCCCGTAGACCGGTGTGCCCGAAAATTCGATCACAGGAGCCGTGGTCGGCTCGATTGCCCCGGATTGGAAGGGCACATATTTGATGTTAGCCGACTGGTACATACCGTCTTTTTTCTCGTAGCCGATGACCAGCTCACCTATAATATGAAGAAACGAGACGTGACCGCCAAGATAAGCACGCAGCTCTCCGCCTGCAATCTGATAATTAAGATATTCGTCACTGAACGCGACTTCAGGATAAAGATCCTCTTTCTTCATCTTTAATTTTTCGATTCGCTGGACCGATACGGTTTTTCCGTTAATCAGGACCTCGGCGAGTTTAGTGGTTAGTTTGCTTTTGACGTTTTTGTGTGCGATCGCAACCGGATTATCAACGAGCACTTCGTGGTAGCAGCCGCCGCTCTCTTTAATCGGCTCTAGGACATGAACTTCCTCTTGTTTCGCCCCAGTGCGTTCCGACAGCGTCAAATAGATCACAATTTCCTTTATATCGTCGTTATTGATATCCACGTAACTCATCCACGGAGCAAATGCCGGCTTATCAATATTTCGCCAGTACGGAAAAGACAGCGTGCAACCGCCTGTATCCAGTTCAAACTTATCGTATATCCCCTCCACTCCATTATGATGAGCAAGCAGTTCCGCATGGGCTTCTTTGCTCTCGGCGACCTTCTGTTTGAGCACGGTAGGTACCAATGGCTCCGCGGCAGCCGGAAGCGACGATACCATCAACAACCCGCACACGACCATCCATCCCCACGATTTCATCCGCATCATCCAACCACATCTCCATCTTTTTTCTAATTATTTTTCCCAACGAAATGCGAATGTATGTACCCCATTGGCAGCATTCAGCGCGTCTGGCTTCTTTATTTTTCATTATGTTATTTTACTTTGCCCCAATGTTACCGATCAGGGAAATCAGACGACGGGAGACTACACCGCCTCTCGGAGGTGGTCAAACATTACGTGTCGCTGTTCACGTTATCTGTTGTGAAAGGCGCAGGGCTTTTCCTTTTCCTCTTCGCATAATATCTATCTATAAGGGGGGAGCATTGTTGAAACCATTTAAGAAACCTGCGGTTGAAGAAGCAGAAACTGATGTATGGCAATGCAGCAGTTCAAGCTGTAATAGCTGGATTCGGGCTAATTTTACTTTTAATGATGAGCCTGCTTGTCCTCTGTGCGGGTCGGCAACAACTAAAGGTACTAAAATGCTCCCTGTGATCGTGAACCAAGCCAAAGAGTTACGCCAAACCGAAAATAACTGGCGCAAGAGTCACCGCAATATCCTGTGAGATCGTCGTGGCAGTCGGCGAAGCGAGTGCCCCTCAATGGCGGCGCCCAATTGGCACATGACGATGGCAAGTTGACCAAAAACCCAAAGAACCGCGCTTAATAATGCGCGGCTCTTTGGGTTTCTTTGAGCATTTGGTAAACTAAGATCCATTATCGCTCCAACGTTTCAATCCACTCCCGAAGGGTGCGATACCGCTCGTGCCCAGTGGATCCACACAAGCACTTGTACGAACGGCATTAAGCCTGTGATTTACATAGTCAGTATAGTTAAGATCAAAAAAATTCCAAGCCCGCAGAAAACTTTTTACAAGTGTCGGGCGAGCCGTCTCGGCGTCACATCAACATGATATCACGCAATGGTGGAAGCTGGTCGCATAAACACGGATCCCGCTGGGATGGACAGGCAGTAATAGATGTAGCCCAAAAAGCGGCTGGAGGTTTTCACCTCAACCGCTTTTTTTTGTCTTAATTTGCTTTAGTCATGTTTACAATCCGCAAAACTTTATCAACGACTCTTGCTGCTGTTGCAATCACGTCAGCCTTAATCTCAGAGTTGTACACGTCGATGATGATCCAGCCTTGATGTCGGATGTAACTTTGCCGCGATAAGTCGATGACCTTGTTGTCTGAGTGTACCTCGACTGCGATCTTGTACTTTTTGAACAAGATCGCGTAATCAACCCAGCAACGGTCAATGCTTAGTTGATGCCCGGATTCCTTGATCCCGACCGCCCGCAGTCGAGGCTTAAGCTCTCTGCCTAAGTCCATCTCTAGAGAAGTTGGTCGGGGTGGTAACAACCATTCCTCTCCACGGGTGTTGTGATAGTCGGGATGTATCGTCGGCTCCGTCTTTCCGACTTGATCCCAGTTCTTTTTTTCGTTCTGGTTGTTGTTTTGGTTGTCGTTGTTTTCTGGATCAGAATGCTTTACTGTCATTTGACCAAACCTCTCTCTGAGTGATAGTAGTAGTTGGAGCGCGGTTCTTGGGTCGGACCTCTCTGTATATCTCTTTATACACCTAGTACACCGCATCCGCCGTAGTTGTTTATCACCCGGAGAAGAAATACCTTCCTTTTTTACTACCCTCCTTTTTTAACACCCTTCGATATTTTACCCGGCTTTTCATCTCCTGCTATAGCCTATGCCCGCCCAAAAACGAACATGATGGTATTTTCAGAGTTTTTTTTCATTTTTTCAAAGAGCTTGTCCGTTCTTGTCCACCTTATAAGTTCAGTATTTCTCCAAAAATATCCAAATGCCAGTAAAATAAAACATGTACCACAAGCTTTTACTTTCATAATGACCAACTAAATATTAAAAGCTTCAGGAGAGCTCACAACAACTAAAATCCTAAAACCAAGGAGGAGAAACCAATGTTCGTGATCGATTTCATAAAAATTGGGTGGGGCTCGTATTGTAAAGTGTGGATTAACAGCTCTTAGCCCAGGAAAAAGATGCAAATTTTCTGAGTTCAGTTTGTAAACGTAAAATGCAGACTGGTTCAAGTGACCGTCGGCATCACTGTTCAGAATTATGGATAAAATTTCCGCTATACGGAAATCGACGCCTCGTTGATGCGCTTCCTTATGCTTTTTCTGTTGGGCAGAAAAAAGTGTAAGAAACGTTCCGGAATGGGCTTCTTGCGTGTGTGCGCAAGGATGACTTGTTCTAGCCGCATGACGAACAGTGAGCCGAAATGGATGATTGAACGCGCCACGGTTTTGCCGCCTGCGGCTCTATCACGATTTATCGAGGTAGAGCCGCAGATAAGGATACGAAGTCGTATTTGACGCGGCTTTTGGAGTTGATTTTTAGTCGGAACAAATTTGGAAAAACGTGAGGATAAAGCTGTACGTCCAGCGTGATGAGAGGGGGGAGAGTGATGAATGAGAAACAAATGGAACAGCTGCGGCGTGCTTACTCGGATCGCCCGAACTTTGATGGTCGCCACTACACCGGCAACAAAAAAAAACCGGGCACCGCGATCAGAAAATCGCAGAAACAACGCGGGATTGATAACCTGAGCCGGAAGGACCGGAGATCGCTTTTGGCACTGTTTCATGAGGTTGATAATATTTTTGGGTCGATTAACATGGCAACGAGCGCCACGCGGGACGACCATGTGACCAAAAGTGAGTTTAAGGTGAAGGGGGAGCTGCGCTACAAAGCGATGGTTTTTAGTGACAACGGCTATAACACGTACCGAAAACGCGTACGAAAATTTATCCGGTACTGCCATGCTCAACATGCCGTCGAGCACCTACGCGATATTAAGCCCCACATGGTCGGCGGCTTTATCATGTCTTTGCACGAGCAGAATCTGGCTGCCAAAACCATCAGCAACTATATTAACGGGATCCAGAAGCTGGCGGAAGGGACTGTGAAAGATGGCATCAAATCGCACGCCAAGCTGGTAAATGATCACCATAACCAGATGCGTAAGCCCTATAACAAGGAAGACTACCGGCGGGGAAAAAAAGGGGGATACACACCACGAGAGGGTCAAATCATCTCGAAACATGTGCACGGAAAAATCAGCCCGCTGCATGGCGTGATGGTAGAGCTACTGTATCAATCCGGTCCGCGCATCGACGAGCTGCGCGGTATCAAATGGCGGCAAATCGACTATGAGAACAAATGCATTTGGATGACTGACAAAAATCAGAATAAAAACGGCAGACCCCGGATGCTGCCAATCAGTGACGAGGTGGCTGAACAACTCCAAAGCATTCGGGACAGTGGTCTGCTGCCAAAAAACCACACAGAGGACAGCGCAATTTGGGGCAGTCGAATGAGCGAGGATGACATTCGGAATGTCATAAAGGATGGCTGCCGATGGGGGCACGTCGGGTACGGCGGTGCTCACGATTTCCGGCGATCTTGCTACTGGTACCAGACAAACAGGATCAATAAGGAGGGATGGTCAAAAGAGAGATTAGCAGAAAAAATTATGGAACACGTATCGGCAGATCACAAGCTAAACCCGGTGGAGGCTAAAAAGGAGTACGCTCGCGACGAGACAGGGCGGTTTATTTGGCAAAGAAATGCACAGGGGAAAGCCGTCAGAAAGATTTTGGTCCCACGGTTGGATGAGCACGGAAATCAGGTGTATGTCCTCAAGTGGACCATGGAAGAGCTGATGCAGCTTCCACGGCAGCATCTGGTTGACCGATACATTGCCGAGGTTTTTGGGCACTCACGCACTTCGTCGACCAATCCGTACAAAGGGTGAATTTTTTTGTTGTCGGCAGCAGAAGTAACCGCGACCGCACGGTTTTCCGCCCTTGAAGAAGGGGACGCGTATCTTAATGGGATTTGAAATTGCATTTTTAAAAAAGCAGTGCTTTTGAGAATTATTAACTCTAGTTTCGCAGCACAAATTTGGCACTAACGCCTTGATATAGCTGGGTAAACCTGAAATCCATTCATGCACTTGACTTAAAACAGCAGACTTCTGCCGTTTGGTCTTGGTTTGAGAAAGCTCAAGGAAAAAGCTGACGATTTGTTGTAACGCCATTTTCAAATCCAGATCTCGGACTTCATCCGAAAACAGGAAGAACAAGCCGCCCAAAGAGCGTTGATCCTGATGCTCACGTCGTTCCCATTCCATCAACTGATATCGGGTAAAGACAATGGTGGTATGGCTGATCAACATGTCAAAAGAGCGCCCTTGAAACTCGGTTCCCAGCTTCAAGTAAGATTTGGTGAACATGAAGAAAGTTTCGATGCTCCACCTCATGCCGTAAATACGGACAACTTCTGTATCCGTGAGCTGAATATCCGTACTTAAAATAGCCAGCCATTCCCTACGGCAATTACGGTTCTGTACGAAAACCAACTTGATCGGTAATCCACAGTCGGTTCGGGCGATAATCGAACCTAAGACCTCCGATTTGGAAGATCGGGGAAGCGCGGCGTGTAATTCTTTCAGCGTCATTCGCTTGTCGCCTACTCGGTAGCGCTGTTTCATATCTTTAATCATGCCAATGACGTGTGAGCCCTTAGACATTAGCGCGCGTAACAGCGGAGCTTGGGTAAACCAGCTATCCATCAAGATAAAATCCGCTGCAAAGCCAGCCTTAATTGCACGATCCAGCAGAGCCACAACCGCATCGGGTTTCCGAGAAAATGCTTCGAGACGCCGCTTGTAGCCTTGCGTACGTTTGGATAACTGTTCCTTCATTTCACAGAAACGATTCGCTAGCTTAGCCGAACTGAGCATGACAAAATCGATGGGAGCAAAGCTGAACCCATCCGACCACAACGAGGGTCAACATGTTGTAACCACGTACGAAACGACCGGTGGTATGGTCATGAACCCGAGCCAGCAACTCCGCCTTTTTGCAGCGATTCCGCTTTAAAACGGAATCGTCTACGATGAACACACGAACTCGTGAAGCGGAAGTTAGAGATTCAAAGCGCTGAATAACCTTCAAACTTAACGTCTGAAAGAAGCGACGCCAAGCAAAACCAGGATGATTCAAGAAACGATAGACTACATCTTTACCTGGCAGTGTAAAACGGCTGCTTTCAAGCAGACGAGACCAACTGCGCTGCTGGAAAATTAATGTGAAAATGAGCTGGAAAACGGAAAGAGCCGGAAGACCAAACGTTTTGCGAATGCCAGCCTGACGAAGTAAATGTCCAATTTTCAGAGTAGAAAACATGGTTGAAAAACGTTCTTCACACTTTTCAGATAGGGAGTTGTGGTGTAACATAGGGTTACGCACCTTTCTGTTTGGAATGGTAAGCTCGACACTTCCATTTTACCAAACGTGAAAGGTGTTTTTCTGTCAAGTTTGCTAATTTTATGCCACAATCCCAGTAACATCAACATCTATGCGCATTTTTCAAGGTGCGAAACTTGAGTTATTAACTTTTATAAAAATATAAGAATTTTTAAATGGAGATCTTATTACTTCAGCGCCGTACCCACTGGCAACGTGGTTACGGGCAGTTTAACGCAATATTAGCTTTATATTATGATACGGTTCACTGCAATGTATCTAAGCACAAAGTACAGTTTGACCAGAAAATCACATCTATAAATAAAGACAAAGCCACTCCTAACAATGGAGTGGCTTCTTAATAAAACTTTTCTTTTATTACCAAGTACTTCACTTCTCCCGTTATCAAGTCTCGTTTTCGTCGATTACCGATCCGTCAAGATGAACTTCATTTATGATAGGGGCAATGAATGTTGTAATGGGGGAAGGTGGACCGCCCTGATCACCAATAAAAACAGTGAAACCATCTGCCATTCCAGCAGCAGCTGTCAAAAAATAATTATGTCTTCTTCCAGATACATTTTTATCGACGCATATAAAAGTTGTTGTCAATGTGTTTGTTACATTCGTAACTGGGGCAGTTAGTATTTCAGTAATGTGTCCTGAATCGATTACAGTACAAAGTCGGGTTCCCGTCAAAGGTGCATCACGCCAAATACTAAATTGCATTTGTTGGGAAGCAACTTCGATTTGGGGAACAGCCCCTGCAAATGGGAAGCCGAAAGTCCAAACTATCGTAGCCTTCAATTCCTCGCGGTCATCAGAATTGATGCGTCGTAATCTTACTTCGACTGGTAATGTAATTTCAGGACCAAATGTGGCAGGTATTGTTGGTAAGGGGGTTGTTACAATTGTAAACCCGGGTACCATTGGATCAGGTACTTCTACTGCGTCATACCATTTAAGTAATCGTTCCACTTTATGATGTCGACGACGACGACATCTGTTTCTTTTCAACAAATAAACCACCTTCTTTCCAGGTTGAATCTTTGATATTCTATGTTGTCCAGTAAGGTGGAGGTTGTGCAAAAAGCACGGGCGAAGTGCCTAAATTATTAGTAGCTGCCCTTATTGGGGAGTATTAGCAATAATTAAATCCCTTCATTGAGCATCATTACAAAGGCTGGCGGTAGTTCCGTCAACTTGTATTGTTGCCATAGGATTCTTGATTGGGTTGTACGCTTCGATATTTAAATGACCTTCATTGCGCTAACGGATACGAGAATGCCGATACAACAATAAGAAGCTACTGCGATACGAATGGCATTTTCCCGATCTAAAACGAACGGCAGCTTGCTTCGTTGATGGCGGTTCAAAAAATGGATAGAGGGGTAGCTAGAAAACAAAAAAGTCCAGGATTATTGAATTCCCGGACTCGCACGCGATATTGTCTTATTAGGAACAAACGTGACAAAAAACGTTCGAACCCTTTATCACGAATCCATTTCCGTGAATGCAACAAAATAATCTTCGCATTTTTTGCAGTACACGAGTAATTCCAGATAAAGCTTGAACTCATCACGGCTACATTTACAATTGCGTTCTGTATCAAGATGGTTCGCTTCACAGATGCACACCTCTTCTCTAACATAATTTTTATCTCCTGTCAGTTCGCCTTCTGATTTACAATAAGGACAGGTCCACCACACCGTCATCACACCCCCCATATTCATTTCTTTGGGGGAAAATAATAAATCTCCTTTAATTATTAATTCTCTTCCATTGTTGTCTTCCGGCAGAATCGCGCGTCGATGAGCTGTATGTTTTTACCTGAAGGTGCCTCCCCCTAGGGGATGGATCAAATCGCGCTAAAAGGTGCCGGTGGTGGGGGGTTATACCTGATGCTCCAGATATAATTCCAGCGCCAAACAAAAGACAGTCGATCGTTTTAGATTCGTTTTCCTGCAATATTCCTCAAGGCGTTCAAATAGTTCTGTGTTTAGCGAAATCGCAGTCACTTTAGCCTTGGACACCTCAGTTTTTTTTACCACATAATGTTCCGATGGAAAGAATTTTTCAAGCGGGTTAGGGCGACCAGGTGTATTAGAACCTGATAATACCTTTTTCAACCGATTATCCTCGTTATCCAACATATCCATATTTATGCTCATGCTTCTACCTCATTTTGCTTCAGAGCAAATGTGATACGATCACTAACGGCGCGCATGTCGTTCATGACATTTTCTGCATATTTGTTATGAGTGCGATTGAGCATCACTCCATCGTTTTTGGTAGTAGTCACCGTTTTTGAATAGCGGACATTGCCTAAAAACTTAGTTTCCGGCACCCCCAGGTTGATAAACGATTGTTTCATTTGTTGGAGTTGCGCGTTTGCTTTAACCCCCAGATCGACTTTATTGAATACAATCCCATAATCGATTGAGAACCCGGCAAGCTGGTAATCTGTGATGATTTGGCAGCAACGGTAGGCACCGTTCACTGCGTCTTTATCCACTTCGCAAGGAATAACACAATAATCAGACGCAGCAATCGCGTAGTGGACTAGATCCGTCGTTGCCGTGGGGTGCGAATCGATAACGATGATGTCGAATAGCTTTTTGAGCGGCTCAATTTTGCTGCATAGTGTCTGCAGTTGTCTCACCTTTGGGATATTTTTATTGACCCAGTCTGAAAAACTGCAGATACGTTCGTCAGATGGGATATAGTATATGTTACTGTCCTCAAATTGCTGGATGACCTCGCTGGGTTTTGCATCGCCGATAAACCAATCATATGCGCTTTTGTCAAATGAATCTCGGTCGCGGAAAAATCCTGTAGCAATGGAGCTATTTTCGCACATGTCAATGATGCATACCTTTAATCCCAACGCATCGGCGACAAGAGACAATAGCTTAACGATTGTACTTTTTCCTACGCCACCCTTAATGCTGAGTACATTGATAACTTGTCCAGTCACAAAATCCCCTCCCTTTTATATTCTTTATAATTGTTATAAAGCTATAAATATCCTTTAAAGTTCCAGAGGGATTTTTTTGGTGTAATGTTGCTGAGCAAATGAACCGCCTAAACAAAAAAAGTCCGGGGCTTATTTAGTCCCAAACTTTTCTTCATACATCTGCACACGCCGATAAAAGGTGTTCTTCTTCACGCCCAACCGACGCATGGCTTCAACCGCGGTAGTTTCTCCAAGCTTCCAGATTGTATAGATACGACCAAACTCATCGCTGAGCTTGACTTGTGGTCGACCAAACTTAACACCATTTTGGAGGGCAACCGCAATGCCTTCCACTTGCCGCTGCTTCATCTTCTGCCGCTCCTGGTCGGCGACGTAGGAGAGAAGGCTCAGGAACTGATCTTCCATTAATCTTCCAAGGTCACCCATGCTTTTAAACTTGCGGCTGTCAAATAACGTTTCGTTTTCCAGCACGACAATGTCGGCGCCAATCTCCCGAGTAATCTTCTTCCATTCTTGGATAATACCATCGTAGTTTCTCCCCAAACGATCCAGCGCATCGAGGTAAATTAAATCGCCTTCTCGGATTACGAACTTCATGGCTCGGTATTGAGGTCGATCAAAATCTTTCCCAGATAATTTATCAATGAAGATAAAGCGATCTTCAATGCCCAGTTTCTTCATCTTAATAAGTTGCCTTTCGATCGATTGCTCTTTTGTAGAGATGCGTATATAAGCTAATTTAATTTTCGATCACTCCTTTCCCATTAAAGTGTAATGAATTGGTGGGACGTGTCAATAAATTGTTTATGGTATTTTTGGGACAAGAAATAACAAGCTTAATTAGCGTGTCATAAAAGGTTGGTTTGTGAAACGCAAATTTGCGCCGTGCTGACTGGCAACCTTGTTCATATTACAATTAAGGTTACGGGTACGATAGCTAAATACAGAATGGCAGTTTGTTGTGTTACTGTGGGGGATTTCTGTGGAATTTGGTACTTTATTACATTTGCTAATAAGTAATTTTTACTGTTAAGATAGTGTTGTACAATTCATGATAAGGAGGATAGTATTGTGCGCATTGCAGCTTCACAATGGGGAGTTAATTTGTTCTTTATCGCTTTAATTAGCTTTATGATTATTATTGCAATGAATCCGGGTGTGTTTTCCAACCTCGGTGTATTGGACAATACCCTTTTGCAGTCGTTCAAGACGATGTTCATCAGTATATTTCTTGAGGCATTTCCTTTCATTTTGTTCGGCGTACTCATTTCTTCATTTATGCAAATTTTCGTATCGGAGCAGTGGATTCGAAAGTGGGTTCCAAGCAATCCGATTCTAGGGATTTTGTTCGGGTGTTTGCTTGGCATTATTTTTCCCATGTGTGAGTGCGGCTTGATTCCTGTCGTTCGAAGGCTGATTGCTAAAGGCGTGCCACTGTATGTCGGGGTCGTGTTTATTATTGTTGGTCCCATTGTTAATCCGATCGTATATGCTGCCACCTATACGGCTTTCCGAACCAAACCCGCAATGTTGTATTCGCGAATGGGGCTTGCTTTGGCGGTCGGTGCGGTCATCGGTTTCTTGGTGCATCAATTCGTCCGTAAAAACCAGCTTAGAAACAGCAGGGAAACGATGATTGTTGCTGATGGAGCAAGTATGGAGCACAGCCATACCCGAGGCGGCAGACTGCTTGCAATGGTGGAGCATGCGGGAAGCGAGTTTTTTGAAACCGGGAAGTTTTTAATTTTTGGGTCTATGATTACGGCAGCCATTCAGGCTTATGTACCGCGAGGCTCTCTAGTGGACCTCGGACATTCTCAGCTGGGTTCGCCGCTGTTTATGATGGGCTTGGCATACATAATGTCGCTTTGCTCCACATCCGACGCTTTCGTAGCTTCATCCTTTGCCAATACGTTCTCGTCCGGTTCGCTGATCGCATTCATGGTATTCGGTCCGATGCTCGATTTCAAAGGCAGTTTAATGCTTCTGTCCGTATTCAAAACCAAATTTGTCTTACTGCTTGCCCTGCTTATTTTTGCGTTGGTATTTACCGGTTCGATCCTAATTCAAAGTCATGTGCTTCATTATTGAAAGATTGCAGGAGGTACGGAAGGTGTATAACATGCAGGAAGACAGGAATTATACGTTACATTACCTGCTGAGGGCAGGAATCATGGTGGGACTTTCCTTTTATATCTCCCACTTGGTGAAATCGGAGCGGCTGTTATATTACATCGCACCCCAGATGACCATTTATGTTAAAATCGCCGCTATCCTTCTTTTTCTTATTGCGGCTTACCAGGTTGTTCTGGCATTCCGCTCCATGGGGGGATTTATAGCGCAAGCTTGCGGCTGTGAGCACTTGCCGTCCCGTTCGACAGTAATGAACGTTCTTATTTATACCATGTTTCTGTGCCCGCTGCTGCTTGGCTTCCTACTTCCTGACAAGGTAATGGGGAGCGATGTCGCTTCGCTGAAAGGAATGAATTTGAACGCGAGCACGGTACAGAAATCTCCCCCTTCGAGCGCCGTTGCGGAATCCAACCTTCCGGTTGCAGGACCGACCGCTCCGGCTCCAGCTGTAGTTGCAGTTGCATCCACGGATAAGGTTTCTGATTCCGAGGACATGAAGCTGAAGGAGCTGTTCAAGTCCGACAAGTTTACCGAGGTGTACGCCAAACTGGGAATGCAGCTGTATAAAAAGGATACGATCCAAGTAAAAGAGCAGGGGTTTATGGAAATATTGACTGCTGTAGATTTGTACATGGACGCATTTGTCGGGAAAAAGATGGAGATCAGCGGGTTTGTGTATCGTGAGGAGGGCATGCCCCAGAACCAGTTTGTTGTCTCCCGGCTTGCGATGTCGTGCTGTTCGGCGGATGCGTCCCCTTATGGAGTCCTGGTGGAGTCCCCGATTGCAAAGGAATTTACGAAAGACACGTGGGTAAAGCTAACGGGAGTGATCGGTAAAACGACACATGATGGCAATGAGATCATGAAAATCGATGCGAAGAGCATCGGTAAGATCAAGGCATCCGATACTCCGTACGTATATCCTTACACGGATGAATTTGATAAATTAATCAATTAATCAATACATTAAAAATGCGCGAAAGAGCCGCGGTTAATTAGTTAACCGGGCTCTTTCTATTTTGTAGATTGCACATATTGCTCCAGTACCAATCCCTTTTTTACCATATCGAGAGCTGCCTCACGACCGACATACCTGATATGCCAGGGCTCGTACTGATACCCGGTGAGCGACTCGCTCCCTTTCGGATACCGGAGGATAAAACCGTATTCGGCGCTATGCGCGGCGATCCACTCAGCCTCCGCTGTACCGTCGAAGCAGTCCGCTGCCGCACACTTGCCGTCCTTTCCGGATAGGTCAATAGCCAGCCCTGTCTGGTGCTCACTCGTTCCCGGGAGCGCGCTGTAGGTCTGTGCCTTGGCTGCGCCATCCTGCTTGGCGTACTGGCTGAATACAGCCTGCTGAGTACTAAATGAACGGAAGGCGGAGACACCGGCAAGTGCTATACCGTCCTTTCGGGCTCCGGCAAACAATTGCTCCAGCGCGGCTGCCGCTTCTTTACGCATCATACGTTTCTCAGTATGCTCCTTGAATAGAAAAGGAATGTTAGGCTCTGTGAGATCGTCCGGTTTATAACCGGTAGGAAGCATATTATGCTTATTTACGAGAACGAGAAAATCATTTGGATTCGTGACGAGTACAGGAGTTGCATTAATGGTTTCGTTCTTTGGGTTAAGTGACAAGGTATCGATTGTTTGCTTGGTTACAACAGAAGAACCGGAGACGACGGCGGGTTGTTCCTTAGCACATCCTGTTGTTATCGCAAATACCATCGTCAGAACACAAAAATAAGCGAACAATGTTTTCATTTTCATGAGATTTTAACTGAGTCCTTTAGGATTTCAAACCATTTCGCATAAAACGTTCCAATCATGTAGCAGCCGCTCTTCGTCCAGATCGATGCCGATAATAACTAGATATGGGCTGCCGGAGAAAGCTGTGGTCTCCCAATACATTCGCTTGCCTGCGTACTGGAACAGGTGGGGCTGACCAGTAGGCGGCAGAGTTACGTAGCCCTTTGCACGAAGCAGCAACTCCCGCCTTTGGTGTAGAAATTTTTCAAGCTTTTCTCGAGTCGGCGGGTTGGATTCAGTCCAGGGAAGCATCATAGTTCGAACGCGTGAGTAGCTAGGTTCAGGATGCAGATGCTCATGCTCGCGGATAGACCTTTTTACGACGGATAGTGCGGAGCCTCTGGCGAGACGATCTCCTGAAACTGCATTGGCTGCATTGGGCTCAATTCCATGGAACAATGGATCCATGTCGACTTGGCTGTGAGTCGTATAGGCAATACTGCACCGATCGTTTTGCTTACGAATCGCTTTTTCGATCTTCTGAAGGACTGAAGGGGAAACAAGATCCGTTTTGTTCACGATAATAAAATCAGCGGCTTCTATCTGACGGCGTAAGGTGTGAACCAACTGCCGATCGGAGGAAAACACACTATTGTAATCGAGCACATTTTCTGCATCAAGCACAGTGATAATTTGCTTTAGACGCATCGAGCGGAGTAGTCCTGGTTCGGTCAGGGCATCGGCGATTTCTTCAGGATTCGCCACACCGGTCAGCTCGATGAAGATGACATCAGGTTTTTGCGGAAGCAGCCGGTTCAGGGAACTTGCGAGTTCGCTCTTTTTACTACAGCAGACACAACCGTCGAGAAGCTTCTGAATGTTGGTATCATCGAACTCGTTCACGGTGAAACCATCAACGTCCAGTTGTCCGAGCTCGTTCATCAGGATGCCAGGCTTTACTCCTCTTGCTTTTGCTTCTTTCACCAAACGAAGCAGTAAAGTTGTTTTCCCGCTGCCTAAAAATCCGCTCAAGACCACAACAGGTATACGCATAAATTCAGTCCTCCCATTTTTTCATTTTGCTTAAGAGTAATAATTACGTATAAATATCTTACTACAGATACTTAACTTCCGACAAATCCAATGTTTTCGTCTTTAAATAGGCATTGACAATAAGCAGAAATAAAGATATTCTTGTTCAAGGTCATTAAAAGTAATTATTACGATTAATACCGAATCATTCTATCGAGTTATTGGAATTGGCTGCTTGAGGAACTCCGATTAAGCAGTTTATTTTATGATTGATAATCGTAAAAATTACATTTTACTAAAGAGCAAAGTCCATTTTATTTTGAAAATAAGGAGGCAAGATCCGGATGATTGCAGCATCCATGAGCGATGTTATGTTTGGCTATTCCGACACCCCGTGTTTGGAAGATGTAAATTTACATATTTTATCCGGTGAATTTGTGGCTATCACCGGACCTAACGGCGCAGCCAAGACGACTCTGCTTAAGCTTATACTTGGATTGCTTGTACCATGGCAGGGCAAAGTCCAATTGCGCGGCAAGGGGATGGATGTCATTAAGCCGATGATCGGGTATGTTCCTCAGCAGATCGCGGCGTTTAACAGTGGCTTCCCAAGCAAAGTCTTGGAATTCGTTCGTTCAGGACGTTATTGTACCGGTTCATGGTTTCGCAGGCTAACTAAAGAGGATTATGAATTGACGGAAAATGCTCTACGGCAGGTGGGCATGTGGGAGCTTAGAAATCGTAAAATAGGAGAATTGTCAGGAGGGCAGAAGCAGCGAATCTGTATAGCTCGAGCGATCGCGCAGCAGCCGGAGTTGCTTGTGCTTGACGAACCGACCACCGGAATGGACCTGGAAAGCCGCATAGGTTTCTATCAATTAATGGCACATCAGGTTAAAGAAGAAGGTATGACCGTGATCATGGTAACCCACGGATTGGAGGAAGTCCGTCCGTTTCTTGACCGGATCATTCAATTGGAGCGAAAGGAGCATGGGAGATGGAGATGCTGCACTACGACTTCATGCAGCGGGCATTTTGTGCCGGTGGAATAGTTGCCTTGATTGCATCCGTGTTAGGTGTATATTTGATGCTTCGAAGACAGGCGCTGATGGCTGATACGCTTTCCCACGTTTCATTGGCAGGGGTAGCCGTGGGATCGATCCTGCACATGAATCCGTCGGTGACCGGATTTCTAGTTGCCATGCTTGGCGGCATAGCCATTGAAGTTGTTAGGCGATCGTACCGCGCTTATAGCGAGATGTCGATTGCGATTATCATGACCGGTGGATTATCTACAGCTGTAGTGTTGATGAGCATGAATCAAAGCCTGAATAAAGGCTTTTCAGCCTATTTGTTCGGATCTGTGGTTGCGGTTAGCGGCGAGCAATTGTGGATGATGCTTGGCGTTTCGTTGATCACTGGCATTTATTTTATCCTTCTTCGCAGACCGCTTTATCAAATTACCTTTGATGAAGAAACGGCAATAACGAGTGGACTTCCGGTCAAATGGATTTCAATGTCTTTTAGCGTGTTGACGGGTATGATCGTCGCGGTCGCTATGCCGGTGGTTGGTGTCCTGCTCGTTTCGGCGCTTATTATCCTGCCTGCCGCGCTGGCGATTCGTATTGCTTCTAGCTTTGCAGCAGCAGTCGTGATCGCCATGATGATAGGCGTTAGCGGCGTTTTTTCCGGTCTAGCCGTATCCTATAAGTTAAACACACCGCCTGGCGGTACGATTGCGTTAGTCTTATTACTGATCCTCCTTACAGGTTTAATGTTCAAAAAAGCATTAATGAAGTATCGAAAAGCAAGAGGGAAGAAGCAGGAAGAGCCGGTGAAGGAATCGGTTATTCAAGTGGAATCCTTAAGCTTTCGCAGTGTAAATAAATAAACTTAGGAGGAATCATTATGGATTTCAGCATTAACAAAGCTATCATTGCTTCTGCGGTAATCAGTCTCACCCTTATTGGATGCAGCGCGGTCACAACGAATACAAGCAGCCCAAGCGGAGAAAAACGATTGAAGGTAGTCACGACATTTTATCCGATGTATGAATTCACCAAACAGATAGCAGGTGACAATGCGGATGTCATCGCTCTAATTCCAGCTGGTGCGGAGCCTCATGATTGGGAGCCAACAGCTAAAGATATGAAGCAGGTCCAGGAAGCCGACGTCTTTGTTTATAATGGGGCAGGCGTTGAGAATTGGGTAGACAAAGCGTTAAACAGCATCAATAAAGAGAAAGTCGCTGTTGTTGAAGCCAGCAAAGGTATTGAACTGATGGAAGGAATTGAAGAGGACGAAGAAGATGGGCACAAAGCAGAAGCGAAAGCCTCGAAGGAACCCGAAAAGGTGATGGATCCTCATGTATGGCTTGATCCGGTGCTTGCCCAAAAAGAGGTTCAGTCGATTGAAGCAGCCTTGGAAAAGGTAGATCCCACACATTTGGATACTTACAAAAAAAATGCAGATGCGTATATTACCAAGCTGCAAGAGCTTGACAAAGCGTTTAAAGACGGGCTCTCGAATGTAAAGCGCAAAGAATTTGTGACGCAGCATGCGGCTTTCGCTTATATGGCGAAGCGATACGGTCTGACACAGGTTCCGATCGCCGGTCTTTCTCCAGAGGAGGAGCCGAAGGCTGCCCAAATGGCGGAAATCATCAATTTTGCCAAAGAAAATAAGGTCAAAACGATCTTTTTCGAGACCCTTGTAGCCCCAAAAGTCGCTCAAACCATCGCCAAGGAAATTGGTGCGAAGACATCGGTATTGAACCCCATCGAAGGATTGACCGATGAGGACAAGAAACAAAAGCTCGATTATATCGGAATCATGAAACAGAATATGAATGCACTTAAAACGGCTTTGAACGAGTAGCTCCGGTATTGTTGAAAAATGTCAACAGGGGTAGGCGAACCGGTTCCGGTAGCTCAAACCTTTACTTATATTGATGATGAGCATGGCATTGATTTATCTCAATACTGCCGGTTGGATTGTATGGTAACCGTTGTTGATGCTTACCGTTTTTGGCATGACTTCTCCTCCGGAGAATCTTTACTTGAAAGACAGCAAGCAGCAGGAGACGATGATACAAGAGATGTTGTGGATTTATTAATCAGCCAAATTGAATTTTGCGATGTGCTGCTGCTTAACAAGTGTGAATTGGTGAGCGCTGAAGAACTGGAGGAGTTGGGGCAGGTATTACACAAGCTGCAGCCTAGAGCTAAACTGATACGTACTGCGCATGGCAAGGTGGATCCAAAGTCAATATTAAACACAGGATTATTCAATTTTGACGAAGCCAGCACGTCTGCCGGTTGGATGCAGGAGCTGGAAAAGGATCACCATACGCCGGAAATGGAAGAGTATGGGATTTCGTCTTTTGTGTATGAGCGGCGGAGACCTTTTCACCCGGAACGGCTTATAGCCTGGATGGAGAAGTTTCCGGAGGAGGTCGTCCGTGCTAAGGGAATAATTTGGCTTGCCTCCCGCAATGAAACGGCACAAAGCTTGAGCCAGGCAGGTCCATCTATCCAATTTGGATCGGTAGGCTATTGGGTTGCTGCATTGTCCGAAGCGGAGAGACAAGCGGTGCTTGCTGATGAGCCCGAACTCAAGGAAGAATGGGATACGGTACATGGAGACCGCTTAACGAAGTTCGTTTTGATCAGAATAAATATTAATAAGGAGGAGCTTGTTGCCGAATTAGACAAATGCCTTTTAACCGATGAAGAGATGACGATGGCTTGGAGTGAATTAAAAGATAACCTTCCTGGTGCTGGGGACTGAACGGTCCTGTCATATCATAGTAATTTCTTTTCTGGACATATTAATGGGAGAAAATACTATGGCTAAAAAATTATCAATTTTACTAATCCTTGTATTTGCGTGTTTTCAAATCTTTTTATCGAAGATATCAGCAAAGACAACGTACCAACCTCACGGCAGTTCAGGAGGTCCTTACGGAAGATCAAGATTTTCTGGCTCTGGGTATACAGGAAACGGTTACTACCCCTCTTTAAACAGTGTGAGAAGCTATGAGATTTATGATCCAACTATAAGCTCCACGCACATCTTAAGCTCGACGGATGATAAAGCTCAGCAAAAATGGGAATGGCTTGGTCTTTTCGGACTTTTAGGATGTTTAGGAAGCCTACACCGACTTAAGGGACGATAAAAAAACACTGTCCCAAACAAGGTTGAAGCAAGAAGTCAACCCTGTTCTTACGAAATTTGAAGAAGGAAATACGAAACTCCCCCTGTCCCAAACAGTGGAGAGTTTTTTTCTTTTTGTGAAGATTGGGATTCTTATCGATGTTACGGAGTAGCGCGAATACCCTGAACTGGTGCTTCGATATCATGCGGGTACAAGTTGCAAACACTTGTTATCCTTGAAAAGGAGGGCTAAGCTTGACAAGCCAATCAGAATTATGCTGGTCGATGATCATGAGCATACTCGCGAAGCAATGAAGATTATGAAGGTTAAATCCTCTTTCCAAATCGTAGGAGAAGCTGTCGATGGGCTTGACGCGATGGGACTGGCTGGACATTGCTGTATATAGCTCTTAGGGTTATACAAGCGTGACTTGTGAAAAGAGTTTGATGTGTCAATGTTACGTTGCAGCAATTTCTCTGATTTGACACAACTTCAGCAAGAAATAGCCCTATCGAGTCATACTAAAACATTTACTCTTCTTGTATTGTTATGAAGGGGGACGGGGGTGAAGTATATCCGAATAAAAGCGATATTAGTTTGGATCGGGCTTCTATTAAGTTTGATTATTCCGGCACCGTGTTTCGCTCATGCCTCGTTAATCAATGCAGCCCCTGCTGCTAACAGTACACTGCCTAGCAGTCCGCCTAATATAGAATTGACTTTTAACGAACGGCTGGAAAAAGTGGAGTACTATATTAAAGTATTGAATAAGACAGGAACGTCCGTAACAAGTAATGAAGCACAATTTAATGAAGATCAGACTCGGCTCGAGCTTGCACTTCCGCAATTACCGGACGGCACATATACCGTCAGCTATAAAATTATTTCCGCAGACGGTCATCCAGTTAGAGACTCATATGTCATTTCAATTGGAGAAGCAAGTCCGATAAATCAAAGCGCTATAATGTATGGCGGCGATCTGGCAAGCGGGAGTAATATCATTTACTATATCAGTCGCTTTGGTTATTATATCGCGCTGCTGCTGCTAACCGGGTGGGTATTTTGGGTCTTGCTGTTCGATTCGAAGAAAGCAAAACATCAATTAGTACGGGAGAAGTGGACTTTACTGCTTCAACGGGTGTTTCTTACTGCGTCTATTATTAGTATCTTTGAGCAGTTGACGCAGATGATTGATGGAGCAGTTGCCAAAGATTTAATCCCTTTAATTTTCGGAACATTTACTGGATATTCTTGGGTGATGACCCTTGGCTTATCATTGTTAGGCTTTGTAATTTTACATCGTTCGAAGAAATTAGATATGCTCTGGATTATTTTGCTGCTGGGAGCAAAAGCGTTGAACGGGCATGCTGTCGCAGTAGGTTCGCTTACCGATATGATTATTATCGATTTTGTTCATTTGTTTGCTGCTGCAATTTGGGCTGGAGGGTTATTTCATATTTTGGTTTATTGGCGTCATCATCGAGATTATGTAGTTTCATTTTTAGGTGAATTTTCACCATTGGCACTTATAAGTATTGTATTGCTAGTTATATCCGGTACGTTTTATACGCTTGGAATTTTGCCCAATATAAAGTATCTCATCTATACCCAGTGGGGAATTCTCTTGCTTGTAAAAATTTCTTTGACGGTTGTAGTTATTGCCGTTGGTGCTGTGCTTCGTTTCGTAATAAAGCGTAAACATAACAGGGGTACCGCTCTATTTTTAAAACTAGACATGATGCTTATGGTAGCCATAGTGTCCATTGCAAGTGTGTTTACAGCCCTCAATCCCCAACCGCAGAATAAACCCTTGTTTTGGCATGAAATGGGTACAACCATGCATTTAACTACTAGAATTACTCCGAATTCACCTGGTACGAATACCTTTTCTCTTCAGGTGTGGATACCGGAGACAGAGAAGGATTTGAAAAGAGTACAGCTCTTTGTAAAAACGGAAGATCAATCCGGTATTGCGCCAATCGAAATTCCGCTTACTCCTGCTTCCAAAGTAAGTGTTCCAGATGATAGTATTGCTTTCTATCAATTCGGGTATGATGCTAAAGGTCCTTATCTACCCTTTCCAGGCAAATGGAATATTGAGGTGAGGGTTCTGGATGCCAATGATGATGAAACGGTATTTTCCCACGAGATGATGATTTATTAATCATTATAAAAAATGTAGAAGGGTTGATTACATTGAAAAAGGTACTAAGCACGTTATCTCTTTGCTTTATGTTTATGCTCCTATTCGCAGGGGTAGCCAGCGCACATGTTACGGTTCAACCTCAACAAACAACACAGGGCACTTATGAAGTATTTAACGTTCGTGTACCAACAGAAAAAGACATACCTACGGTCAAGATAGAAGTAAAAATTCCAGCAGAAGTTACCATTTCCCGATTTGAGCCAAAGTCGGATTGGAAATACGACTTGACCAAAGATTCAAGTGGCAAAATTACAAGCGTAACTTGGAGTGCAACAGGCAACGGCTTATCCAGCACGGAGTTTGGAAATTTTTTAATGAATGGTAAAGTAGCCGACAACGCGACACAAATCTCCTGGAAGGCTTATCAGACCTATAAAGATGGTAGTGTCGTGGAATGGGTAGGAGCTGAGGGTTCTGACAAACCAGCCTCTGTAACGAAGGTAAACCCTAAGGCTGCGGGAAGCGACTCTACTGGACATGACTCCGCAGCTGCCGCTCCTGCAAAAGCTCAACCAGCTGCTTCCGCTGGTAATTCCAATACGGCATTGTACATTGCTATTGCTGCGCTTATTCTCGGTGTTATCGCAATCATTATTTCGATATCCAAAAAGAAGTCTGCTTAAGGAGAAGTTAAATCCTCTATAGAGAGCCCGGCAAAACGGGTGTACAACAAACCCAGTACCGTTAGTGGTACTGGGTTTGTTGTACACAATTGAAAAAAATAAGTCGAGCGAACGCAAGACATATTTCATCACTTTACCCTCGGAAGATAAAATCATTCTCATAATACTTGATTCATATAATTAATTGAAGGATGATTGTTTCAGGGAGGATAAATATGTTATTTTATTGCTTAAGTATGAGTGGGACTTTGGCGCTCACAATCTACATTATCACATTAACGTATCTTCATCGGGGAAAGTTGACCTGCATGGCAGGGATGATGATCGCCATGACGCTAGGGATGATGACAAGTCTTACGACTGGAACGATATTGGCAATACTAATGAATGATTTGGTTACGTCAACAATCATATCGATCCTTTTGGGAATGCTTGTCGGCTATTGGACAGGCAAATGGATAAGCCTTATGGCTTCGATGGATGGGATGCTAGCTGGGATCATGGGTGGAATGATGGGAACCATGCTTGGCGCTATGATCACAAAGCCTATTACAATCGTGGCGTTTGTAGATGTCATATTTTTATTTATCGTCTTGGTTCTTAACCAATTGATTCGCGAAGAATCAGGAAATAAAAAAATAATTGGTCGGCTAGGAAACGATAGCTTTGTAACCATTGTTATAGGAACCGCGATCGCGGGATTTTTATTTTTATATATTGAATAGCCAAAAGCCTGGTTCTACATCAAAAACAGCTGTCACAGAGCATTCAACTGTTGCAGCTGTTTTTCTCTTTTTCTATATGGAAAAAAGGTTTTGTAACAATTAAGAGGATTTCGATTCGCTTCGTATCCAGCGTTCTTCAATCTTCATAAATATTCCAAATCCCAAACGAGATTACCCATGACAAGATAAAGACGCGACCAGAATATAACCGACACTACCGAAGTCTGGATCTTCAATTAACTTCATTTTTGTAGTTGCTCTTTTCAATAGACGTATCGATCTACGGCGATACAACCGGAACCAAAAGAACTCAAGCCACTGCACAAAGCAAGAAGAGTCCAGCAAGCCGGAAGGATGCACCTTAAATCCCATTGATTCCTTATTCTCGGCTGCGCCCCCCAGTGTTACGATATTCTGGGGGTGATTTGCGTGCTCTTTACGCCATTAAAACCGATGCTTTTACATAAATCCGCCACGCCGCCGGCAGGCGACTATATCCATCACCTCAAGTACGACGGGTTTCGCTGCCTGCTTCACGTGGGGAGCGGTGGCAAAACTAAGCTATACACCCGGCAGCAAAACGACTGCACACTGAACTTCCCGGAGTTTGCTGGCGTGGGGTTGCCGGCGGGAACGATCTTGGATGGCGAGATGGTCGCGCTTGGCGATGACGGAAAGCCAATATTCGAGGATGTAATGAATCGTCTGAAGTCCCGGCGCGGACAGCACCGTCAGCCGGTCCATTTCGCCGCGTTCGACCTGCTGATGCTCGGCGGCAAGAGCATCATGCACGAGCCGCTCGAGACGCGCCTAGCGGCGCTGCTGGAACTGCTCGCGGAGCCAACGGAGCTGCTGTCCGCCGTTCAAAGCGCCGAGGATGGCGAAGGGCTGTTTGAGGCGGTCAAGCGATTGGGGCTTGAAGGGATCGTCAGCAAAAAGAAAGGCAGCCGGTATACGCTCGACCACCGGTCGCCGGACTGGATCAAAGTGAAGAACTACCAGTACGCCGTCGTCTCGATTGCGGGGATTCGCAAATCCGAGTTCGCATGGCTGCTTCAGAACACGGACGGCAGCTATGCCGGCATCTGCGAACTGGTCCCTCCAAAGGAACGCGCGGCGTTTTACCAGGTCGCTCAGCAGCTGATCCGCTCAGAGGATAAGCACTGGCTTTACCTGGATCCGCGCATTCAGTGCCAGGTGAAATTCCAGTGCTATACCAAGGGCGGGCTGCTCCGGACGCCGAGTTTTGTGGAGTTCATCTTTCCCAAATCGGCGTGACGGACGGATGACGGAAATGGGAGTATACTCTTAAATTTTATCAGGGGGAATAGGAGTGTCTTTGTTTAACGCTATTATCGTAAATTTTGTTGCTTATTCACATATAGAGATTATGAGAACTAAAAACGGTCAAGACAAACCACATGTTTCACGTTATAATCAACAAAAATCCCATATATTGGAGGTTACTGTATGGAGTTATTGGTTCGTGAGATGAGAGCAAACGATATTCCACAAGTTCAAAATGTGGCGAAAACAAGTTGGAATGCGACCTACAATGGCATAATTCCAATTGAGGTTCAAGAAAATTTTCTTAAATCTGCTTATAATGATGAAATGATGCTTAGACGATTAGAACGTTCGCATGTTTACGTTGCAGAGCTTAACGGGGAAATAGTTGGATTTGCCAATTTTTCATTTGTAAAAGAAGATGGAAAGGTGGAATTGTCCGCTATTTATCTTTACCCAGAATATCAAGGACAAGGGATAGGTTCGGCACTGCTACAAGAAGGGATTAAATATTCCCGAGGTGTAAAAGAAGTTTATATCAATGTTGAAAAGGATAATGTAATTGGCAGAAGATTCTACGAAGCAAAAAAATTTGAGTATGTCAAAGAGTTTGATGATGACTTTGACGGGCACGTTCTAAAGACAGTCCGCATGGTATTGAAAGCTTAAGGCAAGTCCTTGTGACTTGCTTTTTTCTATGAGGCTTTTAATGTGCGAACGGTCGTAAAGTTAGTCCGTTTGCAAGTGTCCAGCAAGAGCTTCTTTTGTCGGTCGGTGTAATCCAGTTTTTTATGCAGCTCTAATAATTTGAGGTCTTTTGGGAAAATTAAGGATCACAAAGTTTATCGGGGATGAACAACATGGAAGTACTAAAGGAATGCTTGTTGGGCTTGGGAGTATGGGCTTTAACGATAATAGCTCCTGCATTAGCCATCAGCCTGCTTATTTTTCTCGGACACCTCTTGACTCCTTAAAAAACGGTTGCCCTTCGCGGCGCAATCGTTTTTTTTGCGCCGTGAAAATCACCGAAATTCAGCCGTGAGCGGCGATTTTGGCTCCGTGGAACAATTGCAAAAAACGGCTCGTGTTCGCATGGTTTGCGACCGAGCCGTTTTTCGTTTTGCGCCGGATTTCTCCGATTTGCTACCCGATCTATCGAAAACAGGGGTCGGACATGTTCACAAAATAAGGAAATATGTCCGGATCGGCAGCTGAGGTGCCCGAGAGGGGGAGGGTGGCTAACGGGCAGGTTAATGCGGCAAAGCAGCGTCTTTTTTAGTAGAAAATACATAATAAACGGTAGCTCATGGAAATCTAAATATAAGCTGGATAACCATAAAATGGGGGACCATGTCATCTATCATAGGGATGTGAAGATGATTGGCTGTCAAAAAAATCTGGAGGCTATGGCATGACGAATATTATTGAAACAATAGCAAGTTATTTCAAGCCCCAGTTAGACGATGAACCGAAACAACCATTGCATGTTGGAGAGGTTATGTCTTTATGGACATTTTACACCGCTCTTGGAGAGGCAATTGCCTTTTATGGGGTGTTTTTGAACATGACCACGGATGCTAAACTAATTGACGCAATTATAAGCGCAAAAGATGAAACGGAAAGCGCAATTTTGACTCTAAAAGGGTTCTTGATAAGTGAAGGAATCCCTTTACCAGATGTTTCATCAGAAAAACCTAAATCAGATCAGGCGTTAGTGCCACTAGGGGTTCGTTTTACTGATAAGGAAATTGCCAACTTTATTGCAGTAAAGACAGCTGGATATATTGCTTTCATTGGGATGGCAATGTCTCAGGTGGTTAGAGGGGACGTTGGAGTTATGTTTTTAGGCTTCATGACAACAGTTCTAAAGTACGGAACTACCCTTAAATCCATGATGATTGAAAAAGGATGGTTAACCACTCCTCCTTACTTTACACCTGTAGGAATTCCAAAAGAATAATTAAGCCACTTAGATCAGCTCCCCTTACCTCTTTAGACTTTGCAACTTGACTAATTATTTATCTCAATTGCGTTTAAAGCTGCGGTCACCAAACCAGCCGCTAAGGGACTCTATACAAATGACGAAGGAGCTGCTAGCGCAGCTCCTTTTACATCTTCACAAAATAAGATATTTGATACATATGTCTGTGTTATGATTGAACTAACGGGCAGAAGAGTTCAATTATTTCATGGTTTGAACTGGCACACCAAAACAAATCCACAATAATATTACTACGATGGAGATAGTCCAAGCTAATAATGGACGTAGATAATGTACACGTAAGATAATAAAGACAAAAATAAAAAATAGTAAAGACCACCAATAAGACCAACCATTAGAGTAAGTAATGCCCTTTACCAAAAAATGACTTATTGCTTCAATCATTGAAAATAATAAAACCCATGCAGTTACATATAAGAATTGCTTGTTTTTTTTGGTTTCAGGATAGTTACCAAGATAGAGTAACACCAATGAAGGGTATCCAATTAAGTAGATGCCCAAAGTTATCAATGTATGATTTCGATAAATAATGTCTTCAATCCGGTCTGGATGGAAAGTCCATAACGAATAATTATAATTGACAAAATTGTACAGAAGGTCACCAATGATTAAGAAAAGGATGGTCGGATAATAATTTCTCCAATGTATCCAATCCCCCCATCGCCTTGCGATCAATGCTAATAAAACTTGGATTAAAATGTGCATTAGAATCCCTCTTTATTGATTAATACACGTATTATTACCAAAACATGGAGCCGATATCAGTCTGGTGATACCATTAAAGAAAAGCTCACATCATTCCGCTAACGGGTACGATAGTATCAAACCAAACTAACAACAAGAAGCTGCCGCGAGTATCACAACCGGCAGCTTTTCCACGCTAACTGGCAGTTTAGCGGAATTTACAAAGAGCTTCATTATGTGCGGTATAGGGTTCATGTGGAGTGTTGTTAACTGTTAGTTTGGGAAGGAACAAGAAATAAGGAGAAGTATTAGTGGGATTTAATGCCAAATTAGGCGATATACGGGTTGCAGACGACTGTGGATTGAATAATATGTTAGTGGGAATATTAGGAAACGACATGGTGGCGGAGAAATCCGCCCCTCCGTTTTTTTATTGGGACAATCAACTAACGAATACGAGAGCTTGGGGCTGCTTCAATGACAGCTCCTTTTTGTGTTCATTGAAGTATCGGGCAGGAAAATGCAATCACGGACATGGAATTTATTAGAATAGCTAGGAGTATTTTTTATACGGGGATAAGTTTAATAAGTAAGGGGAGAAACCATGAATAATTTGAAGGCAGTTGTCATTGGTGCAGGGTGGGCTGGTGAGGGGCATACACGAGCACTTCAGTCCTGTGGTGTTAATGTTGTGGCAATATGTGCAAGAAAAGAGGAGGTTGTGCGTGAAGTCGCCCAAAGACTTGGAATACCGGAAGCATCGGTTGATTGGCGTCAAACGTTGAAATCTATTAAGCCAGATATAGTGGCGATAGCCACCCCTGCAAGCCTTCGACAGGAGGTCGTAGAGGAGGCGACAAAACTGGGGTGCCATATTCTATGCGACAAGCCGCTAGCTATTAACGAAGAAGAAGCCAAGAAGCTGTGGGAATTGGTCCAACAAGAGGGTGTCAAACATGCTTATGCTGCTACCTGGAGATATGACCCGAGTATAATGTGGTTTTCGGAACTTGCGCTATCAGGTTCAGTTGGTAAGATTCAAGAAATTGATTGCTCCTATCGGATATTTCGTGGAAGCAATCTAAGACCTTGGACTTGGTGGAACACATTGGAAACTGGTGGAGGCTTACTTAACAATGGTTTGCCACACATTCTGGGGATTCTCGCGAGTATTACCGGTGGTGTTCCGTTAAGAGTTGCAGGCGAGGCACGTGTACTACGGGACCGTGCTCCAGTTGTTCTGGAAGATATACATGATTTTCGGAGACAGAAAGCTCTAACGCTAGAGGAAGCAGAAAAACTTGAATGGCGAGATTGTGATGCTGACGGGGCTTTTACAGCGTTGCTCAGTTTCAGTTCTGTTAGTGGAGCTGAGATTGCTGTTAATATTCTGGGAAACGACGGGGTTGGCGTTTCTGTTCATCCGCCTCAAATCACTCTTTATGGTGATTCTGGGACATTAGTTTTGACCGGTTTTTATACTAACGGATACATCGTATCCAAGTTGTGTGCGGGAGAAAATGAACCAAAGATTTTGCCAGTTCCTCAGCGGCTTCTAGATGAAATGCCCGATTCTGGAAACCGGGCACAGAATATGTGGAATGCTTTGGCTCGTGATTTTGTTGCGGATATACAAGGTGAGCGACATCGTCCATATCTTACTTTTTACGATGGTTATCTATATCAAAGTGCGATTGATGCAATTCGATGTGGCAATGGTTGGAGAAAGTTAGGGGATATAAGTTCTTCTCTGGATTGCAAATAGGGAAAGGGTCATTGCGCTCTCAGAGAATAAGATTTTTCTCACGAATGCTCGCTCATTCGCAGGATTTCACATGCTTGATTAAATAGACGTTAAGATGATTAGATAATATAGGCTAAGAAGTTCCGTTTGAGGGCATGCGGGAATAGAAGGTGTTGGGTGATTTACAACATCTTCCATATAAATCTATGCCGCACGTCTCTCTCCACAACACCCGGCAGCAGAACGACTGCACCCTGAATTTCCAGGAATTTGCCGGCGTGCGGTTGCCGGCGGGAACGATCTTGCAACTGGATAAGCACAATATATTAGATGTTTCTATCTGTCACTAAACTGCCATCTCCACAAAATTCGGCTCCGGAGCAGTCCGCCCTTGGTATAGCACTGGAATTTCACCTGGCACTGAATGCGCGCATCCAGGTAGAGCCAGTGCTTATCTTCGGGAGAAATTCCGACGAAGGAAACCACGGCGCGGTGGAAAGGGAAGAAGGCGCTCGAGCTCGGCTGTACGCGGTATGTCGAGAGTGAGGCGGTGCAGGCGATGCATATCGCGAGAATGTACCCGGAACTGCAGGTGCCGATACGGTTATAAAAAGGAAAGAGCTACATAGTAGTTGGCTTCATTAGATTATATTACACAGTCTTTAATGCTCTCCGCGATAAACCATGTTTTTCGGCTACGCGGGAAACACTAGCTGAAGATGTACTGTTTTTAACCGCAATCTCTTCATAAGTGTAGAGCGGCTTATTAGCCCCTGGAAATTTCTCCTTCGTCAGATCATCTACAATAGATCTTTCCTCTATCGTTGAGACCCTTTGTTTAAGTTCGGCAACATCCTTTTCCAGTTTCGACAATCGCACATGTGTTTTACTCATAATATCTGCCTCCGAAATGATTTGTTTCAATCATTGTTAAATTGCCCAGCTCTTAGACTGAGTATCCAATTGACGTGAAACAAATTATTTCACATAGGCAATGTTAGAATTATTCTGCATTGCCAAGCAGTTCTCGTATCGAACGACCTTCCTGAGCCATCTTTATAACAACGTGACCTTCCAATGAATTCTTTGATTTTCTAATCTCTGTACATCTTATTGATATCCAAATTGACTCCAACCCTTTACATTTTTTGCTATAATGATTCTCGTAGTTAAGTGTAATGGAAGAAGGGAATTTCTGTGTCGATAAAACTAGCGGTTGCATTAGAAGATAACAAATTCAAAAAACATATCCGGGATAGAATAGACCGTTCAAAATCTTATATTTGTCCATTCTGTAATGAACCGGTCATTTCAAAAAAAGGACAAGAACGCCAGCATCATTTTGCTCATGCACCAGGTACAAATTGCACAGCCAGTGAAGAAACGATCCTTCATTTTAACGCTAAGCACTATCTAGCCTACTGCATAAAACAAAACGTTGACATTGTATTTGAGGTATCTACGGAATTACTAGAACCAAAATTAAATTCGGTTTTAACCAGCTTAAATATTAAACAATATCCCTTGTCCCTTAATTCCTTAGCTAATTTTTATAAAAAAGCAGGAGTCTATGTAGAAAAATCAGTTGGACCATATATCGTGGATGTTTATATGAAACATGAATCTTATACATATGGTTTTGTTTTCGAGATCGTGGTCACACATGAAATGGAACCAGAGAAGCTGCAATGGTTACATGAAAATCATGTACCATATTTGGAAATCTCCCCTGTTTCGCTTGATGATTGCGTATTCCGGAAACTTTGGTCAGTCATTCCGGAAAGTATTAGCCACTCGTTCCGGAAAGTTTTGGTCAGTCATTCCGGTAATGTTTATCCACTTAGAGCCTCTCAAAATGGCTTCTTAAT
>NZ_VNJI01000045.1 GCF_007786445.1 Paenibacillus cremeus | reverse complement strand
TGGGTGTATAGTTGCCATGAGTAGGGTTCCTTTCTTGGTGACTTCAGCAATCCCGAGAATACCCTACTTTTTTGCTGCCTGGAAAGGCTCCAAATCTTGGTACACAAACAATTTTACATCATCCGTTCCAATAAAAATAGCGGAACCACGTTCCGTTATCCTGCAGCGCTTCACCGTTTGTCGGCTCGAACGCTTGAGATAACGGAGCTGAGTTCCGCTATTTTTGGGAAATAGTCGGGAAATACCCTTGTAACGGAACAGAGTTCCGCTAGTACATTGTTAACCATACACCGCATTACCCTGCCACCGACGAGTCTCGCTTAACGGCGTTCACTTGCTCCAGTACCTCCGCAACGCCGTCCTTGTTATTGCTCGCAGTTACACGCCAAGCCAGCCCTTTTAGCTCTTCCAAGCTATTTTCCAGCGCAATGGGGTAGCCGCAGGCAGCAAATAACCCATAGTCGTTCCAGTCGTCACCAAAGGCCATCACCCGTTCCATTGTCCCTCCGGTTCGCTCCAACACCCGCTGCACCGCCGCTTCTTTGGACGTTGTCTTGTTCATGATCTGGATCAGTGCGTCTCGGTCTGTAACTATGGCGTGTACCCGATTGCCAAACACCGCTTGAAGCTCGCTGAAAATATTACGTTCATTGCGAAGCAGCATTTTGGAGACTAGCCGCTTCTGCAGCGCATGCCGTGGCACGACCCCCGGCATCGGCGCATGCTCCGGCAGCCCCCAAAGCTGAAGCTGCTCTCTCGAAAGCGGCCGGTCGCAGTACAGTTGATCATCAATTTCAAACGTTACGAAACATTCGGCCTGCCTGGAGACGATAAAGTCATACATTTCGTCCACGATACCGCACTCCAGAGGAAAGGATTCGAATTCCCCACCCGATTCAAATCGGACAGCCGCCCCGTTGTAGCAGATCATCGGCCCCAGTCGAAGCAAAGGTGAAAGGCAGCAGGCTTTTCACCGAGCGGAACGGACGTGCTGTGGCGATGATGATACGAACCCCCAAAGCATGGCTGTCCAGTACCGCCGCTAAATTTCGGTCGCTCACCCTTTTTTGCAAATTTAGCAGAGTTCCGTCCAAATCCAGAACGATCGTATCAACAAATGGCATACTCGACTCCCCCCTCAATTCTTTTAGTCGTACCAAAAAAATCCCAACAAATCAAGGTTTTCTTGACTTGTTGGGATTCATCGACACCACTTAGCCCCTCAGGCCAGCTCCCACGCCTCATGAATTTTCGGAACGTCGGAGATCAGCTGCTGCGTGTACCGGTGGCGGGGCGTCAGAATGACCCGCTCCGCGCTGCCGCTCTCGACAATATGCCCCTTTTCCATAATGTAGATCGTATCGCTCACATAATAAGCCAGCCCGACGTCGTGAGTGATGAAAATAATCGTCATGTTATTCTCATCGCGCAGCTTCAGCAGCATATCGAGGATGGTGGACCGGGAGCAAGCATCCACCATGGAGGTCGGCTCGTCGGCGATCAGCACCTTGGGATGCATCATGAAGATCCGGGCGATCATCAGCCGCTGCATCTGCCCTCCGGACAGCTCAAAGGGGTACTTGTTCGACAGCTCTTCAAACTTCAGATTGACGAACGAGCAGGCCTCCTTCATTTTGCGAAATTGCTCCTCTTTGGAAAGCTTCAGCCCCTGTAGCTTGATACAATCCAGCAGCAGCTTATCGATCTTGTGAAAGATGTTAAACGAGGAGAACGGATCCTGAAAAATGGCCTGAATGTCCTTCCAATATTCGCGCCGCTGCCTTTGACTGCCGAGCTTTCGCGGAGCGCCCTTGTATTCGATAGAGCCGCTCGATTCCTTCAGCAGCCCCATGATCATTTTCGCCAGTGTCGTTTTGCCGCTGCCGCTCTCACCGACGATGGAAATGATCTCGCCTTCGTGAAATGCAAAGTCCACATGGTTAACAGCTGTCGTTTTCCCCGCTCCGTAACCAAACACCTTCGTCAACTGATCGGCTTTGATCAGCACCTTCCGGTCTTCACTCATCGGCCGATCACCCCCTGGGTACGCTTCTCCTCCTCATACCATTCCCGCAGCGTTCGGGCATCAAAAATGCATCTGTAGATGCGTCCATCCAGCGTTTTGTTCTGGATTTTTCCTTCGCGGCAGGATTTCTGCGCATATTCGCAGCGGTCCGCAAAGCGGCAGCCCGGCGGCACCTTCTTCAGATTGGGCGGAGCACCGGGAATCGCCTCCAGCTTATGGCCTTTCATGCCGGCTTCAGGGACAATAATCGAGCCCATCAGCTTTTTGGTGTAGGGGTGCAGCGGGTCGAAAATCATCTGCTGCGCCGTCCCCCGCTCCACGATTTCCCCGGCGTACATCACGACGATATCATCCGTCACGTGGTACAGCAGCGGCAGCTCATGCGTAATGAAGACGAGCGAACGAATAAACTTTTTCTCCAGCAGATCCTTCATCAGCCGAATGACGGCCTTCTGTGAAGTAACGTCGAGCGCCGAGGTCGGTTCGTCCGCGATGAGCACCTTCGGGTTCAGGATCGTTGAAATCGCAATGACGGTCCGCTGCTTCATCCCCCCGGAAAGCTCGTTGGGGTACGAGTTCAGCACCTTGGATGACAAATTGAGCGTCTCGAACCGTTCTGCAGCCAGATCCCACACCTCTTTGGCGGAAAGCTCCGGACGGTGCTCCTTCATAATATCCTCGATGAACCGAATGATCTTGAGCGTCGGATTGAGCGCATTCATCGCGGCTTGGGGGATATAGGCAATCTCGCGCCCCAAAATTTGCGAGCGAAGCTGGTCTTTGGTCAGCTTCATGATGTCCGTGCCGTTCACGACGATCGAGCCGCTGTTATAGTGCAAGGGCGGAAAGTAGAAGCCCATCAAGCTTAGAGCCAGGGTCGACTTGCCGCTGCCCGATTCTCCGGCGACGCCGAGCGTTTTCCCCTCCTCGAGGACAAAATCCACACCGTCGACGGCATATACATTTTCTTTCAGACGAGTGCGGTAATAGGTCCTTAAGCCTTTTACCTCCAGTATATTGTCACTCATGGCCGGTCAGCTCCTTATTTTCGGGTTGAAAATTTCGTCCATGCCGGTGTTCATCATATAGAGCGAGAACGTAATGATGGCAATGGAGAAGGCCGCCGGAATGAACGCCCACCAGGCTCCCGCCACCGGAGCTTCGAAAACCAAGGCCCAGTTCATGATAATGCCGAGAGAAATCGTATTGTATGGCCCGAGACCCAGCATGGAGATCGAAGCCTCGGACAAGATGCCGGAGGCGGTCTGCAGCACAAACGCCATGACCACGTAGGACGCAATATAGGGAAGAATTTCGAAAATAATGATTCGCGTGGTGCTGTGTCCGGAAATTTTGGCAATGTTCACATGGTCCCGGTTTCTTAACGAGGTCGTTTGCGCACGAACAGCACGGGCGGTCCACGGCCAGCTGGTAATGCCGATAATGATGGCGGTAATCAGCGAGCTGCGGGAATTGATGCTGACGGAAATCAGGATCAGAATGATAAAGGACGGAATGACGATAAAAATGTTGGTGACCGCCGTCAAGATGTTGTCCGCCAGGCCGCCAATATACCCGGCGGATAGTCCGATGACAAGACCAATGATCGTTGCGCAAATACCGGCTATCAAGCCTACTCGAATGGAGGTGCGGATGCCGTACATCAGTTCGAGAAACAGATCCCGGCCGAAGTTGTCCGAACCGAGCAGCAGCTTGGAGTCTGGCGGCTGGAACGCCAATGCCATCATTTCGAGCGGATCGTGACGGTTCACCTGCGGGTAAATCAGCACCAGCGCGAGCATCGCCAGAAAAGCCGCCGCTCCCAGCACGAACTTGGGTGATTTGAGCAGGATCGAGATGGAATGTTTCATATTAGTGCTCCTCCATTTGAGCTGCCTTGATCCTCGGATCGACGAGGCCGTACACGATCTCAATGGTGAAGTTGGCGAGCAGCACCGTGCCGGCAATCAGCAGCGTACAGCCGGAGATGAGCGGATAATCGAGCTGCCGGATCGCGGTAAACAGCCAGGTGCCGATGCCCGGGTAGCTGAACACGATCTCGCAAATCAGCGAGCCCCCAACCATCGTGCCGATCGACAGGGCCAGACCGGTAATTTGCGGCAGCATCGCATTCTTGAATACGTATTGGGCGATCTTGGAGTCGCGGATGCCGAGCAGCTTGCTGTATAGCACGTAATCGGCATTCAACTCATAAATGGACATTTCCCGCATTCCGATGGCCTGGCCGCCGATCGTCACCAGCACGATTGACAAGAAGGGCAGCGTATGGTGCCGGATGACCGACCCGATGAAGTCCAAGCTCAGCTTCGGAATCATCTGGAAGTCGTATCCCCCGGAAAGAGGGAACCACTTGAGATTCAGCGCGAACAGGTACAGCATGATGATGGCGAGTGTAAAGAACGGAATCGAGTTGACGAACAGTGCGACCGGAAACAGCACCTTATCGAACACACCTTTCCGGTAAGCGGCAACGGCTCCGAGAATGTTCCCGAGCACCCACCCGGTCAATATGGCCGGGAGCTGCAGAGCAAGCGTCCAGGGAACCGCCGAAGCGAGAATGTCGGTGACCTTTTTGGGATAAAGACCAAAGGAAGTCCCCAGGTTCCCAGTAAACAAATTTTTGAGATAAATCCAATATTGCGTCAATATCGGCTTATCGACTCCGAATTCCTTGGTGAACGTTTCGTATACCTTCTTAATCGTGTCGCTGTCCGTCATGCCCTGCGTCATTTGTGAGACGATCACGCTGATCGGGTTGCCCTTAATCATCCTTGGCAGCATGAAATTCAAGCTGATGGCGATGACCAGCGTAAGGAGATACCAGCCAAATTTCCGTAAAAAATATTTCGTATACGCATTCAAGCTCCCCACACTCCTGACCGGTTTTATTGGTCCCTAAGCAAAGCCGTGTAATCCGGAGAAAAGCCTGTACTTGGAGCTTCCGCCAAATACAGGCCCAATCCCGCTGACGCTGAGGTTAATTATGGATCTGGTACAGCGCCTTCACGCCGGCTCCATCGATCGCAATTTGCGGTGGAATGTTGGTGTTGTCGCCCTGCGCCGGGAACCCTTTCCATACCGATTCATTCACCGTGTAGAATACCCATGGTCTGTACATCAGCGGAATTGACGGCAGATCGGCCAGCCACATTTTCGTTAGCTCGGTGTACAAGGATTTCAGCTGCGCCTCATCGTTCACCGTCGGAATCTTGTCGATGATCTGATCCGCCTTATCGTTCTTGTAACGTCCCCAGTTCCAGAACGCCATTTCACCGGCTGGAGCGACTCCTTTGGAGTACATAATCGTACGTGCCCGGTTCCACGGCTGGCTTGGGCTAACCCCGCCGGCCGGCGTATTCATGATGATATCGAATTTGCCCGTCTGCAGATCGTTGTTCCATACCGGCTGTTCCGGGAACTTCGTGCGAATTTCGATACCGATCGCTTTAGCGTTCTGAGCGACGATCTCCAGGGAGGCGTTCCAATCGGACCAGCCGTACGGACACTCGACGTCGAACGGTCCGAGGCGGGTCCCGTTCAGCACGCGAATGCCGTCTGCGCCCTTCTTAGCGCCAATCTTGTCCAGCAGCGCATTAGCGCCATCCACGTCAGTCGTCCACTGCAGGGATTTAATCGCTTCCTGATCCACATATTTTTTCTCCGCGTCCGCATCGAGCGTAAGCGACGGCTTCATGTTGGCGGAATATCCGCTCATGGCCAGGTCAGAGATTTTCTTGTAATCAAGGGACATCGCGATGGCTCTTCGGACGTCCGCGTTGTCGAGGCCTTTTTTACTCAGATTGAAAAAGATGGAAGGCATCGAGCCCGGCAAATAATAGGGCGCATCTTTCAGGTACGTTTTAACTGGAGCCCCGCCCTTCCACATGTTGGAGACCTGCGGAATGAACTGCTGCGAGACGTCCACCTGGCCGCTCTTAAATGCTAGATCCCCGGCCGCATTGTCTTTGTAGATGACGTGGGTGATGTATTTGGGAGCCGGCAGCTTGCCGAACAGCGCTTTCCCCCAATAGTTGTCGTCGCGGGCTACAGTGATTTTCTGATCGTTGTAGAAGTACATTTTGTAAGGACCGGTACCGACTGGGTTCGCGTTGACTTCCTTGCGGATCGTCGCCAGATCGTTGTTCGCCTTCTTCTCGATCTCTTCCCAGACGTGCTTCGGAAGCATCGGAATGAGCTCAATGCTGTCCATCACGGTCAGCTTGTTCGGATTGTCCTTCTTTAGCTTGATGCTCACCGCATTCGGTCCGTCGGCCACTACGTCGTCGATGAACGTCCAGAAGCTGCTCCAGTTTACCTGGTACTTCTGGCCCAGCTTATACGTATAAACCACATCATCCGAGGTGAACGGCTTGCCGTCATTCCACTTGGCGTCCTTATTCAGCTCGATTTTCAAGGTGAGATCGTCCGCCCAAGAATATTTGGTGCCGAGCAGCGGCTCCAGCTTGCCGTCCATCATGTTGATCATAAATAAGGTCTCATAGATCAGCTCTCGGGAGTTGCCATAGTTGATCGGAAACGCAGGGTTGCCGCTCAGTAAGTTAAAGTTGGTCGGGGCCCCCCACTGCAGCCCGTTGATGTACAGCGTTTCGTTCCGGGCCGTTTCCTTCGCGTCCCCGCCACCGGCCCCGCCCGGCTGAGCGGCCGTCGTCTGCGGTGTCGTCGCGGGCTTGGCCGCATCCGGTTTAGGCGTTGCGGCTGTCGGGGTGCTCCCCCCATCCTCGCAGGCTGCCAAAAGTGTAGGCGCAAGCAGCAATGCGCAAATCAGGCCGGTTACTTTTTTTAACCTCATCGTATTCCCTCCGCGTTTCATTTTTACAGCAAGCCGGTTCGTGCTTTTATTTTTATTCATGGGGTTAAATAACTTCTTTCCCACTCACTGTACGTATATTGTAAGCGCATTCTTTTACTCCAAACAGTACATGAACTTAAGGAATGGGGTTTGTTTTTTCTAGGAATTGATGTGGTCCGTGCCATAAAAAAACCGCCCAAGAGAGCTTTGACAACGTGGTCTGCAGCTCCTTGCGCGGTTCGGTTATTTCGCCTCCAACCTGTATTCGGTCGGGGTTCGGTTATATTTTTTGCGGAATACCTGTGTGAAGTGCCGAAGGTCGTCGTAGCCCACCAACCGAGCCACGTCGACAACCCGCAGCGTTCGATTGGAGAGCAGCTCCGTGGCCCGTTCCATCCGAAGCTGAATCACGTACTCCTTGTAGCCGATTCCAGTCTTTTGCTTAAACAGCTGACTGAAGTACACCGGGTTTAAGTAGACGATCGAAGCGACCTTTTCCAGCGACAGATTATCACGAAAGTGTGCCCGAATGTATTGCATGGCGAGTTGAATCGTCTCGTCTCCTCTGCTAGCGGGGAGGGGCTGCTCGGTCATGTCAGTCCCGGGGGATTTCAGCTTCCGGATCCTATCCGGGATGGAATAGAAATTGTCTGATGCGCAGCTGATCGTCATGGTGTAAGGGACATTCAGGCAGCGGTCTAGATGGCCTCTGGCTCCAGTCTCAAATTCAACGAACCTGCAGCTGCATTCCTCCCGCAGGGTAACCACGCCGATCAGCAGATTCGTCTCCAGACTCACGACAAATCCGCAGCCGTTTAGGCCGATCCATTCGGACAGCACGTTTTCGACGACGAAATTGGAAAGCGTCAAATCCTGCCCGCCGTCGAACTGAACGCGGATCAGATGAAACCGGGGGTGGTTCTGCGCAAGCCGCGACAAATCGAAGCTGCCGATATCGAGCCCTTGCACCCAGCGCCGAAAGACAGCCTCTCTCAAATAATTCAAATTCAGGTCCAGCCGGTCCTTCTCCGTTAACTGCCGCTGCTCCTCCTGCCATTCCCTCTCCAGCTCCGACATGATGCCGATCAGCCGATCCTTGCCGACCGGCTTGAGGACGTAATCCCTGGCCCCTAAACGCAGCGCCTCCTGAGCATAGGTGAACTTGGAGTGTGCTGAGATGATCACAACCTTCATGCCCCGATGCGATTCCCGCAAGGAAGCCAGCAGCTCCAGTCCATTCATCCCCGGCATCATGATGTCCAGCAGCACCGCATCGATCCGTTCGTTCAGCAGCACAGCCGCCGCTTCCTGGCACGATTGCACCATAAGCACATGAATCCGTGGAAACGCATGGTTGAGCGTTCTCTTGATGCCCTCCCGGATGGATTTCTCGTCGTCCACCACTAGAATATTCAAGTCGATTCGCCTCCTAATTCTGCGGTTAGTGTTCTGCGAGGCAGCCGAATGGTAACGGTCGTCCCCCCGTTGTCGCATGATGCGAGCTTCAGCCCATAGGGTTGTCCGAACTTGAGGATTAGCCGGCGGTGCACGTTCATAAGTCCGATGCCCCCCTCAAAATAATCGCTTTCCAGCTCCGTCGCCTGCTCCAGTGACTGCTGCAGCTCAGCTAATCTGTCACTGGGAATACCTATTCCGTTATCCTGTATGCGCAAAACCAAGTCTTGCTCCTGGGCCTCCAAGTCGATCCGAATGATTCCCGCCCGTTCCTGTCTGGATAAGCCATGGATGACGGCGTTTTCGATCAGTGGTTGAAGCGTCATTTTGGGTATCGACACCTGCTGCCATTCGTCCGGAATCTCGATTCGAATCTCCAAAGCATGGCTGGAACGGGCTTGGATAATATGCAAATAATGCTGGGTTTGATCCAGTTCCTCCCGCAGCGTGACGTCGGAATGCTCCCACTCACTGCTGTAACGAAACATTCTGGAGAGCGATAGAACGATCTCCCCAAGCCGCTCCTGCTTGCTCTCATCCAGCTCCCAGTAAATCATATCGAGCGTGTTATATAAAAAGTGCGGATTCACTTGAGACTGAAGCGCATGAATTTGCGCGTTTTTCTCGCTGGCGGTGGCGATGCGGACCCGCTCCACCAGCTGTTTGACCCTGTCGATCATGGAGTTGAAGTTCGCCGCCAGGTAGTTCATCTCCTCAAAGGAGCGCATCTCGACAATCGCATTCAGATTCCCCCGCTCCACCACCTTCATCTCTCTTACCAAACGGATAATGGGTGCCGAAATCGTTCTCGATAGAATGGTCGCCAGGATGATGGAAGCCGTCAGCAAACAGAACAGGACCAGCAGAAAAAATCGGTTCGCTTCTTCGAGCTGCACCTGAAAATTCGATTTTGGGATGATGCCCGTGATCGTCCAGCCTAATTGAGGCTCGTCGCCGACGACGATGAGATTCGGTCCCTCCGTCGAGCTGGCCAGATGGGCGTCACCCTTCTCCCGTATGACCTTGGCTGCTGCTTCAGACGGCATAAGCTCGTCTATCATCCCCTGCTGCGCGAGAACAGAGCCTGCCGAGTCTACTACGTACGCTTGACTGTTCGTGCCCATATGAAGATTAGAGAGCATCGACAAGATCGGCTTTGGGCTAGCCTCAACTAGCAGAACCCCCAAGGGCTCGCGGGAATACAGGTCGTAAACCAGCCGTCCGAAGGAAAATACCGGCTCATCCTTCGCGGTCAGCGTCGGTTCACGCATGCCCAGCCAGATCATTTCCCCCTGTGACTTCCGAATTTTTTCGTACCATGGGCTTCGATCGAACGATTTATAAACGGGAGTTGACGCCTCATAACTGTAGATTTTGCCGGAAAACGCTATGATGTGCAGTCCTACCAGATCGCTTCGGCTGTTGAATACGGCCTCCAGCTCACTGATGATCACCCGCTCGTTGATGAGCTGCAGGGCCGGTGTTGCCTCCGTATCGGACAGCACCCGCTGCACATCCGAGTTCGCGGTAATCGACTTTGACATGCTGTCGTACCCCTGGGTCAGAAGACTGAGATTATCGATCGCTTGAAGCACATTTTTCCTTGAAATTTCGGTTATTTTTGTGTTTAGCTGCTGGGAGCTATAGAAGTAAAAGATGCCGGTCATCATTAGCAGCAGGATGAGCGTGGGAATCAGAAACCATAGGAACAGCCTGACGTTGATCGAGTTTAAGCGAACCGTTTTTAACAGCATGTCTCCTCCTGCGGCCGTTATCTCTTCCCGTTAGCTTCCCAGGAGAGCTGATGGACTTTTGCGATCTCCGCCGCCTCGGCTTTCTGCACGAATAGATTTTGCAGTAGATCCAGATGAGTCTTGGTCACAGCAGGCACAATCACATTATCGAAATTCATGTCCCCGCTCCGAACCACGGCCTGCTGCCGGATCAAGTCCATCTGCAGCTGAGAATACCCTGCCGCCTGCAAATCGCCGTCGATCCGCTGGCATAGCCCCACGGCCGCATTCATCGAAAAGGCCACTCTCGGATAGTTCATGGAGAAATACCGCAAAAAGTCTTTGCTTTCCTTCAAATGCTTCGATTTGGCGGAGACGGCATAGGCTGTCCCAGGCGCAATCATGAAGTCACTCGTGTTTCCTTTTCCATCCACCGTAGGAAATTTCAAAAAGCCGACCTTGCCTTTGACGGGAGAAACTTCAATCTTAGGCACCTCCCAGGAGCCTACGTAATACATGGCGGCTTTGCCGCTTCGGAACAGATTGGAGGCCGCCCAGGAATCAGTCGACACCGCCTCTTTTTCGAATGCGCCGGCGTCAATCAGCTCCTTGAGCTTGGCGATGGCCTGCTCAAATACCGGGTCGGTAAACGTACGCTGCTTACTCAACACATCCTGTAAAAAGCCCGGCCCTCCATTGAGGCGCTGGACGATGTTCATAAACAAAAACGACGTCGGCCATCGATCCTTCGCACCGATGACGATCGGTGTAATCCCCTGCGAGCGAAACTGCTTGACCGTGTCGATCAATTCTTCAAAGGTGTTCGGCACGGAAATGCCCGTTTGAGCGAACAGCTCTTTATTGTAAAAAATTCCTGCTATATTCAAGTTGTATGGAAGCGCATACAGCTTATTGTCAAAAGAATAATACTTGAGCACATCGCCTAGGAAGGTCTCACTCAGTTTCCCCTCCACAACATCATCGAGCGGTGCCAGCACGCCGCTGTCTACATACGGCTTCATTTGGGCCCCCGGGTTCACCATGGTAATATCCGCCATGTCGCCGAAGGCCGCTTGTGTTTTCAGCTTACTCTTTTGCTGCTCCGTGTTGAGACGGTCGAATTCGATCTTTAGATTAGGGTGACCTTGCATATATTCGTTAACCAGCTTTTGTTCAATTTGATAGGCAGGGGAGGATTTGTCGGACTGCAGCGTCTGGAGAATCAACGTCGTTGCTTGGCCTTGATTTCGTGCGGGGCTCTCAGCGGCCTGCACCTTTAAAGCAGCTTCAAATTCATTGCTGCAGCCTGCAGCCATAGTCAGTAGTGGTAGCGTTATCATTGCAAGCCAAGCCAAGCATGTCGCGTTCCTCATCTTTGAACCCCCTGCTTTCAGCTTGATTTCATTCTAAAATTACTGGTACTTCCCGGTATAGTGCAAAAATTATAGAACTAGGTTTGATTTTTTAAGATTCTTGAGAAGGGTGTATCCTAAATTATACAACCATTTTCTTTAATCTTCCAACCTCTGTAAGTCCTAAATAATGGGAGATATAGTCTTATGGAATAATGATATAATTAGAATTCCTATTGGGAGCCCGACATTCGAAACTAGCAAAAAAAAACGAGGGACGAAAAAGGCCGTTTCCATTGTTCAATGGGTCGTTCCTTTTTCATCACTCGTTTTTTATTTATGCCGATTTCCCCCGCACTGCGGCCTTTTGAATCCGAAAGTTCGAGGCCTCCATCCAGACGACGATGTCCAGCGCCGAAATATTCTCATACGCACGGAGCAGATCCTCCTGCCTAGCGATCTTCAAGCTAAAGCATACGCGCATGTGTGGAGTACTCCCATCCTCCCCTGCGGCTTCGCGATCCGGCAGCATTTTGAGATTGACGATTTGAACGCCTTGTTCTCCGAAATGCGTAGCAATGCGGCCCAGGGAGCCCGGACGGTCGGCGATCTTCATCTCGATCTCATGGGTCCGGCGATGCCGCAGCATCCGCTTTTCCCACTTGTGCAGCAAAAACAGACTGATGAGCACTAACAAGGTGCAGAACAGCGCCAGTGAAAAAAAGCCTGCCCCCACGCTAAGGCCGATGGCAGCCACTACCCAAACCGATGCGGCGGTAGTGAGTCCTTTGATCACGTTGCCGTTGCGCAGGATTGCGCCGGCGCCGAGAAAGCCGACACCGCTGATCACCTGCGCCGCCAAGCGAGCCGGGTCGATCCGGACGTTCGCTTCCGTCACGAACTGCGAAAACCCATACTCCGACAGCAGCATAATAGTCGCCGATCCCAAACAAACCAAAATGTGCGTTCGAAATCCTGCCGCTTGATTGTTCCATTCCCGCTCGATACCGATCAACCCGCCGAGCAACGCCGCCATCATTAATCTAAAAATCAATTCCCAATGACTGATATACCACACACTGCTCGCGGCCGCCATGGACGTTCACCTTTCTTTCTTAATTCCCTTATGTTTTACAGCAAACGTATTGTAAACGTGCGGTCGAATGGGGTAAGCAGATTCACATGGACGTATTGGCAGCCTGCCGGATGCTGGTCCTCGTTCAGTACCGAAACCCAGTGCTCATGCGCGCCGGAGGAAATTTCGATCGCTTCGCCGCCGCCATCCACCGAATACTTCACCGCACCGCTTTTCAGCATGTGTCGGCCATCACCAACAGGCAGCACGTCGCTGCCGCTAATCTCGCCCTCGGCGCCCAGGATAAATGTCAGCTGCGCATACACGTCTTCCCGCTCGTCCGTACGAACGCGAATCGTCCACTCCGAGTCATGCGGCGTAATGTCCACCTGCAGCTCTTGCGTCTGCAGATGCGTCATCGGCCGATGCTGATGCGGCAGCAAATACCAAGGGCTGAGCTCCGCTCGGCCCGCAAGCTCCGGCAGAAGCTGGCTCTGAACCGGCCCGTTATAGCCCTTTTCCAAATGCGCCTTCAGCTGATAAGCACCCGTCTCCTCATCCACCGTCAAGCTGCTAAACTTCACGATCCCTGGCGAAAACGAAGTGGACAGCTTCACGCCGAGCAGCCGGACCTTCCCATGACGCAGCGAGAAAAACGACGGCGCGTGCGTCATTACCGTTACGCTTGTATCCTGCTCGCGAATCCGTACGACCGGCGCGCCGAAGGCCAGATGCATGCTGCTGTGCTGGATTTTCATATGGTGCCCGACCGCATCGATTTGCGCCAAATGCTCGCCCATCGGATGCCGCGCATTCAAAATCCGGACATAGCGGTCAGGCAGCGGCAACCGCTCCAGCCCTTCGATGTGCGCCTCCGGATACAGCAGCAGTCCCATCAACGCATTGTTGTTGACCGCCTCCGGCTGCTTGAAGTACGAGCCGGAGTAGTCCGACATCGCCGCAAAGAACGGGTCGCGGTCATGCGCGGCCATCAGCCGGTAAACCAGGAAGTAGGTCGCCATGTCGTACGTCTTCCCGAAATCCTGACGGCCGGAGTAGTCCGTAACGATCTCGCCGTTCGGATGTACCAAGTACGCCATCATGCGCAGGTTGCGGCGAACATGCTCCAGAAGCTCGGGGCGGTTCAGCAAGCGGGCGGTATGGTACAACGCGATATTGCTGACTGCGTTGTAAATCCCGTTGCTGCGCTCCGTCCATTCGCCGTCCCCGGTAATATCGATGCCTTCCGCCAGCCACTCTTCGGCTCTAGCTACCAGCTCCGGCTTCCCGAACAGCTCATGCAGCAGCGCTAGCGCGGCGGTGATGACCCAGCGATGATTCGGCGTATGGCAACCGCCGGTCAGCATCGCGGGAATCGTCCGCTCAAGGAACAGCCGCAGCTTTGCAGCGACCGGTTCTACTGGCGCCCAGTCGTGGGCTTCCAGCAGCTGCACCATCTGGGCCAGCCCGCCGACGACGAAGGCCGTATCCGGTGGGGAATGAAAGTTCGTCCCGCCAAGCGAGATCGTCCCGTCCGCATGCTGACGGTTCAGCATAAAATCCGCTGCTTGATCCAGCGCAGCGAGAAGCGCTTCATCGTGGTAATACCGCGAATCCGGATTGACCAGCGCCGAAGCCCAGCCGCCCATCACGCGGGGCGTGCCGACATGGGTCGGACGGGCCACGCCCGTCTCCCCGATGACACCGCCGTAATATTTGGATGCGGGATCCAGCACCTGTTTACCCAATGTGGATGCCGTGTATTCGTCATTTTTTTGTACCGCTTGCTGATAGATGAAGTCCATGTTGTTTGTCACCTTATCCCGGTTGGTTTGTTCCCTCTAATTGATCGGCTAGCCATTCATCGTCTTGAGCGTGCTCAGCGCTTTCAGCGCGGCAATATTGCCGGTAATGAGCTGGTGGCTCTCATGAATTTCGTCCGGCTGACAAGCGGCCTTCAGCTCATACACCTTTACTTTGGCCACATCGATCGCTTCCAGAAAATGATTGAAATACTCCATATCCTTGCTGTGCACATAAGGGCACCAGTGATCGGACAGCTCGAGCGTTTCATGAATATGCACACCGGTAATGTAGCGCGTTACTTCCTTCAGTTCTTTGAGGTTATCGTACAGGCCCATCCGGTCCATCATCATCGCGTGGCCGATATCGTACCACAAGCCGACCGGGCTGCCCTTCAGGTTGTCGCAGATCGTTTTCGCTTCCATGAGCGACGGCATTTGGTAGCAGCGGGAGCGTGTCTCGATGCCGATGGCGATATTCCAGCCCTTCTGGGCCGCGTGATCGCATACCTTCTCCAGGCTTTCTTGAATGCGCTGCGTATAGATCGGGCTCAGACGCTCGCGCCGCTCCAGCATTTCGCTCCACAGCTTTTGATACGGCTCCGAATCCTTGCCGAATTCGCGGTACAGCTTTTTCAGCTCGGAGTCGATATTGTACTCAAAGGGCACCTCGCCCGGATGCACGACAACCGCCTTCGCCCCATAACGGTCCGCATATTCCATGGAACGAATCAAAAGGTCCACCGAGCGCTGACGCTTAAACTCGTCATCAAAGCCGAGCATCACGGAGTCCGTGTCGTAATCTTTATCATCAATGAACGGGAAGACATTGTGTACGCTTGAAACGCCGATCTCCCCGTGCTCGATCATCGGCTCGATCGTCTTCATAAACTCCTCGGTCACGTTATAGTTCAGCTCCACGTACCGGAACCCGAGACTCTTGATCTCGTCGATCATCTCGCGCCCTACCGTATGCCGCTTAATGTTCCAGCACGTCGAAAATGAATATTCCCCTTTGTCAAACATCCGCCTCTCCTCCTGATCGTTAATCTCATTAATAATAAGGGTAATGTAGGTATTTCTGTCCCACCCTAAAATAAAGGAAAGACCGGACTCCGCTCGCTGATGGGCAAGATGAAATCCGGCTCTTCCGTTTAGTTTTTACTCCACCAAGTCGCTCAGCTGACACGCGGCACCAGACCGCGCAGACGCACCCGAAGCTTCCATCAGCCGAGTTAAATCCAATGCCAATTGAATATTCTCCGTTGCTGCGGTACCGCTGTGAATATGCGTCAGCCATTGGTCGAATGCGGTTGGCAAGGGAGCCGGCATGTCCGTCTTGACCTGCCAATCCCCCGCGCCAAGCTTCGGCCCGCGAACGAGCAGCTTCTCGTCCTGCCTGGAGAAATACAGGCTGCCTTCGGTCCCCTGCACCTCCATCACAAACTGCGAATAGCTGTTCACGAAGCCCGCTTCCACAATCGCCAAGGCACCGCTTGGATATCGCAGGACGGCTACCGCGCTGTCCTCAACCTCACGCCCCGTGATGTACCCGAAGCTCGCGCTAATGCTTTCCGGCATCCCCAGAAACATACGAGCCAAATACATTGGATGGCAGCCCAAGTCGATCAAGGCTCCGCCGCCGGTCTGCTCGAGGTTGAAAAAGTGAGCCGGGAGCGACCCGTTCGGCGCTTTCTCCGTACGCAGCGCTCCGTTATGGGCCAGCCGCAAACGAACCAGTGTAACTTGTCCGATCTGCTCTTCGCGCAAAATCTGCTGTACCGCTTGCGTAAATGGCATATTCATGCGCGGCAGCGATACGGTCAGCTTAACGCCTGCTGCTTCCACAGCGGCCACGATTTCGTTCGCTTCCTTCGTCGTGGCCGCAATGACCTTCTCCGTGAAAATATGCTTGCCAGCCTCAGCCGCCGCGAGCATCACCTCACGGTGCCTATTCGTCGGCGTCGTGACGATCACGGCATCGATCTCGGAGTCGGCCAGCAGCTCCTGCAAATCTTCGAAGAATCGCGCGCCGTACTCCTCCGCCTTTTGCCGTCCCCGCTCCGGTACTTCATCCCATACCGCCACGATGCGGGTATCCGGGTGCTCTACCGCTTGCTTGGCGTAATCTTTGGCATGCACATGCCAAAAGCTCAACATCGCTATTCTGATCATGGTGTTAGTTACCTCTCTCACTCGTTCGCTTTTAGTCGAAGTAAACGGCTTGGCCCGTCCGGTTCGATTCATAGATCGCTTCGAGGAGCTCCGAAACGACCAACGATTGCTCGGGCGTCACGATCGGCTGCGTATCATTTACTATGGAGTCGATCCACAGACGAATTTCTTTATCCTGCATGCTTTCCTTCTTGCCTTCGTAGAAGTCCGCGCCTTTGGCTTCGAATTGAAGCTGCTCGACGTACAGACGGCTGTGCTTCTCTCCGTTAATGCGCAGGCCGTCCACCATGTCCGCTCCGCCTTCCGTACCGCACAGCGTCGTTTTGGCTTCCTTCGTGTCGAGCGTGTTGAGCGCCCAGCTTGCTTCAACCATGATGGTCGCGCCGTTCTTCATCACGATCATCGCGAAGGCGGAATCCTCTACCTTGAACTTCGCCGGATCCCAAGGGCCCCAGGAGTTAGCGGCATTTTCCTTGCGCGACAGCTTATGGAACGCGACGCCGAGCACGACCTTCGGCTCGTAGTTGTTCATCAGCCACAGCGTCAAGTCAAGGGCGTGCGTACCGATATCGATGAGCGGGCCTCCGCCTTGCTTTTCTTCATCCAGGAAAACGCCCCAAGTCGGAACACCGCGGCGGCGCACAGCATGCGCTTTGGCAAAATAAATTTCGCCGAGGTCGCCGTTCTCAACGACTTTTTTCAAATGCTGGCTGTCCGCGCGGAACCGGTTGTTGTAGCCGATCGTCAGCTTTTGGCCGGTACGCTTCGCCACTTCCACCATACGGCGGGCATCGGCCGCGGTCTTGGCCATCGGCTTCTCGCACATCACGTGCTTGCCGGCCTCCATAGCCGCAATCGAAATTTCCGCATGCGAATCGTTCGGCGTACAGACGTGAACGACATCGATGTCACTATTGGCGATCAGCTCCTGATAGCTCTCGTATACAGCGGCTCCAGCCTTGCCGAACTTATCCGCCGCTAGCTGCGCACGCTCGAGCGAAATATCTTGAAACGCTACCACTTCAACGTTGTCCAGCTTCGTTAAGCTCGGCAAATGCTTCCCTGTCGCAATCCCGCCGCAGCCGATAATTCCTACTCGTACCTTTTTCATAACCTGTACCCTCCAATGATGTGTGATGTGTGGTTTTATTCAGCTAAAAAAGGCAAAGAAAAGGCCGGACACCCACCAGATGCCCGGCGCCTTCAATTCAATTCGCTTACTTCACAAGTTCCATTTGTTGTTTGACAACGGCCATAACATCTTTAGCCAGGAACGCTTTATCTTTGTTGTCTTGATACCATTTGTTCATGAAATCTTCCAGCTTCTTACCGCCTGCTTTATCCCAAGCCGCTTGCGAATCCTTGATCGCTTGCTCCGGCGTGTACTTGCTGCCGCTGATGATCGCTTTCACGAAAAGGTCGTTCTTTTCTTTCAGAATTTGCGTGTTAATAACGTTCAGATCAGCATCATATACCGGCATATGGTCGCCTACAGTGATACCAGGGTATTCACGGGACGGGTCAAAATACAGCTTTTGAACCTGTCTGTACATGTCCATACCTGCTTTTTGCTCAGGCACCTCAGGATTGAACTGGTTCAAGACATAGTTACACTTGTCGATACCGGAGGAGAAGAACATTTCATAGTCGAGCGCGTAGCTGACTTCATTCTTGCTCTTCGTCGCATCGATCGGTGTCGGACAGCCGTTCGGGCTCTTCTTCCAATGCGTACCTTCGTCGCCGTTAATAATCTTTGTAGCCGTTTCCGGCTTCATCATGAAATCAAGGTAGCGGCCGACGGCTTCCGGATCCTTCGCCTTCGCGTTAATGACCGTCGTCATTTGAACCGGGTTGTCAATCGCACCGGTGAACGTACCCATCGGCGATTTCGGATAAGCGAGTGGTGCAATGTCCGCACCTGGAACGTTTTTCTTCAGCGTTGGCATATCGTTCATTACAAAATCGTACCAGCCGCCGGTGAACTTAACGTAAATCCCGATTTTGCCGTTCAGGAAGTCTTGTTTAGCCTTAGCGCCGTCTTTATCGTTGATATAATCTTTATCGATAATGCCATCGTCATACAGCTTTTTCTTGAAAGTCAGGGAAGCCAGCTCGTTATCCCACTGACGGATGACTTTGCCATCTTTAATGCCCCATGCCAGCAGTGTGCTGGAAGAGCCCTCACCGAAAATTTCATTGATCGCTTGCTCGGAGTACGTACTCATGTTCATGCCGTACGTATCTTTCTTGCCATTGCCGTCCGGATCTTGCTCCGTAAACGCTTTAGCTACAGCCAGCAGCTCGTCCGTTGTTGTCGGCATTTGAAGATTCAGCTTCTTGAGCCAGTCCGTACGAATCAGCAGCATGTGGGCAGGAGTAGCTTCTTTTACTTTACCGATTTCATACAGCTTGCCGTCCGCCTTCGTACCCGCTTTTTTCAATTGCGGATATTGCGTCAACAGCTTCTGATATTCCGGCATAAATTTCAAAATGTCATCCAGCGGAAGCAGCTGCTTCTGGTCATACAGCCCGCCGCGGAACGGTGTATTGTATTCGTTGATAATATCCGGAGCGGAGCCGGAAGCGAACAGAACGTTGAATTTCTTAGTCGAGTCGCTGCGTAGAACCGGAACGAATGTGGCATTGGCCGGGCCGTTTTGGTTAATCCATTTGGTCCAACGGTTATCCTCGTAAGAGCCCTCCGCTGCAGGAACAGATCCGCGGTCATACATCGAAACGGTTACATTGCCCTTTTTAGCAGGTGCATTGCCTTGTGCATTTCCAGGCGCCGCAGCTTCTTTTTTCTCTGAACAGCCCGCCAGCAGAGCACCCAATGCCACCGCTGCTACTAAGCTTGTCCCCAAAATCTTTTTCGAGTTATTCATGAAATGCTTCCCCCTACTTATGATTTTTATTTACATGGTTAACTGCCGCGAAGTCCCATGAGCTGCAGCAGTTAACGCGGTTAACCCTTAACGGATCCAAGCATAACGCCTTTGACAAAATATTTTTGCAGGAACGGATAAACTACGAGCATCGGTACGACCATAATGACAACGCCGACGGATTTGACCATCTCGGTGGCCACCATCTGCTGCTCATCCGAGTTCAGGGAAGGCGAATTCAGCAGATCGTTTTTTTGCAGCATCGCTTGAACGATTACCGTCAAGTTCTGCATTGTGCTCTTGTTGATGTACATTAGCACACTCATAAACGCGTTCCAGTAGTTAATCCCATAGAACAGCGCCAGCGTAGCCAGCATGGGGAGCGATAGCGGAAGAATGATGCGCAGCAGCAGCGACCAGTCATTGCAGCCGTCAATCCGTGCGGCTTCTTCCACTTCCTTCGGAATGTTCTCAAAATAGCTTTTCATGAGCAACATGTTGTACGTGCTGATGAAGCCCGTGAGCCAGATGGCCCAGTAAGAATCGATCAAATGAAGGTTCTTGACTACGAGGTACGTCGGAATGACGCCACCCGAGAACAACATCGTAAACACCATTGCGAGCACGAATTGGCGCCGAGCGAAGAGGTACCCTCGAGACAGAGGATACGCGGCCAACACGGTTCCCAGCATACTTAGCGCGACACCAACTACAGTCATGAATACGCTATTTTTGAAAGCTAGAAAGGCTGGACTGGAAATGAAAAAGATTTTATAGGCCGTAAACTGCAGTCCGACCGGCCAGAAGAACACATGCCCGGATTCCACGGACCCGCGATCGCTGAGCGAGAGCGAAATGATATGAATAAAGGGCAGCAAGCAGGTCAAGGCAATGATGGCCAGTACGGCATAGTTGATCGAATAAAAGATGCGTTCACCCTTGGTTGTTTTCATGCAGTTCTCCTTTCCACTTTCTTTTAGAACAACGCTTGGTCGAATTTACGTGCGATCCGGTTGGCGATCAGCACCAGGCTGAAGCTGATAACCGATTCGAATAGCCCCATCGCGGTCGTTAAGCTGAATTGCGCTTGCTGTAAGCCAATTTTGTAAATGTAGGTGCTAATAACCTCGGACACATCCGAAACGGCGGCATTTTGCAAGTTGAACACTTGATCGAAGCCGACCTCCATCACACGGCCCATCGCCAGAATCAAAAGCAGAATGACGGTGTGGCGGATGCCAGGAAGTGTAATGTGCCAAATTTGGCGCCATTTGGTCGCTCCGTCCATGCAAGCGGATTCGTAAAGCGATGGATCAATGGTGGTCAAGGCAGCCAAGTAAATGATGGTACTGAAGCCCATTTCCTTCCAAATTCCAGAACCAACAAAAATGGCTGTCCAGGACTTCGCTTCGTACAAAAAGTTCACCGGTTCCATCGAGAATAGCTTGAGTACTTTGTTCACAGAGCCGTAATCGGTTGCAAACAGAGACAGGACGATACCGGATACGATAACCCAGGAGAAGAAGTGCGGCAGATAGATGATCGTCTGCACCCATTTCTTAAAGGCGGTCTTCCTCACTTCATTGAGCAAAATAGCAAGGATAATGGGCACCGGGAAGCCTACGATCAGATTCAATAAGCTAAGCCAAAATGTGTTCCAAATGATTTGGAGCGTATTGGACCCGGAGAACAACAGCTTGAAATACTTCAGCCCTACCCAGGGGCTATGCAGAATGCCGTCGTTGAAATTGTAGTTTTTGAAGGCGATAATCAGCCCGCCCATCGGCCAATATTTAAAAAGAATATAGTAAGCCAGTACGGGGATTAACATAATAAACAGAGGAATGTTCTGCTTCAGCCTTCGGTTTCGCTGCAAGGCAGCTGCTTTATTGGATTCGCGCCTTGGCTTGGTTGCTGTGGATTCATGGATGTGGCTGCTCAACACTGCTTCACTCCTTTATCTTAGGTTTATAGCTGAATTATAATGCGAGCATAAAAAAGAACCCTTAAAAATTTATAGATGTTTCTATAAATTCTTTGGGTTCTATGACTTGATTCGACAATCTTCGCTAAACCTTTGCTCATACGCCAGTCATGTTCCGGTACTCCTTGGGCGACATTTGGTACTGCTGCTTGAACACATTGGTGAAATAATTCGGCTCGTCGAAGCCGACCGCATTCGCGATTTCAAAGATTTTCATATCGGAATGGCGCAGCAAGAGCGCCGCCTTCTCCATACGGAACCGGGTTACATAGCGGGTAAAGCTTTCCCCCGTAGCCTTCTTAAACAGCACGCTGAAGTAGCTCGGATTCAAATGGATCTGCGCCGCGACGTCTGATAAGCGAAGCTCCTCGCTATAATGTTCCGCGATATATTTGATCGCTCGCTCAATCAGGTTCTCGCTCTTCGACGCCTGCCAGCTGCTGAGCAGCAGCATGAAGAGCTTTACCTGCTCCGCGGCCCAAGTCATGACCTCACTGGAATTCATGTCCGTCTGCGGCATGTCGCAAGGAATCCCCGCTACCGCCCCCAGCTCGCCCGGCTCGAACTGCTTTTGAACCGTCTCATGCAGAGCGATCGACAGCGTCAAGGCACCGAGCTTCATCTCCTCCAGCGTCTTGTTCGACAGCTCCACCAGCATCCGCTCCAGCAGCTCCTGCAGGCTGTCCACCTGTCCTCGCAAAATGGCGGACATCAGCTGCATTTCCAGCTCTTTGACCCGCGCCTGATTGAGATGCAGCTGTGCTTCGGCCACGCCGCCTCCCTCGCGCACCGGCTCCACATTCGCAGCAGCAGCGGCTGAGGTTCGCTTAATGCTGCGGTACAGCTGCGAAAGCTGCTCCGAAGCCGGGGCCAGCCCCATCGAGTACATCGTGACGCCAATGCCCAAGTAGTGCTTGCATGCTTCCCGGATCGCTTCCCGCACGTGCTCCTCCAGCTTACCTTGCCCGGTCACCAGCACGAACCGGTCGTTTTCGACGAGCAGCAGTCCGCCTTCCGTTTCCGCGCCTTTGAGCAGCTCCATGGTGATGTTGGACAAGGCGAACTGGAGCAGGCCGAGGTCGCCCTTCCGCTCGATCTTGCTGCCGAGGCCCGCAAAATCCAGCTGCAGCAGCCACAGCTCTTTGTCAGCGAGGAAGGCGTTCAGCCGCCCTGCTGCCCCCCGCTCCGAAGGCAAATCAAGCAGCGCTGCTCGAAGCTCTTGATCCTGCTGCTGCTGCTGTTGAACAAGCAGCTTCTGCTGCTGGGCGTATCGCTCATAGAAGCGATCGGAGGCCTTCTGAAGCACCTGCCTGACATCCTGCTCCGTGCAGGGCTTGATCAACAGATCCAGGGCACCGTGCCGCACGGCAGCTTGCGCATACTCGAAATTTTTATAGCCGGTTAGGATGATGACCAGCAAGTCCGGGTGGGTACGCCGCAAATGCCCGACGAATTCGAGCCCGTCCATGATCGGCATGCGGATATCGGTCAGTACCAGATCCGGCTTCACCTGCTCGAGCAGCTCCAGCGCATCCTGCCCGTTGCTCGCCTCGCCGACGACGCTCCAGCCGAAGGCGCCGTCCTCAATCATTTTGACCAGTCCTTTGCGAAAATTCGGCTGATCCTCCACAATAAGCACTTTACCGTAACGCATGCTCCTGCTCCCCCCTTTCCACCTTCACACATGGCAGCATCAGCCGCATAGTCGTTCCCTGGTCTGGCTTGCTCTCGATCTCCAGCCGGTAAGGCGGGCCGTACACCAGGGCCACCCGTCGGACGACACTGCGGACGCCGAGGCTTTCCCGTCCATCCGCCCGATGCGGTGCGCTGCCGCCGTCCTGCTCCAGCAGCCTCGCGATCGTCCCCTCGTCCATTCCGCTGCCGTTATCCGTCACTTCGATTTCGAGCACGCCTTGGCGATTCCGCGCCGTAATGCTCAGTTCCTTCTTCGATAGCTTGTTACGAAACGCATGGATAAACACATTTTCGACAAGCGGCTGAAGAATAAACCGCATGATTTCGCAATCCATGACGCCATCCTCCACCTCGATGACCGTTTCCAGGTCGGCCTCGAACAGCTCGCTTTGCATTTTCACATAGTTGCGAATTTGTCCGATTTCTTCCCCTACCGTCGTTAGCGTCTGTACCGGCATCAAGGAATACTTCAGCATCTCCGACATCGCGGCAATCAGCCCCGCCGTCTCCTTCTCGTCCCGCAAAATCAGCTTCCAATAAATCTCATTGAGCATATTATGCAAAAAGTGCGGATTCAACTGCGCCTGCAGCGCTTTCAGCTCCGCCTCCCGTTCGCTGAGCTGCGTCAGGTACACTTCCTTGATCAGCCTCTCGACGTGCTCGGCCATCGCATTGAAGCTTTCGCCGATATAGGCCAGCTCGTCCTTCGTGCGAATATCGATACGCGTCTCGAAATCCCCCGCCCGCACCTTGCGCAAGCCCAGCAGCAAATCCTTCAGCGGCCGCAGCAGATTGCCGACCGACAAAACAATGAGCAAGCTGGTGACAAGCGCGCTGATGAGGCCGGAGTATAAGATCAGCCGGGTTAAGTCCTGGTTTTTTTGCTGCATCTCTTCCAGTGAGGTTCCGCTGACCAGCTTGAATGCGCTTGATTTAGACTCGCTCTGCACGTACAAATGCTTGTTCATCACTTCGGTTTGATTCAGGTTCAGCAGGGTGTCCAGCTCTTCCGGCGAACTCGGCTCTCTGTTGCTATAAAGTAATTCCTTCATTGGGTTAAACAGGTATACCTCGCCTTTCCCATCCTTGATCAATTCCTTGAGCGAGCTCGAAAAGAACGATTCATCCACCGCCATTACCAGCATACCGTACGTGGCGAGTGAGCTGTTTTTCATCCAGCGGGCGATGATGATCGTCTTGCGGTAGCCGCTCGGCTCGATGGCACTGGGCAGCGGCATGTTCATCCAGACCAGGTCCCCATAGGAGTCGCTGATTTTGGAGCGGATGGCTTGAATGGTGGCGGTGTCCAATTTTTTAATCGTAGAGGTCGTGTAGCTGAAGTACGATGGATTGCCGTTTAAGTCGTATAAGTACAAGCCCGTAATATACGGCGCGTCGCTTTTAATTTGAAACATTTGATCTTCAATCTGCTTCTTATCGTAGTACAGCTGATAGGTGTCCGTTTCCTCCGCGCTTTCATTGGCGTTGATTTGCCGGATCATCTTTTCAATCAGCGGGTTAAACACAATCGCCTGCGTCACCCGCACCAGCTCCTGCACCTTCAGCTCCATTTTGGCCAAGGCCTCGTCGTTGGTTCCGGAAAACTGCTTGCTGATTTCCTCCTCAAACAGCTTCGTATTGTAATGATACGTAAAGTATCCGGTGGCCCCCGAAGCCAGCAAAATGATGCAGGACAAGCTGAGAATCAGCCTCACCCGAAAGCTTTGATTGACACCGAATACCGATCGTATGAGACTTCGCATGCGGATCCCCCCCTTCATCTTCGAATCTATTCTACTCCATTCCTGCTCCTGCGACAAAAGTCACTTTTTTTCCTTATTTTTTTGATCCGGGGGATGGTCTTTTTCGTCAGCATTTGTGATAAAATGGGGTTCTTAGCATCGATTCTTATACAGAAGAAGGCGCATGACCGTGAAAATTATTCGAGAAGCCTCCCTTGCCAAAAAGTCCATCGGCGCCGCCGTGCTGATTGTGCTGATTTTGGTGAATGCTTACATCCTTTCCCTCCTGCTGCCCGCCTTTAAGGAGCATCCTACCGTGAACGCGCAGGAGATCGCCGTTCCTCCGGTTCAGGCCAAGCAGATCTCAGGCAATGCATCAGCTACACCCGTTGCGCTCTCCGATGCCCGAGCCGAGGAGAAGAAGCCGCGAACGGAGCCGCTTCTGGGTCCGCCGGTTCCGAAAACCTATCCGCCGCCGACCAAACAAGCCGCGCTCACGTTCGATGACGGCCCGGATAGCAAATATACGCCGCAAATTTTAGATCTGCTGCGCGATTGGGACGTGAAGGCGACCTTCTTCGTCGTCGGGAAGCAAGTGAACAGTCATCCGCAGGTGCTGAAACGTATAGCCAAAGAAGGACACGCCATCGGCAACCACTCGTGGGATCACGCCGATTTGACGAAGGTGACGCCGCAGCATATGAAGCAGGAGATCGAATCGACGGACGATGCGATCGCCAAGCTGACCGGCATCGCACCGACACTGTTCCGCGCCCCCTATGGCGCTACGAACGAAGCGCTCAAGCATACGATCAAATCCGCGGATCGTCATTTGATCGACTGGAATGTAGATACCCGGGATTGGGCGGGCACGTCGCCCGAGGATATCTTAGAGATCGTCAAGAAAACCGTCAAGCCAGGCAGCATCATCCTGATGCACAGCTTCGGAGGCAGGGACGGCAATTTATCGAACACCGTAGAAGCACTGCCGCTCGTCATCGATTATTTACGCGAGAATGGCTACGCGCTGGTTACCGTTTCGGATCTGAACCGCAAGTAAGTGAGGAAGGCATCAGGCACTCATAGGTCAATTATCACTTTATTCAACCCCCATCTCGCGGTACACTATAGAAGACCCTTCCGCCGGAACTCCTACGCACACAGGAATTCCGGTTTTTGTTTTATACATAAAGTGAACCTAGTTCTTCGATTGATCGTCCAACAAAGTAGAGGTGTCCGCGGTGGAATCAGAAGCAAATTTTGAGTATCTGAAGTACTTGTCCAGCAGCTCCGACAGCAAAGCGATCGTCGCGGAGCTTATGACGGCCTATGGTAAGGATGTATGGAATTATGCCTACAGTATCACGCATAAGCGCGATCAGGCTGACGATATTACGCAAGAAGTATTCCTTAAGGTGTTCCGCAATCTGTACAGCTTTCGCTGTGAGTCCTCTGTGAAAACCTGGCTGCTCGCCATCACCCGCAACATGTCGCTGGACTACCGCCGATCGGCGTTTTTGCGCAAGGTGGTGCCTATCGGCTTCTCGCCTTTCGAGAGTGCAGGGGCGAGCGCTGCGGCTTCAGCTTCGGCTGAGGAGGAGGCTCTGGGGAAGATGGCACTAAGTGACACGTGGCGTCTGGTGCTCCAGCTGCCCGTGAAATACCGGGAGGTGCTGGTCCTGTTCGCGCACTATCAGCTGTCCATGAAGGAGATGGCGGAGGTGCTTGGCGTGAGCGAAGGCACGGTCAAATCGAGGCTGTTTCATGCGAGGAACAAAATTTCGAAGCTGAAGGAGAAGAAGACCCTTGGATCCGAAGGACAATGAGCTGCAAAAAGAGCTGGAAGGCGGCCCGTTCGGCCCCCAGGACGGCTTCTCCGAGCACCTGAAGCGGCGTATCGAGCAGCGCATCGACGAAGAAAGCCAGAAGCCGCGGAAGCCTCGTGTCGCTTGGCTCGCCAGTGTGAGCGCCGCTTTGGTGATGGCGAGCGCCGTGATTGTGTTCAGCCATTGGCAGAGTCTGATGGACGGACCTCTGGCTTTCGATACGGCCGCTTCAAGCACCGAGGCGCCTGAAGGCCATCCCCTCCTGCACGGCACCGTGCAGCAGCAGCCTTCCTTTCGCGCCGCGCTCCTGCTCGGCCTTCGCACGGATCAGCCGGGGCCGCAGCCAGGCGCAGAGTACAGCACCTACAGGACGCTGCTCATCGCCCCACAGGATGGCGGGCTGGGCAAGACCGCCGAGGGGGCCGGCATTTTGATGCCGTACAAGATGAACTTCTGGAGCATCGTGACGGAGAGCCACGAATCCGCTGGCGAGGAGACGCGCACGCTGGCGGCCTCCATGGCAAAGGCGCCCAGCGCCTCCGCACCAGCAGCGCCTGGCCTTAGCTCTCCGGCTGTTCCGCAGGCCAAGCCTGTGAAGGCGTCGGAGAAGCTGCTGTTTGCCGGGAACCGCTACCTCACGGTGGCGCAGAAGACGAACGAGGGGTCCCCGCACGAGTATGTTTGGGTTAAAGAGGTGGAGCAGCTCACCAGCCGGGAGCAGCTTTCTGACCCGCCGCTGCGGGAGCCGCATGTTTCGCTGCGCAGCCTGTTCGGCGATGCCGTCGCCTCTCCGGCGATGAAGCCGCTGCAAGTGCGCCTGCCCGGGGAGCCCCCATCGGCGACCCGCGATCAAGCGGGTGAGAGCTGGGCGATCGTGCGGAAGCAGGGGCACTGGGCCGCACAGGCGGCGGATTATACCGACGGCTCCCGCTACGAGCTGAAGGACCTGTCCTTGACGCTGCCCGCTTCGGTCGTAGCCCATGACCGTCTCGCCGCCAGCTGGGCGGACATAAAGCGGGTGCTGCCGAGCGCACTTGACGCTTTCTCCTCGCCGACGGAGGATATGGTCGCCATCGTATCCGAGCGGGACATCGCCGTTTATCCGTTTCACGGCGGCCAGCTCGCTTCCTCGGCTCCGCTGGTCACGATTGCATTAAACCGGAGCGAGACGGTTGTGATGGCCCAGTGGGCCTTGGATAACTACGTCGACGAGTGGAAGCGACGGGTTAAGGGCTTGTTGGAGGAAAAGTGACGGACTAAACTGATCCAGTCTGATGAAGTCTGATTTATAGTGATTTCTTCTTGTCATGCCTGTTTGCTTATAAGTTAAAAATAGGTTTATCGGGGGCAACCGATAAACCCTATAGTGACAATACGCTAGTGGACTCACCCATTTCGTGCAGTAACTTAAGAGTTAATGCGAAAAACCACCGTTAGGTCGCCAACCTTATGTACGGTGGTTTCTATTTCAACATTGTTCGACTCTACTGCATCCCACTCACTCCACCTTCAAATGCCCCTCAAACGACGGCTTCATCGGCACGATCAACACGTGCGTTTGCCCCGGCACCAAGGATATTTCACGGCCTTGATCGTAGTAGCGGACCGGATCGCTTTCTTTTTCCCGCTTCCACTGCACGTCCTTGACCTTCCCCTGCTGGAACAGCTTCGCCTGCCCCGTGCCGGTGAGCCGCACATCGAGCCGCCCCTCGTTATCGAGCACCTTATGGTCCGTCCCCATCACAATCACATTGGCGGCCGTCAGCTGCTCATTATTGTTCAAATCGATATGCTTCACTCCATTAATCGACCGCTTGTACAAATGGCTCGCCTCATCATAGGCATACGAAACCACATAGCTGCTAAGCAAAAAGGTGACATCCACCTTCTTCGCTCCCTGCGCCTGAGCCCCCATCGTCTCCACCGCCTCCGCATCGGTTGGGGCAAAACGAAACACCGGAGCATCCGAGCCGCTGCCGTTCAACCCTCGCTTAGCCATGCCGGCGTGGATTTTTTCCAGATTGGTGTACAGATTATGGGGCGCTTTGCGGAACGTCTCCCTCCAGAAGTACGGGCCCGCATTCGTAATCTCATCGAGCTCGTCAATCTTCTCCCGCTCCAGCTGAGCATAAGCATCCGGGCTGCCTCCGGCATGTACTTGAACGGCATCAAGCCCCTTGCCCATCTCGATAAAATAGGGACGAATGCTGCGCACAGGCCCAATCGGGTCCGCGAAGCTGCGGCTTTGGAACACGGCCACAATCCGCGTAATCTCTCCTTCAGCCAAGCATTCGTACAGCACATCCGCCTGCGTCAAGCCGCTCTGCGGCCGGGCCGACGGATGATTGTTGACCATCACCATGACGGGGCGGCCCACCGCCTTTTGCTTCAGCTCCAGCCCGGTCAGCGGAGCGCGATAAACGGCCGGCGCGGCGGGCGGAGGCTCCTGCTTGCCGCTGACGGCCTGCACGGGCGCCGTCGCGCCCGTTGTCGGCGGCGCTGCCGCATCGCTGCCCCGCTTCGGCAGCAGCTCACAGCCTGCGGCTGTGCAGGCCAAGCAGCCGGCCAGCAGCGCAAGCCGGCCGTTTCGCCACAGCCGGTGGAGTCCATGCTTATCGTGAGTTCGCTTCATCTGCATCGAAAAGGTTCACCTCAATTTCTGCTGCAACGGAAATGCGCTGTTCATTCATTGCTCGCTGCAGCGTTCTGCGTCTACTAATCTATATTCTAGCAGTCGCTTGTTTAGAAGCCTTTTTTCCCGATTTAGTGAAGTCCGTTGAAAATCGTTTAGAACAGAACAAAAACGACGCACCCCGCACAACACGGAATACGTCGTTCGTGAACCCATTGTTCACCGTTTCAAATACCGATCATAAGACGCCTGCTTGGTAGTGGAACAAGCTGGGTGTGTAAAGCGTTTTCAAATGACTATAAACATAAAGAGGCCGCCGGTTATCAACGCCCCAGCAGCCTCATCCAATTAGTGCTTATTCGATTTTACAGCTCCGCGAGCATCCCGCGAACTTGCTGAACATACTTGTGCAGCAGCTCCTTGGAGCCGTATTTGCAGCTGAAATCCTCAACGCCGAGATAGCCGTCATAGCCAACCGACTTCAAGTCGCCGAGCACTTGCTTCCAGTCCACAATGCCTTCCATGTTTGGCTCCCAATAGGAGGTCCAAGCTTGCGAGCCGTCCGCGCGGGTCTCGGTTTTCTTCCAGCCGGTATTCTTGATATGAACATGCGTCAAGTACGGACCGAGCAGCTCCAGTCCCATCCGGAAATTCTCATAACCTTCATGAATCATGTTGCCTGGATCGAACAAAACGCCGATATGATTCGGGTCAAAGCGGCTTACCAGACGATGAGCCAGGCCTGCACTTGGAGAGATCGTTTGGTGATGCGTTTCGATGATGCACTTCACGCCGTACTGCTTGGCCAATGCTTCAACGCCTTCAAGATAAGTAACTGCCCGCTTGAACAGGTCGTTGTAATTTTGCGTACGATCATAGCCCGGTACGCCGGCACGGATCATCTTCGCGCCGATCTTGCTTGCAACCTTAATGGCATGCTCGGTTTCGGTCAAATCGCACGCATTCAGGTACGGTGTTAAGCTAAGGGTTTCCAAGCCGTTCTCGCTCGCCGCGCGTGTGAACACCTCAAGCTCTGCATCCGTAGCGTTAGGATCGATCGAGCACAGGTTCCGGCGCCAGAAGGAGGGCTGTTCGTCTTTTGCATCCTGCGGAATTTCTTTAAAGCGCCATTCGATACCGTCCAGACCGGCTTCCTTCGCCGTTGCGGCCAGCTCAGCCGGTGTCAGATCCGGTGTAACTACTGTGAACACGGATAATTTCATGTACTTAACCTCCGATGATGTAATAGTAAAATCCTGTACTAAACTCAATTATAACAGGGATTGTTCACGTGAACAATAAATCACTAGCCGAACATCCAGCAGCCCAGGCTAAGCGATCCATATTGATATTCTTGATGAAGCAGCTTCGACTTTTTGCCTTTGGCGGCCGCCCCCATCGCGATGAATAGCGGTGCCAGATGATCCTCTGTTGGTGCCGCCTCCAGTGCGTAAGGCGCCCTGCGCCGGTAATCGAACAACGCCTCCAGATTCCATACCAAAAGCTGCTCGCCAATCCACCCATCAAACTCCATGGCCCAGTCTTCCACCTTCTGATGATCCCAATTCAGCCGCTGCGCATTATTGACCGTACCGCCGCTGCCCATGATCAGAATATTTCCCTCCCGCAGCGGTGCGAGCGATTTCCCGATGCGATACTGCTCCTCCGGCACCAGCTTCGGATTAATGGAAAGCTCCACCACCGGAACGTCCGCCGCGGGATACATCTGAGAAAGAACCGTCCATGCGCCATGATCTAGGCCTCGCCGGTCATCAATCGCACAGCCGATCCCTTCTGAACAGAGCAGCCTTTCAATCTCCAAGCTGAGTACAATATCCCCCTGCACAGGATAGCGGGTCTGATAGAGCTCCTCCGGGAAGCCAAAAAAATCATGCAGCGTCTCGGGATGCGCGACCCCTGCAATTTGCTGTTCGCTGCTGATCCAATGCGCGCTCAACAGGACAATCCCCCTGGGCTTCGGCATCGCGGCCCCCAAGTTCCGCAAAAATCCCGTATACCGATTCGGTTCCATCACCAGGCTAGGCTCCCCGTGCGCTAAAAAGATCGAAGGAAACATCTGCCCCTCCTCCTTAACCACATCAAAGTTTAACCTGCAGAATCATTCGTCATACATGTATTATACCTTCAACAACGGCTAGGAAATGCCTGCAATCGAAAAACAAAAACAGCGATCGAGTACGTCCACAACCACCAATGATCAGACCATAGCGTCTAGCCTATCGAAATCGGTTGCAAAAGCCTATATAGGTATGAATCGGAGTCGTATAAATATTTATGGTTCCAAAGTTTGAATCCATGGAATACAGCTTCCGTGCCATTTTTTGATATAAACGGTTCGTGTAAGCATTCACAGCTGAGGTAGGTATCCTTACCTCCTGTACCTGCGGATTGGCGTTCTGAATTTGTTCTGCCAGAACTTGCAAACCACGTATGAACATACGGGTATTCCGATACTCCTCCTTAAAATAGCTATTACCCAGCACAGCAATTTCTTTATGCTGATAACCTTCTTCCGCAAGTCCGAGCACAAAGCTTCCAATCCCTACAACCTCGTCTTGTTCATTTACAATGATAGCGGCTCTTCCTTGCTTCATGTAATTTTTGACGTCAAAGAGTGCTAGACTTACAGGATAATTCGGGACGACGGACGCTCTATGTTCAACATAAAAATCAGTAAATCTGCTCCAATGCCGAGTGTTGGCGCAGACAATAAATCGGATCACATCATCCACCTCAACTATATTTGATATGAATCGGAATTCATTCTTGAACTCGCTAGATTGATATTGTATATTTACCATAATTTGATAGAGGGGGTGAGTGAAATGGGAGCACCGGCCTGCAACCCGCCAATGGCAACTGAGATTACCCGTGAAGATGCGCAAGTGGATGACGAGGACAAGGAGTAACAACCAAGGCACAATATGGACCGGCAACCATGCCGGTTTTTATTGTTTTTTTAATGAACGTGAGGTATACCGAGCAACGTAGTACTTTAACTGTTCAAGTGACGTAACGTAATAGCTCAACATGCCGCATGGGTGCAGCCTCGTATTGTTCACGCTTGCGAATTTACTGAACAGGCTGTGATGCTTTTCTGTTGGGGTACAATAAAACCCGATTTCGCTGTTCGCTCGGAAACGTTCTGCAAGCTCCGCTGCCAAGGCGCTCATGGCTTCCGTTAACGAATTCCAGGCGCGGAAGCCGGCTTCAAGGAAGAGAAGATGCACTTCGATTCGGGTTTGATCCTCGGTTCCACTTCTTTTGCTAATCGTATACGCAAGAATACCTCTAACACACCCCAAGCGATCCAAGGCGAACAGGAGACCGTTATCGTTGATGGCGGTATAGATAGATGTCAGGATCGTACTCCACTTATAAGGAACACCCAGATCCTCCGCATGCCGGCATAAAAAACGAACCGCCGCCTCCCTCTTTTGCTCCGTATCCGCGATCGTCCATTGCTTCAACTAGCATCTCTCCCCTGCAGACGTGTTTTCAATGCGCCTTCAAGCTTTTCACGAATCGTCGGAAAGCGTTCCAGCAGCGGATGGAAATGATCATACGACAAAGACAACAACAAGCAAGGGGTTACCGTAATGACATGGGCCGTTCTTGGAATATGCTGCATGAGCGCGATTTCGCCAAAATGGTCACCATCTTCGAGGACCGCCACTTTGTGACGCTTTCCCTCTGCCGTATCGACGCATACCTCCACTTTACCTCTCGCAATCAAGTAAAATTTATCTCCGGTATCGCCTTGTGTAACCACCGTTGCCCCTGCATCACGCTGCTCTGTGACGAAGAGCCAGGCCATCTGCTCCAGCGCGTCTTGTTCCATTCCCTGAAAAAAGGGCAGCTTTCCCAGCCGATCTGCCTGCACCTGTGCATTGCTGCCTCCTTTGGAAAGCACAAATCCCTGCTGCTTCTCCCACATTTGGCCATACAAACCGCCGCGTTCGATGAGCTGTTCATGCGATCCCACTTCAGCTACCCGGCCGTTATCAAGAACGATAATACGATCGGACATCGCCGCGTAAGCCAACCGGTGCGTCACCGAAATAATGGCCCTGCTGCGGCTCAGCGACAAGATCGTCTCATTCACCGACCGCTCGGTTTCCGGATCAAGCGCAGAAGTGGCTTCGTCCAGAAATAAAATTTTCGGATTGCGCAGCAGTGCCCTCGCCAGAGCAATCCGCTGCCGTTGTCCTCCGGATAAATTATCTCCTTGGTTATGTATCATCGTCTCATAGCCATCACGAAATCCGACAATCGTATCATGGATTCCAGCCGCCCGCGCGGCCCCTTCGATCTCCTCTGCCGTTGCATCCGGCTTGCCGACAACCAAATTTTCCTTAATGGTAGCATGGAAAAGAATCGAATCCTGAAAGACGACCCCTACCTGCTGGAGCAGGCTTGAATACTGAACCTCTCTAAGATCATAGCCGTCGTACAGCACCGAACCGCTCTGCGGATCTGAAAATCGCAGCAAGAGCTGGAGCACCGTGCTTTTCCCTGAGCCGCTAGAGCCGACAATGGACGTATATCCGAGCGTCGGTATATCAAGATTCAGCTGCTGCAGCACGGGCTCACCTGGAACATAAGCAAAGGAGATATCTTTCAACGTGATACCCGAATGAACGGCAGGCAGCTCAGAGCCACCATGCTCGCTAACATCGGGCTCCCACTCCATCACCTGCTGTAAACGTTCCAGACTTGTGCGCGCCGACAAAAAATACGGCAGTACGGAGGCTAAGCCGAACATGGACTGGCCAACGGTAAAAAACACCGAATTGAAGGCCATAAATTCGCCAATCGATAGTACCCCATCAAACGTTAAATAACTGCCATATGCTAAAATAACAGCCGTCAAAATGGAAAGAGCCACCATCGGTACACGGTTCAGGTTCGAAGTGACAAAGCTTCTTTGCACACCTACCGAGAGCATCGACCGGAGATTCCCTTCCACCTTCTCCAGCATACTTTGGCGCAGATCAAACGCTCGAATGACCCGGTATGCCTTCATATTTTCGTCGATAGATCCGTTGAATTTCTCGAGATGTTTAAAATAAGCCTTGCCCAGCGCCAACGAGCGTGACTTCAACAATCGGTGAGGCACGAATAATAACATGGAACCGAAAAGAACAATCAAGGTAAGCCGCCACTCCATGGTGAAAAGAATGGACAGCCCCACGATCACGCTGGACACGGAAAGCAAACCGCCAGTAAACGTCTGGAGCACCGCAGATTGAATGGCCGGGATGTCATCGGAATACCTGGCCAGAAGATCGGCAATGCGAAACCGTTCATAAAAGCGATGAGATTGCAGCTGCATATGACGGAACAGCTTGATCCGTGAATCGAACAGAAACTTTGCCCCTACTCTAGCTTTGGCATAATCACCGGAAATACCTGCAGCAACATTGATCAATCCAAGCACTAGTAATGCACCAACAATAACAGCCAGAGCTTGGCCATCTCGCGGAACGATCGCTTTATCGATTAAATATTTATAACTTAGGGAAGATAAGTATCGAAACGCGATGTCGATGACGGCACCTAACACCATGACCAATAAGAGTAAAGGAGACGATCGAATGGTTGTGATTATATATTTCCAAAACATCTGGATCCATCCCCCTTCAGAGCATAACTGACTAACCTTCCGCTCACTTCTATATCAAAATGTACTGATAAAACTTCCTAAGATCAATAAAAATTTTAACTGCGATTGTTACAGCATACATAAAGAAAAAAAGGCAGCCCGAAGGCTGCCCTCTATCACCAAATTACAATTGCGGCGCAATCCAAGCTTCCAGATCCGCAAGCGGACGGAATCCAACCGCTGTACCTACTTCCACGCCGTCTTTAAACAGCTTCAGCGTAGGGATGCTCATCACCCCGTAGTTGCTGGCCGTTTCGGGGTTATCGTCGACATTCAGCTTCGCGATCGTTACCGATTCGCCGAGCTTCTGGCTGAGCTCCTCCAGCACCGGCGCGATCATTTTACAAGGGCCGCACCAAGGTGCCCAGAAATCCACCAGCACAACGCCCTCTTGAATCGCATCTTGAAACTTCGCATCCTGCACATTGATAATCGCCATTGTTATCGTCTCCTTATATGATAAAGTAGTTGCATGCTACATGAAAATTAATCGATGCTAACGCGTTTGCCTCTGAAGCGAGTGAAAGACTGCGGTCGAGCCGGCTTCCCATCGGAGGATAATGCTCCGCCTTCACCCTCGGCACCTGCCAGCTTCGTGCTGAGCTCCTCAAACCAAGCTTGGTCCCGGGTGGCGAGAGCCAGCTCGATCAGACTGCGAAGATCCTCGGGCTCGGAAGGCTCATAATCAGGCAGCTTCTCCAGCTTGGCAAGCTTCGATTGTACCAGCTGACCGACAGCGTCGTCGTGGTCGCTTTGAGTGACCCATACGTCCACTACGCCGTGCGAATCGATCGATTCGACATATCCAATCAAGCGTTCATCCAAAAAGGAAGTCCCCGATACCCAATCTCCTACCACTAACAGCTTCTTGCCATGTACTGTAGCCATTTTTTTCACCCTCCCCAATAAAACTGATACTAAAAAAGTGACAGTTAGCTTAAAAAAATTACGTCCTATCTTGCTGTACATCACGAATTCTGCCCAATACCTGTTGTATCGTAAGCTGCTGCAAAAAACCTAACAAATGCATTTCCGCCTCGGTAAAAATTTGACCCATCACATCGGCCATGTTGCAAGCGATCATGCACTCCTGCTCCGCATCCCCCGAGCACCAGCCCGGTTTAATCGAGCCGATCGAGGTCGCGCGATAAATCTCGGCCAGCGTTACCTGCGAAGGGTCGCAGCTAAGAATAAAGCCTCCGCCGCTGCCTTCCTTGGCCTTCACGTATCCAAGCTTGCGCAAGCACGCCATTACTTTGCGGACACGAGCCGGATGCGTGCAAACATTATGAGCGATCATATCGCTTGTGGCCATATGATCCGGACGGTAAGCCAGCAGCACCAGACTGTGAACCGCAATTGTAAATTCGCTATTCATCCAGTGTCCGCCTCCTTCCGATCTCATACTGTAATTATATTCGTAACAGTTACTTTTGTCAACAGCAGCTCCGCCTACGTATTCCCTTTAAATAAAAGGCCGCACTCCCCTCTCGGAGCCCGGCCTGTGCGTTACCGCTTGTTATTGCTTAATATCGTAGAACTTATACAAATCGTCCAGCATCAGGTTAGCCGCTTTTACGCCGCCAGCGGTGTTCCAGATCGCATCGTTCACCTGAGTCGCCTTGTTGCTTTTAACTACGTTCAAGTTTTTCCACATTGGATCGTTCATCCACTCTTTTTCCTGCTGATTGCCTTTGCCATCGCCGGTTTCATAAGTGAAGTAGAACATTCTATCCGCTTCTGCCTCCGGCAAACGCTCTTTAGTAATTTCGTCCGCGAAGGTCTCTTTGCTTGGCGAAGCCGGTCTAGCAATTCCGATTTGTTTGAAAATAACGCCTGTGAACGTATCCTGCTTATAAATTCGAGTTCTGCCTGGCATAAAACGTACAACGGATACGGTCTGCTTCAGCTTGTCGCCAGCCTTCGTCTTGAAGTCTTCGATCCGCTTATCAAAAGCGGCGATGACCTTGTCGCCTTCTTCCTTCTTGCCGAGCGCCTCGGCGTACAAGCGGTAATTATCTTTCCATTCGCCGCGGAGCGTTTCCGAGAATACGGTTGGCGCGATGGCCTTCAGCTGCTCGTATACTTTCTCTTGGCGCAGCTTGTTTCCAATGATCAGATCCGGCTTCAGCGAAGCGATCAGCTCCAGGTTCGGCTGGCCTTCCTCCCCAAGCACGGTAACGCCCTGCATATCCGCTTTAATGTGGTCATACCAAGGATTCCCTGTAAAAGATTTCACGGCCCCGACCGGCTTTACGCCAAGCGACAGCAATGCTTCTGTACCTTCATTAGTAAGGATGACAACACGCTTCGGATTCGCTGGCACTTCCGTTTCACCCATCGCGTGCTTTACTTTATGCAGTGCTCCTGCTTGAGCTGCCGCTGGTGCCGTGCTGCCGCCCACCTCTTGCTTAGGCTCCGCTGGGCCGCATGCCGCGAGTCCTACCGATAAGAACAATACCGCCGAAAGAAGCGCGGTGCCTTTGAACTTGAAGCTTTTGAAGAAAGACATAATGTGTTTATTCCCCCTATGTATGAATGAAAATAAAGATCTTCTTTTTAAGTAATGATAATGATTATCATTATCTCGTATATAGTAACGGCTTAAGTTATACCTTGTCAACACTAATTTGATAATGATTCTCAAAATCATTGACACATCAGAGGTGTTCCCCTAAAATAAAATGTAGTCATTCTTTCCTATCACTCACCGGAAGCAGGTTTACCTACATATGAAGAGCGCGTTACAAGCACCCACCACCAAATCAGCTGTACTGATCATCGGATTTGTCCTGCTGCTGGCGGCAATGGTTTGCAGCGTCATGTTCGGCGTGAAGAACTACTCCTTGCAAATGATCCAATCCGCCTACACTCAATTTAACGGCTCGAATGAGCATCTCATTATTACTACTTCTCGCGTCCCAAGAGCTCTGATTGCTGCCGTTGTCGGCGGAAGCCTGGCGGTTGCAGGCGCATTAATGCAGGCGATTACACGCAATCCGCTCGCTTCCCCAAGTATTTTTGGTGTGAATGCCGGTGCGGCGTTTGCGATTGTAGTGGCCGTTTCCTTTTTCAATCTGAGCGAACTGAAGGCCTTCACTTGGGTTGCCTTTCTCGGGGCGGCTGTCAGTGCAGGAGGCGTTTACTTTCTCGGCTCTCTCGGGCGTGACGGGTTAACTCCTATCAAAATTACCTTGGCAGGATCGGCAATGACCGCCTTTTTCGCCTCGCTGACGCAGGGGATCCTGCTTTCTAACGGCAAAGCCTTCGAGCAAGTGCTGTTTTGGCTGGTCGGTTCCGTAGCCGGTCGTACGATGGAAATGCTGCTCTCCGTTCTTCCTTATATGGTGATTGCACTCATCCTCGCGGTGATGCTGTCGCCGCATATCAACATTCTGGCTATGGGCGACGATGTGGCCAAGGGTCTGGGACAGCGCACGATACTGATCAAAGCAGCGGCCGCGGTTGTCATCGTGGCGTTAGCCGGCGGCTCCGTCGCTGTGGCCGGTCCGGTCGTGTTCGTCGGGATCATCGTGCCGCATATCGTGCGTTTTCTTGTCGGCAACGACTACCGCTGGATCGTCCCTTATTGCGCCATCGGCGGCGCTTTACTGCTCGTAAGTGCAGATGTCGGCGCCCGATTCATTGCGATGCCTAAAGAAGTCCCTGTTGGGGTGACCACCGCGCTGATCGGGGTTCCTTTCTTCGTGTATATCGCACGGAAAGGAGGCCAGCTCTAATGAAACAAGATCGCTATGTACCGATTCAAGGCAAGGGCTACTCGTTTTTGATCAGTAAAAAATCAATGACTGTCTCCTTCCTTCTACTGCTTGCTATGGTTCTTATTTTTATTATCAGTACAGGGATCGGCAGTGTGTTCATTTCGCCCCTCGAGGTTGTGCTTTCGATTCTGGGCCACGGTTCGGCTACCAGTGAGATGATCGTGCGCAACCTCCGCCTGCCGCGCGAGGTCGCGGCCGTGCTGATCGGTGCTTCCCTCGCCGTATCCGGTGCTATACTTCAGGGGATCGTGCGCAATCCGCTCGCTTCGCCTGACACGATCAGCACAACCGGAGGCGCAACGCTCGGGGCGGTATCGTTTTTCTTCTTTTTTTCGGCCAAGGCCAGCATTCAGTGGCTGCCCGTCTGTGCTATTCTCGGCGCCTTCATCGCCTCTTTCTTGGTCTACATCCTGGCTTGGAAGGACGGCGGGATTACCCCTCTGCGGCTGGTGCTGATCGGAATTGGTTTCGCAGCCGCGCTGAGCTCGGTTTCCTATATGATGATGATTTCCGGACCGATTGTTTTGGCGAACCAATCGATGACCTTTATGACCGGCAGCATCTATGGTGTATCTTGGGCGAAATCGATTGCTCCTCTGCTGCCGTGGGTAATCATCTTGCTGCCGCTTGTGTTTATTATGGCGCGGCACTTGAACATTCAAGAGCTGGGCGACGAAGTCGCCATAGGCGTCGGCGGCGCCGTACAGCTGCAGCGCTTCGTTCTGCTGCTGCTGAGCGTGGCGCTTGCGGGAGCTGCGGTCGCGATCGGCGGTGCGATCGGCTTTATCGGCTTGATGGCTCCGCATATGGCGCGCAGGCTCGTTGGCCCCGCTTTCGGAAGCCTGCTGCCGGTGTCCGCGCTGATCGGCGCGATCGTCCTGCTGCTGGCCGATCTGGCCGGCCGGGCACTGTTCCCGCCGCTGGACATTCCAGCCGGTGTGTTCACCGCTTGCATCGGCGCACCGTTCTTCGTTTACTTGCTGTACCGCAGCCGCAATCGATAACCTACGATATAACTTGCATGGGAGGATTCACCCGATGATGAAGAACTGCGATGATTGCCAGAATGCCATTCGCTCCAATAACCTTTGCCTCCGTTACGGAGATACAACCATATTCGATAGCCTAAACCTCTGCATCCCGCAGGGAAAAATCACGGTCTTCATCGGCGGCAACGGCTGCGGCAAGTCGACGCTGCTGCGTTCGCTGGCCCGCCTTCTGAAGCCGCATGGCGGCCAGGTCGTGCTTGACGGCAGCGATATCGCCGGGCTGTCCACCAAAGACGTGGCGAAGCGTCTCGCCATCCTGCCGCAAGGCCCCACAGCGCCAGAAGGGCTGACCGTGCTTCAGCTCGTGAAGCAAGGCCGCTACCCGTACCAGAACTGGCTGCAGCAGTGGTCCAAGGACGACGAGCGCATGGTGCGCCGCGCCCTGGAGCTGACCCACATGGCCTCGCTGGCCGATCGTACGGTTGACTCCTTGTCAGGCGGACAGCGACAACGCGCTTGGATTGCCATGACGCTGGCTCAAGAAACTCCGACCATCCTGCTGGATGAGCCGACAACCTACCTTGACCTCGCCCATCAGATCGAGGTGCTGGATCTGCTTCATGAGCTAAATGTGCAGGAGCAGCGGACGATCGTCATGGTCCTGCATGACATCAACCTGGCGTGCCGCTATGCGCATAACATCGTAGCCGTGAAGGAGCGCAAGGTGTGGGCGGAGGGCTTCCCACAAGAGGTCGTAAACGAGCAGCTGATCCGTGATGTTTTTGATCTGGATTGCCGCGTCATCGAAGATCCGCTCTTCGGCACGCCGATGGTCGTTCCGTTCGGAAAGGGCAAACGGCCGGAGCTTCAAGCAGCTCCCGAACTGCTGAAAGCAGCCAAAGTCTAACCATCGCAGACGCATAGGGGGAGGGTATTGTTACCACCCCCCTTGTGACTTGCCTACGAAAACTGGATATGTTAAGATATGTTTAACCATGATATGAAACCTGGACTCACATATTGTAAAGGGTTATCATTTGTGCGAATGGAACCTTTTCCAATGTGTGATTTTTTTATTTGCTTCAAGGAATAAAAAGGAACATGTTAATAAACTTTTGGAGGTAATTCACAATGCAACAAGGTACAGTGAAATGGTTTAACGCAGAGAAAGGCTATGGCTTTATCGAAGTTGAAGGCGGCAACGATGTATTCGTTCACTTCAGCGCAATCCAAGGCGACGGCTTCAAGACTTTGGACGAAGGCCAACGCGTAGAGTTCAACGTGGTTCAAGGCAACCGCGGACCACAAGCTGAGAACGTTGTAAAACTGTAATCTCAGCACATGAAACAGCCCCCGACCATTTGGTTGAGGGCTGTTTTTTTGTGGGCTTCTAGTGGTTAGAAAGGCTTCAATGTCATCAAGATAATAAGGATAAAGACCGAGGCTCTAGCGATGTTATCTAGCTTGCTGATCTGTATGGCGACCGGCAAATACCCGTCCGGCAAGGTGTCGCTATCCTGCTGCTCCAGCATGGCATATAAGGCTTGGGCTCGCTTCGGAATCATGTAAGCGACGATCGGCTGAACTGCGAGATATAGCGCTAACGCGATGATGTACCAGATCTGGGAGAATAAGCTCGGATTCAGAATGCCCAACACCAGGCCTGAAATCAGCAGTGTGATGCTTCCGATCTTCGCGTATTTTTCCACGTCTTTAGCTGTCTCTAAGGCCTGCTTCGCTTTGAGTACGGTCGTTCCTTTTTTCATGATGGACGGGTTGGCAAACACCGCACCTAAGCTGCACACAGCGGATAGAATATGAACCACCAAAATAATGCCGTAAAACGTCATTGCTAGACAAACCCCCTTAGCCCAATTTTTCGACCTTATTTTATCATATGCCGACCCGAAATTGGTAAAATTAAGCAATATTTAACGAATCGAAACCTTTCTGGGCGAACTTCCCTGCTTAACGCCCCCCATTTCAGGGGACATTAGGAGCGTTTGGAGAAAGGGGGCATCAAGCGTGCATAGCATCACGTATTACATTAAGCAACATTGGCATTCCGGGGTGTTAATCCTGGGTGCGGTGCTGGCGTTGTTGATCGTGTATAAAGCGTGGGACCGGATTATGGTGAAAAGCAGCGGACGAAAATAGCGAGACTTAATTCAGTAAGCCGCTAAATAAATAAAAAAGCAGACCCTAACCTTGGTTACGGTCTGCTTTGTCATATAGGGGCGCTTAATGCTACACCAGCGCTCTTTTCGCGATATCCGTGCGGTAGTGCTTGCCTTGGAAGCGAATGCGATCCGCATCGGCGTACGCCTTCGCGCGAGCGTCGGCGATGTCCTTGCCCAGCGCGGTGACGCCAAGCACACGGCCTCCGTTCGTGACAATCGCTCCATCCTTTAATGCTGTACCGGCGTGGAAGACGATCGACTCCTGCACCGTATCCAGCCCCTCAATCGGCAGCCCTTTCGGGTACGAGCCCGGGTAGCCTTCGGAGGCGAGAATGACGCATACAGCGGCCTCTTCGCTCCACTCGATCTCCATCTGGTCCAGACGGCCGTTCACGGCAGCCAGGAAAATGTCGAGCAGATCGGTCTTCAGCCGCGGCAGCACAACTTGCGTCTCAGGATCGCCAAAGCGCGCATTGAACTCGATCGTCTTCGGACCGTTCGGCGTGATCATCAGGCCGGCGAACAAAACGCCGCGGAACGGACGTCCTTCCGCTACCATTGCTTTGGCGGTTGGCTTGATGATCGTCTCGATGGACTCCTCGATGACGGACTGCGGAATATGCGGCAGCGGCGTATACGTGCCCATGCCGCCGGTATTCGGCCCCTTATCGTTGTCGAACACAGCCTTGTGGTCCTGTGCAGGCACCATAGGCTTCACCGTTTCCCCATCGACGAAGGAGAGGATCGACATCTCCTGCCCGGTAAGGAACTCCTCGATCACAACCTGATTCCCCGAATCGCCGAACACTTTGACGACCATGATGTCATGCAGCGCTTTTTCTGCTTCTTCGAGCGATTGCGCGACTACCACGCCTTTACCCGCCGCAAGACCGTCCGCTTTAATCACGATTGGCGCTTGCTCCTGACGAAGGTAAGCTATTGCAGCTTCGTAGCTGTCGAATGATTCATAGGCTGCGGTCGGGATGTTATATTTTTTAAACAGCTCTTTGCTGAATACTTTACTGCTTTCGAGAATCGCCGCATTTTGACGAGGACCGAAGACGGGAATGCCCTTAGCCTCCAGATGGTCAACAATGCCTTCAGACAACGGATCATCCGGTCCAATGACCACCAAATCGATCGTATGGTCGATTGCGAACTGCGCGATCTCTTCAAATTGATTCACCTGATAAGGCACACATTCAGCTAGCCCGGCGATCCCGCCGTTCCCTGGAGCGCAGTACAGCTCTTGAATTTTCGGGCTCTTCTTCAGCGCCCAGCAAATCGCATGCTCGCGGCCTCCGCCGCCCACTACCAATACTCGCACGTTCCGCTCCTCCTATTCCTTGTTCACGACCAGCAGCTCAGCCGCTCCGTCTGCCAGACGAATGGTTTTTACGAGCAGCGCGATTTTATTCTCATCGTTGAGTGCATTCCAGTAAGTGTTCGCGATCTGCTCCGCATCATCAACCAGCGGTACCAGCTGCGGCTCGCCTTGGAACGAAGGCAGCGGGTTGCCGTCGCCTGCATAGGTATGGATGCAGTGACCGAAGCCCGGAAGCGCTTGTTCATACGTGTACGTGTGGCGCAGCGTTTGATCTTCCGTGTTGCTGCTGGATTTCAGAATGGACAGCTTGTACGCAAACTGGCCGTCCTTCAAATCCACGATCCCGCTGATGCGCGGGGTAAAGTTCGGTGCGTCCGGCTCATACGTGCGGGTGGCCAGTGCCGATTCGAAGCTGCCGCCTTGCTGAAGCGCTGCATGAATCGTATCCGTTTGATCCCCGTTGGTCACGATATGGGCGCCGTTCACATGCTTCACCGGATAGTAGATGATCAGCGACGGATCGGTCAGCTTGGCCGGATCCTTCGCCTCGGTGCGCAGGAAGCCGTTCGCTTCTTCGATGAACACGCGATTGCGGCTGTTTTCGCTGCGGCCCATAATCCAGTACACCTGTACGAGACGCGTGCCGTCCGGTGTTTGACCGATAATGATCCCGCGGCCAGGATATACGTTGTCTTGCAGGCTTTTCAAATATTGCTCCGCTTGCGCGGCTCTTGTCGTAGTCACTGCTGAACCCTCCCCGAATTGAAAAAACAAACTGCTGCAGTTTCTAAATGGCTTTGGCGCAGCGTCTCTTAGTGATGGAACAAGCGAACGCCGGAGTACGACATCACCATGCCGTAATCGTTAGCGGCCTTAACGACTTCCTCGTCGCGCATCGAGCTGCCCGCTTGAACGACATACTTCACGCCGCTGCGGCTGGCCCGATCGAGATTGTCTCGGAACGGCAGGAACGCGTCGGAGCCGTACGATACGCCGGTCAGGTTGTTCAGCCAGGCACGTTTCTCTTCGCGAGTCAGACGGGCAGGCACTTCATCGAAACAAGCTTCCCAAGCGGCTTGTTCCACTGGCGTGACCTCTTCTTCCAGCCACAGGTCGATCGCGTTGTTTTGCTCTGCTCGGGACAGGCCTTGGCGGAATTTCATGTTCAACGCTTGCGGATGCTGACGCAGGAACCAACGGTCCGCTTTGTCTCCAGCGAGGCGCGTACAGTGAATTCGAGACTGCTGCCCTGCGCCGATGCCGATCGTTTGACCGTCCAGCGTGTAGCAGATGGAGTTGGATTGGGTATATTTTAACGTTACGAGTGCGATTAAAAGGTCACGCTTAGCGCTCTCCGGCAGATCCTTGTTTTCTGTTACGATCTTGTCCAGGGCGCTGGCATCGATGACAGCGTCATTACGCTCTTGCTGCATCGTCAGACCAAACAGCGTGCGGGACTCGACTGGGTTTGGTACATAGTCCGGATCGATCTGAAGCACCAGGTAGCCGCCGTTCTTCTTCGCCTTGAGAATCTCCAGCGCCTCATCCGTGTAGCCAGGGGCAACGACGAGGTCGGATACTTCGCGCTTAAGCAGCTGCGCTGTGGAGGCATCCACGATATCGCTGAGCGCAACAGCATCGCCGAAGGAGGACATCCGGTCCGCACCGCGGGCACGCGCATAAGCGGTCGCAAGCGGCGACAGCTCCAAGCCGTCGACGAAGTACGCTTTTTTCAGCTCAGGCGTCAGTGGAGCAGCAACTGCAGCCCCTGCCGGGCTGACATGCTTGAAGGAAGCAGCCGCCGGCAAGCCGGTAGCGCGGCGAAGCTCGCGAGCAAGCTGGAAGCCATTGAGCGCATCCAGCAAGTTGATGAAGCCCGGATCGCCGTTCACGACTTTGATTGGAAGCGGCCCGTCGCTAAGCAGCTTCGCTTGTTTTTGATGCGGGTTCATACCGTACCGGAGCTCCAGCACATTCGTTTGGTTCGTGGTCTGGCTCATTTAATTGATCATCCCATCTTCGTAATTTGTGATTCGTGGTGGTTCCACTGGTTCCATGTCAGATCGATGCTGCCGTCCGCAATGCTTTGTATAACCTCAGGGTATAGCTGATGCTCGATCGGGTGGATTTTGTCACTCAGCGAGGCCTCGGTGTCATTCCGTTCGATGTTTATCGCCCGCTGGGCCAGAATCGGTCCGCTGTCCAAGCCGCCATCCACCAGATGTACGGTGACGCCCGTGATCTTCACACCATGCTCAAGCGCCTGGCGAACCGCGTGAATGCCCGGAAACGACGGCAAAAGCGACGGATGAATATTGATCATGCGCCCCCAATACGCCTGCACCAGTACATCGGTAATGATCCGCATGTACCCGGCCAGGACGACGAGCTCCACCCGCTTGGCTTGCAATTGCTCTAAAATGTCTTGCTCATACGCCTCCCGCGAAGGGTACTCCTTCGGCTTGAACGTATACACCGGCACGCCGGCCGCTTCCGCACGGGTCACGACCTGGGCCTGCGGCTTGTCACAGACCAAAAGCTCGATGCGGACATCGAGCCGGCCTGCAGTCACCGCATTCACGATCGCTTGGAAATTACTCCCGCTCCCGGACGCGAATACGGCGATGCGCAGAGGCTCGGTTCTCATACCGTCGCCCCGTTAAATGTCACAATACGCTCCCCTGCGGTTACACGGCCCAGGGTGTATGCTTTTTCGCCCTTTTGCTCAAACAATTCAACGGCCTTCGCCGCATCGTCTTCAGCTACGATCACGACCATGCCAATGCCCATATTGAACGTGCGGAACATATCGTTGTTGCTGATGCCGCCCTCGCGCTGCATGAGCTCAAAGATCGGCAAAATCGGCCAGGAGCCGTAATCGATCTCTACATTGACGCCTTCCGGCAGCACGCGTGGAATGTTCTCCAGGAAGCCGCCGCCTGTGATGTGCGCCATTCCTTTGATTTTCACCTGCTCCAGCACGCCAAGCACCGGCTTTACATAAATCTTCGTCGGAGCCAGCAGCGCATCGCCCAAACGTCCGCCGAGCGCGTCTACCTGATCGGTCAAGCTGTAGCCCTTCTCTTCAAGCAGCAGCTTGCGCACGAGCGAAAAGCCGTTGCTGTGCACGCCGCTGGACGCCAGTCCAAGCACAACATCGCCCGGGCGAATGGTGCTGCCGTCGATGATTTTCTTCTTGTCCACGATGCCTACGGTAAATCCGGCGATATCGTACTCGCCTTCGCTGTACATGCCCGGCATTTCCGCCGTTTCGCCGCCGATGAGGGCGCAGCCCGATTGCACGCAGCCGTCGCTGATGCCTTTGACGATCGCTTCAATTTTCTCCGGGATGACCCGATCGCACGCCAGATAGTCGAGGAAAAAGAGCGGCTCCGCACCCTGCACGATGATATCGTTCACGCACATCGCCACCGCATCGATCCCGATGGTGTCGTGTGAATCCATGGCAAAAGCAATCTTCAGCTTCGTGCCGACACCGTCCGTACCGGATACCAGAACCGGCTCCTCGTACTTGTCTTTATTCAACCCGAACAGTCCGCCGAAGCCGCCCAGCTCTGTGAGCACCTCGGGACGGAACGTCGTTTTGACGTGCTTTTTCATGCGCTCTACCGCTTCGTTGCCAGCCGCGATATCGACGCCGGCTTTTTTATATGCATCGGACACTTGGTTTTCCTCCTAAAATGTTACTTCTCTTCGCCATTCTCCGTCTCCGGGCTCGTGCTGCTTGACTCCGGCCGCTCTTGAAAACGGGTTCTCTATATCTTGTTTAGCGGTAAGAACCCGTTTTCAAAGGCGGCACGTAAACTCTCCGTCAAGCACACGACCCTCCGCCTTCAGGCTCCAGATAAAAAATTTCACTCGCATAAACCTGCGCTTGAGAATAGGAAGGCGGTCGCTTCGCTTCGACCGCCATATAAATTTATTAATGTTAACGATGGTTCACATCGTTAATCGCAACCGCAGCCTACCTTCGCATCCTCCGGAAGCGGCGTTGGGTAGCGGTTGTCGAAACAGGCGGTGCAGTATCCGCGGCTAGGCTCGTTGCTCTGACGTCCGATCGCGGACAACAGGCCGTCCTTGCTCAGGAAGTGCAAGGAGTCGGCGTTGATCGCCTGCCGGATTTCCTCGATCGACTTGTTCGCCGCGATCAGCTCCTTGCGGTCCGGCGTGTCGATGCCGTAGAAGCAAGGGTTGGCGAACGGCGGAGAGCTGATGCGCACATGCACTTCAGTCGCTCCTGCTTCGCGCAGCATATTCACGATGCGCAGCGAGGTCGTGCCGCGCACGATCGAGTCGTCGATCATGACGACGCGCTTGCCAGCTACGATGCTGCGCACCGCGGACAGCTTCATTTTCACGCCCTGCTCACGCAGCTCTTGGCTCGGCTGGATGAACGTCCGGCCGGTGTAGCGGTTCTTGATCAGCCCGAGCTCGTAAGGGATGCCCGTTTGCTCCGCAAACCCGATCGCTGCGGAGATACTGGAATCCGGCACGCCGGTCACCACATCGGCATCGACGAACGCTTCCATTGCGAGCTGACGGCCCATCCGCTTGCGCGCGGAGTGGATGTTCACTTCATCGATATCGCTGTCCGGACGCGCGAAGTAGATATACTCCATCGCGCAAATCGCACGCTGCTTGATCGGAGAAAACCGATCCTCCTTCATGCCGGTCTTCATATCGAGCACTAGCAACTCGCCCGGCTCGACATCACGGTAGTACGTGCCACCGACTGCATCGAACGCACAGGACTCGGAGGCGAACAGCCAAGCCGTGCCAAGGCGTCCCATCACGAACGGACGCAGTCCGTACGGGTCACGCGCAGCGATCAGCTTATCTTTAGTCAAAAACATAAACGCATACGCGCCCTCAATCTTCAGCAGCGCTTCCTTCACCGCGAGGACGATATCATCGTGCTTGGAGCGAGCGATCAAATGCGCTACAACTTCCGTATCGCTCGTCGTTTGAAAGATCGAGCCCTGCTTTTCCAGCTCCCGCTTAATATCCGGAGCATTGGTCAGGTTGCCGTTGGTGGCAATCGCGAGATCACCCTCACGGTATTTGAACACGAGAGGCTGAGCATTAGCCAGCTTGCTCTCCCCGGAGGTCGAATACCGCACGTGCCCAATCGCGTTCGCGCCGATCATCGTGCCCAGGTTGTCGTTGTTGAATACTTCTTTCACCAGACCCATGCCGCGGTGGTACTTGAACGACTCGCCGTCCGCGACACAGATGCCTGCGCTTTCTTGTCCGCGATGCTGGAGGGCGTGCAGCCCATAGTAGGAGAGCGAAGCGGCTTCGGAGTGACCGAACACCCCGAACACCCCGCATTCCTCGCCCAGCTTGTCGAACAAGCCGTCATGCGCATTCACGCCTTCGTTATAAAAATCTCCGGTCCACAGCTTCGGAGCCTGATCTTCCTTGTTCACACGTCCGCCGACTTTTACTGCATCAGACATGGAATCGCATCCTTCCAGACTTGTTCTAGCTGAGCTACAGATGCTTCAATTACCGACGCCGTACCATTCACCCCAACGCTTAGAACGTCTCCGCCAACCGTACCCAGCACTTGAACCGGCACGCCTTGGGCAGCGATATGCTGCTTCAGAGCTTCGGCCTTCTCTGGAGTTGCACTCAGCAGAATCCGGGATTGGCTTTCGCTGAACAGAGCAACGTCGTTACGCAAGCCAGCCGCTTCAAAATCCACCTTCGCGCCGACGCGGCCGCTGATGCAGCTCTCCGCCAGAGCAGCGGCAAGACCACCCTCGGAGAGGTCATGCGCGGAAGCCACAAGCCCTTGCTGAATCGCCGTCAGAACGGTGCTGAGCAGCTTTTGCTCCACATCCAGATCGATTTGTGGTGGACGGCCTTCCGTCACGCCATGCACGACGTATTGGAACTCGCTGCCGCCAAGCTCCGCCTTCGTGTCGCCGAGCAGCAGGATGACGTCGCCTTCCTTCTTAAAGCCTTGTGTCGTAATGTGATCCGTATCGTGCACCAAGCCGACCATGCCGACAACCGGCGTAGGATAGATCGCGCCTTTGGAGTTCTCATTGTACAAGCTGACATTCCCGCCGATAACCGGCGTGTTCAGCTTGCGGCACGCTTCCGCCATGCCGTCGACCGATTTTTCCAGCTGCCAGAAAATTTCCGGCTTCTCCGGACTGCCGAAGTTCAGGTTGTCCGTGATAGCCAGCGGCTCGGCACCGGAGCACACATTGTTGCGCGCGGCTTCCGCTACGGCGATCATGCCGCCCACTTCCGGATCCAGATACACGAAGCGTCCGTTACAATCCGTCGACATCGACAGTGCCTTGCGGGAGCCGCGAATCGTGACCACCGCTGCATCCGAGCCAGGCTGAACCGCTGTGCTGGTGCGAACCATATAGTCATATTGGTTATAGATCCACTCTTTGCTTGCCACGGTTGGGGAAGCCAGCACCTTTTTCAGCGCATCGTTCAGATCCGTTACTTCCGCATAGCGCAGCGTATCAATCTTGCCGTTGGCCTCGTAATAAGCGGGAACCGCCGAAGGCTTATGGTACATCGGGCACTCGTCAACCAGCGCCGTGACCGGCATGTCTCCGACCAGCTCGCCTTTGTGGTACAGCTTCAGATTGCCATCGTCGGTTACTTTACCAACCTTCGCGCAGTGGAGACCCCAACGCTCGAAAATCGCCTTAGCCTGCGCCTCATGTTCCGGCTTCACCACGAACAGCATGCGCTCCTGAGATTCCGACAGCATCATTTCGTACGGCGTCATGCCTTCTTCACGCTGCGGCACTTCGTCCAAATACAGCTCCATACCGTTACCGGCTTTGCTCGCCATTTCAGCACTGGAGCATGTGAGGCCTGCGGCTCCCATGTCCTGAATACCGACAACGATGCCCGAATTGATCAGCTCGAGGCACGCTTCCAATACGAGCTTCTCCATGAACGGATCGCCCACTTGCACCGCCGAACGCTTCGCTTCCGAAGCCTCGGACAAATCCTCCGACGCGAATGTCGCGCCGTGAATCCCGTCGCGTCCGGTCGCCGGACCGACATAGAACACCGGGTTGCCTACGCCTTTGGCTACCCCTTTTTGAATCTTGTCGTGGTCGATCAGACCGACGCACATCGCGTTAACGAGCGGGTTGCCTTCATAGCTCTCGTCGAACATAACCTCGCCGCCAACCGTCGGAATCCCGATACAGTTGCCATAGCCGGCAATACCGGATACCACGTGCTCGAACAAATATTTGACGCGATCACTCTCCAGACGGCCGAAGCGCAGCGAGTTGAGAACCGCTACCGGACGAGCGCCCATGGAGAAAATGTCACGAATAATGCCGCCTACACCTGTAGCTGCGCCTTGGAAAGGCTCGACAGCCGATGGATGGTTATGGCTTTCAATTTTGAATACAACGGCTTGATTATCGCCGATATCGACGATCCCAGCGCCTTCGCCCGGACCCATCAGAACGCGAGGGCCGCTGGTAGGGAATTTGCGCAGGACAACCTTGGAATTTTTATAAGAGCAGTGCTCCGACCACATGACGCTGAATACGCCGATCTCGACGTAATTCGGCTTGCGGCCCAGAAACCCGCATACCTTCTGATATTCGTCGTCCGTTACGCCGAACTGTTTGTAGATTCGTTGCTCCGATATTTGCTCTGCCGTAGGCTCCTTAACCGATAGCTGCTGCGCCATGTTTTTCCCTCCAAGTGCTCAAAATCGATGTAAACATCCGCTTGCCGTCCGCTGAGCCAAGCAGCTCGCTAATCGCCCGCTCCGGATGCGGCATCATGCCCACCACGTTGCCGGCCTTGTTACATACTCCTGCGATATCGTCGAGCGATCCGTTCGGATTGTTGCCTGCTTTATAGCGGAACACGACTTGATTGTTCGCTTTCAGTTCCGCCAGCGTCGCCTCGTCGCAGTAGTAGTTGCCTTCGCCATGCGCGATTGGAATGCTGATGATTTCGCCTTCTTGATAGTCCGATGTAAAAGGCGTGTTCGTATTCTCCACCTGGAGCAGTGCCTGATGACAGCGGAACTTCAGCGATTGGTTACGCATCAGCGCGCCCGGCAGCAATCCCGCTTCCGTCAAGATTTGGAACCCGTTGCAGATCCCCAGAATGTACTTGCCTTCCTCTGCAGCCTTTACCAGCGCCCCCATAACTGGAGCAAAACGGGCAATCGCACCGCAGCGCAGGTAGTCGCCATAGGAGAAGCCCCCTGGAACCAAAATTGCATCATATTTCGACAGATCCGTTTCTGTATGCCACACGTAATCCACTGGCTGTCCGATCGTATCCTCTACCGCTTTGTAGCAGTCGATGTCACAGTTGGAGCCGGGAAACACCAGTACCGCAAAATTCATCGTTTCGTCCTCTTTTCCGCGTAGTTGTCCTTCTTTTAAAAAATCCACTATTCAGCACGAAGCTCGAAACGGTAATCTTCGATGACGGTGTTTGCAAGCAGCTTCTCGCACATCGCCTTTACGCGCTCTTCCGCCACGCCACGGTCGCTGGTGTCCAGCTCTACTTCCAGATACTTACCAATCCGCACCTTCTCCACTTCATCAAATCCCATCGAGTGGAGCGCGCCTTGTACGGCGGTTCCTTGGACATCCAGCACGCTTTGCTTGATCGTAACGTAAACGGTCGCTTTTAACATTAGAATCATGTCTCCTTCGGACAATAAAAGTAGGGTTCCTGTCTATGACAAATCACGATTTATGAAGGCGAATATCAGCCTGCTGCCTAGCCTAGCCCAGCACCAGCCGGTTATAAATATCGCGGTACCGCCGCGAAGTCTCTGCAACAACGTCTGCCGGAAGCGGATCCGGCTCACTGTCTTTATCCCAATCCGTACCGGACAAGTACGTCCGTACCGGCTCTTTGTCCATGCTGTCGATCTCGATGTCGAGCGCGTAGTTTTCTTTGGCCCAGAAGCGAGAGGAGTCCGGCGTGAAAATCTCATCAATCAGGATGATTTCCCCGTCAATCAGACCAAACTCAAACTTCGTGTCCGCCAAAATGATGCCCCGCTCCTCGCAGAATGCCCGGGCAAACTCGTACAGCCGGATGCTTTTTTCCTGCAGCTGCTCCGTCAGCTCTGCGCCGACCAGCTCTTTCATCCGCTCGATCGAAATATCCTCGTCGTGTCCGACGTCGTTTTTGGCTGCCGGTGTGAAAAGAGGTGTCTCCAGGCGATCGTTCTTGCGCAGCCCCTGAGGAAGCGTATGGCCGTTCACTTGGCCCGTCTTCTGATACTGCCGCCAGCCGCCGCCGGTAATGTAGCCGCGTACGACACACTCGATGTCGATCCGCTGCGCCTTCTTCGTCACCATGAAGCGGTCCTTCATGATCTCACGGTCCGTGATCAGCTCGCCGAGCTGCTCGACATCCGCGTGCACCACGTGGTTCGGCTGAATCTCCGCCGTCTGGTCGAACCAGAACTTGCTCAAGGAGTTGAGCACGTTCCCCTTGTCCGGCACCGCCGGGCTCAGCACCCAGTCAAAAGCGGAGATGCGGTCGGTGACCGCGATTAAGAAATGCTCACCGAGATCATACAGCTCCCGGACCTTCCCTTTATATAACAGCGGTGCTTTTACATACGGCTCCGCACTTGAAATCGCTACCCCAACCGATTCCTTATTCATGCTCCGCTCATCCTCTCCCGATGGGTTATAATCGTAAGCTTAGATCCGCTATCCATTACAACCTAGCTCAAGCCTAAATGTTTGAAAATCGTATCTACATGCTTCAAATGCCAGCTCGGATTAAATGCATCCTCGATTTCTTCTGCCGACAGATGCTCGCGAATTTCCGGTGTCGCTTCCACGATCTCGCGGAAGGAGCGCTGCTCTTCCCACGCCTGCATCGCACGCGGCTGTACCGTGTCGTAAGCTTGCTCGCGGCTGAAGCCCTTGTCGATCAGCTTCGTCATGACGCGGCCGGAGAACGGCACATCGTAGGTGCTTCGCATGTTGCGCTTCATATTTTCAGGGAACACGGTCAAGTTCTTGATAATGTTGCCCAAACGGTTCAGCATATAGTTCAGTAAAATCGTCGCATCCGGCAAAATGATCCGCTCCACCGAGGAATGCGAAATGTCGCGCTCATGCCACAGCGTCACGTTCTCGTACGCGGACACCATATGACCGCGAATGACGCGCGCCAGACCCGAGATGCTCTCGCAGCCGATCGGATTGCGCTTGTGCGGCATCGCCGAGGAGCCCTTCTGCCCCTTCGCGAACGCTTCTTCCACCTCGCGGAACTCGCTCTTTTGCAGCGCGCGAATTTCAGTTGCGAACTTATCGAGCGACGTAGCGATCAGCGCCAAGGTCGCCATGTATTCGGCATGACGGTCACGCTGCAGCGTCTGCGTCGAGATTGGCGCCGGCTTCGTGCCGAGCTTCTCGCACACGTACTGCTCTACGTACGGGTCGATGTTCGCGTAAGTGCCCACCGCACCGGAGATTTTACCGTACTGAACGCCATCGGCAGCAAACCGGAAACGCTCCAGATTCCGTTTCATTTCCTCGTGCCAAAGCGCCATTTTGAGTCCGAAGGTCGTCGGCTCAGCGTGAACGCCATGCGTACGGCCCATCATCGGCGTATCCTTATAGGCAATCGCTTTCTCCCGAACGATCTCGATAAAGTTCAGCAGGTCGCGCTCAATAATTTCATTAGCTTGCTTAATCAAGTAGCCGAGCGCCGTATCGACGACGTCAGTAGAAGTCAGACCGTAGTGTACCCATTTCCGCTCTGGACCTACGGTTTCCGATACTGCGCGAGTAAACGCAATCACATCGTGACGGGTTTCCTGCTCGATTTCGTAGATGCGGTCGATGTTGAAGCCGGCATTTTTGCGAAGCTCCGCTACATCCGCCTTAGGGATGACGCCCAGCTCAGCCCACGCCTCACAGGACAAAATCTCCACTTCCAGCCAAGCCTTGAATTTATTTTCCTCCGTCCAAATGCGCCCCATCTCGGGTCTTGTGTAACGATCGATCATGGTTTTCCAATCCTCCGATTTCGATTCTCTATTTAGTTGACTTCCATATATTCGAAAGCTCGATCCACCGGTTCGCTGATTCCACCGAATCGGTAAGCAGATTCACATGGCCCATTTTTCGTCCGGTTTTGGCTTCTTGCTTGCCATATAAGTGCACCTTAGCCGTTACGCCCGGCACCGCCTGCTCGGATTCCGCCTTGACGATCCAGTCCAGCAGCGGCTCTACATGCTCGCCGAGCACGTTGACCATGACGACCGGCGTGAGCAGCCCGGGATCGCTCAGCGGCAGGTTGCAGATCGCCCGCACATGCTGCTCGAACTGCGAGGTGCGGCACGCTTCCATAGTATAATGCCCCGAATTGTGCGGCCTTGGCGCCAGCTCGTTCACGTAAAGCTCGCCGTCCGCTGTCAGGAACATCTCGACCGCAATCAGGCCGATCACATCCAGCGCTTCTGCAATGCGCAGTGCCATCCGCTCGGCTTCCTGCAGCACCTCCGATGAAGCGCGAGCAGGCACAATCGACAGATGCAATATGTTGTTCACATGCACATTCTCCGCCGCCGGAAATGCCTTCACTTCGCCTCGAGGGCTTCTCGCCGCGATAACGGAAATTTCTTTGGCGAAGTGGATGAACTGCTCCAGCACGAGCTCCGTCTTGGCCCGGCTCAGCGTCTCATAGGCTTCGGCCACCTCATCCAGCGAGCGGATGACCCACTGGCCTTTGCCGTCGTAGCCGCCGGTCGCCGTCTTCAGCACGCACGGCGTGCCGAACCGCTGCACCGCTTCGCGCAGCTCAGCCTCGCTTGCGATCTCCGCGTACGGCGCTACCTTCACGCCGGCCGCTTCAATCGCGCGCTTCTCGCGCAGCCGGTGCTGCGTAGTGTAAAGCAGCCGGCTGCCCTGCGGCACGTACGATTCGGCCATCAGCAGCGAGGTCACTTCCGCATCGACATTCTCGAACTCGTACGTTATGACATCCGCCTGCTCCGCCAGCTGCCGCGCCGCCGCCGCATCATGATACGCGGCAACAATCTGCTGGTCCGCCACTTGCCCGCACGGTGCATCCGGCGTCGGGTCGAGCGTCACGAAACGATAGCCCATCGCCCGACCGGCCAGCGCCAGCATCCGTCCGAGTTGGCCGCCGCCGAGCACGCCGATCGTTCCACCCGGAGCAATCACCCGCTCAGCATCATAAGCTTTATCCATAGCTTGGTTGTTTCCGCCCTCCGTCATTCCAGCACGCTCTTTTCAATGACGGTTTGTGCGATGCGTTCGCGGCGGTCTGACACCTTGCGCTGCAGCTCTGGATCGAATGCGCCCAGCAGCTGTGCGGCCAAGAGGCCCGCGTTCGTTGCGCCTGCATGCCCGATTGCCACTGTAGCAACAGGAATGCCGCCCGGCATTTGAACGATCGACAGCAGCGAATCGAGTCCGTTCAGCGTCGATGTCTTCACAGGCACACCGATGACCGGCAGGATCGTCTTTGCCGCCACCATACCCGGCAAATGCGCCGCGCCGCCCGCGCCTGCGATAATGACCTTAAGCCCGCGCTCCGCTGCCGCCTCCGCATACTGGAACATCAGGTCCGGTGTGCGGTGGGCGGATACGACCTTTTTCTCATAAGGTACGCCCAGCTCCTCCAATATGTCGCATGCGTGCTTCATCGTTTCCCAGTCGGACTGGCTTCCCATAATGACTCCAACAAGTACGGACATCGAACTAACCTCCCCTGATATGTAACACCCAGCTTTCTGAAAAAAAAGCCCTGAAAATACAAATCGCCCGGCAGATAGCGCATACGGAATGCGTCTATCGACAGGACGACTAAATGTTCGAAGCGCAAGCAAAGGCCGTGCACGTGAGTACCGACCTTCCAGTTCGCTCGTTCACTCGTAGTCCAAAAATTTATGGTTTTTGGGTAGAAACTTTCGGGCCGTATTCCCGACTTTATACGAGATTATTCGACTTTCTATGAAAAATAATACCTTTTTTTAAGCGTTCATGAGTACCTTTTAAGTTTAACAGCCATCTATAGCTCATGTCAACCGGAAAAGACGAACATTCACGAAATCGACCTAAAAAATAGTTCGCATTTAAAAGCTTTTTATTCGCCAATTCCTGTTAATTTCCAGTGAGATGTTTCTGATTTTTCAACTCCTGCAGTGCCGTTTCGACCTCGTTCGACGAAAAATTGCCATTTTCTAATTTTCCTTCATCTAATAGGAGCCATCGCTCGTACATTTGAATACCGATCTCTACCCATTCCATCCGTTCGCTCTCCAGCCCCGCTTCCTCCAGCGCATCGAGCAAATGAAATAACACATCCTCACTGCTGGCAAACCATCCGGTTTCTTCATAATAAGAGATCAGCTTTTCCATCAGTCCGATTTCCATCCGCGATCGGCCAATCATCTCCAGTGCCGTCTGTACACGCGATTGAAACTCGTCCTTCAGCTCCGCGCGCGCGTCCAGCTCCCTTGCAGTTAGCAGCAGCTCCGCCGATTTCGTCGCCGCCTGCCGCGCGGCCACCTCTTGGCCCGCCTCTTTCCAGACCGCCGCTTCAGCATTAAGCAGGTCGCCCAAAGCCAGCACCTTACCTTGATCTACTTCACCATCTCTGGAGAGCAGGGCTATAAGGTCCTTTACCGCCAGCGCATGCACGAGCTTTGAACCTACGCCGAGCAGCTGCTTCATCGCTTGCGTCAGCAGGGCCATGGCCTCCTCCAGCCGCCGCTGACTCACCTCGTACATCACCTTTTGCACCACGGCCATCGACTGCTCTATCAGCCTTAACAAATAATCCCGCCTGTACATGCAGCTCCCCATTCCCTTCCGACCGACCTAAAATGCCTCTCCAGCTCGAACACTATTTTATTGTATCGCATTTCCTTCCCGGGAAGAAAAAAGCCCTTTCCAGTTAAATGGATGATTTTGTGCATTGAACTGACTAGGGTCGTATGTTAAATTACTAAAAGCCGAATCGCTACAATATTTTTTTCGTGTAGTGTACGGGGGACGCATCACATGGGGTGAATGTAATGCCGTGTAGCCGCTGACCGCTATTCTTGCAGACAGCTTGCGACATCAGTACGGCGAACTAGGGAAAACCTCTTCCCGAACCCGACAACTAACCTCGGAGGCCTCACAGGAGGGAAACCATGAAACTGAATATTAAAAACATGCTGATCGCATGTATGTTTGCTCTGCCTACCGTTATTTCGGCGTCTACGCCGGCGCAGGCCGCTGTGGCTGTGCCTCAGAAGGTTGCAGATGACGTGAAAGTGCAAGTAAACGACAGTCTGGTGCAATTTCCGGACGCCCAGCCTTTTTTGGATGAGAATCATAAGCTGCAAGTGCCTGCTCGTGTCGTAGCAGACAAGCTGGGTTATCAAGTACAATGGGAACCGGCGGGATCGGAAGTAAAGGTCACCTTGAAAAAAGATGACAAAAGCGTGTCGCTGACCACCGGCGATAACACTGTTACCATAAACGGTAAATCAACAACCGCCCCTGTTTCAGCTTCGTTGATTGACGGCCGTGTGTACGTTCCGTTCCGTTTGATCGCCGATTCGTTCAATATTAATACGCAGTGGGACAACTCGAACCGGATCGCGATTCTAGGCGAAGATGGCAAGTATCACGCTCCTGCCTGGTACAAGCCAAAAGTGGTTGCTCCAAGCTATAGCAAAATTGTGGACATGAAAGCCACAGCTTACACCGCTTCTCCTGCTGAGAACGGCGGCTACGGCGCGATCGATTACCTGGGCCAGCCATTGGCGCTCGGAACCATCGCTGTAGACCCTTCGGTCATCCCGCTTGGAAGCAAGGTTTATGTGGAAGGCTACTCGTATGACGGATTGCCGACCGGCGGCATGTATGCCATCGCTTCGGACACCGGCAGCGCCATTAAAGGCAATAAGATTGATATTTTCCTGCCGGAGAGCCGTTCCAAGGCCCAAGATTTCGGAGTACAGCAAGTGAAAGTGTACGTCATCGGTTCCTAAATTTTATTAACTCAATCTCATCCGCAGGCAGCCGCTCCTAAGAGCGGTTGCTTTTTTTTGCCTCTACAGCCTACTGCATACTTTACGGCGATTGGCCCAACCTAACAAAAGAAGATCACCACCTGACTACTCACTTTAGTTCCACTAGAGGTGAAGCCCTTGAAGCCCTTTATGATCAGCCGAATCGCCAAGCTTTCCTTGTGCTTGTTCATTGCCGCCTTCACGTGTGCCGCGGCGCGTCCCGCCGGCAGCGATGAGGTCGTGTGGAACGTCCAGACCGACCAAAAGCTGATTGCTCTCACCTTCGATGACGGCCCGAACCCGGTCTATACCCCGCAAATCTTGGATCTGCTAGCGCAATATCAAGCGAAGGCCACCTTTTTTGTGCTAGGCAAGCGGGTGAAGATGTACCCTGCGGTCGCGATTCGCGAAGTGAATGAAGGCCATGAGATCGCCAACCATACGTTCGACCACCATTTTCTGAAAAATTACCCGCCGGAGCGATTGGTAGAGGAAATTCGCCAGACACAGGAAGTAATCTTCGATATCACCGAGCAAATGCCGCACGTCTTCCGTCCCCCGGGCGGATTTTACAACGAGGCGCTGCTCAAATCGATGAAGGAAGATAAGCTGACCGTCGTCATGTGGTCCTGGTATCAGGATACGAAGGATTGGCGAAAGCCCGGAACGGATAAAATCGTGCAAACCGTGCTGGGTAATGTTCACAATGGCGATATCGTTCTTTTTCATGACCTGGAGGGCGACTGCAGTCAGACGGTTGAAGCCTTGAAGCGCATTTTGCCGGAGCTGAAGAAGCAAGGCTACGAATTTGTCACCGTATCGGATTTGATTACCAAGACCCAAAAATAACGCATGAGGCACCTATGAGCAGACCAGCTCATGTGGTGCTTTTTGTTGTCTCATCGACTATGCCAGAAAAGAATAACTTTCCCAGATGAAACCATAATAAGACAATGCAAGCGAAATGTTAGATTTCCTACCCTACTCAAGGAGAGCACTGAACATGAGCGGAACGGCCGCAGCGACTAACGAATTGCTTTCGCGTACGCTTCAAGCGTTTCAGGATTGCTCTGATCTGGTGCATCAGCAGTTTCCGGCTCAGCTCATTGATGTGCTCTACTTCGACCATTTGACGGATCAAGAGATGCTGCGAAGTGATGTGCTGGAGCCCTTCAGCCGCTTGCAGCCCTCCGCGATCGAATCACTGCTCACCCTTTCACAGTACAAGCCCATCTTTGTCACGAGCAATCTCGTGGAAGGCATTCTGCATGGGGAAGCTGCGATTTTTTTCAACGGGCAAGCGTATTTGTACGATACCGGCGGGCCGGAGTACCGTGCCATTCAGTCCTGGGAAACGGAAAGCGTCATCAGCGGACCTCACGATGCCTTCACGGAATCGCTCGATACGAACCTATCTTTAATTCGCAGACGTGTAAGGGATGCCCGACTAAAAACGATCCCGTTAACCATCGGAAAAACTCGGGAACGAATCTATGCTTCTATATATCGACGGGCTAGCTGACCCTGATCATGTACAGCATCTTAGCCGTATGATCCAGTCGCTCCGGATAGATGCCATTTACGATATCAACACCCTCGTCCAATATATTCATCCTAGCCCGTTTTCCGCCATCCCGCAGATTCTGACCAGTATGCGTCCGGATCTGATTGCCAGCAAGCTGGTCGACGGAAAAGTGATCGGAGTGCTTGACGGCAGTCCCCATGTGTTCAGCACGCCGACGTCCTTCTTTGAGTTCTTCTCTTCCCCGGACGACCACTACCAGACATGGATGGTCAGCTTTCCATAAACATTTGCTTCATACTTAAAATGTGAAGATACTTTTTGGCTTGTTGTTGGAGGTAAGTCCATGTCAGTCATGACCACGATGGTAAATCTGATGAAGAGCGTGGCGGACCTCGCCGTTATCATTATTCTCGCTAACCGCGTTTATGTATATATCACCAGTTAAAGATTCAACCGTTTGATTCAACAGATTGGTCTAGGCTTACTATTTGGTACAGGTGCCGCACTTTTTGTTCCCCTACTGGTTCAATGGAACGACAGCATGATTGTCCATATCAATCACGTCGTAGTAGCGGTGGCCGGTGCCCTCGGAGGGTCGATTCCTTCTCTAACCGCTGCGCTGCTCAGTACAGGCTGCGGACTATTGCTTAGCAACGGTGTCGAGATGATGCCTGCGACTGAAGCCACTGGAACCGCCGCACTATTCGGTACCCTTTTCTATTACTGGAGGAAGCGAACCAACAGGCGCCGGGGAACTTGTCCACTTTAATCTTGGGACTGCTGGTAGGGCTCGAAAGCTTGCTGTGGGGGACCCATCTGCCTTCCTCCATCTTTACCGGCACAGCCAATTTATATGTTGTCAGAGTGCTGCTCGCCTATCCGCTTGCTACCGTTGGGATCACTTCCTTCATCCAGTTTGAGCGGGAGAAACAGCGCAGCGAGATAATCGACCCAATGACCAACATCCCTAATCAGCAGATGGTTTTATCCCACTTGAAGACAATCATTCAAGCCCGGCGGCAGGCGTCAATCATTCTATTAACCATCGATAACTAAATGCACATTGCTGCTTTCGGGGAATCGCTTCTAGCCGAGGTATGTATTCGCTTAATGGGTCTGCTCCCTCAGGATGGGTTTATCGGGCGAATTAACGAAAACAAATTTCTGCTAAGCTGCCCAGCTAATCCGGGGTCCGAACAGCATGCCGCCCTGCTGCAAAAAATTTACGCTACCTTATCGAAGCCCTTCAGCATCCAAGACGTTCAGGTGTACATCTCTATCAGTATCGCGGTGTCAGAGTATATCGGAAACAACCAATCCGTGGATTCACTGGTTCAGCAAGCGGAGAATGCCCTTCGCCAGACCAAGGAACAGGAGGTTCACCGGACTGAATCCTATAGCGATCAAGCCGGCTCGGAGCCCCGACTGCGAACGAAGCTGCGAGAGGCACTATGGTTGACACTGGATCGCGATGAGCTGCACGTGCTTTACCAGCCGCAATTCAACTTGCAAACGGGAGCGGTTCGCGGATTTGAGACACTGCTGCGCTGGAACCATCCGGAATTCGGTGCCATTGCTTCGGCTGACTTTATTCCCCTTGCAGAAGAAACCGTGATCGTCCCGATTGGACAGTGGGTGATGAAGCAGGCTTGTGATACATATAAGCGATTGCTACATTCGTTTCCAGGAGCTGTGCTCACCGTGAATATTTCAGCCGTTCAGCTCGTCAAAAAGGATTTTCCTTACGATGTCCGTAACATTCTTGCATCCTCGTCGATACAGCCGCAAGTCTTGGAGCTGGAAATTACCGAGCATTCGCTCATGGATTCGTTCGAGCAAGACGAGAATCAGCTCCACCGGCTGCAAAGCTCAGGCGTAAAGCTGGCACTCGATAATTTTGGCACCGGGTATTCTCGCTGAATTTGTTAAAGCGGCTTCCTTTTCACATCATCAAGATCGACAAGAGCTTTGCTGATGAAATTGCTATTGTATCCGAGCATCAAATCACTGCCTCCATCATTAACTTGCTCAAGCAGCTGGGTTATCTTGTGATCGCCGAAGGATTAGAGTCCTACCACCAGCTTTATCATCTGAAGCAATGGGGATGTGATTTCGCTCAAGGTTATTTAATGAGCAAGCCATTATCGGAGGATCAGCTTGCGGTTCAAAGCAACTTTTTAAGTCCTACATAGAGGAGTGGAAACCATGCACATCGCTTACGTCAACCATCTTATTCCCGGACAAAGCTTTACCGCTCGTCCCATCTACGATGAATTCGGGCATCTTCTTTACGATACTGGAGCTCAGCTTACCGGTCAGCTGATTGCCGAACTGCAGGCTCATGAGATTCACAAAACCGTTGTCTATGACCACAACACCACTGAAATTTTGTTACCGGAACTGGTTCCCTCCGAAGAGTGGATCTCTTGGGTGCTGCAGGCTCAAGGCATCTATGAAAATGCCCGTTCACATCATCTGGATCCCGAAGCCGTATTCTTGCCCCTCATTGGCATGCTTAGAAAAATATGGAGTCATTCTCTGCTGATTCCTCTTCCCACAAGCTCTGTGCCTCGGGTTCTGCAGCCTTATGCTCACGTGGTCAACGTAACACTATGGGCCCTCCAAATGGGAGTATCCTTGAAGCTGACCAATAATCAGCTCTATATGCTGGGTGTCGGCTGTATGCTGCACGATATAGGGAAGAAACTTACGACGGATGTTCGCAGTCATGCAGCCGCCGGTTATCAATTTGTAAAAGACCATCCAGAGATCAGCACGCTATCAGCGCTAACTCATGAGCTGCTAAACGGCCTCGGCCTTCCCAACGGAAGCCGCGATACTGCCGTGCTTGAGCTATCTCAAATTTGCGGCCTTTCCAATCTATTCGATCACTTAAACGAAACCTGTGATTCAATGAATATGGGAGCTCTGGATATTGTCTGCTCCTACTCCGACAAGTATTTCACGAGTCGAGTGGTTCATACCTTACTCTCGAGCGCCCTTGCCTCTTTGCCTGGCACCAAGGTGCAAGTGAATCAAGTCGAGGAAGCCATTGTGCTTTTAACTCACGGACGCTCTGCACACCCCCATGGTGCGTATGGTTCATTCCGGCGTCATCTTCATATTTCAAATCCATGCCGATTGGCAGCTCGACGTTGTAAGATAGCAAAGAGCCTCATTGGATCTTGTCCAATGAGGCTCTTTCAATTTGCTTGGCGACGTTCTACTCTCCCAGGACCCTGCGGTCCAAGTACCATCGACGCTGGAAGGCTTAACGGTCGTGTTCGGGATGGGTACGCGTGGTTCCCTTCCGCCATCATCACCAAACGGATTGTTCAGGATTTGCACCCTGAAAACTGGATTCGAAACAAAGCTCGCTGAATCTTTTGGATAAGCCCTCGACCGATTAGTATTCGTCAGCTCCACACGTTGCCGCGCTTCCACCCCGAACCTATCTACCTCGTCGTCTACAAGGGGTCTTACATACTGGGAAATCTCATCTTGAGG
>NZ_VNJI01000044.1 GCF_007786445.1 Paenibacillus cremeus | reverse complement strand
GTAACGAGTTAAGTCACGCAATTCTCGAACTTCGACGGAAGGGACGAAACTAGCCTCAATTAGCCCGCATCGAAGTAATTTTGCAAGCCACTCGGCGTCTTTCATGTCTGTTTTTCGGCCGGGAAGGTCATGAAAGTTTTATTTGAAAGCACACATGTTTGTGTCGCGAAGCCACGACACAAACATGTGCGCATAATCGTTTTACGACACAAACATATGCGTATAATCGTAAATGAAATTGATGTCGGGTTATAAAACATTATCTCATTCCCAACGGCTCTCTGTGAAGCGAAAGAAAAAATAAAACATCGTTGAACTCAGCCTATTGAAATATACTAACCGCAGGAGGTTTGGTCTATTTGACGAATAAATAAAGTAAGGAAGGGAAGGAAGGTCCCCCTAAATTGCAAGAGGAGTTATTAAGCTGATATGAACGAGGCGGTCAATGCTTGAAGTGCAACCAAAAAGTATTCTTGAAACCTGTATCATTTTGACCACGACTCCTTCTGAAACTTATGGCTTCGATCCACGATCGGATGCCAGGGATTCTTACAAAAGAGGACGAACAGGTATGGTTAGATCCTGATACCAAGGATATGGATGCCGATGCCCTGACCTCGCTTTTAAAGCCCTATCCATCAGAGAAGATGAGAGCTTATCCAGTATCGTCCATTGTCGGCAACGTTCGTAACAACCCCTAATGTATCGTAGAGATATAAGCTCACGCGATTAAAGTAAAAAAAGGACAAGCCGGTCTTATTCTTGGGATTCAGTCAAGTTGTACGCTCAAATCAGATTCGCGAGTATCTAAAAACAGGTAAGGATATATCATCAAAACATGTTAAGATATTTTCGGATACGTTGATTAGTAATGACATACCTACACCTATGACTTGGGATACGGACGTTATGGATTCAACAGAACCTCCCTTTTCGGATAAACTGATACTATTCCATGTATCCTTATTAGTAGTGGCAGGAACAGCTAATTATGCCATATCAGCGGCGGCAAGCCCACGTAAAGATATTGCCACAAATTACGTTAGGCTTGCCGCAGAAATTGCCATCTATGCGGAAAGAGGCGCAAAGCTAATGATTGAAAATGGATGGTTAGAGGAACCGCCACAAGCACCTGATCGCCAAGCCCTTGTAAATCAACCGAAGTAAAGATATAAATTTGAGATAATATGAAAAAATGGAGGGGTAATTGTAATTGTGGTCGGCGAATTATTGATTCAAATATATAAGAAATCAAAAGAACTTGGACAGTTGGAATTAGTTAGAAAAGTGGAAACAGAACTAATATTTCGAGGGTTGAGCAAAGAAAAATAACCCCTACCGCGTGGTAATGGGATGTAATCCGCGTCGTTTCACTTCGTTTTGAATAAACTGGATAAATGCTTTTTCGCATTTAACAATTAAAGCGTGGGTTAGTAGACGTTGCAATTCCTCATTGTTCAAAGATGTAATGCTAGAAGGGATATACATTGTTCATCACATACTTTCTTGTCATATTTCGTTCATGCTGATAGTTTTATATATTCTACAAAAGCAGGGAATTTCCTTTGGACACAACGAAAAAGGTGGTGAGAGGAACGGATTTTTTTACTTAGTTTTTTAAACAGTAAACACAAACACTATATAGTGTGACACATCATATTGAAAACATTCTCAAAACCAGCAGTTGTCGGGTGACAAAAACTTTATATCATTAATTGCCGCGGAAAACGCGGTATTTTGTTTTATGTTATAAAGTTCTTGTCAAAAACAAATGACAAGAACTTTATAACATTCCCGAAATTGACAAGAACTTTATATCATTGCCGACGATGCTGTGCGAAGTTAGCTACTGTCATGATGCGTTGTTTCTTCTACATCGGCGAGCAGGATGAGAACAATCCCAAAGAGATGTTGCTTATATGGCTGTCAGTGTGGCTAAAGAGTTCTAATATTTAAGATCTCCTGAATGAATCAGCTCTACTTGAACTTTTACATTTTTTAAAGACTCCAGGGATAATTTTATTTCACCCTTTCCACGGAGTCTTTTCCATTCTGGTTTTTTTTGCCGATAGAATTCGTGCTGCAAATTAAACAAATCCGCATTCATGGACAAGCCTCGAGTATAGGCTTGCCTGATTTGGGCTTCCACCAATCGGGCCGCCTTTCCCTCCAATATTTGTATGGGTATTGGATGGATAAGTTCACTTATGTAACCCGTAAGCTTTACTTCCATATCATAAAAAACTTCATTCCCAGTGATATTGGGCGTAATCTTCGGTTCGGGTCGTTCCAAAGAAAGCGAGGCTTGAAGTTCACCGTCAGTGTGAATAAAAAGCGGACTGCGATGTGTTTTCGGATCCATCCATCTAAGCCCCATGACTTGGTTACTCTGTAATTTTCCCATATAAGTCCCATTTTTAAATACAAACACGCCGTCGACATCGAACGTTGAATGCGGCTGTTCACCGGCCTGCCAACTCCCTTTATCCAAAGATAGGGCAGGGAGTAAAACAGTGCCCTCCGGCTCACGCATATCAGAGGTGAATTTTAGGGCATTCAATGGAGAAATGATCGAGTGTTGTTTAAAAATTTCTTTCGGTTGATGAATCAGGGACATCAGCGGTGAAAGGTTAAAGAACGGGATAGTGGCAAACAATTTATTAATTGGCTGCTGGGTTCCGAACATCCATGGAGTGTATCGAAATTCATAGTATCTCCCAAGAGTTTCGTGAACTTCCTTAAGCCCCTTTTTCAGTAAATTCTCACCCAAAACAATTGTATTTACGTGTCCGTAAAAAATACTTAATTGAGATGAGTGGTAGAGGTCGTTCATAGCACTAGCGATCGATTCTCCCTTGGCATTACCAACCCAAACCGGTATCGGTTGAATGGGCTTACCGGGTTCGGTCTTTGCTACCGTAGAAAAATCAAGCAACTGAGCATACACAGTGTATTCGTTATCCTTATAATCGAACCCAAGACAAGTTGCATAGTTTATGTCCTGTATGCTCTTCATATCCCAGCAGCCGGTTAGCATTATAAGCATGGTTATCCATACCGTTGTCATGCTTAGCCTGTAAACCATTACTTAATCCTCCCTTGTCGGGTTTGGTCGGTGGTTTCCATAATGTCAGGACGCAAATTCTTATTACGCCACTGCTTTCGGGAAAGAGCTGGTATCAGGTCACTCCATCTGATGGGAGATATAGGAGCAAGCACAGGTACTCCGAAAGATTTTAGACTTGAAAGATACAACACAATTCCAATCACAGACAAAATAAACCCGTACATGCCCAGTAAGGACGACATAGCTAAAACAAATAACCGAACGATGCTAACGGTACCAACCAATGATTGATTAACCAGAGTAAAACTGGCGACGGCCGTTATACAAGCGACAACAAGAAGGGTGGTGGATGCGAGTCCGGCTCTGATGGCCGCATCTCCGACGACAATCCCCCCGACTATGGCAACTGTTTGGCCGACCGCCTTGGGCAGTCGCTCACCCGCCTCTCTCAGCAGCTCGAATAATCCGATCATTAGAAAAGCCTCAAGAGGTCCCGGAATCGGAAGTCCTATTCTTGACAGCCCGATCGTAGCCAGTAGCGGGTATGGAAGCTGCTCTAAATTGTAGGATGCCAACGCACTCCAAAAACCAGGTAACAGCAATGAAATAAACAGACCCATAAAGCGGAAAAACAAACCGAATGTCCCCATATAAAACGGAATGTATGCATCCTCCGGTGTCTTTAACAGCAGGGTCAAATTGGCGGGACCGATGATGGCTGTAGGTGCACCGTCAACAATGACAGCAAACCTGCCTCGAGCGAGACTATCCACGACAAAATCGGGTCTTGTTGTGTAATGGAGCAAAGGGAATAATGAAGACTGCTTGTCCGCCAGCAATTCCTCTAGTTGACTGCTGCTTAATAATATATCGATATAAATACGTTGAAGCCTGTTTCGTGCTTCGTTTACAATTTCAGGGTTAGTAATGTCCTCGATATAAAGCAATGCAACCTTGCTTTTGCTTCTTTTGCCGATCGTAAATTGTTCATAACATAGGGCACTTGTACGGAGACGTTTACGTACCAATGCTACGTTTGAGGTCAGCTCCTCTACAAATCCGTCCTTGGGGCCCTTAATCGACATCTCTGTGTTAGATTCAGAAGGTTGCCGGCGCGGTATGTCAGCAATATCTAGAGAATATAACAGACCCAAAGCAGGAAATAAGAGCAGAAGCATTCCCGAGTATATTTGGTCAACGATTTCCTCGGTGTCAGCTACCTGAATCAATTTCATCTGTAGTTTCAGATCTTGCACTTCCGAATGGTTCACCAAAGAGTTTAATTGAGGGAGTATAGAACGGTTTATTTCTTTTGTATCCGTTAGCCCATCGCAATACATCAGAAACACCTGAATATCACCGCCCAATACATACCTTTCCATTATAAAATCAGCGGATTTATTAAATAGGCTTCGGATATTTTCCGGGGTAAACGGATTGTCAGCGTGCGGAGAAGGGGAATCATTTTTAGGTTTAGTACTTATCAGTTTGGGCGACTTTTTCCAAAAACCGCTTATTTTCATTCTATTCCTTCCTTTTCATATTTGAGATCGTGACCATAATGAAGAACATGATCAATAAGCCAGTAATTACGTAAAGAGAGGTAGGAAGATAAACGGTTTTTAAAAAGGCAAGGTAGTCTGTGTCTTTGATCGGGATTCCTGCAGTTATACAAATTAGGCCAATACCTAAGAGTGCCAGCCATACATATTTGGATTTTGTTTGTTTGTTATATGCTGTTAGTATCTCCACAACCAAGTACATGGAGAAAGAAATCCGGATGAAGGCCCCGGAGATCCACTGATAGATCGATAAAAAATCAACATGGCGTATGTATTTGCCAATTTCAACGAGTCGCCACTCTTCAAAGGCGGGGAACCGAAGCTCCGCGGCCTCAAACGGACCGAATTCGGCGATTGCGCCTGTTACCGGTCCGAACACCAGAAGAATTAAAAACAAGGATACTGCAATCAAAAAACGCAGTCGGATTTTCTTTTTAAGCTCATGCTGTATCAACAAAAATGTAATGATTTCAACGGATCCTCCTCCGACATAAATGCATCCTTCGAGAACAGTAGACCATCCATTCTCTAAGATTGGCGTCAATAAATGATAATTTTTATGTTTTAAATTGGTCGTCATAACAAAATGACCCAAAACAATAATTAGCGGCAGCAGAACCCCGGCGGTGATCGCAATGGCCTCAAGGCCCAGATGAACCGCCAAACTACATAGAATGATCATAGAAATGGCGAGCATAAGGACAGGAGTCCGGGGTAAATAGGAAATATGCGTCCACATTACGGTCTCTTTTAATGTAAGACTGCTGATGAAGAGCAGGTAGATTACAAATACACCGGATATAATCCGATATATTAATTTTCCAAAGTTGAGCTTGATCCAAGAAAGAAATAGCTCTTGATTTGTCTTTTTCATAATGTAATAAAGCAGGCTGGTCCACAGCATATAGGGAACAAGTATGATTAAAACACTCACCCAGGCATCTCTTTTAGCGTCCTGAATCAATGGAGGAATGACGATAACATGGTTCATGAGCCCGACAGCCAGAATCATGATTGAAAACATGGGGAGTACTCCGATTGTCCCACGACTATTCATGCTGACCCCCTCCGGGAAAATAAGGAATTTATGCCTTACTATATCCAATAAATGAAAAAATATCATGAGAAAAAGTTAATGGCAGCGCGATGTATCTTGATTAAGATACATTAAAAAAACCACTTCATGTGAAGTGGTTGATCTTACTATACTTGTGTAAAGCCGCGAGCAGATACGACCGTATTGGCCGGATAGAAAGTTCAGTATCAAGTCGTTGATTCAGGAAACGATGCAAAAAGCCCTTCCGATCATTCAGTCCGCACAAAACGAAGTATTAACCGATGAGCAAAAGCGCAGCTTAAAGCATTAGGCCTGACGGAAGAACAAATCAATCAAATGTTAAGCATTAATGACCCGCGTTCAGGCAAAGCAATAATTCGTGGAGGCCGGCGCCCATCCGCCAAGCAAACGATCGACCACACACTTGATGATGCGTTCACGCTCTTTTATAACGTAAAGAAAGCGGAGGGAATGCGGGACCGTACGCTCGCCGATTATAAAGCGCACTGGCGCTATTTTCGCGAATGGATCGATTCCACGGAGCCCGGCATAAAACTGCGTGAAATAACGCAATCTACGCTTCGAGACTACGTAATCTATATGTCGTCAGGTAGGACGAAATATGATGGCGTAGATAACCGGAAGCTAGACGGCGAAACCTTGTCGCCGACAACGGTGGCAATCCGGCTGCGGACGCTTAGAACGATGTTTAACTTTTGGGCTGGTGAGCAGATGATCGACGTTAACCCGGCGCAAAAGATCAAGCCGCCGCGGCAAGACGAGGACGACATTGATGCGTTCACGGACGAGCAGGTACGTTTGCTATTAGCGGCGCCTGACGTACGTTCTTACGCCGGCTTTCGGGACAAGGTGCTCATGTTGCTGCTTGCTGATACCGGCTTACGTATAAACGAAGCCTTACGCTTAACCACCGAACATTTTGATATGAGATCGCGCTGTATAACGCTACCGGCATCGATGAATATGAACCGGAAGCCGAGGATTGTACCGGTATCGAACGAAGTCGTTCGCAAGTCCTCGAGTTGGTTAACGAGAATAAGGCGTATTTCAAGACGGAGTATATATTTGTCGCCAATTACGGCGAGCCGCTGAAGGCCGATCACTTTCGAAAGAGGCTGCATGATTACGGGGTTAAGTCAGGCATACACGGTCAAGTACGAGTAAGCCCGCACACGTTCCGTCACTACTTTTGTACGGCGTACCTCGAGAATGGCGGCGATGTGTTCACCCTGCAAAGGATCGCTGGCCATGCGGATTTGAAACGACTCGTAAATACGTCAAAACGCGTACAGAAGCGATGCAGGAGAAGCACGCGGCCGTATCGCCAATAGCACGATTAGGCGTCGGTAGAGCGCCAAAGAAAGGCCGCAATTAAAGAGGAGCATTTAAAGTAAAGCGATTCCCTATAGATTAGAGGACGAAACAAAATGGCCACGAGAGTTGGTGTTTTGTGAAATGGTGCAGTAATTTTTACCAGAGATCTAGGGAACAATAGCTGCATCTTGACTTAAAGGGGGCACCATGTGCTTGAAAATCCTGTTTCTTTCTCTTTTTATACTTTTAATTTTGGGCTTCTCAGGCTGCTCACCACGCGGACCATCGTCTGATGAGAATGAACGAAATAAAGATGTTGAGCAAGCTCACAAATTCGACGAGGAAATGAAAAAATCATCGGAATCACAAAATGAAAAATCAGATTCTAACCAATCAGACGGCTCATCATGCAGTAATGGAATTTTTGGAAAAGAGGGATTGGGTGGGGGGAGTTGTTAAATTAATCGATGTATTACTCAACAAACGGGAAACGATAGTTTCAATAAACCGCTCTTATCTTGAGATCTTCGATAGCAGGCAATGACATATATGATGACTGGGCAATGACATATATGATGACTATGAAAATGATTTATAACGGCAAAACGCATATGTTTGTGTCGCGAAAGCGCATATGTTTGTGTCGCCGAACATTTAACGGCTGATTGCTACTTCCTCTGTGAAACTCTGTGAAGCGAAACTATTTCACAAAATTCGGATTTTGTACAATAGTCTATAAATTAGCTAAAACCATTGCTACTGCTGGTTTTGTTGTCGGTTGACAAGAACTGCTTCTCCAGCAGCAAATCGAACTCACCTGTTTTTCTTGATTCATTAAATTTTCGCGAAACAGGGTTTAGTTCATATTTTTTAAGCTTTTTATTTGGAATCAGTCCCCTGTATCCCCAAGGGACACCATTAGGATCATAAGTAATGCACCTTTTAAATAAACGAATCAAATTTATTCGATCTACACCTGTGAGTTCATAAATATCCTTATGACTCTTTTCATTTGCCATATATAGATCAATAGCTTCTTTTCGTTTCGAGAAAACCGCCTTTTCCTCTACATCTTCCAACAATGTCTCGTCAACTTGATACCACAAATCTCGGTCAATCTGGGCTTGAGATAATTCACCGAGGTCAATAACCTTAACCCTACTCACGTAACCAAGCCTCCGATCGTTTGCAAATGATTATTTCGTCAATGTTTAGGTGAATTAATCCTTGATAAAACAACCATAAGCACGCATCGTGCACTAGCATATATGGAATTGATAATAATTCTGATAATGTTTGCAGATCTACTCGCTCACGTCGAACGGCTTTATAAATTTGTGGAGCTTCTTTTGGCTCTGGATTGTTCTTTACAAAAGAAATGATCTTCAAGCGATTTTCTAACTCATTGTGACTTTTTCGCAAAAGCTTGTCGGTTATTATTTCATAAAGGACCCCATTTTCTTTGCAATAAATTTGTTGAGCTTCAATTTGTCTAAGCGTCCTTACGTTGCATCGGTCTTCAGGATTCAACTCCGATTCATATTTGACTTCACGGCATATCACCGTTCCATCTCGAAGTTTAAGCCACATATCAAATACACTTGTATGGAGCTCATCATTTTGTACAAAAGAAATTTCAGGGTATTGTTCGCAGTATGTTTCTACATCTGGATTAGTTTCAATGCTGACCCAATGATCGAATTCAAGATCGCTATAAAGAGTTACCTCTCTCATCCCCACCTTAGGACCATCAGAATTCCAATAATTATTACCATATTTAGCTGCTCTAGGCATGATCTTTGGTTTTTGCATAAACTAAGCCTCCTAATATTTTCGCGTTTCAACGGACGAAACTGCATTGGAGTATCCTTATTGCTACGTTTTTTCCAAATTTCAGATTTATAAACATTCACATGAAAAGTTACTAAATTCCTTTTCTAATTAATAACTAGAAAGCTATTAATTTGGAAATACTATGTTTAAAGTTACTGATTTTTAGGGATAAAAGAGATTTTAGATAAAGTACAAACTGATGGGAAATCAACTAGACCGGCATGTTTTAAAAAAATATTACAGATGGAATCTCTCAAAACCTGAATAAAATTCAAAAAATAATAATCTTGAAAACTAGAAAAAAAAATTTAGATAGCTTAATAACTCAAGTTTCGCACCTTGAAAAATGCGCTTAGATGTTGATGTTACTGGGATTGTGGCATAAAATTAGCAAACTTGACAGAAAAACACCTTTCACGTTTGGTAAAATGGAAGTGTCGAGCTTACCATTCCAAACAGAAAGGTGCGTAACCCTATGTTACACCACAACTCCCTATCTGAAAAGTGTGAAGAACGTTTTTCAACCATGTTTTCTACTTTGAGAATTGGACATTTACTTCGTCAGGCTGGCATTCGCAAATCGTTTGGTCTTCCGGCTCTTTCCGTTTTCCAGCTCATTTTCACATTAATTTTCCAGCAACGCAGTTGGTCTCGTCTGCTTGAAAGTAGCCGTTCTACACTGCCAGGTAAAGATGTAGTCTATCGTTTCTTGAATCATCCTGGTTTTGCTTGGCGTCGCTTCTTTCAGACGTTAAGTTTGAACGTTATTCAGCGCTTTGAATCTCTAACTTCCACTACACGAGTTCGTGTGTTCATCGTAGACGATTCCGTTCTAAAGCGGAACCGCTGCAAGAAGGCAGAACTGCTGGCTCGGGTACATGACCATACCACCGGTCGTTTCGTACGTGGTTACAACATGTTGACCCTCGGGTGGTCGGATGGGTTCAGCTTTGCCCCCATCGATTTTGTCATGCTCAGTTCGGCGAAGCTAGCGAATCGTTTCTGTGAAATGAAGGAACAGCTATCCAAACGTACGCAAGGCTATAAGCGGCGTCTCGAAGCATTCTCTCGGAAGCCCGATGCGGTTATGGCTCTGCTGGATCGTGCAATTAAAGCTGGCTTTGCAGCGGATTTTATCCTGATGGATAGCTGGTTTACCCAAGCCCCGCTGTTACGCGCTCTGATGTCTAAGGGCTTGCACGTCATTGGCATGATTAAAGATATGAAACAGCGCTACCGAGTAGGCGACAAGCGAATGACGCTAAAAGAATTGCACGCGGCGCTTCCCCGATCTTCCAAATTGGAGGTCTTGGGTTCGATTATCGCCCGAACCGACTGTGGATTGCCGATCAAGTTGGTTTTCGTCCAGAACCGTAATTGCCGTAGGGAATGGCTTGCTATTTTAAGTACGGATATTGAGCTCACGGATACTGAAGTTGTCCGTATTTACGGCATGAGATGGAGCATCGAAACTTTCTTCAAGTTCACCAAATCTTACTTGAAACTGGGAACCGAGTTTCAAGGGCGCTCTTTTGACATGTTGATCAGCCATACTACCATTGTCTTTACCCGTTATCTGTTGATGGAATGGGAACGACGTGAGCATCAGGATCAACGCTCTTTGGGCGGCTTATTCTTCTTGTTTTCGGATGAAGTCCGAAATCTGGATTTGAAAACGGCGTTACAACAAATCGTCAGCTTTTTCCTTGAGCTTTCTCAAACAAAGACCAAACGGGAGAAGTCTGCCGTTTTCAGTCAAGTGCATCAATGGATTTCAGGTTTACCCAGCTACATCAAGGCTTTAGTGCCAAATTTGTGCTGCGAAACTTGAGTTAATAATTTGGAATTACTAAGATAGAAAAGAGATTTCAGGGGGAAGAAAAATGAATGAAGAGGAAATTTATAAAACGGTTGGGTTTCGTATAAGACAAGCACGCATTGCAAAAAACATGACACAAGACGAACTTTGCGAAATATTAAGGTTATCTCGCGCTTCAATTTCTAACATTGAAGTTGGAAGGCATCGTATACAATTGCATGTACTATATCAGTTGGCAGAAACTTTTGGTATGAACATAAGGGAACTGCTTGTTTAGTTCTTATTTTTCTTGTGTGATAGTTGTGACTTTAAATTATTAATTGCCTCAAAATATGCCTGACGAATTTCAGGATTGTCAATTTTATAAACTTCAATTGCAGTGGCTATTGCTATATTACTCAGATCTAATAACACTAACAGATCTGGTTTTGTTTCCATATACAATACGGGGATTTGCCATTCCCCTTCTATCTGAGCCAAATGAAATAACTGATTTTTTATCATCATAGCATTGGAATACAATTTATCTTGAAATTTTATCCCTATGGCTGTAATCGTAGCCAGGCCGAATTGAAATTCTTCGGTCTTATTTGTCATATTAATCACCTCATGAATAGTTATAGACATCTCAGCAATAATTAATACATATAAGTATTAAATATTTATTTTGATATTTAAATCAATGTGTATCGAATTTTGTTCATAGCTTACACTACAAATGAGGTGTAACAATGGACAAAGCTGTATTGAAATCTGTAGGTAGTCGAATACGTGATTTGCGGAAGCAAAAAGATCTGTCTCAAGAAGAACTTGGAGAAATAGCTGGTTTTCATTTTTCTTATATCGGTGGTGTAGAGCGTGCCGAAAAAAACATCTCTCTAATTAATCTTCAAAAAATAGCAGATGGGCTTTGCGTTCCTATTCACGAACTTTTTCTGTTTACAAAACGGGTACGCACAAGTAATACAGAAAAAGATATACTATTGAACCAGATCCATGAGCAACTTATAGAAATGCAACTTTCAGATTTAAAGAAAATTCAGCTTCTTATAACTCAGTTGTTCCAAAACAAATAAATGCCATCTATCGTTTTCTCAAACGAGGTGGCATTTATTTGTTTTGTTTCGCTAAATTATGTGTGGGGTTAACGAACAGAACATATCAATAGAGGAACCTTTACTCGATCCTGTTATTGTATGAATTCCTTTAACGAACAACAACGAAATGCTGACACGGGGGAAAGCATCTCCGCCTACTTGGCTAACCAGCGGATCCGAAGGTTTGCTTGCTTTTGAAAACGTCTTCAAGACGTGTTGGCTTACCTAACATCCCCTATCGGTGCACGGTATTTAAAAAGGTCATGAACGTCACACCCAACCAGTACCGTAAAATGTTTAACCTACATATGGCTCGAACCCGAATCGGAATAAAAAAAGGCCTAGGCGAATGGCTGTTAGTACAGCTTCACCTAGGCTTTTCACACTACGTTAGTTAATTTTCAGCTGCGGCTTATTCGCCCCATTCTCCGAGCTGTTAATCTGCGTATACTTGCCTGCGCTCTCGGCCAGGACGAACGAAACGGTTTTGTCGCCCGCAACCTGCGCCTGGACGTAAGACGTCACGTCGATTTCATAATACTGCTGCGTCGTATTCGTATTGACGCTTCCCGCCGCCGTTCCGGTCGTTGGGGCATTGTTCCAAGTGATCGTGTCCTGGCTCCAATCATCGCTCGTCTGGTAAGCGGTGACCGTTGTCGCGGCCGATGAGGTGGCATAGATCCGAAGCTTGGCGCTGTCACCGAAGTGATCCCGCTCAGATCAAACATCAGGTAAGAGTTGCGGTTGGCGCCGGCCGATCCGCTTTTCAAATATAGCATCGTATCGCTGCCGTAATTGATATCCGCGTTCGTATCATCTCTTGTATAGGCATCCTCCATCGGAGTCAATGTAGCAGTATTGGAAGACAACGGCGGAGTGGTCGCGCCAGCGCCGTCGTCGTGCCGCTGCTGGTTCCGCTGAACACCGTGGTGGGCTCCAAGCAAAGCGAGTCCTGTGAAAAAGAAAAGCAGCTACTATGAAGTTTTCATCATAGCCTGTGACCGGGAGGTCATGAATGTTTTATTTTGAACGAGTCAAATAGAGGATTGCTAAACGAGAGAACACCCCTTATCAAGTGTTGGGTTGGGATTACATGCCGCGAAAAGAAAAAGGAAACTACATTTTCCTATAAAAAAGCCGATAACGGCGTCACCGGCATTAAAATCGCATGAATTGAAATCGGAGCTATGAAAAAGCATTTCTCGCAGTGACTTTTTGTTGTTGTCCAGATTGTCGGCTTTCTTACGTAGAAACGGAAAGGTTTCCCTTATTTTACCCACGATTCCAGTTTCGATCCCATCCAAAGGGATTGAAGCGACATCTCGAGAACCGATATTCTCATAGTAAATTAATAAAAGCCCTCATTAATGAGGACTCGGTTTTACTTCGCCGCATTTTTCTTCACCCGTAATTTAATACATGCCACAGCCCCTCCAATCACCAATGCGATCAGGATCAGCGGCAACAGATTCCTATGCATAAAGGCATGATACCGAGCCCATGCGACATCCACATACCTGCCCAGAAATACGAACACCTCTACCCAGATCACCGCTCCGATTGAGTTGTATAGAGTGAACACAGGAAACGGAATCCCGTTGAGTCCAGCCAAGTAAGGTGTGAGCACACGAATGCCGGCAATGAACTTGGAGATCAGCAGGATGGAAACCTGGTGATTCATAAACCGCTCCTCCGCCTTGGATAACCTCTCCTCGGTCAATCCAATCACCTTACCATATCTTAAGATTACCGCTCTACCCAAGAAACGGCCGATAACATACGCGATACTTGATCCGAACACATTTCCGACGATGGCGGCAAGGATCAGCGGAATCAAGCGGAATTCCCCTTTGGCCAATGCAATCCCGGAAAAGGTCAGAGTTGTTTCTGCCGGAAAAGGAATACCGATCATCTCCACAAGCTAGATGAAAAATATTCCCCATACCCCATACTGGTGGATCAAGTGTCCAATGTGAAAATGCACCTGCAAGACTCCCTTAAATAATTTAATTATAATCTAATACTGTGAATTGTCAGTATCCACCTCGATTTTCTCCCACTGTTTCCAGATATGGACGGTGACGGTCTGGGCTCGCCATGGGCATCCAATCTCACAGTGGAACGCCAGCTAATGCAGCAGATCGATCTCCTTAGTTATGAGCGACACTTCACGGTAATCAACGAATACTCTCCACGCGACATCAATGACGAGTCCGCGAACCGCGATCACGTCCTTCCTTGCTGCTTATATAAAATGATTCGGCATCTTCATCGTAGTACTCGGGATAAAAACATGCACGAAAACTTAAAAATTAGATCGGTCAGTCGCCGTCATATAAATTATGGACGAGGTACAACCGGCTCAATAAAGTTACAGCCGATTTACTACTGATAATGCTGCCTGAACACCAATAAATCACACTAATCCCTACTAAGAAACCTATACCTGTTTCCAGGCTCGGTAGCTATAAAACGCGGCCGAGTCGGGTGCTCCTCGGACTTTTTGCGTAGATTTGGCCTATGTAGCTGAAAATAATAACTATCTGACTCATGGGATGTCCCTCCTACTTGCTGCAGGAGCCTAAGACATCATTATCGGGACCAAGAGATCGCAGGTTTGAATCCTGTCATCTCCGTGGAGGGAGAAGTATCGCGCAATTGCTCCGTTCTTCCCACGGAAGCCGTTAATGCGCGGGGAGCTGTACGATGACTTCTGAGCCCGCCTGCTGCTCGCTTTCAATCCTAATGGAGCCTCCGTGAAGCGCAACAATCTCTTTCGCTATGGACAGGCCAAGCCCAGCGCCCCCTGTCTTACGGTGTCGAGAAGGATCCACCCGGTAAAATCGTTCAAAAACGCGCGCCAATTCTTCACTAGGAATGCCGACTCCGCGGTCCTTAACCCTTAATTCAACCCCACTGTCCTTACAGTCAGTCGATTCAATTCGCGCTAGCTGGATGAAAACCTCCTCCTTGCTGTATTTTAACGCATTATCGAGCAAGATCATAAGCAGTTGTTTTATTCTGGACGTATCGGCACGAAGAAAGATGGGCGTGGCCGAAGTTTGCACAACTACCGGTCGATGATAGGCGACTTGCATCAATTCCGCCGTGTTCTTACACAAGGACACCAGCTCTACCTGCTCGAGCATCAATTTCTCCTCTTGCTTCATGGACGCCAGGTCTAATAATTGTTGCGTAAGTCCTTTCATTCTAACGGCTTCAGTATATATGTTCACTATCGCCTCTCTACCTTTGGTCTCATCCTGTAAGCCCCATCGCTGCAGCATTCTTGCATAACCTTCTATAATCGTTAGCGGCGTCTTCATCTCATGGGAGGCGTCGGATACAAATTGCTGCTGCCGAACAAAGCTTTCCTGAATACGATCCATCATCCGGTTAAAGGTCGATGCCAGTGCATGTAATTCGTCATGTCCGCCTTCGCGAATGGGAATTTTCCGGAAAACAAGACTCTTCTCAATATGCTCCATTGTTTTAGCCATGCCTGAAATCGGTCGCAAAATCCATTTGGACATCCAGAATCCTCCGAGAATACTCATACCTACAGCGCCGAACGTTGTCAGCGTGAGGATCGAAATGAGAATGCTTATATTCTCGGTGAGGGAGTCCATCTTCTCTAAAATTTCCAGTGTTCCTACAGTTTGTCCTTCTACAAATGTCGGTATTCGAGCCGCTAACACCTTCTGCCCTTCAAGTTGATACAACTCTGTTTGGGCACTCTGGACAAACTTGGATTTAATTTGGGTTACTTGGTCGTCCGTTTGAACCTGACGCACAATTTGGCCCATCGGGTCTATCCATCGAATGAGTCCGTAATCCGGGAGAAAGCTTTGTACAATATCTATGTCCTTTCCCTCCACGGCATTTGCAAACGGTACTTTTTGCAACAGCGTTTCTGCCCGGGTCGTCAAGTAATCCCGTTCATTGTCGGTCGTAATCTCCAAAAAAGCGATATAAATGGTGACATTAACAACGAGCAAAATCCCTGTCAGCCACAGGGTGGTCAGCCATGCGATTTTATATTTGATGCTCATGCTTCGCTCTCCTTGATGCAATAGCCAACCCCGCGGAACGTATGGATAAGCTGCTTTGGGAACGGATAATCCACTTTTTTGCGGATATAGCGAATATAAACATCCACTACATTCGTATCACCGACGAAATCGTATCCCCATACTTCGTTAATGATCTGTTCTCGGCTGAGAACCTGATTTCGGTTTTCCACTAGGTATAGGAGCAGTGCGAATTCCTTCGGTGTGAGCTCAACGGGCACTCCGCCCCGAACGACTTCTCTCGACCTTGTGTTTATGGTCAAATCATCTAACAAGAGCAGTGGATGGCTTCCCGCTGCCGCTTGCTGATTCGATTTTCGGGTGCGGATGCATGCCCTAATTCTTGCCAGTACCTCCTCGATCTCAAAGGGTTTGGTCATATAATCGTTGGCGCCGAGGTTCAGCCCGCTTACCTTATCCGGCGTAGAGCCGCGAGCCGTCAGTAAGATGATAGGCGTAAATTCGTCCGTCTGCCGCAAGCGTCTAAGCACCTCTAATCCGCTTAACTCCGGCAGCATAATGTCGAGCAGAATGACGTCCCATTGACCGGAGGCCGCCTTTCTCAATCCCTCCCTGCCCGTTAGGGCGCAGTCGACGGTATATCCTTCGTAACCAAGCTCCATCTCCAGCAGCCGGGCGATCTTGTCCTCGTCTTCTATGATGAGAATTCGCTCCATATCGCTTCATCCCTTCTCGTTCAGCCTCGTCTCTTCGATTATAGCCAAATCAGATGAGATTTATATGAATTCGCAATGAGAAAAAGCCTCCCGCAGTTGCTGAGGAAGGCCACCGTTTAATTTCGATACTTAGTCGTCATTCGTTTCTTGATCGTTGTCTTGGCTCGAGCTGCTATCGCTCTTGCCTGCTTGAGCTTCGTTCAGAGCAGCGGTCGGCTGAGGAGCGTTGGCTTGCTCGATGGAATCCGGTACTTCTCCATCGTTTTCGTTCTCAGCCGTTACACTTTCTTGCTTCTGCGTTGCGCTTATCGAAGACACTGCCGGCGATCCCGACTTAGACGAAGTTGCGTAAGCGATCCCCGTCGCTCCTCCAAGCACCAGAACCGCCATGCCCATGACTAGCCATTTCTTCATGTTCCATCATTCCTCCTAAGCTGGGTATCCTTACCCACTTAGCTTAGCCTAAATAAATAGGAATACCCTGTGATTCAGCTGAGAGTTTCATGAGAAATGGCTGAGTTTTCGCTCAGGGTTTCTTAGTCACCGTTGTCTTCAATAAATGCTTGGCGTATCGAAGAGGGGTTTCGTATGCTTGATAGAACGTTTGATGCATCTGTGCTCTATTGCGCTTGCGGAATCTTCTTGGATAAGGTACCTCTTCTGTCCAACGAATCGTTCCAGGTAGGCCAATGTGCTTCGCCGCGACTTATAAGTAGGCGCCCCTTTTTTCCTGTGGATCCCCAAAGAGCGTCGCTTTCTCTTGATAACTTAATGATGCCTTTTCCTACGCTCCCGCTAACCGGCTTTACAAACAATACATCATAGCATCGCTTGTTTCAAATTTGCTTTCGAATAAGCTAGCGTTGCAAGCAAGTAAGTCGCAAGGAACGATTTTCATTAGCAACTGATGAATTGTATCCTTCCCGAATCGAATGATGCGATTAAAGAGGATGGAGGTAGCCGCCAGCTTGAACGACTTTAGGAATTCGGCGCCTGACTAGCCTGTATGACTAGCCTGTACCCTTTACGACGTGGAATAAACCCATGGACCGAGGTGTTGCCTACGTGCCGCAGAGACATGTAGAACGACTACAAGCCAAGCTCCTTCGCCGCTTGATCGTAGCAGTCTATATTCTCGTAGCCCGTCTGTTTACCGAACTTTCTTATATAACCCATGATCCAGTAATGTGCCGGCAGTAGGTTTCATAACGATATTCCACTCCTTCCCCCGGACACATCTTTGATGCTACAGGATATTCAGAAGCGGAATAAAGCCTACGGGTATATGGCAGTTGCAGCAGATGAAAACTTTCTCATCTTATTAAAAATTAGCTCCATTTAAGATCGTTAACGAATGGGTCAGAGGAGAAAAGTGGAATTCCTTATAGCGGCAACTTACCCTGGCATTGATCATTAGCGGTTTGTGTGCAATAGGTTTTGGCAACATTGCGGTTCTCATCTCGGATCATCAAATAAACAGGTTTGATAATCAGCTCATTTCATTGGTCCAAGGATTTGAATCTACGGCTTTAACGAGCGTCCCCACATTGCATAGAATCGTCAATGCAAACTGATTCAGTTTCCCCAGCGGACATTCCATGGCGGCTTTTAGCTTATAGGGAATATTTGCTTTTCTGGTTTGGCGGCACGTACCCACTTCTATCGGCGGCAGCATTTTGATTCTATGCAGCTCCTCGATAATTCTCATGATAGGGATCAGCCGGGTCTATCTCGGGGTGCACTATCCGAGCGATGTTCTGGGCGGGTTCTTAGCAGCGGTTGTTGGCTAGCCATTTCCATATCGTTCTATCAAAGCGATATCAGGAGAAAGTACCCCCGGACGTTAACCGGTCATAAATCGCAATTATTACCTGTCAAGGGAATTCGCTCATGATACTCTAATGTAATTCTAATAAAGCCTAATCGTAATAGGATTCCCAAGGGACCGTGCCCTGATAGGAAAATAGTAGGAGACGCGGCTTGTGCTAAACTGCTATCAGGCTAAGCGCCTACTACTACGATCCTTAAGGAGGAACTGAGTCATGAAATTTATGAAGAACAACCGCCTTGGTAAATCTGCTGTAACCTTGAGCTTAGCTACAACGATGTTCGCGGGAATGTCCACTGCAGCCTTTGCCTCTTCTCAGCAGCAAGGGCAGCAAGATGAAGGAAATGGGTACACAGCGAATACAAGGGTAGCCGCGACTTACACTCCGACCACTACGCAGAGAGCGTTCTCCGCTCCGGCATCGAGCAGCGTAAGCAGCAATGGGATCGTGAATACCGCTAAATCGTTGCAGGGAAAAGTGCGGTACGTGTTTGGCGTTCGGGACCAAAGCCACCTGATTTTTGATTGTTCCTCTTACACGCAGTATGTATTTCAACTGAATGGCAAGCCTATTCCGTGGGGCTCGAAGGCGCAAGCGCATGTAGGCACATATGTGCCGCGAAATCAGCTGCAGCCGGGCGACTTGGTCATGTTCAGCGTTAGCACCCCGGGTCAAATTAATCACGTCGGAATCTACATCGGCAACGGACAGTTTATTAACAACCTGCCTCACCAAGGCGTGGTAATCTCTAACTTCAACAGCTCTTATTGGACAAGTCATTACATCACAGGACGGCGCGTGTAACCATCGGGAGCCAGAGCGGAAATCATTCGCTCTGGATCTTATTTCTATTAACCCAACCAGTACAGCTCGTATATAGTGCTTGTGTTTACTGTTTAAAAACCTCTATTCAGTGAAAACGGTTAGATTTAGGGCTTTTTATATGATGTGTCACATTATATGTCTACCGCAGGCCACGTTGCAGAAATGTTTTTCGAGTTCTTTTATAATATCTCTTGATTTCACGTAGTGAAACGAATGGCGTATGATCCCAGAAGATTGTACGCCATCTTGATATTCACTGGTATTTTTCGTGCATTTTGATTGAGCATTTTGCATAAATCCATAATTGAAAATGTGGCAGCAGAATCAGTGATCAGTCAGGGATAAATTTTCTACTCGGGCGACTTAGATTCAAAAATGGGCAGACCTGCAGAATTTTTTGTTCAATCTCAAATTTAAGCTGCGACTTTGCTTGTCTGACGAGCCATTGCTAATGCAGAAACCAACAGCACAATCGCGTTCAGAGGTGAGTGGTTGCTTTCTGGATTCCCCAGATGTGCATGGCGTCAGCGGTCAAGTACGTTTTCATCCGGGAGTTGCATCGTTCTACACTCGTTCTTTCATTGTAGAGCTCCTTCCAAGGTTTCGTGTCCCGATGCGGGCTCGAATAGCGGCGTAAATCGGTTGACGTAACGATTTTAACAACCATTCGATAGTTTGAAGAGGTCAACGAACAGGCGCTTAGCTAATCCCTTATTGTCAACTCGGCGAAAACGCGACTTAATGTCGCTACCGAGGGAGCTTCCCGATCCAGCCGCAGTCCGCATTGATAACGGAATCGAAAATCCATATCCAAACGGCGATGCAGACCGGTAAAGGTATCGATGTTTTCAAGCGGTGCGGCGAGCAGTGCACGAAGAATTCCTTGTCTGCAATGTCATCGGCGCCTCGGGGTGAAGGGCTTCTCAATTCTTTAGCATAAGGTCGTAAGTCAAGGACGCTAAAGAAGATAGGCAACCGTTCTTTAGATTCAAGTTTTTGAAGTTCGTTAAAGGAAAATAGGCTTTCTTGGAGAATGTACAAAGTGACTTCCCTCCCTTGGGTTTTCTGGTTTGGTCACTTGAAAACTTCTCCAAGTCGGGGTGAAGTCCCATTTTTATGTTCAAAAACCCTTGCGTGGTAAGGGCTCAGGTTAATGCAAAATGCTCGATTACAAAAAAAGCTCCCTCTATAATTACCGAGGGAGTAAAATCATGAGTTCGACTATACCATGTTATGGTTTAAAAATACGGTTGTCTAGACAAGAGCCCAGTACATCGGGATATTCAGATGAGAAATTAATGAGAAAGCTAGTATGGTCCCTCACAAACGAATTAAGTTACCACAGGCGGGTCCCACCCCATAACGACGACGCCAACATTTCAGATCTGATTGTGTCAGAATACCTGCTCCTGTGAAAACCCTTATACTTACTTTGATTATCCAGCCAATAGAAAAAATCTTATCGTAACCTTTTTTCTTGTCTACTTGTATACTACTTAAATTACCAGCACCAGTTCTTTTTGCGTTGGATCCTACCCTGGGCGCGTCCATACAACCCGGTTAAAAAGAATCGCTTCGTTATTTAGGGTAATATATCGCAAAATCCGGCAAAAGCCGTGTCTCTTTGCCGGATTTTGCGATATCCTAGTGGGAGATTACTTGCAAAGGAATGAATCCGATGGAAACTGTTCAGCAGAAGCTAGCCCGTTTGGCCAAGTGGAAACTGCATCGTTTTTATTTGAAGTATCCGCGCATCGCCCGGTATTTACCGCCAACTGCATTGTTGACCCCAGAAACACTCGACAGGTTCCTCAGGCTATATAAAGTCGTTTATATTAAGGCCAGTACAGTCCACACCGGGAAAGGGATCATTAAAGCGTGGAAGGCGGATAATGGTTACAAGTTTGTAATTGTCCGGGGTGAGATCCGGCATGCCACCTCTGCTCATGATCTTTATCGGCGCATTCACAATATGTACCCACAGCGATCCTTTATCGTACAGAAAGCGATAGATCTGTCGAAGCTGAACGGGCGCGACTTCGACATCCGAGTCATGATGATGCGTGATGGAGAGCGAAAGTGGAATTACGCGGGAATGGTTGTCAAAGTAACAGGCCCGGGAAGCGTTGTTTCCAATGTACGTCGGGGTGGAGGTTACGTGACAACGGTTGAGCATGCCATTAGACGGTCACTTCATTGCTCGACGCAGCAGGTGAGAAATATCAAGAAAGAGCTTATCCAGTTAAGCCGTAATATTATGCAAGCTTCCGAGCAATATCCATTCTTTTCTTTCCAGTGTGGACTAGATTTGGCTGTTGACAGAAAGGGTAGAGTGTGGGTAATCGAGGTCAATCTACACAACCCCTCACATGGATTGTTTAATAAGCTGAACGACAAAACCTTCTTTCGACGCATCGGTCGGCTGTACTCGTCATACCGACGTAAACATAAACGGATCATTTAATCAACAAAGAGGCTGTCTCAAACTAATTAGACAATCTTAGCGACAAACAAGGAAAACAGTTGAATAAGTAAGGAGCTAAGCGGCATGTTCTCGCTTAGCTCCTTGCTTTTTTGAGTCCACCGCTGCTTTCTTGAGCATATTGTGGGCAAGCGAAAGCCATCCAACCTCTCCGACTTACTTTGGGTAAGCCTCGAAGCAGAAACCTTTTAAAGCCTCGGTTGTTTTTTATATCGCCAAACACGGGCTCCGGCTCGATCATACGCCGGACTGCCAGCGCATAACCTGTTTCACTTCGGAGTCTTTGTCTTGCCTGGTTCTTTATCCGTAAGTACTTCAGGCTGACCTTGACTTCGCGATCACCCGGTGCCTTCGTGCATTGCGATTTTAGCGGACAATCTTCAGATCCGGCACTTCGGTAATGACGGTATTCAATTTTGTAGCCACTGTCCGTTTTCTCCTTACTCAACTCAAGCGTCATAGTTCCAGTTGTCAATTTTACTAATGTCCTTTTGCCATGCCTTACTTTTTTCGCGATGGTAGTTACTGTATTTCACAATGGCCTCGACTTTGTTTTGCTCCAAATAGTCGTAGTTCTCTTCTGCCAAAAATTGAAGAACTGAGGTAAACACAGTCTCCAGTACTGTTTTCATCCGCTCCGAGCGGAACCTATTAATGGTGCGGAAATCCGGTCGTTGCCTTCCCGCGATCCACATGAACATGATGTTTTCGCGAACAGCTTTGGCAATCTGTCGGGAGGAATAAATCCGCTGGGTGTAGGCATAGATGATGACTTTGGTTAGCATTTTGGGGTGATAGCTGTCTCGTCCACCTCCTGGATAGGCTGCGTCGAAGATGGCATCGTCGAGACGTTTGACGCCGGCGTTAACAACACGAACGATGTGATTCTGAGGAATGCCTTCTTCTAAATCCATTGGCAGGCAAAGTTGATCCATGGTATATTGAATGTACAAAGAAACCGTCTCCTTAGTAAAGTACCTCCATTTTACCAAGGAACGGTTTCTTTTTGTTGTATTAAATTAAAGAGAAGGCATCCCAGCCAGTTTGAGGGCTTTTGGAACACCCTCTTTATTGGTCGTTCGACGGTTCCTTTGGGGTGGTGGCGCTTGAATCCTCGTAGCTAGTTTATGACTGGAACTGCACAGCAGAAGGCGAAAGTCCCATATTTAGTTTCATGCGAGGTATTGAACCAGACAACCGTCTCATAAGGAGTAGCTTCCTTCGCAAAGTCGTAGAAGCTCGCCCAAGATGCCGTCCCTTCGAAGGATGAGGTCATTCCTAAATTGGCCAGTTCGTCTTTTGGAAGAGGCCCGCCACAGGCCGATAATGCCAGATCCTCCCCCAATCGGGTAAATACTGACACTCGGCATTTTCCATCCAAGTAGCTCCGCAAAGTTCGATCCCATCGTTTTCTTGCCTTCGCTCTTCAGGGCTCACGCAATGTTCCGACATCGTGGATGAGTCCATCCATTTACTGAATAAATTCTAGCACGTAATGAACACTCTCGGCCAAAATCAGCTTCGTGCAGTCCTTCGGAACAAATACAAAAGCCTCCATCCCTGCTCGAGCAGCGTAAGCGGCCAATCGCCTTGCTATTAGCATTGATGCCACTTTGTCTATACCGCGCTATTTCAGGAGCGAAACGGCGACCGAGAATCCTCGCGCCTTAAGCTTCCACTGGGGTTTATTTCCTTGCACTGCTAATTTAATTTACAAATTCGTATCCTAGTTAAAAATTCATTCCCATTTACCGCTTTACCACTATTTGTGATCCGCGCTGTCTGTAACGGCAAGTTTTAAGGCCATCCTTTTGCGGGATGGCCTCTTTTGGGTAGCACTGTATTCTCAATTGCTGATTTTGCTAGCCTACAAAACCTCCCGAGCTGTAATGTACCTGTTTAACCAGTAAGGGTCTTTCCATCTGGTTATCGTAACACCCGGAGGGGATTGATACGTATTCAGCATATGACCGTTTCCGATATCGACTCCACAATGACCAACCCGGTTATCGGAATAACGAGGTCTACGGAAGAAAATTAAATCACCGGGTTCAATATCCCTTTGCCCGATCCTACTTCCCCTCCTTGATTGAGCTCTAGCGGTTCTTGGTAATGCGATACCGTTTTTCCCAAAAATGTATTGTAAATATGAAGAGCAGTCAAATCTCCTTGACCTTGGGTAGGGCCCTGCACCGAAGCGATAAGGCGTTCCTATCAAATTCCTGCCAAGAGAAATTATGTTCGGTGCTTTTTCTGTCTGTTTGATTTTCACGGTTTTATTTCTATTTTCTAACGTCGGAGAATTGGGTTGCACTGTTGGAATAAGAATACGTGTACCTGCTGGAATTGGTTCTATTAAATTTTTATTAACAGCAAGTAATCGCTTGGCTGTTGTATTTAACAAATTGGTTAAGCTACGTATAGTATCTCCTCTAAAGGTAATGAAGATTAGCCCAGGTTGGCGAATAAAAACTTGTCTTTTCACCATGTCTACAGATAAATCTACGTTAAAGAGCCTGTTGATGGATCGTAAACTCACGTAAAATTTTCCTTGATGGTTTATTATAGGATCTATGCGGAAGTTAACTCCCTCCCTTCGTGCTATTCCTCCTGTACGTGGAAGCGATAAAAATTCAGATCCATCTGTAGCAAAAAGGAACTTCGCATTTCTCCCTTTTAAATCATACTCCAGAATCTCCAGCACATCGGCCAAAGCTAGGTACCGGATGCCCCCTTTGAGTATAAGGATTTTATTTTTGAAAATTTTTCGCTTATTTTCAAAGAAGTCCTTCTGAAACAGTATGATACTCATTTGAAGTTTTTGTAACGCAATCATTTTAATCCCACCTGAGAATCTGGATACTTCTTTATATTCTGTGAGGTTGGGGAATGGAACTTAAAGACTCAAAATTAATGAAAGTGTTCCAACACATCAAGACCCCATTTCGAGGGGTCATTTTCATTTCAGGAGGTGTGTAGATTGAGAATCATCAATACGAAGCAGGACATTCTCATTTTGCGTCGCGCGGAAGTGCTTCAGGCGGAATTTCTCGACCAAGTCGAGTACTTTTTTCTGCAGCTAAGGTATGAATTAGTGGATGAAGCTGAGGGCGAATTTCGGAGACAACGTCCGCGACCGTTTCCGCTGTTATTGTTTTGACTCTTCGCTCAGCCATGATCATGAAGATCCCTCCGATTACGAGACTGACCAAGACGGTATAGGGAGAAAATAAGTAGGTCTTAATTATTTTATGCATGGCCAGTCCCATGACCATAGCAGGCAGACAGGCCACAATGATGTGCCCAAGTTTTAGCCGTGTTCATATTGCCCCGTGTGCCTCCGTTTTCCAATTCTAAGAAGAGAGTTAAATATCTTCTCCAGTACAACACGATGATCGCCAAAATTGCGCCTAGCCTAAAAAACGGTCGGCTGTTCTCAGCTGACCGTTTCGCTTGGGGAGGACAAAATTCCGTTACATCCGTCGTTTTACTCGTTTTACGTCGAAGCTGAGATACTACCATTCCAGCCCAGATGATGAACGCACTAAGTAGTGGCCGGCCCAAGTCACGCTAGCGATGAACCTCATGGTATACTCTGGTACTGTGGCAAGCGGATTGCGTAAAATCAAACCGGCAGCCAGAACAACAAGAACAGCCATAATGTTTATTGCATGAGCATTGACTGGGTCGACATTTGAACTCAAACCTAAGGTCAGAGCGATAAAAATCGCTTCCATCCCCACAAGGAACGTAATGCTTAGTTTTTATTAAGTCCGAACGAATCAAATGCCCTTCTTCGTATGGCTCGTGCTCCGTTGGCGCTCAAGCTCTACCTCGTAAATATCAAAAGATGATTCCTTCCATTCTTTGGGGACTTCATGCCTACCGTCACCAGAATAACAGGATGAGAACTGTCTCATTCTAGGTGGCAGCCGTTCCGGAATCGTCTTCGCTTTTGTATCGTGATATTGACGTTTCCTACCTTCTCAGAACGGTTCTTTGCTGACAAACAGTCTGTCATAAAAAGTGGAGGTGCATCATGATCAAATGTTGGTTAACATGTATGAAGTGTGCGCAGACACAGCCGATGGGACTAGTTTCTAGGTGCGCATGCGGAGGCTTATTAGCGGTGGAGTACGATCTGGAGCTCGCAAAGCGGACCCTAACTAAAGAAGCGCTGGCGGACCGAGCCTCCTCGATGTGGCGATATATAGAACTGCTGCCGGTTCAGCGAGAAAACGCGGTTGTATCGCTCGGTGAGGGCTGGACGCCCCTAATTCGAATGACGCGGGCGGAAGCGCAGCTACCTTTGAAGCGGCTATACGTAAAACGGGAGGAGCAAAATCCGACGGGCAGCTTTAAATCCAGAGGCTTCTCCAGTGCTGTCTCATTGCTGCACGAAAGAGGAATTGCGAAAGCGGCGGTTCCTTCCAATGGCAACGCCGCTTCTGCGCTTGCCGCTTATTGTGCAAGGGCAGGTATGGAGGCCTATGTGTTCGTTCCTCAGGACTGTCCGGAACTGATAATCCAAGAATGTCTCAATTATGGGGCACACGTATACCTAGTGGACGGTTTCATCCATGATGCCGGTCGGATCGTTGAAGAAGGGAAGGCAACGGAGGGCTGGTTTAACACCGGCACGATGAGGGAGCCCGGACGGGTGGAAGGAAAAAAAACGATGGGGCTAGAGATGGCGGAGCAACTGGAATGGCAACTGCCGGATGTCATCGTTTATCCGACCGGCGGCGGCTCAGGGATTATCGGGCTGTGGAAGGCATTCCGCGAACTGAAAGAGCTGGGCTGGGTACATGGCGAACTGCCCCGGCTGGTGAGCGTACAGGAAGCGGGCTGTCAACCGATTGTCGATGCGGTGCAGGGATTCGGCGCAGGCGGTTCGTCCAGTGATACGCTGCCTACCGGACTTCGCGTGCCTGAGCCGCCGGATTGTGGGATTATTGCTGAGCTTCTGAAACAGACGAAGGGAACTGCCGTGGCCGTAACGCAAGGAGAGATAATGAAAGCGCAGCAGGCCCTCGGAAAGCAAGGGATCTCGGCATCGCCTGAGGGGGCGGCTACATGGGCCGGTTTGATGAGGCTTATCGAGGAAGGCTGGATAGGCACGGATGACAGTGTCGTGCTGTTCAATACTTCTCACGCTATAAAATATGAATCCTTACAGCCTAAACCGACGGTGCCGGTAATCCGGACCTATGCCAATTTTGTCCATTGGAAGAGAAATTAGAGCCATTCCGGAAATGAAACCAGAATCGATTCTATTCGAGGGATACCCGTATTCTGCCGGTATGCCCAAAACTGCTATGCTGAGCCAGCAAATGTTACGGAAAACGTTAGTTAAGATAAGACACGTTCTACTTAGAATGGGCCATCCCGCAAAGGGATGGCCTAAAAACTTGCCGTTACAGACAGCGCGGTGAACAGTATCATAAATCAAGAGATCGTGTTTGTCTCTCCTATCCGTTAGCGGGCGCAGAATGATAATGCAACTAGCACATGCTTGATAAGCCCAAGAGCTTCATCGGCACGAGTCAGTTTGAACTGCATCTGTATATCAATAGGGCCTATCGCAAGCAAAATTAGAATGAGCACGCTGGCATACAAGAGTAGCAACCTCAATCTAATTTTGCTAAATATTGAGCTCCTCCTTGAATAAATAGCCTACCCCTCGGATCGTTCTCAAATATTCGTCTACGCCATACAGCTCTAATTTCTTTCGTAAATGATGGACGTAATCATCGACGGCCGAAGAGGCGAAATCCGAATCAAATCCCCAAATTTGGTCGGAAATCTGCTCCCGGGTTAAGATTTGTTCCTGATTGCATACGAAAAACTCGAGCAGGTCATATTCTTTGGCTGACAGCTCTAAAGATTTCTCTCCCGCCATGGCATCCCGCAGTGAAGGATCTAAACGGAGCAACCCGCAGGACAGTTTTCCTTTATGGACCAACGTTCCGTACTTTCTGAGGGCGCCTCGGGCTCTTGCGAGAAGTATACTGACAGCAAAAGGCTTAATGACATAATCATCCGCACCCGCGTCCAAGCCCTTTACGCAATCTTCTACGCTGTCTTTGGCTGTCACTAAAATGATGGGGGTCGAGATTTTGTTTTTTCTCAGTCTTCTTACGATTTCTAGTCCATCCATTCCAGGAAGCATGACATCGAGGATAATAAGATCATAGGTGGATTGCTCCGCTTTAATGTATCCCTCATCCCCAGTAGATGCAACATCGGCTACAAATGCCTCGTTCTGAAAGATTTCTTGGATCGCACTCAGCAGAGAAAGATCATCTTCGACGACCAATACCTTCATATGACCTACCTCCGTTTGAATGTAATGCCTGGTATACTTAACAACTTGTATTCAGTATACGGATTAATTATTGAAATTACCTTAAAACCGTAGCGCGAAAAGAGGCTTCGCGAATGTCCATGTTGAACATGCCAATTATTATCTATGTCGTCACTCCAATACAATATAATGCGTCCTACCTCTTTTTTCATGCCGGGACATCAAGACTTCTTGGCTCGCAAGATTACCATAGAGTAAGAAAATGTAGCCGTGAGAACAGCAATTCACCTTAAACGAGCTTAACTTCAATGTACGAATGTAATTTTTACGCAATATTTATTTTTCAAACGATGCCGCGGCGGTGTTTTCTTCTAGTTGTATCTGGATTTGATTCCTTTTTTTCAAGGCTCAAAATAGGGAGAACATTAGTTCTGTGAACCATTTCTTAGTCGCATAATGCGCAATTGGGAACGAACTTTATTGAACGAAAAGTCTTCACGGATCCATGATGGCACCAGACGAATAGGAAGATGCCGAAATAAATAATAAATCTCCAGCTGCCGCCAAACGATATTGGAATCTATCGATGTTTCCGGGCAGTGGTGTGTGTTCGTAAAGGAGCCTCACCTAACGAGGACATCTCAAAAACTTATTTATAATAATATCTGGTCAGTTACTGTCACTCTAAGCAACACCCTATTGTCTAAATGTTTAAATCCACTTTTTTTTCTTGAAATATACAACCATCACTAAAACCATAACGATCATCAGAGCCCATACATAGTCAAACCCAAAATAATTCCAACGCCTGTACGATATACTACAAAATTTTTGTCGTGATCTTCCTCACGTATAGACGACGCCATGCTGGGAGTACATAAAGAAGACATCACCCCCACTGGATGACGTCTTCTTTATGTACTCGGCATTTGAAGTTCGTCTAATATTTAGGGACAACTTCTCTAGGTGTGGTAGTGATTCGTCTTACTTTGCGAAGTGGGGTTTACTAATTTTCAAGATCCCTAAATTCCATTTTTTAGGCTTTTCGTTTTCTAACGTGCAAAAAGATAAATCCCATAGACGATGGCTAATGCAAATCGATAATATGCAAACGAAGATAACTTCATGCGCTCAAGAAGCTTCAAGAATCCTGCCACGGCCAAAAGGGCTACGATAAAAGCAACGACAAACCCAACTCCAAAAAAAACTATATCCGATGCAGCCAACATCTTGTAGCTTTTCAGCATGTCATATCCGCTAGCGGCCACCATCATCGGAACCGCGATAAGAAACGAGAAATTAGTCGCTGCACGATAGCTCGCCCCAATCAGCAAGCCACCAGCAATTGTCGCGCCTGAGCGAGAAAAACCAGGCCACAAAGCTAAGCATTGAAATAGTCCGATCTGAAAGGCTTGCTTATAGGTTAAAGAATCCACCGTTTCCGCTGTTGTTCTTTTGATTCTTCGCTCAGCCAAGATCATGAAGACCCCTCCGATTACGAGACCGACCAAGACGGTATAGGGAGAAAATAGGTAGGTTTTAATTATTTTATGCAGGGCTAGTCCCATGACCATAGCAGGCAGACAGGCGACAATGATGTGCCCAAGTTTTAGACCGTGATCATCTCGTCCCGTTTGACTCCGTCTTCCGATTCTAAGAAGAGTCAAATATCTCTTCCAGTACAACACGATGATTGCCAAAATTGCGCCTAGCTGAATGACCACCTCGAAAGTGTCGGCTTTTTCTCCATTAAACCCCATCAAATTACCACTTAAAATCAAATGCCCCGTTGAGGAAACCGGTAAAAATTCGGTTAGTCCCTCAATGATGCCTTGAATAACTGCAACCCAGATTTGGTGCATGATAATTAAATCCTCCATTCAATTCATAATCCGATGGCATTTTCCACCCCATCTGAAGGTTATCATGGGTACATGAAAATTTAATGAGAAAATTTCCAAATAGATTGGATTGGTTTCTCCTTCGCGCTGTCACCTAACGACTTCAGTCCATACATATCGGTGATCGTCCTCAGTACGGAGTAATGATTGGAAACATTGTCATAACGACCTTTGTTCACCATGGATCCGACAAAAAGAGTTGGGATATGATTTTTCTTTGCATTATCATCTTCATCCCAAGTGATGATTAATAAACTGTTATGGGTCGATGCCCATTCCACATAACCGCCTAGATGCTTTTGAAGCCAAGCGTCTGCTTGCTCAACCGTACCGTCATGCATGTCGTCTTGATGGTTTGGAATAACGAAGGATATGGTAGGTAAGGATGAATAATCCGAAGGAAACGAGCTCAGTGGTTGATTCAACTCTGCAGGTACGTTTGTAAACTGCACCCAAGGATTATGCTTCCGAGCGTATCCTTTGTAGGAGCAGCCACTATAACCAGCCTTTGGCATATCTTCTGAGTACCCTGTAAAAGTCAGCTTGTCGGCGAGTAGCTCACTAGCCAAATTTGGAGCATCGTACGTTTTTCCGCAGCTATCGCTTGTCATTCCTTGAGTAGAACCAGAGAACAACGCCAAATAGTTAGGTTGACTCGGATGAGTAACCGCATAAGAGGCCGTCATTAATGCTCCTTGTTCAATCAGGCTGTTAAAGTAAGGTGCCTTTGCCCTATCGACAATTTGCTCGTATGCATGGTTTTCTTCAATCACGATCACGACATGATCTGGCTTTGGTAATTTGTCCATTCTGGCAGCTGTAGCCGCTGATTGAACGTTGGCAACCGCTGTTTCTTTGCGTGTTGAGTCAGGTTGTGATCCGGCTGTTGCTCCTGCAGACGGCGTAACGGAGGGTACGGGCGTAACTGAGATCGGAGCGGGTTTTGCCTGAGACGAAGGTGTGGTGGTAGTAGTTGGATTGCTTTCTCCCGACCTTCCCTCCTGGCTTGAATGAAGCGAACAGCCTGACGCCAGAAACCCTAGTGCAATGAAGAGAACGGTTAATTTTTTATTCATAAGGATAGATTCCTTTCTCTCCCCAAAGGGAAATCCGTTTTCTCTTTGTTCGGCGTGAAAATATTTGAAGCCCCCAGCTGCCTGATGATATAACCGACAATATTGCAGGCTGCTATAGCTGTTTACGATCGATTTTTACGATTTTTTACCGATATGATTGATTTATTTTTGATAGGAGGCTGTCCTTCTTATGGAACCAAGATCGATAATAGCTCCATCCACAATAATCGAAGCCCATGGATGCGGCTTTCGTGCAATATAGATACAATTTCGAGGATCCTTGATGCAACTTGGAGACTTGCCAATACCCATCACCAAAGCTTGCTGTCAAGATCTAGGTAAGATGCATACCTCCACATTTACTCTAAATGTTCGTCCAGCTCTACTGTACTCCGAAAAGATGAAAATTCTATGAGAAAATTTCGTGTCGTCACAATGAATGAATCCATGAGAAAACAGTCGGCTGTTCAGCCGACCGTTTAAGACAGCATAACCCTTGACGCAGATACTTCAACTATCTGGGCGAAAAAAAGCTGCGGAAAATGATCGAAGCGAAGCGCCCGGATGCGATCATCAACGTCTTTCCTTTTGGAGCCGCCCCGGAGATTGCGCATGAGTCGGACATTTTAAGCTTTACCGTCTTAACCGACTATGCTTTACACGCGCGCTGGGTCCATCCTGGAACCGATAAATATTTTGTTGCGACTCCAGTGCTAAATTGCTGGAGGAGCCTACGGAGTTTTGGCGGAAATTGAAGGCATGATCCAATCTTTGATTTCGAGACCCGATTGTCTGTTTGCGATCGTTTGTGGCCGGAATAAGAAGATGGCTTCGCAACTTAAGATTATGCAGGCTTTACCAACATTCATATCCTCGGATTTATTGACAATATGCAAGAGCTCATGGCCCTCTCCTCTCGTATTGTAGCCAAGGCGGGAGGACTTACCCTGACGGAGGCCCTAACCTTATCGCTCCCCGTGTTTATTTATAAGCCTTTCGGGGGGCAGGAGAAGGAGAATGCGCTATTTTTTCAAAGTAAAGGGATCGCAAGAATCTCCTACAGTGTGCAAGAGCTGGAAGAACAGCTTTTGACGTTTTTATCCGACGAAGCTTACGCCAAAGCAATGCAGCTTCGAATGACGCCACTTCGCAAGGTAAATGCAGCGGATCGTATTGTCGAAGATATTTTGCAAACCATGAACCAGCAATTGCTTCTGCCGGTTTAAGCCAAGCCGAAAAGCCACATAAAAGAGCACAGCAAAAGCCTTTCTTATGAAAAATAAAACTCTAAACTGGTAATGTAAAGAAATAAGCAGCTCGTTCCTATCCGAGGACGGGCTGCTTCTGTTCGATTAAACTAACCATTCGCTTGGCAAAGAGCGGATTAAGCGCAGACCCTTTATTGATCATAATGTTTGGATAAGCTCAAATTCAATTTGCACTTGATTGTGCTAAGCAATCATTTGGATGGAGTAGGTTTTGCTTTTGGACCCCGGCTTGTAACACCTCTCACGAAGAGGACATGTGCATTTCTTCACGTCAAAATAGTAAACTAACGAGACGCGAATGAGTCAGCAAAGTCAACTATATTATCACTTATTTCACTCTTTTTGGAACTGTTATAAACATATTTTATGGAAAATACTAGGGGAGACCGGAAAATCCTAACCTAACTTTATTTTCAAAAGTCTGTCGCCGCTCACGTTCCTTGTCGGGAAACGAGTGGCGATTTTTCATTTTTGTTGACGGAATGATGGCGTTGTGATTGGCGGTGGAGATACTGCATACTACCGACAATCATTCGTTAGGAGGGCTGCGGGGGGCGATGAAAGACCGAATAGGAAGACTACATATGGTTTGGCCGCCATGTCTTCCTATTCGTCACCGGCTCTCACCAAAGTCATCGTACACAATTGGGAGCGAACCGCTCAAGAGGAGCTCCTGCCGGAAAGCGTTTTGCGGCTATTGCTGAAACAGGAGCGTTCTGCGAAATTGGCGGCCTAGCCTGCAGACTCCACAAAACTTGTCCGTAACGATTCGTATGGGTTGCCGCCACAATGGGAACAGGGGTAATCCCTAACTTCTCAAAGGAGGCATTTCATCCATGGATCCAATACAACAAGAACAAATTGCCGCCGCTCGGTACGCTCTCATTGCTCCTGTCGTTAGTCGTCAGACACCGTTTGCACCGGGGGAGCTTGCTGCTTGGCTAAAGGAAACATCCAGCCGGGAATACGATCTCCCGGGCAGCGTTCGTCAGACCGTGAGCATGCGTACTTTGGAGAGATATCTGGCCTTGTACCGTCGCGGAGGCTGGGATGCGCTGAAACCCAAGGGGCGCCCTGCAGGCCCTTCCAAGCTGCCCTCTTCCATCTTGCAGAAAGCGATTGTACTTCGACAGGAGCGACCTGAGCGTAGTGTGGAACAAATTATATTTCTGCTTGAGGAAAGCGGCATCGCACCGTATGGAAGTGTAGCTTCCAGCACACTGGCTCGCCATCTTCGCAAGGCCGGACTGAGCCGTAAGCAACTGGCCTGCGATTCATCGGCTACTCTCTTTAACCGCTTTGAGGCTGCGGTGGTAATGATGTTGTGGCAGTCGGATTTCAAGCACTTCGTCCATTTACCCGATCCGAAAGACCCGAAAAGGAAGCGAAAAGCGATGCTGTGCGCGGTGCTGGACGATTGCAGCCGTTTCATCGTCCATGCGCAGTTCTATTGGGATGAGAAGCTTCCGCGACTCGAGGATTGTCTTAAGAAAGCGATCCTGAAGCATGGCGTACCGGAGACATTCTACTGCGATAACGGCTCGGTGTTTTCTTCCCATCATTTGGCCCGAATTTGCGGCAAGCTAGGCATCCGGCTTGTCCATAGCAGACCATATCGCCCCCAAGGGCGCGGGAAAATTGAACGTTTCTTCCAATTTGTTGATACGAGCTTTCGACCGGAGGTACAAGCGGCCATGTCCGCTGGCGGTATGACCACGCTGGATGAACTGAATGAGGCTTTTCAAGCCTGGCTCGAAGCTTATTACCATGAGCGAAAGCACGGGGGCACGAATGAGTCGCCGCGAGGTCGTTTCGAGCGTGATCGTACTGCCGGGAAACGCCCCTCTTTGCTTGAATTAAATGAGGTGTTTCTATGGGAGGAACGGCGAACCGTAAACAAAACAGGGTGTGTAAGCTCTTGGGCAACACCTATGAGGCGACAGGAGTTACAGCCGGCCACAAAGTGAAGCTTCGTTACGATCCATTTGATCTGACCGTCATCCAGGTATGGGATGAAGAACGACGCCTGTCCGATGCGCGTCCTTCTGAAGTACGGCGAGTTCGTGACCGCCGTGTTCAGACGGAACTGCAGATTCAGGAAAATCCGGATGGACAACTTTCTTTCACGGAGCTTGCGAAGCGTAAGCGAAAGACGCAATTGCAGCAAGGAGAACTGCGGTATGCGGATCAAGGCGGTGGTAAGCATGAGTGAATCCGTAAGGCCGTTCACCCGGGAACTCGATACCATCGCCTACTACGAATCTCGGGGCCATGAAGAGGCGTTCGCCTGACTTTCCCTTGTGGTTCAGGAACGATACTTGGGCGTGCTGACTGGGGAAGTGGGCAGCGGCAAATCTGCACTCCTTCGACGTCTTACAAGGTCGCTCGATCCCATGAAGACGTTGCCGATCTATTTGGGTCAGGCAGGGCTGAAGCCTCGTGATTTCTATGCGGAATTACTGCGGCACGTCGGAGAAGAGTCTCCGTATGGAGTTGCCAAAGCGAAGCGATTATGGCAAGAGGTTGTTTTACAGCGGCAAGCGCAAGGCGAACGCGGGATCATCGTGATTCTCGATGAAGCGCATGAGATGACCGAGGCGATGCTGCTCGAGCTGCGTTTTGTGATGAGCTACCACATGGATTCGTGTTCACTATTCCCCGTGATTCTGGCAGGGCAGCCTGAACTCCGCAAACTTCTCCGACTAAAGAAATATGAAGCGATAGCGCAGCGCATCGGCATGCAGTACCATCTGGCTGGTATGACTCGGGACGAGACGTCAGCTTACATTCGGCACCATCTGAATACAGCAGGATTAACGCGTCCAGTCTTCTCCGAAAGCGCTATGCATATGGTCTATTCCGCAAGTCAAGGAATCCCGCGAGTGGTTAACCAAATCTGTGGGCAAGCGTTGTTTGATGCGCAAGGCAAGGGGCACGATGCAGTGGAAGAAGCTCATGTGGGACGAGTACTGTCTGATCTTGATCGGCAGCGAGGGGCAACGGGGTAACCCGTTGTCCGTATTACATATGTCGATTGATTGGCGGGCTACCGCTTACAGCTATGACATGAATGACACACAAACGCTCACGTCATTGGCGGTGATTACGACACCGTCAAACAACGTGAGCGGCAACAAGTCTAAATAAAGTAATCACACCAACAATTACATTACCTCATGAGAATATTTTAATGACGTTATTTTAAAACACCATCCATCATAATAATTACATTGTAATGTTTTTAGTGGAAAGATGTCTAAAAGGAGGCTTGCTATGGCTTTCATATTTAATATCTTTAATATAAAAGTAAACGGAGTCACGAGTAACGCGAACTTGGACTTCGGTAACGTCGTACAGTCTGGGCACAACGCATACTCCAAAATTGTCGGAGGAAACATTGCAGTTGGCGATTTTTCACCATCTACTTCGTTGATGTCTAATGGGGTGCAGGATATGGATGTAAGCGATCAAGGTCAATTGGGTAATCCTCCAACCGAGGTTTTTAACCAAGCTTAAAAATGTTTACCGGCAAGACTCCCTTTGGGGAGCTCAGGCTGGAGAGAAACCCCCTATTAATTTACCGTGGTTGGTTTTCATGATTTTCAGCATAAAAAGTTGGCTCTTAGATCTTTTTAAATGAATTTTTCTTCGTCGAGATGAAAGCCACCAAATAAAATAAAAGTGCCGAGAAGTCCAATGTGAACGTACTCAACACTCTGTTTTTCCATTATATTTTCTGTCTTTTCTTCTATCTTAGACACTATGAGTGGGCTGGTGAAAGAAAAGCAAATAATATTTAAAAGACGTTAATCTGGACGATTGCCCGATTTCGAACCGACCGAGTAAGGTGTGGACACCCCTTCGTAGTTCACCATCATATCCATGCCATTGGCTGCATGGCCCAAGATATGGCAATGTATCATCCAAAGACCCGGATTATCGGCTACGAAGGCAATATCATACGATTCTTGCGGTTTCACCAGGATTGTACTTAGATAAATCGGACTACCGCTTAAAGGCTCCCCGTTATGCGTAAGTACTTTAAAAGAATGGCCGTGCAGATGAATCGGATGGTCGTTATCCGGGGAATTATTCTGAATATGGATCCTCACCCAATCGCCCTTCTTGACGATCAGCATCGGTATATTTGGGAATGTTTGGCCGTTTATCGTAAATTTCATCGTAAAGACGCCGTTAAAGAATCCCAGCATGTTGCCCAGCGTCAGATCGTATTGGGCGTCAAATTTGGCATTAATAGAAAGGGGATCATTTCCTTGAAGAACAGGACTGCCATAAGTCGTCATGTCGAAAAAGGGCTGCTGAGCTAGCACATTGACATTCCCCGTCACTTCACCGTCTCCGAATGTGGCTTGCAGCATCCGATTTTTCGCGGTACTCGAAGATGTAAAAAACAACCGTTTCACGATGTTGGACTGTTTCTCGTTCTTATCTACGTTTACGAGTTTGACACCACTGCTCTCGGGCATTCGAAACACTAGATCATAACGCTGCCCGGAACCGATCTCTATGATCCGCTCATTCAATTCAGTCGGTTCGTTAATGTCATGGGCATCGATGGCGGACACCAAAAATGGGCTCCCCGTTAATGTCATGTTATAGGTTGCATCGCCGCTGTTTATCAGACGTAAAAGAACCAAATCGCCAGGTTTTGCGGCGTATTTCGCCCCGAGACTCGTACCGTCGACAGTAAACGTACTGCGATCCCACTCATGCAAAATAGAAACAATCTCTCTTTGATAGACAGTTGTCGGATGCTTAGTCTCGACGATAAATGCGCCATATAGACCCTTCCCCGTTTCTTTCTCGCTTTCCTGATGGGAGTGGTACCAGTAAGTACCCGCATGTTTGGCAATAAAGTTATAGGTGAAATCGCTGCCTGGCGGAATCGCATCTTGCGTAACGCCGGCAACCCCATCCTCGGCATTCGGCAATTCTACTCCGTGCCAGTGAATTGTGACGCCTTCCTTGAGCGTATTTTTAACATGAACGATAACGCGGTCTCCCTCTTGAACTCTAATCTCGGGTCCAGGCACTGTCCCGTTAAATGTCCAAGCTTGTATAGTTTTTCCGTTACCAATATCAATCACAGCTTCCTCCGCTGTTAAATCGAAGGTCTTAACGGGTGACTCCACGGTGTCCTCTGTGAGCTTCGTAACACTTATGCCACTAGAACTCATTTGTTGCATGTCATGCTTGCCTGATGGCATGTTCGCCATATTCATGGAGACCGGTTGCTCGGATAACTTGGCCAACGAATAGATCCCCACTCCGAACAGCAATAACAAGCCTAGCAGCATATTAAAAACAAACTTTGTTTTAGATTTCATAGCTTCATTCCTCCGCTCTTGTCTGCATACATACACATTTTAGCAGGCAATTGTTGAGAACTTGTGAAAAACTTCCGTTTGTTCGTTGAAGTTTATATGCTCAAGCGAAAACAAGGTATAATACGGTAGAAAGGGGGCTGCAAATGGAACCGACCCTACTACTTGTAGACGATGAACTGAAATTGCTTGAAGTGATGGAGAATTACCTAAATAGAGAAGGTTTCAAAACCATAACGGCTCAAAACGGCAATCACGCATTGGATTTGGCTAGAACCCAGAACCCCTCTGTCGTTATTCTGGATTGGATGCTTCCTGGAATGTCAGGCATTGACGTTTGCCGTGAACTTCGGCGGATGGGACCTGTGGGCATTATTATGGTGACCGCAAAAACAGAGGAAACCGACCGCGTTGTTGGGCTCGAAGTTGGGGCTGACGATTATTTGGCCAAGCCTTTCAGCCTGCGCGAGCTTGCCGCCCGTATTCGTTCCCTGCTGAGGCGAATGAATGTGAGCTTTCAATTCGTCCAGGAATCGGACCTGATTCGGGGACCATTTACCATTTCCGAAGAAAAATGTTTGGTATGGAAAAATGATACGGAAATATCGCTCACCCCAACGGAGAATAAAATGCTAATTACGCTTTGCAAAAAACCAGGCGTTGTATTCAGCCGTCTGCAGCTTCTGCGGGTAGCCATGGATGACGATTTTCAAAATTACGAACGCACCGTAGATGCCCATATCCGAAATTTGCGCAAAAAAATCGAGGACAACCCTTCGGAACCAGTATTCATCCAGACGGTGTACGGCTTTGGCTATCGGTTCGGTGATCAGAAATGAGTGTTAGGGCGAAACTATTTATTGCGATGACGGCACTGGTCATTTTCACCGGCTTCTTATTCATGGTAATTTCCCAAGTATACCTAGCTAACCTGCTTGAGCGGTATGCGGATGTTATTCAAGTTTCCCAGAAACATTTTCATCAATCTTTATTATGGGCCCAACTCAAAGGAGTATTAATATCCATCCTGGTAATGCTGTTGATTGGGGTTTGGCTGTCCCAAAAATTGACGAAACCGCTACATCAGATTACGGATGCCATCAAACGCTTTACTGTCAATGATTTCTCTGTGTCCATGCAATTAGCAAGCAATGACGAATACAGTATAAGAACGCCTCTCGCCATTATTTCAGGTCAGTTAGAGCTTTTCCAAGAGAACGGCAAACCCATCCCTCCCGAGATGCTATTGCCGATGCAGGATGAGGTCATGCGACTGGCAAAATTGGTGAATGAGCTTCATTTATTATCAATGGCTGACGCTGGAAAACTTTCGCTTGACAAAGAACCCGTGAACCTACTTGATCTTGTCGAAGGGATTGTAAATATTTATCAATATGAACTGGACGGCAAGCGGATTGAGACAACGGTTCAAACGACGCTTACTAAAACGACAGTCAGCGTAGACCGTAACCGAATGAAGCAAGTTTTGATGAATGTCTTGAACAACGCGATCCAATATACAGGCGATGGCGGAAAAATTCGGATTGAACTTGGTGATTACAAAAAGAGTGATGATGTAGATACCCACTACGTTTGCGTTAGCATCGAAGATTCGGGAATCGGCATCGCCCCCGAACATTTGACCAGCTTGTTTCGGAGGTTTTATCGCGTCGAAGATGCGAGAAATCGGGATACGGGCGGAACCGGTCTTGGACTTGCCATTGCCAAGGAGTTCGTAGAAGCACATCAAGGCTTCATAACCGTAGAAAGCACGATTGAGAAAGGCACGACATTCCGGATCTACTTGCCATCATATGAGTTTACAGCGACTGTCGTGGACGTAAAATAACAGGTGTCCATTGTGAACAGCATCATCGAAAGGCTCGGCGGAAGCCGTGGCGCCTATAATACCCAAAGCAGTGTACTTTCTTACTAAAGGAGCTAAAAGACCATCTAATAAGGGGACTGTTGACAAATGATATTTATTCATTTGGTTATTCTACATTTAGAAATACGAACACCGATGACCCACTACATTTTGTAGCGGATCATCGGTGTTTTATTTAGAGAAAAACTCCGTTAAGAATCACTGCTAAGGACTCTTTAAGCTTTGAGTAACACCCAGCTCCGGTAATATTAATTTTAGGTTACGGGACTCTCTTTTCTGCTAAAGGAAATCGAACCGTTACTGTCGTTCCCTCATTTTCTTTGCTAGTGATTGAAATTTGACCTAGATTACACTCCGCCAAGCGCTTGGCGATCGCGAGTCCCAGCCCTGTCCCTCCCTGCAGACGGCTTCTGGCTTTATCCACACGATAGAAGCGGTCAAATACATAAGGCAAATCTTTTTCGGGAATCCCTATTCCAAAATCAATGACTTTTAGTTCGACGAACTTCTCACGAGTCGTCCCTTCAACTTTAATGATATATCTTTCGTTGGAGTATTTCATAGCATTGTCGAGCAAAATAAGTAAGATCTGCTCTAGCTGATGCGGTACCACGACAATCGTATCCGCATCTATGAAATTCAGCTCTGACTATACCTGCAGACTGGGGTGTGCAGCTGCAAAACGGTTCAAAGTATATTGGATAAAAGACCTCAGTGCAACACTCTCTCTTAGGGCGGTTGAGGACTGGTTTTCCGCACGAGTAAGCTCCAGAAGTTCTTGAACAATGCCCTCCATCCGCTTAAATTCCTGTAACGCCGCCTCCAGCGAGATATTCAGCACCAGAGGATCGTCTTTTCCCCATCGCTGTAATAAAGACAGATGCCCTTTCATAATCGTTAGCGGCGTTCTCAGTTCATGCGATGCGTCTTCGACAAATTGCTTCTGCTGCTGGAATGCAGCCTCCAGCTGATCCATCATGTCATTAAAATGCTGAGCCAGCCGGGAGAGCTCATCGTTGTTATTCATGGGCCGAACACGCTCGTGCAATCCTCTGGTCTTGATGTTCTGGATCGTTTCGGCCAAGGACTGAATGGGAGTCAGCAATTGCTTAGACAACACAAGTCCTCCCAATCCACTTAGAAAAACCGAGCCAATCCCTGCCACGATCATAACAATAAGAATGAGGTTGGAGATATGGTCCAGCGTCTCCATATTATTTATGATCTCGATCGTACCTTGAGAATGATTGGTCGTAATCGGTGCCCTCAAAATCAGTAAATGCTCGTTGTCGTGCCGGACGTTATTTGCTGTAGCCGCTGAGCCGATTCGGGATGTACCCAATCTTCAGGTAAGTGGTTGGATACGGTAAGTACAGGTGTGCCACTCTGATCTAGGACACGAATGAGCTGCTTCTTCTCGATCAATTTTTCCACGTAACCTTGGCTTTTTTGAAACAGGTTGGGATCATCGACTGAATTTTTCTCTTGAAAGTAATTATCAATCTGAGCCATGGTTCGCTGCATAGAGATCTTCTCTTGATTCGTCAGCCAACGTCCGATCGTTACGAACTGAACAACATTGTACAGCATGAACAACAGGCACAGGATGACAGTGGACATCAGTACGATTCTCCATTTTATCGGAAGCCTGGGGATGGCGGTACGCAGACGATCCATCATCGCATCACATATCCTATCCCGCGAACCGTCTGGATCAAGCTCTCTTGATTGGGCTCGTCCAGCTTATTTCGCAAATATCGCACATACACATCCACCACATTTGTCTCTACTTCGGTATCGTAGCCCCAGATTTTTTCGAGCAACACGTCCCGCGAAAGCACAATGTTTGGATTTTGCATAAAGACAGCCAGCATAGCAAACTCTCGCTTCGTAAGCTCAATCACTTCCCCATATCGGGTAACGATATGCGCAACGAGATTCAGATAAAGGTCGCGGTGGGTGATGATTTCTCGATCAGCGTCGATTGGCATCTCCAACCGACGAAACAACGAGCGCATCCGAGCCATTAATTCCTCAATGGCGAAGGGCTTAGGAATATAATCATCCGCGCCGCTGTCTAGACCGGACACCCGATCTTGGGTGCTGTCCCTGGCAGTAAGCATCATGATCGGAGTCGGCTTCACCGCACGAATTCGTCGGCACACTTCTATGCCGTTCAGCTCTGGCAGCATAATGTCCAGCAGAATCAGATCCCAATCTTGCTCCAATGCCAGCTTTAATCCCGATAATCCGTCAAACGCTTTGGTTACAGCGAACGATTCATGCTTTAATTCCAACTCGATAAACAAAGCCAGATTTTTCTCATCTTCAATCAGTAAAATGCGTTTCATCCGATAACGTCCCTTATCCTAACGATTGAAATCTAGGCGTGCCATTAATTATTTATTATATTTTCCAAAATCAATGGTTTCGCTTCCTTCCAAACAAATCAGATTTTTGCGATTCGCTGATCCACTTGGAGCTGGATTTAAGGAATTTGTATAAGAAAATAGTAGTATTTCCTTCCAAGAATAAAATTTAATCTTCATGACAACTCAAATAAAACAGCACTCATTTGGCACCGGCCTGCCGTGCATAACGCTTTTCTGCGTTTTTACTCGGCGAATCAGCGTGAGCATAATGATTTATGCTCTATTCTTTTTGTTAGCAATGAGCTTATGGAGCATAAATACAATCAGTAAACCAGAAAAGCCTACTGCCACGAACAGTTGGGTATGCGATTGATTTTTTACATGATCCCAATTCGCTCCCAATTGCGTGCCAATTTTAATAAATATGATAGACCAAGGTAAGGTTGCAGCTAGCGTGTAAATGCTGAATTTCCATATGTTCATCTTCGTGATGCCAGCTGGAATGGAGATCGCATGGCGCACAATCGGAATAAAACGCGCAAAAAATACAACAGAAGAGCCATAGCGATCAAACCATCGATCGGCTTGGTGAATGTGGGTCTGTTTAATAAAGATAAACTTTCCATATTTCATAAAAAACGGTCTTCCGCCATAGCGGCCAATTACGTATACGATACCCTGTGCCACAAGTCCACCTATCGTCCCAGCCGCGACGGCCCCCCAGAAGCCGAGATGACCCTCAAAGACCATAAACCCGGTATAAGCAAGAACAATCTCGCTAGGAATGACTTCAATTGCTAAACCTAAAATAACGCCGAAATAACCAAGTGACACAATCGACTGCAACAATTGTTGTACCATCCGTCAACATCCTTTTCATTTATTCCTTGTTCACACGCTACCACTAAACATGCGCTAAATGAATAAATGATGAGAAAAACGATAGAAAAAAGATGGTTCTGTCACTTAAAATCTTCTTTAATGATAGTTCGTATACTTGACTTTTCTCAATCAACAACACTCACATTCCTCGTTTTTGCCACGAAACGTCTATCGCTATTAATAAAATGGCTATGTTAAATCTTAATGTTGCTATTTGAAGTTTTCGAACATTTGTTCTATAATTAGGGTAATCATATAGCTCGGAGATGATTACCTTATGGATTTGAAGGAACTGATTAAACTTGCTAAGGGATTGGACAATAAGGATAAGCAACAGCTTATTCTCTTTTTGCAGTCAGAAACCAACGGTGGTGCGGCACCCATACGAGTAATTGATGAAATCCAAGAGCAAAAGCATAGAGAGGGACTGGTCTGCCCGCATTGCCATAACAGAGCCGTCGTGCGCTTCGGAAAGTACGTCATTAAAACACGATCGGGCGCGGTTAAGCGCCAGCGTTATCGTTGCAAAATATGCTTTCAAACATTCAATGACCTTACGAACAGCCCTCTCCAACGGACACGGCGACCTCATCTGTGGGTTCGATTTATCGAACTCATGATTGAGGGTTTTTCGCTACGCAAATGCGCCGAACTGATGTACGAAGAGGTCTCGTTTGTGACCCTGTTTTACTGGCGACATAAGATTCTCGCTGCCCTGAAACAGATTCCAACCGAAGCATTCCAAGGTATTGTCGAAATGGACGAGACCTATTTCCTGTATTCGGAAAAGGGCAGGCGAAATATTACCGAACGCAAGCCTCGTAAACGCGGCGGTAAAGCTAAGCACCGTGGTATCAGCAACGACCAAGTTTGTGTGCTGGTCGCTCGTGACCGTCAGAAAATGACCTTCTCGGGCGTTCTTGGGCGCGGGCGCATCCGTACAACGAAGCTGGATGAAGCAATCGGCTCTCACCTGTTGAACTCCAACGTGCTTTGTACGGATTCCTGGCGTGCGTTCAGTTCATATGCTAACCAAAGAGGATTGGCGCATTACCGATTCAAATCTGATGGAAAACTACGCGTCAAAGGCGTTTACCATATCCAGAACGTCAACAGTTACCATAGCCGTCTGAAAAAATGGATGGATCGCTTCAATGGAGTTGCAACCAAGTATTTGGATCATTATTTGGCATGGTTCCGCTACCTCGACAGCAAGGACTATGAGAACACAACGTCGAATAAGAAGAACATGTTGGTGTCTTCGTGCCTGTTTTCTGTGAATGATACGAACGCCAGATTGCGACGGATGGCTTACTGTTGAGCTATACGATCGGGCAGGATTGCGCAACGGAGTTAACAAATACAGCGCTTATAACTATTATTATGTTTCATTTCGTACCCATCGTTCTTCAATTTTCATGAATTTCCAAATTCCAAATGAGATAGCCCATGACAAGACAAATACTGCAACCAAAATATAACCAAGACTACCGAAGTCTAAATCTTCAATCCACTCCCAGAAAACCCCCGTTAAGCCGATCTTAGGCGTAAGTACCTGCAACAGTTCAATGATACCAATAACCAAGGCAGCCACAACGGATAAAGCTGTAATCGTTAGATTATAATAAACTTTCCGAATAGGTGTACGGAATGCCCAGCGGTAGGCTGTAGTCATGAATATACCATCGGCAGTGTCTAATAAACTCATGCCTGCAGCGAACAGAATAGGCAGCGCTAGGATCCCCATTAAAGGAATAGAACTATTTGCTGCACCAGCAGAGATAGCCATTAATGCAACCTCACTAGCAGTATCAAATCCTAATCCAAAAAGAAATCCAATGGGGTATACATGCCAGCTTTTGGCGACAAATTTGAAGAGTGGATTTAGCAAACGTGACATTAACCCACGGGAATGAAGCAATTCTTCAAGTTTGTTTTCGTTAAATGATTTTTGACGCATCTTTAAAAATACTTGATAAATGTTCTTGAGGATAAATAGGTTTAAAACCCCAATTAGAACTAAGAAAACACCAGAAACCGAAGCTCCAATAATTCCCCCAATCTCCTGTAGTTCGGGCATATTGGTTTCTGCCCATTTCGCAGCAAATGCAGTTACAATAGCCATACAACATACAACGGATGAATGTCCTAAAGAAAAGAAGAACCCTACCCCAACTGGATTTTTATCCTGTTGAACGAGTTTGCGAACGGTATTGTCAATGGCTGCAATATGGTCAGCGTCGAAAGCATGCCGTAAGCCCAAGGTATAAGCGATAAACCCTAATCCCATGAGAGCTGGATGATTACCAACAGATAATAGTAAAAATGCAATACCAACAATATGTAATAAGACAACGACTACCGCATATCCTTTCCAACGATAATAACTTTTCAATTTTTGTCCCACAGCTGTCTTCCTCTCTCATTGATTAAGCAGATAATATTTCCAGATATATAGTAACACGTATTGGGGATTTTGTAACACATTTTTTGTCGTAGGATGAAATTATTAATAAACTCTAAGGTGAAAATAATGGTCTTTCCGACGGGTACGATAGCATAATAAACCACCCTTCACATTACAGGGCGGTTTATTTTTGGCTGAATATCAACATTAAGGATTAACATAGCCAATAAAATAAAAAATGCTCTCCCCCATTATCTTTGACGAGGGAGAGGGATCATGAGTTTGACAATATCATGATATGGTTTCAATAAGTTCCTGCTTAGGCAGCAGCCCATATGCTTTGACCAAACAATATTAGATTTAGGTGAGAATCATATCACGTTGATGATACCCTTTTGCCTCAGCACTGTACATTCCGGTTTGCCGGTTGAGCAGCCATACTTTCCTCAAGTTCACATTCAGCACATAATCCCAATCTTCCTCCAGAAAATTCATGAGAAAATTTTCAGTTTCACGGCAGGTAATAATCAGCAATTTTTTTATAAGCATTCCATAGTATGGTATCAGCTTTTTCTCAATGAAAGAAGGTTGATACCCTTGAGAAAACACAATAAACAAAAGTTTAAGAATGGTGTCTCTGTCATAACATGTACGAATAAATCTAGGTTTTTAAATAATCTATTTAAAAATTTTTTAAACCAACTTGAGCGCCGCAAAGAGTTAATTATTATAGTGAATCGAGATCATATCAGCCTGGCTCCTTACCGAAAAAAAGCTAAATATTTAAGCAATGTAACCATTTGTCGATTACCTGAAAAAACTTCGCTAGGTAACTGTTTGAATTATGGCATTAGCAAGGCTAGATACAAATTTATAGCGAAGTTTGATGATGATGATTTCTATGCCCCGAATTACTTAAGAAGATCGATGCGAATTTTAAAGGGAAAAAATTTGGATGTAGTATGGAAAAGTTCTGTTTTCGTATATCTGGAATCAAGAAATTGTTTGTATATTCGTTATCCAAACCGAAGAGATCGGCTTGCCGGATTTGTAGCCGGGGGAACCATTATGTTTAAAAGAAATGTTTACCCTCGTGTGAAATTTGCAAATGTATCATTAGGAGAAGATGCACGCTTCTTAAAAACATGTAGAGCTATGGGCTATAAAATCAATTCTACAGATAGATTTAATTATGTTTACATCCGAAGAAAAAATCGAAAAAGTCATTCAATGAAAGTCCGTGATCGTTACTGGCTAAAGCATAGTAGGCTTGTCAGACGCACCCGCTTCTTTAAGAAGCTTGTGACTAGATGATACGATTTCATGCACAAAGGTATTTTCATTATGATTGACAGTAAAAAGACCCTACAGTCACATGGAATTAACGCGGTGACTTGAGGGATTAAAGCAATGTAGAAGGTTACTTAACTGTCCACCTAAGCCATCATTCCAAGACTAACTGAAAAAAATATATTTACAAATTCCACCTTCTCCACTATCATAAATGTAACAACGGTTACAATGTAACTACTATTACATTGCTAGGGGGATCGAAATTGAACTTTTATTTGATTTTAGCCAGCTTTCTTGGTACGGCCGTAGAATTCGTTGAAGCCTTAACGATCGTACTCGCTGTTGGTGTAGTAAAGGGTTGGAAGAGCTCTCTCTCCGGTATGGCGCTCGCCATTGTTTGTTTAGTTGCTTTGGTGGCTTTGTTTGGTGTGCCGCTGATGAGTCTCGTCCACTTGGGTACATTTCAGCTCGTGATCGGTATTCTAATGACCTTGTTCGGCATGCGCTGGCTTCGTAAAGCGATCCTTCGTTATTCCGGGTTGAAAGCTTTGCATTTAGAAAATGAGGCTTTTGAGGAGGAATTGGCGCGGCAACGTGATGATGGGACGGAAGGCAAGAAAATGAATTGGTTTGGGTTTATGACTACGTTTAATATAGTGCTGCTAGAAGGCATCGAGGCTATTTTCATCGTGCTTACGCTAGGTCTAGCTGCAGATTCATTGGTATCCTCTATCCTTGGCAGCGTGCTCGGTTTAGTCATTGTAGTAATTGCAGGTGTTATGCTCCGGAAACCGCTTGCCATGATTCCGGAAAATACGATGAAATTTGTAGTCGGCTTGATGCTTAGCGGCTTCGGCGTTTTCTGGGTCGGTGAAGGTTTAGGAGTGGAATGGTGGCATGAAGACATTTCCATTCTCGTACTAATAGCCATCTTGTTTGTTCTATCATTTGTTTGCGTTGGGATATTGCGAAATCTACAGAATCGGAAGGTGAATCTCCGTGAAGGCAGTGCTCAAGACCGTATTGGGGCTCATCATTGATGATTGGTGGTTGGCAATCGGGCTAATTGCATCGATAACAATTACCGGAATAATGCTGCAAAGCGGCTTTGAGCCTATATTTGCCTCATGGCTGCTGACTATACTTACAGTTGGAACTTTAATTCTAAGTCTAGCAATGGAGTTTCGCAAAAAGAACAGGATAAGCCACTAAGCAAGCAGCAGCGGCACCCTTACCGTTCATGATCGGTGAAGGTGCCGCTGTTTTTGTTGTGTGGTATTATAATAAGTAATATCAAAATGTACGTGGATATGAAGGAGAAACACGCAAATGAAATGGATCGTATTTATTTATAAAGTGCCTCCGAAGCCAACCAAATATCGAACCTATTTGTGGCGTGAGCTCAAACGATTTGGCGCAATTTATTTACAGGACGGCGTCTGCCTGCTGCCCGATGCGGACGACGTACATTTGTTTATTGGTGCGCTTGGCGAGAAGGTCCAGGAGTTTGGCGGTCAGGAATATACCCTACTCTCAACCACTTTTACAACTGATAAAGATCAAGTAATGGTAGAGCAATTTAATACTGTCCGTACAGAGGAATATACCGAACTTCTCCCTGGCATTCGCAAGCTGAAGGGCTTACTAGAAGAAGAGGAAAGCTGGGAATTCGATGACGAGCAGATGCAGAAAATTCGTGAAGAATTCCAGAAGTTGATGAGGCAATTCCAAAGCATTGAATCCAGGGATTATTTCGAATCAGACATGGGCCGAAATGTGCGCCTGCAACTGGATCAATTACGAAGACAGCTCCTCAGCTTTTAATGATAGTAAACGTGTATTACTTATGTAGACGACTTAGACGACTTCCTCTCGCCGGTCTTACGTTCGCACCAGGCATATAACGCATCATACATGGGAAGCTGCAGTTTAATTTTTTCATGATCACTAATCCCAAGGTAATAGAATCCGAAGGCGATGGCCCGCAGCCCTGCGGATTCCGGAGTTATATCGATATCGATCGGGATATCCGCCCCATGAATAATTGAGCCCATCATGGCTAAGGCTGGATTTTCGTTCAGCGTATATTTAATCAGTATCGATTCAAAGCTGCACCGTCCATAGTGATGACCGAGTTCAACACCCTTCATATCAAACGGAGTCCCATCCGTAATCAACGCCGGATTTGTATCGTTCGGGACAAACTCGAAGGTCGCCTCCGGGTCAATAAATTTTAATATGAGCCATGGACAAGCCACCCGCTCTACATTCGCATGTTCTCTCGTGACCCATTTCACTCTATCCCAACTCCTGACAGCTTTATAACTTTCTTCATTATATACTACGATGAACAAGACAGCTATTCGAAATTTGGTTGGTAGAACCTCTTCAGTTAAGCGCTCTAAAACGCAACGGCCATACTACTACGCTAAACAAGCCCATTACGATGCGCATACACAGCTGCCTGTGTCCTGTCGTCAACTTCCAACTTGGCCAGAATATTCGTAATATGCGTTTTAACTGTTTTTATGGCGATGCTTAACTCATCAGCGATCTCTGTATTGGTCCGACCTTCGGCGATGAGTTGCAATACTTCCAATTCCCTTGCCGTAAGCTCCTCGTGTGGACGCCGCTCATCGGCAGTGCTTCTCATCCGGGACAGTACTTTCCCAGTCACTTTGGCTTCAAGCACTGGTTCTCCCTTGGCGGCCGCGCGAATTGCATCCGCGATCTCTTTGGCCTTCGTCGTCTTGAGAAGATAGCTCAAAGCCCCCGCTTCCAGCACAGGATACACTTTATCGTCGTCGATAAAGCTCGTAAGGACAATAATTTTCGCAGCCGGTCGGTTCCGCACAATTTCCTTTGTAGCCTCAATTCCGTTCATTACTTCCATGACTAGATCCATCAGAATCACATCCGGGTTCAATTCCGTGGCCGCTCGCACTCCCTCAGCTCCATTTGCCGCCTCCCCTACTACATCGATATCCTTTTGAGTATCCAAATAAGCGGCTAAACCCATTCGTACCATCTCGTGATCGTCGATCAATAACACTCGTATCATGACTCCTCTATCTCCCCTTTAATCACAATAGGTACTTTTACATCAACTTGGGTTCCTTTTCCCGGTGCTGAAATGATATCAACCACCCCTCCAATTTCGTTCGCACGCTCTTGTAACGTCTTTAGCCCGAAAGATGAGTTTTTGATTACGCTTACCTCGAATCCAATCCCGTTATCCGAAACTCTCAAATGGAGCATACGTCCGTCCACTACTCGAAGCCTCACGGACGCCGAGGTTGCCTCTGAATGACGCAGAATGTTCGACATTCCCTCCTGTACCATCCGGAACAGGTGATCTTCAATCCCCTTCGACAACTCCGGCAATTGCTCCAATTCCCAGTGCAACTTAAGCTGATGCTGCTTTTCGACACATTCATGAAGGAACTGCTCAATGGCTTCTTTCAAGCTTTTATCAGCCAGCGTCGGTGGCCTCAGCTGCATCAGAAGAGCTCTCATTTCGTTTTGCGCCGTCTCTGCCAACTTCTCCACAGCTGCGATTCGTTTTCGCAACTTTCCTTCCCCCAGCTCATCGCTTTCCAAAATTGCCGCTGTCATCATCGCGATAGCGAAAAGTTGCTGGCTAACCGCATCGTGCAGCTCGCGGGCAATCCGCTGCCGCTCTTCCAGCACGACGGTCCGATTGGACTGCTCCAGAAGCTCCACATTTTTCGTAGACAGCTTCTGAAGCGAGGCGACCTGCCGCTCAATTTGTTCGGCCATTTCGTTCAAATGTAGAGCAGTCAGCCCGATCTCATCTAATTTGCTGCTGACCTCGATTTGTAGCCTATGTCCAAAATGTCCTCTTCCATACTTATATACCGCATCGTCTAGTTCTTCCAGTCGCTCCTTCATATTTCGTCCGATGATATACCCGGCAGAAGTCCCTATAAGGTTTACAATGACGCCAATCCACAATAGAACAGGGAAATTAAGCCATTCAACGAGGAATATCACTCTCAGTGACAGGTCAAATACAAATAGGAACGTACCGGTGGACAGCACAAAAACAAGTAAGGTTACGATACTGCATAATGCCGCAAGCTTCCAGCGGATACTTGCAATTGGTCGATGATTCATAGCCGTCTCACGGTCACATCCCCGATCCCGGTAGCTACGATCAGCATGACCTTTCTCTCCGTATCGGCGTAACCGGGCGTTAGAAATTGGCCGCGCAATTTTTTCCGTGCGCCGAACAAATCAATTGTGCCAACATTCGTCGTACAGGTAATCGAAACCTCAAGATCGTACGGGACGTAAATACTTATGCTGCCTACCCATTTCCCAATAACAACTTGCTGCTCCCCTTCAGATATCAGCATTTTGGATAGATCAAGATGTAAATCACCGAATTTATGCGAGAGCTTCAGTCCGTTTAACTTATGCATTAACTCACGTTTAAAAACCGAAAACAATGCTGCGAAGCCTCCATCTTCTCCAGACAAGGACCTTCCCCTAAGTACCAGCTTCTTCCATAACAGTACTACAGCAGCAGGTCTCCTTTTTAATACAAGCAATAATCCAGAAAACACGAGTGCCGTCCCTACTACAGTACCTAGGATGCTCATTTGCATAAACACGGCCGTATGATAACCTGCCAGCATAAATGCAGGTAACCCGATCCAAGACCAAACGGTTCTGCATAGCAGATATCCGACGCCACCCCAAAAGAGAGGATCCAGTAGTTCGCCACCCCCATGGCTCAGGAAAACGACGGCATAAGCAGCAGTAAAAATAAGGATGAACTGGGTCCAAGGATTCCATACAAGTCTCATCACCGACTGTCAGAGCCTCCTTTCGAGTGAATATGAATATCTCCATCATTCGAATTTAACCTAATAGGTACGACGCCTTGGCCGCTAATGGCGTGTAACGTCTTATTATTCCCGGCTCCCCCCGTATTCGACAACCTGGAGCCGTTATCCACCATTCCTTTGACCGCTGAAGCATCGATTGTAAAATCGCCATTTGGTGGCAGCCCAAAAGTAATATCTCCGGAAGCCGCTTTCACCTCTATGGCTTTCACAGCCTCTTTGAGCCCGATATTGATTTGCCCCTTTTGAAGGTCTGCCTGAAGCCCTCCGGTATAATCGGAGATATTGATTTTTCCGTTTCCTGCATCAATCACACCCTCACCTGCCATCATCCGCTGCGCATTAAAATTTCCATTAATAATAGAAGACTTAAAGTCTCCACTGAAATCGGAAATATTCATATTGCCCTTGTTTATGGTTGTTTCTAATTTCCCCTTAAAACTGGCAAGATTGAAATCTCCTTTGTCAATCGTTACAACGCCTTTCCCGCCTGAACCGCCTTTAACGATCATATGTCCAGCTGATAAGGACGCGTTCCAATCCCCTGTAAATTGAGATAGGCTGATGTCTCCCTTACCAACCGTCAATTCCGCATTATCTGACGTCACCGAATCCGCTTCGAAGACTCCTGTCGAGAGCTCAGTGTAGAGTCTTCCGTTTACTTTGTTTAAATCGACTTTCCCAGATTGGATTTTCATCGTGCTATTCCCCAATGAGGATTGTCTGATAAGCAGCCTTCCTTTATCCATAGCAAATTGAAGGTCTTCTAACGTCACATCGGTTAACGCTAACTCCCCATGGTCAACCCTGACATTTAAACGTTTGAGTCCAAGTTTGTGCTGCTCCGATAATCCAGCCAGTGTAACCTCACCGTGATTGGCCGCTATCGAAATATTGCGGCCGTAGGTTTGCGGTAGGTGGATCACCGCCACAGCATCACATGGGAACAAGGAAAGTGGTTTGCGGGTAATCAAGATGCCCAAACCCGTTCCTTGAGGAGTCAGCTTCACTTCAGTATTTCCTTCTAACGTAACAGCCAGATCCTCTCTATCTTCCTCAACAATATGGACATCGACATCTGAAGTGTCAATCTGGACCTCTTGTACGCTATGGATCGGAGCCCGTTCTACCTTCACCCCCCAAGTCGGCCAATGATCTGGCATAGACAAGACGAGCAAGATGAAGCCGAACAGCATAGCGATTATTCCAACAATACGGCTCATAGCCCGGTCTCCCTCTTTCACGAATTCGACACTCGTTCATTTTAATACATTCAGTATATTGGAACGGCTGCAAATTCCCTACGAGCTATGGTTTGATTTGTACTAAGACCGTGGTCTTAGTTATTTTACAAAACAGTCTTATATGAAGTTACTACCCGGGTACGTTTTATGAAATGCTCTTGTATTTTACCATTACAGATATAATGAATTGCGCAGGAGGAAATCCTAATGAACGTAAAAAGGACCACGCAGCTTATACTGGCTTTAACTTCATTATTGATTATCCCGCTCCTTGGAGCGATCTACGTTTATTTAAATCATTCAGGCGGACCTACCAACAGCCTTGTTACCGATCTGGACCGGGCGATACCATTTTTAAAAATTTTTATTCTCCCTTATATGGGATGGTACGTATTTCTGCCGTTTGCTTTCATTTATTTGGCCGTGAAGCAGCGGGAGATTTATTACGAGACGCTCCTGCAGTTCATCCTTGGACTTCTCGCCTGCTATACCGTGTACTTCCTTTATCAAACGTATGTACCGAGGCCCGAGCTTGTGGGAAGCAGCTTTCTGACAAATATCGTTCGTATGGCTTACAGCTTCGACGAACCTCTTAACTGTTTCCCCAGCACACACGTTCTGACATCTTACTTGATGATGAAGGCATACCTTCGGGCTACATCCGCCTCAAGGTCGATCCGTGTTTCCGTGACAGTCATATCCTTGCTCATCATTGCTTCTACTCAATTCATTAAACAACATGTTTTACTTGATATTGCAGGCGCCATCGCTGTTGCCGAAGTGGTTATCTTTACTTTGAAGCGCGTTCGGCAATACTTTCTTCGAAGCACTCCTGCCGCGGACATTTTGAAACTGGAAGTGGAATTGCCACAGTCTGTCCAACCATTGAAACGAGGTGCTTAAAGATGAAACGTGACAAAATATTGCTGTTAACCGGATCACTGGGCGACGGCCACATTCAGGCTGCGAAAGCTATTATGGAAGCTGCGAAATTGCATCATCCGGAAGCGGAAATCGTCGCAGTCGATTTTATGGAATGGACCCATCCGTACCTTCATTCGGTCGGTCAGTTCTGCTACTTGCAGTGGGTCAAGAACTTGCCGTCCGTGTACGGATACTTATACCGCAAAACGAGAAGCGACAACAAATGGTCTGCCTTGTTCAAGCGCATTCGCTCATTCCGTACGTATCGGATGCTGGAACTCCTGCAAAGTATTCAACCAACGAAGGTCGTCAGTACGTTTCCGGGAGCCGCGGCGGCGATGTCTTTCCTACGTTCAGCCGGTTTCACAGAAGTTGCGACAGCCACAGTCATCACGGACTATACCGATCACAGCTACTGGATCCATCCTTTCACTGACTGCTATCTGGTAGGGGCCGAGCATGTAAAGGAAGCGCTATTGCAGTACGGAGTGCGGGATACTCAAATCAAATTGACTGGCATTCCCATCCGTGAACCATTCTCTAAAGAATATGACCGAGATCAGCTACGAGTAAAATATGGTTTATCTCCGAATCAACCTGTCGTTCTTATCATGGGGGGTGGCTTCGGATTAATCGGCAAGGATCTGTTGAATAAGCTGATAAGCGGCGGTTTGCCAAGAAATACACAATTCGTTATCGTTTGCGGCCGTAACAAGAAACTGCAGATGTTAATGGAGGAAGAAGTATTGTACCTCGGTGAAACGATTGGTGCTCTGCACAACTTCCGGATCATGGGGTACATTAACGAAATTCATGAGCTTATGGCTTTATCCGACTTGATCGTGACCAAACCGGGAGGGCTCACCGTTACCGAGGCACTTTCCCTTGAACTGCCAATGCTGCTTTTTAAACCACTGCCTGGCCAAGAACAAGCCAATGCCGCTTACCTTGTGGGTGCGGGTGCAGCTCTGGAGGCATCCGACGAAAGGGAGTTAACAGATTTCTTACTGAATGTGTTATCGAACGACTCTTTGTTAAATGGCATGAGGATGGCAGCGCAGCGGATTAGCCGAAAACACGGCGCCGCCACCGCATTAGACGCAATTATGACAATGGACAATCGCTATGTTTCCTCGAGAAATGGTGAGAACTCGTTTATCATCGCGGCGAAGGCGTAATAACTGGAAAGGATGAAGTAGTCATGCTAGATCTCTCTACTTACATTATTATCACTTTTGTTTTATTGTATGTGATTCTTCCCTTAGTTCTTACGCGTTTAATCGGCGTTGGCGCCATCTGCAAAGGTGCGGATCCACAAGAAGTCAGCTTCACCTTTGACGATGGGCCGGACCCGGTTTACACTCCACTCTTGCTCGATTTGATGTCCAAGCACAGGGTCAAAGCTACCTTTTTCGTTCTTGGTGAAAAAGCCGAACAGCACCCGGAATTAATCCTCCGCATGCAGCAAGATGGGCATCTTATCGGTATTCATAATTACACCCATAAAATGAACATCTTAACGCCGCCATGGGTTGTCCGACGAGAGTTAGAACGGTCTGCGAACGCGATCGAGGCTATCACCGGTGAGCGGCCTCACTATTACCGACCACCGTGGGGGATTCTTTCTTTAGCTGATTTGCTGCTAGCCAAACATTACAAGTTCGCACTCTGGTCTGTCATGGGCTTCGATTGGAGGCGCAATAGCGCTGAGAACAATCTAAAGGATACGCTACTACGGCAAATTACTTCCGCTTCCGCTGGCTCTGTTGTGCTGCTTCACGATTGTGGCAACACATGGGGCGCAGATCCTGACGCGCCGAAATACATGCTGCTCGCCTTGGAAAGCGTGTTAAACGAGCTCAAGAATTCCAAGCTCCATTATGTCCGTCTGGACGAAATGACATTGACTTTAAGTGAAGTACACGTGGTACACGACGATCACGAGGTTTCAGCATTCCCTGATAGCCGAAACGAACACAAATCGCCTCTGCTCAACTAAAAACATTTAAAAATCTCATTAATCTTTAATGTAGATTATTTATATTGTTCATATCAAACTCGCTTCAGATCTAGTTGCATTTACAAAGGAGGATGCTGTATGGGAACAGATTCAAAATTAGCAGTTTTGGCAAAAAAAGTTCCAGAAGTAACTATTTATTTTTGGATTATAAAGGTTTTAACAACGGGAATGGGCGAAATATTTTCTGATTACTTAGATCATCAATTTGGTGTGGTCGCAGGTGCAGTTACAGCAGTGTTACTTATTGGATCATTTCTTCTTCAAATGAAAGCGAAAAAGTATGTGTCTTGGATCTACTGGCTTCTAGTAACCATGATTAGTATATTTGGTACCATGATTGCTGATATTATGAGTTTCGCATTAGGAAGATCTCCAATTGTATCAACGGTGTTTTATGCTGCTCTTTTAGCAGTTATTTTTATTGTTTGGTATAAGAAAGAGAAAACATTGTCGGTCGATAGTATAAATACATCTCGCCGGGAAGGCTTTTATTGGGCTATGGTATTTGCGACCTTTGCGCTTGGTACAGCTGCTGGGGATATGTTTGCACAAAAACTTCATTTAGGGTTTTTGAATTCAGGTATTATCTTCACAATCCTATTAATTGTACCTGCTGTGCTAAATCGCATTTTTAATTTAAATAAAATTTTAACGTTTTGGTTTGCCTATATCATGACAAGACCGGCTGGCGCTTCCTTTACGGATTGGATGTGTTCACCTTCTAAACATGGAGGTCTTGGGTATAACCAGGGGACAGTTAGTATGGTGTTAACGATCTTTATTATTGTTCTAGTGGCCTATGTTGGATTCACTAAAAAAGACATAAATCAAGAGAAGTTAATCTTAAATGAAGCGAGTTTAACATCTTAAATGCCACAGCAATATCCCGTTTTCTGAAATGTAAGTGGACACAGTTCTTGGTATTAACAAGAGCTGTGTCTATTTCTCGTATGAACAGAATCCCGAGTGTCGGAAAATACAAATTGGATAGCAAAACAGACCGTCATAATGGATTATCCTCCCGAAATTACGAAATCCCCTTCATGAAGGCAAATAGATTCGTTTTAATGAGAATTACATTAGAATGGAGATGTTTTGGGCTAATACCCATTAATTGCTGCCGCGAAAGAATATATTGTCAAATGAATGCTCTTCACAAAATGGAGGTGCACGATGAGACTTTTAATCATTGCTCCCGAGCAACTTTCGGTCCCCCCTTCCGTGGGTGGTTCCGTTGAGCACAGCATTTATTCGATAGCCAAGAACATCTCTAGCGAACATAAAGTGACAATCCTAAGTAAACGGCGTGCGAATTTACCCTACAAAAGTTCATTGGGAAATGTTACCATTATTCGGGTTCAAGGAAGTACCCGGGACTCGTATTTGAGGAATGCACTCAAGAAAGTTGCACACCGCCATTATGATATGATTCAAATTGACAATAGACCCCGATTTGTAAAACGCGTCAGAAAGGTCTTTCCAACAACTCCAATCGCTGTCTTTTTGCACTCCGTCACCTTTATTTCGCCTCCCATGACCTCGTTAAAACAAGCAGCTAATGATCTAGGTTATGCCGATTTAATCATTGGAAACAGCAGTTCACTGAAAAAAACCATTCTTAAGCGTTTTCCAAATCTTCGGAATAAAGTTCATTATGTTCACCTGGGTGTGAATCTGAAGGAATACCGCCCCCCTACTTTACAAGTACGCATACACGCTAGGCGAAAGCATAAGGTCAGCGGAAGATTTGCTATTCTTTTTGCAGGACGACTCATACCTCGAAAAGGTATCCCTGTTCTAATGAAGGCGGTAAAAACTGTTCAAAAATCTGTCCCTTCCGTTAAGCTTCTGGTTGCTGGCGGTACAGGAAAGCGTGCTTATAAAGCTTATTTACAGAGGCTGGGCCAGACTTTAAACATCCCAGTTTCTTTCAAGGGCTATGTTTCACGGAGCGAAATGCCCCGTTTCTACTGGTCAGGCGATTGCTTTGTGTGTCCTTCTCAAGGTCTTGAAGCCTTCGGACTTGTAAATGTGGAGGCTATGGCATCCGGCTTGCCATGTATTGCGTCAAAAAATGGAGGCATTGCGGAGATCATCAAACACGATCAAAATGGCCTCTTAGTAGATGATTTTAGTAACCCGAAACAATTTGCCAAGCAAATCATACGTGTTGCCCACAATTCAAAGATCGCTAAGAGATTGGCAAAGCAAGCCAGAGAAGACGTGCTTGCCCGCTTCAGCTGGAAGAACACCGCAAATAAGCTAATAAAAATTTATAGCTCAAAGAAAGAAGATAAAGGAGTTATATCAAATGCAAACAACGTTAGGGAGCAAGTGGATCAAGACGAAATTACTACTGAAAAACCGTGACCTCAGTCATTTTGTTCCTGAAACTCGACGATTTTCCAGAAAAAATCTGTTATCTATGCTTAATAAATACAACATGGTGTACATTAAGCCTGTTCATGGTTCCTTTGGTATTGGTGTGATGTGTGTGAAAAAGACGACAAACGAGGAAGGAGTTATATATCTCTATCAGCATGGGTTGAAAGAGCTTTCTTTTGCCACGTATGACGAGATGTATCAGTCAATTCTCCAAAACAAACTGAAAAAACACTATTTAGTTCAGAAAGGGATTCGAATGCTAAAATACAAGTCCCGGCCGTTTGATGTACGGGTGATGGTTCAGCGGACTAAAAGTCTCCCATGGAAGGTGACCGGTTATATTGGCAGACTCGCCTCCCCAAAAAAGATTGTGACGAACTATCATAGCCAAGGGAAACCACTTGCATTAGAAACGTTGCTAAGCCCTTACCTATCCCAGGCTACCACTAAAGAATTTATCTCACTAATTAGCAAATTAGGACTACGTATTGCAGAGCATCTGCAAAAAAGTCACCCAGGGTTCAGGGAAATTGGTGTCGATCTGGGGTTTAACTCGGATTTACACCCGTGGGTTTTTGAAGTCAATACGGCCCCCGATCCTTTCATATTTAAACAATTAAAGAATAAGCGTATGTTTCAAACCGTGATCCGATATTCACGAGCGAACGGAAGATTTCGCAAAAAGCAATAGACGATGGTGGCTATGCCATCGTCTATTGCTTAATTCGAAAAGGAAAAAACACAATCACTTCAGTGCCGACATTGACTTCGGATTTAATACGAATCGTCCCGCTGTTCATATTCACGATATTTCGTGCTATGGACAAGCCTAACCCGGTACCTCCGGTTTTCCGGTCTCGGGATGGATCAACACGATAAAAGCGTTCAAATACTTGAGCCAATTCTTCCTTAGGTATCCCGATTCCGTGGTCTTTTACCCGAATTTCCAGACCTATGGTCTCCTCAGCATTTACAGATTGGGCTAGAAGCTCGACGTGTATTAAATCTGAACTATACTTAATCGCATTGTCCAGAAGAAGGATAAGCATCTGCTTCATCTGCAGCGGATCGGCTTCCACAATGAGCTGGCTTACTTTCGTTACTAGCTGAATGTCCCTTTGAACCATATGTCGTAGGCGAGTTATCGTTTCAGCGCAAAGCTGGACCATATCAACGGTTTCTGTAATAGGAGCAATTTGTTCCGATGCGGCCAGTTGAAGCAGTTGCATTGTCATTTGCCTCATTCTTAGCGCTTCGGAATAAATGGACTCCGCAGCCTCCCGTCCGCTCTTTTCATCCTCCAGCCCCCACCTGAGAAGCAAGCTCGCATACCCTTCGATAATGGTTAAGGGCGTCTTCAATTCATGCGATGCATCGGACACAAACTGGCGCTGCTTGGCAAAGCTCTCCTCAATGCGGTCAATCATTCGATTGAATGTAACTGCAAGCGCTTTGATCTCGTCATGCCCTTTATTTACCACGTGAATTTTCTGGAATACTAAACTCCGCTCAATGCTTTCCATAGTAAGAGCTAATTTCGTAATAGGCTTTAGAATCCATTTTGCCACAATCGAACCGCCTAGAAAACATAGCACAATTGCACCAAGGGAAGAACAAATTTGAATAAGGATAAGTATGCTGATGTTCTCATCCAGCGCGTCAAGCTCTTCACCGAACTCCAATGTGCCAATAACACGGTCATTCTCCGTTATCGGATTTCGAAATATTAACAGAGGTAGCACGGGTCCCGATACTAAGGAGGACTGTCTTTTCATGACCGGCATGATTGGTACGGATTTCAGTTCATCGTGACTATAAAAAGTTTTGACCGGAACTCCGGAGGCGTCCAATACTCGAATCATCCCGTGATCCGGCAAATAGCTTTGAAGCAAATCATTGTTGCCTGGATCAAAGAACTCGGCAATCGAAGCTTTCTTCATGAGAAGATCAACCCTACTGCATAGCCAATCCCGCTCGCTATCCGTCGTCATATTAAGAAAAGCAAAATAAACTCCAACGTTCATAGCGAGCAGTATCCCAATAAGCCAGGATGTGGTCAATAGGGTGATTTTCGTTTTAATCCTCACGCGTCTCCCCCTCTTTGATACAATAACCTACGCCGCGGCAAGTTTGAATGAGCTGTCCTTTAAAGGGGTAATCGATTTTCTTCCGTAAATAACGGATATACACATCCACAATGTTGGTATCACCTACGAACTCGTAACCCCAAACATGGTTAATAAGCTGCTCCCGAGTTTGGACTTGATTTCGATGTCTGACGAGATAAAGGAGCAAATCGAATTCCTTAGGAGTTAAGTCGATTCGGACATTTTGACGCATTACCGTTCTATTCAAGCGATAAATTGACAAATCATCGAACTCAATGACATCGCTCTCGCCTTCTTTGGGAGAACGCAGCGATGTAATCAGCTGTTGGTTCCGGATGCAGGTTCGGATACGTGCCAGAAGTTCCTCCATTTTAAAAGGTTTTTTCACATAATCGTTAGCGCCTAAATCTAATCCATGTACGATGTCAGAAGTCGTATCTCGGGCCGTAAGCAAAATGATGGGGGTACTCACTTGCGCTTGACGAAGACGCCGAAGCACTTCAATGCCGCTAAGCTTGGGGAGCATGATATCTAGGAGGATCACAGTCCAGCCTCCGATCAACGCCTTCTCTAAGCCTTCTATGCCTGAAACCGCTTTACCCGTTACATAGCCTTCAAAATTAAGTTCCATTTCGAGTAATCTGGAAATTTTCTCTTCATCTTCGATAATTAGAATCTGAGCACTCATTCTTCCGGTCCTCCATCCTTCCTCATATCCCATCTTATGTGTACAGAAAATGTAAATTCCTATGTTAATGTTCATCCATAGTAAAAAAAGCCCCCTTATTTCATAAGAGGGACATAAGGGATTATGAGATTGTTATCACTATAAGATATGAAATTTAAAGGAAGAATGCACTATAAATCGCACGCCGAAAATGAGAAATCAGTTAGAAATTCTGTTATCCTGCTTCCTTGTCACCCGTACTCCTTCTGGACAGGGATGATAATAATATTTTCCAATATAAATTGCTTCTCTTCCTGCGATAAATCGGACTTTTCAATCAAATGCTTCACTTTGCTTTGTATTTGATGTACCTGAGCCAAAAATTGCTCGATATCTCCTTCATTAGCGTTTGACATACTCATCCCTCCATGTTTATTGCTTTAGGCTGTAATATCTCGTTTCTTAAATACGGCCCATGCCAGCACATGAAATAATATGAAGTATACTGCGATCATCGTGATCGAAAACAACATGGTCATTCCTGGAATATTGGGAGAGCCGGTTAGAAACTGGGTTAAATCCGTGTTTTCGAACAAATAAAATTTGGCCCATTGAAATTGCGACAAAAATCCAACGATACTAGTTCCCGCAAACATCGTACCAATCGAAAGCGCGATGGCGAAAGCACTGCTCCGGGACAAAACAGAGATCATAAACGACAGTGTAACAACCATGACCATTTGCACCGCTTGATACAAGTAAGTGCTAATTGCATGCTGAACGATATTGGTTTCATGTACTATGCCGTCGTTCGAAGCAAATACATAGGATACGCCGAGATCATGAAAACCGTGGATCACACCCGAAACGATGAACGCACTGACAAAAAGCACGCTGAACAATAGGACTGAAAACATGATAGATGCAATGTATTTGGAAAATAATATTTTGGTACGCGATACCGGGCGAATCAATAGCAGCTTGATCGTACCATCCGTATATTCACCAGCCACACTTTCGCCGGAAATAATCACGGTTAAGACCGTCACCACGACCATCAGATCAGCTGCTTGCAATATATTTCCCCACAGGGTGTCTTCCGTAGGCGGAATATTATGATCAATGTGATACTGATTGACCAGAATACGGCTTGTTACATGAGCTTTCCAGTCAGCCCCCCGATCCATATTGGCGAGCAGCTGCTGATCATTTTGTACCTGCTTTTGCATGTTGACCTTCCAATCCGCATTCGCTGTTTGAAAAGGCTTAACACTATATTGCTGGGCAATGAGAAATCCGATGACGGTTAACACAAGCCCAACGATAATCATCCATGTCCGAGTACGCCGGTAAATCTTCATATTTTCATTTAGCAGCAGGTTGAACAAGCCGTTCACCTCCAGTCATTTTCAGGAACTCATCTTCCAATGTAGCGGTGATACGCTTAATTCCGTACACTCTGACTCCGCCGCGAATCAACAATTCATTGGCATCGGCAATCTCTTCTTTCTCCAGCCGGCATTCGATCCCGTTTTCTGCTTTTCTCGTCTGAGCGGATGGATAATTCGCAAGAATTTGATAAGCCTTTTCCGGCTGATCGACATCAAATACGACGGAACCCAACGTCCCCTCACCCATTAAATCTTTAACAGTTTTAATGGCTACTAGCTTGCCTTGCTGAAGAATGGCTACTCGATCGCACATCAGTTCCATTTCCGACAGTAGGTGGCTGGAGACGACGACGGATATTCCTTCATTTCGCGTCAAATTATATAAATAATCGCGTAATTCTCGAATGCCTGCCGGATCAAGACCATTTGTAGGCTCATCTAGAATCAAGACGGACGGCTTATGCAGTAAAGCTTGCGCCACGCCTAAGCGCTGTCTCATCCCAAGCGAGAAAGTTCTAACCTTATCGTGGATTTGCTTTTCCAAACCGACCAATCGAACGACCTCTTGGATTCGTTCCTTCGTTACTCCGGGAACCATCCGAGCAAAATGGAGCAAATTATGATACCCGCTCAAATACTTATACATCTCTGGGTTTTCGACAATGGCTCCTACTTTGACAATCGCCTTGCTGAATTCTTGCGAAATGCTTACTCCATCAATTAAAATGTCACCTTCGGTAATGCTCATCAAGCCCACCATCATGCGAATCGTTGTCGTTTTTCCCGCACCATTGGGTCCGAGAAACCCGAAAATTTCTCCACGGGGAACTTCGAAATTCAGTTGGTCGACAATGCGCTTATTTCCGATTTTTTTCGATAAATTAGATATCTTAAGAATTGGCTCAGCCATCTACGTCCCCTCCTACGCTCAAATGCTGTCCTCATTATAAAGTAGCCAAATGAAATTTTAATGAGAAGAAAGTAGGGTAAGACGAGGGATTACTCCCTCGGACTCCCCGTCAAACCGTGCATGCGGATTTCCCGCACACGGCTTTCCTTTGTCAGTTCCCCATCTTCAGGAGCGAGTCGTCTTCACCCGTCGCCAGGCTGCAAATTTCATTCCTGAATTAGAAACGTGTGGTGAGTAAATTTGTTAGAAATACCATTCCCACTTCCTCTAACAACTTGTTTGGAAGCAGTGAATTTGAAACCGTCGACTTCTTTTTCCGTATAAAGGCGCGAACCCTCATCCGTGTCCATTTGTCTAATGCCAGAAACTTTTTCTTTACGTTTCCTATCCCGAAATAGTTGCCAAATCCTCGCACCACTTCATTTAATTGCTTTATCATCTCGTCAAGGTTATTCCCTTGTTGTCTTCTGGTGATCTTACGAATTTTATCCTTGTACTTCTTCACTTTCGTTTCGGGAAGTAAAAGATATCCCTTCCAAAAGTCGAACCCTAAAAAGCGGAATCCTTCATCGAAGTGCACGATCTTCGTTTTCTCCGGATGCATTCTTAGATGGAGTTCCTCTTCCAGAATGCTCTTCGCCGCTTCATAGGCTGCTCCTGCTGCTTCCTTCGTTTTACAAAGGATGACTGCGTCATCTGCATACCGTACTACGGCGAAGCCCAATTCCTTCATACTCCAATCGAAATGATTCAAATAAATGTTTGCAAGCAGTGGAGATATCACTCCGCCCTGCGGTGACCCGATTACCGTTTCATGGAACTGATC
>NZ_VNJI01000043.1 GCF_007786445.1 Paenibacillus cremeus | reverse complement strand
GATGGTTTTCAGGTCATCCAAAAACTCGGTTTTATCTTGTACGCGAATTTTTGGCATGGTGCTACGGACTTTATGCACTACACAATGCTGTACATCCGCTTTGGGGTACACATCTCGAAAAGCATCCTCTAGCCCTGGAAGCCCGTCAAATACACCCAGCAATACTTCGTGTAGACCGCGGCGATATAAGTCTTGGAGGATCTCTCTCCAGCCGTTAGAACTTTCTTGACCGCCGATGTAAAAACCGAGAATCTCTCGATGACCTTGCTCGTTGATGCCCATCACCAGATAGATGACCTCGCTATCCACGGTGTTTCGTCTGAGCTTAATGTACAGTCCATCCAGGTAGAGAACCGAATAGCGTTTCTCAAGCGGTCGCGATTGCCACTGGGTGATATCCTCCAGTACCGTGTTCGTGATGTTGCTCACCGTCGTCGGCGAGTAATGAGTTCCAAACATGGTCTCAATGAACTTCGCGATATCTCGAGTACTCATGCCGCCTTTGTACATGTGGATGACGGTTTCCTCCAGCCATCCCTCACGACGCTGATAGGGTTCAAATAGCTGCGTCTGGAAGTGCCCATTTCGATCACGAGGAACTTGCAGGTCGTCGATTTTTCCGTGACGCGTCTCCCACGTACGTTCGTAGTAGCCATTGCGACTATTGTGACGCTCACTCTCTTGTTCAACCTGCAAAAAGTTCTTGATTTCTTCGCGCATCAGCATTTCCAATTTTTCTTTAAGTAGTTGGGTTACAGAATCTTCTAGTAGATTGCGATATTCGTTTGGGTGTATAGTTGCCATGAGTAGGGTTCCTTTCTTGGTGACTTCAGCAATCCCGAGAATACCCTACTTTTTTGCTGCCTGGAAAGGCTCCAAATCTTGGTACACAAACAATTTTACATCATCCAACCTTCGCCGAAATCAGCCGGATAACGGAATACAGTTCCGCTACTCAGCGCTAATTTTATAATAAGGATAATCCATCTTCTCACTCACTGTTCGAGCCAGGTCAGCGTTAGTTAGCGACTCGATGAAATATAACCCCAAATCCAACGACGCCGATACCCCGCCACCGGTGAACACGTTACCGTCCCTCACATAACGCTCTTTCACCACCTCGGAGCAATATGGCGTCAGCAGCTCATAAGCCGATGGATTGGTCGTCGCGCGTTTGCCCTTCAAAAATCCGGCAGCCCCCAGAATGAGCGCACCTGTGCAGACGGACACCTTGTACTCGACCTCCTGCGCCGTCTGGATCCAGCCGATAAACTCGGGATCGTACTGCAGTTGTCTTGTAGACATGCCTCCGGGGATGAAAATCAGATCGTAGCTGGACAGATCCGGGCTTACATGCGGAATGTGGATGGTCAGTCCACGGTCGTCCCTTACTTGCTCTTTGACTCCGCAGAAATCCCAAGATACTTGGGGCTTCACCTTGAGAATCCCTAGCCACGTCACGGCTTCATAAAACCCTGCCAAGTCGAGCAGCGTCATCTTATCAAACAGAATGAATGCCATTTTCACTGCGGATCACCTAGCCTTTTTGAATAGATATGCAACAAACCACCCGCAACGAATCCGTCATGAGTGGTTTGCGCTCTGCTGTATTGATCGAACTTCACTTCTCGCTTCTCGATTTGAAAGAAACCCCCGCCTGCTGCTGATAAAACAAGCTGACGGCGCCGCTGTCTTTCTCTCCATGCTCTTCTTTGCACATATGAAAAATTTGCTCCACCAAGCCCCCGACCATCGTAGGGCTGCCCAGCTTTTTGGCAACAGAGGTAATGATGTTCAGATCCTTGCACATAAGCGACAGCTTAAATCCGGGGTTGTAATCGTCCCGCAGAAAAGCGGGCACCTTCGAGTTGAGCGTGAAGCTATTCGCCGTCGCTCCCTTAAGCACCTCGTAAAGCGCATCCGGATCGATGCCCGCTTTGATCGCGAGCGTCATCGCTTCTGAAATCGCCACGGATTGGGCCGACGTAATCAAATTGTTGGCCATTTTGGCGGCAAGACCGAGACCGTTCGCTCCGCAGTACACAATGCCCTTGCCGATGGTCTCCAGAATTTTGGGCAATGGGAAAACCCATCGCACCTAAGCCGATAAACCCGATCTTTTTCATACAGACCCTCCTTAAAATTGGGCTACTGCTACTGAATACGAACGGAGAAGGTATGATCGATCCGATCATAATCTTCCTGACTGAGCTCCCACCCTAACGCGCCCGAGTTATCTTCAATGTGCGCTATGCTGGCTGCCTTAGGAATGCTCACGAGGCCTTCCTGCCTAAGCAGCCAGTTTAATGCCACTTGGTAAACAGTCTTATCATAGCGGCTCCCGATCTCCTCCAACAAACTGCGTTCCTCGGTTCCTTCCGCAGGGAATCCAGGCATTCCGAACATATTCGGAGCATAGCCGAAAGGCGAGTACCCCATCACCGTAATGCCATGCTCTCTACAATATGGCAAAATATCCTTTTCAATCAGCCGGTCGTTCAAATGGTACGCTACTTGATTACAAGCTAATGGAACATCCCCTAACGCTTGCTGGGCCTCCTGTATAAGCTTGACCGAAAAATTACTGACGCCGACATGCTTGATCAGCCCCAGCTTCACGAGCAGCGCCATCGCTTCCATCGTTTCCGCAACCTCGTATTCCTTGCTGGGCCAATGCTGCAAGTAGAGGTCGATGTAATCGGTCTTGAGGCGCTTCAAGCTGGCTTCCGCCGCTTGCAGTACGCCTTGGTAAGAGCAATGCTTCGCGGACACCTTGGTTACCAGAAACACCTCGGACCGCACATCCCGGATCGCTTCGCCTACCACGCGCTCCGATCCTCCGCCGGCATATTCCTCGGCGGTATCGATCAGCGTCATCCCCTTGGACAAGCCGTATCGCAGCGCCTCCATTTCTTGCTGAGCCTTGTGCTGATTCTCGCCAAGCTTCCAAGTTCCTTGACCAATGACAGGAATATGCTCGGAAGTCCGGCCTAGAAGACGATGCTGCATTTGTTCAATTCCTCCCTTGGTTGCAACTGGTAATAGATGTTACAGCTATGACAGTTGTCAACCTTGTCGCTCAAGAACACCAGTTCCCAGCAATTATAATACCAGTTTCTGGGTTTGTCTATTGGAATTTGCCACAAAAAAAGCATGCTCCGGTATGCACTAAGGCAGCCGAGCATGCTTTTTATACCCTTACTGCGCCACTTCCGCCTTATCGGAGGTAACACTGATATCTTTCAACGTTAGCTTCGAGTTCGGATCGACCGTATAGTTTTTCACTCGGTTGTTGACCGCAGTCAGTCCAAAACGATACAACATCGGGATAATCGGCAGCTCATCGTTCATCAGCGCTTGCCACTGGTTGTAGATGTCCTTGCGGTAGTTCTTGTCGAACGCCTGCTCGGAGTGGCCTTTCTCCAGCAGCTCGTCATTCTTGGCATTGATCCAATGCGAATAGTTGAACATGACATTACGTCCATACAAGCCGTAAGGGTCAACATCCGCGCCGGTGCTCCAAGCCGCAGCATAAATATCAACCTTTGGATCGTCCTTTTGCACCATGTCGTAGAACGAGTTAAATTCCGTCAAACGTCCGTTGACCAGCTGCACATCGAGACCGACGTCCTTCCAGCCCTGCATATAAAATTTGGCCAGCGGCTCGGCGATATCCCCACCGCTCATCATCAGGAAGTTGACCGTAAACTTCTTGCCATCCGGATCTTCGCGCAGCCCGTCACCATCCTTATCCTTATATCCTGCCTCGTCGAGCAAGGCTTTGGCTTTGGCCGGATCGTACGGGTAGCCCTTCGCACTCTTATCGTGATAGGTTGAGAAGGAAGGCGGAATTAAAGTCGTTGCCGGAAAACGGAGCCCGAAATACAGCTTATCCGCGACCGATTGGTTATCCATCGCATAAGCCATCGCTTGGCGCAGCTTTTTGTTCTGGAATTTCGGATTATCCATCACGCTCTCTTGCTTTTGCGCGTCCCAATGACCAAGCTTAAAGCCGACGTAGGTATAAGCACCTTCGATATTACCGACGAACTGAATGTTCTTTGTTCCTTTTGCCTCTTGATATAGATAGGTCGGGAATTCGGCCAGGTCGATCTCGCCTGATTTTAACGCTTGCAGAACAACCTTCGGATTCACTACTTTGACGATGACGCCCTTCAGATTCGGCTTGCCGTCCCAGTAATCGTCGTTGCGGACGAATTCCGCGGACTCGCCGGGCACGAGCTTGTTCAGCTTAAACGGCCCGAAGCCGATCGGGGTTTTGCGGATTTTGTCGGATTGCGCCAGCTGATTGATCGGAACATCCTTCAAATAATGCTTTGGCATCGCGGAAGTCCATACACCGGAGAGTACCGAGGGATTAGCTTCGTTCCACGTAATGGTTAACGTCTTGTCGTCAAGCACTTTAATCCCCGAAATGTTCGGCGCCTTGCCGCTGTGGTACTCGTCCATCCCGACGATGTCCTGAATGAGCGCATCCCCGTAGCGTACGCCTGTATAGTCTTTGCTGCCGATGACCAAGTAAGAGTACTCCAAATCTTCCGCTTTAACCGGCTCTTTATCCGACCAGCGGACGTTGTCTTTGATTTTGATCTTCATCGTCTTCTTGTCGGCAGACAGCTCGAAGGTGGCGGCGCCGTCATTCGTAATCTCGTAATCCCCATTTCTTCGCAGCAGAGATTCATCAAAAAAACCCAGCAGCTCCGCATCCGGCGATCCGGTGTACAGCGCGGAACTGAGCGTACCCTCAAACGGCGTATCGGAAATTAAGCCATAATTCAGCACCCCGTCCGCGATCGCCGGTTTGTCATTTTTGGCATCCATTGGGAAGCTGTCGATGTTCTCTTTTTGCACCTGTGCTTTGGACGTATCCGTCTTCGTTTGATCGGAGCCCCCGCTTGAAGCACCTGAATCGCAAGCGGTCAACGCGAGCAGCAGCACAGCCATAACACTGAAAGCCTTCCATGGTTTTCTCATCTCTTTCGTCTCCCCCTTAAGATCCTATTCGTTGTCTGGCATCTGCCCCACGTTTTAACGCTTGACCGATAAAATTAATGCACAGCATCATCACAAAAATGAGCGTCGATGCCGGCAGCCACACCCACCATTTTTTTTGCAGCACAATCGGGTCTGTCGCATAGCTTACTAACGTGCCTAGGCTCGGCGTGCTTTCCGGCAGACCGAAGCCCAAATAGCTCAGTCCTGACTCGATGCCGATGTTGCCGGCCAGGTTCAGCGTCAGGCTCACAGTGATGACGGAGCTCAAATTCGGCAAAATCTCGCGCAGCATGATTTTCCAATGCGGCGTGCCGAGCGTCTTTGAAGCGCTAACGTAGTCGAGCTCCCGCTCCGCCAGCGTCTTGGCGCGTATGAGGCGTGCTTTGCCCGTCCAAAGAAAGGCGCTCATGATGACAATGAACGTATAGATATTCACCTTCGGGACGATCGTCATAAAAACAATAATTAACATCAAGAAAGGCAGAATCAGCATAAAATCGATGAAACGCATCAGCAGCTGATCGATTACGCCGCCAAAATATCCCGCGACCAAGCCGACCGTTAAGCCGATCAAGCCCGTCAGGAGCGTAATCGTTAAGCCGATGGTGAAGGAATTTCGAGCCCCGATCATCAGCTGGCCGAATACATCTCTGCCCCCGTAATCCGTGCCCAGCCAATGCTCCGAGGACGGCGGCTTATGGATGGCGAACAAATCGACCTTAATCACCTTACTTTGATCCAGCACCAGCGCGGAGACGTAGACGGCGATCAGGATGAGCCCCAGAAAGAGCAGCGAGCCGAGGGCTAAGCGGTCTTGGACGATCTCACGCCATAGGATGGAGAGCGCAGAGGGGCTTTTGGTCAGCTTGGTCTGCGCCTCTCCTTGCTCGGAATGCATTAACCCGGTGTTCACAAACGTCCCCCCGCCTCTACTCAATTCGGATGCGCGGATCGACCGCGCTTAATATAATGTCAGACAGCAGCGTACCCAATAAGGTGGCAATCCCAGATAGCATGACGAGTGTCGTCACGACGCTGAAATCGCGCTGCATAATGGACTGCAGGAACAATTGCCCCATGCCCGGATAGCTGTAGATCGATTCGAGAAAAATAGCACCGCCGATGAGCCCCGTAATTTCGTAGCCCAAGAAGGCCGCGATCGGCAAAAACGAATTCCGCAGCACATGCCGAGTATAGATGCGGGATTCCGGCACCCCCTTGGCTCGAGCCGTTTTGACGAAATCCTTCAGCTTCGTGTCGATAATTTCGCTGCGCAAATACTGAATGAGCCCGACTGTGCTGATCAGCGCCCCTGACAACGATGGCAGGATGAGATGCCTCAGCTTATCCAGATAATACGCAACGGTCCCGTGCTCCAGCTGAATATTCACACTGCCGCCCGTCGGAAACCATCCTAATTTGAAGCCAAAAATAAACAGCATCAGCAGCGCAAAAATAAAAAGCGGCGTAGCAAAGCTCACATAGCTGTATCCAACGATCAGCTTATCGGCCGGCGATTCGTTCCATCGCCCCGAGATCAATCCAAGATAGATGCCGATCAAGTAAGTCAGCACGAGGATGCAGGCCGATAGAAGCACCGTATTGCCGATCCGTTCCGCGAGCACGTCCTTCACGGCCAGCTGATGAATGTACGAGACTCCGAGATCCCCGTGCAGCAATCGGCTAACCCATCGCGTGTACTGGACGTACAGCGGGTCGTTTAGCCCCAGCTTCGTTTTCAGCTCCACGAGCGTCTGCGGATCCATCTTCGGACTGTTTGCCAGCTGGCCCGTCAGCGCATCGCCCGGCATCGCCTTGGCGAGTAGAAAAATCAGGACGCTCAGCGCAATTAACTGGGGGATCATGATGAGGACGCGACGCAATATAAATTTCCACATAGACTCGACTTCCCCTATTCCAAAATGGCGGCAGCATGCGTTCCCGAGATGCGCCTCATCGGGTGGGCTCTGCCCTGAGAATCAAAATACCGCGTCTGCTGCTGCTCGTATTCCTTCTCAATCTGCAGGCGCAGCTTCATCTGCTCCTTCCGCTTCAGCGGATCCGGGTTCGGTATAGCCGAAATCAGCCGCTTGGCATAAATATGCTGCGGGCGCTCGAAGATATCATCCGTAGTCCCCTCTTCGACAAACTGACCACGGTACATGATGCCGATCCGATCGCACATATGGCGGATCACACCGAGATCATGACTGATCAACAGATACGTCAGCTGAAACTCCTGCTGAATATCTTTCATAAAATTCAGCACCTGTGCCTGAACCGACACATCCAGAGCGGATACCGGCTCATCGGCGATGATCACCTTCGGGCTAAGCGTAAGCGCTCTCGCGATGCCGATCCGCTGCCGCTGCCCGCCGGAAAACTCATGCGGATACTTATAGATCGACTCCGGCTGTAGGCCCACCCGTTCGATGAATCGAAGCACCGTGCGCTTCTCCTCCTGCGGCGACAGCCGTTCAAAATTCCGCAGCGGTTCCGCAATAATATCGAGCACACGTTTTCTCGGATTAAGCGAGGAGTACGGGTCTTGAAAAATCATTTGGACATTCCGCCGATAATGCATCATGTCCTGTCGGGACAGCTGGAGGATCGACTTCCCGTCCAGCACAATACTTCCCGAAGTCGCTTGGGTCAAGCCGATGATCGTACGGCCCGTCGTCGTTTTGCCGCAGCCGGACTCCCCTACCAGACCGTAGGTCTCCCCAGGCTGAAGCTCGAAGCTAATATCGTCTACAGCCCTCACATGATCGACCACCGACCGAAAAAAACCGCCTCGTACGGGGTAATACACTTTGAGCTGATTCACTTTAAGTAGTGCCATCGCTTATCTCTCCTTGCGCTCCCTGCGGAAAACGAAAATTTCGGTAGCAGGTACAGCGAACCCAATGTTCCGGCTTGAACTCCCGCAGCACTGGATGCGCCTCATGCTCGGAAGCTTCGATCCAGCTCATCCGGTCTTTGAAACGGCAGCCCGTTCTGGGAAGCTTCGCCAGCGACGGAACCATTCCTTGAATGACATGAAGCTTTTCCTTGTGCGCTTGCCGTGTAGGCATCGATTGCAGAAGCGATCGAGTATAGGGATGCTTCGGATCAGCGAACAACTCCTCGACCTCGGCCAGCTCCACGATCTCCCCCCCATACATGACCGCCACACGGTCAGCCATCTCAGCCACAATGCCTAAGTTATGGGTGATTAAAATAATGCCGGTATTCAGCTGCTGCTGCAGCTCTTTTAACAGCATCATGATCTGCGTTTGAATCGTGACGTCCAGCGCCGTGGTTGGCTCGTCCGCAACGATCAGCACCGGATCGCTCGCGATCGCCATCGCAATCATGATGCGCTGCCGCATCCCTCCGGACAGCTCGTGAGGATAGCGGTCATAGGTTTGCTGCGGATTGGGAATGCCGACCCGGTGCAGCAATTCCAGCGTTCGCTGCCGTTTTTGCGAAGCCGACAGGGTGGTATGGTAATCCAGGCCTTCTTCAATCTGCCTGCCGACGGTCATTAAGGGGTTCAGCGCAGTCAGCGGGTCTTGAAAAATCATCCCGATCGACTTCCCGCGAATTTGATTGAGCTCGTGGCTGCTTAAGGACAGCAGATTGCGCCCTGCGAAGACGACGGAGCCTTCCAGCTTCGTCCGCTTCGGATCATGCAGCCCGGTAATGGCGTGAGCCAAGGCACTCTTGCCGCAGCCGGATTCGCCTACGATGGCCAGCACCTCATTGGGCCGTACGGCCAGCGTGACATCGTCCACGGCGGCGTAATATTCACCCTCGATGCGAAACGAAACTCGCAACTGTTCGATTTGTAAAATCGGCTGCGTCAATCCTCATCACCTTCATTCCAACTTGTAAATCAAGAGCCGCAAAACGTTTATTTAATGAATATTCTATGAATTAGGCTCCGTTTCCTTCCATGCGAAGGTGCAAAAATAAATCTCCCTGCAAAAAAGCGTAGGGGCTGCCCCGTAAGCAGACGAGCTGCTTTGGAACACCCCCTATAAAGAAGCTGGAATTAGCCCTTCACCCGTCGCAAAATCCGTACGCCGTACTTAGGCAGCTGGATGTCAGTCGAGGCCTGTTCTCCTGTAAGCAAATCGGTATACTTCGGCTGATCCAGCGCTACCGTCTGCTCCGTCTCGCCGAAGTTCATGAGGAACACATAGTCGTTCACACCGTCCGTGCGAAGCTGAGCGGTTACACCGCTAGGCAGCTCGGAGTTGATGGCCCGCAGAACGCCTGTTTCCTCAATCAGCTTGCTCAAAAATTCACCGTAGAACGGATCTTGGTTGCGCGAGGCGACGTAGTAAGCTTTGCCTTGCCCGAACCGGTTCACGGTCAGCGCCGGACGTTCGGCATAGAAGTCGCTTTCATAAGTCGCCAGTGCCTCCGCGCCTTCCAAATGGATCAAATCGCACAGCTCATGCGCCACATAGCTGCCTTCCAGCCCTAGCTCGTTGCCGGCACACATGACCACGCCGTTCACATCGCGGTCGTACAGCCCGTCGATCTCCTCCGACCAGATGCCAAGCGTCTTCCGCAGCGGACCAGGGAAGCCACCCAAGAAGCACAGGTCGCTCTCATCCACGATGCCCGACCAGTATGTCGCCACGAACGTGCCGCCATTTTGCATAAACTGCTCAATCCGCTCGCCTACGCCCGGTCTAACCATGTACAGCATCGGAGCGACAAGCAGCTTATACTTGCTGAAGTCCTGCTCCATATCGATCACATCGACCGGCACGCCCCGCTCCCAGAACGGACGGTAGAAGCGTCTTACGGTTTCCTCATATTTGATGCCCTTATTTCTCGGTCCTTGGGCGTCCTTCACAGCCCAGCGGTTTTCCCAGTCGAAGATAACGGCGACTTCAGCAGGTGCGTTCGTACCGACAACCGCATCCAGCTTGTCCAGCGCGCTGCCGACCTCTGCCACATCGCCGAACACGCGAGTATGCTCATGCCCCGCATGATCGACTACCGCACCATGAAACTTCTCGAAGGAGCCCCGGCTTTTCCGCCACTGAAAATATTGCACCGAATCCGAGCCATGCGCCACCGCTTGTAAGGAGGCCAGCAGATGCATGCCTGGGCGCTTGGTTTTGCTAATCGGCTGCCAGTTCGTCATGCTCGGCGTGCTTTCCATCAGCAGGAACGGCTTGCCTTTGATGGAGCGGAGGATGTCATGCATCATGCCCACACGCGATGCCTGCTCGATCGCATCTTCCCCGTCATGCCACGTCGGGTAGCTGTCCCAGGACACGACATCCAAAATGTCGGCGAACTTCCAGTAATTCAGCCCCTCGTAGTAGTACATCATGTTCGTGAGCACCGGCAACTCCGGATTGACAGCTTTCAGCGGAACGATCTCATGGCGGCAAAAATCAACCGTCTGGTCCGTAACAAAGCGCTTCCAATCCAGGTTCAACCCATGCAAGCTGGTCTCACCCTGAGGCGCCGGCGACTCGAGCTGCGACCAATCGGTATAGGTGTGGCTCCAGAACGCCGCCCACCAGGCATGATTCAACGCGTCGAGCGAGCCATACTTGTTCTTAAGCCAGCCGCGAAACGCTTCCTGGCAGTAGTCGCAGTGGCATTCGCCGCCATATTCATTGGACAGATGCCAGCCGATGACCGCCGGATGGTGCGCATACCGCTCTGCCAGCCTTTGGTTCATAATTGTTACTTTCTCACGGAATACCGGAGACGTATAGCAATGATTGTGCCTGCGGCCGTGCAGATTGCGAACGCGATTCGCTCCGACGCGAAGCACTTCTGGATATTGAGCCGACATCCAGGCCGGTCTCGCTCCGCTTGGCGTAGCCAAGAAAGCGTAAATGCCGTTACGAGCAAAACGCGCCAGTACCTGGTCCAGCCACTCGAACGTAAACTGGCCTTCTTCGGGCTCCAGTGCCGTCCACGCAAAAATCCCGATAGACATCACATTGCAATTTGCCAGCTTCATTAAGCGGATATCTTCTTCCAGCACGTCCGGATAAGCGATCCACTGCTCCGGATTGTAGTCTCCTCCATGCAGCATTTTGGGCACCTTGCGGCTGATCGGTTCATGTTTGCTGAGCATCTGTAATATCATCCCTTCACTCATGTGTTTCAACGCCAATCAATTCCATCAGCAGCGCATTCGTATTTTGAAGTTTCAGCCTAACTTCTTCCGTTCCCGCTGAGAGCCCGTTTCTAGTGTTGCTTTGGATCCATATTTTTATCGCATCCGCATAGATGCCCTGATTGGCATTGGTATACGACCACTCACCGCTAATCGGGTCATAGCTGGCTTGGATGAGCTTTCCCAACGTCTGATTGGCTTGCCTCAGTTCGTTCTTCTCCGCTTCCGATGCGGTAGTCAAAGCCCTGCTGTTGCCGTCCATTAGTTTACGGATACGGTCCGCGGAGATATACCCTTCGGCTGCCTTGGGGTCCTTCGCATCTGGAAGTCCTTTCGCTCCGACGGCATTGATCGCATTGGAACTAAAAAGCGTGATTACCGTACTTACGCTTAATTTGGAGCTTGGTTTTAGCTTGAAAAACCCGTTGGATTCCAAGAACGCATTTAATACCGATGTAGTTACAGAACCGATAAAGCCGTCTTCTGCGAGTGGATTCCCGTCTGAATCTCGGTATCCTAATCTGTTTAATCTTCGCTGAATGGCGCGTTGGTTGTCTGGGGACAGGCCGCTTAAGACAATGTCGTCGTTGACCGAGGCTTTGCCAAGATGAATAACTTCTCCGTCGCCCGATAAAGGCTTTAACATCATGTGAGGTTCATCGCCGCTTACGACCGTGACCTCGTATTGATCGGTCTTGGCTACATAAATTCCGGTAGATTGTTCATGTAACGGCTCTACCAATTGCGAGCCAATGGAGCCCGCATCGGATACACCTTGAGTTAAACTGACCAATTGATCAGAAAACCAATAGCCCTTAAAACCAAGAATCTGTGCTAGATAATTGGACATCCGATTGTCGCTTAAGGCGTCCTGCCACGATTGCTCCGGATTTTTGTAAGTAAGCCCTATGATTCCTACCCCGGTCTGTTCTTGTAAATCTCGCATCCGAAGGTACTTCTCCAGAAAAGCTGAAGTCATTCCATAGACGGTCTCGCTCTTCATAAAGCTCTCCGCCAAATAATAATCCCCCGGCCCCAGACTGGAAGGCAGCCCATTAGGATTCCCGTTCGCCACCACTCTGCTGCTCATCGCATCTTCCGGGAACCAAGCATTGGCGATACAGTAAAGACCCTTGGAATGAGCGTAGTCCACAATCTCATTTTGCCGCTCCCTGGTCTCTTGGTAATCGAATCCGAATTGATCAATAAAAACACCGTAAAACCCGCTTTCTTGAATTCGATCAATGGCTTGTTTGAGTTTGTCCAAAGGAATTGGAACCCAATCCGATCTCGGATCGTGCTGATTTTCAGGGCCTAAGTTGACATAACCGAACAACCGGGTTGTACCTTTCACTTGCTCCGCAATAAATTTTGATTCAATCGAATGCGCGCCAGGCTCCGTGGTGACAACATACTTCAAGCCTTTAATGGCCGCAATCGCATGGCTTAAATTGTCTCTGGACACTTTGTCCAAACCGCCATAGGCGAACCCAAAATGGTTCATCCCAAGCGGGTATTGGGGCACATATGGAGCGGGCTCTGAGTCAATTTTGTTCAAGGCTGCCGTTTTCAACTGTTGAAATGCCTCTTCAGTAAAGGACGAAATCCCGTTGTCGTTTAAAAAATGGCGAAGCGCCTGATTCGAATCTCTTCCGAAATACCCGTCAAGTTTCAATGGATGTCCTGTGGGATCGGTATAGCCCAGAATTTTCAAATAGATTTGCGCATACTGAGCCGTATTGCTGTAGTTGCGGGAGTCGAATGGAATGAGATTGCTTACCAACAATCCATCCAAATGGTCACGTGCGGCGAAAGTAAAATGTTGAAAGTCGTAATCATTTAAATATTTCTGCAATGCACTGCGCGAATGCGAGCCGAAAAGACCCGTGATGTTGAGCAGTTCGCCGTTCATATCCGTATAGCCTAACGCAGCCAGCTGCTTTTGAATGCTTTCGACGTTTGGATCGTACTTATTCCCATTCAAAGGATAGAGATCATTCGCCCGCAGCTGCTGTAACCGCTGTGTCCAATCGCTAAGGCTCGAAAGATCGAAGGAATGGACAACGGGTTGACGCGAGCTGTCGGAATATGAACTGTAATAACCGGAAGTGCTGCCTGCGTCACCTATCATGTCCATCTGCCGAAGTCCCCCATGTGCTAAAAAATCCCTATATTTTACTTTATTAATTGTCCCATACAAGCAAGACTATGTGCAAGGGTTATTGAAATGGTCAGCTTTAGTAAAAAATAACTATAAAAAGTAAAATAATCCGTATATCACAGTACATAAAGTTCGGATATGATTTATTTTATCATACAACTAGATTAAAATGGGACTTTGGAACCACTATACATGAGGAGGAGACATCGCATACGCAATGACTCGTTAAAGCAAGTTTTGTAATCGCTTTCTTTACTCTATAGTAATACTCGAAAGGAGATCATCATTAAATGAAAAGAAGATCCAACGCGCTCATTCATTCTTTATTAAGTTTGTTTTTAATTTTCAGCTTGCTGCCAATGGGACAAGCCGCAGCAGCGGTCCCCCTTACGGATGACTTCTCGACTTATACGTTGAGCAGCTTTCCAGGAGGATCCAGCGCTTATTGGTCGGTAAACTCCTCCACCGCTGCGGCGAACAAAATTTGGAAGGTGCAAAGTGTAGGCGGAGATCAGGCCCTTGCAAATACAGACACGACAACGACTTCCTACCAATTGTACAATGAAGCGCTTAACTATTATGACGGCTCGGTTTCCGTTGCATTCCAGCTTACGGATCCGAAAACGACCAAAGCAGGCTTTGTACTTCGAAATGTGGACAACGGCGACAGGTACTTAGCGGATGTGACGGTTAACAGCTCGTCTAGTCCTACGAAAACCAGATTGGAGATAAAAAAGTACAATAACGGGAACGGTTCGACCAGCGTTAGTATAGGCTCAGCTGATTACACTGGCTTTATAACAGCTAACCATTGGTATGTAATCGAAGTTACTATCGACTCCGCGAATCAAAAAATTACAACGAATTTGTATGACGCCAACCAAACGACGCATGCAAAAACGGGTTCAAACATCGTTAATACCGTCTCCTCCACGGGAGCCGGGACCGGGATCAGCCAATTTGACAACACGTTTATGCTAAAAGCTGCTAAATTAGGGCTTTATGCAGTTGGTAATGTTTTGTTTGATGACTTTACAGTACCTTCGACCTTCGCCTCGGCGCCGGCATTATCAATCACCTCAGCATCCACTTCTGCCGTCGCCTTGTCGTGGTCACAAACCAACGGTTCAACTACTTACACCGTTAAAAAGTCTTCCGATCCAGCGGGCGTGTGGAATATTGTTAATCCGACTTCCGTGCCTTCCTTGTCAGGAACGTCCACGGTTGGTTTCCAGTCCACAACCGTTGGCGTAACATGCAGCAATAATATTTGTACATATACAGACACCGGCAGCTTCTCTTCCGGCAACACTTATTACTACGCTGTAGCAGACAACAATCAAAATGCCTACTTCGTCTTTAAATCCGTCAGTTACGGACCAGGGGGCTTAAAAGGCATCTCTGATAACGGGCAGGTTGCACTGTCATGGAACGCAGTCACCAACGCTACAAGCTACAATGTATACAGAAGTGATACGAGCGGCGGTAATTTTACGCAAATTGCTAGTAATTTATCCTCGCCAAGCTATTTGGATACAGGACTGACGAACGGAACGCCATATTATTACACGGTCACATGGAGCAATGCTGCCATTGGCGAGAGCTTGAAATCAAGCGAGGCGACGGCGACACCAAACATGCTTCAGCCTCCGGTTGTAGGTGCCAGCTCAGGGAATCAAAAAGTAGGGCTATTCTGGAACACCGTAGCGGGAGCGACTTACTACGTCGTTAATCGGAGTTTAGACAATGGAATTACCTATCAGCCTCTGGCGACAATCCCAGTTGCAGTTACGGAAAGCACCTACCTGGATACCGGGTTAACGAATGGGACGACTTATAAGTACAATGTGGTTGCATCGGATGGATCGATTAGCAGCAGCTCCAATACAGTGAGAATCATTCCTCAGCCCCTGACAGCACCAGCTAGCGTAACAGCTGCCCCTGGAAATACAACGGCAAATCTGACGTGGAGTACGGTAACCGGAGCGACTTACTATAACTTGAAACGCAGCACAACGGCTGGTGGGTCCTATACAACGGTGGGCACAGTTACGCCGAGCGCAAGCGTTAGCTCCGTTACGTACACGGATACTCTGCTGACCAATGGCATTACATATTACTACATCGTGACCGCAGGCAATCGCGTTGAAGAAAGTACTAATTCGGCCGAGGTCAATGTAAAGCCGTTCACCGCACTTCCGGCCCCAACAGGACTGAAAGCAACTGCCAGCTTGGCTCAAGTCAGCTTAGTTTGGGACAGTGTTGCAGGAGCAACGGGATATAATGTCCTGCGAAGCACGACTCCTCAGAGCGGCTATGCTCCGCTTGCCACAGTCACGGGCACAACATACATGGATATTTCTGTGCAATACGGAACGACCTACTACTACACGGTTCAATCGGTGATCAATTCGGTTCCAAGCGACACCTACTTACAGACCGAAACTAGCGCAGCCGTGCCAAAGCTAACATTGACTGCCACGAACTCCATCGCGGATGGCTCCGTATCGTTAAGCTGGCCTGCCGTAACAGGAGCTGCAAGCTACAATATTAAACGGGGCGGCACTACCGGTGGTCCGTACACCAAGATCGGAACCGTCACAAGTACGGTATATACTGATTTGACCCCTGTTCTGTCAGTAGCGAACTATTATGTAATCAGCCCTGTTGTTAACGGTGTGGAAGGCGCCAACTCTTCCGAAGCTTCCATAGTGCCTCAAAAACAATCCACGCCTAGCGGCGGCGGAGGTAGCAGCAATGGCGGAAGCAGCAGCTCCGATCAAGGTATCGCATATGTCAATAGGGACAAGAACGGCAACGTAAGCTTGGATGTCCAAGAAACTAGTGATAAAGACGGCGACAAGACTCTTACCAAAGTCTCTGTTAATACAGACAGCTTCTTGAGAGGAATCGACGCAGTTAAAGATGCGGACGCTGGCAAGCAAAAAATTAGGATTCAAGTCGAAGGTAAAGAGCCGATTTCGATTCTAGAATTACCAGCAGACGGGATTGTCAAAGCGCAACAAAGCGCGAGCGGCACGGTCTTGTCCATCAAGGCAAATGGTACGACTTATGACCTGCCGATTAAAGCTATCGATGCAGCAGCCTTAGCCAAATCGCTTGGAGTTGACCCTAGAGATGTCACGATTGTAGTTCGGATAGAGACGGTGAGCGGAAAGCTATCCCAAGATGTGAATGATACGGCGTCGCGTGGCGGTATGAAGTTACTAGGCAGCATTGTAGACTATTCCCTTGTGGCAAGAGCGGGTAAGAATGAAAAAGAAATTTCCGACTTCAAAGGCATTTATGTGCCTAGAACGATTACTCTCTCGGCCACAGCCGATGGAAGTACTACCACAGCGGTAAGATACGACGCAAAAACCGGCAAATTCATGTTCGTTCCTGCCACATTTAAACAATCGAGCGGCAAGACGGAAGTGACGATGAAACGCCCTGGCAACAGTATTTATACGGTGATTCAGAATAAACGGACCTTCGATGATTTGAGCGGCCATTGGGCGAAAGCCGATGTCGAGCTCCTGACTTCCAAGCTTGTGGTAGACGGTGCTTCGGAAACTACTTTTGCTCCGAATCAAAGTGTAACGCGTGCCGAATTTGCCTCCATGCTCGTACGCGCACTTGGGTTGAACACAGTAAAAGAAGGCTCCTTCAAAGACGTTGCTGCCACCGACTGGTTTGCAGAAGCGGTCAACACCGCAGCCAAAGCAAGTTTGGTAACCGGCTTTGAGAACAATACGTTCCGGCCTAACGATACCATTACACGTGAGCAAATCGCAGTGATGATCGCTAGAGCAGCTGAATTCGCTGGGAAGAAGCCGAAAGAAGGCAAAGACTCCGCTGATAAGTTCAAGGATAGCACTACCGTCAGCAGCTGGGCCAAAGCCTCTGTATCCGCCGCAGTCGATGCCAAGATCGTCAACGGCACTACGGACAACACCTTTGCACCTGCGGCCAATGCCACTCGTGCAGAAGCGACCGTCATGTTGAAGCGTCTGCTGCAATACGTCCAATTTATTAACTAATGTTTATAACAAAAAATCCTCCACCAGCTTCAAGCTGTGGAGGATTTTTTGCCTATTACCGGAAATCCGGCGGAATACGGCGGGCTTCGCCGGTTAGAATCGCTGCTTCCACTACCGCGTGGCGCACCTTCACCACCACCTGCTCGTTGAATATACTCGGGATAATATATTGCTCGTTCAGCTCCGCATCCGTGACGACCGAAGCGATGGCACGGGCTGCCGCCAGCTTCATCGGTTCATTGATCCGGCGCGCCCGGCAGTCGAGCGCTCCTCGGAACAGCCCTGGGAACACGAGCACGTTATTGATCTGGTTCGGATAATCGCTCCGACCGGTGGCGAAGACGCGCACATGCGGCAGCGCTTCCTCCGGGTCGATCTCCGGTGTCGGATTCGCCATGGCGAAGACGATGCTTCCCGGCGCCATGCGCTGCACATCCTCTGCCGCCAGCAGGCCGCCTCGCGAGACGCCGATAAACACGTCGGCGCCAGCAAGCACTTCTTTCAGCGAGCCGTGCACCGCCTCCACCTGCGGCTGCTTCGCGAGCCACTGCCACATCGGGTTCGCATAGGTCTCTCCCTGCACGATGGCACCGTCCCGATCGACCGGGACCAGCTTGGAGACCCCGGCGGCTAGCAGCATTTTGCAAATGGACACTCCGGCTGCGCCAATCCCGTTCACGACCACACGAATGTGCTCCATTCGCTTCCCGGCGACTTTGAGCGCATTCAGCAGACCGGCAATGACCACTACAGCCGTACCGTGCTGGTCGTCGTGGAAGACGGGAATATCGAGCTCTTCGGCGAGGCGCGTTTCGATCTCAAAGCAGCGGGGCGAAGCGATATCCTCTAAGTTAATGCCGCCGAAGATGGGGCTAATCGCTTTGACGGTGCGGATAATTTCGTCCGTGTCCTTCGTGTCCAGACAGATTGGGAACGCGTCCACCCCAGCGAGCTGCTTGAACAGCATCGCTTTTCCTTCCATCACCGGCGCAGCGCCGAAGGGTCCGATATCGCCCAGCCCCAGCACAGCCGTACCATCGCTGACTACGGCAATCGTGTTCCGTTTAATCGTAAGCGAGTACGCTTTTTTCGGATCCTCATGAATGGCCGTGCAAACACGCGCCACCCCTGGGGTGTAGACGCGAGAGAGGTCCTCTCGGTTTTTGATCGGCATCGTCGGCTGCGTTACGATTTTCCCCCCGAGATGCACCAGAAAAGTGCGATCCGAAACATTGACGAGCTTGATACCCTCGCGCTGCTTAAGCGCCTCAATGACGCGCGCTTCCGCCGCTTCGGTTACATCGACTGTGATGTCCCGCACGGAGGAGGCTTTGCCCGGACGGATCACATCAATCGACGTAATGTCACCACCCGCCTGCGCAATGACCCCAGCCACATCTCCAAAGGTCACCTGCTCATGATTCAATTCCAGACGCAAGATTACGCTCGTTTGTGCCATGGTTCCTTGTTCCTCCGATTCTTTCAATTTGGTATCTGATCCTTAAACGCAGTATAATAAAGGGATATCAAGACTAATCAAGGGGTTGCTTGACGTCATGGACGTGAAGGATTGCGAAGTTTTACTGATCATTTATGAAGAACAAAATTTGTCCAAAGCCGCGGAACGTCTCTACATCACCCAACCTGCTTTGACCTATCGAATCCGGCAGCTGGAAAAGCAGTTTCAGTTGCAAATCGTCCAAAAAGAGGGGAAAAACATCAAGTTCACCTCCGAGGGTGAGCATCTGGTCGAGTACGCGAAGAAGACGCTGCAAGAAGAGCATCGCTTCAAGGAGTTTATCGCCAACCTCAAAAGTGAAATCCAAGGCACGCTGCGTCTCGGGGTTTCCAGCCATTTTACTCAGTACAGGCTAGCACCGATCCTTCATCATTTTCTCCAGCAGTACCCCAAAATCCAAGTGTTCCTCAATACGAGTCCGAACCAGGAAATTTTTCAATCCCTGCAAAATGGCACCTTTCATGTCGGCATCGTACGTGGCACCTTCAACTGGGTCGACCAAAAATATTTGATCAATGAGGAGCCGTTCTATCTCATATCCAATGATGAGATCCACTTGGAGAAGCTTCCGGAGCTGCCGCGAATCAATTATCGCTCCGACACGCCGCCCATGAACAAATTCGGCTACAAGCCCGACACGCTGCTTATGGAAGCGATCGACGGCTGGTGGAAGGACCATTTTGAAGTGCCCCCGCTCATTACGATGAACGTCAACAACTACGAAACCTGCAAGCAGCTCGTCCAGCATGGCCTCGGCTATTCCATCGTTCCAGAGATTTGCTTGAAGCCCCAAGACCGCTTCTTCAAGTACCAGATGCTGTTCAAGAACGGACAACCGCTCGTACGAAAAACGTGGCTCATTTACAAGGAATCCGCACTGGAGCTCAATCTGGTCAAGGAATTTGTCCAGTATATCAAATCATTGAACCTGCATCTGCCGATGGAGTAGGGAAAAAGAAAGACTGAAGAAAGAGCGTCTCATTCTCCTTTCTTCAGTCTGGGTGTTCTAACCTACTAACGGTGCGATAGAAACTCCGCTTTGGAGCGTTCGAATTGGTCCTTGATCTCCTGTAAAAGCTCCGGCCGCGCGATCAAATCGTATCCGGCTCCGGCGATCGCTTTGGCGGCTGATACTACGGCGTTGTGCCCCGCTTCGCTTGTTCCCGCTTCCACCCATTCGATGGAATGACTGGATGTCCCGAAAGGAACGAACGCTACTCGCAAGCAAGCCCCTGGAAGCAAATACGTCACATTGGCAAAATCGGTTGAGCCCGTGCTTGCACGTGGAGGCGAAATATCCTGGATGCCGGCTTCTCTCGCATTTTCCAGCAGCAGTTGATTCAGACGGTCGACGTTGACCTTGTTCTCGTACTTTTTGACCTCGTTGATCGTCAAGCTCGTCCCGGTGGCCAGTGCAGCCCCGCGCGCAGCGTTATAGACGCGTTCGACCACGGTGTCAAGATATGGCCGGTCGGCGGCCCGCACGTAGAACTGTGCCGATGCATACTCAGGCACAATATTCGCTGCTGTTCCCCCATTGGTGATGACGCCATGCATCTTCACATCGGAGCGGACATGCTCCCGCAAATATTCAATCGCGTTGAAGGTCATGAGCACGCCGTCCAACGCACTGACACCTTTTTCTGGAGCAACCGCCGCATGGGCCGCTTTGCCCTCGAATATGAAATCCACCAGATTCATCGCCAGCGACTTGCCGTCCACGGTCGTCCGGTCCCCGCCATGCATCATCAACGCCACATCCAGTCCGTCAAACAGCCCCGCCTGGATCATCGGCAGCTTGCCGCTGGTCGTCTCCTCCGCCGGCGTGCCATACACCACCAGGGTGACCGGCCAATCGCCTAAGTGCTTGGATAGCGCGATCGCAGCCCCGGTGATGGAAGCGGCCTGCAAATTATGACCGCAGCCATGACCCAGCCCTTCCAGAGCATCGTATTCACATAGCAGGCCGATCGTTGGGCCCCCGGTTTTATTCTTATAGGTTGCAGTAAAGGCTGTTGCCAAGCCGGCAACCCCGACCTGCACATCGAAGTGATGCTCCGCTAAGGTGCGGGTCAATAGCTCCACCGCTTGAAATTCGTTGTTCCCCAGCTCGGGATGGTCATGAATAAATTCATTCATCCCGATCAGTAATGATCTAAGGCCGTCCACCGTGCGATAGATGCTTTGTTTGTCCGCATTCATTGGTTTCTACCTCCACCCGACATACTCTACATACTCTACATACTTGCTAATTGTATAAATGGCATGCCACAAATTGGCCGTTCACTTCTTTTAACTCCGGCTTTTCCGTGCGGCAGATCGCCATGCATTCCCTGCAGCGCGGATGGAAGGTACAGCCGGAGGGCGGATTCGCCGGACTCGGCACGTCACCCTGCAGCACAATGCGTTCCCTTTTCACCAGAGGATTCGGTACAGGCACCGCAGACAAAAGCGCTTTGGTGTACGGATGCTTCGGATTCTCAAACAGCTCTTGTTTGTCTCCCAGCTCTACGATGCGTCCCAGGTACATGACACCGATCCGGTCGCTAATATGCTTCACTACGCTCAAATCGTGCGCAATGAACAAATAGGTCAATTGAAACTGCTCCTGCAAGTCCTGCATCAAGTTAATGACCTGCGACTGGATGGATACGTCCAGTGCTGAAACCGGCTCATCGGCCACGATCAGCTTCGGATTCAGGGCGAGCGCCCGGGCAATGCCAATCCGCTGCCGCTGACCGCCGCTGAACTCATGTGCATACCGCTTCGCATGGTAGCTGCTTAAGCCGACGACATTCAGCAGCTCCTCCACCCGGCGATCCTTCTCGGCTCCGCTGACCATGCCGTGGATCTGAAGCGGCTCGGCAATGATATCGCCCACCGTCAATCGGGGGTCAAGCGAAGCGTAAGGATCCTGGAACACCATCTGCAAATCTTTACGCAGCTTCCGCAGCTGTCTCGGGTTCATATCGACCAGGTTCTGTCCCTCGTACAACACTTCCCCTTCGGTAGGCTTCAGCAGCTGGAGAATGGAGCGTCCAGTGGTCGATTTCCCACAGCCGCTTTCCCCAACGAGTCCCAGCGTTTCTCCTTTATAGATTGTGAAGTTTAATCCGTCGACGGCCTTCACATGATTGACAGTTCGACCCAATAGCCCCTTCTTGATGGGGAAATACGTCTTTAAGTTTTTAACCTCGATGAGCGGCTGTTTCATTTCGGGTCTCTCCCTCATTGGATGAATGGAGCCAGCAGCGGCTGAAATGCCCCGGCTCGACTTCCACCAGCTGCGGCGCTTGCCTACGGCAGACGTCCATGGCCATATCGCAACGCGGAGCAAAAGTACAGCCTTCACGCAAGCTGCCTGGAATCGGCACATTGCCTTTGATGGAATAGAGGCGCTTCTCGCCCCTTTCGAGGGTCGGAATCGATTTCATCAAGCCTTGCGTGTAGGGATGCTGCGGATTGGTGAAGATCGTCACGACATCGCCTTGCTCCACCACTTTCCCGCTGTACATCACAATGACACGATCACACATTTCTGCGACGACGCCCAGGTCATGAGTAATCATCATAATGGCCGTGTTGTTCTCGTCCTTCAGCTTGCGCATCAGATCCAAAATTTGCGCCTGAATCGTCACATCGAGCGCCGTAGTCGGTTCATCAGCGATGAGCAGCTTTGGCTCACAGGACATCGCCATGGCGATCATGACCCGCTGCCGCATGCCTCCGGACAGCTGATGCGGATATTCATCCACAATCTGCTCCGGACGTGGAATACCAACCAGCTTCAGCATCTCAATTGCATGCTGTCTAGCCTGCTGCTTCGAGTAATTACGGTGAATTTCCACCGCTTCGCCGATCTGCTGCCCGATCGTAAAGACCGGATTGAGCGACGTCATCGGCTCTTGGAAAATCATGGCGATATCATTACCGCGCAGGGCTCTCATTTCCTCTTCCGTCAGCGATAAAATGTTGTTCCGGTTGAACTCAATCGTGCCCCCGACCACTTTTCCCGGCGTTAAACGCATCGTAGTGAGGGAGGTAACGCTTTTGCCGCAGCCCGACTCGCCGACGATGCCGACCGTCTCCCCCTCGTGAATCGTAATGTCGACCCCGTCCACCGCAGGAACAACGCCTTCATCGGAATAAAAATACGTTTGCAGTCCTTTGATCTCAAGCAGCTTATTCTTCAAAGGTTGTCCCTCCTTTTACAGCTTCATCTTTGGATCGAGCGCATCGCGCAGACCGTCGCCCAGCATATTAAACGCGAGCACCATAAACATGATGGCCAGACCCGGGATCGTGCTCACATGGGGAGACGTACGCAAGTATTCCCTTCCCGTGCTGAGCATGGCCCCCCACTCCGGTGTCGGCGGCTGTGCGCCCATGCCCAAGAAGCTGAGGCCCGAGGCCGTCAAGATGGCCGTTGCAATCCGCAAAGTGGAAAGGACGATGATCGGCGCAATACTGTTCGGGATGACATGTTTAAAAATAATAAGCGCATTCGTCGCCCCCATGGCTCGGGCTGCCTCGATGTATTCTTTGTTTTTCACAGAAATGACGGCTCCACGGGAAATCCGGGAGAAGGTCGGTACAGAGAAAATTCCGATGGCGATCATTAAATTCAGCATGCTCGGCCCGAGTACACTAACAATGGCCAGTGCCAGCAAAAAGCTCGGAAACGCCATGAAAATATCCATAATCCGCATAATGAGCGCGTCCAGTTTTCCGCCAAAATAGCCTGCTATGGTTCCTAAGGCGACGCCCAACACGACGGAGATCAGCACGCCGACAATCCCGATCATCAGCGAAATTTGGGATCCATATAAAATGCGGGATAAAATGTCGCGACCGAATTCGTCGGTTCCGAACGGGTGGCTCCAGGAAGGAGATTCCAGCATGATTTGCATATTTTGCGCGTACGGGTCATAAGGAGCAATCCACCGTGCAAGCAGAGCGACCACGATAAAGACGACCACCATCCACAGACCGACCATGGCCCGTTTGTTCTTTTTGAATCGGCTGATCATCATCTGAATCGGCGATCGCGGGGTATACGCCCGCTCGAACGGGTTGCTCCCGCTCCCGGCTTCGGATGTCAACGCTGACTGACTCATGATTGAGCTCCTTTCCTATTCGTATTTGACCCGAGGGTCCACTAGGCTGTAGCAAAGATCGACGATCAGGTTGACCACCACAAACAGAGCGGCAATAAAAAGCACGGTCCCCTGAATGGCCGGATAATCACGGAATTGGATCGATTGAATGACGTATCGGCCAAGGCCGTTCATCGAGAAAACGGTTTCCGCCAGCACTGCGCCGCCTAGCAAATGTCCGAATTCGAGACCGATGATCGTGATGATCGGGATCAGCGCATTTTTCAGCGTGTGCTTGAAGACGACCACCTTTTCCTTCACGCCCTTCGCGCGCGCCGTGCGGACAAAGTCCTGATGAATCACCTCAAGCACCGAGGACCGCGTTAAACGAGCCAAAATCGCGGAGGACGACAAGCCGATCGCCACAGCCGGAAGGATAAAATATTTGATTCCATCGTTGCCGCCCGACGGCAGCCAGCGCAAATAGTATGAGAAGATCAAAATCAGCATCAATCCGAGCCAGAAGATCGGCATCGAAATGCCGAACAGCGAAAACATCATCGTAGCATTATCCCTGACGCTATTGGGCTTCGTTGCTGACATGATTCCGGCAAACAAACCGACAAGCACCATGATGACAATGGCCATCACCGTCAGCATGATCGTCGTAGGGAAGCGGGTCAGAATTTCGGTCATCACGGGCCGGTTGGAACGCAGCGAGGTTCCAAGGTCGCCATGAAGCAGCTGTCCGATGTAATGCCCATATTGCATATACAAGGGCTGATTCAAGCCAAGACGCTCTCGGACAAGCGCCACATCCTGCTCGCTAGCCTCGTTGCCTGCAATGAGTCGCGCCGGATCTCCGGGAACGGAATGAATCAGGATAAATACTAGAATGGATACACCAATTAAGGTTGGAATCATCTGCAGCACGCGCCGTACGATATAGCTGAGCAAAATCGGTGCCTCCTTTTATGAATACAACAGGGGGAACCAGCTCCCCCTGTTGTCGCAGCCTGCTTATTTTTTCACTACGTCACGCAAAATCAGACGCTCGTTACTCCAGCTGTACACATTGTCCAAGTTGCTTCTGTAGCCTGTCGTTTGCTTATAGTCGAGCAAGAAAATCCAAGGGGCCTGGTCTTTGACCAGCTTCAGCGCATCGCTGTAAATCTTTTTGCGCTCGTCCGGAGAAGCAGCTTTCATCCCTTTATCGATCAACGCATCCAGCTGCGGATCGGCAAGCTTGGAGTAGTTGCTCGCGCCTTTGGTCATCAAGATCGGCCGCAAGCCCCAGTCGGCATCATTCGTGGACGTTCCCCAGCTGTTGAGCGCCAGGTCGAATTCGGCTTTCGGATCGCGGGTCGCTTCTTGGAAGGCGCCGAACTCCCACTTCCGGTATTCTACTTTAAAGCCTACCGCCTGCAGATTGCCTTGAATAAACTCGGCGATTTGACGGTCCATCAAGTAGCGTCCGTCCGGCGTCCACAGCTTGATCGTCGTGCCCGGCTTCACGCCAGCTTCAGCCAGCAGCTGCTTCGCTTTTTCCGGATCATACGGATAGGCGCCTGCAGAGGAATAGCCCCAGACCATTTCCCCAATGGCGGCATCGGATACCTTGGCTTGACCGGACAAAATCTTCTTCACGATCGTTTCTTTATCCACCGCGTAGTTCACGGCTTGACGAACCTTCGGGTTATCAAACGGCGCTTTGGTCGTATTAATGGACATGTAGAGGTTACGGGAGCTCGGCTCTACACTCACTTTCACTTTATCGTTGCTCTTCAAACGATCCACATCGGTAGTAACGACAGGCACGATGATATCGGCTTCACCGGTCTCCAGCATAACGGAGCGCGCAGAGTTTTCCGCTACCGGCTTGAACGTAATGGTCCGCATCTTCGGCTTTTCACCCCAATAATCCGGGTTCGCCTCGAAGACGAGCTTATTGCCCGGCACCCATTCCTTCACTTTATAAGGACCGGAGCCGACGGGCGATTTACCGACGTCCTTTCCTTTTTCCTTAATATTCTTAGGACTTTGAATGCCGCCGTTGGTATGAGCGAAGGTGATCAAAGCAGGCCCGAATGGAAACTTGAGGTCGAAGCTGACTTGATACTCGCTGTCCACGTTGACTTTATCGATAAACTCGGCGTACAACGAATACCGGTTCAGCTTGTTGTCTTTGTTAATGACGCGGTCAAACGTGTATTTTACGGATTCCGCATTGACCGGTGTGCCGTCAGTGAATTTCGCGCCTTCACGGAGCTTGAAGGTGATCTTCTTCCCGTCGGGAGACGTGGTCCATTCTTTGGCCAGCTGCGGCACGATGGCGTTGTTCTTATCGAGCGTCACCAGCTTGTCGAAAATCAGCTCATTGGCATTGTTGGAAATGCCATCGCTGGTATCCTGCGGGTCCAAAGTAACCGGCTCGGAGCCAAAGGCCACGACAAGATCCTTCGGCTCATTCGCCGCCCCGCTAGAGGATTGGGAAGAGCTGCATGCGGATAGAACCAGAACAGCAGATAACGCGATACCTAATAATGCCCTTTTCAAAACGAGTTCCCCCTTTATTTGTCCTATGTAATCAGCCCGTGCGCTAAGCCAGTTCATGGATAACGGCAGCGGCCATTTTGATACCAGTTACATAATCGCGGATAAAAATGTTCTCATTAGGAGCGTGCTTACGCGAATCGCTATTACCTACACCGAACCCGACGGTAGGGATGCCAAACTGCTGGCAAAGCTGATACATCGGTCCCGAGCCGGGATTCATCAGTACGATCTGCGGCGCTTTCCCGCTTACGGCCTCGGCTGCTTTCATTACCTGTTGCACCAGCGGATGTGCCGGGTCCGTTTTCGCAGCTCTGGAGCCTTTCCTTGCCACAATCTCAATATCTTCGAAGCCATGCAAATCCAGGTGTGCTCGGAGCAGCTGTACAATCTCCTCCGGATCTTGGTCAGGAACAAGGCGAAAATCCAGCTTCGCTCTCGCTTCGGATGGCAGCACGGTCTTCGAACCTTTCCCTGTATAACCCGAAACCATGCCGCAAATCGTACAGGTTGGCTGAAAAATCAGCTTTTCCTTAAGCGGCATCCCGCTTAAGCCCAAAAGAAATTGATCCAATCCATAACGTGACAGCGTTTCCTTTTCGGGATATACCTGCTTTTCCAAAAGACGGCGTTCCCCGTCCGTAATCGTAGCCACACGATCATAAAATCCGTCGATGAGAACCTCTTCACCACGATTTTTCAAGGTGCTCAGTGCCCACACCAGCCGCCAGGCGGGATTCTCGATGATGGCGCCGTTGAGCGAGTGCATATCGGTATTGGCACCTCTAGCAATCAATTCCACGTAGAGAATGCCTTTCGTACCGAGCTTTAACTCGAAGCTGCCATCGTCGTTCACGATCCCATTCTCCCAAATGCACAGATCAGCCTGAACCTTGTCGGGGTGCTGTTCGATAAAATCGGACAAGTTGAGGCTGCCCCGCTCCTCTTCCCCTTCGACGATAAACTTCAAATTCACAGGCAGCTGGCCGTATACCTGCAGATAGGCATGAACGGCACACAGCCGCGCCATCAATGCTCCTTTGTTATCCGCCGCTCCACGAACAATCAGTTTATCATCCTTAATTTCGGCCGTAAATGGATCACATTCCCATTGCTCGATCGGATCCTCCGGCTGGACATCGTAGTGGTTGTAAAATGAAATCGTTTTCGTCTTTCCGGAAAAAAATTCACCGTAGACGACCGGATGACCGCTAGTGGGAATGCTCTCCGCAGATCCGCCAATTTGCCTTACTAGCGCTTCCACCATGGACGAAGCCTCTTCGATACCTCGATCCTGGGTGGAAACGCTCGGAATCCGGCATAGCTCCTGCAGCCACGATACATACATGTCCTTGTGCTCTTCGATGTAACGATATACTTGTTCCATAAGGCCGCTTCCCTCGTCTCTTCCATTCACAAAACATTAATATGAGGTAAGTATAGCACCCGGTTGATCAAATGTTTAATTTATAATTTTATGGGTTATTTATAAAAATTTTTTTTTAAATATTTTTGGGAAGCACACAAAAAAGCCTCCCGAGCAACAACCGAAGTCATTGCCAGGAGGCTTACACTATAACTGCTGCGGAAATACAATCTGGCACACGGTGCCTTTGCCTACCTCGCTGGTGATGTTAATGCTGCCCATCATGCTCTTGATGATGTTGAAGGAAACCATCGTGCCGAGGCCGGTGCCCTTCTCCTTGTTGGAAAAGTACGGCGTGCCGAGCCGGCTGATCTGCTCGTGGGTCATGCCGTTGCCGGAATCATGGATCGAGAGCACAACGGAGCGCTTCTGCTTGCGAGCCGTGATCTCCAGCACGCCTCCCCGCCCGATCATCGCTTCAATCCCATTTTTCACGAGGTTGATCAAGCTCTGCCTGAACTTGGAGCGGTCGCCCGATATCTCGAGGCCAGGCTCGAATTGAACGATGATTTCCACCCCGTTCAAGTTCGCATATGAAGTAAGCACCTTGCTGACGTAGCTGATCTCTTCGCTGATATCGAGCTTATCGATATTCTCTGGCTGAGGCTTAGCCAAGGCGAGGTAATCGTTAATAATTTGCTGGGCACGATCCAGCTCCTCCAAGCATAATTGGCCGTACTGCTGCTTTTTCTCCGGGGCAACCTCCGATTGCGTCAAAAGCTGGATAAACCCTCGCACCGTCGTAAGCGGATTACGGATTTCATGAGCAACCGAGGCGGAAATGACGCTGACAACCTTCATTTTCTCCGAGTCGATCAGTTCTTTGCGCAGCTGGACATTTTTTCGGATGGATTCGATGATGTATACGGTCATGCCCATAAAGACCGCCTGAAGGAAGTTGAATACAATGACATCGTTGATAAAGTAGCTGGGGTCAAAAAAGAGCTTGCAGAGCGCGGCCATCATTTTGGAGAGGAATGTAATCATGGACAGCACGATCACCTTTTGGGTTAAGGAAAGGCGGTTGTACTTCTTCTCCACTAGAAACATGATGATCATGGCCGTCGTCGTGGAGATGAGATTTAAATAATTGCCATCACCGCCACTTATCATGAACCGGGTGCCGATCAGGACCACAAATAAGAGAAGCGAAATGAGACGAGTACTGTAGCATATCGATAATAGAAAGGGAATCATGCGAAAATCGAAGCGGTATGTATCCTGCTGAGTAATGGGGAAGGTCATGCAGAGAACCATCGAAGCCCCGAACAACACGCTGGAGAGTACGTTTTTGAGAACGACTCTCTCTTCCATTTTTTCATTCATCAAGAATTGATAGAAAAATAATGGAAACATGACAAAGAACACATTCAGGAGCAATTCCTCAACGGTATAGTTAAACACAAGCATGCATTCACCAGCCCCAGCTTATAATGTTCAATTTTACCATCATTACGGAATAAGTTACAATTGTACTTAAAAAGCGACTAAACTTTTTCAAGAAACTAGGTGCCCGCATGAAAGCCGAGTACAAAGTGCTTCGCAGCAACATTCGCAATAACCTGTGGAACGGAATTGCCTGGTCGATCGGATTTAATTTCGTCACCCCGTTCATCGGAGTGCTCGCCGCCCAGCTGGGCGCCACGAATACGGACTATGCCCTGCTCTCCTCCATCCCCGCCCTCCTGACCATTCTGATTACTCTGCCGGTCTCGATGGTCATCGAGCGCTTTCGAAAGCAAAAACGCATTATTGCCGGACTCATTTTGCTGTGCCGGTTCTTTTACTTTTTGCTGGTGTTCGTACCTCTGCTGGACGTTTCCGCCATGACGGCTTTGATTTTACTTGTCGGGATGTATAATGCGACCAACTCGGTCATTGCCGTGGCCTGGCAGTCGATGATGGGCGAGCTGATTCCAATCAGCTACCGCAACAGGGTATTCTCGCAGCGCAACATCTGGACGGGGCTTGTCGGCATGGTTATCGCCTTCGTAGCCGGCTGGGGCATTGACCGCTTTCCTTATCCGCTCGGCTATCAGGTGGCGTTTACGATCGGCTTTGCGGCAGCCATTGTGGAGACATGGTACTTCATGAAGCTTCGCATCCCCAGCGAGGAGCAGGCAGCAGCGGAAGTCGCAGCAGCTGCGGAGACAGGCCCAAGCGTCCGAAGCGGACTTACTACTCGGAGTTTTGCACAGGCATTCAAGCTGCAAGCCGGACGCCCGTACTACTTGTTTTGCGCCAGCGCGATCATCTACATTTTCACTTGGCAGGCCGCATGGCCGATTTATACAAAGGTGAAGGTCGATATGCTCCACGCCACCAATACGATGATGAGCATCGACACGATTGTCGGCGCGATCGGGACTCTGATCGGCTTTCGTGTATGGGCCCGATTCGCAGACCGGAAAGGGACGGGACTCACCGTGTTCTGGTCCGCGCTCACGCTCGCGGTTACCCCCTACTGCTGGGTCTATGCGCCGGATATGAATTGGATTTACGTCTACGATCTGATCGGGGGCGTTGCTACCGCAGGCTTCCAGCAATCCGTCTTCAACCGGCTGCTCGAGCTGGTACCGGATCAAGGCCGTCAGCAAGGCATCGCGATCTATACGACGCTGTCGCAGGTATCGGCGATTTTTGCCCCCATTATCGGTATGCAGCTGTTCGCCTCGATCCATTACGACGTCTGCATGTCCATCCTGGGCTCCGCGCGGGTGGTCGGCTCGCTCACGTTTCTCATCATTGTGTCGCCCATGGTTTTGCGATGGATTCAGCGGCAAAAAGTGCAGAAGGAAACGATTAGCTAGAAAGGTTTTTAGCAAGATTTGTCGAATATTTTTATATCGTCGTTTCCACCATCACAACAGAGAAAAGGGGTTGCTTAATGAAAATTCGTATGAAGCTGTTTCTTTCGTTTTTCGTTATTATTGCCCTCATGCTTGCTCTTACCGCTTTCACTTATGAACAGCGCATGAGCACCCAGAACAACTTTGAGGAAATGCTGAACGATGGCAAGTTCCGAACCGATTTAAATGCCCTTGAGTACCGAGTTACCGGGATGTCCAATGATGAACGTGCCTATTTATTAACCGGGGACGCGCAGTATCCTACGGAAATGGCAGACAAAGAGAAGCAGATCGGAGCTCTGCTGTCCTCCATGAAAACGAATCCGACGCTGGATGATTCCGATGCTGCAGCGCTGGCTCAGATCGAGAAGCAGTTCGAGCAGTATTCCAATGCCAGCAAGCAGGTTCTAGCCAAAGTGAAAGCTGGGGCGGCCAAAGACGCGCTCGCGGCCCATCTGGGGGATGAACGTACCGTCCGTAAGCAGTTGGATACCGTCCTCAATCAGCTGATGGACAAGCTCGATCAAGAGATTAGCCAGGATATCGCGGATCGACATGAGGAAAAAGACCAGCAAAATCTCGTGATGCTCGTGGTTCTCCTCGCTGTGGTGGTCATTGCCGCCTTTGTCGGCTGGCTGCTCTCCCGCTCCATCACCAAGCCGCTCGGGCTGATCAACCGCCAGCTGAAGGAGATTGCGGACGGTGAAGGCGACCTGAGCCGTGAAATCGAGGTGCGCTCCAAGGATGAGATCGCCGATCTGACGTCGTCGTTTAACCGCATGGTGCGCAATCTGCGCTCGATTCTCCTACAAGCCAGAGACACAGCCATTCAAGTGGCTGCTTCCTCAGAAGAGCTGGCCGCAAGCTCCGAGCAAACGTCCAAGGCCACTGAGCAGATCGTTGACATGACGCAGCTGATCGCCTCCGGCTCGGAGAAGGAGCAGCGCCACGTGGAAGAGGCAGTACAGGCGATTCAACATATGTCGGATGGTATTCAGCAAGTCTTTGACGGTAATGAAGAAATTTCCCGCTTGGCGCAAACCGCCTCGGAGGCATCCGCCAAAGGCGCTGTAGCCGTCCAGGAAGTACTGCAGCAGATGAAGGACATCCATTTGACGGTCCAGCAAGCCGCAGCCGCCATTCAATCACTCGGCGGGCGCTCACAGCAAATTCACGGCATCACGAGCATGATTACGGATTTGGCTAACCGCACCAATCTGCTCTCGCTCAATGCCGGCATCGAGGCCGCTCGGGCAGGTGAGCACGGCAAAGGCTTTGCCGTTGTAGCCCAAGAGATCCGCAAGCTGGCGGATCAATCCGGCCAATCGGCGGGTCAAATTACGCAGCTGATTCAAGAAATTGTGCTGGAAACCGAGCAAGCGGCGAGTGCAGTACTCACCGGAACGGATCGGGTCACGAAGGGCTTGACCAAAGCCGAACAAGTGGACAAGGTGTTCCACGACATCGAAGCGAGCGTCGCATCCGTATCCCGCCACGTCGACCAGTCCGCTGCCACCACCCGCAATTTGGCGGCTTCCAGCCAGCAGATCGTCACCCTGGTGGAAGGCGTGTCCGGAATCAGCAACGATGTGGCGGCCGCCTGCCAGAGCAATTCCGCTTCGACGGAAGAGCAGCTCGCCACCATGGAAGAGATCACTTCGTCCTCCCAAGCACTTGCTAGGCTCGCAGAGGAGCTGAATGAGGTGCTGTCCCGCTTTACTTTGAAATAAACGTAATAAGAAAGCTCTCCTAAAGAGTGAACAGCAGAAGCGAAGGATGAGAAAATAGAGTCCTTCGCTTCTGCCCCTACTCCACGATGACTTTCCCCTCCATGCTCGGATGGGTGGAGCAATAATAAATATACGTCCCGGCTTCCTCGAACGTGTAGCTAAATTGGTCGCCTTTGACCAGGTTGCCGCTGCGGAACCGACTTTTCAGATCGATGACCGTGTGGATTTGCGAGTCGCGGTTCACCCAGGTCACCTTCGTGCCCTTTTGAATATGCAGCTCCTTCTCGGAAAAGGCCGATGCGTTAATTTCTACCAGCGGTCCTGCGGTAGCGCTTGTCGAAGGATCAACTGCGGGGGCTGCCCCCTGATTCGCAGGTGCCGGCTCATGATGACCCATATGCTCCATAGTACCGCCCTGCGCTGAGTCTGATGCCGCAACGATGTGCACCATCGTATGCAAGCCGCCCGGATACACGCCGTTATTCGTATTATCTACGATGTTATGGCTGTGAAACGGAAACATGCCGGCTTGGGTGAAGGTCACTAGAATATCGTACCGTTCGCCTGGACCGATGTTGATTGTATCCTTTTCCATGGGGCTGGCCATCGGCCGTCCGTCCGAAGCGATGACCCAAAAATGATGCCCGTGCATATGAAACGAATGCTCATTATAGCCGGAATTAATCAGCCGGACGAGCACCGTATCTCCGACCTTGCCCTCGATCATGGAATCCGGATCCGTCTCCGTATCGGGGTAGGCTTTCCCGTTAATCGTCCAATACCGCGGGTGAAAATCCGTCCGGTCATACGGCGTACCGGTTTCTACCGCATGATGCCATACGGGATCAATCTCATTAAGCAAAAACACATACTCCTTATCGTAGGCCGGACCGCCCGTCCAGGCCTGATTGACGCCGTCCTTCGCTTTCACGATGAAGGCGCCGAACATGCCCATCTGCAGGTGCTCCACCGTATCTACATGGCAGTGATAGAAATACGTCCCCGCATGATCGGCGGTAAAATGATACGTCACGCTCTCCCCCACCTGTACAGCCGGCGACGTGTGCGGTACGCCATCATTCGCTTGATCCGTATCTAAGCCGTGAAAATGAATCGTATGCGCCAGCAGCTTAATATCATCCTTTAAAGGGCCAATATTCGTCAGTGTCACTTCGACCGTATCGCCTTCATTCACCTCCAGCTTCGGCGCGGGAAATTGCGCGGTACCCTGCTCATTTTTCAAGCTGTAGCCCCACACATACAGGCTTTCGCCGTCCGGCATCGTAAAATGCCCGTCGGTCGCATACAGCTGAAACTTTTTCACCTCTGCGGCTTGGGCCGCAGGCAAAGGCAGCAGCCTTCCATTCATGCACGACAGCAGCAAAACAATTAGAAGCAGCAGTAAGGTACGCCGGCTTCGCATTCTTTTGTTCATACGGATGTTTATCCTCCCTATCCCCTATACAGCGTTAAAGAGAGAAGCAGCTGGCTGCCTCTCTCTTTTAAATTTAGAGCTTCGACGCGCTTAGTGGGAGTGACTGTCCATTCCCATCCCTGCACCCATCGCGTATCCGAGATGGACGGAGAACGTTTGGGTCTGCTCATCCCACGTATAGGAGCCGCCGAGCAGGCTCACCATCTCCTGCAGCGAAGCGTAGCTGTGACCGTCATGCTCATGCGGACCTGGCTCAAAGCCATAGATCAGCTGCTTGCCGTTGATGATGACCTTCATGCCATCGGTATTTTTCAGCTCGGTCGGCAGAGCGAATGGGCCGCCGATGTTCACTACGACCGCGGACAGCTTCGCATTCCACTCGGCTTTACCGCCCAGCGCTTCCGCAAACGGTACGATGGCAGCATAGACATGGTTATTGTGCAGATGCGGCAGCTTATAATCGTAAATCAGCGGCTTGCCATTGACGAGGACTTTAATTGAATCTTTAGGAGCAACCACGATGGTTCCGACCATTTTATCCCCGGTGTGCAGGTAGCATTCATATTGGTAGGAGCCTGCTTTGGAAAAGGTCAGCTTGTAGGACTTCATCGCTTCAATGATCCCCGAGTTCAAAAATCCGGTACCATCAAATACGGGTCCGCCCGTAGGAGGCATAAATGCTGGATTGAAGCCCCCATGGTCATCGAAAAAGCTCAAATTCGCCGGCTTATTAAACGTCACCCAGTGCGGCTCGTAATGATTCGCGTTGGTCCACTCGACGGAGTCCCCTTCGCTAATATAGAGTGTCTCCGGCATCATCCGGTTGATCGTAAAGCCCTGATGCCCTGCACCGGCCTCAATTTGGTATGTAAGCGAGCCATTCTTGTCTTTCACAACCGCGTAGTCTTGGGAGGCTTTAAACAGCGTATCCGACTGGGCTTGCAAATCATCCAGCTGTGCTTGAGCGGAAGCGGCTTGCTCGATCACGCTCGGAATCGGCTGGCCTTTCGGAATGACGACAACGGTTCCTTTCATGAGCGGGTGCAATATACAGTAATAGGGGTAGGCGCCAGATGCGGTAAAGGTAATGGTGAAGGATTTGCCTGGCTCTAGGACGCCAGTGTTCAGCAGCTTTTTGCCGTCCCACTTCACTCCGTCCGGGCTGTTCGGAGCCAAATTCGCGGGATCCTGCGGAGATAGCGGAGCCGATCCGGCCAAGAACGTGACAGTGTGCGGCGCAAACCCGGCACCATTCGTAAACGTTACAGTATCTCCTTCGTTAATGTAAATCACTTTCGGAAACATCGAGTCGATGCTTACGCCATCGCCCTGCTTGCCGACCGCAACGTCCCACTTCGCAGGCGCACTATCTGCCGCAAACACAGTTCCCAGCGCAAACAAGGATAAAAGCAATGCCAAGATGGACAACCCCAACTTCCGCACCATGAATTCCAAAACCTCCTACAATTGTTGTTTTCAAAACATGATCATTATACTATGCAAAAATGGATACAATTGGTTTATTAAGCTGAATTTATCAACTTGACTAATACTTTATATGATTCATGCTTTTTCGATAAAAGCGCTTATAAGTTGACATTTATCCGCAAACTTTATAGGCTTAGCTCATGGATGTGCAACTCAGATCTTGACAGAAAGAAGGAATCCCGATGTTTCAAGTTCAGCGCTATGAGGGTACAAGAGAAGATACATACAGGCTGGTTATTCAACAGCTTCGGCATCTGCTTGAGGATGAACCGGACGCCATCGCCAATCTCGCTAATGCGGCGGCCCTGCTCGGCCAATGCTTAGACCGAATCAATTGGGTCGGCTTCTATTTATTAAAAGGTTCGGAGCTGGTGCTCGGCCCGTTCCAGGGCCTACCCGCTTGCACACGCATTCCAGTGGGGAAAGGCGTATGCGGCACCGCTGTCGACAAGCGCCAAACGATTCTCGTGGAAGACGTGCATGCGTTTCCCGGTCACATCGCCTGCGACGCCGCGTCGAACTCCGAGATCGTCGTCCCTCTGATCAGCCCAAGCACTGGAGAGCTGCTGGGTGTGCTCGATATCGATTCGCCGGAGAAGGCGCGTTTCGATGAGGTGGATCAAGCGTACCTGGAGCAGTTTTGCGAGATGCTGGTGAAGTTTATTTAAACAAGATAGGACCCTATTAGACCGAGATTAGGATCAGCTCCCGCTTCTCGGACTTAGGGTCCTTTTTTTAATGTGCCGCTTCGATGTACGCCTCATATTGCTCCGCGGTCAGCAGCCTCTTCAGCGCTTCCCCGTCCTGCGAATCCAGCTCGATCTCCACCATCCAGCCTTCCCCATACGGATCCTCGTTGACGGCCTCCGGCTTGTTCAGCAGCTCCTCATTGATTCGGGATACCTTCCCGGATACCGGGGCGAACAAATCGGACACCGTCTTGACCGACTCGATCGTGCCGAGGCTTTCGCCAGCCTGCACGGCTTGCCCGAGCTCCGGCAGCTCCACGAACACAATGTCTCCGAGCTGGCTTTGCGCAAACGCGCTAATGCCGACTCTCACCGTGCCCGGCTTAAGCACCTCCGCCCATTCATGCTCCTCGCTGTATAGCAGATCCGGTCTTACTGTGCTCATCTGACTCCACCTCTCCTCGATTACATGCTTCTCTACAGCATACCGCCCGCAAGGACAGGATATGCCTTCATAAATCGCCGTCCGCTGGAGTAAATATGTAAGAAGAGCTAACAGTTGCAACATTGTTGACAACTGACATCATGGTTCCGGATGTAACAGTTGCAACATAAGGAGGCGGAGCATGAGCCAATGGAAGCGAACCCCCATATTCCCGTTATACGCTGACTTTGCAGCCGTGAAATGCATCCCGTTCGGAGGCTGGGAGATGCCCGTTCAATTCGTCAGTATTCAAAAAGAGCACGAAGCCGTGCGCTCCCATGCCGGTTTATTCGATGTTTCCCATATGGGCGAGGTCATGGTAACAGGGCCGAAGGCCGAGGCGTACTTGCAGCACATGACGACCAATGACGTGGAACGGCTGGAGGACGGCGCTGCGCAGTACAGCCTGCTCTGTTACCCCGACGGCGGCGTGGTGGATGACTTACTCGTGTACCGCTTGGCCAAGGACGAGTTTATGCTGGTGATCAATGCATCCAATATCGAGAAGGATTGGGCTTGGCTGAACGAGCATGCCGCTGCCTTCCCAGAGGTGTCTCTAAAGGAGGTTTCCGAATCGACCGCGCTGCTGGCGCTTCAAGGTCCGAAGGCAGCCGACATCCTCTCTCGAGTGACTTCTTACCCTATCGATTCGCTAAAAAGCTTTCAGTTTGCCCGAGATGTCTCCGTCTGCGAAGTCCCCGCCCTTGTCTCCCGCACCGGCTATACCGGGGAGGATGGCTTCGAGCTGTACACGGCGTCGCAGGATGCCCCGGCGCTCTGGCAAGCGCTGCTGGCTGCCGGGAGCGGCGATGGGCTGCTGCCAGCCGGCCTCGGCGCGCGGGATACGCTTCGCTTCGAAGCGCGGCTGCCGCTTTACGGCCAGGAGCTGTCCGCTGCGATCTCGCCGCTGGAGGCCGGGCTTCAGCCCTTCGTGAAGCTGGACAAAGGCGAGTTCATCGGGCGGAGCGCCCTGCTGGAGCAAAAGCAAGCCGGGCTGAAGCGCAAGCTGGTCGGCATTGAGCTGCTGGACCGGGGCATTCCCCGCTGTGGCTACAGCGTCTACGCCGGCTCTGCCGCTCCCGATGCCTCCCCGGTCGGAGCGGTGACAACCGGCACGCTGTCTCCGACATTGGGACGCGCGATCGGGCTGGCGCTGGTTGATGCGGAGCACGCCGGGCTGGGGCAAGCGCTGTGGGTGGAGATCCGGGGGAAGCGACTGCAAGCCCGCGTTGTTCCCACTCCCTTCTACAAACGGCCCAAACGCTGACGCCATGAGGTCAGAAGAATAGGAGATCAGGAGACCAAAGGAGATGAGCCCATGCTGCATCACTACTTACCGATGACCGAAGCGGATCGGGCCGATATGCTGCGAACGATCGGCATCTCCTCCATCGAGGAGCTGTTCGCCGATATTCCCGAAGCCGTCCGCTACCAAGGGACACTGCCTGTGTCGGAAGCGCTTGATGAGCCCTCCCTACTGCGGCATATGCGGGAGCTCGCCGGGCGAAACGCCGATCTGGAGCGGTATACCAGCTTCCTAGGAGCTGGACTCTATGACCACCACATTCCGGTCGTCATTAACCATGTGCTGTCCCGCTCCGAATTTTACACCGCGTATACGCCATACCAGCCGGAGATCAGTCAAGGCAGCCTGCAGGCGATGTTCGAATTTCAGTCGTACATCTGTGAGCTGACCGGTCTCGCCGTCGCGAACGCCAGCATGTACGATGGCGCGACAGCGCTGGCGGAAGCCGGGGCACTGGCCTGCAGCGCGACGAAGCGCAAGCGGCTCGTCGTCTCGCGCTCCGTGCATCCGGAGTCGCGGCAGGTGCTGCGGACGACCGCTCGCGGGCTGCAGCTGCAGGTCGCAGAGGTCGGCTGCGCAGACGGCGTGACGGATTGGACGGAGCTGGAGGCTGCCGTGACCCAGGATACGGCAGCCGTCATCGTGCAGACGCCGAATTTCTTCGGCTGCGTAGAGGATTTGGCGGCGGTGGAGGCACTCATCCATGCCGCCGGCGGCCTGCTCATCGTCAGCGCGAACCCGCTGTCGCTGGGTCTGCTCGAGGCGCCCGGCAAGCTCGGCGCCGATATTGTCGTCGGCGATACGCAGCCGTTCGGCACGGCCCCCTCGATGGGCGGGCCGACCTGCGGCTATTTCGCCGTAGCCACCCCATGGATGCGCCGGGTCCCCGGCCGCATCTCCGGCCAAACCGTCGACCGCGACGGCAAGCGCGGCTTCGTCTTGACGCTGCAGGCCCGGGAGCAGCATATCCGGCGCGAGAAGGCGTCGTCCAACATTTGCTCCAATCAAGCGCTGCTCGCGCTCGGCGCCTCCGTCTATTTGTCCGTCATGGGCAAATCGGGCATTCAGGAGGTCGCCCGGCTCAATGTGCACAAAGCGCACTACGCCGCCAAAGCGCTAACCCAAGTACCTGGCGTAAGCTTGGCGTTTGCCTCGCCGTTTTTCAATGAATTTGTGATCCGGCTGCCGGAAAGAGCGTCGGTCGATGACATACAGCGACAATTGCTTCGAGAAGGCATTATCGCGGGCTATCATCTGGGAAGGGATGATCCGGGGCTGGCCGGCCATCTGCTGATTGCGGTGACGGAGCGAAGGTCAAAGGATGAGATCGATCACTTTGCACGACGATTGGGGGCGTGTCTATGAAGCGGCCGCATGAACAGGAGCAGCCGTTGATTTTTGAGCTGAGCAAGCCGGGACGGGTGGCTTATTCGCTGCCTCCCTGCGACGTACCTGCCGAGGAGCTGACCGAGCTGATTCCTAGCGGCCTGCTGCGCCAGCAGCCCCCTGAGCTGCCCGAGGTGTACGAGGTAGATGTGATCCGCCATTATACCGCGCTGTCCCGGCGCAATTTTGGCATCGACAATGGCTTTTATCCCCTCGGCTCCTGCACGATGAAATATAACCCGAAGATCAACGAGGACGTCGCCCGGCTGCCCGGCTTCGCCCGCATCCATCCCTACCAGCCGGAAGCGTCGATTCAAGGCGCGCTTGAGCTGCTCTACCGTCTGCAAAACGATCTGGCCGCAATTACCGGCATGGACAAAGTAACCCTCCAACCGGCCGCAGGGGCGCACGGCGAATGGACCGGGCTCATGATGATCCGCGCGTATCACGAGAGCCGGGGAGAGCGCCGCACCAAGGTCATCGTCCCCGATTCCTCCCACGGCACCAATCCGGCCAGCGCCACGGTCGCCGGCTTTGAGACGATCACGATCCCGTCCAACAAGGACGGCTTGGTGGATTTGACCGAGCTGCGAGCCATCGTGGGACCGGATACGGCAGCGCTCATGCTGACGAATCCAAACACGCTCGGCTTGTTCGAGCAGCACATCGTCGAGATCGCCGCGATCGTCCATGAAGCGGGCGGCCTGCTTTATTACGACGGCGCAAACTCCAACGCGATCATGGGGATCACGCGTCCGGGCGATATGGGCTTCGACGTCGTGCACCTGAACCTGCACAAAACGATGAGCACCCCGCACGGAGGCGGCGGACCAGGGGCGGGTCCTGTGGGAGTGAAGCGAATTTTGGAGCCGTTCCTGCCCGCTCCAACGGTCGAACGGAAGCCGGACCCCGACGGCGCCTACTATTTCGACTACGACAAGCCGCAGTCGATCGGTCGCGTCAAGCCGTACTACGGCAACTTCGGCATTCTGGTTCGCGCGTATACGTACATTCGCACCTACGGTCCGGAGGGGCTGCGGCAGGTGTCGGAGTGCGCAGTGCTGAACGCCAACTATATGCTGCGGCGGCTGGCGCCCTACTTCGAAGCCCCCTACGACCGGGTGTGCAAGCACGAATTCGTCCTATCCGGCAAAAAGCTGCTCCCCTTCGGCGTCCGCACGCTCGACGTGGCCAAACGGCTGCTCGATTTCGGCTACCACCCGCCGACAATCTACTTTCCGCTTAACGTCGAGGAATGCTTAATGATCGAGCCGACCGAGACGGAGAGCAAGGAAACGCTAGATGCGTTCATCGAGACGATGATCCAGATCGCCTGGGAGGCGGAGCATGAGCCGGAGCTGCTGCGACAAGCGCCGCACCATACCGTGGTCAGGCGATTGGATGAGACACAGGCGGCGCGCAAGCCAATTTTGAACTGCACCTGCGGGTAGACAAAAAATAAAACCGGCGGCGAGCCCCGCACTTCAACTCACGATTGAAGCGCAGCAGCTCGCCGCTCTTTTTATACCTCGCTCGCTGCAAGCTTTACGCCGCGAGGCTCAGAAAACGCAAAACGGCCTTGCCCGCAATCGCTTGCGTACAAGACCGTGTTCGCTTACTTCTTCGTTTTTACCGCGTCGACCGCTTTATTGGCGCCTTCCTCGATCTTGCGGAACAGCGTGTTGAGGTCGGTGTTACCGAGCGCCGCCTCGTGGGTGGCGTCTTCGAACGCTTTTTGCGCATCGCCTTCGTAGTTCGATTTCACCGGCATCGGCGCATATTTGTTGTAGAAAATCGCGCTCAAGTTCTTATCCTTATACTTGCTGTCCAGACCCAGCTGCTTCTTAATCGCATCGTCCTTCAGCGAAGTCATCGTGCCTGCACGGGCTTGCTTCGTCTGATAATCCTTGTCCGTCAGGAACTTGATGACCTCCATCGCCTCATCTTTATGCTTGCTTTGCGCCGTCACGCCCCAATAGAATGGGTACGCGGACGAGCCTACGCCCGGAAGATCCTTGAAGGTCGGCAGCGCCGCGATATCCCAGTTCATGCCTTCGGAGCCCGAAGCGGCCCAGTCCAGCTCGGACAAGTACGCAATCATCGCCAAATTCCGGTCCTTCAAGAACGGATCCTTGTACGGCAGCTTGTTCTTGAGCGCTTCTACCATCGTCTTTTTAAAGCCGGGATCGGCAGATGGGGTCACATAATAGGTTTGATAAATTTGCTTCCACTTCTCAGCGGTATTGATCGTCGCTTTATCCGTTTTCGGATCCAGGAAGGTCAGCGAATACTGATTGGCTCTCAGCGTATGCGAAGGAGACGATGCGAAGCCCAGATATTGCTTGCCGCCGTCATTGCGGTTCAGCTTCTTGGCCAGCTCCTGAAGATCGTCCCAAGTCATATCGTTCTTCGGATAAGGTACGCCGAATTTATCGAAGATATCCTTGTTATAAAATAAAATGACGTTCTGCGTAAACACCGGCAGCCCATAAATACCGCCGTTCTTGGACATCGCCTTCGCATAATCGATCATCGTCGGCTCAAAGGCGCCCACATCGATATTATGTTTTTTGATCAGATCCGTCATGTCATAGCCGAGCTGATAGGTCGTCACCGTATTAAAAAAGTTAACGCTTTCATAATAAATGTCGATTTGCTGTCCTGCAGCGACCAACTCGTCAATGTTCGTTCCGGCCGCTTTTTTGATGTACTTAATCTTAATATTCGGGAACTGCTTCTGAATCGGATCGCTGTACTTCTGCTTGACCTCTTCCTCCGAGGTGGCGGCTGTCGAATACAGGACCAGCTCCACCGGATCCTTGCTGACCGCCGGCTGTGCTGGCTGCTGCGTTTGCTGTGATTGCTGCGGGGCCGTACCCGGATCGGATTTCGCTTCCTGCTTACTGCCGTTGCTGCACGCGGACGTCAAGGCTACCATCACCGCAGCCGATACTAACAAACTTTTTTTGACCATGGATTTCCCCCCTATTTATTTACCCAAGAAGCTTGTCCGACGCGATCGGAAAGACCTCCATTCCATGATGCCCCACTCTCAAAGAAAGCGCTTTAATTTGTCGCTTAGACAAACCATACCATATCTGTTTCTGCTAATCTTTATACTATTTTGCGGTTTTCAGGAAAAAATTTAAAATTTTTGCTCGAATCCATCTGAAATATCCCATTGTCCAAAATGGCTAATGGGACTCCCCCGCCGTATCGATAGCAGGGGACACTCCCTTTTTAGCGCGCGCCGTGAGGCGTTCACTTTTTACTTGTTCCAGTCAAACCCTACGGCACGCAGGAACGCTCTGGCAATCGTCGAATGACCGATCAGGCTGGGATGAACGCGGTCCCATGCCAAGGCAGCCGGATAAATATGCTCCAAAACCGGGGTGAACGCCGCCTGGGTATCGACGAACTTCGTTCCGTACGTTTCGGCCAGCTCTTTGACGACCTTGCCATATTGATCCATCGTGCTGCGCATAGCATCGGCTTGATTCGGCTCGATATAAAATGGCGTCATCAAAATGATCCCTTTGACGGAAGGCAGCGTCGATTGAATAAGCTCCTCCAGCGTGCTGCGGTATTCATCGATATACACATGGGATTCGGTGATCAGAGGCTGATCGTACTGGCGCCACACGTCGTTGATCCCAATCAGAATGGACACCCAATCCGGCTTCAGGTCGAGCACATCCGTCTGCCAGCGCTCTTGAAGGTTGCGCACGGTATTGCCGCTGATCCCCATGTTAATAATGCGCAGCGCCAGCTCCGGGTACACGGTCTGAATGAGCGAATTGACCACAGATACATACCCTTTGCCATAGGAATCGTTTCGGCCTTCGCCATGCGGGCGTTTACGCTCTGTATCAGTAATGGAGTCACCAATCATAACCAGCTTGTCATTTTGCCCAAAAATCATGTTCTACGTCCTCCCATGGGTTTGTATTCATCTTTACAGTCTTTACAGTCTTTACAGTCTTTACAGTCTTTACAGTCTTTACAGTCTTTACAGCAACCACTGAGCCAGCGGAATTCCCGCTTGCTTCAATTCTTCAGCGACCAGCTTGGCCACTTCCAGCGCACCGGTCTCGTTAAAATGCGTGTTGTCCTCCAGCCCCTCCGGGTAGTTTGCGTGCTCCTCCGGCTTCAGCCAGACGAACCACGCCTTCGAGTCCTCCGCGCCCATCGCCCGATAGGCCGACTGTGTTCTCGCGCAAAGGTCCAGCACAGGCACCTGCAGCTGATCTGCAAGGCGCATAACCGCTGCCGGATACTCCCCGTGGGACGGGATCAGCTCGCCCGACGGGCCGAAATGTCGGCGCTCCACCGACGTGAGCAAAATCGGATGCGCTCCCTTGCTTCGGGCCAGCTCGATATGCCGGCTGAGCTGCTGCGGATAGGTCGTATCCGGCTCGGTATGCCGCTCCTCATCCGGCTTCTGGTCATTGTGACCGAATTGAATGAGGAAATAGTCGCCAGGCTCGATGCCTTGCTCAATCTGCTCCAGCAGGCCTTCCTCGATGAAGCTCTTGGAGCTGCGGCCGTTGCGTGCTGCATTAACTACCGTAATGCTGGGCTGAAAAAGCTCCCCCAGCCGCTGTCCCCACCCGGCCATCGGCGAGTGCTCCGGCGGGTAGTTTGCAGCCGTCGAATCGCCTGCAATAAATACTTGGATGCCGCGCTGTGCAGCTTCATTGGATGTCATTTTCGTGCGGACTCCTTCCACTTCTAGTACCTCTTGTATTCAATCATGCCTTCGTTTGACGGTAAAGCCAATCATTATCGGTCTTATGCCCCAGCCCGTCATAGGCGGCACCGAAAAAGCCTTGTCCGGCGACGTAGGCCGGAACCAGATCCAATCGGCCGGATAATGCGCCTGCCAGCTGCAGCAAAATTAACGCTTCAGGACAATCCAGCTTTACATACGCCAGATCCTCTGAGCGCAAGAACAGGCCGTTGCGGAATGTGCGCTCGAGAACGCGATGGCCGATGTGCTCCGCCGCAGCCAAGTACGGCTCCGCCTCGCTCCACCGATACAGCTCCAGCAGTGCACAAATCGCCAGCGGATCGCTGCATGCGCTTTCAACGAGGAGTGCTGGCGGCTGGCCAGGGGCGCTGCCGATCTCTCCAAGACCAAGATCCAGCGCAATATTGCGGGCGATGCTCCACAAGAACGAATCTTCGGTCTGGCGGAAGCCGAGCACATAAGACCATAACAGCAGCGCATCACCTTTACCCGACTTGAACGCCTCGCCTTTCCGGCCGTAATACCCGTCTTTCTCCATCACCAGTCCGGTTAACCTGGTTCCGTTCGTTAGAATCGGATGGAACGTATTATCGTGCATGTCGTAGGCATATCGGCCATAGGCGGCCAAATCCTCCGCTGCCCACTGCCCAAGCTGCTCGCCTGCGCTGCCCAGCTTCTCGGCCAACGTCAGCTTGCAGATCGCCGCCGGACCCAGAATGGTTCGCAGCTGGCGAAACGAAGTCAGCGTCGCTTCAATCGGCTGATGCTGGCGCAGCTGCTCCCCGAACTGCTCAATGGCCCGATCGCCTCGTTGACCCGGCAAAATCGAGATGCTGAACTGATACCCGCCCAGTCCCGTCTTGAGATGGCGGGTCTCGACGTACCGGCGCGCCAATTGATTCGCCCACTGCAAAGGCCGTTCGTCGCCGCTGAACTTATGCAGCATCGATGCCGCATAGATCAAGTCGCTGCCCGCATTGATGAAGGTGAGCCCGCGCCCTTCAAAAAACACTTCCCCGCCGGCATACGTCCGGCTCCAAACCCCGCCCTCCGGGGCCTCAACCGGCTTGCCATGGCGGCTGAATTCCAGGTTGGACCAGTCCGTAATATGGCTGTCCCAGAACGCTTCGATGTACTTGCGCGTCTCAACCTCATCCACCTCATGCATCCATTCATAGAACGGAAAATGGCACTTCAGCTCATGCTGGGGACCCTTGTCCGAGGCGAACACCTTCTTTTTGTCCGCCAGATCAAAGGTCATGTGTCCGCCCCACCACAGCAAATCGCCGTAGCGCAGCTCTTGAAACGCGTAGCGAAGCGCCTCGTCCGCCGCATGCCGGTACTTATCCTCACCCGTCAGCCGACTTAAGCCTACGAGGGTGCGAAACAAATGCTGCTGATTCGCCAGGTTCGAAACGATCCAGCGCTCGCCATCCGATGACCACTCGACTGGCGCCAGCGTCTGCACCTGCAGCCCATCGGCCAGAAGCGGCGTGGCAGCGCTGCCGTACCGGTCTTTCCCATGCTCCAGCACCGTATCCGCAAACTGCGCCACGGCCCTGATAAAAACATCGCCGCGTGAATTCATCGTCATCCTGCCATCCCTCCAAAATCATATCATTTTTTCATGCTTTTCGGACGATTTTTTGCTACTATCAATCTAGCAACCTAAGGTATTGTGCATACTGCAAAGGAGAGATCCAACCCATGTCTGCCCAGCCCAACCCGGACTCTACCGCCTGGCCTACCTATCACATACGCGACAACGCGCTGACCGTTCAGCACATGCACCGTCACGGGTATGTGGCGATGAACAGCTTCCATCTGCATGAGTACTACGAAATCTTCTACTTGGTGAAAGGGGAGCGGATCTATTTTATCAACGACCGGGTCTACACGGCGAAGCAGGGCGATCTCGTCATCATTAACCCGCACGAACTGCACCGCACCACCACCAGCCCGAATGTCCAGGAATTCGAGCGCATTCTGATCAATTTCAAGCCGGAGCTGCTCCACTCGATGGAATGGGTGTCCGGTGAAGAGCTGCTGCCCTTTGCGCAGGGCTCCTGCCTGCTCCGGTTCTCGGAAGCGGAGCAGCCTGAAATTTACCGCATGGTGCAGGAGATGCTCGCCGAATGCCGCCAGCAGCGGCTCGGCTATGAAGCCTTTGTGCAGGCGAACCTGATCAAGCTGCTCGTCCGCATTCGCCGTCACGAGCCGCACCAGACCGACCAGCATCAGCCCTTTGCCCATCCGATGCACGAGAAAATTTCTGAAATCGCCGCCTTCTTAAACCAGCATTATCATGAAGACATCACGCTGCACCAGGTAGCGAAGCAATTTTTCATCAGCCCTTTTTACCTGAGCCGCATATTCAAAAAGCTGACCGGCTTCCAATTCCGCGAATATTTGCTTGCCGTGCGGGTGAAGGAAGCGCAAAAGCAGCTTCGGGAGAGTCAGGAAAAAATCGTTACCATCGCGCACAATGTCGGCTTCGAGCATGTGTCTCATTTTAATACGACGTTCAAGAAGATGATTGGAACGACGCCGCTTAAATACCGTAAATCGTACTCCCTCGAGCACCAAGATTAACCTAGGCTATCATCATTCAACCATTCAATAGTAACCATAACATATAAAAAGTGCAGATTCTTCTTGGAATTTGCACTTTTTTTTCATTTAATTGTCCTATTACCCCTAAAGCGTCGGGAACACGGTCGACTCAAAAGGGGGTGTCACTTCTTTAAACGAATGCGCCACCTGGTACCCTGCTTCATGCTCATAATTGCCGCTGCTCGGGTTAAAGACCGCTAAGCTCATCGTGCTATTTTCGGGATCGATCGTTAAGATGCGCAGCCGCCCTTCTCCTCCCCGCTCGCTGGATTGCCAGTTCTGGAACGCCTGAAGTACGACATTGCCCTGCTCGCCGAGGTCCGTCCGGTGGCTGACATTGACCGGCACCTGGTGCCCTGAGAACACGCCGATCAGCCGGGGATGCTTCTTGATCAGCTTATGCCATACATCCTCCCCATCATTAGCTCCAGTGGCCCCCGGGTATATTTTTGGATTATGCGCATCGCCGGGCTGGCTTCGCTTGCCGTTGATATACATAAAGCAGTGGGTCACGATAATGGCCTTGTGGTCGGCATGCTCCTGCAAAATCCGATCGGCCCAGGCGAGCACCTCGTCTCGAGGACCGAACTCCATCACCAGAAACACATAGGGCGAGCCGCCGAGCTGCATGCGTGCGTAGCTGTTCTCTATAGCGCCTGCCTCGTAAGTTCCTCCAAGCCAAGTCTGCTGCTCATAAAAACGGCCAAAATGCCGGTTGAACATGACCGCGCTTCGGTCCTGCTTCACCTCATTGTCATAATCGTGATTGCCCATGGCCAGCATCATCGGAAGGCCTGCTTGGTGAATTACATCCAAGGCGTCTGCCACAAGCTGGTATTGCGACTCCTGACTCGCGCCGTTATTGACCACATCGCCTAAGTGCAGCACCATGCGTACATTCAGCGCCTCCGCCTGATCGGCAATCCACTTGCACATGGGGTGCAGCAGCTCGGGATGCCGTGCGGTCATGATTTGCGTATCCGGAACTAAGATAATTGAAAACGGTTTCGCCGTTTCAAGCATACGTTGTCACCTCTTCGACGAAATTCAAACTTCTCTTACTATACCCCTCAGCAATTCCAAAGGCTGACAAAAAAAAGAATGACCTCCACATTGCAGATCATTCCCCCTCCAAGCGGCGTTCCCTTGTTTCCCGCAAGCTGACGAGAAATACAAGAAAAGCACAGCCTAGAGCGATCCAAGTATTGTACAAAAATACGTTGCGCATCCCGAACGCCTCGCTCGCAAAGCCGCCTGCAAAGCTGCCGATAATTCGAGCTACCCCCAAGCTGAGCAGTGCATTGAGCGTTTGGCCGCTGGCCTTCAGCTCTTTCGGGACCTCCTGGTTGATATACATCGCCATTGTGACCGACAGTACGATAAAGATAAGTCCGTGTAACACCTGCGCCGGCAGCGCCCAGATCGGATCGACCGTCAAGTAAAAGCAAAGCCATCGCAGCCCTGCCGCCGTGCACGAGATCAGTAAAATATGCGTAATTCGAATGTGTTTAAAAATACGGCTTGCAAACAGCAGAAACGGAATTTCACTGAACGAGGAAATGGCCATCGACCAGCCCAGCAGGACGTTGTCCGCCCCAAGCCCCCGGAAGTAAACGGGAAAGAACGTATAATAGTAGCCCAGCGTAATTTGAATAATCAGGTTGATCGCTAAATAAGTCATCAATTTCCGATTTTTGAACAACACCCACACTCGCATCTTGTTCCCCGTCGATTGATATCCCGAAATGCGGGGAAAGCGAGTCACCAGCACGAAGGAAACCATCATAACGAACGCATAGATCGGGAACAAGTAACCGATATTCGTCTTGGCGATGAAGCCAAAGGTGAGGGACATGATCGCGAAGCCAATCGTGCCCCCCAGCCGAATCGGGCCGAACGACCAGCGTTTCTGCTTCTCAAGCTCCTCCAGCGTAATCGCATCACTGATGGCGAAGATGGACGTCTGAAAAAACGTGAATACGCAAACGATAGCCAATAAGTAATAAAACGCCGTCGACAGCGGAAAAAGCAGCATCGCCGCTCCGGCTCCGATGATCAGCAGCATCAGCACCGTGTTTTTGCTCTTCGAGCGATCCGAGACCGCTCCCCAGACCGGCTGAGCAAGGATGGCAACAAGCGGACCCAAGCTTAGCAGCGTGCCGATTTGCGATGGCGAGGCGCCGACGGACTGAAAGTAAACCGGCATATACGTGCCGTAAATCGCATTACCCATATACACAATGGAATAATACAGCAGAAAATAAATCATCGATGTCTACGCCCGCTTTCATCTGCCTTTTGATTGCCCGGGAAATGAACCCCCAGTCGCTTCCGGGATTTCCATCTTACTCCCCTTTAACATAAGGAATTGTAAGCGGCCCCATAGGCAGTACGGCAACGGACATCTGCTCCCCATATTTTTTCTTCAACTCTTGCAAAGCTTGATCGATGTTGTGTACTGGCTTCAGCATCGCACGCTCAATATCTTCATCCGGTAAACAGGAGTAGACCTGCACATCCGCCCACGTTTGGACGACAGCCTGCTTTTGTACCTGCCATTGATCAAACTTGGAAAACGCTGGATCATTGATCAGCTCGAGCAGCTCCTGCGGCGTCTTTCCCATCTGCAAAATCTCGGCATAATTCCCATGATTCGGTATTCCGTCCGAGCATTCCGAGGCACAAATAATCGTCCCGCCTTGCTTCACGATTTTATGAGCGGCGCTCATGCCCTTCACCGCTTGATATAGGTTCTGATCGAGCGGATATCCGGAATTGGACGTGAGCACGACGTCAAAGCGCTGATCCACCGGGACCATCGCATGCTCCTTGGCAAATGTACAGCCCGCCTCATGTGCTGCAAACAGCTCGCCCGCAAACACCTTCGTAATCTCTTTATGCTTGTTCAGTGTCACATTCAGCATCAAATGCGGGCTGCACAACCGGTTGACCTCGCCAGCCATCCGCTGCAGCGGGTTGCCCGTCATATTGCCCCACGTCGCAAGCGGATCGCCGATCATTCTGGCGTTATGGAACGTCAAGATCGTCTCGATCCCCGCGATCCCCGGCATGACCCCCTTCGGACCTCCCGAGAATCCGGCAAAAAAGTGCGGTTCAATAAATCCCGTCACAATCCGGAAATCCGCTTCCACATACTCTTTATTCAAATATACATCACAGCCAAACTCACTGCGGCCGATTAAGCTCAGCTCATCTTTATTATGGCAATGGTGATTGATAATCCGGATATGGTCTACGACCCACTCCCCCAGCATTTGAACGAATTCTTCTCTAGTTTGATCCCGGTGCGTTCCGGTTCCATTAATAATGACGAATTGTTCATGAGGAACATGAGGAAGTGCTTCAATGAGCCAGGGCACGAGCTTGTGATTGGGGGTTGGGCGGGTCAAATCGCTGATGACGATCGCGACTTTATCGGTTGATTTCACGAGGGTTTGTAGCGGGGCAAGTCCAATCGGATGGTGTAGCGCTTCCATAACAGCGCTTTTCTCATCCTCTAATCCAGGCAGGTGACGCGGCTCAATAACTACAGCGTGGTCTGGTACTTCTACCTCTAAACCGGTTTTACCATACAGCATAGACAAGCGCATGATGATTCACTCCTATTCTGGAACTGTTTGTCATTTAAAACTATAGCGTATCTGCTATATTTTCTCAATAAAAATGGGCAACTCAACTAGACCAGGCGCTTACGCAGCATGGACCGCAGCGTTTATTTTTTATTTTGACATCGCACTTCGACAGCCTTTTTACTAGATTGCCTTTACTATAGTAAGAGAAATGCTTAGTCAAAAGAGGTGTATCGTCGATATGGAGCGTAATTCATCCCCTAAATCCCTAGAAGATGCAGCAAACGAGCTATTGGTCCCCGCCGTGTCCTTGCAGCGCTGGTGTGTGCTCCTGGAATGGAATGGCTACGCCGTGGCCAAACGCGCGGACGGCGCAAGGCAATTCGCACCTCAGGATCTGACGGTGATCAAAGAATTAAAGCAGCGCTTAATGCAAGGCCATATGCTGGTACCGGCGATCAAGGAGCTGGCTGAGAAGTACACGAACGGCGGCAGCACGACCCCCTCCGTCTCCGCTGCCCCGCCTTCCCCAACGGTAGCCCGGGAGGAAATTATTGACATCGTCAATCAGCAGATTGAGACTCAAATGCATCAATACATGAAGAAGACAGATAATCAGCTCTATCAGCTGCAAACCCTCACGAACCATCTCGACGTCGAGTTCACCGTGCTCAAGGTCAAGCACAATAAAATGATGGAAAAGCTCCGTGCACAAGAGGAAAAAGTTGACGACGCCTTCGCTTCCATCGACGAGTACATCCGGACGCGCGATGAAGAAGTGACCGTGCTGATCCGCGAAATGCTGGAAACCAAGCGTATGGTCGCCGCAGCCAAGGAAAAAAAATGGTGGAAAATGATATGGAAGCTCATCCCCCCGCTGACGTAACCAAGTAACCTCGTCTCTAGTCAGCCATGTCCCCCGCTCGTGATTCGTACAGCAGAATATGGTATAATAACATTTAACCCACGGACAAAACCCGTGGGTTTCATAATGTCTTATGTACGAATCGAGGTGACTTTGCGGTGTATCAAGCCCATCAAGCGAATGCGACGCAGGAAGTCGTGGAGCTCATCTTATTAGCCGGCAAAATGATGCTCGAGAACGGCGCGGAAACGTACCGGGTCGAGGATACGATGATCCGCATGGCCGGAGCGCTGGGCATCGAGAACGCGCACAGCTTTGTTACCCCGACCGGCATCATCTTTTCCACCGAGGGAGATGCGCTGACGACCCGATTGGTCCGCATCACCGAACGGTCCACGGATTTGCGCAAAGTAACCATCGTCAACGATGTCTCCCGGCGCCTTTCTCAAGGTGAGCTTTCCATGAAGGAAGCTCTAACGCTGCTGAAACAGACGGAAGCGGCCAATCTGAGCTATCCGTTCACCGTGATGCTGCTCGCCGCTGCCATAGCCAGCGGATGCTTCCTGATTATGTTTCAGGGCACCTGGCGAGACTTTATCCCAGCCGCGATCTCCGGCGGCATCGGCTATGCGGTGCTCGTGCTGACGCACCGCCTCGTGTCGATCAAGCTGTTTGCCGAAGGGCTGGCCTCGCTCGTCATCGGTCTCTGCTCCTGCCTTTGGGTTAGCAGCGGATTGGGCCATGACCTGGATAAAATCATTATCGGCTCCGTCATGCCGCTTGTGCCGGGCCTTCTCATTACCAACGCCGTAAGAGATTTGATGGCGGGCCACTTCGTTTCAGGCGTGTCCAAGGGCGCGGAGGCGTTTCTCACCGCCTTTGCCATCGGCTCGGGCATCGCATTTGTGTTGGCCTTTTACAGTGGGGAGGGGTTCTTCTGATCATTATCGAGCAGCTCCTCACCAGCTTTGTTGCGTCCAGCGCCTTTTCTATTTTGTTCAACGTACCGAGAAAAACACTCCTGCCCTGCGGCTTCGTCGGCATGCTTGGGTGGCTGCTCTACGTGCTTCTGCAGGAGCTGCCGGTGGGTGCGATTATGGCCTCGCTTGCGGCCTCCTTCTTCGTCACGGTGCTAAGCCAAGTGCTGGCCAAAATTTACAAAACACCGATCATCGTGTTCAGTGTCTCGGGAGTCATCCCGCTGGTGCCGGGAGGCACTGCCTATGACGCCATGCGGAACGTAGTCGAGAACCACTACGATTTGGCAGTACAGCTAGGCGCGAAGGCGTTCATGATCTCGGGCGCGATTGCCTTCGGACTCGTATGCTCGGAGGTCATCAATCAGGCTATTCGAAGGTCCAGGCTGTAGCCTTGCTTCTTCGATTGCTCTAAGTCTAAGGCAGGCCATGTCGGCTTGCCTTATTTATTTTCTTGAATAAATTTGTTGGCCTTCTCTTCCGCTTCGCGGAGCACCGTGTTGATATCCTTTTTATCGTAGGCCATGTTCTTGGCAGCTTCACTCAGGTACGGATACAGCTTGACGTCATACTTGGTCGCCTTCGGCAGCGGAGCCGGCTTCACGGTGAAAATCCCTTGCAGGTTTTTGCCTTCGTACAGCTTCGTGTCGACCGACACTTCTTTTTTCAGCGCAGGATCCTTCAGGACGGTAATGCGTGTCCCGCGGTTCATCGCCTTCTGGGCTTCTTCGCTGACCAGGGTTTTCAAGACGGCATAGGCTGCTTTTTTATTCTTGCTGTTCGGAGTCACCATCGCCAGATGGAAGTCGATTTCCCGGCCGAAGCCCGGCTTGTCATCGAAGGAAGGGAACGAGACCAGGTCCCAGTTAAAGCCTTTGCCCGCTTCCTTCAGCTGGGGGAGCCTGGCCGTGATGGCTGAATGCCAGTAAGGGAACATCGCGGTTTTCTGGTCCTTTAGGAAATAATCAATGCCGAAGGAATACTTCTTGCCAGGCTCGACGCTTCCCGGGATGCCATAATTTTGCTCATAAATCCCAAATACCTTCTTGTAGGCGTCGGTCATTAGGACCGATTTCTCCTGCTTCTCGTCTACCACCCCAAGGCCGTAAGGAGGGTCAGCAGGGTCGGCGATTGCAGATCCAGTCCGATATACTGCGTGCCTTGATCCATGCGGGTCACTTTTCGCGCAAGCTCCAGCACTTGGCTCCAATTCATCCCATCCTTCGGATACGGTACGCCGAATTTGTCAAAAATGTCCTTGTTATACAGCAGCATCCCATAATTCATCGCATACGGAATGCCGAAGAACTCCCCTTTGTCGCCGAAGCCCTTCATTACGTTGATCGTTTCCGGCTCGAATTTGCTGAAATCCATTTTCTCCTGCTTAATAAAATCGTTCAAATCCGACCCCAGCCCCAGCTGCAGCAGATCGAGCAAATAATAGTTGCTGGTCAAAATGACGTCGGGCACATCCCCGGAAGCGATCAGCGCATCCAGCTTGGTGCCGGTGACTAGCTTAGGCGTAATGTTCGGATACTTGGCCTTCACCGGCTTCGTCACCAGCTCCTCCAAGTCTGCATCAGTCAAGACCCCCGCGTTATGAGAGTAAAACGTCAGCGTCACCGGCTCATTATTGTACCCTTCCGACTTCACAGCCTCCGCCTTACTCGCTCCGGTACCGGGCTGCTCCACTCCTTGTGCGCCTTGTCCGCAGCCAGCCAGTGCAAACGCTCCCAGAAAGGACAAGCTGAGCAGCATCGTCATCGCCTTCTTCCTTCTCATTCGAAACCCCTCCTCTTAACGAGCCGTTGTGAATTGATGCAGGAAAAAACAAAAACCCGATCGCGTCACACCTCGCTTCACTTGGAAGCAATCGTGTAACGCGCTCGGGTTTCTCCTGATCTCGGCCCTAGTTCACGTCTTGATATGACCATTATAATCCAGTTGGCAATATCTGACAATGCTTGGGCGCAATTTTTAAGAGGAGTTCCTTACTTCTTCTTCTCAGCTTCGATGGCTTTATCTACACGTTCACCTGCATCACGGAGGGCAGAGTTAATGTCCTTCTTACCCGTAGCATAATCGACGAGCGCATTTTGCATCTCGGTATCCGCAATCGTCTGGTACTTCGACTTTTCCGTCGGAGCAGCGAATTTAGCCGGCAGCATTGATTTGACGTTTTTGCCTTTGAAGTAGGAAGCGTCAGCAGCAAAGGTCGATTTGAGCTTGCTAGGATCCTTCAAGATTGAAGGGTTACCACTCTTGTTCATAAACTCCTGGAACTCATCCGACGTCACGTAAGCCATAACTTGGAACGCCGCGTCTTTGTTCTTGCTCGCCTTGGACAAGTAGAAGTAGTTCGGATACGATTGCGGTCCGATGCCCGGCTTATCCTTGAAGAACGGCAGCTGAATCATATCCCAGTCGATCGATTCTCTGAAGACATCCCCAGTAGTACTGAGAGCTGCATACATCGCCACGTTCTGATCCTTGTAGAATGGCTCCTCTTGGCTGGCCTTGCTGTACTTGTTGTTCACGAGGCCGTTGCCAGGAATCGTGTAGAAGCGGGCCAAGTTCTCGAACGCTTGACGGAATACGTCGGTGGTGAACTGGTTTTTATACGTCTTCGCTTCCAAATGCGGCGCCGACAATTGGTTAAGCAGCATCAAGTGCTGAACCGACATCGTCATCCCTTTGTACTGCTGGCCGCCGTCATTGCGCGTCATCTTCTTCGCGAGATCGTACAGCTCATCCCATGTCATGCCCTCTTTCGGATAAGGGACGCCAAATTTATCAAAGATGGCCTTGTTGTAGAACAGCGCCGCCGAAGTGGTGCTGACCGGAAGTCCATAGATGCCGCCATTGCCGGACAGCTGCTTCTGGATCTCAATCGTCGAAGGCTCCAGACGGGATAAGTCATAATTATATTTCTTGATCAGATCGCTGATATCATACTGCATATCAAACTGCGTCAAGAAGGAGGAGGTCAAACCGATGGAGGTGATCAAAATATCGACGTTCTGCCCGGATGTAATGACGCCCTCCAGCGTCTTGTTGCCTGCAGTTCCTTGAGGAATAAATTTCAGCGTATAGTTCGGAAACTTCTTCTTAATCTGGCTTCCGTACGCTTCATTGAAACGTTCTTCCGTCCACCCGTTGATAGCTACGTAGAAAGTAAGCTCTGCCGGAGCTTCGCTCACTTGCTTGGCAGGATCTGCTGCGCCGGCACCCTTGGCTTGCGGCTCGGCCGTTGCCGCTGGCTGAGCTGTTCCTCCTCCGGAATTACAAGCGGCTAGCAATCCCCCCAGCATTACCAAAGAAAGTGCGACTGGAAGCCCTTTCAACTTCTTATTCCCCATCATGTTGCAACCCCTCCATCATCTGATCGTTTTTATATAGATAACCTTTAAGTGACCCATAAGTAAAATTATACAGGATTGTAAGCGCACACAATCGGGTTATTTCTAGGTCAGCTTGTGTAAAATTTAGATTTTTCTACGAAATGCGAGGTTTCTCCTGCTCCTCCGAGCGATCCGTTGCAGGAGGCGGCGTAATCGACAGCGCCGAGATGGCATCTCGCCACTCCGGCGTCAGGTGAATATCCTGTGCGGCAATGGCCAGCTCCAGCTGCTCCATCGTGCGGGCCCCGATAATCGGCGCAGTCACTGCAGGATGCGACATCACCCAGGCCATCGCCAAGCTGGCAGCATTCACACCGTGTTCCGCTGCGTGCGCAGTGAAGCGTTCGGCGATCTCGTAGTAATAGGCGTGGTTACACTTGACGATATTTTGCGATTTCTTGCTCGTATAGGTCGTTCCCATGCGCATCGTACGCCACGAGCATTGGGAAGTCCTCCACCTGCAGTCTGCGGATCGCTTCCGGTCCGAGATCCTCGTAGGCCACGATGTCGACAGCTTTAATCTTCTGGCTCAGCACGGCGGACAAACCGCCAATCGCAGCAAAGGAAACGGCTGTATATTGGACGCAGGCTTCTTTCACCATATCCCGGCGCGGCCCCTTTCCAATGGCTCCCTTCACGCCGTACTCATACATAGCCGGTGCATACGGATCCATACGGTATGCCGTCGTCGGCGCCACTGGGCCAATAATTTGCCCTGGCTTCGGCGGACAAGGTCCGGCGTAAAAAATAATTTCCCCTTTTAAATCAACGGGCAGCGGATCGCCCTTCTCCAACAGCTCAATCATGCGCTTATGCGCCGCGTCTCTGGCCATATAGATCGTTCCGGTCAACAGCACTTCGTCGCCGACCTGCAGCTGTCGAATTACTTCATCGGTGAGTGGGGTCGTTAGGCGGTATTGTGTCATGTTGTTGTATGCTCCTCTCCGTCAAATCACAGCGGTTTTCTTGCGGGCCGCGTGGCACTGAATGTTGACTGCAACCGGCAGCGCGGTAATATGGCAGGCGTACGTTTCCACCGCTACCCACAGCGCCGTGCTGACGCCGCCGAGGCCTTGCGGGCCAATGCCGGTTTTGTTGATCGCTTCCAGCAGCTCTTCCTCCAGCTGCTTGAGGTGCGGCTCATGGTGATGCTCGCCAACTTCACGGAGCACCGCCTCTTTCGCGATCGCCGTCACCTTGTCAAAGCTGCCCCCGATGCCCACACCGACGACCAGCGGAGGACAAGCCTTTCCGCCTGCGGCAATAATCGTGTCGAGCACGAATTGCTTGACCCCTTCGGCCCCTTCGCCAGGCAGCAGGAACTTCATGGCACTCATATTCTCACTGCCGCCGCCCTTCGGCAGCACCGTAATTTTGATCTGATCCCCAGGCACGATCTCGGTATGTACGACCGCAGGAGTGTTGTCATTCGTATTGACGCGCAGCAGAGGGTCGCCCACGACGGATTTACGCAGGAAGCCCTCGTCATAGCCCTTGCGAACGCCGTCATGAATGGCATCCAGATACGCTCCGCCGGTAATATGTACCTCCTGGCCTACTTCCACATACACTACAGCCAGTCCTGTGTCATGGCAGTATGGCATGTGCTGGCTTGTCGCCAACTCCGCATTTTCGATCAATTGTCCCAGTATGGACTTGCCGAGCGGAGATACTTCCTTCTGCTCCGCTTTCTTGAAGCCGCTTAGAATGTCCGGCGGCAAATAATAGCAGGCCTCCCAGCATAATCTGGCCACCGTGTCTCGAATCTCGTCTGTATGAATTGTGCGCATGCTATTCGTCATCCTTTCCAAGGTCCACTAAATACAAGTTGTTTTTACTTTGCTCTCGGTCCGAGGCATACAGAATCTGCTCTCCGTTCCAGCTGAAGGTCGGATGCGCATGCCTGCGATTGTCATACCAAGAAGTGCGGTGCGTGCATAGCGTAACAGGCTCCGGCTTCTCCGCCGTTAAGTCGATCAGCACCAAATCATCCACATTATCGCCTACGAGTAGCGAATTGTCGTTATTGGCATGGTAATGGTTACAATAGTAAGGCAGATCAATCGTTCGGACGACCTCGCCTTGTTTGTTCGCCAGTCCCACATACGGAATTTGACCGTCAGCAGCTTCCTCATGTACCGTCGCCTGCGTCCGGTTGGATGTGATCGTCCCGTCGTGCCCTTTTCTCCGATTATCGAAGAAAATGAGGCCGTCCCGTGTCCAAAATTCATGCCCTACGCAATCGTCCTCCTGTTGACGGAAGCACGGTATAACCGATCGCGCCACCGTATCCAGCAGCCACATGCGCTGATGCACCAGGTTCCACGGCCCTTCATGGCAAAACATGGCCAAGGTGCAGTCGTCCGGCGCAAATTGGAAATGTCCCAGATAATGGGTATCCTCCCACACATCCACCGCTTTCGAGCCGTCCAGGTAAACCAACGTAATAAACGCTTTCTTGACCGCGAACATCGATTCCTTAAACCCGGCATAATTCGCCCCGCGCTCGATCTGGACATCTTCGTTGCGAATAATTCCGACATACGTCTTGCAAGGGCTAATGAACGGCGAGCCCAGCTTAAATTGGCCCGTCTCTTCATACAGCGTTTCGGACTGCAGGGTCCGCGTGTTGAGTTTCCTCAACCGGTTGCCGGTCACATAGACGAGAAGCTCGCTGTCCGGGCTTTTGGTGTGCTTTTGAATGCCGCCGGTTTCATCCGTCAATTGCGTAATGAGGCCTGACTTCAGATCCATCCGAAAAAAATTGTACACTTCCGGCTTGGGCGAAGAGCGATCCGATAGGAAGTAAATTTCTTGATCTCCTAGAGAAAACGAGTTGTCCGTGAAATAGAGATGATAATTGTTGGAGCCGCCCGATGTCAGCTGCCAGATGCGCTTGCCTGTGGTCTCATCCATATAGGCCCTTTTTTCCGACGGGAACGTTCTACCGATCATACTGTCACTCCTTTCGCACTACGTATTAATTAACCAGAGGAACGGAGAACACTCAATCTTCCGTATTTAACTTGTTCGCTAAAATAAGGGCAAGGCAGCTAGAACTTAAGAATAAGCTCTAAACTGCCTTGCTTATGATCGTAAATGATTACTATTTTTTATTTACTTTAGCCCAGGAAGCTTCGTATTCTTTGATCAAGTTGTCGCCGCCTGCTTTGCGCCATTTGTCGACCGCAGCAGCCCAGCCAGCATCATCGATTTTGCCGACGATGTATTGGGTTTCAGCGTCGTTCATCATCGTATCCAGCTCTTTACCGCGCTCCGAATACGTATTGGAAGACAGCGTCAGGACCGGATTGTTCACGGCAAACTTCAGACCTTCCGGCTCCATCTTGTAGCCCTTCATAGCCAGCGGTGTATCTTTCAGCTGTGGAACGTTGTAGGTTTCAAAGTTAAGCAGGTCATCGCGGTATGGTTTTACTTCACGGTTGAATGCCGTCAGGTCGACCCATTCTACTAAGCCGCCGTCCACTTTCTTGTAGTGCTTGCCTTCAATCCCGCGCTTTTGCAGCGTGGACATTTTCTCATCCAGCAGCTTATCAAAGAAGGTAAGCAGGCGCTTTAAATCCGCTTCGGTTTTTACTGCAGATTTAGGGAACACAAGGAAGCCGTTGTTACCGCTTTGGGCGGCAATTTTGTTGCCTTGCGGTCCTTCCCAATGCGTAATCTCCAGATTCGCAGTAGGAACTACTTTCGTCAGGCGGTCCATAATGTTTGCTGCGTTCGTTGCTACACCGTTAATCTTGATCCCCACGGTGCCGGACTCGAATTTCTTATCCATATCGGCGCCATCGAGTGCAGGGAAATCTTGGTTGATCAGCTTCTCAGCATACAAGCGCTTGAACAATTTCATCGTATCCACAAACTGTGGAGTCAAAAATTCCGGTGTGATTTTACCGCTGCCGTCTACTCCGTACTTATTGACCCCGCCTTGTGTAACGGCAATCCGAGTCAGTACCGAGTTTACGCCATCGTTGAATTTTTTATCCAGCATGAAGCCATAGGTATCGTTCTTGCCGTTCTTATCCGGGTCGCCTGTCGTAAGCGTTTTCGCTAAGTTGTACCAGTCGTCCAGCGTCTTCGGAGTCTTCAGACCCAGCGCGTCGAACCAGTCTTTGCGGTAAATGACGGCCGGACGTCCCATTTCACGGTACAACGGAATTCCGTACAGCTTGCCGTCGATCTTGATGTTTTCATAGTACTGCTGGTTTTGAGCGGCTAAGTTTTTGTAATCCTTGAGGTAAGGCGTGATATCCCAGAACGTTCCATTCTGTGCGGCACTGATAACGGTTGCAACATAGTTGACGCGCATCACTTTCGGCAAATCGCCGCTGGCGATCATTACGTTGATTTTCTCATCGTAGGTGGAGCTTGGAATCCATTGAAAACTAAGCTTCGTATTGGTGTACTTCTCGATTTCCTGTTCAATTACATTCCCCTTCTCAGGAATGTCTCCTACCTGTGGAACCGCCAGCGTGATATCAAGCGGCGCTTGAGAAGCCGTATCCTCTTTTTTGGCCGGAGTAGCTGCATCTTTCTTTGTCGCTGCTCCTCCGTCGCTGCATCCCGCCATAACACCCGCTGCGAGCGTGAATGCCCCCAGTGTCGCAATCCATTGTTTACGTTTCATCGAAAAACTCCCTCTCTCTTATATGTTAAAAAAGATGTAAAGCTCGATGTCAGAACGCTCTGGATGCCCGCCCGGCGAACGCTTCTTCCTCTTGCTATTCGCCGGGCAACCTCAAAGGCCAAAAGCTACCTTACTTTGCCGTCTGTGACGTGCGGTCCTGGAGCTGATGTACGGATACGCTGCCCCAGCTTAAATCGTCTACTTTATATTTTTCAATTTGCTCCCAATCCAGCTCCATGCCAAGTCCTGGCAGGTTGCGGTCTGGAACCAACAAGTAACCATTCTCATATTTCACAGGCTGCTTCGCAATGTCGCCGACGTACAATTCCGGACCGGTCGGGTCGGAGGTAAAGTTCAGGTTCACCAGCGAGCTGCCCAGATGCGCCATCGCCGCTGTACCGATCGACAATTCCTGCGTGGTGCCGATCAAGCAGCCCTTACCTGCCACTTCAGCGGCCGCCGCTGCCTTACGCGCACTCGTGATGCCGCCGATAAAAATGGGCGAGATGTTGAAAATATCAATCGAGTCGTGGCGGATCATTTCATACTGCTGGCGGAAGCTCCACACGTGCTCGCTGATCGGATGATCAACCTTCATGCGGAAATTGCGCAGGCCTTCGAAATCATTTTGCACCGCCGGGCTTTCGATGAGCTGGAAGTTATATTGCGACAAGCGCTTGGTTGCTTGCACTGCCGATTTCCAGTCCAGCAGGTGGCTGAAATCGAGCGACTTGATCGTCACTTGGCTGCCGAACTCTCTTCGCACACCATCCAGGAACGCTTCGTCTGCATCGAGGTTTTTACCGACATACAGCCGGAAAACGTCGAAGCCTTGGCGGAACCGCTCACGCACAACGGCAAGATTCTCCTCCACTTCTTCCATAAACCGGTGACGGAAGATCGGGTAGCAGACCTTGATCTTGTCCTTGAGCCGTCCTCCGATAAAATCTGCCACGGATATGCCTAGTGACTTGGCGCAGAGATCGTGCAGCGCGGCATCCACGCCATTACGGATAAAATTGCCCTTCTCGTAATAGAACATCGTCTCCGGAAAATGGCTCAGCAGCTCGCGGTTGATCAAGGAAATATCGAATGGATTTTGGCCGACGAGGATTTTTTTCAGCACGCCTGTCAAATCCCGCACGTCGATCGAATATTGCGGCAGGTGGGAGAAGTCTGACATTTCGCCGATTCCCGTGATTCCTTCATCGGTTGCGAGCTCTACGATCGCATGCTTGCTGATAAAGCCTGTCTGTCTGGGCATTCCGACTACGGTTAATCTCACGTCCGTAACTATCATGATGAAATCTCCTTCAAATTGGTGTTAATCTGATGCTTTCAATCTAGGAATTATTGGGTTAAGCCCCATCGACGAAGCATGGCGCTAACCTCTTGCTTCTCCGACTCCGTCAGCGTACCGATCGGCGGCCGGACCGTATTCGTCGGCAATAATCCGAGCTGATACATGGCTTCCTTCACGACACTGACATTGTTGCCGTTGTTATGCTTGGCCCGAAGCTCCTCGAAGGCATAGACGTCTTCCCAAACGTCCAGCGCTTCCTTGAAGTTCCCTACCTTCAGGTAACCAAGCATTTCAAAGGAACGGCGGGTATCGACGTTCACCAGACCGGAGGTAAAGCCTTCAGCCCCTGCGGCAAAAAAGTACGGCGCCCATACCTCCGCTGTGCCGCAAATCCATACGATCGGTTCCTTCACGGCTCGAACCGCCTTGGTGAACGACGGCAGGTGGTTGACGGCATATTTGACACCAACGACATTCGGCAGTGCCGCCACTTCGCGCAGGACCGCCTCCGTGATTTGCTCACTTCTCACATACAAAATCAGGGGCAGCTTCGTGCTGGCTGCAATCTGCTTATAGTAATTCACTAGTCCGTTCTGCATTAAGTACGGATGGACCGGCTGATGCACCATCAAACCGTCCGCACCCGCGGCTTCCGCATGCTTCGCCAGCTCGCAAGCCGTCTTTGCATCGTAGCCTACGCCGGCAATCACCAGGCTCCGCTTCGCGACCACTTCGGTCACGTATGTCGTAACCGCTTTCGCTTCCTCAATCATAAGGGCATAAAATTCTCCGGTATTCCCGCACGGGTACACCGCTTCAATCTGCTGCTCGACCAAAAATTCAACGTTGAGTCTCAGCGCATCCCAATCAATTTCCTGCTGCTCTGTAAAGGGCGTCACATTAATCGCGTTAATCCCTTTCAGCTTCTGCTTCAGCTCTGTGAACATCGGTTGCAGCACCTCTCTCGCTAAGTTGTGGGGGGCATCTGATTCGTTTCTTTGACGAAAGAGATCGTACGGCGGATATGGGAGATCATCGCCTGCTCTGCGCCTTCGGCGTCCCTTTTCATAACGTGGTCATAAATCCACTTATGCTCAAAGTATGCGCGATTCAGCTCGTCCGGATGTGAAAGCGCTTTCTTTCGAAAGCTAAGAGCGAACGAACGAATCGACTTGATCTGCTGATAAATATAGTTATTTTTCGCCATGGTGCGGATCATCTCGTGAAAGCTGTCGTTCAAGACAATCAGCGCCTCAGCGTCCTTTTGCTGGGTTGCTTGCTTCATTTGGTCGATGATCGCAGTGAATTCCGCCGCCTCTTGTTCGGTAAATTTCAACGCAGCCAATCTTGCGGCAACACCCTCCAGCGCGGACCGGGCCCAGTTGATCTCCTCGATCGAGGTCATAATATCGCTAGCGACATAGGTGCCTTTTCTCGCGCTTGTCGTCACGAGCCCTTCTTGCTCCAATCGTCTCAGTGCTTCCTTCAAAGGCGTGGTGCTGATGCCAAACGATTTCGCCAGCTCCCGCTCTCTCAAGTGATGCCCGGGAACAAGCTGACCCGATACAATCGATTCCTTCAACGTCTCATACACCACTTCGCGAATAGAGCGGGTTCGGGACGTTATGTAATCCGAAATGGTGTTGTTGAATTCCATGCCATCATCCTCTTTTTGGCGATTCATCGTTATTGATAGAGTTTGAGATTCCAGAAATCTGATACATGATATATCAGATAATAACGTAAGCGTTTACTTTTTTCAATAGTCAGTTTTTAAAAAAAGACCACCCATGAGGTCCGTATTGACCCCAATGGGTGGCCCTTATGCTACTCCACCCGCAAATCCGGGCGAATGGAGCGCAAATAGTTCAAGCTGCGGCCGATGCCTTCGATGACGTCGCCGGTTTGCTCGTACTCAATCAGATAGGCGCCTTGAAACGGCACCGCCTTCAGCAGTGTGTCATAATCCAGGTCGTCATCCCCCGGCGCGCAGGCGATCCAGTGGTTGTCTACCGGCTTCCAGTCCTTCAGGTGACAGTAGTTGATCCGGCTGCCGAGCAGCTTGGCATAGTCCGTGAGCGGACGCGCCGGATCGCAGGCTTTGAGGTTGCCGGGGTCAAAGTTAAAGCCGACTGCCGGAGGAAGCTCGGCAAGCAGGCGTTGAAGGCACGCCCAATCCGTCGACGTTGTAGGCTCGTGAATAAATCCGTTGCCCACCGGGGTGTTGCGACCGTGCGTCTCGATCGAGATCACAAGGCCAAGCTTCGAGCACAGCGCGTGCATCTCATGGAACGCACCGATCATGCGAGCCCAGCGCTCCTCCGTCATGTTCGAAGCCAGCTCGAAGCCGGTGAACAGCCGCACATGGGTCGCACCGAGCTTAGCCGATAGCCGGATATCGCCGGCTACGCGCTCTTTGGATTGCTGCACGGCCTCCGGGTCCTCGAGCGTAAAATCATTTTCCAGCGCTACATAAGGGGCCAGTATGTGATAGTCGTTAAGACAAGCCATCACTTCGTCGATCTCCTTCTGTCCCGCTTCCCTTGAAATCCTGCCCGGGAAGTCGCCTCCGATGCCCAGCTCCAAGTAGCGCAGCCCGAAATCTTTCGTAATTTTGCAATGCTCCTCAATGGTCCTATAATGAAGTCCCCATTCCCCTAAGCCTACGATCATGCCGAAACCTCTCCTTGTCTCGTATTTTATCAAAGCCTCTTGCTAGGCCAAACTTGATGTCAAAGCCGAATTCGGATAGTCTTGTCTGAAGAGAAAGATACATTAAAGGAGTGAATCCGTGATGGACCAGGTCAAAGTCAAGCAAACCTTAACAATCGCTTTAAACCATTGGAATGCCATGTCGAGGGCCTCCGGTGACGACGCTGAAGAGTCCGCTAACGCCTTTGAAGCCGCCTTTTACCGGTTTATCGACGCGGTACGCGAATGGTACGACGGGCTCGGATCGCCGCCGCAAACGCTAGAGCAGCTGCTGGAGCTGCCTCTGATGAAAGAGCTCACCGACGAGCTGCCGGCTCCGCTGTACTTGAATTTCGAGACGGAAGCCGAGCTCATCGTAGAGCGTCAGTGCCGCTTGGATGAGGATAAGTACGATTGAGCCTCCCGGCATTCATTTTATGTCTGTACCCGTTTCAAAATAAAGCTCATCTGCCCGATTGTGCCCGCCGCAGGTTGATAAGGATAAACAATTTCCAGCCCCCCGTCACGCTGTACAATTACTGGCGATGGCGCATTCGCTTCAACTTCCAGGTTTAGACCGGGCAATCTCCAGAAAGAGTCCGTGATCTCAGCAGAATCTAGCTGCTCCCCGCTAATTTCAAAGAACAGCTCGAGCTCTCTCGGCGTATCGAATTGCACTTGAACGCTGAGCTGGTCCTTCTCTGCTTTGGCGTTGTAGGTAATCCCTCTATAGTGAGCGCCCCACCGGCCGCCGGGCTCGCGCCGAAGCAGCCTCATCGTGTACAGCTTCCCGGCTTCCGTTTTCCAATATAGGGTTGCTGGATGCAGCTGACCGCTCGTATTTAGACTACCGGCCATGCCCCCAATCATCACATCCCGCTCGATCCATGCCGTGGCGGTGCAAAGCGGCGTGTTCTCACCGGGCTTGCTCCGTTCACACAGCTCCCGGAACTGCTTCTCCACCTGCCGGTCCCCTTGATGCTGCAGCAGATATGGTTTCACATGCTCGGGCACTTGGAAGCCTACCAGCGCCAGCAGCGGATCGGACGCCGACTCCACATTGGGAACGACCAAATGCTCGTATCCCCTGCCAAGCACCAGAAAAAAGATCACACCAAGCATGCTGTGCTCAGTCATTTCCATCTCGTAGCCCCGTGTGAACGGACCCGACAAATTGGCCATCTCCGCGTTATAAAATAAGGCGATATTTTCCCATAGTCCCAACTCCACCTCGCGGCCAATCGCTCGAATCGATTCCGATTTTCCGCAGGCTCTCCATAGCCCCAAAGCCATAAGATCCACGCTGTAGTAGGTGGTCGAGTTAAATTCCGCGAACGATTTGAATTCCACAAACGACTCGTAAAAGCGCTGGGCTTCCTCGTGCGCATGCTCGATCCATGCCGGATTGTTCAACCGGTGCCCATAAAAATCGCAGATAAAAATATGCATCAATTCAATATTGGTATTCATCGGAATGGCATCCGAGCGGCGCCTGTCAATCGAACCCCTGACCGCCAAGACCATGGACGCTTCCATCCGCCGCACCAGCTCAGCCGGCAGCAGCTCTTCGAAATAAGCCAGAACGGCGGCAAAATCACATGCAATAAACTCCCGCCAGTTCGGGTCGTAGGTTGTCCACACTGTAGGCAGGACATGGTCCACAGCCGCTTGAAAACGCCGCTCCAGCTCCTTGTTCCCTTGGCTTAGCTCCGCCGATATTTGGGCTAAGGTCGTATCGAGAAAATAAGCAAACCCCGGCGCAAACGACTTCCACGGCAGGCTCCCGCATGGTGGGTTCGGCTCTTGCGGTGCGCGCTTGAAGGTCCCGTGGTAAATTTCGTCGGGCAGATCATACTGATTGTCGATGATTCGCTCAATAATATCGCAGGCTCTTGCCACATCACCTGGCGCATTACGGATCAAAAGACCGATCAAATAATGGCTGCTCTCCCGCACATTGTGCCGGCCGCTGGAGTACACCAATAGCTGAGCGGTTTCATCGTATTGCGGGTCCAGATCCGCCATTGCTTGATGAATAAGGTAACGCTGTTCGTAGGTCATCTGCTCAAGCATCGATGTTGAATTCATAGGTCAACTCCATTCTCAGGGTACGGTTGATACGGTGATCTCGAATCCACTATACCTACCAGCCGCGGTAAAAACAATGAACATTTTTCCGACGAGCAACATGAACTCCGATTAAGGTATACAATCGAGTAGGAGGGGGCGGCTAGCCCCCGTCCTCTCACACCACCGTACATGCGGGTCCGCATACGGCGGTTCCAAAAGGTTAACAAAGTTCCAGATAACGAGAAAGTAAACTTTTCAGCCCT
>NZ_VNJI01000042.1:23287-66955 GCF_007786445.1 Paenibacillus cremeus | reverse complement strand
GTTTACGAGTGCAGGACTAATGGGATTCTCCATGCAGGGGACGAGCCTTGGTAACGGGATCAAATGGGTTCTTGAAGGCCTGGCTCATCAGTCATTTTTACTTTTTGCCATTAGCGTAGTGTTTATTATCATAGCCGTCACGTTCGTAGGCATTCATCCAATGGTGATCGTGACCGCATTAGTCACTCAAATGAACGCCCACGAGCTTGGTACGACAAATCACGTGCTTGCCGTGTTGCTTATGCTAGGGTGGTCGATCTCGTCTGTATTAAGCCCGGTCAATCCGTTAAATATGCTTGTAAGCCGACTCTCCGGAGTTGCTACAGGAATTGAGGCTGGGTTCCGGGCCAACGGAATTCACTTAACCGTTGTAGCCATCATAGGCTTGCTGATCATAACATGGATCCATTAGCATGCAATCAAGCCATCTGTAAAGAAAGTTTAAAAAAGCATATCCTTTGCCGCAGCCTTAGTTCAGTATTAACCGTTCAAAGCTAGTAGAAGCATTGAATTCACCACAAATATGACAATATGAGTTGCGAAAAAGCCCGGATGCGTGTTCACACACAGGATCGGGCTTTTTAAGTCTATATTATTTATGTATCTTAGAGGTCTAACCTCATTTAATTTTTTCAGCGTGATACCACCCACATTTTGTGTGAGATTGTGTATGCGTATTCAACTGACAGGGAATCCTACACCTTGGAGGTGCGCATATATGCCAAATAATTATCCTAGTAGTGACAACGCTAACTTCGAAGAAATCTATAACCAATACCGCCAAGAAGGACAACAAAGAGCAGCTCTAGAAATTAAAACGGAAGGAGGTAAAGAACAAATCGTAGCGGTTCGAAAGAATGAAGACGGTGACATTATTGCGATTAAAACGGAATCCGGTAGAGAACTCGATTATGTGACAGCGTTAAACGAAGCAAAAAGTGGAAAATTGGCGCATGTGGATGTCTTCCACAAATATGGACGCGATATCCTTCGTAGTGAACCGGACGGATTTGATGGGAATAATTTGGATAATCTTCCCATTTTTTAGTTTTTTTATTGCAAGCATTAAAGAGAATCCCGCCGTGTAGTAACTTGGCGGGATTTTCTCATACTCTATATCAATTTCGCTTTCCATGCGTATTGATCCATTTATCGCTTTAATAAGGCTAAAGGCTACCATAGTAACCTTAAAGTGAAGGTTTATATAATTCTTTTGTAAGTAGAAATTCTTTTGTAAGTAGAATTTTAGACACGGTTTTTGATAGAAATAGTTTGAGTCATTCGGATGCCTTTTTTTAAAGCGATACTATGAGTACAAAATAGTTAATTCAAATTTTTTAAATATAGTGCAAAACGTTTTTATAATACTCATATCGACCTTGTTGTCTTAAACTGAAAATTCGATTTTCTGCAAGCTTGCTGCGTTCTCCCCAATGCAAAGGTTAAAGTCCTATTATGGTCATAATCCCAGTAATAACCATGGTATTCGAGTTCTTCCTCTGTAAAAGGAACACCGTGATATGGATAAATCCGGATGATATTTCATTGATCCACTATCATCATACTCAATCCCATCAGCACTATCATAAGTTGAAATTTTACTAGTTTTCCTTCCCGCAGTGATCATTTTCATCAACCCAGGAAACCTATTTTGTTCTCAGTTTATATGCTTTGAAGAAAATCATCTCAACATCGAAAAGGAAATGTCACCTCCTAACTGGTATACCCTGGTAATACAGAATAACCGATGGTATTAGCACTAATTATTGATACAATTATTGATGCAGTACAAAATGATGGATAACAACAACCTCAGGTAGAAGAATTGATTTGATTATTTTGTCTCCGGTGGGATGTAAGGCGAGACAAACATAGGCGCTTTGAGATCTCGCAATAGGGACCGCGACTGTTGAACTCTGCACATTCAAATGTTAGGTTGTCCCTAACAAGGGGGAGATGATCGAGCCTGTAGCGGCTCTTTTGCTCGTCAGTCCTTAACAACGGTGATACAAGCTTTTATGATCCCATAAGCGCCTGCTAGAAAGTGTCATCGGTGGGCAAATTGATGGACAGAGGCATATCGCCTCTGTCTGTCTAGTTAATAATTAATGGGGATTTTGAGATAAATTACGGTTCCCCATCCCACTGTGAAACGGGCCATGCAGGCAGCTCCAGGAAGCAGCCTTCTGCTGAACAGCGACCGTGGCTTCCAATACACCTCCATTATGTTTAGCGTACCGCACAATATAATCAACGGTATCATCACCAACCAATTCATCCGCAGCACTTGGATTCATAAGGAAGGCTGTCATAACAGGGAGATCGGAGCTCCATAAACGGTGGAGTAGATAACGACGTTTGACCTTGGGGTTAGTGGTCTCAGGCTGATATTTAGGATGAAACACAGCCGCACCCTTAATCTTCTCGTGTGCTACCTGGAATGATTTACGGGGAACAGGAATAATCAAGAGTGTCACCTCGATTGTACTTATTCGTGATTGCATTGGCTTTAAAAAAACGACTTGGTTTATTCTTCATTTGGCCCTATATCCGTTATTTCACGGTCTCCTTAAAATCAATATTTTCCAAAATATTCACGGTGTCAAATGCAGGAGCTCCGGATACTTTTTTTGCTCATTCTATCGTCACTGCGTGCTTGTATGTATACAATGATTTGCCTTCTAATAATGCCTACCATTGCGAGCTCATGGGGAGGGTATGAGAGTTGCGTTTCAGCCAACAGCTTATGATCGGAAGGGTTTCTAAAAGGTTGACGCGCGATCATAGATAATAAAGAGTTGCAGGACTGACTGATTTTTGTCGCTACAAAGCCAACATCAACTCGTATCTGTTCAATTTGTTGACGAACCCAGTTTGCTGTTTTAGAATCCGTCAGTTCACTCAGCATCAACCCTATTTTGCAACATTTTCCACTTAATATTCATTCTCTTATGGCATACAAGGAATATTCGATCAATGCTAAAAGTGATGAAGGCAATGGCTGCCTCGGTTGCACGCACTGGCGATTCGGAGTGGGGCACGTCGCCGAGCTGGCGAAAAATCAACATAGCACTGAACATAGTGGCAATGTCCGAGGCGTTCGTGCTGTCAGTAATAAGATCGGCGTTCAGAGCTTGGCTCATATTAAATAAATGAACGAGAAAAATCCGGCGCGGAAAACGACAGAAAATCGAGATGATAAGCTCGACCTCTAACGAAAAGGGCTTTTATGATTGAAACCGATGCCAGAGGGAATAATATAATAATTATTCGTTTGTCGGAGGGAGTTATGGTATTTTTAATTGTTTCAATTATTGTATTCTATATTGCTTGCTTCTTAATCCCTAGGCGGCTAACGTGGATAGAAATACTGGCAACCACTTTGTTTGGTTTATGTGCGACGGTTCTGACTTAACGTGGAGTGGTCAGGCACAGCTTCACCCAGATCTAAACCTAAAAACCAACGATAAGCTAAATTTACAGTGATTTCTTGCTCTAATTTTCTTTCTGAAGGGATTCCGAACAAGTATCCAATGAGTAACATCTTCATGAGTAGAACCGGGTCAATTGATCTCCGCCCAAAAGGAGAGTAGAGATGCTGCACTTTTTCATAAATAAAAGTAAAGTCCAGTTTTTTCCGAATAGCACGCAATAAGTGGTCTTGAGGCACGAGGTCATCTAGGCTTATATACATCAATTGGTTTTGTTTGGCTCCATCTACACCCATCATAGGATTACCCTCCAAAGTAAAAAAGACCGTATAGAGATAAATTCTACACGGCCCTCCAAAAAACCTATTAAATTGATACGTTTGTCAACAGTCCCTACATCGCGGCTTTTTGGTTTTATGGGATAAAGTTTTTGTCAAATTTCAATGACAAGAACTTTATCACATTCCTGATTCCTGACGATGGTTACATAACATCGTTATGACGAGACTTATGCCGAAAAGCTTAATCCGACCAACTTCCTTCAATAAATCATTAGGAAGAACGGAGTCCCAAAACAGCTCAAGTATGGATTCCAGACTTACCATCCCGGGATCGAAATCGAGCTCCACGGTCCCCGGTCACCAGTGTTTTCACTTGCAGAATCGATGATCCTGCAGTTTGAAGTGAAACGGATGCTCTAAAACAATAGGGGTCATGGGAAATGTCGGGTGACAAGAATTTTATATCATTAATTGCCGCGGAAAATAAAATTGATACGTTTGTCAACAGTCCCTAAAACGCGGCTTTTTTGTTTTATGTTATAAAGTTCTTGTCAAAAACAAATGACAAGAACTTTATAACATTCCCGAAATTGACAAGAACTTTATATCATTTCCTACGTTGGGTTCCGCATTCTGGTTTTAAAGTCATTGTAGATTCACCTCAGATCCTGAGCGACTTTCGAATAGTTGAAGCGCCATTCTAATAAACAGCTGCACAGCGATCGAAGAATCCTTTAATGAGGATACGGCAAGATGAATTTCACGATGCCACTTCGGTTCCAACTTACGTACGATTACGTTTGAAGGAAGATTCATTGTAGACAGTTCAGACATGATTCCAATACCTAATCCCTCCTGGACCATATTTAATGTTGTCATGTAATTATTGAGTACATATTTTATTTGAGGTTTTTTTCCGGCTTGCTCAAACCAATCCATTACGGGAGGCTTACAGTCGGCTTTGCTAATAATCAAGGGTTGATCCATGAGATCGCCCGCCTGAATAACGGACTTCGCGGCAAGAGGATGATTCTCCTTAAATATCGTGTATATTTCTTCACGGTACAAAGGGAATGTTATGAGTTCATCGTGATGGCCGGAAGGAACGATAAGTCCAACATCAACCTCTCTTGATTCAAGCATTTCCTTTATTTCAGCAATGGTTCCCTCATGAAGTGTGAATTCAATTTTCGGATACTTCTCAGTTATTCTGCTTATGATTTTGGGAATGAAGTAGGAGGAGGCTAAGGGAAAAACGCCGATCCTCACAATGCCCGTATCAAGTCCTTTTTCGCGAGCAATCTCTTGATCAATTCTCTCAAAACAAGTCAAAATCTCTTTGAAGACTCCCAAAATACGTTCACCGATATCCGTGAAATGAACGCCATAACAACGATCGCGGGCAATAAGCTTTACCCCCAACTCAGCTTCAAGTTTTCCCACTGCACGGCTGACTGCAGGCTGCGTCATGTAGAGTTCTTTCCCTGCTTTTGTGAAGTTTCTCGTATCGGAAATCTTAACAATTAATTGCATTAGCCCTCTATTCATATCAAAGTTGGTATGCTCCTAATAATTTATAATCATTTTATATACGGTTTGATATATCGTATCATTGTCTCGGGATCAAACGGATGATCGGGAAATTTACTTCATGTAGAAAATTACTGGAATTCCAGGTTACTTCTTAGATGTTGCAGAATATTTTTTGTATTTTTGCTAGGAGGCGCCACATGGACGATGTTTTGTTGGACTCTCAATCTTTGTTTCTTCAGTTATTCAGTAAGTACAAAGGTGATCAAGAGTGGGAGAAAGGCAGGGCACTGTTTGTTTCCATGAATTGCCGCGATCCGGCAACCGCGAATCATTCTGTGGTTGTTGCATTTATTGCCTACCACTTAACCATAAACATTTGTCTCACTTCCTGTCATGCAGAACGGATGTTTCTCGCCGGTTTGCTACATGACATAGGAAAATTGTCAATGCCGGATTATATTTTGAAATCATCATACCGTCTGAACATTGAAGAAAGAACATTGGTTGTTGAACATGTGAAGGTTGGACATGATGTGTTAAAACAGCTTGACTTTGGTTCGGATATCCTTCAATTTTGCTACTCACACCATGAAAGACTTGATGGCAGCGGCTATCCTCATGGCACCACGAATCAAAGTGAAATTGGGTGTATTGCGGCCATCTCCGATATCTATTCAGCATTAAGGTTGCCGCGTAGCTACCGCTCAAATTGTCTAAGCGACAAAGAGATTATTGAATTTTTGCTTCAGCAGGATGATCAATTTAATAGAAATTACACATATATTCTCAAGTCCTTTCTCAATAAGCGCTCAGAAATCCCGAAAGAACGTAAGGCTCTTATCGGTAATTCCAATAGGAGGCGATAGTAATGGGATTCGAGCTCGAGTCAATTGCTAAAGAAATTGAATCGCTTAAAGAATCTCTCAACAATGCCGCGGTTCAAAACAGATTTGATTTAACAGACCATGCTTTGTTACAACTCTCTCAAAAATTAGATGAATTAATTATGGAATATTATCGGTTACTTAAGAACGAAGTACCGCTGTCATCTCCGCCAACATGGACTCGGGACGATTGACAGTTTCGATAAATATACCAAAGCTTGTCATCGGATATATCGGTCCTCCAAATAATGTTGGCAAAGTCATTGGTGTTCGTTGCAATAAGATTATTGCAACGAACGGACTTTTTTTAAGGCTTCGCTCGGTTCCATCCGCGTTCTATGGTTTAAATCTGAAGCATCGGCTATGACGGTTCCTTTTTTATCGATAATATACATATTCTCCTTTCACATTTTAATTTGAGAATTTCATGTCAGGCTGCCCTGATTCTTGCAGAGAATAACATACCGGCCGGATCAGTGTCAGTAATCTACTTTACATTGATCTTCCGTATTTCGGATTTCAAAATAGGATGGAGAACAGTAATCTACTTTACAGAACTCCACTTTAATGTGGATTTATAATCAAGCTATCCATTCGATATTGGAGGTTTCAGAACAAATCTAGGAGGCAGCAACATGACGCAATTATTGTATATTACCGCTACCCCCAAGTCGCCGGAACATTCGGTCGGCCTGCAGGTCGGCGGGGCGTTTCTTAAAGCTTATCGGGAAGTTCATCCGGACGATGATGTACGTATATTCGATGTCTACCAAGAAGCGTTCCAGACCGTCGACGGCGATGTCGTGAGGGCGTGGGAGAAATTGAGAAAAGAGCGCCTGGAATTCTCCGAGCTGAGTCCCGTGGAACGGCAGAAAGTTAATGCACTTAACGATATTACCGAAATGGCGATGCGCGCCGATAAATACGTATTCGTCTCCCCCATGTGGAATTGGGGCATTCCCCCTCGGCTCAAGGCGTTCATCGACGCCTTCGTCATCGTAGGCAAGACGTTCCATTACACGGAACGCGGACCGGTCGGCCTGCTGCACAACAAAAAAGCATTGCACATTCAGTCTAGCGGCGGGATTTACTCCACAGGGCCGACAGCTCCCATGGATCACAGCCATCCCTATCTACGCCAGGTACTCGGCATCGTGGGGATTCGTGACGTACAAGCGTTGTACGTGGAAGGTCATGATTTTCAACCGGAGCGCGCGAAAGAGATCGTCCGGTCAGCAATGGAACAAGCCGTGAAGCTTGCCGCGGCCTGGTAACGAACTAGACGCAAAAAATCCCCTCGAGGGGATTTTTTTTGACCTCTCCATTGGCGTCACTTCGAGCCCCACTATCGCTTCGTCTTGTTTGCAAAGAAGCAGAAAGAGACCGGCTTCCGTCGTGTCTCGTAAGATGCATACAAACATTCAACTACGATACTTCATCACAATTCAACAATAAATAAATCCCGCTTCCAGTTAGGAATACGGGATTGTCGTCTGTCTCGATAATGGAAGGAAGAGGGGAGAGCAGCGCTTATGCTAGTTATCGGCTTTATACGGACGCCCTGCGATTTTCTTGTCCAATTTGGGTATAAATCATGGTTGTATTCATATCCGCATGCCCAAACTGCTCTTTAAGCTTTGCGAAATAGTTATTTTCTTGATGAAACCTCCCCATTATCGTTTGATCAAATTTATTACCCGTGGCATTAAAGCATTAGATATTTACATCGAAAAGAACAATAGGAAATTTGACGTCTAAGGACAGCGCAGACTGGTTAACCGGCATTACCACCAAATGATATCGATAAGTTTTTGTTCTTTCGGATAACGAAATGCAAGTTCTTGTCGAGCGCATTGAATATAAACCTATATCGTGAAAATGGAGAAAATCCGTGGTTTATGGGATCTGTCCCTTCCTGCATTGAGATACGGGACCGCAGCCTTTGTCATGTAAAAATTTAACTAAACAGACTCCCTGATGCTCTTAGGAAGGCTTTTAACAACCAAATCGTAAGATTGGTCAATCATTTCAAAGATAAACGACTCTGGCAAAGAACCCTCGAGAATAATCGTATTCCAGTGCTGTTTGTTCATATGATACCCCGGTCGAACGTCCTTATGCTGCTCTCTCAAATTTTCCGCAATCACCGGGTCGCATTTTAGGACTAAGTACCCTTTTTTCTCAAAAAAAAGAGCGAATATTTTACCTGCAATTTTTATAGCGATTGGATCGGGTCCCGAGGGATAATCCTTTCTCGCTCCTTTTTTGTTTAGACAGTATTCAATTAAATTATTTTTCAAACCGGCTCATCTCCTTCGTAAATGACATCTTATTCGGATCACGGCGTCGTAAAAATCATCCGGTGTCTGACCTCTTGTTGAATGGTCATATCGTGGCATGCCCGAGTAATAAATGGACTAACCGGCGACCGAAAAAAGCTGATCCTCTAAAACTAGTATCATCATCTATATTCTGCCGACAGGAAAAAAGATACGGTTAATTGATAACCCGTTGTCCATGGCAGGTTGCCTTATACTTGCAGGTTAACATGCCGGTCGAATCGGTGTCAGTAATCTACTTTACATTGTTCTACCTTATTTCGTATTTCAGGATAGGATGGAGAACTGTAATCTACTTTACAGAACTCCGATTTAATTAATATTTATAATCAAGCTATCACATGATATTGGAGGAACAGAACGATGAGCAACCAAAATTTAACCGAACAGCTTGAAGAGGCCACACAGCAGTTTAAGGCCAATGCACCGATTGAAGCGCAGATTAAGATGGGTCAAATGATTGAGGAACTTCAGAAATCGGGGATCGCTTCCGGGAAGCAACCAGGCGAGAAGGCGGTGGACTTTAAATTAACAAACGCACTAGGCCGGGATGTAATTTTATTTGAAGAGCTCGCGAAAGGACCGGTTGTGCTGGTCTTCTATCGCGGCGGATGGTGTCCTTTTTGCAATATGCAATTAAGGGCTTACCAGCAGATATTACCGGAAATCCAAGCGATGGGAGCGCAGCTTATAGCGATTAGCCCGCAAAAACCGGATCATACGTTATCCCTTCAGGAAAAGGAATCATTGGAATTTCAAGTCCTTAGCGATCCGAACGGGTTGGTAACGGCCAAGTACAATCTGCTCTTCGATGTTCCGCAGGGAGTAAGGGAACTCATGGAAGGTGTCGGAGTTGATCTTGCGGAGTACAACAATACCTCGAATTGGGTTTTGCCGGTGCCGGCTACATTTATGATCGATGAGAGCGCCATTATCCGCTCCGCTTATGTCAATCCGAATTTCATGCAGCGTCAAAGCCCGGAGGAAATTTTGCGAGAGCTAAAAAAGCTGTAATGATTTTTGCATCATTCATTTGTAAGCTGAACAACCGATTTTAATACCGCAAAAGATGCGAATTGGAACCAATCTGACAATCCCATTCCAAGAGTAACGTGGAACTTATGAACGATTACTTTCAGTTAGATGGTGCGCGGAGTGCTTTGGAAACTGGCACGCTCCGTGTGGAGCAGGGGAAAAGCTGGAGATCACATCAAATGTTTACCTATTGATACTTTCGCATAACTTTAATAAACATCAATCCATAAAGTAGTTATGATAACAAGATCGGTTAGCAAAGAGAGCAAAATAGAAGGAAGGTAGATTCCACATGATAGGAACGGAGAGTAAACAACAAGAAATTATAAAAGCTTATCAGTTCAGACATGCTTGCAAGGCATTTGACACCAACAAAAAGATTTCGGATGAAGATTTTCACTTTATTTTGGAGACAGGAAGATTGTCTCCAAGTTCATTTGGCTTCGAGCCGTGGAAGTTTGTTGTGATCCAGAATGAAGCTCTTCGCGAAAAATTAAAACCTGTATCTGGCGGTGCCAAGGGACAACTGCCCACTGCCAGCCATTTTGTAGTTATATTGGCCAGAAGAGAAGAAGGCTTACGGCCTGACTCGGTTCACGTGAATAAAATGTGGAAAGACATTCATCATATGCCTGAAGAAGTTGTGCAAGATTGGTACGATTTCTACAAATCCTTCGTCGAAACAGAACTCGAAGATAATGACCGTCTCATTTTTGAATGGTCAATCAGACAAACCTATATAGCATTGGGAAACATGATGACAGCCGCGGCTCAAATCGGTATTGATTCCTGTCCTATCGAAGGTTTTGATAAAAAGCAGGTGACCGCTATTTTACAAAATGAGGGTATCATTAACGGCGACGATTTCGGTGTAGCCTGTATGGTCGCTTTCGGATATCGTCAAAAGGATCCCAAACGTCCACAAACAAGACAACATCTCGATGAAATTGTTGAGTGGCGATAAACTTAAGATGATATTTCTCAGCATCAGGGGACATGTTTCGCTAAAAGGTGCTTGAGTTTAGAATGGGGGTTGCTGCGGGTGTGGCAACTCCTTTTTTATGGTGCTAACGGGTAGAATTCTTAAAGAAAGGTCGTTCTCTATGAAAAAAATGTTATGGGTCATCTTCATGATGTCCACCGGAACTTCCTTTACGTCGCCTTTATTTCCGCTGTATCAGGAGCAGTATCGATTAAGCAGTCTGCAAATCACCATTTTATTCGCTATGTATGCGGTCTTCTTGCTGCCCACATTGCTCATTGTTGGCTCCAGAGGAAGCGGTTGGGGGCTGAAGCGAGTTCTTCGCATCAGCATCCTGTTGTCGATCCTGGCCACCCTTCTCTTTATGGCAAGCCAGCAGGCCTGGCTCGTTTACGGGGCGAGAATGCTGGAAGGAATCGCTTATGGAAGCTTTACGGGCACCGCAGTCGCGTTCTTGCTGAAGCAAACGTCCAAAGAGAAAACGAGCAAGGCGATCCTATTATCGGGTATGGCCGTTTCCGTTGGTTTTGGTCTAGGACCTGCCTTGGCCGGTTTGATCATCGAATATCTGCATCTGATGCCGCTGCGCGCACCATTTTGGCTTTTGACCGTTCTGTTGCTGAGCGCTGTAGTCAGTCTGGAAACGTTGCAGGACAAGGATTTTCAAGCCCGGAAGGAACGCCGTCGAGCGACATCGGCATCGATCTCGCTCGGGGTGTCTAACGAAATTAAGCCTCATTTCTGGTCGTTTAGTGCGCTGCCCGTTTTCACGTTGTTTACCTTGAACGGAACCGTTCTCTCTTTGATTCCTTCGTTCGTGAAAAACGTGATTCACACTTCAAACCTTGCCGTGTCCGGTCTTCTGATTCTACTACTTATGGGGGGCGGCACGATGATGCAAATGCTGCCTTGGTTCAAACAGCCGGTGGTACGCCTTCGGATCGGTATCACTTTATTGGCTTGCGGAGCCTGGCTTGTCGTTCTCTCCGGGACGTCGGGAAGCATAAGCCTAATGTGGATCGGGGTGCTCGTTCAGGCGCTGGGCAGCGGTTGGACGTTCCAGATTAGCTTGCGACTGGCCGGCGAGCTTCCGAATGCATCGGAGCGGCCGAAGGTGATAACGACTTATTACTTTGCGGGTTACATTGGATTTATTGTTCCCATTGTGGGGGTCGGCCTCCTAAGCTACTTATTTGACTTGTACGTGTCTCTAATCGTCCTGAATGTTCTAGCTTCCCTGGTAGTTCTCTACATGTTGGGTTATTCCGTAAGGTTTGAGCGTTACTATGCAACCAGAAACGGAACGCAAACTCAGGCGGAAGGTCTTCCATCCAAGGCAGGTTTACAGGCTTTCCAATCCCGACGGATGAGGCTAATTCGTTGCGAACGTTCGAAGTAAGATGAAGAAAAATTATGGTCAAGCTTACAAACATAGGTACAACATTGAAGGGAAAAGCGTTATGTTTTACCTTATCACTACTCTCAGCCAGCGGCATGTCGACAGATGAACAGAGGACATTGAACGAAACCATCAATCATTTATCGGACAATATGCGTGTTAACGGTAAATAAAGATGTATTTGTTGTACATCTTTTTTACCCCAAAAGATTGTTTGCAATATTATTTTACTACATCTAAATAAGGAGTTGCTTAATATGTTTAAAACAATTGTAATCGGTACTGGCCCCGCTGGATTAACTGCAGCGATCTACCTGGCAAGGGCGAATCTGGAGCCTCTTGTTATCGAAGGTATCCAACCCGGCGGACAACTGACTACGACAACAGAAGTTGAAAACTTCCCCGGCTTCCCAGACGGCATTTTGGGGACGGATCTGATGGATAATATGCGAAAACAAGCGGAGCGATTCGGAGCAAAGTTTAAATCTGGTCGGGTGAGCCGAGTCGATCTACAGAACCGTCCGTTTCGTTTGTTTTTGGAAAGCGGTGAGATGCTTATCTCTGAGAGCGTCATCCTCTCGACAGGGGCTACCGCGAATTTACTTCGCATACCGAACGAGCATGATTATATCGGAAGAGGCGTGAGCACTTGTGCTACATGCGACGGCTTCTTCTTTCGAGGCAAAAAGGTAATCGTTGTAGGTGGAGGTGACTCCGCGATGGAAGAAGCGCATTTCTTGACGAGGTTCGCCAAAGAAGTCCGTATCGTGCACAGAAGAAACCAACTGAAAGCTTATCAAATCATGCAGGACCGAGCACGACAAAATGAGAAAATCGAATGGAGTTTAGATCGGACACCTCTCGAGGTTATCCCTGGCGAGAAGGGAGTGTCTGGACTTAAAGTACGCGATAACCAAACCGGCGACGAAGAAATCTTCGATGCGGATGGAATTTTCGTAGCGATTGGCCATCATCCGAATACCAAGTTTCTTGACGGACAACTTCTGACCGATAGACAAGGATACTTGATTGTAAAGCCCAGTACGTCGGAAACCAGTATTGCAGGCGTATTCGCTTGCGGTGACGTACAGGATCCTCATTACCGGCAAGCGATTACTTCGGCCGGCAGCGGAGCAATTGCTGCGATGGATTGCGAACGATTTTTGGAAGAAACATCCGATAGGTTAATCAGGAAATAGACGAGTAGTATTATGAATTGATACTCTATGGACTAATTAATTAAGTGGAATGAAATTAAATTTTTAAGGAGCGACTAATAATGGAAAGACTACAATCGGCAGAACGTTTTCGCGATTTGGTTAATCGGGATCAATATACGATAGTTAAGTTCGACGCAACCAGGTGCCCCGATTGCAAAAACATTGACCGGTTTATTGGTGATATTATAGCGGAAAATAGAGATAAAGATTTCTATGCAATCGATGTGGAACAATTTCAGACGGTTGCGGAAGAAAATGAGGTTATGGGGATTCCAAGTTTACTCGTTTATAAAAACGGAGTAAAATTGGGACATTTGCACAGTAAGTATGCAAAGACACCTGTTCAAGTGAGGGGATATCTAGAATCTGTAATCGTGTAATAAAGCCGTCATAATTGAGTATGAGCAGTGGAAACGATTTTGTATGGGAATATAATTTCAATCCGATCTGCAGACGAGGCGCTGTGAAGCATCGCATCATTTGAGTGAGGCAGCCAGCTGGAAGCGGCCAGACAGCAGTTAAAGGCCACTTCACCGATTAATGCATAGGTCAAGCACGGTCAAATGAGTGAAGGACTTCAGAAATCGGGACCCAAAGTTAACAAAAACTCGAAATAATGTAGAGTATGTTTTCCTACTTGCATTGATAGTGTAATCTTTCTCGAATAATGAATTCATATTCTTGTAAATGTTTTCCTAACATATTAGCTCAATCAGTTATGTAATTTACATTACATAACTTTTTTTTTGTAATGTTTATAATAAAACCATGTACAAAAGGGCGACTAATTAGCCCCCTTGCAGTAGATGTGTCCCATGGACATAGGTACTTAGAAGATTAAAAATCGAAAAATATGTAAGGAGAGTATCATGGGAAACTTGGAGAAACAGGCAAGACTATTCAGGGAGGTGTCCAAATGAAAGCGATTGTGGTAACGGACGAAGCCGCGGGAACGGCCGGCATGAAGCTGGTGGAGCGCCCGGAGCCGGACGTGGCGATGCTCGCAAGCCTCTCGGGCGCGAGCTACGGAGATGTCGTTGTTCAGGTTCATGCGTCGGGATTCACCTGGGATGAGCTGACGTGGCCTTCGACCTGGATCGATCGCCTCGGGCGGGACCGGACGCCGTCGATCCCTGGCCACGAAGTGGCCGGAGTGGTCTCCGCCCTCAGCTATGGCACAACTGGCCTGTCGGTGGGACAGCGTGTGTTCGGTCTCACGGACTGGACTCGCGACGGCAGCCTCGCGGAGTATGTAGTCGTCGAGGCACGCAACCTCGCGCCGCTACCGAGCGATGTTGACTTCACGGTGGGCGCGGGCGTCGCAATGTCGGGCCTGACCGCCTGGCAAGGTCTATTCGAGCACGGTCACCTCCGGGCGGGTCAGAGTGTCCTCGTGCACGGTGCGGCCGGTGCAGTCGGCTCGATGGCGACACAGCTCGCACGTCAGGCCGGTGCCTACGTTATCGGCACCGGACGAGCTGCCCACCGTCAGACTGCACTCGACTTCGGCGCGCAGTATTTCGTAGACCTTGAGAACGACTCGCTGGAAGACGTCGGCAGCGTCGATCTGGTTTTCGATGTCTTCGGCGGCGACATCGGGAAGCGGTCTGCGGGTCTGGTTCGAGATGGAGGAATGCTAGTGACCGTCGCAGGCCCGCCCGAGGTGCGGCCCGCCAACGGTTTGACGGTCGACTTCGTTGTCGTGTCCGATCGTGCCCAACTGATTGAGATCGCCCAGCGAGTGCGTGACGGACGGCTGCGGACAAATATTGGCAAAGTGGCGTCACTTGACGAAGCCGTAGCCGCCTTCAACCCGACTGAGCGGATCAAGGGAAAGACGATCATCCGCGTTCGTCCGTAAAGCACAAGTAAAAGTGCTTCCATGTTCCCAGGGTAATTGTCATTCAAGTCTGATTCGGGAGCAGTTTAGTACATTCAATTCGGACTTGTTTTGTTCGCTACATTTGTTTCTAATTGATAAATAGGTTAAGGAGAGGTATCATGAAAACCTTGGAGAAAAGTTTATTCACTGCATTACGCGAACGGCGCTCAATTTATGGAATTAGCAAAGAATCACCAATTTCGGATCAAAGTATCCAAGAAATAATCGAGGAAACCGTCAAACATACACCATCAGCGTTTAACAATCAAACTACCCGCGTTGTTCTGCTCTTAGGTGAACAACATAACAAGTTATGGGATATTACAACCGAAGTTCTCAAAGCACTCGTTCCTACCGAACAATTTTCATCTACTCAGGAAAAAATGAACGGATTTCGTAACGGATACGGTACTGTGCTTTTCTTCGAAGATCAGTCAGTTATTGATAGTTTTATGAAACAATTTCCATCTTACCAAGAACACTTCCCGATTTGGTCACAGCAAACAAATGGAATGCACCAATTGGTGATCTGGACGGCGCTGGAGGCTGAAGGGCTGGGTGTAAACCTACAGCATTACAATCCATTGATTGATGAACGAGTAAAAGCGGAATGGAATTTGCCGGAAAATTGGAAACTGACTGCCCAAATGCCATTCGGTAAACCGACTGCCTCAGCAGGTGAAAAGAAATTTAATCCGATACAAGAACGAATAAAAGTTTTTAAATAAAATTAACCTTGAGGCTGTCTCTATGACAGTCTCTTTGTTATAACAAAATAGAAATCGTAACATCCTGCATATCATATCACCTACCGGGGGCACTAATCATGTTTTTGCTGCTTCGAAGATTTATCGCCGCCTTCAACCCGACAGAGTGGGTCAGGGAAAACGAGCATCCCATTTCCTCCATAAGGGCTCAGGGACAGTGACCGGAGTTCGTGGATATCATCGTCAGCCGCGAGGACCGAAAACTGACTGTTATAACCTGTTTGATCCTTCTGATGTTCATGTGAGTATTCACAGAGATATTATCGTTTAGTCATTCTATTTTATTTATATAGCAAAAACCGACAAGAGGGATGTATTCAAGATACTCTCTCACTTGGGCTGAAGATTTAGCCATATCTGATATGTAAATTCGCGAGGTTCACCCTGTTTCGCGTTATCGAAAACCTCGTTCAGCCATATCAGCCAATTGACGCTGCTTTACAGACTAGCAGGAACTTCGGTTTCGTACAATCAATTAATTCCGCAAGTAATTCCTGTGCTGGTTCTCAGGCCGTGTTTAGGGCTTAAAGGTGTTAATACGTGGACGGAGTGGGTGGCTCAAGCGGTGGATTAATGAGGCAGAATCAGATGGCTATATACCGCGTTATAGCCGTGATTGATTCCGGAGGATTTCCCCCTTTTGGGGCAAAGTAATGATAGAAGACCGGAACGACGAAAAGCCATCCGGTCCTCACTAAAGTCGACAATCTCGCTCCATTGCTGTTGACTACACTTCAAGGAGGACTTCTTCTTACTCAATGCCAAAAGGAGACGAGTCCGCTTGAAACTGTATTGGATCCCATGCTCGCGTATATTCAGTCGTTCGTCATCTGAAGACCCACCAAATTGAATGCTACGCATATCACCATATCAATGTGTAGAGATTCGAGGAATATTTTCTTCAAGTATTGTAACAGCAAGTTGAACGGACAGGCGTGATATCTTAACGACACCTTCCTTGGCAAGTTCGCTCATCACGTTACTGACCGCTTCGCGGCTAGCCCCGAGCATATTGGCAATTTCTTGATGTGAAAGCGGCAGATCGATCAACGCATATCCGTCTTGAATGACGCCGAATTTTGCACTCAATGTAGAAAGGAGATGGAGCACGCGTTTTCTAAGACTATGAAGCGCAAACTGTTCCAATTGATCCTCCCGTTCCTTTAACCGGTCACTAAGTGCTTTAAGAAATTTGAGTGCGACCTGAGGCCGATTGATCATCAGGCGTTCGAACTGAGGCTCGGACATGCTGCAAAGAAGCGATGATTCCATCGCTTCAATATAAACCCGCTTGGTTCCGAACGAGAATGAGTTTAACTCTCCGAATATATTGCCTCTTGTGAGAATACCAAGCGTGAACTGTTTCCCGTTGTCGTTCAGTTTATAGAGTCTAAGCTTGCCTTCTTTGACGAAATAGAATCCCTCGCGCGTGGACTCCGGGGTTTGGACCAATGTGTTTTTTGTGATCCAATTGAAATGATGGATGGTATCAAGCTGATCAATCTCTCTAATTTCATCTCGTGTCATTTCTTCAAAAATACTTATTTGCGATAAGTACCAAAGCTTATTCATCGGCTATATCGGTCCTCCAAAATAATGTTGGGAAAGTCATTGACGTTCGTAGTAATAATATTAGTGCAACGAACGGACTTTTTTTAAGGCTTCGGACGGTTCCATCCGCGTTCTATGGTTTATTTCTGAAGCACCGGCTATGACGGTTCCGTTATTATCTATAATATATGTTGCTGTGACAGGAAGCTCAAATGTCTGGTCTCCGTTATATTGATGCAGTTCAATACCAGATCTTTTCTGAATAGCTTGCTGAAAGTCAGGCAGCTTGTATTTAAGATTGTAGTTTTCCGCAGTTTTGTTGTTCACATCGCTAAGGACGAAGAAGCTCAGTTCATGTTTTTCTTTCATGGAAAGTGAATGATCCGGTGTTTGCGGGCTGATGGCAATCAATTGAGCACCGGCAGCTTTTATCTCATGCATGATGCGCTCATAGGCCTTCAATTGCAAATTGCAGTAAGGACACCATTCACCCCGATAGAACACGATAATGACGGGGCCCTTGGCTAGTTCTTCGTATAATGTGACCGGTTTGCCCGTAGCATCTTCCAGGGTAAAATTGGGAGCCTTATCTCCGATATTCAGTCCTTTGCCTGCCCCCTGATCTCGAAGGTCCTGAATCAATCTGGCAAATGTCGCCGCGGCATCTGGTGACATATTACGAGCCTGAAGTGCATCAAATTCATCTTTCAAGCTTCTTTGCCATTTAGAAACACTGTCCTGGACCATAAGCGAAATCGATTTTTGTATTGGTGAAAATTCAAATCCTAAAGATAATGCTCTGGCATTCAATATCTTCCAAGTATAAGGAAACATGGCATAGGGGGATAAAGTTTGTTCTTCATGTTGGCCTACATGAAACAGCGGGGTCATATTTAAGCATTCCCCTATCTCATAACAGAGTTCTTGGATGCTTAAGTAACCGTTATTCGCAGCATTGATTGGTCCGACAAAATCGGATTTTGTTCCTATAAAATGAAGAAATTCGGCCGCATCCCACGCTGTCACATAAGTAATAGGATGTTCGGATTCCAACACGCCAATAGATTTATGTTCAGCAACATGCCTCACATAATAATCAAAACGGCCTGTATAATCGTCGGTTCCCGATACGACCATAGCTACGCGAACCGAAACGACGGGAAATGCCGCATTCCGGAAGAAATAGGCTTCGGCTTGGCGTTTTCCTTCGGCATAGGCATATTTCTGAGCGTCTAAATCATAGTTGTATTGTTCCGGCATGAAATCGTCTTCGGTGATTTCGGTATCTTTACTGTTATAAACCGCCATACTTGAGGTTATTACATACCTTTTAACGCGGTTTCCAAAAGCCCCCAGGGCAATTTTTGCATCTTGAGGGTTGAAGCAGATTTGATCATAAACAACATCATAATAACAATTGCCGAACGCTTCCCTCATGGCATCCTGATTCGTCCGGTCCACCTTTATTCGGGTCACGGCGTCGCCAAAATCATCCGGTGTCTGACCTCTTGTGGCAATGGTTACATCGTGGCCCTCCCCGAGTAATAAATGAACTAACCGGCGACCGAAAAACGTTGTTCCTCCTAAAACGAGTATCTTCATCCATATTCTCCTTTCACGTTTGCATTCTAAGTTTATTAATTGATTGAATTTACTAATGCCATCCAGGACAAATTAAAATTTAATGAGAATTCAATGGTAGGTACTTGGCAGCTTAGTTTAAAGATTAACATGCCAACAGAATCGGCATCTGTCATCTGGATTACAGAACTCCGATTTTTTTAGAATTATAATCAATTTATCAATGAAAAGCTGAATCAAAGCAATGGCATGATTCATACCGAGGTGAGGAGCCAGGAAAGGTGATTCACATTGGGCCATGTCTTTGCTGATGTACCGAAGGAAATTTGCATTAACTCGGTTGCGCTTTGCTTTATTCTGAAGGAGGATCTTGAGAAGGAAGGATAGGGGTTCACTTGTTTGAAAATTTTATTCGAAGGACAAAGTTTTATTAGATCCACAGTCTACAGTATCCAAAAATAATGAAGAAGGTGCGTGAAGAAATGGAAGCACGATTGAACTTAAAACACAAAATCGGTCAAGGGATTTCACCTCAACAGTTCATAGAAGGCATGCAGAATCGGACGATGGTAACCAGTAATATCACAAATACCAAAGAGCGGTTCATCTCCGTTTACGAGAATTTCACATGGGCGCAAGAAGATCAGAAAGCATTTTTTACCGCTTTAAACAATAGCTCCGACCTGCACTGTTTGATTCTATGTACAGATTGGTGCCCGGATGTTATCTGGAACGTCCCCTTACTGTTTAGAGTGATGGAGGAGAGCCGCATTTCGACTGAAGTGTTGCTCATGGAAGAGCATTTGGAAACCATGGATCTCTTTCTAACGGATGGCGGGCGAAATCAGCCGATCGCGGTTTTCTTGAATGCGTCCGGAGATGTTCTAGGCAGATGGGGAGCGCGTCCAGCCTATATTCAGGCCGTGATGGATCGGTTTAAAATGAACAATCCAAATAAACAGGAAGCAGATTATAAGGAGAAATTGAACCAGACATATCGAGAGATCGGCGAGCTCTATCAAGTTAGCAACGAATATCAGGAAGTTATCCTTCATGAATTAAGAGATTTGTTTACTTCCTTTTCTTCGTGAATTTTAATCTTTCTGGAAGCGTGGATAACCGGACAGCAATCATTTCACAATTATTGATTGTTGTCCGTATTATTAAACCTGAAGAGCATGATCGGCAAAGGACTATACAATGATGTTTCGTGACTCAATTTTATGAGATTAAATGCCGAATGGGAAAACTCAAGTGAGAGCTTCAACACAGAAACCTAAAAGCCCTTTTTTAAGAATTCGATGGAAAATAACGATATCCCATTGAGTCGTGTACGTTCCACTTCTCGAAGTACACGATCCCATTCGTTCTGATCTATCGATTTTAGAGATATTGTAGCTAACGACAAGTTAATCTACAAAACAAAGAAGTGAAGGTGAAAAATATGAAGAATTATAAGGCTTGGACATTTTTGATCGGGGCTAATCTGTTTTGGGCCGGTAATATCATTTTTGGAAAATTGATTGTAGATGAATTTCCTGCTGAATGGACAGTCTTTCTAAGGTGGGTTGTCGGACTGATTCTTCTTATTCCCATTGCCCAATTTATTGAGAAGCCTTCATGGTATCAAATATGGAGGAATAATTGGGTGTTGATCATTCTGCTAGCTACTTCATCCATTGTGCTCTACACGTATCTCTCGTATGCTTCATTGCAGTTCACATCTGCGACGAATAGCGCTCTATTTACTACCCTTGCACCTGGTTTGATTATGCTCTTTTCGTTGATTTTCCTGAGAGAAAAAGTAAGTGCCTTTCAGTTCATTGGATTAATCACCTCGTTTATTGGTGTTATGATTGTGTTAACTAGAGGTAACCTGCTACAGTTGTTTCACACTCAGTATAACGAGGGCGATGCGATTATGCTATTCGCTGTCTTATGTTGGGCTGCTTATTCATTGCTTCTAAAAAAAGCAAAAGGTATTCCGCCTGCGACTTTGGTTGCGATGATTGCGCTGATCGGTGCTATTCTGATGATTCCTTTATTATTTTTCCATCCGATTCACTCCGACAAAATCACTTCTTTGGGGATCGTTGGAGTTATATACATGGGGGTGTTCCCGTCAGTCGGTTCGTTTATATTTTGGAATCAAGGTGTTAAGATACTAGGTGCGAGCAAGGCCGGCATAACTATGAACCTGATTCCTGTCTTTACAGCAATTATTTCGGTTATCTTGGGTCATGCTTTGGAGTTGTCACAAATGCTCGGGGGAGTCATGACGATTTCCGGTATGTTATTGATTGCAATAAAACGGAAACAGATATCACAAATTAGCGCTCCCGTCGCTCAACAGCTCAATTCCGGTTTGCAACAGTCTGGCACTTGAACGCAACGCCATTCTCGAACACGTTCAAACTGCCTTTCATATATAAAAACGACCGGAGGCGAGCTCGCTTCCGGTTTTTATTTTTCCCAATTCGATGTTGAAACTGGCAGACGATTGCTGAATTTTAACATTGCTGCATATCTGTTCCTTCTTTTTTTTCCATTTGTAAAAACCTATTCCGGATCACGACACTCTGGCTCTTCAGCCTTAGGTTATTTGGATTGGGGCAGCATCGCGGCATTTACTTGAACAGACTTACGAGACGTTTTGATAACTCCATCTTTCAGAAGTCCACTCATGACTCCACTGACGGCTTCCCGAGTTACACCAAGCATGTTAGCTATCTCTTGGTGCGTAAGAGGGAGATCGATTAAAGCATAACCATCTACGATGGTACCAAATTTTGAACTAAGCATCGTCAACATATGAATCACCCGTTCGCGGAGACCGTTAAATGCAATTTGTTCTAATTGTTCTTCTCTTTCCTTCAAACGTTCACTGACCGCTTTTAGAAGTTTCAACGCCAGACTCGGTCTGCTTATCATAAGACGGTCGAATTCTGCTTCGGATATCGAGCAAACCAGGGTTGGTTCCATGGCTTCAATGTAAACATCTTTAGTACCAAACGAGATGGAATTGATTTCCCCAAACATGTTCCCACGAGTCAATATACTTAGAGTGAACTGTTTCCCACTGTCGTTTAATTTGTATACTTTAAGCTTGCCTTCTTTGACGAAAGAAAGACCTTCCAGAATAGTATCAGGAGTTTGAACCAATGCGTCTTTCGGTACCCAATTGAAATGACGAATGGTATTTAGTAAATCAATTGCCTTCATTTCTTCACTAGTCATTTCCTCAAAAATGCTGATTTGAGATAAATACCATAATTTATTCATTTCGTATTCCTCCTTCATGTAACAATCCCTCCATTTTAGGAAGTCTCAATCTTATAGAAGTCTTTGTCCATTCATCATGCTTTATAAGGATCATGATGTCAATGCATCCTAAGCTTCTCAATTATATTGACTTCGCAATTTCCAAAACTTCTGACCGTTCCATTCTCGTTCTGTGATTAAGATCTGAAACACCGGCAATGATTCGGCTGTACTGAGCGATGACAATAGTCGCAGGGACACCTCGAAAAGTAGTGGGGGATGGGATTGGAACGGGTATTTTATTCTCAGAGCCGGAGACAACCTCACGTCAGGCGTAAGCCTGATGGCTGTCCTAGTTTATCGAATACCCTTAAACCCGAGAGAGCCTTAGATTCTCGGGTATTTCCGCATCCCACGAGGAGCCCTACGTGGCTCCGTCTGAGAATCTTGACTATGTGGAGGAGGGAAGAGAGGAGTTCCACTCGCTGTACCACTTTGAAATAGCGAATGAAATGCCGACCTGGGATATGCTCCGATATAAGCAAATTCAAACAAAATGGCATGAGACCTTTTACGGTAAAGGGTGGAACTCGCATTTTTTGAATAACCATGATCACACCCGGCAGGTAACGCGTTACGGCAATGACAGTGAATTCCGCGTGGAGTCGGCCAAGCTCCCTGGCTACATAAGTTCATACGCTGCCTGGGACGCCCTATATTTATCAAGGGGAAGAAATAGGGATGACCGGGGTACGATTCGAGTCGATAGACGAGTACCAGGATATTACGATGAAAAATAAATATGCCGAGGAAATCGCCAAGGGAAGGGGATCCGCGCACGTGCTGTAGAGCTTGATTCCGTTCAGCCGCGATAATTCCCGGACCCTATGCAGTGGAGCGCGTTTCCTAACGCCGGTTTTACGTCAGGAACACCGTGGCTTCAAGTGAATCCCAATTATAAAAAAATCAACGCTGATGAGGCTATGAGCAATCCTGACTCCGTGTACCACTACTACATAAGGCTGATTGCTCTGCGAAAAGAACATCCAGTGATGATCTACGGAGATTACAAGGATTTGCTTCCGGAGGATTCGAATTTATACGTATTCGTAAGAGAGTGGGAATGAACGGTTTGGCTGATTGCACATAATCACAGCGAGAAACCGACACCATTTGAACTGCCGCTTGAAAAGGACAACCTCAGATTACTTGGCTGTCGTTAAAAAGTCGCTTGAGCTGGACAAATGTCGGGTGACAAGAACATTATCTCATTCCCGACAGAATGAATTAAGGTAAACTGAAATTGCAGAAAGACAGAAAAGGATTACGTCAAATTTGATATCCAGTCATTTTTATTCAATCGCGGTTTGCGAATTGCATTCCAGACAATTTGACTTTAAACAAAAAATACACCGTCTTTTAAAGATGGTGTATTTTTTGTTTGTCGGGAATGAGATAAAGAAACGCACATGTTTGTTAGTTTGTTTGTTAAGATTCAATTCACTTAGCAATATCTACTAATAACTTCTTTCACACCTTCTTGGTGGCGATCTGAAGGCTCGCTCCCTCTTATTTGGGACAACAGCTTTAATTTTGGCATGTCCCCTATTTACGATTAAAGTCCGTTGTTGGTTCAATTAGATATTTCATTATCAAATCAAACAGGATATTTTTGGGGATGCAGGGTACATTATACCAATATGACTTCTGCTCGAAAGAAGTGGAGAAAATGTACGTCAACAACAACGTCGTTGAGAACGAACAGACTTTAAAAAACGTATTTCAGAATTGTTCGGACATTATTTTTCGTGATATTACGATTCATGACCAAACCAAGGCATTATTAGTCTACGTAGATGGTATGATCAATGCTGATATTATTACATCAAGCGTTCTAAAGCCTTTAATTTATGATGGTCTGCCCCAAGGTCTCGGGAAAATCGACAGTCTCGCACAAATGTGCAAACAAGAGCTCGTTTCCGTTTTATCGACCAAGAAGCTTTCAAACTTTGAAGAAATTGTTGATCATATATTAAAGGGAAATGTTGCTATACTGGTCGATGGGGAAAATACCGCCCTTCTAGCTGACGTCTCAAAATTTGAAACTCGAGCCATAGAAGAGCCTCACAATGAGGCATCCATCCGGGGACCCAAAGAAGGCTTTACAGAGAGCCTGCGGATTAATACCACGATGCTGCGCAGGATATTGGCAACGCCGAAGCTGAAGTTCGAATCATTAAAACTCGGAACACTGTCGCAGACCGATATATTAATCGCCTATATCGAAGGAACTGTTTCCGTCCCGGTTCTAAATGAAGTCCGTAAAAGGATACATCAGATACAAATCGATGGGATTCTTGAATCGGGGTATATCGAAGAATCCATTGAAGATACTCAGCTTTCTCCTTTTCCGCAAATACAGGTTACAGAGCGCCCAGACGTTGTTGCCGCTGGATTGCTTAATGGAAGAGTGGCCATATTAACCAATGGAGACAGTTGTACTCTTGTAGTTCCAATGACTTTTTGGGAAGGACTTCAGGCACCGGATGATTTTTATGAACGATTTTTGTTCACAACCTTGATTCGATGGATTCGCTATTTTTTTGCTTTGTTCTCGATGCTGCTCCCTTCCGTTTATATTGCGTTGACCAATTTCCATCAGGAGATGGTTCCTCAAAAACTGATGTTGACGATTGCATCATTACGGGAAAAGTCACCTTTTCCGACTATAATTGAAGTCTTTATGATGGAGGTTATGTTTGAAGGTTTACGGGAAGCGGGGATCCGTTTGCCAAAACAGATCGGTCCTCTCGTGAGCATCGTCGGAGCATTAGTCATTGGGGATGCGGCTGTCCGTGCCGGAATTATTTCCGCGCCTATTGTCATTGTCGTTTCGGCTGCCGGAATTGCGTCATTCATCATTCCGCGATATCGGTTCGGCTATGCTCTACGTATGTTACGATTCCCTTTGTTGATCCTATCCGGACTATTTGGCCTATTTGGTTTAGCGACCGGGATCTTAACGATCTTAATTCACCTAATTCAACTTAGTCCGTTTGGGACTCCGTATTTAACTCCAGTGGCTCCGCAAATCACTCGAAGGCTTAAGGACGTATGGATGCGACCGCCTCGAAAGCGAGCCGTATATAATGAACCACAAAATGAGGCGGATTAACCATGAAGAGGGCGGTAAAGCTTAGTTTCATATTTCTCTTCATGGTATCGTGCACAACCGGGTGCTGGAACCTGAAGGAACCGGATCAACTCGCATTTTTTATGGGGACAGGGCTGGATTTTACAAAAGATGGTCAGTTACAAGTTAGTTCTCAAATCGTGATACCCTCACGTCTTGGCGGCGGACAGGAAGCGGGCGGCGGAGCTGGGGGTAAAAGCTTTCGTGTAATAAGCGCGATTGGAAAGAACATTTACGATACGGTTCCAAATTTGCAGAAACAGTTATCGCGGAATTTCTTTATCGGGCATCGTCAGATCATCCTCATCGGACAACGAATGGCCGAGCAAGGAATAGGCGATTTTCTTGATCAGTTTGTTCGTAATCCTCAATCGGAGCAGCGTTCAAGGATATTTGTTGTGAAAGATGGCCAAGCGAAAGATATCCTATCTGTTGAGCCGTTCTTCGAGCCATTCACATCTACGGCATTGGTACGGCAACAAGAAACTTTAGGTTTAAAGCGTCGTTATTTCCGGAATTTTCTGTCAGATACATTTAGTCAAGGTTTACAGCCCATGATGCCTGCGGTTAGTTTAACAGACACCAAACAAGTTGTTTATTCGGGCACTGCTATTTTCAATAAAGACGATGGCCTGAAATTAGTGGGTTTCTTGAATATTGAAGACTCTTTCTTTGCCAATTGGATTGCGAATAGACAAACAAATTTAGTTATCGCTTCTTTCGTCAAACGAGGAAATGGCAATATTAGTTTAAACCTGCGATCGTTAGATCGACGAATTCAAGTGAAAATGATCGATAAGCAAATAAAAATTGACGTTCTTCTCACCGGAAAAGGAACCATTGTCGAAAATAATACGAACTTGGATCCAACCAAGCGAAACGATCTCCAAATCATTGAAGATGAAGTCAGTGAAACGACTCAGAGATCGGTACAGCAGTTGGTCGAAAAAGTTCAGAAGCAGTATAAGACCGACATCTTCGGGTTTGGTGTACATGTGCATCAGCAATATCCGGAACAGTGGAAAACCTTGAAACGAGATTGGAACGTAACTTTCCCTGAGCTGAATGTTTCGGTCAAAGTACACCTTCAATGCAAGGATCCGGGCGAAACCAATTCGTCAATCAAGAGTATACCTTAATTTGGGTTCGGGCTGTTTATCCTCGATAAGGAGTGGTAGTAATTATGAAACTGTCAGAATCGCAAATTTTTTGGATTTTTGTAACGACTGAAGTCGTTATGTTGATCGGGCTAAATATTCCGTCGGCGATCCTAATATCGAAACAAGATTCGTGGCTTTCGATGTTGATTGGGGGCGGGATAGGTGCAGCCTTAACCTTTCTTTTCGTTCATCTTAGCATTCTCCACCCGAATCAAACTTTGACCCAATTCAGCCAAGCTCTGCTGGGCAAATGGTTAGGGAGACTGATTGTCCTTCCGCATCTCATTGCTTGGTACACGCTAACTGCATACTTACTGCGCAGATTTCCCGGCTTTTTGCAACCTATTGTAATTGACAGAACACCTTTGTGGGTGCTTATGATACTCTTATTAGGTTTAATGGTATATTTAATCTATTCCACAGCTATTACGGGAATCGGTCGATTATGTCAAATCGTGGGTCCCATTATTATTTTAGCATTAATTGGAAGTTTCATTTTTAATGCTGGCAATGCGGATTGGCATCAATTATTGCCTGTATTTAAAGATACAGGTTGGTTAAACATTGTAAAAGGATCGATTCGTCCCGGTATGTGGTTCTCAGGCCCGTTCACCTTATTGGTTATTGTCGCTTTTATGCAAAACCCCCAAAAAGCGCTTTCCAAATCGATGTTGGGCGTAGGCATTACCGTTTTCATGGTTTTTACCGCCACACTTATGGTTCTAATGGTTTTGGGACCGAATTTAGCAGCCAAAATGAGGTTTCCTTACATTATGTATGTAAGAACCATTGATATATTAAATTTTATTCAAAACTTAGATATATTCATCATATTTGTTTGGATATTCGGAGTGACTGCACAATTATCATTATATTTGTTTGTCGTTAGCTATGAAACGGCGCAGTGGTTCAATGTGAAAAATTGGCGTAGAATCATTTGGTTCGGCGCACCGGTGATTTTTATTATGGCGATTTTGATTCCGAATGAGACGTCACTTGCAACATACGACGAATTTTGGACAACTGTGATATTCCCTGTTTGTGGTATCGCGATTCCACTCATTTTATGGATCATTTCACTGGTCAAAAAGAATGCTTTGAACGCATGAATTTTCTATATCGCGACCAACCATCTCATCACGCATCGTAACGTTTTATACAAAGACACCGGTAAAAAAGCTAGCCCCAAAGAAAGAAGTGGATATTGCAGCAGTACAAGTAATGGGGATATCAGATTACTTCGAAGTTTTAATTGCCTCAGTTGATGTATTTACAGACATCGTACCTTGCGAAAATCTCAAAATGAGAGGCATCTGGTTAAACAGGCAGAAGGAACGTTTTGAAAGGCCTGTAGATCGAATGATAACCACTTTAGACGAACTTTACGGACATATTTCATGAGATTCTCTTCGGAATGACTGCACGTTACACTAAACATTCCTGTATAGCCTAAGAATTGGGCTTTGTCAAAAAAGGAGCGCCTCGGTATGATGGGTTTGTCCACGGGTTCAAAACCCAACACCATCAAGGAGGCGCTCTTATTATGAAATTTAAGCAATCAGACGGACAAAATCAACGGATAGAACGAATTACCACTTCCCATCTTGTTGTAGGAATTGATATGGCGAAGGAAGTCCACGTAGCCCAAGCTACGAACTTTCGTGGGATCGTACTTTCTAGTAGGCATCTTTCTTTCAAAAACACCATTGAAGGCTTCGAGAAATTACAACGGTGGATCGACGGATTACAACAGAAACACCGATTAAAGAGTCTTATAATCGGAATGGAGCCCACAGGCCACTATTGGTATAACTTAGCCAATTGGCTTGATGACGAAGGGATAAATGTTGTCCTAGTAAATCCCGCAACTACGAAGCGAAACAAGGAAAATCGCGATAACAGCCCTTCTAAGAGTGATCCGAAGGATGCACTTGTCATTGCAGACGTTGTTAGTCGCGGCTACTACTATAATTACACACGCCAGGCAACCAATTTCCAAAGAATACGTACCATTATGAGCGATCGCGAATTTTGGGTCACGAATAGCGTTCGGCTGCAGAATCGAATTATCCGCTGGCTTGATATGCGTTTCCCTGAATATACGACGGTATTTAAACATTGGACCTGTCCACGATCAATAGCGACCCTCAAAGAATTTCCTTCCCCGCTAGAACTTAAAGATCAATCGACAGCGGATGTAATTACACGCTGGAGAAACCATATGAAGCGAGCTGGTGGTTCAACTGGTATTCAGAAAGCTGCCGAACTCATCTCTCACGCTAGCAAGAGTGTGGGGGATACAACGGCACTCGAGGATGCAAAGCAGGATCTCCAACGCTTAATAGACGAGTACGAGCGCATCGTCGATATATTAGAACAAATTGAAAAAGACATTGCAACCGTACTCGATGAGATTCCAATAGCAAGCCAGCTAAGATCTCTTAAAGGGCTGGGGCCAATCTATATTGCAGCCATTCTGTCAGGTGCAGGTGATCTAAAACAGTATGCCCATGGACGACAATTACTACGAAGGGCTGGGTTAAACCTCGCTGAAAGCATGTCGGGAAAACGAAAAGGGGAAATCGTAATCTCGAAAAGAGGAGATGCCAAACTGCGGAAATATTTGTATCTGGCTACTCTTACATTGGTGGGGACCAATGCTGTTTTCCGACAGTTGCATGAAGAAAATGTCCAAATAAAGCATATGAGTAAACAGCAGTCGGTGTTTAAACTGCTTGGGAAGTTGGCGCGGGTTCTAGTCGGTATGGTTCAGCGTGATGAGTCGTTCACTCCTGAAAAAACGATCCACAATTACACTCAAGCTGCGTAAGATTTATTAAAACGTGAATTGAGTCATTCGCAGGATTTCAGAAAAAGAAAGCACGGAGGACCGAGTTCGTATCCGATAAGGGCTTTGACCCATCCGCTAAACGCTATCGGTCTCCACACCTTGGATAAGTGTTACGAAGGAATGTTAGGGCAGGGACCCGTAGAGCCGTGGGATGGTAAACTTCCAGGGTTATTGTGGAGGATACGTGCAGCAGAGTATAATTGGGGAAATGTTCCAAAGCGTTCGTTTCTTCTATTTCGGCATGCCCAAAACACAAAGTTTACGGGTAAAAAAGCTCTATTTCCTACGGACCACTGCATTCCAACGTGAGAAATCCTGCGAATGACTGAGTATACGTGAGATAAACCCTTAAAACCGAGGGACGGATACGCTATTTTAATAATAATAACTCACCGCTAGAAGCTGTCGCTGATTCATTCATCGGCAGCTTTGCAACGTTAAAGAGCAGTCTAATTCAATCTTGTATTCAGGTCAACTAAGACAGCTGATGATTTCGTTGAGAACGATGAAGCTAAGTCAATTATTCTGTGGGATGGTGTATCGGATATTGGAGTGATTGCAGATATAGACAAGAAATTGATTGAGTTCATCTAAACTCATGATTACGCTAACTGGCAGTTTTGTTTAATGGTTTGGGGCGGCACAAAAGGTTTAAAATGGATTAAGTCGAGTGTAATTATGGGGAGATAATTTGGAAGGAGGTAAGATTATCACTACAAAAAAGCAGCTTTATGTTGGATTCATCGCCTTCCCCACACTAATATTGTTATCTTGCTTAACCATAATCGAGACTTCATATTTAATCGTTAGGATTGTTAATTTAATTATAATAATAGCCTTATCTGGTAGTTTAGGAGCGTTCATAAGAGAAGTCTTTGTTTGTTTTGAGAGAGAAGGAAAGGGCAAATAAGTAATTGAACTCCCTAAAAATGATTCCGTTTCCTCACTCAGACTCATGAATTCGCAGGATTTCACCCTGTAGTTAGAATGAAGAAGGGACAGAGGCAGCTTATCGATGAGGTCCACCGGTACATTCACTTTTACAATCACAAGCGGTTTTAGAAGAAATTAAACAACCTTAGTCCGGTGGAGTACCGAACTAAGGCTGCTTAATGCTCTTATTTCATTGTTCTCTACTTGACGGGGCACCACCGGCCTCCCGCGTGGGAAGAACCCAGTTGGGGCGCGGGAAGTGGCAGGTGTAGCCGCTAGGATAGCGCTCCAGATAGTCCTGGTGCTCCGGCTCTGCTTCCCAGAAATCGCCGACAGGCGTCACTTCGGTAACGACCTTGCCCGGCCACAGACCCGACGCGTTCACGTCGGCGATCGTCTCCTCCGCCACCTTTCTCTGCTCGTCGCTCGTATAGTAGATCGCCGAACGGTAGCTTATGCCGATATCGTTGCCCTGACGGTCTCGCGTCGTAGGATCGTGGATTTGAAAGAAATACTCCAGGATGCGCCGGTAGCTCGTCTCCGCTGTATCGAAGACGATTTCGATCCCCTCCGCATGAGTGCCATGGTTGCGATATGTCGCGTTCGGAGTGTCACCTCCAGTATAGCCGACGCGAGTCGAGACGACGCCGGGAAGCTTGCGGATCAAGTCCTGCATTCCCCAGAAGCATCCCCCAGCGAGTACAGCGCGCTGATGCATGTTAAACCTCCTCAACCTGATCGAGATATTTGCCGTAGCCCTCACTCTCCATGTCGTCGGATGAATGAATCGGAGCGACGCGGAATCGATGAAAGGCGATTACACGGGCCATCCGGGAAGACGTGACTGAGATGGCTGTCGCCGTGAGTGGATCTAACCTCGGTCCTTATCATCCCATGGGAGGTGTCCGCAATTCGTTGATGTTTGCGGAAACGATCGGCTTCGTGAAACCTGGCCACTCAAAGGAGAACTAGACCTAATCTGCATTTAGGTGATCTCTCGAAGCTCCATGTCTAAGATGTCCCATATCCGTCATTTTTATGGATCGTTATTAAACGCTAACGTCTCCGTAATGATCATCTATTCCTGTCTATTACTTTATTTTCTGCTGACAACTGTAAGTAAGGGTTCATTTCCCGTATCCCGTTCATTTACAGTAAGCTGTAATGACATCAAGTTCTTGTCATTTATGGCATCAGGTTCTTGTCATCCGACAGATCCATCGCTTTTGTTGCGTTCGACTCTGTTCATTGAACAAACGGACAGTAGAAATGTAACTGAACACTGTTTTCTGTTACATACATTTCTACCCAAGTGGGTAAATTACCCAAGAGGTGAAAGCTCCAGTTGCCCCGAAAAACACGATGAAGTTAAGAGCTGATCACTGACCTACACAAATTATCTGGAACATTCAGATAACAATAATTGCTGGACATAACAAGCAAGTATCAAAGAGGTGAGGAACATCGAATGGTGGTGGACGGCCGTATCGGCGATTGGGGCTTATCTTTACCTGCATCTGATTTGCCGAATCCTTGGTCGTAAGGTATTATCGCAGTTCAATTTCTTTGATTTCGCTTCGGCCATTACGATTGGCGCACTGACAACCGAAGTAGCGATTCCAACGAATGAGTGGAAAAGGGCTGCCGTCGCACTCGGCATTTTCACCGCTCTTACCTTAACGCTGGATTACTTTATCCAGAAGTCCCCTGGTCTCCGTAGTTTCGTAAATTCCAAACCCAAAATGGTCATATACAAGGGGCAAATCGATTCCCAACAACTGCGCAAAGCAAGGTTGACCCTTGATGAGCTGCTAACAATTCTTCGACAAAAAAATGTATTTCATCCAGGCGATGTCTACTGTGCCATACTTGAGACCGATGGGCAGCTATCCGTCCTGCCTAAATCCGACAAGATGCCACTCACTCTGGGCGATCTGAATCGTAAGCCTCCGGAGAAGGGGATGATGAATGATGTGATCAAGGACGGTAACATCATTACTGAAAACCTCCGCCATGCCGGATATGACGATAAGTGGCTTCAAAAGAAGCTCCGTGAGCAAGGAATACAGAGCATCGAGGAAGTGTTCTATGCAGGAGTCGACGGCCAAGGAGCATTGTACGTTTCGACTCGAGATAGGGCCGGCATTGAGAGTGGTAATATTTATATTCAATAAAAGTGGAAGAGGGAGAAGCAACCAGCAGCTCATGGTTGGTTATTCCTTCCTTTTGCTTCATGCTTTTCTACGGAAATCCAGCAAAATACGTAAACGGAGTATGATGTTCAGAATATAATCCTTATTCGAAAGTTGATTTGAGCGCAAACGTGGAGCTAACGGATTACAGTAGTTCAACAAATTTAATACGATTACACGGATTAACCCCTCCCAAACATAGTGAAGCTAATAATAAATAGCCTTGGGAGGGGTTTTGTTTTATGAAAATGACTGGTCTCTGGACGTTGTATGAGGACGATATACGCATTCTGGGTCTTAGTCCGTATACGTTAAAAGCTTATTCCCTACAGTTTAAAGTGCTGGTCCGCGAGATTGGAAACCTAAACATCGAAGAAGTGTCATTTGAGTTTCTAAGAGGATATTTGGCAAAGCAGTCACAACATTTAAAACCGAGCAGTCTAGGGAACCGTATCCGGTTCCTTCGATCTCTGTTTCGGTTTGCATTTGAAGAAGGACTTACAACAAACATTGACTGTCCACGTTGGATATAGGCAATGAATGGTTAGATGAAGTGAAGACGGAGTTGATAATTTGTCCAGCCGGCTGTGGATCATTGTAATGTAGCATGTTTTTTCTTAAATCTTCGTCATCTTGGATATTGAAGAATGAGGTGTTAAGGTGAACGGCATAAACGATAAACATAATGAATTAGCTACTTTCGCTGGAGGGTGCTTCTGGTGTATGGTATCGCCGTTTGAGGAAATGCCGGGCATCATCAAGGTTGTTTCCGGCTATACGGACGGTCACAAGGAGAATCCTACGTATGGGGAGGTTTGCTCCGAGACTACGGGACATAGGGAAGCGGTGCAAATTACGTTTGATCCGGAGGTTTTTCCCTATGACAAGCTGCTGGACATTTATTGGCAGCAGATCCACCCGACTGATCCGGGCGGGCAGTTTCACGACAGATGAGAATCCTACCGGACAGCGATTTTTTACCATAATGAGGAACAGAAGAACAAGGCAGAAGCATCGAAGGGAAAAATCGCCGAGAGCGGCCAGTTCAACAAACTGATTGTGACGGATATTTTACCGGCACAAACGTTCTATCCTGCAGAGGATTATCATCAGAACTACCATAGAACCAATTCGTTCCGCTATCAAACGTACCGCAGAGGTTCCGGCAGGGATCAATTTATTGAACAGAATTGGAAGCCCAGGAAGGACCTAGCGCAATTAAAGCAGAAGCTGACGCCGATGCAACATGAAGTGACTCAAAATAACGGCACAGAACCGGCATTTCATAACGAATATTGGGATCATAAACAAGAAGGGATATATGTGGACGTTGTTTCGAGTGAGCCACTCTTCAGTTCGCTGGATAAATTTGATTCGGGCTGTGGATGGCCTAGCGATCGGAGAGTCTCGCTTGACGGAAAAGCTTGATCAAAGTCATGACATGATTCGTACCGAGGTGAGGAGCCAGAAAGGGGATTCCCATTTGGGCCATGTCTTTGCCGATGGACCGAAGGATAAAGGCGGGTTGCGTTATTGCATTAACTCGGCAGCGATTCGCTTTATTCCTAAGGAGGATCTGGTAAGGGAAGGATACGGGGAATACCTTAACTTGTTTGAAAATGTTTCTACGAAGGACTAAGTTTTATGAGATCCGTAGTTAATTCCAATACAGAGTACGTAGAAACTATGTACTTTCGATGATGCAATGCCGCCTTGGTTCAAACAGTCGGTCTTACGGCTTTGGAGCGGTATCGCTTTATTGGCTTGCGGAGCCTGGCTTGTCGTTTTCTCCAGATTTATGGAAAGGCGTTATAATTGCATACACTGCTTATTTGAAGGAAGGGCAGATGACACAAGATCCTGAAGTTTGAGAACCGAGAATATGTAATCGGACCCGAGCTTATCACAAAACGCCGCATTGCCGTCTTATTTTACTCAGACGGTGATGCGGTCTTTATTATACGTTATTCGGTTAACACGAAGGTGGCACTTTGTCATTTTGTTACCCTATGTTGTTATCTCTCAATGATATATTACTTTTTGCTGTGCTATGGGCATCAACTTAAGGGAAACTTGGAACGCCTTTATCTGACTTCCTAAAACCACTCGACACCACCTGTTCGGCGACATAAACATTATGCAAATCTCCACTTCTCATTCGAGCCCTCCATAAATTCTACCTGAAGATGCTGCTATAATTACGACAGGTTCAGGTTGTTCTAAATAGACAAGGACTTTGTTTATCAAACTGTTCTTTGCAAGATTCGAGCACCCTGACATCCTCGTTTCCAGTAGTTATCAGTTGATTACAGATGGATTATGATATAATCTATATATCTATTCTCTTTATTATTATAGGGAGGGAAACTATAATGAAAATTAGACCATCTGTAAAACATATATGTGAAAAATGTAAAACGATTAGAAGAAATGGAAATGTCATGGTGATCTGCGACAACCCAAAACACAAACAAAGACAGGGCTAATCATTGGCCTTCAAGAGAACACTGTAGCATAAACTACAGTGTTTTCTTTTTATACGTCAATCAAAAATTCAATGGTTTTCTAGCGCATAACTTGAAAACATTGCTATCCAGCATACTCATCATTATCATCACGCCCATAGATTTCTTTTATATCTGCTTGTTCTCCTGTCTTTTTTGCTACCTTTTCGTTTCCTTCCAATAATTCATAATTTTTCTTAATTATTTTCGACACTTCTTTGACTTCGCCGCCATTAAATATCTTATCGATGTCACTCATTTCCATCACCCTCTGAAGCTTCGCGATTTCGTCACGCAAACGCTCCAATTCTTCAGTCTGCTGTTTCACTACTTTCTGTAAATCAATAATCACCAGTTCCTGAGCTACTATTGTCGCAGTTCGGTTCGAGAGAGCTTCGTCGTGATGAATGGAAAGCTCAAGTCGTTCTGCCGCCTCCGTCTTTATCATTCCAATGAACAGATCTAGGTTCCGTCGCGTATAAAACTCTAGTTCTTCTATCTGCTTTGCATAACTGCTGCAGTCACTTTCCTTGAGTTGGTTTAAATTGTACAACGTTGCCAAATGCTCTATGAACGCATCTCGAGTCTCTAATCCGCAATCCGCCGCCAGCTGTTTAAGTTTTTCCTTCAGTTCCGGGCTAATCATATTCGCCTCTTCTATTGCTATTCATTCCCGCTTCCTTATTATATGAAAGGTTAACCTGGATTACTCAGTTACCCAGCGGCAATTCCAATTAACAATAACCCGAACTCCTTATAGCGTTCGGGTTACATTATAGGATGAACAATAATTAATTCAGAATAGCACTATCCTTACGAAACTGGCTTTGCAGCTCCGCTACATTCATTTCATGTGGCGTAATGCCAGACGTACGGCCATGCCTACTGCTGTTCCCGCCGGATGCCCTGTTGCCATGCTCGCTGACTGTTTTCCAACGGGGTTAACAAAGAACTTGTCCGGATGGGGGATGACTATTCTGCCGCTCGTATTAGACTTGCTTGCTCCCCCAGCATTAAGGTCATTTCCGTGTGAGATCTAGCCAGAGCCGCTTGAGTAAACTTGGACTCAAGACGGTTGGGCACTTAACACATCCTGTAATTGCGGATAAGTTTAGGTGCGATTTTGATGAACTTTTCTTTGACGCTAAAACATGAACATATAACATATCAGCATAGCCGTAGTTTGTTCAATAACAGCCTGCCCGTTATAATGTGGCGGGCTGTTGGAATCTAACGGTAAACATTGTGAATGTTCAGAAAATAAATGGACGTTTGTGTTGAAATTTTTTGCACACGCTATTTTGTGGAAAAGATGGGAATAATGAATGCAAGAAAGGATGAACCAAGAATGCAGCCATTACTTAAAGAGCTAGAGCAGCTTATTACCGATCTAAAGCAGAAAGAGCAGGCAGCTATCTTCACGGTTCCGGAAGAGGTTATAGTCAGCATTAAAAAGTCCAGAAACCTAGAAAATTTATTGCTTGATATACTAAATACAGTTCAAGGCAGCAGCGGGGTCGACATTGTCAATATTTTGCGCAGGGAGTTTGGTATAAGCAAAATTCTTACCGACCGATTCGTTAAGTGGGCAGCGCACAGTAAGGAGCAATTAGCGGACGCGCTTCACGACGCCATCGACCGGGCGGAAATTCGCGCCGGCAAGCAGGGGTTGTTCTTCACCGGTTCCCCCGTTAAGGAAGAAGCTACAGAAGCGCTTGCTCTGCTGAAAGAAATCGCTCATGCTGCGGTGAGGCTGCAGTTCAACTCGCGTTACGCTGGGCCAGATGTCTATGTTGATTTGCAAGAAAATCTTCTTCGTTTTCATGAGCTTCCGAACACCTTCCCGGATAGCGGTGTCGTGAAGTACAGAAGTTTGCTATCCGAAAACCGGCTTTTTGCAATGTCCGGGAAGGATCAACAGATTACAGAGGCTTTGAAGGCGAGTACTCGGGCGTGGTACCAGCGTTCATCTTTAGCTTTTCTGGAAAACAGGGAATGGTACCCGGATTACGACTATGTTAAAGCTTATTTATATTTATTGACGGTGGAACAGCTGGAGCGGCTACGCGATGATTTTATCCGATATATCGGCGAGGAGTTCACCAAGCTCAAGGCAAAACCGGAACTGCATAGGGCCGAATCTTTGAAGTCCATGCTGGAGACAGCGCTCGGCTGGTCGGTGTAGGCTTACATGATACGTTGAGTCGAATCGGCGAAGAGTACATGTTTGTGTCGCGTAAAACGAACATGTATGTGCTTTGTGATCCCCGTAATTTGGAGATTTTTTATTTGAAAGCGCAATTTTTGTGTCGCTAAGTCACGTCACGACATAAACATATGTATTTCAGCGCGGAGCGGCGGGAACAAAGAAAAAGCTCCCCATACTATATAAGCATAGAGAGCATGATTAACCCCAACATTATGGTACATCCCATGGGAAACAGGTGATCTAAGGAATGATGAAGAGATATCCACTTTTGATGAAAAGTGTTCCTTACAACACGAATATTTTGCATCCATTAAATCCTTGGATACCTTTATGGTGGTCGGCAGCCTTTCCAGGATACGGACACGCTGTTATGAACAACTTATTAATTGGCTACATTCTAGTTATCTTTGAATTTATAATAAATAATCTTGCAAAGGTTAATCAAGCTATATATTATTCCATGATCGGGGATATCCAAAGTGCAAAAGACGTAATCGATCTTCGCTTTTTTTATTTATATATTGGAGTATACATTTTTACCATGTTTGATTCTTATCGAAGAGCTGTAGATCTCAATAATAATTATGTGTTGTCCTACAGAAAAACGAAAACAACGGACACAGCCTCTATGTCTACATTTAGTGTAAACACATTGAACAAGGTAAGTCCATCGGTAAGTCTATTCTGGGAAATGTTGATGCCAGGGCTAGGTTCATTATATTTGAACCAAGTGTTCAATTTTTTCTTCAGTTTGGTTACGTGGGTAATAACTATTACTTTTTCACGTTTTTACGTGGGATTATTTTATAGCTTGACCGGAGATTTTGCAAAAGCAATAGAAGTTGTTAATCCTCAGTGGTTTTTGTTTATTCCCTCTATTTATGGTGGATTTTTATATCATTGCTACTGGGAGGCTGTAAAAAGTAACAAACATTATAAACTATCCCAAGCTAAGCTTCTGGTTTCTGACTATCAAAATTCATTCGAAACCCCATTCCATTCGGAGAGAAAGGGAGAAGATATGTATATTGTTGCATCCTACGAACATTCAGCTTCTGTCGAAATCGCATTAACTGAACTAGAACAGAATGGGGTGAAGAAGTCTGATATTCTTGCTTTGCCCCTACAAGTTCGAAATAAAAAGACCAGGTTGTTTGATAATGCTCATTACTCGGACGGTGTAAGTTTTGTGGATCTGGCAACCATTTTGGGTTCCATTTTCATGCTATTGGGTGGAATTTACGGTTTTGTCCTTAAGCTTGGCCCTGTGTTATGGGCATTGATCGGACTGGTCGTAGGAGGAGTTCTTGGTTTTTTAATAAAACTGATCGCGGTCAAAAAAATGCCCACAATCGATTTGTTTGGTCGAATTAAAGCAACAGAAGTCTTTTTGATGGTAAAGTGTTCCGAAGGAAACGATGAATTAATTAAGGATATCTTATTGAAGAATAAAGCGTTAGGCGTTAATAATTACAATGAAAGTACTCCCCAGATTAATCTTTAGTAAAAGAAGGTCAATGTAAGGGACTTCATTAGAGAAGTCCCTTACTCCTTAACTCCCATTTACGTAAGATCCACCTTTACATTTCAAGTATACATCTAATCCCCAATATTCTTTCTCCCACATTTCTGCATCCCAATTTCGCATTTAACTTCTTACAATTCGCCAAATCCAAATGGATCGATTCCTTCTTCTTTGTAAGCGTCACATAACCTCAAGCTTGCCCGAGAAGATGTTGGAGCGGGAAATCTGGAAACTTCAGAACGATCTTGCTCGCTTCGACTTCTACATTGAGGGAAGCCGGACACTCGATGCAACCGAGCACGGCGTTACATGGATTTCGCCTCGACAGGCATGGACAACTTTAAGTAATATACTGTATCTCACGAGGGTTGTCTTAAAAGGAAAATCGGGTTTTCAGTTTTTTTTGCAAAAGTATCCGGAAGAATTTAGGAGGAGGAGGCAATGTTGAGTATTGAACTAGAGAGGGCAAGAAAAGTACAGCGGTACCTACATACAGTTTACGGCTGGAGCCCCGATCTAGACGATCTGCTAAAAGAACCAAGATATAAACGCATCTGGGCGTGGTGGATGGCGCTTGCTTACTTTAACGAGGATAACTTTTACACTAAATTGGAATGTACCGGAAATTCGCGAAGAATTTATCAGCGTTATGAGTAGTGATTTGAAGCTAGAATCCTACCTGCGTCGGGATGGAGTATGGGTAAAAATTCATGAGATGACAGAAGAAAAAATATAATTGGGATGGAATGAAGGCTTGCCCTTCGATATCTAATATGTCAGAGCTATCGATCAAAAAGAGAGTTTTCGAGATAATGCAGAATTTATTTGGAAGATGAAAAGAGCTAAGATCTAATAATCAGAGCAAGAAATCAAAACAAAACTGCCGTCCCCCTTCACCCGAAGGTAAGGTAGTCTTGTTTATGTTTTTTATACCTTAATCTCTCTACAGTGAAATGCTATCTCATCGGCATTCGAATCGTAATTCATCTCGGCCCCGCCGTTGTCGGCGTGATCGGATCGAGCAAATTTTCCTATGATCTATGGCTGCTTCTCCAAAATGCGGGGAGGATAAGAACAATGCCGGACGTCCAAGCTATGGGGCAAGCACAATACAAATCTCATGCGTCAGAAGGGAGTATATGCGAACGGATGAATAAGTTTCGTAAAACGGTACTAGCTTTCGCGGTTACAGCGACTTTCTGCGTGGGTGGTCAGGCGTTTGCCGAAATGGAAACAACGAGCACTCCAACGACGACATATGGTATCGGGACAACCGGAGCTTATGGTACTGGGACTTATGGTACGATTCCTTCCACCGGTGCGACGGGAATTGGCACGGGAAGTCTTACGGGATCTCCGGGGGGGTACAATCCCGCCTCGGGAACCTACGTACCGGCACCTGGCTATGGTACGACTAGTACAATTACTTCGACCGGAACAACGGGGACTACAACCGGTACAAATACAGGAACAACAGGAACCGTTGCAAACACCGTTCGCAATTACTCCTATAATATGCTCGACCGAATGCATACCAATACCAATGTAAATACGGGCTACGGCTATGGCGGCAACTACGACACAAGCACTTATCGCACGAACGCATACCGAACTAACAATTATACGGCCAAAGCGACTACAGGTAATGGCTACAATTGGGGCTGGCTAGGACTCCTCGGACTGCTGGGCTTGGCCGGAATGCGGGGACGCAACCGCGAAGAGCGTGAAGTAAGGTAGCTGTAATGAATGTAAGGCTTCCAAACTCCATGGGGAACTGAGCAAATTGGTAGGCGATTCAGATGCATGAAAAAAATAGAAAAATTCAAATGCGACAAAATAATTGGCAACATCCAAAACCACAGGCGACTTGAGCTGTTCAGTGAAATTCGAAGGGGCCATGGTGGCGTTAGGATTCCCGTTCACCAATACCGCGAATCTGCCCCTCAATAAAGGTGCAGCCACGAAATCCAGTAATTTAGTAGGCCGTCAGCCGGCATCACGCCATCGTGATTAGCCCTTAAAAAGCCCCAACAAAGGGGACTGGAGACTCGGAGCCGGCACGAGCTTGGATTAATTGTGAATGATCACTGGATTGGAGTTAATTAAAAGTGCGATTTTTCCTGTGTTCTAAGCTTCCCCTTCCATATGAAAAGAGGCTGTCCACCGTAATCCTAGATACGGTTGGTCAGCCCCATATACTATTCGACCGGTAACCCCCCAGCCACTCGAATTATTTGGCGGGTGAGTCATTGCTTCGCATCAGCCCGGCCATCAGCCGAATAATTCTAGCCCCGGCCGCGGCATCAACCAGTACATTCTTTGCTGCGGGTCCGTGTCCAAATCGAACAGCAGCATCGGAAATCTAATAAATTACTGGAATGACAGAGCAAATTCGGCTGAAGCCAGATCCAAGGAACTCGTTATCGAATTATCAGAATTACAGAAAAACTTGATCAGATTGCAACCATATTGGCTCCAACTCCTCATAATTGAAGCGGGTCGTCGCTTAATTTGGCTATAAGTGCTTCATCTATCCTCATCATCGGCATACACGAGTCCAGTGAAGCTGGAGAACTCACTGGTGATCTCTCCTGTCAAAGCAAGGCTTTCGGCCTCATGCATATCGACGAATCGAACCTTATTTGTGTGGACATGCAGCTCCAATCCTAAGATGCCTGAGCCAAGGATTGAAATGAGATCGGCATCATTTAAGGTTCGGATCGCCGACCGTTTAGCGCTGTAGACCCGGGTAGTCCGGAAGGGGAGTTATTTTCACGGAGTACCTTGAAAGCGGCCACCTTGGAGAAGTCTGGGATCGTGCCGCTTGTATGGGTGAATCGCCATTTGCTGTCTTTCATTTCCTCCAAGTAGACAAAACCCTTGTCGCCGGCGTCCTTTCCACATACTAATTTATGCATTAGCGAATATAAATCATTATCTTTTGCAAATTAAACAACCTTAGTCCGGTGGAGGCAGAACTAAGGCTGCATAGTGCTCTTATTTCATTCTTGTCTACTTGACGGGGCGCCACCCGCCTCCCGTCTGGGAAGGACCCAGTCGGGGCGCGGGAAGTGGCAGGTGTAGCCGCTAGGATGGCGCTCCAGATAGTCCTGATGCTCCGGCTCTGCTTCCCAGAAGTCGCCGACAGGCGTCACTTCGGTGACGACCTTGCCTGGCCACAGACCCGACGCGTTCACGTCGGCAATCGTCTCCTCCGCCACCTTTCTCTGCTCGTCGCTCGTATAGTAGATCGCCGAACGGTAGCTTGTGCCGATATCGTTGCCCTGACGGTTCCGCTTCGTAGGATCGTGGATTTGAAAGAAATACTCCAGGATGCGCCGGTAGCTCGTCTCCGCTGTATCGAAGACGATTTCGATCCCCTCCGCATGAGTACCATGGTTGCGATATGTCGCGTTCGGAGTGTCACCGCCTGTATAGCCGACGCGAGTCGAGACGACGCCGGGAAGCTTGCGGATCAAGTCCTGCATTCCCCAGAAGCATCCCCCAGCGAGTACAGCGCGCTGATGCATTTTTATACCTCCTCAACCTGATCGCGATATTTGCCGTAGCCCTCGCTCTCCATGTCGTCGTCGCGAAGGATGAATCGGAGCGACGCGAAATTGATGCAGTGAAGGCCACCGCGATTAGCAAGGCCATCCGGGAAGATGTGACCGAGATGGCTGTCGCCGTGAGTGGATCTAACCTCGTTCCTTATCATCCCTTGGGAGGTGTCCCACAATTCGTTGATGTTTGCGGAAACGATCGGCTCCGTGAAGCTTGGCCACCCAAATAGGACTAGACCTAAGCTGCATATCGGTGATCTCTCGAAGCTCCATGTCTAAGATGTCCCATATCCGTCATTTTTATGGATCATCATTAAACTCTAACGTCTCCGTAATGTCATCTATTCCTGTCTAATACTTATTTTATGTTGACAACTTTAAGTACGGGTTCATTTCCCGTATCCCGTTCATCTACAATAAGCTGTAATGACATCAGGCTCTTGTCATTTATGGCATCAGGTTCTTGTCATCCGACAGATCCATCGCTTTTGTAGCGTTCTACTCTGTTCATTGAACAAACGGACAGTAGAAATGTAACTAAACACTGTTCTGTTACATACATTTCTACCCAAGTGGGTAAATTAGCCAAGAAGTGAAAGCTCCAGTTGCCCCGAAAAACACGTTGAAGTTAAGAGCTGATCACTGACCTACACAAATAATCTGGAACATTCAGATAACAATAATTAACGGACATAACAAGCAAATATCAAAGAGGTGAGGAACATCGAATGGTGGTGGACGGCTGTATCGGCGGTTGGAGCTTATCTTTTCCTGCATCTGATTTGCCGAGTCCTTGGTCGCAAGGTATTATCGCAGTTCAATTTCTTTGATTTCGCTTCGGCCATTACGATTGGCGCACTGACAACTGAAGTAGCGATTCCAACGAATGATTGGAAAAGGGCTGCCGTCGCACTCGGCATTTTCACCGCTCTTACTTTAACGCTGGATTACTTTATCCAGAAGTCCCCTGGTCTCCGTAATCTCGTAATTTCCAAACCCAAAATGGTCATATACAAGGGGCAAATCGATTCCCAACAGCTTCGCAAAGCAAGGTTGACCCTTGATGAGCTGCTAACAATTCTTCGCCAAAAAAATGTATTTCATCCAGGCGATGTCTACTGTGCCATACTTGAGACCGATGGGCAGCTATCCGTCCTGCCTAAATCCGACAAGATGCCACTCACTCTGGGCGATCTGAATCGTAAGCCTCCGGAGAAAGGGATGATGAATGATGTGATCAAGGACGGTAACATCATTACTGAAAACCTCCGCCATGCCGGATATGACGATAAGTGGCTTCAAAAGAAGCTCCGTGAGCAAGGAATACAGAGCATCGAGGAAGTGTTCTATGCAGGAGTCGACGGCCAAGGAGCATTGTACGTTTTGACTCGA
>NZ_VNJI01000042.1:0-23196 GCF_007786445.1 Paenibacillus cremeus | reverse complement strand
GAAAACCTCCGCCATGCCGGATATGACGATAAGTGGCTTCAAAAGAAGCTCCGTGAGCAAGGAATACAGAGCATCGAGGAAGTGTTCTATGCAGGAGTCGACGGCCAAGGAGCATTGTACGTTTTGACTCGAGATAGGGCTGGCATTGAGAGTGGTAATATATATATTCAATAAAAGTGGAAGGGGAGAAGCAACCAGCAGCTCATGGTTGGTTATTCCTCCCTTTTGCTCATGTTTTTCTAAGGAAATACAGCAAAATACATAAACGGAGTATGATGTTCAGAATATAAACCTATTCGAAAAATGATTTGAGCGCAAACGTGGAGCTATAACGGATTACAGTAGTTCAACAAATTTAATACGATTATCCGGATTACCCCCTCCTAAACATTGTGAAGCTAATAATAAATAGCTACGGGAACGATAAACGCTTTCTGGGTTTTAGTCCGCATACGTTAAAAGCTTATTTCCTACAGTTTAAAGTGCTGGTCCGCGAGATTGAAACCTAAACATCGAAGAAGTGTCATTGGAGTTGCTAAAAGGATATTTGACAAAGCAGTCACAACGTTTAAAACTGAGCAATCTAGGGCACCGTATTCGGTTCCTTCGATCTCTGTTTCGGTTTGCATTTGAAGAAGGACTTATTGCTAAAAAACCCACGACAAAGCTTAAGGAACAAAAGATGTAGAAGCGGATCCCGAAGTTTTTAATCGAAGAGGATGTGATTAATCTCAAGATAACCTGTGATTCCCCGCGAGAGCACGTACTCTTGGAGATCTCATATTGCACTGGTTGTCGCATAGGTGAGGTTCATAAGTTAAAAGACATCAACTGGGAGAGCTGCTTCGTGATTGTGCACGGGAAGTGATCGAAGCAACGGATGTGTATTATGCAACCGAATGTAAGGTCTGGTTAAGGAGGTACCTTGAGAATCGGGAGGATTCTTGTTGTGACGCCAGCCCTTCCAGCGCGACGATTGGCCATATCCACAATACGTTATTTGGTTAAGAAGCTTGCAGTTGGTGGAGAGATTGCAGTCAACGTGTATCCTCATCGTTTTCGTCATACTTATGCTTGTCACTTATTTGATAATGGCGCCCCTTTAGATTTTATTCAAGGGATGTTGGGCCACGAGAAGGCATCGACAACACAAATTTACGCTCAGTGCGTGGGGAACGTCGGAGAGAATTATATAGTCGGTACTTTTAGGGGTCAGAGTCTCCGCTGAATAAACGGGCAGGAGAGCTCAATAATAATATCTGGTATATTGGAGATAATGAGCGCATCTCACTTGAACGAGGTGTTACATTGTTTTGACATTGGACAGAATCATATTGATCGGTATATGGATTATAATGAGTGTGCTTTTAATTCTGACGGTCCCCCGCAATAAAATCCGAGAGGCGTTCGTAATCTTCTCGTTTAAACAAATGGAAACCTGGTTCCTTGGGCTTGTAGTTGTGTATTACAACCTACTTGAATACCCTGTTCGCGAGTTTGCCGATGTAGCAAAGAACAGTTTTTTCGTTTGAGTATTTCATCTATCCTGCTATTTGCGTCGTATTTAATATGAAATTTCCAGCCAAAAGAGGAATCATTCAGAAAATACTGTGGTTTCTGTTTTTCCCAAGTTGGATGACGACACTGGAGGTATTATTAGAGAAGCACACTCACCCACAAGGATCTCCCTTCTGATAACCTTTTACGTGGACAGGTCGTTTTATCTCTGGTTTATCAGGAAGCAAACGGGGGGATAATATCCGCTAGTGGGCCGAGCAATAAAAAGGAGGGAAACTATAATAAAATTTAGACTATCAGTAAAACATATATGTTAAAAATGTAAAAAGATAGAGGAAATGGTATTATAATGGTGATCTGCGAGAACCCAAAACACAAACAAAGATAGGGCTAATCATTGGCCTTCAAAAAAACACGGTAGCATAAACTGAGGCCACTGAAGAACTAAGCTAAGTTTATCTTACTGTTACATTGCGTAAGGCAAAAGAAGGCATTTGGCCGAAACTTCGGTGCAGATGCCTTTTTTTGAGCTATATCATCCAGATTAGCGGGCATTCCTAGTCCACTAACTTCAAAATCCGTTTGAGATTTACGGCGAATATGGCCATGGCCCCTTGCAACTGCATGCAAAGCAGACCCGAGGATGTGGCGACATCAGGAAACAAGTTTTTACTGAAAGTCCCGACATAGACAATACGTTCTGAGTCGAGCTCCCGTAGGGCATGTACCGGCATTCCTTGATAACGGAATTCACTGTCGTAATCATCTTCAATAATATAACAGCCGGTTTGTCGGGCGTAATCTATAAGCTGAATGCGACGCCCTTAGGTTACTAAGGCTTCTCGGTCAGCTGCTAATGGAGGTTGTTCCATCCAACCTTCCTCTATCATCAGGTTCCATCCATCTTCGATGTAAGTTTTCGCCTCCAGCATAATTCGACCAAACATAGCGGCCAGATCGCGTCTTGTACATGCGGCTAATGAAATTCCATAATTACCGAGCCCGGACGAACCCAATAAAGCCACATGGAACAGCATCAGCCTTTCCGAAAATGGAGGTTCGGTACAATCAGTAACTTCCCCATCAAAAGTTGGGGGAATTGCAACATCTTCTTTATTCAATGCATCCGATAATTCGCTGACGTATTTATTACTCAATTCTTTACCTCTTATAAAATATTCCCTCAATCCTTTGTTTTGGGTAACTTGGCTAAAACCCATCATTAATGCTTTGCCATTTGCATTGGATTGGATATTGTTGAAGAGTTGGTTGATTTCAAAGACTGTTAAAGGTCTTTTGTTACCGAAGAATCCAGCAAGAAAGCTTTGTTTTTTAACAACATCAGCTTCTTTTGGTGCTGGCACGTAAGGTGAGTGTATATAGATGCCTTTCGAGAGCATGAATTGGGTGCTTTTCTGATTTATAATTTGCAAATCATTCACAATCTCATTGTACATTTGCTGGATATCAGTACGTGATGCTTCAGCAGATGAAACCGCATAGGTAATTAATGCAAATTTCGCCATGCCGGCAATGTAGTTGACATAGAAAGTGTCCGAATACAATCTATGGCCTCCAGGAAAAATATCATCAGAATTTATTCCTCTTGGGGCTGGGATATTTTCTTCTTTGAAAGCCGATTGAAACCGATGCAAATGTTTGCCGGAAAGGGAATGAGTGTACTCGACATAAGACTTGATTTCTTGATCTTCAATATTGCTTAGAAAATATTGGAGCATGTGATGTACTATAGAAATGAACACACAGTTGCTCCAAAGGCTGGCCATTTCTGCAGAGCTTAATCGTGGTTTTTTAGTCATTGTTCTAATGCCTCCAACGGTTATAATGTGATTATTATCTTACTACCACCATTGAAATATGCAATATTCGAATCAAGTTAGATTCGCTGGTACTACCCCAGCTTGTGTTAACCGACAGCAGCACAGGGTTGTTATTTAAACGAATCTCAAAATCTATTAAATTGCGCATAACTCTTGTTAGACGGAATCATTGTAATCTAATCGGAACGTGTTTGCTGTACTATACATACAAAAAATTATTATTTAATGTCATTAATAGTAATTTTATAAGCATATTTTAAATTATTTAATGAGATCGTTGCTTATTATGGCTAAGCAATTCAGAATACCGTTTGCTCAAATTCAATGAGTTGCAACAGTCTATGAATAATAATAATTGCACATTGGAAAAGATAACCTATACTCAATAAGGAGGGAATTGAGAATGCCCAATGAGAAAATTGATATTGAGACAGATGGAGATCCTGAAACAATTTATGAAGATACTGCTGCTCATGAGCATACAGAAGAGTTTATGGTTGAAACTACAACACAAATTCGTTATGACGATGTAAATGATGACGTGATCGGAGTAGAATATTAATTTTCAAAGAAATTTCATCTTAGTATCCTGATAATGTGTCGGGATTTTTCTATTGAATTGGGCTTTATTGCAACTGTTACATCAGACTCTGCGATGTCAGTTGCGACAAATGACGAATGAAACCCAAACCGTAAATGCATATGCTTACAAAGATGTTAAGCAAAACAAAACCCATCGATAAAACGCGATGGGTTTTATTTTGCGGGGAAATGATATACTGTTCTTGTCATTTGTGATATAATGTCCGGCGACACAAACATAGGTGTTTTGGAAATCGCCTTAAATTGGGGATTTTTATTTGAAAGCACACATGTTTGTGTCGCGAAGCCACGACACAAACATGTGAGTATAATCGTTTTACGACACAAACATATGCGTATAATCGTGAATGAAATTGACGTCGGGTTATAAAACATTATCTCATTCAAAATGGCTCTCTGTGAAGCGAAAGAAAAAATAAAACATCGTTTACTCAGCCCTAATGAAACATGCTAACCGCAGGAGGTTTGGTCTATTTGACGAATAAATCCTTTCGGAGGAGCCAACACCCTTGAAAGAGCACTCTACGATGCTTCAAGAATTATATCACTGGCTGGTATATTATTCTATTAATCGGGAAATGCTAGAAATGAAGAATAGTGGAGGCAAAGCTAGAGTGGCGCCCGAAGGCCGAGCCGTTTTTCCACAACGCTTCTCACGAATCCTGAAGGAACCGCGGTCCTAAAGGAGACATGTACATACTGTAGATTGTCCGGCTAAGACAAAGGGAGTAGCTACCCTTGGTCTTTTCAAGGTATGAAACCAACTGTCTTAAGCATGCGCCATTTTCGAGGTAGCAGCTGCCATCAAAAACGGCTTTTCTTTTTGCCTCTGGGGTCTTAGCACACGGAATGAATTATTGCCGCCGTTCAACATTTCATAGCCCGCTTTTGTGAAGTAGTGAGTGAGCGGACTTTGGCCTAATGCATAAACATGTATCTTTTGGATATAAATAAAATACATCCAGATCAACTCTCGCAGAGGGTGTCTCAAAAGCAACTTTATGAGACAATCTCAGCGACAAACAAGGTAAACAGTTGAAAAAGTAAGGAGCTAAGCGGCATCTTCTCGCTTAGCTCCTTGCTTTTTTGCGTCCACCGATGCTTTCTTGAGCAAATTGTGGGCAAGCGAAAGCCACCCGACCTCTAGACTTACTTTGGGTAAGCCACGAAGCAGAAACCTTTTGAAGCCTCGGTTGTTCTTCATATCGCCAAACACAGGCTCGGGTTCAATCATACGCCGGACGGCCAGCGCATACCCTTTTTCACTACGGAGTTTTTGCCTTGCTTGGTTCTTTAGCCGTAAATATTTCAAGCTAACTTTGACTTCACGATCACCCTGGGCTTTCGTACACTGCGGTTTTAACGGACAGCCTTCACATCCAGCACTTCGGTAATGACGGTATTCAATTTTGTAGCCACTCTCCGTTTTTTCCTTACTCACTCTGCGGAAATGGAGTGTTTGCCCCGCCGCACATGTCCATGTATCTGCTTCAGCGTCATAAGTCCAGTTGTCAATTTTACTTATGTCCTTTTGCCATGCCTTACTTTTTTCGCGATGGTAGGTACTGTATTTCACGATGGCGTCGACTTTGTTTTGTTCCAAATAGTCGTAATTTTCTTCGCCGCCATAGCCTGCGTCAGCGATGACGACACCTGGCAGCTTGCCGAGTCCGGATTTTATTTTTTCCAGATGAGGAATGAGGCAGCGCGTATCGGTAGGCCGCTGGTGCACACTGTATCCGAGGATAAATTGATTTTCGGTGCCGATCTGCACATTATAGCCCGGCTTGAGCTGACCGTTTCGCATGTGGTCTTCCTTCATACGCATGAACGTGGCGTCTGTGTCGGTCTTGCTATAGCTGTTCCGATTCCCTAAAATCTCTTCTTGCAATTCATACTTTTGGAGGCGAGGGAGGAAGTCTTTTCGGAGTTTCCGCACGGCTTTCTTGAGCGGCTTGTCCTTGGGCTTTTCTTGCAGTCTCGCTTCTAACTGCTTGACGGCGATCTCCAGCTTTTCGCTCGTGATCTCCGAGGACTGGCCAAGCTCACAGAGATCTCGGCCGCCATGAGCCCGATCTTCTTGCTTCTCAGCTTCTTCGATGGTGGCAAACAAGGTTTGCACTTTCTCTTGAAGCTTGGCCTTATGCTTTACGACCGCTTTGCCCCAAACAAACGTATACCGGTTGGCATTGGCTTCGATCTTGGTTCCATCGACAAAGTAGTGTTCGAGTTGAACATACTTTTCGTCCGCCAAAAATTGAAGAACCGCGGTAAACACCGTCTCTAACACGTCTTTCATCCGCTCGGAACGAAAACGGTTGATGGTGCGGAAGTCCGGACGCTGTCTGCCCGCGACCCACATGAACATGATGTTCTCACGCACGGCTTTAGCGATTTGACGGGAGGAGTAAATGCGCTGGGTATAGGCGTAGATGATGACTTTGGTCAGCATCTTGGGGTGATAGCTGTCTCGGCCGCCTCCGGGATAAGCCGCATCAAAGATGGTATCGTCCAAATGATTCACGGCAGCATTCACGACGCGGACGAGGTGATTTTGAGGAATGTCCTCCTCTAAATCCATTGGCAGGCAAAGTTGATCCATGGTATATTTGAGATACAAAGAAATCTCTCCTTTTCGTAAATGGTTGGTGGTACTTCCATTTTACCAAAGAGAGATTTCTTTTTGTTTAAAAAATGAGAGGCTATCCCTCAGTCATTATATGACTTATGGGACAGCCTCTTTTCCATTAACGAATCAATCCAACCACGTTAGCCACTTTTACATATTTATTCAAGCGAATCAGATATTCATAGTACCCACGCATCTTTTTCTGAATCTCTTCTTCCGCTCTTTCATACATTGAGACCATGAATCGAAACTTATTCCCATAGCTTTGGATGAAATTTCCGGTCCTTGAGGGACCGAGATGATGAAATGATAAACTTTATTGCCAAAATACGTAGTCTCGAACCGAACAGTCCAGGGCACCGTATTCGGTTCCTTCGATCTCTGTAGCTTAGGGAACCAAATCCCGAAGTTTTTCATCGAAGAGGATGGATTAATCTCAAGATAACCTGTGTAAGGGTCGTGGATGGAGAGAATGCTTACCACGCTACCACCTAATCCCTTGAACTAAACGGATCAGCGTAGCCCGCTCGTCTTCATCGATCGGCCATTTTTGGATATCCTGGATCACAAACGTCAGGTTGGTAAAGCCTTTCGCCAGACCGTTTAAGCGCGCAGCCAAGGTGGCGTTCGTCAGGTCCTCGGGAGTAGGATAGAGAGGGCCTAGCTTCCGAACAGCATCAGGATATCGCTTTAAATAATACTTTTGGTGCCGTTCCTCGGCTATATAGAATCCCTTAAAGGAAGCGATCTCTGTCTCCGTTCTACCTTTCCCTTCACGCCGGCGGTCTTCTATCACCTTAAAAATGATGCTTTGCTGCAACTCGTCGCGGTATAAGACCAGGGACAAATATTGCCGTCCTTTATATTCATTGATGTTCGGAGGATGATGGTGATCCCAGAACAGACCAAGAATGGCTTCTAGACTTACCAGTCCGGGATCAAAATCAAGCTCCACCGTCTCGGTATGGTCGCCGAGCATCCGATAAGTCGGAGCTGGTGTCGTCCCGCCTGCATAGCCTACACGTGTTCGAATCACCCCGGGTAGCTGTCCGAATAAGGCGTCAGGGCTCCAGAAGCAGCCCATACCAAGAGTGATGGTCTGGAAGTGTTCATTAATCATTGATGGACGGTCACCTCGTAACATGTCTATGAATTATTATGTGCAAACAAGGATGGAAGGTCTACACTGGACTACAAAAAATAATTCTCTAGCAAACCGACACAGAAAGGGGGAAGAAAATGAGTGTGAGGCACGTTCATGCTCATCCGAAGCTTTCTAAGCTTTCAGAAAATGTACAGTACATCAGGCATTGGGTCAGCTGATTCTCCGTATTTTTTTGAACTGCTAGAAACCAGCTAGGCAGCAATGTTTATCGTACTTATCTTGCGGTCGGACCTACACGAATAATCTGGAACATTCAGGTCACAATATTTGATGGACGTAACAAGTAAATATCAAAGAGGTGAGTGGCATAGAGTGGTGTGGACGGTTGTATCGGCGCTTAGCGCTTATATTTATCTGCACCTAATTTGCCGAATCCTTGGTCGCAAAATGTTATCGCAATTCAATTCAATTTCTTTGATTTCGCATCGGCCATTACGATTGGCGCACTGACAACCGAAGTAGCGATTCCAACAAAGGAGTGGATAAGGGTGCCATTGCGGTCGGCATTTTTACCGCTCTTACCTTGATGCTGGATTACTTCATCCAGAAGTCTCCTGGTCTCCGTGGTTTCGTAAATTCCAAGCCCAAAATGATCATATACAAGGGGCAAATCGATTCCCAACAACTGCGCAAAGCAAGGTTGACCCTTGATGAGTTGCTAACAATTCTTCGCCAAAAAAACGTATTTCATCCAGGTGATCGTTTTTAGCTGCTGGCAAGCAAGGTCGTATTCATCGAGCAGTTGCTTTAAATGAAGCTTGTAAGCATGCGTGGCTTGTTTAGATCCAACAGAACGACACGCAAGTGAGATAAGCACTCGAGCCTTACGCTCACCAGAATGCCGCTTCATAAGGGTTTTCCAGCCAGTAATGACGTCTTGAGGTTGCAGCTTGCTCAGTTCTTCGGGCGTTGAGAAAAGACGTAGAGTAGCTAACGAACCGGTGCACATTAAGCTCTTGAAAACTTGCCGCAACTCAGGGAAAACAACATCGACCCAGCGATGGATTTGGTTTTTGGCACTCACGAGTCTCGTTACGACAGAGTCGCGGTTTGAGAGGAAGACTCGAAGTTCTTCAAAGGCTTCTGGCGTTTTGCGAGTGAATGAGTAGTAGCCGTTCTTAACCATATCGGCAATGACTAGCGCATCCTTTTTGTCACTCTTGGATGGCGTATTGTCGCGGTTTTCCTTATTCTTTTTTACCAGATGAGGATTGACGAGAACCACTTCAAATTGACGCTCAGAGAGCCAGTTGGAGACGTTCAGACGTTCAGCCAGTAATGGCCGGTTGGTTCCATACCAACAATGGCAGCAGTTAGGCTATGAGCAGCTTGTAGCGAATGGATCCACTGAAGCAGGCTCTGAAAGCCTTCTTCATCGTTCGAGAAGGATAGGGGATGGCCAAGTGCAATCCCTCGATAGTTAACCGCACGTGCGACATGTATTTGTTGAGCGATGTCTATCCCAACGACGAGATGCTGAGCGGTAATTTTTTCAATGAGTTGATTTTGTTTGTCCTGCGATTTAAACTTCATAGTAGAGCGTCCTCCTGGATGATGGGATTTAAAGGGCTATGACCCGTTGCGTACTCCCATCGTACCGAGGCGCTTTTCTTTTTACAAAGACGAAAATTATCCATCTACAGGAATGCTATTGGGTACGATAGTTGAAAAATGAAGATAGCCGGCGAGATGATTCGGCTGGATTTAGAGTTGAAACGCTGTACTAGGCTACCTAGGGGATGCTGGTAGCCTTTGTTTAGTTTCACAATGAATATTCAATAAGTATTAAGACATATGTATTATGCCAAGTTAGAATATGGTCGTGGTAAAATATTAGTGAAATTATTCCAAAATAGGATCCGACAACCTGTGTTATGTAATTTATTGTTAAGGGGATAGGTGCGATGAAAAAGCTAATCAGTCTAACTTTAACACTGGTTATACTACTAAACTTAATACCTAGTGCTATTGCGGATACAGATAATAATATCATGACGCCCGATATTCCCTCACTTAATACCACCCTAGGTTTAGGGGCATTTCATAATGGACTAGCCTGGTTCAGGACAAGTAGTGTCAATGGCATGGATAAATATGGATTTATGAATCATGCTGGTGAGGTAGTCATCAAGCCGCAATACTCATATGTGAGTGATTTTAATGAAGGATTGGCGATGGTTAAAACTTCTCTCTCTCACTGGCAGTTCATCGACAATACAGGGGAGGTAGTGTTAGATTTAAATACACCATATTTGCAAGTTGAAAACTTTAAGGACGACCGTGCCCTTGTTCTCAAATCCTTTCCCGATGGAAATATCAAATACGGTTATATTGACAAATCTGGTAAAGAAGTCATTTCTGCGCAATTTCAATTTGCGAGATCCTTTAGCAATGGTTTCGCTTTTGTAGTAAAAAATAACAAAATGTGCTTCATTGATGTGAATGGGATCCGGATTTCTTCCGAGTACGAGAATTATGACTCCTATTTTAGAGATACGGATACTAATTTTTTTAAACCAGGGGATTTTATCGATGGGGTTGCCAAAATGGAAGTTATGGGACTGGATGCCGTATCTATATTTGAAATTAATAAACAAGGGGAAGAAATGGACATACCAGATATTTTGAGAAATTATCAAGAGTTCTATTACGACCCAAGTGGAAATGGTCTTGCTTGGGTATACAAAGACAATTTGATCGGACTCGTAAATACCAAGACAGAAAAAGTTATTTTTGAACCCAAGTACAACTTTAATGATTCATATTACGGGGGCTATACTTTTCATGAAGGTTTGGCTGCTGTGAAGGCTGATACTGGTTGGACTTATATCGATGTGAATGGTAATTGGATGTTTGACCCCATTTTTGATCGTATAGGTCCGTTTAGCGAAGGGGTAGCTTATGTCGAGGTTAAAGGAAAAGACGGTGTGTATGGCTATATAAATAGCCCGTTGAAACGGCAGGCGGAACATTAACGAACGCAAGCCGCGCAAACGCGGCGACAAAGCGAAGCACCGTGGTATCAGCAACGACCAAGTCTGTGTACTGGTCGCACGAGACCGTCAAAAAATGACCTTCTCTGGCATACTTGGGCGTGGACGCATCCGTACAACGAAGCTGGATGAAGCAATCGGCTATCACCTGTCAAGTTCCAACGTGCTTTGTACGAATTCCTTGCGCGTTCAGTTCTTATGTGCAAATCAAAAGGGATTGGTGTATTACCGATTCAAGTCCGATGGAAAACAACGCGTCAAAGGCGTTTACCATATCCAGAACGTCAACAGCTACCACGTTTAAGGTACTATCTCCTCCAGATAAAGTTGTAATTACTGAATTCCTCGATACGATTAGGTCGAGATAAACTAACGGACAATTTGATAGCTCAATTAAATACACTACGAGGTTGCCACGGATTGAACGGTAGCCTCGTTCTAACGGAGTACGATAGCGTGGAGTTGCCAAAAGGACAGCTCCTCTTTGACCTTCATTGAGGTAACGGGCAGATTATTTAGCTCAATAAAACAGCGGTAGCCTAGGACTTATTTTCCCATCCAAGGTTACCGCTGTTTTATTTATCGAGATCAGTCTAAAACATATTTTCCGAAAGCCGGCTTATTAGTCCTAAAACCCACATAGGATCAGAAAACTCAGATGAAAGCTTTATTTTCATTTAAATGAAGTGCCAGGTACTGAAGGTTCCTTTAGTATGAGAATCGCAACATCCAAAATAGATCTCTATTGATTCCTTTATTGTAGATGTAATCCTTCGGCACATGGAAGCTGAACGTTTGTTTATTGCTTAAGACAGCATTTTTATCGTCATTGACCGGTGTCGGTCGGGCTGCCCAGTAAATGATCATCTTTGACTCACATCCCTAAAGGTTTCATCCTTGGGTGTGAGAGAAGCGGCAGAATATTCTCTCCAACGGACATGTGTTTTTGCAGCGGCATTTGTCACGGAGCCGCGATTGAAAACCACATCTGTGTTCGTATGGTTGTGTCCATTTTCTGAAACTGAAGTGTATCAGTGTCTGTTTGTTTCTGTATAGCCGATATTCATAGGCAGTTTAATTCTCGCGATGTATTGTCCGAAAGGAACCTGCTTTCCTTCTGAATCCTGTTGATTCCAGTCGAATTTCAGCAACTGCCCTGACATCCGTTTGGGGAATGTGAAAGAGAGCTCCGGCAGTGAGCCCGACCATACGGTTTGCCACTCGTTCGCGTTGTTCCGGTCTGTTACTCTTACGATTTCAATCTCAAACTTGGTAGAAGCGGAGAGGGTTAAAGCCTTATCGCTTGCATTAACAACATAAAGTTTAGGCTGACCGGATTATGGAATTCAAATAATCCATTGGAGTTGGTACTTCCGATATTTTCCACTGTTATCGACGGGGCGAATGGTTCTCCTCGAGAGCCAACAGATGACGGGTCAAATTGAAAGAACGTCCATGGTGCTTTGACCGTTTCCGTAGTCGATTTAGAAGGGGGAACATATTTCAAGGGATCGGCTCCTGGCTCTGTGTTATAAATCCAAACATCTCCCAGCCAAGAGCTATGAATGTGATGCCAACCGCTTCCCCGCTCAAATTCAGTCACCACTTGCGGAGCCAATTGTCCAAGCACGTTTGCCCTAATATTTGGATGCTCGTAGATGGCGATCTGATCAGTAAGCACGAGCTTGTTTTCAATTTGCTTTATGTCCATAGGATATCCGATTTGTAAATTGACCCAACGAGGACCCATCCATGTATCAATGTAGAACCATTCATAATTAAAAGATTGATGAAATTGAACGTCCTGCGGTGAAAGCCAGCCAACGACCTCGGAGCCTGCATCAGGCAATTCGAAGATGGGGGTTTTCGTTTTCAGACGAATAGAGGAGTTGATATTCGTTATTTTTGTTTTCAAATGATCAATAACCCGGTGAACTGGATGTATCCATTTGTAACCGAGCCAGGTAGAAACAAGGTAATAGCCGTCGTCGGCAAACAAAACCTGTAAGGATTGAGGAGAGATGGTGCCATCACTTCGGCTTCCTACTGATTTGCCGCTGTATAATTTCTCCTCACCTGTTAGAAACATGGCGTCGTAATAATTTTCATTGAATTGAGGATTACGGATACGGATCCACTTATTACCTGTGTAGGTTTTGATATTAAACCAAATGAATGAATTGGAATCCGTATACAGCTTGGAAGCCCATCCGGACTCCGCATCAACAACTTCAACAGATTGGGGAGCAAGTCCAAATATCTCGCTTCCTCCGATTCCGTCATAGACGGTTGTGACCGATTCCGTTAGCACAATGGTTGTGGGGAGTTGGCGTTTCTCCGAAGAGGCGGCGTAGGATCGGGAGCCCAAAATGCCGCAAAAAAGTAGAACCCCAGCAGTAAAAACGATAAGTGCTTTTTTCATATCGTTCTCCTTTCGAAGTTGGACATAATTGGATATATAATTTGACGTGTAAATTCGGGCAAAGGTTTCATTGCAAGGTTGTCTGAATTCATTAATATTTGATACCTGCAGGAGCTGTTTTGTTGCGACTCTTTTTCTGATTTGTTCAAGTAGCGGTTGGATTAACGCAATGTGAAACTTAAAACTTGTACATTACGTCTTCTTATTAAAGGAGAGTGGTGAGTATGAAAAAGTTTATTTTAGGTGCTTTGGTTTGTGTTGTTATTGCTGTGCTATCGGCATGTTCTAAAGATAACTCCCAACCACAGTCGCCAACGACAAATACTCCCGCAACAGAATCTATCGTGGTAGGCACTTCATCATCATGCGATATTGCTCCTAAACAACTGACTCTGGCTGGGAAAACGTATCTTCTATCGAATAACTCCAAAGCCGAGGAAGGACCAATGAAACTAGCCTACATTAAGTGCGAAAAAGGGATATTTACGATGGGCGATGCAGATAGTGGTTATGTTATATTTAGCGCGGGTACAACTAATGATATTTACTTGGCGGGAGGACGCACTGAAAAGGGACTTCATCAATTTTATTCCTTAGGAAGCAGCTAAATCCCCAGTAAATTAAGAGAGGTTGGCAATGATGTAAGACAACCGAAGAATATTCAATTCACACAAGAACAAATAAAAGAAATGATCGGAGATCATTACACAGAAGTAACTGGTGCAACGCTAGTTGCAGTAAACCAGGGAGCAGACCGCCACAGCGACTGCTCCCTATTTTGTTGGAGTAAGGGCATTTGCTCAAACAGAAAATTTATCCTCAATAGGTTAAATGGCTCGATAAAATAAGGTGTGATTTCTTTTCATTTCATTGTAACTTACAGTTTGTACCAGGAGTCTAACTTATGTATAGTTTATCCGAATCATTGATGGGAGTGGTCTTTTTTGAAAAAGTTTATTCTTGGTTTAGCGTGTGGGATTGCATTGACAGCTACGACTGTCGTTTATGCCGCAGACACCATTGAAGCATATTTGTTTCCTACAAAATTTGAAGTGAATGGACAAAACAAACAAATTGGAAAAGAATATACGGTATTGAACTATAACGGTCACGCTTATGTACCTGTACGTTTTGTAGCAGAAAGCTTGGGGCTTGGAATAAGGTATGCAGACGAAGACAATGTGATTTCAATTATGACTGAGCCAACTAACGTTGATGAAGTAACAAAAAAGGTTTGGCTGGTCCAATACCGCATAACTAACGGGGTGGATAGAAATTATGTAATAGGTCTTTTAGGCGGTCCAAGCGTAGAACGTACGAATGATGATTCACAACAAGCGGTTTGGAGATATGATATATCGCCGATTCAAGGATATAAATACGATGATTTAAACAAAATTGACGTTAAGGGCCTTGAACAAGGAGACATTAGAGCTCAGATTTTCATTCATTGGTCTAATGAAGGCAAAGTTGAAAGAATTGCATTGTGGTACACAAATGATAACGATAAATGGATTCACGTGAACTATTTATACGAAGACGGGTCAACCACAGATGCTATATACGAATAAACTGACAAAGCATCATTAAGAATGGTGCTTTGTCACTCCGCTAACGGGTAGTATAACGAAGAAACATATTGAAGAGAAAGACGTCTAATAATTTGGAGGTGTATTGCAATGAGCGAGAGCGAAAAAAGCAATATACAAAAGGATGAATCCCCTACAGTTGTTGATTCATTCAATAGTGCAACGGACCATTATCATAAGATTATGGGAATGCCAAACAAAAGGGCGGACCTCAATGCAATGCCTAGGTGGTTAAGGTCTTTTTATTACTTTATTGTTTGCGTTATCGCTGTTGGGTTCATTTTTTTCTTATACACCTCGATATTTAAGTGACTTTATTAAACTAAAGGGAATTCAGATGAATTAAGAGTCGTTATCATTTCTTTTTTCACTAATAGACGGCAGATTAGTCGAAGGAGATTGTTATGAAAATGGTTATTTCGGTAAAAAAGTGGGTGCTATACAAGTTCCCGTTTCTATATAAGGCAAGAGTGGCACAGTTACAAACTCGTAGGCGCTTTCAAGATGTTTTGGTATGGTGTCAGTTTGCCCGACGTAAATCTGCTGTCGAACTGCCTTATCGCTGCGCAAAGCACAAATCCGTACTGAGGAGGACGCTGCAAGGCTCCGATCCGCAGTTGCAAGAGAACAAAATTACTAATTTACGCATCGCTCTGGCGCATATTGACGGCATTGTAATCCGTCCTAGAGAGACATTTTCATTCTGGCGCCTCGTCGGCAAACCGACGGCTCGCAAAGGGTATATCGACGGTCTCATGCTCGCTTACGGCGAGGTTCGCACAGGAATCGGGGGAGGACTGTGCCAGCTGGCGAACCTCCTATTTTGGCTTGCCTTGCACACACCACTGCAAATTAAGGAACGCCACCACCACAGCTTCGACCTCTTTCCCGACGACCGCCGCACTGTACCGTTCGGAAGCGGTACGAGCATCTTTTACAATTACTTGGACCTCCAGTTTTTCAATCATACCGAGCATACGTTCCAACTCAACCTATGGCTTACTGACACTCATTTGGAGGGGACGGTTCGCTGCGATTCCTTGATGCCGTCATTCTATCGGATTGAGGAACGAAATCACCGCTTTTACGAATGGAACGGGTTATGGTATCGTGAAAACGAAATTTGGCGGCTGGAGCTGGATAAGGTTTCAGGCGATGTTTTAGCTGAAACAATGTTGCTGCATAACCGGGCTGAAGTCAAGTATGCGGTACAGCAGGAGAAAAAAGTGACGTAAGTTTGTGGAGAGATCACTCCGTTTCAAGTTACCACGAGGATACCACGGAATTAAACGGACAGCATTGTTAACCTATTGGGTACGGATAGTGTGGCGATGGAACCGACCCATCGCTTCTTTTAGTTTCGGTTGAGGTCGATGAGCTAACGGGCAGATTAGTTCCAATATATGGTACAATAAAACCGATCATATTCATTCTATTTAAGGGGCTTATTATGAAGGTTGTGAGGGCTACAAAGGATGACCTGAACGATGCAACTGCATCCTATCTTCAGGTAACGGTGGCGTAAACGCAGGAAGCAACGGTAGATATCTCTGAGAGGATGAGTGAAATGACAGGGAACCTGTTTCGAGTGCTGTTCATTGTGGTGATGATCGCCGTTATCGTGAGTGTCGATATACTGTACTTAAGGCATCACTTTGCGACCCGGCTAATCGTCAACATCGGAATAGTTGCGGTGTTTGTCACCGTCTATTTCATCTTTTTCAAGAAATCGTAAGCAAAGTACGACAGATTCTTACGTCGTTAAAGGGTACTATTGGAAGCAGCTGAGCTATCCGCTGAAGTAACGGATACGAGATAACTTCATGATGAACAGGCAGTCGGCGCTTAGGCTCTAATTAAAGATGTGATTGGTGATGGTTTTTTGCGTTAAGTTAAGGTTGGTGGAAGAGGGTTCTACGTCTTATGCAGGAGTTAGGTATTAAGGCAATCATCAGGCGGAAGTATGTTCATCGGACGAGTTATGAAGCAGCTGTATCAGATGGAAGGATCGCCGAGAACCTGCTGAAACGGGATTTTACGGCCGATGGCCCTAATCAGAAGTGGGTAGCCGATGTAACCCAATATCGGGTCTTTGACGATAGGATCTACCTATCTGCAATCAAGGATCTATGGAACGGAGAAATTATCGCGTACCACATCAGCAGGCGCAATGACAATCCGCTTGTTTTAGAGACATTTAATAAGGCATTTGAAAAACATAAAGACGTGACTGGATTGATCGTTCACAGCGACCAAGGATTCCAATACACGTCTCATGCTTATCACGACATGCTGCCAAAGGTTGGCGCCCAAATCAGCATGTCTCGCCGCGGCAATTGTTACGACAATGCCGCTATGGAGAGCTTCTTCTCCCATTTGAAAGTGGAAGCTCTCTACCCCTATGATATACGAAGCATTGAAGAAGCACAAAGACGAATTGAAGAATTTATTCGCTTTTATAACGAGGAAAGAGCACAAAGAAAACTAAACAAGCTGACGCCGGTTGAATACCGACGCCAGCTTGCAGCTTAGGGCTTTTTTCAATGTCCACTAAATGGGGTCTTGACCAAAGTTCGCTAAGGGGACTTTTGTTTTTTAATATAGACAACCTTTTATGCTGATAAGGAAACGGAGTCGGAACGCATTGTAGCGATTATTTCTTCTCCTTCGCTCGATGGAATTCGTTCATTAGGATTCGAAAAACGGCGACGATCATTAGTTGGACGATAAGATAGACAAGAAAAGAATACTTAAGCGACCATCCCTTGTAAATGAATACACCGAAGGCTGTGGAGAGTGCCTCGAAAGCTGTCCCGAGCAACGTCCACCCGAAGACATAGAAGGGGATGCCAAGCCCATTGATTTTCCACTTGTCGTAAAAGTAAATAAACAAATAACCGGATATCGGGTACATACCCCATGTCGGCAGTTCGGATAACGTTAGCCAAGGGTAAATGTTCGTATCGTAAAGATCGATGGGCGGGACGCCGATCGAATGATCCATACTTAAAGCGGTAGACAGACTCAGTATCATAATGATAACCGATACGCTTCTGGGCAGTCGGATCGGCAAACGGAAAACAAGGAATGCACCGGCAGCAAATATAAGAATATTGAAAATGAAGTTAATTGCGGGGAATAGGACCATGCGAAATCCCGTCCTTCCTCATAAGAAAGCGTATGAACTTTAACGAAGTTAAGGCCGCAACAAGAATGAGGGACTTGAATGGAACATATAGCCACATACCGGTCGGAGTGACTTGAACAACCCCCCATTTATGAAGAGTCCATCCTCCCGCAAGGATGAGTACAAAGATGGCCAAATAAGAAGCCATTTTTAGGCCAAATCCCCTCAATGCTTGCATTTTATCTGTCGCCCATGTTAGGAACAGCGGGATTAATATGACGGCGTAGACAATGCGAATCAGGGCTTTTTCCTTGCTATCAGGCACCGAGATCCAGTGACGGTTGACTAGAAAGAAAGAGTAGATCGGAACGTTTACCGCCGTCACGGTAAACCAGACAGCCAAAATTTCAAATAAGTGAAGCCGCTTGTCTGTCAGACAAAAAGCTGCCAAAGCCAATATGGTGAAGGATACAACTGCTATCATTAGCATGCTCTCAACCACCGTTCCCCTGTAAGCCGTCATATAGTTTCCGGAAAGTTCCCTCAAAATTTGCAGTGTGCAGATTACAAATAATCAAAGATCCACATAAAACCAAGTGTAAAAAGAATAGAAAGCATCAGCGCTACAGGCGGTTTTTTATAATGGAGAAATAGCATTGGGAACATTATAATGTAGAAAATCACACTCCAGTACATGTTCCATCCGTTAAAATAATCCATCCGGTCGGTCAGGAAAAAAATGTACTCGATGGCAGAAAAGACAATGATCCAAGCTGCCCAGTACAGAGATATATGCCTCCACCGAAGAGGATGGTAGGATAAAAACAAAATGGTCATGGAAGGTTCTACGATATAAATAACAATGATGTCCAGTAGCCCTTGGGGGACGAGCGAGGACTTATACAACCAAAGGGGGGTTGTTTTTACGATATAACTGTATAGCAGATTGAGCATCACCATATATAGAATCGTGGGGTAAAACTCTCGCCACTTAGACCACTTTGCGTAGCGTAAAGCTAAAAACAAAAGAATTCCTGCGAGAGAAAGAGTCATAGTACACATAACCTCGTTACCGTGGCTGCACCTCGGTGTAAATTTGTTACTGCATTCATTCTTTACATTTTGCATGATTTTAAACTCTAAAAAAGACTAAGCTATCGGGATTCGATAGCGTGGCAATGGAACCGCCCAATCGCTTATTTTAGGTACACGTCGCGAAGCTAACGGGCAGATTGGTTGAGCAAAATAATGTCCATTTATAGAAATGATACGAAGAGGGGGAAACTGAAATGAAGACGATCAAGCGTATGATGGACCACCTGTACTGGGCGGACGGACGCATTTTGGACGCGCTAGAGGAGAGTGTGACGAACAACAAGGACCTTCTAAAGCTGGTTCGGCACGTCGCAGTCGCGGAACGAGTCTGGCTGTCCCGATTGCAAGGCAAGGGCAGCGCGCAATACTCGTTGTGGGAGGAAACGGAAGACCTGAAGGCGATCCGGACGATGTTCGAAGAGAACGCCGAGCAATATCGCGTCTATATAGAAGGGCTCGAGGAATCCGAGTTGGACGAGATGGTTGACTATGCGAACCAGAGTGGGCTTCCGTTTCGAACGTCCGTCCGGGACATCCTGTCGCAGGTCCTCTTACATGGGCAATATCACCGGGGACAGATCAATCGGGCAATTAGGATCGAATCGGCAGAGCCCGCCCAAGTCGATTACATCACATTCACGAGGCTCTAACGGGTCCTAATAATCACCATCACTCGGAATGGGATTGGCATTAACCTTACGGGTACGAGATAGCTCGCTCGATAAAAATGTAATGAAGCTGCCGATGAGGTAGCTTTGTTTGTTTTTTGGGGTATGATGTTTGTATGAATCCATAAGGAGCAAAGGTAAATGAAAAGAAAACAACCAATCAAGATAGACGATCTAGTCAATGAAATTGAATTGCATATTGATGATTCTTTTACTTTTATAAACACTAAAACAGGCGAAGTTATTACATTAATGAGAGAAGAAATTGGGGCTGCAGAGGATGAAAAGCCAATTGAGAAATTTCCTGAATGGCAAAGGGAGAACATTGAGAAAGCCATCAGCATAATTGAGGATGAAGACGGAGTTTACGTTGACTTCACATTAAGAAACAACTTCAATGAATATGAAATTATGGAGGACTTTATTGTAAGTCTTAATAATCAGAACGTTCGAGAAAAGCTGTATGAAGCCATTCAAGGTAGAGGAGCATTTCGAAGATTTAAAGATAAAATTATAGAATTTGGTGTTGATAAACAATGGTACAAGTATAAAGAAAATAAAACTAAAGAATTAGTAATTGAATGGTGTAAGGAGCACAACATTGAATTCCAGGATTAAGAACAGATCTTGTTGTTTATGCCGTCGATTGAGAAGGGACTAAGACTGAGAGCAAACAACAACAGACTGCCGGGCACAATTCGGCAGCCTGTTGAACTATCGGGCAGTTTAGCGTGGTTGTAGCCACGGCAAAGATATTCCTATATACAACGTGACTTGTTTAGCTATTTTAAGATCGCTTCTATAGGGGAATTAAAGCCTTATCACGTTGAACAATATGAACGGGTCAGATTATCCCTGAGCACTCAGATCGGCAGCGCCAATCGATTCTCACTGGATATAATACTTTTGTATTTAATCTAAAGAAATGGTTAGGAACACAATTTACTGAAGAAATCCAATTGAAACTTACATCTTATATGCTACCGCACATGCCATTTGATAATCGAGACTTTAGCGCAAGGGCCAAAGCTAATAGCGGCGCAAAGAACAAACGGAAAGAAGATACATCCGCTATAACGCCGTTATTGCCCGAATTAAGAGCCGTAGGGCATTTGAGGTGGAATCAGATACACCGTCTGAGAGAAGCCTTCAAGAGGATAGTGACCGCCGCTAAGAAGGAGAATAGGTCTCTTCCTCTTGATTTCTACTATGATGAATCTGAGTATGCAAATGAACGATGGTATTTTGTTTTATGGAATGTACCTAGTTTTGAACGAGAATACGAGGGGAAAAATGGCTATCTAGAACAAAGAAAAGACGAATTCTTTCTAGAGTTCATTCGAGTAGAAAGGTTGCACTGGTTCGTTACATCCATGTTGCGAGGGATATACGAGACATCAGGAACAACTGGTGATATCGAAGATAAGAAGAAGCAACTTATTGAATACATGAAGTGGAGAGACCCTGAAACACTTCAAGTTTACGAGCATTATTACGATGAATCGAAGTTTCGTGACCTGCATGAGAAGCTCCAAATTAGCTACATGGAAAGGGAAAAGGAGTTTCTTAATTCGCTTAAATCGCGAAAAAAACAAGCCACAACAGTATCCGTTCTCAATTTACCTGAAAGCAGTTCAGATTGGTTAGATGAATTTTACGAAGGAATGAATGATTAGTGACCTACAACTTAGACCTACTTGAAGAACATCAAAACAAGCTATGGGTAAAGCTCCTAGCCGGTAAAATCCCAGATGAACTCGTGGTGTTATCAAACCCAGATGGGGCATTTTATTGGGATCAAGTGAACGAAAAGATCCTAAAATATTTCGCAAAGCAGTGCTTAGATCAACCTTGGGTTAACCACTTCGCACTAGCTATCCTCTGTCTAACAGACCGCAATCTTACACCAGCCTCAATCATGAATATCACTAGTGTACTGAATGCGCGGTTTCGTGACTTGTTTAGCTATTTTAAGATCGCTTCTATAGGGGAATTAAAGCCTTATCACGTTGAACAATATGTAACGGGTCAGATTATCCCTGAGCACTCAGATCGGCAGCGCCAATCGATTCTCACTGGATATAATACTTTTGTATTTAATCTGAAGAAATGGTTAGGAACACAATTTATTGAAGAAATCCAATTGAAACTTACATCTTATATGCTACCGCACATGCCATTTGATAATCGAGACTTTAGCGCAAGGGCCAAAGCTAATAGCGGCGCAAATAGAAATCCCGGATTATTAATTCAAGGACTCTATCTAACCAGAAAACAACGATTAACAAATAAGCTGTTTATTAATATAGAGCCTCTGTATATAGCTTGCATGTTTGCTCGTTTTGCTTTGGACATAATTACTTCATCTGGGGCCAGAATCAATGAGCTGCTTCAGATTAGCTACGATAAGGATTGTTGCGTAGTTACCGTTGATAACAGCGTTAATCCGCCACAAAAGAACTATATATTTCGATTAACACCAAAGGGGAAAGAAGAGCCAGAAAATTATTATATGCCAGAAGAAGTATTTAAGTTTATGACCGAAATCGTCAAGACGCTGAAGGAAGCGTATCGATCAGATAAACTGCCTGAGGTTGAATATGATGTTGAGACTAGAAAACATCTGATGCCAAGCAGGAGATATATATTTCAATATCAATCGCGACACATTAACGTCTTTACGATAATACCAAGAGGATGCAAAATATGAATCCAAAATCAAAATCGCAAATAACAAATAAGAAGCAATGGCTTGAAAAGTCTTATGAAAATCGAAGAAAACGTTCGTTTCAACTAGGAGTTTCAGCGATTGATATGTTGCTAAAAGAAGGAAAATCAGTTTCATACCGGTCAGTATCTAATATGTCAAAGGATATTGATTCTGAAGGAATTGGAATTCATTCAAATACAATATTAAAGAATAAAGAGCTTCATGAATATTTTCTTAAGCACAGCAATACCAAGAAACCGATAACGAACCGAAAACCGATAAAACTTGACGCAGAATCCACGGAACAATTCAAACACGTCAAAATAGATCGGGATCTTGATAAAGTCCAGCAGCGCTATATGCAGCTCACAAAGCAAGAACTTGTTGAGATACTGATTCGAGCTGAACAATATATATCTAATCAAAATCAACGATGGCTAAAAGATGAATTTGAGAAATATCAGTAAAGAAAAAAAGAAACGGTTCAGTTAGTGTGTGTAACACTAACTGAAACAACCGAACTTATTATTTTGATATTTAATCATCAGTATATGGTGTGTAACATCATATACAAATGTCGGGTGACAAGAACTTTATATCATTAATTGCCGCGGAAAAGGGACTGTTGACAAAGTATGGCTAGGGAGTAAGTTCCCTAGCCATACTTCAGTTTTTGGCATATTTTCTCTTGAATTGTTGCGATTTGCGGTGGTTAACTTCCCCCTTATACCGCTCTTATCATACGTTTTATGTTTAAAGCCAATGCGGAAAAAAGGCAATGTTCGGTGGCGTTCCGAATGCCCTTCTTGTAGGTCTGTGTGAGGTTATGACATCTT
>NZ_VNJI01000041.1 GCF_007786445.1 Paenibacillus cremeus | reverse complement strand
ATTAAGAAGCCATTTTGAGAGGCTCTAAGTGGATAAACATTACCGGAATGACTGACCAAAACTTTCCGGAACGAGTGGCTAATACTTTCCGGAATGACTGACCAAAGTTTCCGGAATACGCAAAAAATGTTTTCTTCATACTGATTTTGATGGATATAGAGTTGCTAGCTCCGAGCTAATCGGGGCTATTTTATTTGGGGCGTTGGATCGGATGGACATTAGTGGAATAACAGAGGCAATAGTGGCGGCGCTTGGGGTTAGTGGCATTGTACTTGGATGGGCTAGTCGCATGCGTACGATCAGGCAGCAGCAAGCAGAAGAAGAGAAGATGACAAACTGCAAGAAAGCTCAAATGCAGTCAATGCGATCAGACATGGATTATATCAAGAATGGTGTTGATGATATTCGACTCAAGCAAGTTTACGTTGGTATCGAAGTGGGGAAATTTATCGTCTAAAACAGCCTGCTGGCAAGCAATATAGGTATGGTTCGTCAACCAGCGATCGGTAGCTTACCCCAATTTTATTATTCCCCACATCAAGTTGCTATTTATACAAAGACAGAACCGCTGAAGTACAAGCAGTTCTGTTAAGATAGATTCCCTTCAAAGCAAACGCCATTCGTTCCTTTTCATGTTAGGAGGTGTTTTATAGACAATGACGATTGGATATACCGCCTCAGCCATCCGCTACCGAAGTTTGTTGAGTTTTAAGAGCGAGAAGGCTTGGTTCTTTCAACCTCAAATTTGATCTTTCGCTATCGAACTTCGTAAAACATAGTAATATTTCACCTTTCTTTGGATATAAATTATAGCAAGAACTCATAGGAAAAGGCGGAGATAAAATGAAAAAGTTCGATTTGTTATTAGACAAAATCTTTGGTGAAAGGGAACCCATACATGAAGTTGAGTGCCCTGTCTGTGGTGACTTTGAAATTTATTACAGACACCCTGTTACCAAAGAGAATCTTGGGCGTGCATGCGAATTTTGCGTTTTTGTCCAAAAATTTGATACGGCAGATATCCGTTAGTTGAGGGAAAAATGTAGAAATTGGTGCTCGAAATATTTGAATTAACACTTAATGTATTCCATAAATTTAAATTAATCCATGCCCTAATTGTTTATTAACTTTAAGTTCAAATTAAAATGTTAAAATGCCGTTTATTAAGAAGGTCGACAATAAGAACCCGGTTTGTAAAGCAAGAATCGAGCACTTTTTAATATACTCCATGCTAATATAATAGTATGGTGTCTAGCTAAAATGGAGAAAACTCATATGGTTGATTCTCCTAATGGCTTCAAGGGCATAATGTTTGGATTTCTCATTTGCATACCCATATGGATGGCCATAATTTTTACTGTAAGGTTGTTTACAAGTTAGAGACACCGCCGAGGTGTCTTTTTTTTTATTGGGCGTGCCCAGCTAAGCACGCATTTTCTAGCCGGTGAAAGCCCGGTCACGGGAGGGGCCAAGCCCCCGTGTAGCTAGGATACCTGCGTATGGCGAAATCTGTGCGTAGAAGCGTATCGACGAAAGTACCAGTCAGAGACAGGGCGAGCAACATACCAGGCCGTAACATAAAGTGAATCCTGCCGCGTCGTCAAAAAGGCCTCGCAAGAGGGAAAAGGGGAAGCTGAGTCCCGCCATTATGGATGAAGGCCACGGAAACTGCTAAGAACTTGGAGCGGCAGTGAAGAATCCTCCGGCGTATGGGGATCGGCATGGTATGAAAGAGAATGCAGTGAACTGGGGAGACCCTCCCCTGCACGAAAAAAAATTTTTTTTTGAAACCGTAAAGAGATACTCTATAAGCCAGAAGGTGAAGTGAGTAGTCTGCAGGAAGGGAGTCCGAGGGGTTCATACTACCGAAGAACGCAGGACAACACAACCTGCGGGAGGGAAGGAACCCTGCTTTGTTCATGTTTCTTGAGGAGGTAAGAGTCAGTGAATGCCAAGCGGCTAACGACACCAAAGGAAAAAGTTCAACAACTCCAAGAGAAGCTAGGTCATGCGGCCAAGGAAAGCAAGAAGCGTAGATTTCACGCATTGTATGACAAGGTCTACCGGATGGACATTTTATGGGAAGCTTGGAGAAGAGTACGGGCGAATAAAGGCTCCGCAGGAGTAGATGGTGAAACACTCGCCGACATCGAAAAGCAAGGGGAATACTTCTTCTTGGACGACTGTCATCGCATCCTCAAAGAGGGAAAATACCATCCTCAGCCCGTAAGACGGCACTACATTCCGAAGAAAGACGGAAAACAAAGGCCGCTGGGCATTCCCACTGTCCGAGACCGAGTCATACAGATGGCGACAAAACTGGTCATGGAACCGATCTTTGAAGCGGATTTTCAGGTGTCGTACTTCTTATAGATAGCTTGGATCAGGTCTTTAACCGGTTTGTCCCGATCGCCTTGTTTTCGCTTCTTGTAAGCATAATAGCCGCTTCTAGACACGCAAAATAGGCGCAAAGTTCGGTTACGTTATACCATTCCGACGCCTTCTCAATCGCCTCGTATTTATTCCGCACACCTTCTGTATCCAGATTTCAAACACTTTTTTAGCATCTTATTCTCCCTTTTAAGCTTTTGAACATATCGGTCCTGATCTCTAATCCATGAGGCCAAATTCACCAAGTTGCTTATATTTCCTCATCCATATCTTAAACCGATGTCTGTCTGATATACCCAGATGCTCCATAATCCGTCGATACGTCCAGCCTTCATCAACATTCAATCGAATAGCCTCTGTTTTCAGCTCATGCGGATAATGATTAAACGTCTGTCCCTTTTTAGCCATAAAAATGCACCCCCTAGAATTCATCGGATTAACCAGGTTTTATCCAATGTCCATTTCTACGGGGTGCATTACAGAGAGCACCTAGGGTGTTCTTTTTTGATTAACTAACGAAGTTATTTAATTTTCTGGCTTTCTTTATATTCCGCTAAATATGTAGCAATTGTGAGAACATCACTTTGGGTCAAATAAACATCTCCGAGTGGTGCTAATAAATTTTCTTGTACAATGTGAACGGTGTCATTATTAAATATTATTTTTATAATTTCGTCACCACGTCTGATGAACTCTACCCTTTTCATTTTCCCGGTCACCTCACCTCAATAAAACTTTTAATTTATTGTATCAATAAGTTGAGATGAAGTAAGTCGAATCTGCTGAAAAGGGGGGGAGTTATTTGCGACAAATTAATGCAGTATTTTCTTTAACTAACACAGATCGATCGATAGCAAAAGCAGTATTCCCAGTACTTTTAAAAAATATTGAGATAACTTTAGCTAGTTAAGAATGGCGATGCAGTACCAATAGGTGCCTATTCTTTCACATGCCGATACTCAAAGGAATGAATTATGCTGGCTAACGACGTCCCCTGATGAATCACCCCTCCGAATGCACCCCCGCTTTCCCATGCCACCAAACGCCAGTCACCCCTTAGGACTTTCCTACTTCGCTTATTTTTTCTGCGAATCCCCCGATTCGACTTCAAGTGCCATTCGACCGGGCCGCAGCTCAGTACATAAAAAAAATTTTATCACTTTTTAACCATTTTTGAGTTATGATAGACATCAGTTAGTCGCATTTTGCCAGATTCAATGATCTCTTTTGGGAAAAATACGACAGATTTCGAAACCACACGATATCCAAAGGATTGAAAAAAGAAAATTGGTACAATAGACACAGAAGCATCCCTTGGCGATTGGGTGAGTTGTACCGGCCCAGTTTGCCAAGACTAGGATGTTTATTTTATATGAAATAGTTGCAGTCGTAATATTTAATTTACATTTTTGCAATATGCTTGAGGGGGATATTTAGTGAAAGTACGTAAAGCAATCATTCCCGCAGCGGGATTGGGTACCCGATTTTTGCCGGCAACCAAGGCGATGCCTAAAGAAATGCTGCCTATTGTCGATAAACCAACCATTCAATACATAGTTGAAGAAGCTGTCGAATCCGGGATCGAGGATATTATCATCGTCACGGGGAAAGGGAAGCGAGCCATCGAGGATCATTTTGATAACTCCTTCGAGCTCGAGCATAATTTACTAGAAAAAGGGAAAATAGATTTGCTGACAGAGGTACAAAAGTCCTCTAAAATGGTCGATATACACTATATCCGCCAAAAAGAGGCCAGAGGCCTAGGTCATGCGGTATGGTGCGCGCGGAAGTTTATCGGGAACGAGCCCTTCGCCGTCCTGCTGGGCGATGACATCGTCAAAGCAGACAGGCCCTGTCTAAAACAGATGATCGAGCAATACGATCGCTATAAAGCATCGGTGATCGGTGTTCAACAAGTGTCTCTAGACGAAGTCTCCAGGTACGGAATAGTGGATGGAAAAGAGATCCACGACCGCTTTTACAGTGTTAACAATCTAGTGGAGAAGCCGAAGAAAGAGGATGCGCCTTCTAATGTTGCCATCATGGGACGGTATATCTTAACCCCGAAGATCTTCGAGCTGCTGGAAAATCAGCAACCAGGCGCTGGTGGAGAGATACAACTGACCGACGCCATCGCGGAGCTGAACCAATATGAAGCGGTGTACGCCTACAACTTCGAGGGCATTCGATACGATGTGGGCGAGAAGCTGGGATTCATTAAGACGACTCTTGAGTTCGCTTTGCAACGTGAGGATTTGAGAGATGAGATGCTGGAGTATATCACGAATATTATTAATAAAAACTTAGTTAACATTGATTAGACGCTATTATTGATTCTGATATTCTAACTGAACTTTTTAACATTTTGTGTAATACAACTTCTTATAATAGTAGTCATTTATTTTTTTAATATGTATAGGGATAGGCTCATTGGAGGCTTAAAAATGAATTTAGGAATTAAGGATAAAAATGTCCTGGTAGTTGGAGCTAGTAAGGGAATTGGTAGAAGTATTGCAATTTCTTTTGCTCAAGAAGGAGCACGGGTCACCACAATTTCTCGTAGTGAAGAATTATTAGTGCAACTTAATGAAGAATTGAAACAAACAGTAGATAAAGATCATGCATATTATGTGGCTGATATCATGGAACTGAATGCCAATCAACTTGCGCGGAAGCTATTAAAAGAAAGAGGAGTATTTGACATTGTTGTTCATAATGTAGGTGGCTCATTAGTTAGTAGAAATGCACTAGGAACCTTGGACGAATGGCAATATGCCTGGAAGTTTAATGCCGGAGTTGCAATAGATATGAATAACGTATTAATACAGCCGATGATAGATAAGGGTTGGGGGCGTGTTATTCATATCTCCTCAATATCAGCTGTAATGTTACGTGGTAATCCATTATATGCATCTGCAAAGGCGTTTTTAAATGCTTACGTGACAACTGTGGGTCGTACGATTGCAGCTACTGGTGTTGTAATGTCTGCTGTTATGCCAGGAGCAGTTACCTTTCCGGGAAGTTATTGGGACAAATTTATTGTTGCAGACCCAGCTCGCTGTGAAGATTTTTTAAAGCATCATCAAGCAGCAAACAGATTTGGCGCCCCGAAAGAAATTGCTGATGTAGTTTTATTCATGGCAAGTGAGCAAGCTTCATTTATGCAAGCAGCACTTGTACCGGTTGATGGAGCAAATATGTAGAGGTGTATACTTTGAAAAGAGGATTCGATATCGTATTTAGTCTAATAGGTCTATTGATTTTATCACCATTATTTATCGTAATTGCTACTATAGTTGCAACTACATCTCCGGGTGGGTTTTTTTTTAGAGGGGTGCGTATAGGAAAGCACGGGAAACCATTTAAAATTTTTAAGTTTCGATCGATGATAAAAGATGCAGAGGGTAAAGGTAAATGGAATGTTGGAGATAAGGATGACCGTATAACTCCTATTGGTCGTTTTTTAAGGAATACAAAAATTGATGAATTACCACAACTGATTAATGTGTTGATTGGTGATATGAGCTTTGTAGGCCCTCGCCCTGAACTTCGGTTTTATGTTGATATGTATACAGAAGAAGAAAAAAGTATTTTAGATTTAAAACCAGGAATAACTGATTGGGCGTCAATTACAAATTTTGATCAGTTTGAAATTTTCACCAAAGTGGTCGACCCTGATGAAGCTTATCTAAAATACATACGGCCATTGAAACTTCAGCTTCAACTATTCTATAGAAAAAATAACTCTTTTTTGAGTGATTTGAAAATCGTTTTTTGGACAATATATAAAATTTTTTCTCGAACTCAAAAGCTGCCACGAGAGATTACCCCGATTGTTACAGCGTTTAAGGCACAAAAAATAGAAAACCATATTAATAAGGAAGTTGCGGTAAGTTCGTCAATGACATAATTATTTTTTTTCAGTAACCGAAGCAAGTGGGAGGGGATTATTTGTATGTCAAGCGAACAACTGGCATGGAAAATTAGACGCCATGGCATTGAAATGACTCATATATCTCATGGTTCGCATATAGGTGCAATCTTATCAGTGGCCGATATCGTAGCGGTCCTTTATAACGATGTTGCGAATGTCAACCCGCATGATCCTAAAATGTCCGAGAGGGATAGAATTATACTCAGTAAAGGTCATGCCGGAGCCTCTATATATGCAGCTCTTGCAGAAAAGGGATTCTTCGATGTTGAAGAATTGAAAACACACTACGCCAATGGAAGTAAGTTATCAGGGCATGTTTCTCACAAAGGAGTTCCAGGAGTTGAATTTTCTACAGGCTCACTTGGTCATGGGCTGTCTGTGGGCTCTGGTATGGCACTAGCGGCTAAAAAGGATGGTAAACAACATAATATTTATGTTATCTGTGGTGATGGTGAGTGCAATGAGGGTTCTGTTTGGGAAGCTGCTATGTTTGCACACCATTATAAACTAAGCAACCTCATCGCTATTATTGATCACAATAAAATGCAGAGTCTCGATTTCTGTGAAAATACGATTGCATTATCGCCATTTGCAGATAAGTGGCAAGCATTTGGATGGAATGTAATTGAAGTCGACGGACATAACCATGAAGATTTAAGAAAAGCTTTAACTTTGTCCAAATTATCCGAAGTAAAACCAAATGTTATTATTGCAAATACAATAAAGGGTAAAGGAATTTCCTTCATGGAAAATAATATTCTTTGGCACTACAGGACTCCTCAGGGTGTAGAGTACGATGCTGCTGTAGCAGAGTTGGAGGCACAAAGAGAATGAGAGATACATTTGTTAAAACTCTTATAGAAATTGCTAAGAAAGATAAAAAAGTACATCTTATAACAGGTGATTTGGGCTTTGGTGTTCTGAAACCATTTTGGGAGGAGTTTCCTGAACAATTTACTAATGCAGGTATTGCTGAACAAAATATGACTGGTCTTGCAGCCGGCATGGCACTAGAGGGTAAGATTGTATATACATATTCTATTGGAAACTTTCCAACATTACGTTGTCTTGAACAGATAAGAAATGACTGTGCATACCACAATGCTAATGTGAAGGTAGTTTGTGTGGGCGGGGGCTTTGTTTATGGCTCACTTGGAATGAGCCATCATGCTACAGAAGATTTGTCAATTATGAGAGCTTTACCTGGAGTAACTGTACTAGCACCTGGTGACCTAGTTGAAGCTGAGTATGCTACAAAAGCAATATACGAGAATAATGGTACGTGCTATTTAAGACTGGGTAGAGGTGGTGAAAAGAGAATCCACGAAAAATTAAATGAATTTAAGATTGGTGAAGCGATCAAAGTTAGAGATGGTTCAAAGGTAGCGATATTATCTACAGGGGCTATTTTCGATGAGGTTATTGAAGCAAGTGAATTATTGAAAAGGGTGGGAATAACACCATCTTTATATACATTTCCTACTGTTAAACCGATAGACAAGAAAGCAATAGAGGTTTGTGCTGAAAAGTATGAACTAATTGTAACCATTGAGGAACACAACATTATAGGTGGTTTTGGTAGTGCTATATCAGAAGTATTAGGTGAATTAAGAGTACCAAAAGCAAGACTTTTGAAGATAGGTTTAGAAGATAAATATTCAAGTGTCGTTGGTTCGCAGAAATATTTAAGAGATGTTTATGGCATAAGTGCTATTAAGATTGCTAAAAGAATAGCCGAAATCCTGGAAGGTTTTTAGTTTATGAGAGCTAAGAAAGTATTATTTACTTCAACTAACGCAATGGCCTATCATTTTTTAATTCCACATGTAAAATCTTTAATTGACGAGGGATACATTGTTGAGCTTGCTTGTTCAAATCTGGATGGCTATGACGAGTTACTTAGAAGCAGACTGATAGGTGCTTATAAGAGTACTATTCATTATGTGAGACTAAATAGAAATCCTTTCAAGTTCTCAAACATAAAGGGATACTTCGAGATGAGAAAAATCATATCAACAGGACGATATGATTTAATTTCTACTAATGAGCCCGTTATGGGTTTAGTCACACGGTTAGCAGCTAGAAACGAAAGGAAAAAGGGAACGAAAGTATCCTATACTGCTCATGGATTTCATTTTTTTAAGGGTGCTCCCTTCAAGAACTGGATATTATATTATCCAATTGAGAGATTTTTAGCTCGATATACAGATATAATCATTACAATTAATAAAGAAGACCATAACAGAGCTCTGAAATTTAAGATAAATAAGATTGAACAAATACCAGGTATCGGGATCGATACTGAAAAGTACAGTAAAGTGGTTATTGATAAAGCTAGGAAACGTAGAGAATTGGGGGTTACAATAGATGAGGCTTTTGTAATTCTTTCGGTTGGAGAGTTGAATGAGAATAAAAATCATGAAGTTATTATAAAAGCTGTTGCAAAACTAAATAATCCATATGTTTTTTATGTTATATGTGGTAAAGGAAAATTGGAGAATTATCTGAAGGATTTGGCCAAAAAATTAGGTGTAGATCAGCAGGTTAAGTTATTAGGGTACCGTAAAGATATAGATGAAATTTGCAAATCGGCTGACATTTTTGCGTTTCCATCAAAACGTGAAGGACTTGGTTTAGCCGCAATAGAAGCAATGGCTACTGGCCTACCAATAATTACGTCTAATGTCCATGGTATTGTGGATTATTCTACTGATGGTGTAACTGGTTATATCTGTAATCCAACTGATGTTCATAGTTTTGCGCAAGCAATTGAAAGATTACTAAAAAATGATGAATTGAGAATTAATATGGGAATACAAAATATGCAAATTGCGAATAAATTTAGATTAGAGGCTTCAATTGGTAAATTGAAAAAAATATTCGGAGAAGTGTTATCCAATGAATGAGATACTTGTAAGTATAATCGTTCCAGTTTATAACAATGAAGAATACTTACCATATTGTATAGAAAGCATTCTAGGTCAATCCTATTCAAATTTTGAATTAATATTAGTTGACGATGGTTCAAAAGATAACGGTAATACAATTTGTAGAAAATTCGAATTTCAGGATAAACGTGTCAAAGTTTACTATCAACAAAATTCAGGTGCTTCTGCAGCCAGAAACTTAGGAATTGAAAATGCATCCGGTAAATATTTGATGTTTGTAGATGCGGACGATTATATTGAAAAGGATATGCTTCAATTACTTATTGAAACAGCAGAACATGAAAATGCGGATTTTGTAATGTGTGGTATGATGGTTGATACCTATAATAGTCAAGGAGATCTAATACTATCAGTTAAACATAATATGCGCCATCGTATCATATTAGGGAACATAAATATACCTATAAATATCTTGGATTTAGTGGAAAATGAAAAAATAAATGGCCCTTGTTGTAAACTGATTAAAACTTATATTGTTAAAATGAATGATATAAGAATGCCTCATCATATTAGTTTGCAAGAAGATTTATATTTCAATTTAAAAGTGCTTGAACATGCCAATAAAGTATGTGTGATTGAGAGCACTTTATATCATTACAATAAAAGACCAGGTGAGAGCGTGACATCACGCTATTATGCTAAGAAATATGATATGACAAATGATGTTCACGATTTACTTATGGAGTATTTTGTGAAAAGATGTAATGATGAAAAAGTATTAGCCAGAATAAAGTTTATCTATATTAAGAATGTATATGCTGCTTTCATTAACCTATTTCATAAAAATTGTGATTTAACAAGAAAAGAAAAAATTAACTATATTGCTACAGTGATAAAAAGTAAAAAATTCTCTAAAATGGTTTCGGGGGCTTACAAACCTGGCCTTAAATATCGACTCTTAATGTTATTTTTAGTAACAAAAAGCAAATTATTAATATACTACATTAGTAAGTTATTTAGTGTATTGAAGTACTCATTTGGTTTTAGATATTAATATATTACACATATTTACATAGTTAATAATTATTTTAATTAAGAAATTAGAGGTTAATAATGAAAAGAAGAATGAGGATTTTAATAATTTCAGATGAGGTTTGGAATGACGAAATACATGGTAATAATATTTTAACTAATTGGTTCCAAGGTTTTGATGCTGAATTTGCAAACATTTACTGTAGCCCTGGAAGTCCCTTAAATCCTTGTTGTAATCAATACTTTCAAATTACTGATAGTATGATGTTAAAGAGTATTTTTGGTAAAAAAAAGGCGGGGAAATCCTTTAAACTAAATAGTTTAGCTGATAAAGCTATATTTGATGGGGAAAGTGAAAATAAAAGATTGTATTCAAGGCTCAAGTTTATAACAACGGAATCTTTAAGAGCCGTGAGAGAGTTAATTTGGTTCTATGGAAAATACGATTTTCAAGCTTTACAGAAATTCATTGATGAATTTAAACCAGATATTATTTTTAGTCCGCGATTAGCTACTATAAAAATGCTTAGACTAGAAAAAATTGTTTGTAACATTGCCCAGGTCCCGATTGTTGCATTCACGGGAGATGCCGAATACTCTATGAGGATTTTTAGGATTTCACCAATTTTTTGGGTAAAAAAACTAATATTGAGAAACATGTTTAGAAAAATGATGTTAAGTTATTCGCTTTACTACACATTGTCAGATGAGCAGAGAGAGGAATATCAGAATGAATTTGGTGAAAAATTCAAAATTTTAAGAAAGTGTGGGGAATTTAAGGATACTACGGTTATTTCAAAAGTTAAAAAGCCAATTAAAATTATATATGCCGGAAAAATTTATAGTAATAGATGGAAAACCCTTGTGGCAATTAGAAAAGCATTAAAGGTAATAAATGAAGCCGAAACAAAAATTTTATTAGAAATTTATACGAGAGATAAAATGTCAAATAGACAGAGGGAGTTGTTAGATGACGGTAAGAATTCATTTGTTAAAGGAGCTGTATCACCTGAGGAGTTGAAAACTATATACAATAACTCAGATATTGCACTTCATGTTGAATCCTTTGACCTTAGAAATCGATTGTTAACGAAAGTTTCATTCTCTACCAAAATAATAGATTGTCTTGGTTCTGGATGTGCGGTTATGGTGATAAGTTGGGATAAGCACTCAGGATTTACTTATCTTAAGAAGGAGAATGCAGCCTTTACCATAAGCAACTTAAATGACATTTCAATTGAACTTAAGAAAATAGTTGAAAATCCAAATTTAATTAATATCTATGCTCAAAATGCACTTAAATGTGGGCAGCGTAATCATAAGAAAGATAATGTACAACAAATGATATATGAGGATTTTATAAAAATTATTAGAACCGAAAAAACTAATGAAGAAGGACTGTATACTTTAGATGAATTTTAGTGCTATGTCTAATTGAAAGGATAAGGAACTTATGAAAGTAATGCAAGTCAATGTTGTATATAAAAAAGGCAGCACGGGTAAAATAGTTTATGATTTACATCAGCAATTAATTAATGATTGCTATGAATCAGTAGTTTGTTATGGGCGTGGGGAAGATATACAAGAAGAAAGTGTTTATAAAACCGCACCAGAATTCGTTATGAAAATGCAATCATTACGGTCTAGAATAACTGGGTATGCATATTCAGGTTGTAAAATTTCGACCAGGAAATTAATTAACATTATTGAAACAGAAAATCCTAATATAGTTCATTTGCATTGTCTTAACGGATATTTTGTAAATATATATAAATTATTAGAATTCCTTAAGTGGAAAAATATTAAAACTGTTTTAACACTTCATGCTGAATTTATGTATACTGCAGGATGCGGTTATTCTTTGGAGTGTGAAAAGTGGAAAACAGGTTGTGGTATCTGCCCTGAATTAAATAGAGAAAGAGCAAAAACGTGGATCTTTGATAGAAGTGCAGAAGAATGGTCTATGATGTCCAAAGCTTTTAATGGATTTAACAACTTGATTATTGTTCCTGTCTCAGAATGGGTAGGCAATAGGGTTAAACAATCACCGTTTCTTAAAGATAAAAATATCTCCGTTATTACTAATGGTATAGATACAATAAATACATTTATGCCAACAAGTTACTTTGAGTTAAAAAAAAAACATGGAATTAAAGATGAGAAGGTTATTCTCCACATAACACCTAACTTCCTTAACCCTTTAAAAGGAGGTCAGTATGTATTAATGATCGCCGAAAAATTTAAAACTGATAATGTTAAGATTATTATTGTAGGTTTTAATGGACCTACTGATAATTTACCTAAGAATATAATCCCAGTTAAACATACTCATAATCAAATTGAATTAGCTGCTTATTATTCTATGGCAGATTTAACTTTACTGACAAGTAAAAGAGAAACGTTTTCGATGGTTTGTGCTGAATCTCTTTCATGTGGAACTCCGATAGTCGGATTTGAAGCCGGTGCACCTGAAACCATTTCAATAAAAAAATATAGCGAATTTGTTACCTACGGAAATTTAAATGCTTTAGAGAACGCTCTAAAGAAATGGCTTTATTTAAAAGAAGAGTTTGGTAATTCCATTTATTTAGAGGCTAGTGAAATCTATTCTAAAGAACTGATGTACCAAAAATATAAAGAATTATATGAAGGTCTAATAAAATGATAATATATCCTTTCTTGCTATTATTTATCATTGCAACTTATCCATTATTCCGAACAAGAACACTTCTTAAAACTAAAACTGTTATAGAAAAAAATAGATTTTATACTTTGATTATAACCTTTGTATTAACTGTTATAGCTGGATTAAGAGGGCTATCTGTTGGTATTGATACGTATAATTATTATTATTCATTTATTTCTAGGAGTTATTTATCATTTTCTGATATTTTTATAGGTGTAACAAAAGAGTATGGTTACAGGTTATTTGAGTTTTCGGTGAATCTTTTATTTAGCAATTTCCAGATTTTACTCATTATTGTAGCGTTACTATATGTTGGGGCGGTTTCTTATAACATTTATAAGCATTCGTCAATTCCATTTTTGAGTTATATATACTTCATTGGTTTTGGATTTTACACCTTTGGTATGACTGCGACAAGACAGACTATAGCAATAGCACTTATTTTAATTGCTTTTCAATATATCTATAAAAAGCAGCTAATTAAATTCCTTTTAATTGTTGGTTTGGCTTCGACATTTCATGTTACTGCATTGGTATTTTTACCTAGTTATTGGTTTAATAAATTCAAGCTAAATAAAAGATCAGTATTGTTTCTAGCCGTTATTGTTTTAGGTTTTCTTATCTTCAAAGACAAGCTTAGAGAGCTGCTGCTTTATTATTCTGGAGTGGATTACGGTTCTAGTGAAACAGGAGGAAATAGATTTTACTTCCTACTGATATTCTCCTTACTAATTGGAATAATTTATCGAAAACCGTTCCTAGAAAAAAGTGAAAACAATAAATATTTATTCTTTATGATTATTGCAGCTACAATTATTATTCCTATGACACAGTTTCATCCGGCGGTAATGAGACTCAGTTTTTATTATTCGATATTTTTAATTCTTTATATACCAAATATATTAAATGCGATTAATGATAGAATAATACGTTTAATTGGTAATTATGGATATGTACTAGCATCACTATATATGTTTTTTTCAAACACAATATCAAGCTCTAATTTGGAAAGCTATACTTTTTTTTGGCAACAATAATTTTAAGAAGTTATCCAATCGATACAGAGCTTTGGAGAGTTATTATTTTTTGTCGATTTGAAAGTTATTGTCCAGCATTAATAGGAGATGATTCCGATCAGTAATAGCACGAAACAATTGAAAATTGCAGCAATTATATCATATTCAGTTATTATATTTAATATATTAGCTGGTTTTGTCTATACACCGTGGATGATTTCTGTGATTGGCATATCTGATTACGGATTGTATGTTCTGGCTACTAGTTTTTTAGCATATTTTGTTCTTGATTTTGGTTTAGGACAGTCAGTAACTAGATTTATTGCTAAGTATAGAGCAGAAAATTCAGAAGAAAATATTTATAACTTCCTTGGATTAACATTTAAATTGTATCTGATATTTGCATTTATTATTCTTATAACACTCATAGTTATATACTGTTTAATTGACAAAATATTTATACAATTAACAGCGGTTGAAGTGAAAAATTTTAAGATATTGTTTGTTTTGGTTGGTTTGTTTAGTATTTTTTCATTTCCTTTTAAGCCTATAGATGGAATAATTTCTGGGTATGAGCTTTTTGTGCCATTACAAATTTGTAACTTATTAAATAAGGTTTTAACGATAGCTTTAGTTATACTAGCACTATTTTTTGGACTGGGATTATATTCATTAGTTTTTTCAAATATAATTGCTGGAATTATATTGATAATAGTTAAATTAATTATTATAAAAAAAAATACAACAATTAAAGTTAACTACAAGTATATTAATAAAAGTATGGCGAAAAATATTTTTTCATTTTCAGGTTGGATGACAGTTAACATAATTCTTTATAATATGCTTGTTTCTATACAACCAACAATTCTTGGTATGTTCTCAGGAAGTAACCAGATTTCAATATTTTCTATAGGAATGGTGTTATTTGGGTATACAAACACTTTCGTAAGTGCATTAAGCGGATTGTTTTTGCCAAAAGTAAGTAGAATTGTAAAAATGGAAGACGCAAAAGAAAAAGTAGAAGAACTGACTATAAAAGTTGGTAGAATCCAATTAACTATTATTGGGGCCATAGTTGTAATATTTACTTCAATAGGAAAGAATTTCATTGAACTATGGGTAGGTAAATTCTTTAATAATTCATATATAGTGGCGTTACTACTTATTTTACCCCTGTTAATTACATCAACACAAACAATTCTTCGTACAATGATAGTTGCGCAAGGTAAAGTAAAATTAGAGGCAATTGGCCTTATTTTCTCTGCAATAACAAGTGTGACAGTATCACTTATTCTTAGTAACGGGATGGGGGCTGTAGGGGCTGCATTAGGTTCATCGATAGGAATTATATTTTCATATATTATTTGGATGAATATTATTTATCATAAGGTTCTAGGAGTTAGTATTTATAGATTTTTTAAAGAATGCCATTTTAAATTTAGTGTACCGATTATTGTTTCAATATTAATAGGATATTTATTTAAAATAATTATTCCATCTGAAAATATAATAGAATTTATAATTAAAGCTACTCTAGTAGGAAGTGTATATGTTTTATTGATTTGGATGTTTGCATTGAATAACTATGAAAAAAATATTATTATCTCTCCGTTAAAATTGGTTCACAGAATGATCCTTAAATAATATTTGTGGGGGAATTTAATGCAAAAACAAATTAAATATGTAGGATTTTACGACATCAATGAAAACAATAAAGAAAATCGTGGTTATTCTCTGGCTGCAACTAATAAAATGGATTATATTTGTTCAGCCCTTAATAAAATTGGATATAAGGTTATAATAGTCTCACCTAGTAGAACAAATAATAAAAGTTTTTACAGAGGAAAAAAAATAAAAATAAACGATTATACTTATTTGAAACTATTTCCAACATTTCCTTGGGGTAATATTTTTCAAAAAGCTTTCAGTCTGTTTGCTGGAAATATGTTTTTGTTTATTTATCTTCTAATGAATGTGAAAAAGTGCGAGGAGATTTTGGTTTATCACTCATTAGGACTACAGAATGCCGTACGTCTTGCGAAAAAAATAAAAGGTTTTAATATTATTTTAGAAGTCGAAGAAATTTATCAGGATGTAATGTCTTATTCTAGTCATATAAAGAAAAGTGAATATAAGATATTCTCTAAAGCTGACAAATTTATTTTCCCTACTGAGCTTCTTAATGAGAAGCTAAATCTAACTAATAAACCCAGTACTATTATTTATGGAACATATCAATTAGAAGAAGATCGGAATAGCAAGTTTAACGACGGAAAAATACATGTTATTTATGCAGGTACACTTAATGCTGCAAAAGGAGGAGCCATTGCTGCTACCGCAGCAGCAGCTTACCTTTCTGAAAATTACCGCATGCATATTATTGGATTCGGAAGCGAAAATGAGATAGAAAATTTAGTAAAAAAAATAGAAGAAATATCAACAAATACAAAATGTACTATTTCATATGATGGATTGTTACGAGGTCAACAATATATTGAATTCCTTCAAAAATGTGATATTGGTTTAAGTACACAGTTTCCTAATTCAACATATAGTAATACATCATTTCCATCAAAGATACTATCCTATATGGCTAATGGACTTCGTGTTGTCTCGGTACGTATAAGTGCTTTAGAAAAATCTAAAATTGGAGATACAATAATTTATTTTGATAATTATAATCCGGCTGAAATCGCAAAAACGATAATGAGTGTCAGATTTTCAGAGACTTATGATTCTAGAAAAAAAATAAAAGAATTAGATCAAAAATTTATGAGAGATATTGAAGATTTAATAAACCATTAAAATAACCAATCTTCGGATTTAATGTAAATTAAAAATATTTCGGAATCAAATTAATCGTGTTTTTTAAAATAAGATAAGAAAGTAACTCGTGGGGTGAAATTAATATGAAAAGTAGCAAGTTATACTTAAATGCTAGAAAAAAGTTGAAGAAAATCAAACTATTACGGTATGTATATCATTTTCCAAAAGATATACTTATACATTCTATGGATTTTATTGAAATATTTCTTATTAAATTTAAAAAAATAAATACACATAAAGAAATTAAAAAATTAGAAAATATTCATCAAGGTGAACGATGTTTTATTATTGGAAATGGTCCTAGTTTAACAGTTGAAGATCTCGAAAAAATATCGACCGAGGTTACATTTGCGTCCAATAGAATATATGGTATTTATAACCAAACAAAGTGGAGACCAACATACTATTGCTCTGCAGATCCGAACTTTGCTAAAGCAGTAAAACAAGATTTCGTTGAAGTTATTAATTCATCAAAAATGAGTTTTTTAAATTTACGATGTACCAATGATTATCCCAAAGAAATTATAGGAAATACAAGTGTATATTTTTATTTCATTCCTAAAGTATGGGGAATTCATTTTCTTCAAAACGAAAATTCTAATAAACTACCAAAATTTTCCAATAATTTTTCTAAGCGGGCTTACTCTGGTGCAACAATAACATATGAAATGATTCAATTAGCTGTTTATATGGGATTTAAAGAAATTTACTTGATAGGAGTAGATCATCAATACACTCAATACGTAGAAAATGGTGTTGTAAAAGTAGACTTAACACTGAAATCTAGTTATTTTAAAGGAGTTGCTGAAATTAATGAAGGGCAATATATAATGAATACAACAAATTCAGTGTTCAATCCTAGAACTACATTAGCATATCAAGCCGCAAAAGATTATGCACAACAAAAAAATATTTGCATTAAAAATGCTACGAGAGACGGAAAATTAGAAGTATTTGAACGAGTTAATTTAGAAGAAATAATTAAAAAATAAAGATTTGAAAATTAATGCTATTGCATGATGATTTGAGGAATATAAGATAATTGAATAAAACAAATAATGGTGTAGTAGTACATATTATCGTCACTTCAGTTTCTAAAATTATCTTTATCTTTATTCGCAAAAACTTTAATAATACATGTTATTAGATGAGGAGAAATAATTATGTTCAATAATAAAACTTTATTAATAACAGGTGGAACAGGTTCTTTCGGTAATGCTGTAATGAATAGATTTTTAGATACAGAAATTAGAGAAATTCGAATATTTTCACGTGATGAAAAAAAACAAGATGATATGCGTAAAATGTATAAAAACGGAAAATTGAAATTTTATTTGGGCGATGTAAGGGATCTTTCAAGTTTGAAAAATGCTATGCATGGTGTAGATTATATTTTCCATGCAGCAGCATTGAAACAAGTTCCATCTTGTGAGTTTTTTCCGTTAGAAGCAGTGAAGACAAATGTGATTGGTACTGATAATGTATTAACAGCCGCAATTGAATATGGTATAAAAAAGGTGATTTGCCTTTCAACGGATAAGGCTGCCTATCCAATTAATGCGATGGGTATATCAAAGGCGATGATGGAAAAGGTTTATATAGCTAAATCGAAAACCGTATCATCTGATAAAACACTAATTTGTGGTACGAGATACGGGAATGTCATGGCCTCGCGTGGTTCAGTTATCCCTCTATTCGTACAACAAATAAAAAGTGGACAACCTCTAACAGTAACCGACCCAAATATGACAAGATTTCTAATGAGCTTGGAAGAAGCTGTAGAGTTAGTTATTTTTGCATTTGAAAATGCTCAGGCCGGAGATATTATGGTTCAAAAGGCTCCAGCATGTACAGTTGGAGAACTAGCCAAAGCTTTAAAGGAATTATTTAATGCAGATAATGATATTAAAATTATAGGTACACGTCACGGTGAAAAATTATATGAAACTCTTCTTACTAGAGAAGAACACGTAGTAGCGGAGGATATGGGGGAGTTTTTTAGAGTACCAGCCGACCAAAGGGACCTAAATTATGACAAGTATTTTATAGAAGGAGATAAACAATTATCAGGTGAACAGGAATATAACTCGCACAATACTGAATTGCTTAATAAAGATCAAATTGTTAAGAAGTTACTTAAACTTGACTATATAAGAGAAGAGTTGAAAGGCTGGAATAGATGAATGAAAATACTCGTCACAGGTGCAAAAGGTTTCTTAGGTAAAAATTTAATTGCTGAACTGAAAAATAGGGGCTACTCTGATATTTTGGAAGTTACAAGAGAGACTAGTATTATACTATTTAGAAAATATGTAAGTGAGTGCCAGTTTGTATTTCATTTAGCTGGAGTTAATAGACCTAATGATGATAAAGAGTTTATGGATGAGAACTATGGTTCCACTTCTGAATTATTGAAATTACTTAAATCCTACGGTAATACGTCACCTATTTTATTAACCTCATCCATTCAGGCGGAGAAGAACAATGCTTATGGAAAGAGTAAGAAAGCAGCAGAGGATTTATTATTTGCTATCAATAAGGAAGATGGAGCTAAAGTTTTAGTATATCGCCTTTCTAATATTTTCGGTAAATGGTGTAAACCTAATTATAATAGTGTAATTGCAACGTTTTGTCATAATATTGCAAGAGATTTAGATATTAAGATAGATGACCCCAAAAAAGAACTTAACTTATGTTATATCGATGATGTTGTTAATGAGTTCATTAAGGCGATGGAAGGTTCGCCGACGATTATTGGAGATTATTGTAATGTGCCTACTAGTTATTCTGTAACACTAGGCAAAGTAGTCGAATTAATTAGAAGCTTTAAAGAAAGTAGAATAGATTTAAGTGTACCCGACATGTCGAATGAGTTTTCTAAAAAACTATATAGTACATACTTAAGTTATTTACCAGAAGATAGTTTTTCTTATAACCTAAAAATGAATTGTGATCATCGTGGATCCTTTACAGAGTTTATTAAAACGACCGATAGAGGACAAGTATCTATAAATGTATCAAAACCGAGGGTAACAAAAGGGAACCACTGGCATCACACTAAAAATGAAAAATTTCTTGTGGTAAGTGGTACAGGTGTAATTCGTTTTAGGAAAATTGATTGTCAAGAAGTCATTGAATATTTTGTAAGTGGGGCAAAAATGGAAGTAATAGATATTCCAACTGGCTATACTCACAACATTGAAAACCTTGGTGATACAGATATGGTTACAATTATGTGGGCTAACGAACCCTTTAATTCTAAAGAGCCAGATACTTACCATCTGGAGGTTTAGAAATTATGAAAAAACTAAAAGTAATAACTGTCGTTGGTACAAGACCAGAGATTATAAGATTGTCAGCTATTATAAATAAACTAGAAGAATCGGAAGCGATAGAGCATATACTTGTCCACACAGGGCAGAATTATGATTACGAGCTAAACGAAGTGTTCTTTAATGATTTCAACTTAAAGCAACCGGACTATTTCCTTAATGCAGCTGTTGGCACAGCTATAGAGACCATCGGAAATATATTAATGAAAATCGATCCTATTCTTGAAGAAGTAAAACCAGATGCTTTCTTGGTGCTTGGAGATACTAACAGTTGCTTATGTTCCATAGCGGCAAAAAAAAGGCATATTCCTATCTTCCATATGGAAGCAGGTAATAGATGCTTTGATCAAAGAGTACCAGAAGAAACAAATAGGAAAATTGTTGATCATATATCTGATATCAATCTAACTTACAGTGATATCGCAAGAGAGTATTTGTTAAGAGAAGGGTTACCTGCGGATAGAATTATTAAAACTGGGAGTCCAATGTTAGAGGTAATCAATTCTAGAAGAGAGGACATCGAAAAATCAGATGTATTAGTTAGATTAGATCTTGAAGAAAGAAAATTTTTTGTGGTATCGACCCACAGAGAAGAAAATATTAATTCAGAGATAAACTTTTTAGATCTAGTTGATAGCTTAAATGCTATAGCAATAAAATTTAATATGCCTGTGATTGTAAGTGCCCATCCAAGAACTATGAATAAAATCAAAGCAAAAGGTATAGAGTTTAATCCGTTGGTAAAAACGATGAAACCTGTAGGGTTTAATGATTATATCAAACTGCAACTTAATGCTAAAGCTGTCCTTAGTGATAGTGGTACTATCAGCGAAGAGTCATCAATCCTTGGATTTAAAGCGCTTAATATAAGACAAGCTCATGAAAGACCAGAATCAATGGAAGAGGCATCGGTAATGATGGTAGGCTTGAAAAAAGAAAGGATTTTGCAAGGATTAGAAATCCTAGAAACACAAGAAAAAGATACACTAAGGTTTGTAGGGGATTATACTATGCCCAATGTATCAGAAAAAGTAGTAAGAATTATTTTATCATACACAGATTATGTGAATAGAATTGTTTGGGGTAACATGCAATGAAAATTGTCTCATAACTATCGGAAATAATGCATCAGGGCATTTTATAGTCAATTTGAAAAAAACTTTTAGCTTTCTTTAATAACGTGATCTAATCAACTATTTTAATTAATAAAAAAGAGATAAAAACAATTTTTGAATACCGGAGGAAATTAACAATGTTACCAGCTATTCTAGGCGGTACTCCTATTAGAAGTAATCCTTTACCATACGCGAAACAATATATAGATGATAACGACTGTAGAGCAGTAAGTGAAGTTTTAAAAAGTGATTTTTTGACAACAGGACCGATGGCTAAAAAATTTGAAGAAGTGATTGCAGATTATGTAGGTGCCAAATATGCAGTCGCATTTGCTAATGGGACAGCTGCTTTACACGGAGCATGTTTCGCTGCAGGGATTCAGCCTGGGGACGAAGTAATAACAACACCTATCACTTTTGCAGCATCTTCTAATTGTGTTCTTTATTTAGGAGGGACTCCTGTCTTTGCAGATATTAATAAAGATAACTTTAATATAAATATTGATGATATTGCAAAAAAAATAACAAAAAAAACTAAAGCAATTATTCCAGTAGATTATACAGGTCAAGCAGTCGATATTGATGCATTAAAAAATTTAGTTAAAGGAACGGAAATAGTCATTATTGAAGATTCGGCGCATGCTCTTGGAACTAAGTACAAAGAAAAACGAGTTGGCGGCTTGGTAGATATGACTGAATTTAGCTTCCATCCAGTAAAAACCATCACAACTGGTGAAGGTGGAATTATTACTACTAATAATAAGGAGTATTATACTAAGCTTACCAACTTTAGATCTCATTTTATAACTAGGGACGTTAATCAACTTGAAAATAAAGATGGTGGCGGTTGGTACTATGAGCAACTTGATTTAGGGTTTAATTACCGTATTACTGATTTTCAGTGTGCTTTAGGGATTAGCCAGATGAAGAAATTAGATTGGTTTATTTCCAGAAGGAAAGAGATCGTTAACATTTATAATGAAGCATTTACAAATCTTGATGGTGTAATTTTACAAAAAAACGAGGGGTTCTCGGATACAGTAAATCATTTGTATGTATTAAAGCTTGATTTGCCAAAATTAAAAGCAGATAGAAAGGAAATATTTCAGGCATTAATAGCGGAAAATATAGGTGTGCATGTACACTATATACCTGTGTATTGGCATCCATATTATCAAAAGTTAGGATATGAAAAAGGACTTTGTCCTAATGCTGAAGATTTATATAATTGTATGCTTTCTGTTCCGTTATTCCCTGCTATGTCAAACGATGATATTAGAGACGTGATAAATGGATTTTACAAAATTATTAGTTATTATAGAAAGTAGTGATGGTTTTGAAAGTAGTAGTGATAATCCAAGCCAGGATGGGTTCTACTCGATTACCCGGAAAGGTTATGAAACGAATCGCAGATAAAACTGTTTTAGAGCATGTTGTGGACAGGTTAAAAAAATCAAGAGAAGTTGATGAGATAGTTATAGCTACAACACCTAAAGAAGAAGATAACATTATAGCTGTGGAAGCAACGAGACTTGGAGTGAAATATTTCAAAGGTTCTGAAGATGATGTTTTATCAAGATATTACTTTGCAGCAAAAGAGAATAATGCTGAAGTCATAGTAAGAGTAACATCTGATTGTCCTTTGATTGACGCTGAAGTGATGGATAATATGATTAGAATATTTAAAACGACTACATGTGATTATTTAAGTAACACTATTACAAGAACTTATCCTAGAGGACTTGATTGTGAGATTTTTAGTTTTCAAGTATTAGAAACTTCTTTCAATAAGGCAAGTGAAAATTACCAAAGAGAGCATGTTACACCTTATATTTATGAGAATGATCAGTTATTTAAAATAGAACAGTATCTTGATGACGAGGATAATTCTTACATAAGATGTACACTTGATACTACTGAGGATTTTGAGGTAATTAAGAGGACGCTGGAATCAATAAACGTTAATAATTATTCATATACGGATTTGTTAGTGTTTTTTAGGAAAAACCCGCACATTATATCACTAAACAGTGATGTAGCCCAAAAAAACTTAAGAGGTTAATAAATGGAAATTAAGGTGGATTACAAATTAAGAAACGTTACCCTCGAAGAATGCGATTTAATATTTGAATGGGCTAATGATAAAACCGTAAGAGAAAATTCTTTTAATTCCAACGAATTAAATTATGATGAACATGTTAGTTGGTTTAGTAATAAGTTGGCTTCAAATGATTCATATTTTTATATTTTTGAGGCCAACAATAAAAAAGTTGGAATGATAAGATTGGAAAATAATGAGAGTAATTCCTTTATTATAAATTATAGTATATCAAGAGAACATCGTGGGCAAGGTTATGCTACCGCTTTACTGAAATTAATAAAGGATCGATACATAAATTGTCTATTAATTGGTAAGGTTAAGTCTTGTAATATTGCTTCAATAAAAGCTTTTATTAGAGCAGGATATATAATGAAAGAGGAATCTGAGATAAACGTGTTTTATTCTCAAAGTCAGTAATATTAAAAAAGAGAGGTTTTATTAGATGTTTAAAGAGAACGTTAATATAATTGCCGAAGTATCAGCAAACCATGGACATGATATTGAGATAGCAAAGAAAACGATATATGCTGCTAAGAAGGCTGGTGCAGATGCCGTGAAAATTCAGACATATACACCGGATACTATCACTTTGGATTGTGATAACGAGTATTTTCAAATAAATCAAGGTACAGTTTGGGATGGAACTACCTTATATAAGTTATACAAAGAGGCGTACACTCCATGGGAATGGCATAAAGAGCTTTTTGAATTTGCAAAAGAGATTGGAATTACTATTTTTTCCTCTCCCTTTGATAAAAGTGCTGTTGACCTACTTGAAAGCCTTAACTGTCCAGTATATAAGGTGGCTTCTTTTGAAATTACGGATATACCCTTAATTAAATATATTGCTTCCAAGGCAAAACCTATTATTATATCAACAGGAGTTGCAACGATTAGTGAAATTAAAGAAGCTGTTGATGCTTGTAAGGCAGAGGGTAACCAAAGAATTACACTTCTAAAATGTACAAGTTCTTATCCAGCTCCATTTCAAGAAATGAATATTCTAACTATTCCGAATATGAAGGAAACTTTTGATGTAGAGGTAGGTTTATCGGATCATTCAATGGGAAGCACAGTTGCACTGGGTGCAGTAGCTCTAGGAGCAAAAGTCATTGAGAAACATATAATTTTAGACAGAAATATTGGTGGGCCAGATGCTTCGTTCTCTATGGAAATAAATGAATTTAAAGAAATGGTTCAAGAAATTAGAAATTTGGAACAAGCTCTAGGAAAAGTGAATTATGATTTGAGTGAAAAAAGTGTTAAAAGCAGGAGTTTTTCAAGATCATTATTTTTTTCTGCTGATATAAAGGAAGGTGAACAAATTACTGAAAAAAATATGAAATCTGTAAGACCAGGCTATGGTCTTCACCCAAGATATTATAATGAAGTTTTAGGAAAAAAGGCATCTAAAGATATCAAGAGAGGGACACCCGTTGATTGGAGTTATTTGAATTGAAAACTATTGTATTTAGAACATTAGGTGGGCATGGAATAGGTTATGGTCACTTCTTTAGGTCGGTTTCATTAGCAAAAGCATTTTTAAATTATGATAATAAATTAAATGTTGTATTTATTATTAATAGCCAGTTGATGGATCAGTTAATTTATTCAGAAATTGATTATATAATAAGTAATTCTTTCGAAAATGATATCGAAATCATTGAAACTTTAAATCCTCAACTGTTTATTCTAGATACTTATTTGGCTAAAAATGATTATCTTATAAAAGTAAAAAAAATATCTAAACTAATGATTTTTGATGATAATAACGATCTATATGATTCTACTATTCCTGATATAGTGTTAAATGGAAATATTCATGCGGGAGAATTACAATACAAAACAAACAATAATAGTCTCTATCTTTTGGGACCTAAGTATCTAGTGATGAAAGAAGAGTATTGGAAAAGAAGTAAATATGAAAATGAAAAATATGAACATAAGAACGGTATATTAATTACGACTGGCGGTACAGATCCCTTTAATATCTCCTTTCATATATTAAATAGTATAAGACAATTACCCTATATGAAACGAATTGTTATAGGACCAGGGTATGAGCAAGATTTAATATATAATTTGGAGCAGATAAAAGATGAAAAGACAGAACTAATCCATAAACCTGTAAGTTTATGTGATTACATTAGGGAATCTATTGTGGTAATAACCGCAGGGGGAAGCACCATTTATGAAGTCTTATCACAAAGAACAATGCCAATTATTTTCAGTATAGCAGATAACCAGGACATTGCTTGCAAATATTTTTTGACCCTAGGGATTTCGTATATCGGTAAACATCCCCAAATTGAGTATAACGATTTAAATAAAGAAATAATACATTTAATGGATCAACCTAATTGCTACAATGATGCAATTTTTGATTTGGTAGATGGAAGAGGTGCGAAAAGGGTTATAGAAGTGATACATCCACTAATTGTAAAATCAAATTCTTAAGAAACTAGGTGACAGAATGATATTAAAAGAAAATAACATTGAAATAAATAATTCCATAATAAGTGGAAATCACATGTATGATTTTTTGAATCGTTTGTTCCCAATTTGTAGAAGTATTACAGGGGATGGTGTAAGAGAAACACTAAAAATAATTCAGAAAGATATACCTATCAAAATTTTCGAAGTACCGAGCGGTACGAAAGTTTTTGACTGGACTGTACCAAAAGAATGGAATATTAAGGATGCATATATTCTTGATGAAGAAGGAAATAAAATCATTGATTTTAAAAAAAACAATCTTCATGTTTTAGGTTATTCTGTACCTGTGGATAAATATTTAGAATTAGATGAACTTCAAGAGCATCTTTATTCACTAGAACAACAACCGGATGCTATTCCTTATATAACTTCTTATTATAGAGAACGATGGGGCTTTTGTATTTCCCAAAAACAAAGGAATCAGTTAAAAAAGGGGAAATATAGAGTTTATATTGACAGTGAATTGAAAGATGGTCACTTAACATATGGAGAACTACTAATACCTGGGGAAACGGAAGAAGAAATATTTTTGTCTACCTATATATGCCACCCATCTATGGCAAATAATGAGTTATCTGGTCCTGTGGTTACAACATATCTAGCGAAATGGATAATTAATACATCAAGGAAATATACCTATCGAATTGTTTTTATACCAGAGACTATAGGATCTATAACATACCTAAGCAATAATTTAAACATAATGAAAAAAAATATTATTGCTGGTTTTAACATTACTTGCGTAGGTGATGATAGAACCTATTCTTATTTACCTTCAAGAGAAGGAAATTCATTAGCAGATAAAGTAGCATTAAATATTTTATCATATAAACATCCTGACTTTGTGTCGTATACCTACCTTGATCGTGGCAGTGATGAGAGGCAATATTGTAGCCCTGGTATAGATTTGCCTGTTGCAAGTGTAATGCGAAGTAAATATGCTACTTATCCAGAATATCATACATCATTAGATGATTTAGATTTAGTCACACCTTCTGGATTATTTGGAAGCTATGATTTATTAAAGGATTGCATTAAGCTATTAGAAAGGAATGAAAAGTATAAAATCAATTGCCTTGGTGAACCACAGTTGGGAAAATACGGATTATATCCGACAATAAGCACTAAAGAAACCAGAAATAATGTAAGAGATATGATGAATTTCATTGCATATGCAGATGGAATAAATGATTTGGTTGATATAAGTAATAAAATAGATGTGCCGGTCTGGCAATTATATTCACTGATAGAGAAATTAAAGGAGCATGGGTTACTTTCAATTGTTGAAAAAACATAGTACAACCTTTGCGACGTTAATAGGGAAGACCCCGACTGCATCAAGGACATATGGACGGGCCAATAGGGTTATCGCGGTTTGTAATCTTGGTGTGCCGTATGTCGGTCACTGGGATTTTATGGTAGTACTTAAACACAACTTTCGCGTATAACCGCCGCAGAAAGTATTACTAATAGAGTATCGAAGTTGGTATTTTCCTAGTTTGGCGAAATGATTTATGTACACACACTACATGAGTCAGACGGAAAGTTGAGTCAAGTGATCGAATTACGAAATCTATTGTAAGTCGTGCAGTGTACTTAAGAGCATAAGAGCAAAAACTGGCTCTTTAGCGGAAGTCCGAAAGGAGCTTCGGCGAGTGCCGCCGTTTACAGCATCATCGAAAGTGCTAAGGCAAATGGTCTTAATCCGTTTAAATACCTTCAATTCATCTTCAGCCAATTGCCGGGGGTTCAGTTTGGACAGCATCCGGAGTTTCTTGAAGATTACCTTCCCTGGAGCACAGAAGTCCAGGAAGCCTGCCAATAGAGCAAAGCTCTGTTTACACAAGTTTTGCTCTTTTTTCTATCCACCGACTTATTTGACGCTTACCTTTAAACGAACAGGGCCGGCCAATTTCAATACCTCGATAGGTGACAGCACGAGCAACCTGAGTTTCCTTGGCAATATCAACTCCAACAACAAGATGATTGCTGGTAATGTGTTCTATCCGTTGATTTTGGGCGTCATTTTGCTTAAACTTCATAGTAGAGCATCCTCCTAGATGGGAATATTCGGGCTACTGACCCTGTGCACAATTCCATCTTACGGGGGAGCTTCTCTTTTTACAAAGCCAAAAATTAACGCTCTACAGGAATGCTTCGTTCTACCTCTCAAGGGGTGGACGCCGCTTCTTGCTCCTCTACTGGGTCGCTGCCCTTACGGAATATAATCTGCGGCTGCTCCGTGCTCTTAATGTCTTTGTTCATCAAAGAATCGGTTTGCAAATGGAGTTTAAGATTTGATTAAGCTACCATCTGAAGCTGGGACTGGCGTACCGGCCCCAAAACATCCATTGCGTTATAACGAATTCGTTTTGTCCCCAGGGTGTACAATACCCGAATGAGTTTCCCACACAAGGCTACGATTGATTGTTTCTTCTTTAGCGGATTCTGAGTACGTTTAGTGTAATAGTGATGCAGCGCTTTAAACTCTGCGTTTTTTGCCACCATTGGCATTACCGCGCGGAACAGCAGCGCTCGAAGTCGGGATCGTCCGCGTTTCGTAATTATGGACTTGCCTTTTTTCTTACCCGAGCTGTTCTCTCTTAGATTAAAGCCTGCAAGCCGTATGATTTGTTGGCCATGGTCATATCCTTGCAAATCACCAACTTCGGCCAAAAATTCAGCCAATGTAACGATTCCGATTCCTGGCACAGTGAGCATTTCTTTCGTGCCAGGGATTTGCTCAAGCAGCTCTTCGACCTGCTTCTGGATGTCGTCGTTCTGTCGGGCAAACAAGTGGTACTGTTCCAGCAGATCCTTCAATTCGATCTTGGCCGCTATTAACCCCTCAGTAAGACCGATAGAGCCGCGAGCGACTTGAACCAGCTTCTCCGCTCGTTTCGTCCCAACCGCACGCTTGACGTCTTGTTTCCACCTTTTCAAAATAGTGAAAGAGCCAAGTGCTACGATTTCCTGTGGTGTAGGGAATTCGGCTAGTGTAATGAGGGACGCCTTGCCTTCCCAGTCTGTGAACACCTTCTGATATTCAGGGAAGAAGCGATCCAACCAGTTTTGAATGCGCCTTTGGACTTGGCCTAGGTTCAGCATGATCTTCTCTCGATGGTTCATGAGGATGCGTAAATCCGCATAGATGCTCTTCGGAAGCCTTGGCTCCGAATAATGGCCGTTGCGAACGAGGTCTGCAATGACCTTGGCATCCTTATAGTCGTTTTTCGTCGGCGAATTATCCTCAAGTTCTTTGCTCTTGTTGACATGATGAGGGTTTACGATAACAAGTTGAATACCCTCATGCTGAAGAAATTCCGCCAAGGTAAACCAGTAGTGTCCGGTGGGCTCAATGCCGAAGATGACGTCGGTCTTGGCATGTTGCCGCTCTAGCTCCTTCATCCACGATACTAGCTTTTCTAATCCGGTGCTGTTACTGATGTTATGTCCTGTCTGTAAGCTGACATTATCTGTTGTCCAACGGTTGACAGAGTTCGTGACCGCGGGGCGTACTACAACGGGAAAGCCCACAATATCAGGCTTTCCCGTTTTTGGTTAAATTTTAACTTGGTAATAGTCTTTCTTTCTCAAATAAAAGCAGGCTTCCCTCATAACCACATACCAGTCGCGATCCAGTTCTAGCCTGCACGGAATTCCCCTGTCTCCGACTCTTATCTCCATAAACTCTCCGCAATGAAGGCCGTAGACCCCACCAACAAGTTGAACTACCCAACATGCCGCATCCCTGTCATACGTCATCTTATTCCACTGCCCGATCATGACAGTTCTCCTTGGATGACATGCTTAACCATGTGGTCGTCGATAATGCGACGTTTATTCTGCGCACCATAGATTAGGCTGTGGGTACACACTTTGTTGATCAGTCTGGCTGAACCGCTGGAGAAGCGGAAAACTTCATCAACAGCTCCGTCAGAAAAGATATCGTGTTCGGCGCCGGCATAGGCAAGATGTCGTTTTATGTAATCACCAGCCTGCGCCCGGTCAAAATGCGGCAGTTTGCACTGCAAATCGATTCGCTGGCGAATAGCGGCGTAAGCTTGCATACGTAGCCGGTCCCAAAGCTCGGTTTGACCAACAAGGATAAGTGCCATTGGGCTTTGGGCATCCATTTTATAGTTTGTATTATCCGTAATCACGGATAATACAAATTATCCTCAACTTTTTGTTATCCGTAAGTTTTGCAGACATCCCTTGCATGGTAGGGGATTGGAACCGAAAACTTACGGATAATATTTTTTGAAGTCCAGATTACTTTAATCCGCACAAGGATAAGATCATATCTTCATTGTCTTGCCATATCGGACGTTCTTGCTCCATTCCACTTTTAGAAACCTTTTCAAGCGCCTCTTTCATCATGGTAAGATCGGCCGATGCGTAAATCGTAGTTGTATTTATGTGCGAATGACCAAGAAAATCCTTGATGTAAGATAAAGGTATCCCCATCTGGTACAAGTGCATAGCTCGTGAATGGCGAAATAAATGGGCATGTAGGTGTGGCGGCACTTCAGGGAGTACTGATCGGGCAGAATTACCATACCGCCTTAAAAAACTGGCGACGTTTTCCGCCGACATCTGTCCTTTCTGCCCATTAATAACCGTATAGAATAGATACTGATCCATTCTATCCGTTGCTTCCGGATGAAACCGTGCCAAGTATTCATTCAGATGACGAATCGTTTTATCCAACATTGGAACTGTTCTGGTCTTGTCTCCTTTGCCGGTAAGATAAACGAAGGCCGTGGATGTCGATTCCAAGCAGAAGTCTTTCAATTTTAAATCCAGCAATTCCTGTACGCGAGCGCCTGTATCATACAACAAGATCATGAAAAATCGATCACGTAATCCATTGCGTTTGGTCGTATTCGGCTGCTCCAGTACTGTTTTTAATGCCGCTTCCGTCATGTACTTCACTATCCGTTGCCCTGTTTTCTGAACCGGAACCTTTTTAACCTTCATGTAGACCGCCATAAGGGCAGGATCCTGTATGGCAGCATAGTTAAAAAAGGCATTCAGTCCGGCCAGCCTTTGGTTCCGCGTAGAAGCGCTACATCCACGGGTGTGCTGTAGCCAGTCAAGAAAGCCGCAAACCAGATCAAAATTGAACAACTCAAATGTAATTTTCGTAAAGGGTACTTTCTTTGCTTCCAGCAAATACATGCGGAGCAGGTTAATCGTCTCACGATATGACTTAATGGTATGTTTACTGCAGCATTTTTGCTTCGGCAGGTATACAGTAAGGAATCCTTTGACGTGATCGAAAAAAGCACCATCAACCTTCATATTCCGCCTCCGGAATCAAATGCGCGAATTTCCCGGATGTTCTTTCCGTAATCACCGAAAAAAAGTCGTGAACCAGATGCAGATAATAGTCCGTTTCGGATAGCGTAGCATGTCCCAGGTACATGCTCAAATAAGGAAGGACAGCGTTCAAATCCTTTCCCTCGTCCACCCAAAGATTGAGCCGCTTTACAGAAAACGTATGACGAAAGTCGTGAACGCGAGGGGGATTCCCGCAAATATTTGTTATTCCAGTCCGGTCCCATATCTGGTGAAACATATAGATAAAGGCATCAGAACTGTAATGTGAGCCGTGTTGATTTGGAAAAAACCAATCACGCCCCGGGAAAATCTTCTCTACTTGTTCGTTGAATGATTTACATAATTGACGAACATCTTCAGCCATCACGACAGTACGATTCTTGGCTTTGGAGTCCCTTATTCTTACTGCTCCGACTTCTAAATCTACATCCTCAACCTTTAACAACCTCGCCTCTGAAGACCGTAACCCGCAGCAATAAATCAGACGAAATACAACCGATGACACGAGGTGCCTTGCGGGACTTCTTTTATCCAATCTGCATTTGTCGGCTTCTGTAAAAAATGAATGGAGCTCATTATCGGTATAAATGTGCGGTACATAACGAGGGCACTTCCCTGGGAGCCCCTGCGGAATGATATAGGCTTCGATGCCAATGCTGTTCATATATTTCGCTAATTGTCGAACAGGCGATATGCGACCTTGCAAACTGCTTGGATGTTCGTTTTCTTTACGTTTGGCCCAGTGTAAAGCAACTTCTTTCGTCAGGACTTTTTCCTGCGGACAATATTCCAAGCAAAAGCGATCAAAACACCACAATATGTACGCCTGTGATTCATAAGAATATCCGACTGCACGTTTCTGCTCGATTACACCTTCGATGTAGGATTTGAAGCCGCTTTGGAACCTATAGATCATTTCAATTCCTCCCTCGCGACTTCAATTCCCGTCAATCCCAGTGCGCAAAACCGCAACTTCTTCACATCGGTGGAGAGATAGACTTTCGTAGAGTTCTTATTCTTATGGCCAAGTATGGTCGAGATAACAGATAAGGGAGTCTCCTTCTCCAAAAGTTGTGAGGCTACAGCGTGACGAAGGCAATGCGGTCCCTTTCGTTCGCCTTCGTTCTGGTGAATATGGGCTCTATCCATCGCCTTTCGCGTTACCTCATAACAGACTGCACTACTCATTTGAAGATACGGTGCACAATGACGAAGAAATACGTATGGCGATTCTGACTTTGGCCGCGCATTCAGAATATAATCAGCTACCGCATTCCCAACATCTGTTAGCAACGGGAGAGCTACGGGAGTTTCCGTTTTCTCCTGAATCACTTCAATGGAGTTGTTCCTCCAGTTAATATCGCAAAGGCGGATTTTGCTAATATCCGTACGTCTCAAACCCGTTCTGGCTGCCAGCAAAAGTACCGCATAATCACGTTTTCCCACCGGAGTATTCCTATTAATGGTTTGCAACAATTTTTTCACTTCTTCATTCGTAACGATGGAAACGGGAGGAATGGTTCTATGGCAATATTGGGGAACCGCCCAACTCAATCGTGGGGCCGCAAGCTTTTCTACTTCTAGAAATGTTAAAAAGGATCGAATAGTGGGAAGTACGACATGTAAGCCTTTCGGATAACGAATGGAGATATGAGGAAAAAACGAACTGACGTCTTTTGGCGTTATTTCTGAAACCTCCGGGCTTCCCTTGAGTTCCAGATATTCGATAAACTGTTCAGCGATTCGACGATAAGTTCGAATCGTTCCGACACTTTTTAGGTTTTTTTGAAGGTGACGGGCATAGCAGGCTAAAATTTGGATCCATTCCGGCCGTGTGATACGTTGACACGGTTTCTGCATTCGCCGCCAATGGAGACTGCCCCCGTTAACATAATCCTTCAATAAATAAACAGCCCGCCGTACGTTCTTATATTTACTATTACTAATAAATCCAGTGTCCAGTTGATTTTTCATGTCACTGACGTATTGATCCACTAACTGGTCGGAATACATTTTGGCCTCATGCCGCGCAAAATGATTGCTCAGGTCTTTCCAATACCGTTCGTAATGTTTCATCGTCGAACAACGATACTCAAAGGCCTGAACTTCTTCCCTTGTCTTTTGAATAATGTCAGACAGCAGTGCTTCCTTCATTGAATTAACCCCCATATTGATTTAGTCGGGCATAATATGTCCTTCATCATTATGAGGTTAAAAAACATTATCCGTAAGTTTTCGATTTCAATCCCTCACTCGACAAGGGATGTCACCAAAACTTACGGATAACAAAAAGTTGAGGATAATTTGTAAGGAAGCGAATTTCTTGCAGCATATCTCCAGAGAGCAAGTGCGCTTCATCAATGACGACGACGGCGATCTTCTTCTGGTTCTCATACAGATCCCACACCAGATGCTGAAATTGGCGTTTGGCTTCTCCGCGAAGAAATTTGGGTGAGGAGCCGAATTGGTGCAGGAGTTCCCGGTAAAAATCCCGAGGTTTTAAATGGGCATCGGACAAATAGAGAAACCGGTATTTGTTCGCATCAATCCGGTCCTTCAAGGCACGGATTGACGTCGACTTCCCGCAGCCAATCTCTCCGGTCACACATCCAATGGAGCGTGTCATCACCATGTATTGGAGCCGCGCCACGCATTGTTCAAAACGTTCCGACCGATGGAAATGCCGGGGTTCAATCTCTTTGGTGAACGGCGTTCGCTCCCAGCCAAAGAAGCTACGAATCATGGCTGCCAGCCCCCTTTATCAGGTCTTGCAGGACAGCGCTTTGCGACTCACGGATCTGACGACGGTGTTCTTCGTAGAGCAGTTCCACATAATTAAGTCCTGTCGGCTGAACAGCGGGGGACTCCGCATCCGGGGCTTTCACTTGCTGTTGTTTCGGATCGCGCAGCTTGAGGACTCGCGCATTCTCTTGACGTGCTCCATCTTTCCAAACTTGAATTTCGCTAAGATCATACGGATCAAATCTCACTTGTACCTTTTGCCCGGCCAGTATGGATGAAACTTCGTAAAATTGGCCGAGTAAGGAGATACAACTGGTCTTATCCGCTTTTCTCGTCTCCTCGAGAAGAAACACTTCTGCAGCTCGTGCGGTTGCATTGTACGAATCGGGTGGTCATCCTTTTGGTATCGGTCTATCGGGCGCTGCTTAAAGCTGTTATGCACCTTCTGGTGGTAGGCGACCTCCAGCCATGCACCAAAAAATCGGTTTAAATCAGTCAGGGTCTGAATCTTGCCTTGCTCGATCAGATCATAGGCCTCAGGCACAAAGCTTTGGTCAACGAACCGAAAAAATTTTTCTTGTTTGCCGCGCCCTTGGGGACGTCCGGCTTTAGAGTGTCGAAGGTCCGTACCGAGACGACCACAAACCCGCTCGAAGTGGTGAGACGAATAGATAGCACCGTTGTCGACATAGATCATTTCTGGAATCCCACACTTCAAAATGGCCTTCTTGAGGCAATCTTCTAATCGCGGCACGCGTTCCTCGAAGTAGAACTCCCCGTGCACACAAAACCGGCTAAAATCATCCAGAAACACAACGAGATAAGACATGGCCTTTTTGCCAGGCTTGTCCGGATGCGGCAAATACAAGGTATGCTGCACATCGCCTTGCCAGATGGCATTGCGGTGCGTCGCTTCAAACCTGCGGAACGAACGTCCGTCACTTTCAGTGAGTTGCTTCCGGGTGACGCCTCGTTTACGAAGCTGCTTGCTGAGTGTGCTCTCCTTTAGCACGCCAGGAGCAACGTACTGGGCTAATTCCAGGATCGCAATGATCTGGCGAACACTGCGGCCGGGATGTTCTTGCTTGAGTGCAATCGCTTTGTGCATCACATCATCGGAAATTTCACGAGATTGAAGCTTATCTGCCCGGGGCGTGGGCAGCAGCGATTCCCAGCCACCTAAGCGGTAGACTTGGACGTACCGTTCCAAGGTACGCAGACTCAATTTTTTCTCTTCTCCATTCGGATACGTATACACATGACTCACAATCTCCCGCATTAAGGCCATTTGCTCGCCAGCCTCAAGCTTCCGACTGACGAGCGGTGCGATCAGTCCATAGCGGAAGTTGGCAATCGCTTGTCGTTGTTGTTCATCCATGTTCATGCTCCTCTCACTAAGGGTCTCGGATAGTATCCCATGAAGGGAATGGGCTTGGGGAGGATGCATATCTTGTGGGATGAGCGTGGAATGAAAGGGATCTTGTACACTCGCGCTCGTTTTTTTCTGGAGAAAGAGATTCGCCGGCAAGACTGACGGTCAAATTGGATCATATTAAAGGAGATATATTCCAGGCATTCTGGCATTGAGGAACGTCCAATAGCCCCGAAGACGGGAGAGTCTCGGGGCATATCGCCAAGCCAATTGTTCAAACCAGTTCCATGTATCCGCCGGTTCTGTAGCAACACGCTGGGGATACAAAAGCAGCAGGTCTTCTTCGCATCCTGCCTTCACAAGTTGACTAGACATCCATAATGCTGTGGCCGCCACCCTGGCTAAGCTCTGTTTCCACCAACGTTTTACGGTGTTGGAAGAAAGTCCAATGCGCGGGCATGTTATGGTTTCGGCGATCCATCCAAGGGACCTTCCTTGTCGCTTTCGAACGATTGCCGATTCGCGAACCCAAGTAGTAAAGCGCGCCCATGGAATGAGGAAGTATTTTATTCATGAAGTATGTTGTTGAATGCTCCCGGGTTCCTCGCCAAAGGTCGGGAGCATTTTCTTTTTTTACCACAAGAATAGCCTAATCCTCCGTCATTATACAGAAGGGATTAGGCTATTGTCGGTTGAATATTCGGTTAGGCTCCGCCAAACCGAATGGCGAACCCATGATTTTTTGCCGCCATATATTTAGGCGGTGGACAATCAGGCTACAAACAAAGAACGAGGTTGGAGAACTATAAATAATGAGATACCTTTACGCGCCTGGTATTCGGCAACATTTTCTATTTCCGTTCGGGCCTTGAGAAGAATTTGACGATATTTTTTCCGTATGTTCAGTGGGTGCTGCGAAATACTGTAAAGTGGGCTGGAAGTAAGCAGGCGGGGCCTGCGACTATGTATGGGAAGACGGAGCGGCTGGGGCAGCTTGGCAGCTGATCAATATTAAATCAGGCTGACGGGTGGTAGCATTTACTCGAGCCATTCCTACCACCTCCGAATTTTCGATTTGATAGTATGATATGTCAAAAAATATTTTTTGCTTGTACTATGATTCAATTTCAGAAAAAGCGATGGCCACCATTGGTAGCCATCGCTTTTTTAGAACGTAGGGAACACAAAAAAGAGCACAAAGCTGTGCCCTTAATGAATAACGGTTTTATGGTTTACATCAGTATTAATTAATCGTATTAGTTTAATAATTTAGAGTGAAAAGATTTATTTTCTTCTTTTTGGGTGGATTTAGTTACTGAATTAAGATTATTAAAATCTTTAATAAGAACCATGGTTTTTTCGTGAAGAATCATATGAGAATTTTCAACTTCCAATATTGGATTGATTTTGTTTTGCAAAAACAATGTTCCAATTTTTATTTGTTTAATTAAAGAAATCATTTTTTCATTACTTTTTTTTAGTTGACGTTCTAGATTTCGTACTAATTCTTTACCTTCTTGTAAACTTATTAACTGATTAGTTATAGCAAAGAATACATTCCGAATCTCCTTATTCATTTTCTGATAATTCCTTTGTTCGCTAAAAAATTGGTCTGATTTATTTTTTAATGTTATATCTATCTCATTAATTATTTCAGTTATTGAAAGCGCTTCTAGATCTTCCGATTTTAAAAAGTATTTTACTATCCCTTGTTTCAAATACTCTTTATATTCGCCTTTGCCAATAGAGGATATGTTTTTTTCGAATTCATTTGTCAATTCTATCACCTCATCATTTAAATTTGACATTCTATTAATTGAAAAATTAACGATTAGTCTGTTATTCAGTTCCATATGAATGATAGCCAATTACCAGTATTATACTATAAAGTGATGTATTCCGTACATTCTGAAGTGCAAAAACGATTGTTGATTTCCATCCATTATTGAGATAACCTTTGGATAGCGAAAGGTGGGTAGCAATACGCATCCGATCACCACTTGGAACAACTCGAGAAGAAAGTTAAGGTATATGGAGGCTTGGGTTGGCTTAATGCTAGGGAATGGTACGATCTGGTTGGCATGCATTTTAGTCATCATCTACGTCAGGAAGCTGATTTGAAAAAGTTTGTGCTTTTCAAGAACGATAGTGCAGGGGAAACCTGCTAAAAACTTTTACCATTGTCAATATCATAATTTATTTACAGATTACTTCCACATTAACTCGAGATTAGAGTTGAAATACGGATTACTTCCAGATTAACTCCAGAATAGAATTGAAATTACAGATTACTTCCTTAATAACTCCAGAATAAAAATTAAATTACAGATTACCTCCATAATAACTTCAGAATAAAAAATCAATGTACACCTTTCATAATAAGACTCCATATTCAGAGCCTAATTTTTAAAAAACTTTCGCTGTTGATGGAGAAGCTATCCCACCGAAATCAATGAATAGAGTGGCCATGGAAAATTTCCCCTGATGACACTTTGACTATCGATGATTCGATTTTGTTCTGCGTAAGTTATATTAGTCCATGCGCAAATATTTTTTTGCCAACTGGGCAGCACTGCTTGTGAAGAGATAGTGTTCCCACTGAGAGATAACGCTCTGTTGGTGAATTGCTGAATATAATGACCGTATCACAGAAAGAAAAAGGATGCCTCCCATGTATGTGGGCCGGCGGCAACAGGCTCACATACATGGGAGGCATCCACTACCCAACATGGACATGTATCAGTGAGATGGATGAGAGTTACCCGACGTTTTCGTTAGGTGTGCAGAGAGGGTTCCCTCTCCCTGCTGTGGAGAAGAACTTAGCATCATTGGAAGCCGGGAGCGGAAGCTTGCGAGAGGGGGGAGGGGGGAGAGCACGCATGCTCGTCATCTGCCGACTGCGTTGTACCTACTGCCGGAAGATCCACCATGAGCTTCCGAGTTGTATTGTGCCGTACAAACGGTACGATTCGGCTTGTGTGGAACAGCGCCGGAAGCGTCATCTACGATGGCGGCAGACGATGCTACCTTGACCTCTGAAAGAATTGGTTCCGAGAGCGAACCACGTAATTGCTAGGAGCCTTAAAATTCATCGCCATTCGCTTTCATCAGGACCCTGTGGAGAAGTTGTCCATCCCTTTTCAGCAAAGATACCGAAGTGACAAGAGGCCTCTCCGGTTTGTGGATCCGAACGAGCTTGCTACTGCCTTTCTGCATTGCGAGACACGTAAGGTCGACAAATCCGGCTGCATCAGCTTAATGGACCGTAAACACGAAGTCGGCCTACCGCAGCCAGGAACGCAAGGGACAACAGACTCCAGCGGTGGCCAACCGTAGGATGAGCAAGGGGGATGCCCATTGAATACTTCTACGGCCTTGGCCACTCAAATCGTGCAAAATCAATTGCCTTAGTTAACGAACACATCTATGTATTAATGTATTATTTTGTGATTAGAGAAATTTACGTAAAAAATTGGAGGGACATGCATATTTTCGCCTGATCCGCGCATATGCTAAGGTAACCCCACCTTAGCTACGTAGGCATAGTATGCCCGTTTTCGGACAGTACGTCCGTAGGCGGGATTTTTTATTTTACATCGGCCAGAATTTGGTGGGATCAATATCGTCTTTCCCCGTTAATTTCCGAGCTGCCTGCATTAAAGAGCGGATCGTCCCGCCATTCGGTATGTATTCATCATCGTTACAGGCGCGCGATACTGTCTCGCGGTTCAGTTTTGATACCTCCCTTACTCTTTCCTGTTTAATTCCGAAAGTATCCAAGAATCTCCCGAATTTACTGCGTTTCTTGAACATACTCAGTATCCTCCACTTGTTCTATTACTCCAATCATTGACAAGCCTGGCTAAATTTATACGAAGCTTTTCGACTTAAACCGTAAAGATGCCCAAGCTCGGCGAATATAGTGTGGTGACATAAGCGATGCAACTAACCGAGAGGACGCGGACTTAGTTGTTACGCTACATACACACGCTGGAGGATGATTTTTATGGTGAGCATCGTTGGGTTGGACGTCGGACGCAACGGCGTCAAAGTTTGTGCTGAAGGGCGCCTTTTCACTTTCCCTTCGATTGTAGGCGATTGGAACGAGAGGAAACTAGTCACCGACTACAGCGACCGAGGTGGTTACGAAATCGACGTACAAAGCGCTCGGAAGTTTATCGGAACATTGGCCGAGAACGAGTCGATCAATCCGCGTCATATGCTTATCGACAATAAAGCGACGGATGAAGCGAAGTTCCTGGCGTTAACGGCCCTCCACCTTACGGGATTTACGGACGTTATCGTAGTGACCGGCCTTCCCGTTGAACAGCACGTGACGGAGCAGAAGAAGGCGTTTCGCGACTTATTATTTGGTCAGCGAGGCGGAATGTGGGATTTTAACGTTAACGGCGAACGGCGTCTTCTTCGCATCCTGGACGTCAAAATCGCGGTCGAGGGCGGTGCGGCCTTCTGGTCAGCGCCACAGGACGGTCTGGTCCGCCTGATTGACGCTGGCAGCAAGACCGTGAACTATGTCACGATGAAAGATCGGCGGTACATCTATCGAGACTCCGGAACGTTATCGTTCGGTCTTAACACGAAGAGAAAGTGGCAAGAGTTACCCATCGAAGACTTTGCGGCGCAGATTGCCGGTGAACTTGGCGCTATAAAATGGAGTGCGAAAGACGCCGTTCTCGTAAGCGGAGGGCGGGCGAATGAACTAGCCGGACTTTTACGACAATACTTTCCGCTCGCAGCCGCATTGCCAGAACCGCTATACGCGAATGCAATTGGATATTATCGAGCAGGGAGGTCAACGGTAAAGTGAAACTTACGCGTAAACAAATCCTTTTTAACGAAGATGACGCTCATCAACGGGAACTCCTCGAATGGGTGGCAACCCAAACGACGAACTTCAGCGGCTATGTAAAGGACGTTCTTTTCGCGGTGAGATCTGGTGGATTTACGGCAGGTCGGACAGCAGTGTTTGCGCTACCGACGACTGCTGTAACTCAAACGGACGATGGTGCGGGGATTAGCGATATTTTCGGAGAGGGTGATGACGTATGATACATATTGAAATGGTTCTAACCGAATTTGACTTGGCCCGATGCACTTGTTACATGATTCCGAGGGGCGATAACGAGCATCGAATGGATGGCGCACTCCTGCCACTATTGAACGTAAAGGAGGCGGGGCAACATGAATTGCTATGTCGTTGATACTAACGAAATTCGGCGTGACATCGTGCGTACGTTAACGGAGAAGGGGACGGTCATTAAAGTTGCGGGGCTCGGCGCTATTTTATTCGTAGGAGTATCGGGTACATCATTCGCCAACGCCGGAATTGACGTTAAAGCGGATCAGGTTTATAAGAAGTTACTTACAATCGCTAAATGGGTTATAGTCTTCAAAGGCGGCATCGAAACGATCAAGTCCGTAGCTGACGGCGACCATGGGGCGGTCAAGAAGAATTTTCTCGGTTACGGCGTTACTTATGCAATATTGTGGGGGCTGCCATGGATGATGAAAGAAATCGATAAGCTATTCTCCGAAATGGATTCGTGAGGTGATCGCAATGAGAATCGAACTAGTTCCGCGAATGACAGCCGATCACTATCCCACCGATCTATCGAATCCTACACCGCACACAGGCGTTGACATCGCTGTCCCGATTGGATCGCCGGTATATGCACCAAAACCAAAAGACAGTATCGTTGCGCGTATCGCTGATTACGTGGACTCTTCGCTCTGCAAAGCGTTATTTTTTAATACGCGAAGCGGTTATCAGTATAATTTTGGATACTTATCGGATAACAGCGTTGTTCGCGAAGGAGAGCGGGTTCACATTGGAGACCTCATCGGATATTCGGATTCAACAAACCGATCGACAGAAGCAAACCTCCACCTTGGGCTCTTTGATAAAACTGGTACCTTCGTAGATCCATCACAAACAACTGGTAATGATCATCTCGGCATACTCGGCAGGGTGCTGGAACGAGCATACAATGACGCCCACCAATCGGTTCAGGAGCACGTCAGGTCGATTGCTTACGATACAGTGATGGGATTTATTAAGGGTATTGGCGACCTCGTATTTGACCTATCGTATGCAATTGCGTTATTAGGGGGCGGCCTAGCGATTATCCTTTACGTAGCTGGGTGGCGTGATGGGGCGCGGTGGGCCGGGATGCTGACGGTAGGTTATTCGATAATAAAATATTTAGCTGCAGGAGCGTGATGAAAATGAAATGGATATCCCTTCGCGAAGCCATCCGTATCGTACATCCGGAATACGCCTTCCTCCGACTCAAACCGAACAATTCCATCCGTAATAATGATACGCACAAATTAGCGCGAGCAATTGCTGCACTTTACCGGAATGTTACAGCCAGCATAAAGAAAGAGGAAGTCCGCGCAATGAAGGTACTAGGCAAGCGTTTTTTTATACCGACCCGCCTATCGTACGAAGCACCCGTCAAAGTCGCATATTACATTTATATCGAAAAGAAGCGTGCCGAGTTTTACTTCATCGTACCGCGTTCACAGATATCCATGATCCGTGAGAAGATTGGGGACATCTGGACGAATATAACTGTTGAGGAGATCAATATATTGCCGGAGTTTGGCAAGGGCGCAACGAAGTATCAACTCACATATACAAAGGAAGATGCGCTAAGCCTTCGAACGGATCGGAGAGATAATGACCTACTGATTTCAAATCTTAATGTTATCGACGTATTAGAGGAGGGTGATCGAGTCGGCATAATTTATAATTTCCTGCCGGCTTCGCAATTTACCTGGCGAAGCACATACCGTGCGACTATCGAAAAGGTCCGGAAGAACATGCCGGCAGACCGCGATAAATTGGGATCAACGTATATATTGAAGATGGCGGTGGCACTGCTCACCGATACAGCGGATCTCGTATTCGGAGCTTTTACGGATAAGAAAACGACCGAAACCAGCAATATGTTCGAATCGTTGCTTGAACGTATGAACGGTGGTCGATGGATAAGTGAGGCAACTGTAAAGAAGGCAGGCGCTACCATTTTGGATACGCAGATTCTTGTTTTAAGTGAAAGCCCTAACATCCTACGTGAGCGAAATAATGCACGCAGCCTGGCGCAGAGTTTTGATACGATCTCGGAGGACAATTCGCTGAAATTCAGGAACTATGGCGGTAAGTTCAATTTAACAGACTACGTAATTCGAGGCGCTGATAAGAACAAGGTGGGTGACGAAGAGGCGCAGCATTTCCTCTCGTTGCCCGGCCGCAGCGTACTTGAACGGTTTGGTTGCATCGAGAAGGTCGAAACGCAGGAAACGGAGGTACCGGAGGATTTACGGAAGGGCACAATGCGGATTGGCGTCAATACGTTCAGAGGGCGGGATCAGATGGCGTACCTAAGCAGTGACAAAGAGTACAAGAACCTTACTCTAGTCCTAATCGGCCCTACCCGGGCGGGCAAATCTACGCTGATCGGCAACTTGAGCGCCGATGCCATCCATGCAGGAGAATGCGTAATCATCTTTGACTATATTGGTAGCTGCCAGCTAAGTTCGGAGGTAGCTGCGCTATTCCCAAAGGATAAGATGCTTGTCATTGACTGCAAGAATCCAGAGACACTGCAGGGCCTCGGCTACAATGAGGTTGGTATAAGTGCAGATCCATTCCGGCAATATGACAATGCTAAGAGGCAGACAACACAATTACGAACACTGATTAACGCGATTAATAATGCTGACACACCTCTCAGCGCGCGAATGGAGCGCTACCTGGAGAGTGCCAGTAATATCGTTTTTGTGGTTGGTGGCAGCATTCGGGACGTGTTCAGTGTGCTGCAGGATCATAAATTAAGGAGGCAGTGGCTGCAGAAAATACCCCCAACTCAGAACGAGAATCTTGCGGAGTATATGGCAAGTTTAGAAGAGCTTGATGACACGGACAAAAAGGGGACTGTCATCGGCACGAAGGATAATCTTATCAGCGGCATTATCGACAGGCTCAACAAGCTTAAAGTAAATACGTATATGGAGGCTATGCTACGTAAACCATCTTCAGGCAACATTGATTTAGTGAAGGAGATGCAGAAGAATCAGCTCATCTGTTTACGTATGCCTGAGATCATGTTTAGCACAGATGGGGAACGAGATGTCTATACGACGTATTGGCTTACGAAAATTTGGTTGGCTCTACAGATCCGGGAACAACAGATAGGAGACCGCAGCAAACTGACCAAAGTCAATCTTGTAATTGACGAATTGTACCAGGTTGAAAATACCGAAAAACTTCTCTCGGAAAAGCTCAGTCGACTAGCTAAGTTTGGAATGAAGCCGATCATTAGTGCCCACTATATGAACCAGATCAAGCATATCCGGGAGGAACTCCGTAGTGCAAACGCAAGCTATATGCTCATTGCTGGCTGTGACAAGAAAAATTTTAATGAACTTAAAAGTGAGCTTTATCCATACGAAGAAGAGGACCTTTTAAAATTACCACGATATCATAGCTTAAATCTGATTAAGAACGAGGATGGGTATGCACGATTTATTACAAAATTACCGCCACCAACCTCTGAAACCAACCGGTAAGGTCATTTATAAAAACAAAAATATGTATACAAATTTAGTCTATTTCTTCTTTTTTCTTTACTTTACGATAGGCCTCGATCGCTGCTCTCGCCACGGCTTCGGCAATATCCTTTTCTTCCTGAGTATAACCATCAAGGATAGATTTCAGGGTTGATTCATTTGAAGAGTTAATAGCCTTAATGTTCATTTGTTTTGATTCGTCTGAACGATTAAACAATAAATAATCAGTTTCCACATTAAAAAAGTCGATGATTCGTCGAAGAAATTCTAAGCTTGGCTCCCTTTTATCTATTTCATACATTGATAAAGTACTCTTAGCTATATTTAAACGTCTCGCTAGTTCTGCTTGTGAATACCCCATGCTAGTTCTTAGTTCCGCTAATCGTTCACCAAAAGTATTCATTCTAACCCCTCCCAAATTCAATATTCTAGATGCCTAAACCTATATCTTAAAAAGTTTTGCATAATACGCGTATTCATGCTCTATTTCAATTCGACATAAAATGCCTTAATCCTTGTAATTATCTGGTTAACTTTTCTTTTTCCAACAAACAATCACCCAAAAATAAAAAGACCACAAAACGAGGTCGAATATGCATATCGACCTCGTTTTGTGGATATAGTTAAGTATACAACGACCACGATCAGTGGTTAAAAGGTAGGTGAGTTATGAACGAACTTCTTCAAATCAAAGGATTCTTTGAAAAGCTAGGTAACATTCGAGATGGAAGGTTCTACGGTTCCTTATCCGATCTTGAAAGTCTTATCAGCGAATCAGAAAAGATGCTTGAGCTAACCAATGAGGTAATGGATTACATGCATGAAGTTCGGATGTACAAATCAGAGATTAAAAACCTAGAAGAGCAGGAAAAATTAAATCACGAATTAAACCAGGCCATTGAGAATGAAAACGTCTGATGTCCGAAACATTCATGTAAGTAAGTCCGTAACGAAAAGGTAATCTTATGTAGCAATATACGCTGTACAATCCGGAGGAGACAACGAGATGATTAGCCCACTGTATATGAGTGAACTTGAAGAGATAGCACAAGTGACAGGAGAATTTCAACAACGATTTCAGATTACCGACTTATCCTCCTTAACCTGGGCTATGCGTAAACTTACTGCTATTGAAGTGAAGAGAAGTGAAGTTACTCAGGTCGCGAATAGCGAAATCGAACGAATTGAATCGTACCGCAAACGTGAGTTAGAAGGGCTGCAACAATCCGAAGATTTTTTTAAAGGCCTAATCAGTGAATATGCCGTTAGAAAACGTGATGCGGATCCAAGGTTTAGAAATGAAAAGACAGCGTATGGTAGCATCCGCTTTCGTAAACAGCAACCAAATTGGATTTATGATGAGGAATCCTTGATCTCCTTCCTAGAGCAAAATGAACGAACCGATTTAGTAAGGGTCAAGAAGGAACCTGCGAAGACCGAAATAAAGAAGTTGTTCCAAATCAACGAGGACGGCCGTGTATTTGACGAATATGGTCAGGAAGTTACTGGAGTAAAGGTTGAATTCCTGCCTGACGTACTAACCATCAAACCGGAGGTGTAAATAAATGAACAAAAGTGAATCCATCTCAAACTTGGCAGCAGCACTGGCTAATTTTCAAGCTGAGGTCCAAAACCCAAAAAACACATCAATAAATACCCAGTTTAATAGCAAATACGCCACTTTAGATGAAGTTCTTAATACGGTACGTCCCACACTGGGGAAGTATGGTTTATCCTTTATTCAATCCACAGGATCCATAGAGGACAAGATTCTTATTCGAACTCTGTTGTTTCATGAGAGTGGAGAATGGCTAGAAAGTGATCCCCTTATGTTACCTGGGTATCAACAACATAAGGACCGAGGTCAAAAGAAATTTAACGCACAAGGAGCAGGTAGCGCCATTACTTATGCGAGGCGATACAGCCTATCCGCCATTTTAGGAATCAGTTCGGAAAATGATGATGATGGAAATGAAGCGTCCAATCAAAATTTGGATACGGATTCCTCAGAGCATCTGATAACGCCAAACCAGCTCATGCTATTAAAAGTCCGTATTGCAGAACTCGAATCCATTGGAGGGGATAGAGAGACCATTATCAATTCTCTTAAAGGCAAGGTCGGGGATTTCAGTGAGTTCAGTCAAATGAGTACGGACCAAGCCGAGCTCTCAATTGGCATCTTAGGAGGATGGGTGAAGAAAAAGAAGCAACAACGGGAGCCAGCGCATGTTTAACTGCATTCCTTTGGGGAGGTGATGTTTTTAGCGAAAGAGTTCTCTAACAAAAATTCAAACGACTCTCATGGAAAGGTGGTGGCTATGGAGTATGGCGTTCAAAAAGAAAATAAAGAATGTTGCACCTTGGCACCAAAATATCTTAAGTCACCACCATCCCAAATTATCTGCAAAAGATAGAGGAGAGTTCCCTCTTACCGTCATTGAGGAGCTAATTATAGAGGCTGAAGGAAAGTGTCAGAGCTGCTTTGCTAAGCGAGATACCATCACACATCACGTAATGCCCCGCGGGAGACAGGGTCGAGGGGTTAAAACCAATGGGCTTCGTTGCTGCATCATCTGTCACGATCAAATCCATCGAAACGAAGTTCAGCTTCAACACTGGATTCATGTATATCAGCAGCGCTATGGTGCTCACTTTTGGTTTGATGAAGAGGATTGGGATGAGTATAACAGAAAGCAAGCGGTGGAGCGGGAAACAGAAAAGTGGAAGAATCAACAATTAATGAAACTAAAGCCCATCATAGACACTTTGTCCAAGGCCACCAGTCGCGACCTTCAAGTAAATGAGATAGATTTTCTTCTTTCTCTGAACAAAAAAGAGATCACAATTCTCGTTAATATGATGCAAGATATCGCCAAGCTCTAACGATGTCTTGCCGGTACTGTTCTGAAAGGAGGTGACTATATGGTAAAAATCGTAATCGGTTTGGCTCTTATTGCATTCAGTATGATTAAAATCTTTTAGTTCAGTTTATCGTTTAAGTGGAGAGTAAATCAGGATGATAGCTATTCAAATGCCCAGGTTCAACCCCTTCAACGTCACCGTAAATACATCTGCGAACATATATTCCAGCCGCCATCACATTATTTTAAAATCGTAGCTACTGGGCAGTTAGCTTTTTGATTCAACATGCTAAGTTCCAAGAGGCTCTTTTATTAATAACTGAGGTGATGATGGAATGAAGAAATATATAGCCAATGTAATTGTAAACGGGAAGCTAGAATATGACCAAGAGATGCCTGATACTTGTCAGTTCACTTATGAGGGCTTGCAAAAACATATGGAGGATATTTCTACAAATGAGGGTATCCGCTTAATCTATAACAGCATTCTTTTCAAGTATCTACGTGAACAACGCTATGTAAGTTTTAATAAAGGATGTCATTTAGCCCAATTTAAAGTCAAGCCGGGTTATCATCCGAAAAAAATTTTTGATGCAGCAGCACATCACTCGTTTAGAGCTTATGTTACTGCAGCTATAAATTTTCGTGGAATGGAGCTAAATACTGAGTCTGCTAACACTTTATTGCACCCGAAGTCAAAGACCATTCAAAATTTCCCTTATCCGGCTATATTACGGATTTCCAAAGATGACGTACGCATCATGTCAGTTCCTCCAATAGACCCCAGCCCCACACAGGATACCATGTATATAGCTCGCTGTAGCCACTTTAACGTTAGATCATCACAAAGAAATGGTATCACCGTAAATTATGAGTCGCATACATTTGAGCCATTTTTAATGAGCGTAGTACAAGAGTTGGGAGTATCCTTCTCCATTCATCAAATTCAAGATGTGGGTGCTGTAGAGATTGTCATTAGTGACCCCACAGATATCGAATTTATCCTTCAGGTTGGAAGTGCGATCGAGAAGCATATCTAGCTTAATTCACAATGTGGCAGGGACGATTTATGTTCTTGCCTCCTAGATTAAAATGGGAGGAATATAAAAATGTTTGTGATATCCAACAATTCCCGAGAAGAGATAATCAAAGCACAGAAGGAAATATGTATCATGGTGGAATTAATACTTTCACTGCGTGAAGAAAATACTTCCCTTAAACATCAACTAAATCAGGCACTACTTGAGGTTGCAAGATTAACAAGGGGCAGAAGTAAGAACCTAGAACTAATTCACAATGGGGAATAATAAACGTATTAGCGGTTAGCGGTTTCTCAAACAACACCGTCTTCTTAACATTAATCAAACTAAGAAAAGCTTTTAAAATCCCGGTGTGCCGCATATCGGTTGCCGGGATTTTTTTGCTAGATGACTTCAACGAATGGGTGTATATCGGGTATCCGATGGTTTCACATACGGTGAATTTGCAGCGCTGATGCCTTTTTTAAAGCGCAAACCCCGGAGGGGCTGGAAGCCGTGCGGTAAAAGGTGGCTGCGGTCAGTACTAAGAATTATGGTGGTGTTCAGAATTTTTGGCTTAATGGCGCTGGGGGGACACTGCACGTCATTGATGCAATTACCGATTTGGTCAAGGGGTAACTGCAGGAATAATAGGCGTATCATTTATGGTCGGGGAGCTCGGGATTATGAATGTGATGCTGCTTAAGTGAAGAATAAACGCGGTGATCGGCATACGCAAAGCATTCGGGGACCAGTGGTGGAATATTTTGCTCAGTTTAGTCGGGGCGTTCGGATCGCTTTATCTGCTGCATCGGTTTTCCTGGTACATTTCGACAGTGTCCCCGATAACCTTGGTTGGCAGCTGTCGGCTGTTTTGGAGGTGTCCGTTTTTTTAGGTTGCTAACAAAGTACGGTAATTTTTCGCATATATTGAGTCATCGAATTTTATGGGCGGTGGTGCGTTTGTTACATTTAATTAAACTCATAGTTTTCTCGATGCTTACTATTATTTTCTTCAAATTTATATTCGACGCCCTGTACAGCCTTGCGATACTAATGGGTATTGATTCATCGGCTACTCGAAACAAACTCATACTAAAGGGGCAAGCGGAGCTATGGGCGATCAAATATACTATTGTATCTCTTTGCGCGCTTATTGGAGTAGTTTATTTGACACTTAAGAAATAAGGATAATTAAAAGAAACTGCATCCAAAGCGAAGTGACAACAAAAGGACAAATGTAAGAACAACTAGGAGTGAGCATCGATTATTCAGTGTACTCAGCAGTAAGGTACGGACACCATCTGCCATCAATTTATTGCACCCGAAGTCGAAGACCATTAAAAATTTCCCTTATCAGACTATACTACGGATTCCAAAGGTGACGTACGCATCATGTCAGTTCCCCCAATAGATCCCAGCCCCACACAGGATACCATGTACATAGCTCGCTGTAGCCACTTTAACGTTAGATCATCACAAAGAAATGGTATCACCGTAAATTATGAGTCCCATACATTTGATCCCTTTTTAATGAGTGTAGTACAAGAGTTGGGGGTATACTTCTCCATTCATCAGATTCAAGGTGTGGGTGCTGTAGAGGTTGTCATTAGTGATCCCACCGATATTGAATTTATCCTTCAAGTTGGAAGTGCGATCGAGAAGCATATTTAACTTAATTCACAATGGGGCAAGGACGATTTATGTTCTTGCCTCCTAGATTAAAATGAAGGAGGAATATAAAAATGTTTGTGATATCCAATAATTCCCGAAAAGAGATAATTAAAGCTCAGAAAGAAATAAACATCATGGTGCAATTAATACTTTCATTGCGTGAGGAAAATACTTCCCTTAAAAATCAACTAAATCATGTGCTACTTGAGGTTGCAAAACTAACAAAGGCAGAAAATGCAGTAGAAGAAACTCAAAGCTAAGTTGCACCTATATGCTTGGCCTTAAGTCTCTTGTTCCTGTTTCAGCCTCGGCCTTCCATTGCGCTTGAAGTTGTTCGTTTATCTGGCACTGCGGCAGCCCGTGATAAAATCATAAAGAATAAACTTTTAGAATACCGGTGTGCTGGTGTTCACTCTTCCAGTCTCCAATTTTTTCCGAATTATAAAGAAAACTACTCTATAGGGGACTGTTGACAAACGGCAATTCATCTCTGGGTGCGCTTTATTTAGCAGTGGACTTTGTCAACAGTCCCATAGGACAGACTTTTTTACGTGACTATTCTATAGGGTACTTTTTATAAAACGTACAAACTAACTAAATTTTAAGAGAATGCCCTTTTGACTATTCAGTATTGCCTTTATGTTTGCAGTTGCCTTTACTTTTTTAACTATCCCATTCGCCATATTTAACCTCGTATACTTTGCCACCGCCACCGGCCGCTGAAATAGCATATATCTTAGTACTATTTAAAGTACCAATTACATTCATTAATTGTGTATATGGAATAACGTTAGTTGAATCAAAAGTAAATGTTTTAATCTTTGCTGAAACGTCTATTTCATCAATAAAAGCTCTCATACTTCCTTTCCAATATTCAAATCTATATTCATGAACCTCAGTACTGGGATTAGGAATGTTAAAATTGGAATACACAGAAATGATTCCATAACCCACCCCTCCAATAATGGCCGCAGCTATAGGGGCTCGCAGTTGGTTACTAATTGTTCCTTTATAGGAAATGGAAAAGTTTGGTTTTACTGATGTTATGGAAATTCCAAAAGAATTTCCTAACTTATTGTACTTGATACTATTTGAATCAGTTTCTAAACTGTCATAACCTGTATCTGTAATGGTATTTATAATACCTGAAAAGGCAGCGCTTTTATCAATAGTAACATTATCATTTTCTGCTTTATATTGTTTTGTCCAGAGTAAGGTCCCACTTGGAGGTGTAACATTACTACCTGGAATTTGAGAGACTGAATATTTTAACGAATTAATTTCAGACAATAACTTACTGATTAAAGAGTCAATGTATTTGCCACTGTATCCAAACACAGGTGAAGAAGTGTGATCTCGATTCTTATAAGAGATATATCCTAGATTACCTCTTGCAAAATAATAATTTACAGCATTTGCTAGAATTTCACTTGCATCCATGTACACTAACAATACCCTATTTTTATCGTCTATTGAGATACAAGGGGAATGGAAATCGCCACTATTTGTTGCGTTTGCACAAAGAACCGTTTCTTTTAAAGTAAATTTATCATTAAAGGCATTTTCAGTAGTTGCGGTATAATGATACAAAATACCCGTTTGACCTGTATTTACATTATCAATCGTAGTAAAAAGTCTTGAAGCTGTGAATACTTCTACCATTCCATCATGGACAACTGCCGTTGCACCCGAAGCGTTCATTTTTAATATAGAAGTGGAATCAACATAATCTGTCCAAGTTGCTCCATTATCAGTAGAATAAGATATTAGGGCGGGATCAACTGCTCCCCCTACTGTACCGTAACTCATTCCACTTGTTGATTTTCGTGCAAGGCTTATTAATTTATTTGGTCCGACTTCAATAATACACGGCTCGGCACTTGTAGTACCCGAAGGAACAGTTTTACCAACGGATATAAATCTCCAATTTACCCCCTTATCATCTGAGTACATAATTTTAGCACGTGTTTCCGTTGCTTCTCCAAATCCACAAATCAATCTCCCATTGGATAGTTTAGTGATTCCCCATATATTATAATTACTGCCTAAACTTGGGGTTGATAAAATTGCCCCTTGATCTATCCAAGTAGTTCCACCGTCAACAGAGGTAATTCTATGGTAAATCCCGCTCTTACGTATAAAATACATATACGTTCCGTCATTCAAAACAATAAAATTATTGGAAGATGTAACATCAAATTTTACGGGATTTCCACTGGTATCAACGGCCGAAATAGGTTTAGGAATACTAGCAACTAGGGTGTCTGGATTTATGGTACAAAAATAGAGGGTTAAGGTAGTAAAGACGTGCTGATTTGCTCCGTTTATTAAACAAGCAAAAACTTTTCTAATAGGGTCATATCTCAAGTTGCTAGGGCACCAAGCGTTATAATTTTCAGGTGGTAAAAACAATTCTCCAATGGATTCTAGTTTATAGAGGTCAACATTATTCGCATATCCACCGCCTGTTACTTGAATAGTCACATTTCCTTTCTCGTCAGGGGGAGTATTGTTAATTGATTTCACTGTTTGAGCACTTAATTGATCGATAACGGATTGGTTAGGGAATAAAACATTTCCATTAATAGAACCAATAAATAATTCCTTTGTATCCGTACAAAAACCAAACTCTCCTTCTGCTAAGATAGGTAAATCTGCTTTTAATCCTCTTCGTATGAACATTCTTGCATCCATTTTACTAGCCTCCTAATCATTATACTAAAGTATTGTTTATTGCATGGACCTCATATGCCGCACTTGTGTCGTTTTTTGTAGTATAATAACGGATGGTTTTTAGTAAATTTTCAGCAAAAATGGAGTCTCCTTGTGCTCCAAGTTGAATATCATATTGTCCAGCAGCTTTACCGTTAAATGTATTCCTAAATACTCTCCAATTTTGTGTTCTTGGCCAAATGTAAAGATAGGAATTATTAAAACGATTGTCAAAAATAGAGATGTTAGCCCCTCCGGCAGTAACAATACCTAATATTGAGTTAAAAGTATTATTTTTAACAATATCCCCAACCATTGCATCCCATCCATCTTCCCAGTCAATATCACAACCAGGCATTCTACCTGAGTTACGTGAAAAGGTGTTTCCTGTTATTGTCCAATCTTGCCCACCGGTCATTGCTAAGCCAGTAGAAAAGTTGTCTTCAAATGTAGAATTTTTAATAAAGCATCTTCTAGGAATTCCTAATGTCCTTATAAATACAACGGCTCCGTTGAAATCCGTATCTCCGGATGTAGGGGCGGTATCCTGATACACTACAATTTTTGCATAATAGGCATTTACAGGTTTCTCGTAATTATAATATTGAAAGTTATATTGTTGACCTTCAATAAATTGATAGTTTTTATCATAAAAATAAATGCTATATAACCTAGATCGCAAATATTGATAATCCCAGTAGCCTTGATTATAGCCAAGCATATAATAGCTTCCCAAACGGGATACATCGATAAAGTTAGGAGTTCTAAAATGGAAAGTAATTGTTTTATCATCAAGGTTTCCAAAGCTGTCAATGCTCCCCGGTTCAAAGTTAGAATAAGTGATCCAAGTGTCTCCTGTTCCATCTTTAAAACGTTTAGTTCCTGTTATAACATTAAATCCTGATGACTTACTAAAGGTACAATTTTCAATTCCGGACTTATAACAGTCGACAATTTGTAAAGAAATATTACCTTCATTAGAATTTGCTACAGTTGTAAAATCAGCTTCACCATAAACATTAACGTTGATTAACTTAGTATATTCCACATTATCCATGACAAACATTGTGTAACCAACGCTAATTTTACTACTTAACTCTATGTTGACAGTTGAATCGCTAAAATCAATCAACATATTATCTGGGAGTTTAATAGTGCCTGCATCAGGTGTCACCAAGTAAACTCCCTTTGGGAATACAATTTTTTTATAACCATTTTGGGAAGCAAAACTTAACGCTTTCATAATTCCATTAGTTGTCTCAACAGAATGGGAATTATCGATGGAAATTCCATAGTCCGCAATAGACACATTGTAAATTTGATCTTGTGAAAACGATTCTGTTGCTGGCGGAACCACTTGAACTTGAAAACTTTTTGAATACGTTCTCGTGGTGTCATAGGCAGTGATGGTAACCAAACCTACCGATTTCCCCTCTAGGACTCCATAATTAACCGGACAAACATTAGGGTCGGAAGATTCCCAGATAACCATATTGCTATAATTAATATCATAAGGTATAGGAGTAGCCATAACGGCAAAGTTCTCTCCTATTTCAATGATATCAATACTCTTGTTAATGGAAATACCTGTGGGGGTTCTTATGCTTTGTGATTTAAAACTGCCGCCGTCTATTAAATCCTCGCTCAAATTATCCGTAAAATTTCCACCATCGATTGGTATCTCGATAAAATTTCCACCGTCAATCAATGGTAGCTCAGAAAAGGCAGAAATACCATTAATAGCCAAAACCCCCTTTGGTAAACTTAAGTCTATTAAACAAATCCAACTTATTATTATCTTCGATTATATTTATCCCATTTCCCCTCACCTACTATTTAAGTTTCAATAATAAAGTTAATATATTAAATGGAGAGCTAAAGGAAAATGATTATACAAGTGCCCAATCTAATATGTCCATTTTATTCCTCCAATAGGGGGATGGCACTTAATATACAGATAAATTTGATTCAATATAGTAAAGCAATCCAATAGTCTGAATTGGATTGTTTTTTGATGAAGTCATTATTAAAACTAATGCCGCTAAACCTCCCGCTTCTCATTTTGGCTAAAAGCAATATTTTTCTGATAAATGTGTACAGTACTTTCTTAAATACCTATTCGACTGGTACAACCATCCTAAGAGCCTCGGCACATGTGCGTATAACCATTTTGAAAAATATTGGGTACGAAGCAAACGAGGGCAAACCTCACCAAGGAAATGATTAGTGTTTAATTCGGCACTAGTGGGGTTTATGAAGTCTTTAGAAGCGCCTTAAGATTAAGATAAAATAAAAAGCCTCCTGGATTGATATGCTCCCCCTTTAGATAAATTATTTCGCCTGTCTACCTAAAGGGGGCATATGGGTGGCTCTTGCTCATATCAGTTCTTATACAGCCCTTCAACGGCTCTCAGACTGTCTCTGTCACTTGTGTAACTTCCTGCTTCCGTTGATTAAATTCGCGGAAAAGTGAACCTTTGCTAACACCTGTCATTTGCTCAATTTGAGCTACCGTAAATTCTCCAGTTTGATTGTTTTGTCTAACTTCTTTTTATCCGTTGAACGTGCCTGCCTTTTTTAATGCGTCCATTTGTGAATCAAGTGACTGGCCTGCTGTTGACACCTTTGCGTAAGTCCTTATCAAACTATCTTCGAATTACAAAAGATGACTTATCGTATCACGTCAGTTCCGCCAATAGATCCCAACCCCACACAGGACACCATGTATATAGCTCGTTGCAGCCACTTTAACGTTAGATCATCACAAAGAAATGGTATCACCGTAAATTATGAGTCCCATACATTTGATCCATTTTTAATGAGCGTAGTACAAGAGTTGGGGGTATCCTTCTCCATCCAAGACATTCAAGGTGTGGGTGCTGTAGAGATTGTCATTAGTTACCCCGCAGATATCGAATTTATCCTTCAGGTTGGAAGTGCGATAGAGAAGCATATTTAACATAATTTACAATGGGGCAAGTACGATTTATTGTTCTTGCCTCCTAAATCAAAATATGGGAGGAAGACAAAAATGTTTGTGATATCCAATAATTCCCGGGAAGAAATAATCAAAGCACAGAAGGAAATATGTCTCATGGTGGAATTAATAATTTCACTACGTGAAGAAAATACTTCCCTTAAACATCAACTAAATCATGCGCTATTTGAGGTTGCAAGATTAACAAGGGGAAATAACGCTGGGGAAGAAACCCAATTGGGGTTGTAAATAATCTTAAATCGGATAAACCAAAAGCCTTTGACGCGACTGAACAAGCCAAAAGACAAGAGCTAAAGAGGAATAAATAGCTTTCGGAACACGAGAAATTAACGCTCACTCGAGAACTAATGAAAGCAGAAATTGGTGGCTGAATCGCATAGTATACATCCGATGAGAATTAGAAAGACGACCCGCTCCTCTTGTATAGGCATGATTGAACATCGGAAGGACGGCAGGATTTATTGCCCCACTGCGATAGATCCGCCGTCCTTCCGGCTATTGGTCGAAGCGAATCTTCGTAAAGTACTTTTAAGCGGCCTTGTCCCAAATTCCATCGGACTAAGGCCGCTTCATTTCGTCCGTAAGTTTTCGGTTTTCTACATGTTGGCTTCCACAAGATCCCGATACTTACCGGGTGTCACCCCTTCGTATTTCTTAAATACGGAAATAAATGTATTCACATTTCCGATGCCTACTTGATTAGCAATTTGGTTAATTCGTAACTGGGGATCACGGATTAATAATTCCTTAGCCCTCATAATGCGGTACTGATTAAGGAAATCTAAGAAGTTAATGCCAAAGCGTTCTTTAAAAAAGCGGCTCACATACTTGGAATTCATATTGAAATTAGATGATATCAGATCCAGCGACAGATCTCGATTGTAGTATTGATAAATATAGGCGCGTAGATCTTCCTCCAATTGTTTATCTTGTGATCCCGATCTGTCACTAAAATAAGCACAAACTTTTTGAAACGTCTTCGTTACATGATCCTTAATTTCGTTTAACGTAAAGGTATCGTTCACGTGCAACAGGTCATACCATTCACCTAGCACCTTTGATTTATGAAGCTGATTTTGGCTGAGTACCTTATCGATAATTCTGATGAGATTGTGACCACATTGCTGAATCTGAGCAAAATTATGATCATCATTCAATTGCGCAAACAGAAGATTCAGGTGTTCAGTTGCTTTCACATCGTCGCCAGCCAGAAGCGCCCAAGTAAGTTGGTTCTCAATGTCCGCCGTTATGGGAACATGCTGAATTGCATCAGAATAATCGGCATAATACAAAATTTGCGGCTTTGCACTCATGCTACGATATTGTAAAACTGAGGTCGCTTCTTTGTAGGACTGATCGATACGGTGCAAGCTTTGATAGAAATTTCCAACCCCGATCCAAATACGTGTCTGTACTTCTTCACTTAATCGATCTCGAATGAGCTCCAAATGCTGCCTCAACGGGACCTCATTCTGGAAGTTGGCTAAAATGGAGATCGTGCTTCCGCCCGTATTCGTTAATAAGGCTACGATTTCGTTGTGCCCGGTGAGCAAGCTCTCTACTACATCGATGGCATGGTTCTTTATATAGCTTTCCTGCGAATATGGCTCGAAGGCTAGATCTTCCGTTACCACTCGAATAACAATAACCGTAAATAAGGAATACACGAAAAGTGTCTCGAGCTTATCCGTCTTCTCTGTTTTTTTTACATCATCACCTAAGATAATTGATTTTACATAATAATCCTTCAACAGCTTTTGGTTGATTTCTGAGCTTTTCTCCAGCATCTGATGATCGCTCATCACTAAGCGCAAATGCTGCAAGATGATCTGGAACTCGTCCTTCCTCGAAGTAGGTACGCTGTTTAAGCGTGAATCGGCTTTAAAAATGTTCATAATTTCATAAACCGGTTTCGTGAAATTATGCGCAATGACGACGGCCAATACGACCCCGACTACCAGCAGAATGACACAAATGAGCAAGGTTAAAAATCGAATCGAGTCCGCTTGCTGAGAGGTTTGATGAATGGACGTTAAAACTATGTATTTCCAGTCGATCACCTTTGAATGGATAGCGGATAACGAAATATCTCCCTGCTTGATATTCATAAATTCAGCTCCGGTATCCGGTAAATGATCGTTCAAAAGCTTCGTAGTTTCATGGATTGACGGAGAGTTCTTCGATAGTTTGGAAAAAGCGATCGTTTGCGCGTCTTCGTTAGTAATTAGAATCTGACTCTGGTCGGCGGAACCATGCAAGGATTGGGTGATGATGGATTGAAGCTTATCGGAATTGACGAGAACGAATAATGTCCCGTCCGTTCTTTGATTATACAAAGGGAACGAAGTAAGGAAGGTAACCATTTTTTTGGGATCATGATCTTTATATCTGATATTTCCGGTAGGAATGACCGAGAAATCGTTGTGCGAAGACGAATCGAGCTTCGTTATCGGTGATGGATCCTCATATTGATAAAAATGCTCGAAGAAATAATCGGCTTGATATAGCCCGTCGGAACGTATCACTTGATTCGTTTCAGGATAGTAAACAAAAATATCGTCGATAAACTTGTCCGTGTTCGCGATTCGCGACAACAGGGTAATCGCTTCCTGCAGCTTGTTGTAATCTTTAGCGGACCCATTCAGATTCAACACAGTCTGGTACATCATATTCTTGGTATTTGTTAATTGCTGATCCAGCGTATCGGACATATTGCTTAGGATAAGCGCATTATTGCGTTGAGCTTCCTTCTGTATCGAGCTTGAAAACACAAGATAGGATAGCGAGCCTAGTCCCAAAATCGGAATGAGGATCACGAGAATGTAGGATAACAAAAATTTGTAAAAAACATTTGACATCTTTAATCGTTTTATCATGATTCTTCACCTCATTCTAAGCTAGGCATTATGAAATAACGAGATAGCCGGAAAAAACGTGATTTCGCGTAAATACCTGCACTCCATGAATTTACAAGATGATTGGAAAATCGGATATTTACTTTTTTCGTATCCGCTTTCATGATTAAGAACAAGAAATAAAATACGGCTTTAATAATAGATGGAGGGAAGGAGCGAGTAAAGGATGCCGGAAGTGAATATTCCGATAAGTACAACGAGGACGCATCCTCAAATCAAATTAACGAAGCTAATTGCAAAAATAATCCGAGACCGTTATTTGCTTCTCATGCTGTTGCCTGGTTTGGTTTATTTTCTAATCTTCAAATATGGCCCCATGTACGGGATCGTTATTGCTTTCAAAAATTATAGCATATTCCGTGGTATTTCGGGGAGTCCATGGGTGGGGCTGGATAACTTTGTGCAATTTTTTCAAAGCCCGGAAGCCCCGATATTAATTCGTAATACCTTTTTAATCAGTTTCTATAATATTTTGTTTGGTTTCCCTGCTCCTATTTTATTGGCGATAGCGTTTAACGAATTAACCGGGAAATACGTAAAACGAATTACGCAATCCGTCACCTTTCTGCCTCACTTCATTTCTACCGTCGTCATCGCAGGATTAGTGGTAAACTTTCTTTCTCCGGAAACCGGTATCATCAACAAGCTGCTGCATACTTTGTTCGGCGTAAGTCCGATCAATTTCATGATGGATCCTCAATATTTCCGACCGGTTTATGTCTTGATGAATATTTGGAAAGATATCGGATGGGGTTCTATCATTTATTTAGCGGCCTTGACGGGAATTAGCTCCGAGCTGTATGAATCGGCCAAGCTAGATGGTGCTAACCGATGGCGCCAGACGTGGCACATCACGTTGCCAGGAATTCTTCCAACCATTGTGATTATGCTTGTGTTGCAAATTGGTCGTTTAATGGAGGTGGGGGCGGAGTCTATTATCCTCTTATATAATCCTTCCACCTATGACACTGCCGATGTTCTAAGTACTTATGTATATCGGCGGGGGCTTGTCGGAACCGATTACAGCTTTGCAGCGGCCGTGGATTTATTTAATTCCGTGGTCGGAATTGTATTGATTTTGATTGCGAATCGGATCAGCCGTAAAGTTACTGATCACAGTCTATGGTAAGGAGCGCAGCTTATGCATACGCGGATAAGTCGGGATGACAAGTTATTTATAGCGGTCAGCGTGACCTTGGTGTTCATTGTTGTTGCAGCCACACTCTATCCTTTCCTATACGTATTCTCATCTTCTATCAGCGATCCGTTAGCTGTGCTTCAAAATAAAGTGTGGTTATGGCCGGTAGGTTTTAGTCTGGCTGCATACCAGAAGCTGCTGCTCTATCCGCAAATCGGTATCGGCTATATGAATACGTTGTTCTATACCACTGTCGGAACGGCAGTCAATATCGTTCTTTCAGCGATGATGGGCTATTCCTTGTCCCGAAAGACCTTAGTATTTCGCAATTTTTTCATTATCTTGGTTACTTTCACATTGATGTTTAGCGGAGGTTTAATCCCTACTTTCTTAATCGTCAAAAATTTAGGCTTGCTTGATACACGCTGGGCGTTAATCTTACCTACGGCGATAAGCGCTTGGAATTTACTGCTGTTAAAGACGTTCTTTGAGAATATCCCGAAAGAATTGGAAGAGGCGGCCATCATAGACGGCTGTACGGATATGCAGGTGTTATATCGAATCATGGTTCCCTTGTCAATGCCGGCGCTTGCAACTATTACTTTGTTTTACGCCGTAGGACATTGGAACAGTTACTTTAATGCCTTAATCTATCTGAATGATCCACAGCGATTTCCCATTCAAATATTCTTGCGAAATATTGTGATTGGCAGTCAAACTTCCGGTGCCGTTGATACGACAGGCACATCTGTGGACAATTCGATTATGACCGAATCTTTGAAATACACGATGATTATGATTGTTTCCACTCCAATTATCATCGTATATCCTTTCATTCAGCGCCACTTCGTTAGCGGGATTATGGTCGGCTCCGTGAAAGGCTAAGGAAGGTAATAAAGCGGTAAAACGAATCGCTTTGTTATAGGTTTCATATCTGAACGCAGGAGGTCATATCAAGGTGAAATTATTACGGACAACAAACAGAACAATACTTAGTGTCGCGATGATCACGGCCATTGTCGGCTGTACGTCAAATCAGGCTTCGGGCACCGATGCAGCTTCTTCCAAAGGCACGGATTCCAAAAGCATCGCATCGACGGCAACTAACGAAACTAAATTACCGTTAGCGAATCCGCCGGTTACGATAAACTATATGGTGCTGGATAATCCTACATCTCCTGTAGTGGCAACAGCTCCGGTTATGGCCGAGCTTCAAAAGCGCACCGGCGTGAATTTTAACTTTATCAAAACGGACGATTCGGGTTATGAAGATAAGTTTAAAATTACACTGGCGTCCGGAAAGCTGCCCGATATGATGTATGCAACACCTGTTAACATGAAGCTGTACGGCCCTCAAGGAGCGTTCCTGCCGCTCGATGATTTATTGCAAAAATATGGCCAGAATATTTTATCCGCTATGAAGGATCGGGGCATTTACAATGATATGAAGGCTGCAGATGGCCACATTTACGGACTGCCGAAGATTCGGGAAAGCATAATGGCGAATGCGTTCATGGTTCGTCAAGACTGGTTAGATCAATACGGGATCAAAACTCCAGAGAATTTGGATGAATTCTATACGATGCTGAAGACGATTAAGGAGAAGGACCCGGCCGGGAACGGATCCACGATTCCACTGGGCGTTTTCGGCAACCCGGATACCTTCCATGATATTTACTCCTCGTTTGGAGCGGACTCCACTTTCTTCATCAAAGATGGGAAGATGGTCTACGGGCCTTCCATGCCGCAAATGAAGGATGCGCTGGCTTATGTTCACAAGCTGTATGCCGATAAGCTTATCGATCAGGATTTTAGCGTACTATCCAAAACCCAGTGGCAAGCGAGAGGATCTAGCGGCCAATATGGAGCCCTGATTTATAATGCACAAAGGACGGATTACTTTACGCAAGTGCTTCAAAAACAAAATCCGAAAGCAAAAATGGTAGCTATTGCTCCACTGAAAGGACCAGACGGCAAGCAGGTTGCTGTTCAGCAAAATTTGCTGGGTAACGTAGCGGTGCTTTCTAAAGATACCAAAAATCCAGAGCTCTTGATTAAATTATTTAACTATGTATTTAGCCCAGAGGGTCAAACCTTAATGAGCTATGGAATTAACGGTGATTCTTACGAAATGAAGGACGGCAAGCCCACGTATACGGCGAAAATGTACCAAAAACCGGAGAACACGACATATCAAGACGTGTCTCACGAATACGGCATGTTCGGTTGGGTCATTCCGGTAAATCCCACTCCGAAAATCGATGAGGAGCTGTATAAAGGAACCTTAACCGGTGATGCGGTGAAATTGCAGAACAGTTATTATCTGAATACGTTCCCTTATCCTACACTGTCGTTTACCGACCAAGAAAATGTTGCATTAAAAAGCAAGCTCACTTCTATTAAGGACTTAACCAATCAATATCAAATGAAATTTATTACCGGTCAAGATACGCTGGATCATTGGGACGATTTTATTAACAAATTAAAGACAGCAGGATTGGATGACGTAACCAAAATTTACAACGACGCTTATGCCCGTTATCTAAAATAAACAATAGAAAAGGAACCGTAAAAGAGAGCACAGTGGTGCTCTCTTTAATGGTAAAGGAGAATTCGATGAAACTCCACTGGCTTCCTTTAACTCTGGATGATGATTATATCCGGGATGCAATTGCACTAGCAAAACGATACGGAGGTATAGAGGCATTTCATCTAAGCCACCGATTGGTGCATGATGCCGACGATATTATGCATGATTCCGTTCGACTGCAGAAAGTACGGGATGTTACCCGGTTGCTGCAAAGCGAAGGCTTCGCTGTTTGGAGCTGGACGCATGAATATTTGAACCCCCCGTCAAACTGCTTGGTGAACGGAAAATTAAACCTCGATCATCCAGAACTGCGGGAACATTTAGAAAATAAGTATCGAACCTTTTTCCAAGAGCTTCTGCCTGGGCTGGAAGGGCTTGTATTAACGTTCGCTGAAACGCAGTATGAAGTGTACAAACCGACAAATGTGATCTCAGCTTTTACGGGTGAATCCGCAGCTGCCCAAAGGACAAAACAGCTGGTTGATGCGATGCAGGGGATATGCGAGGTTAATAACGCGAAGCTGGCCATTCGTGATTTCGTGTATCGCTTCGATGAGATCACGGAGATGTTGGACGCAATTGTTGGTGTGGACGAAAGGGTAGCCGTGATGAGTAAATGTGTTCCCCACGATTGGCATCCCTACTATCCCGATAATCCGGTTATTGGTAAGGTGGGGGAGAAAGAACAGTGGGTAGAATTCGATTTGGGTCATGAATATGAAATGCAGACGGTGCTCCCTTATGCGGAACCGGAGCTTTTGTTTCGACGAATTCAAGCTGCACACGCTCTGGGAATTCAAACGTTCTGTTTAAGATTGGATCGGTATGACGGTAAAGAAGGAAACAGCGCAATCTATCAGCCATGGGGGCAGCTTGAGCTGCTCGTGTTTTCGAAATGTGCACAGAATCCAAGTATGTCATTGCAAGAGATTGTCTCGGATTGGGAACAGGAACATTTTCCCGGCGCATGGCAGGTGCTTGGGATCGCCACCGAAATCGTAAGGCGTATGCTATTCCCGGAGCAGCTATGGTTAGCCGACCACTCCAATCTCCCCCGTTTCGGGTATGCTCGGGATCATATCAAGGGTGGCAATGCGGATCGTCTTCCAGTCTGGACGTTGTCTCCGAAAGATCAAATGGCTGAAGCTTATTGCGATAAGCCTAGCAAAGAATGGTATCAAATTTTATTGCAAGAAAATGAAAAAACAAGCTTTTACGTCGGCGAGATCGAACGGTTGCTTGAGGATAATCAAATTGATTTATCGAATTATCCTCTGTGGTTTGACGGCTTACATGCACTTAAGAGCTGGGATAGACTGTTTCAACTGTATAAAAAAGCTTACTTTGGCATTCGGTTATATCAGAATGACAAACAAGCCATTACCATAGAGCAGTTGCAAAACGATGTAGATATATTAGAGGAAGCATGCGACTTGTTTCGGGAACATTTCCCCGAATTAATGCTGACGGGTGATGCGGCCTGGAAATTTCACCCTGGGGTCATAGCCAGCCTAAGAGAACAGTTAAAACGGAACGAAACGGGAAGAGGTGAGGAAGATGATCGAGGGTAAGATTGATCCAGGTATTTGTAAGAGAATCGGCAACGATGCAATCGAGCTTGACTTCGGTTCGGAAAGTCATCAGATGATGCCGGTAGCCATTACGAATAAACTGGCAGGCACTGTAGTCCAGCTTATGGATACCGGATTTGCGCTCGTGCTCTTGGAGGGAGACAACCTGATCCAAATCAGCAGCCGGGACATGCGCTGTACGTCCATTGATCAAACGGCGGGAGAATCGATATGCATCGGCATGGTAAGCGACGAGTTCGGAATATTGCTCCTTCTCAATTATTCGGTTACCGGGCATCGGATTCGTCAAACGATGACTGTGCGAAATGAAAGCGGAAGCCGTGTACATATTCGTGAAGTAATCCTACTCCAAGCGAATACGCCGTCAGAGATACGGGGGCAAACATCAAGCCATGACTTGTCCCGAGGAGATGCGGGTTTGCTGGACACTGAACTATTAACGCGGGTAGACGCCCATCCATTATTTATTGACGATCATTTATTTATCGGGATTGATTGGCCGGTAGCGGAGAATTCCGTTCAAGGCCGAATGTTTCGATGTATGCAATTTGTCGGTGAGGATCTGGCCCCTGGAGAAAGCTTTGAATTTCGTCATTTGTCGATCGGAGCCAGTCTGCCTGGGGTATTGCCGCAAACTTTCCTTAGTCATTTGAAAGAGCTTCGGGGGCGCAAAACACGTCGGGCCAGCTTGTATTTTGACTGGCTCGTTCATGCTTCCGAAGGGCTGCATGAGCAAGAATTTGAACAGCTGCTCGATTATTTCGCGCTCTTAAGGGAAGTTTTCGGTATTCATTTTGATCTCTTTTGCGCCGATGACGGTATCTTTGAAACGCGATGGGAAACGACCTTCGACTTGTACCGAATGCAGCATGAATCGCTGTTTCCAAACGGCTTTGCAAAGATGTCAGAACGGATCAAATCCATGGGTATGGAATGCGGAGCATGGCTCGGACCCGATGGCTTCGGAGAAACGAAGGAGGACGAACAGCAGCGTATTGATACGGTAGTGGCTATAATTAAGGAACACGGGATCGGTATTATCAAGCTCGATGTATGCGTATCGGTGCCGCTGGGAAATAACCCCTATCATAACGAACGTTATCTTCGCAAGCTGGAGCGAATGGTGGCTGCCTGCCGTACTGCAAATCCAAATATCATTATTATTAACCATAGAGTTTCAAGCTCTCCATATATTCTAACGTTGCTGGATTCGACGCTATGGATGGGGGCCGAGAGCTATCCCGATCATTTTCTATATAGCGAAGATAAGCCTCGTTTGTTTACCAGGTTCGGCTCATACGGCCGTGGTGAACCAACTTACTATGGAGCTTACAGCGAGCTTCTTGAGGACCATGGAGTTTGTTTTAACGGGTTTTTGGAAGGATGGCGGGAGGAGCTTGCCGTGCAGACGTTCGGCCGCGCACTGATGCTGTCGCCGGAAATATACGGCGCTTTGTTTCTGCTCCCGGATGAGGATTACCCGGAGCTTGCCAGAATGATGAAACTGGCGGAGCAATTCCGTGATTTGATGGCTCATACCATATATGATAGGACGACGGGCGATTTTTATCATTCCGACGGGAAGTCAGCTCTGCTTTGTTTAGTCAACGACAGCTGGGAGACAGTTACTAGAGAGATACGTGTTGGTGGGATGCTCGGACTTCAGCGAGAAGTCGACGCTTATCAGGTGATTCGTCATTATCCGTCCTGCGATACGGCTTCCTACAATTACGCCGCATGGGATGGAAAGCTCCAGGTTCAGATGAGTCCGTTTCAGGTTTGTGTTCTCGAAATTAAGCCGAAAGAAACGAGCGTCACGCCACGGGATGAGGTGCGAATCGTAACTTTGCCGGAAGACCGGATTGATCGTTCCTCTGTCTATTTGGGTCTGTTCGAACAAATGGAACCTGAACTGGATGATATCGCTGCGGCTGAATGGGTACGATTTAGCGTGAGCAGCGATCCGACTGAGGTTCAGGTTATGAATCGTGCCCGACCTTCTCAATTTTCCGAGGTGAACCGCAGTCGTCAATTTTTCCGGGAGAAGCTTCGAAAGGAATGCTATGGGAACTCGTCTAATGCATGGGATGGAGATCCGACTACGGCATGGGGCGACAGCCTGTACTGGAGAGAAACGGATAACGTATGGCGTTTGGATCTAGGGGAGCATCACCGGGCGGCACGTATGGAAGTGATGCTGGCGAATATCGGACCAGGCCCCGTGTTGGATTGGGTGAAGGGAAGGGTGATTCCGCGGACCATCATGTTCGAGGTATCGGCAGACGCAAGGGAATGGCATGCGGTGGAAGCGGTACTCTATTATCGTAGACAGCCTATCGAACCTAGAACAATAGCACATAAGCTAATTGCCGACCTAGCTGAGGTCGATCTTCCTATCCGGTTTATAAGAATGCACATGAACGGCGTGCTAATAGGGGATATCCGGGTACAGACGCGGGAGAATGGTGAATTGCTGGACGTTCCGCGACATCGCTGGAAAGGAAATAACCTCCTGACATCTAAACCGCCCCTTGCTATGTTCAAGAAATCGTTCAACGTTGATGAAGCTTGGGAAGGACGGTATGCCGCCGTATTGGTTGAACTGCCCGAAGATACCAAGGTGTGGTTGAAGCAAGAAATAGCCGGGGCGTGGATACAAACGACGGACGGGAGAAAGTGGCCGCTCACGGATGCTAGCCCCGCATTTCCGTTCAACGGCTGGGAAGGGAATGCTAACCGCAAGGGACACTGCTGGACATTCCGGCTGTCGTTGACGACGGATATGTGCAATTTGCCGCTCACGTTTTGTCTCGCATGGTACGGCGTCAATGAGGAACTGAAGGCTTCGCCGGTTCCTAAGATAAAGGGCTATATCATCGCAGTTAAATAAACCAAGCTCACGGGAGGCAGTAAAAAATGACCTATGTAGCAGATGCTAACCGATATCAATCCATGCAGTACCGCCGCTGCGGAGCAAGCGGCATTCGGTTGCCGGCCGTTTCTCTGGGCTTGTGGCATAATTTCGGAGGAATGGATGTATATGAGAATGGACGGACCATGGTGCGTAAAGCGTTCGATCTGGGGATCACCCATTTCGACTTGGCGAATAATTATGGACCGCCGGCCGGAAGTGCGGAAGAAACGTTCGGAAAGATCCTGAAAGACGATTTGCATGCCTACCGAGACGAATTGATCATTTCGACAAAAGCAGGCTTCTACATGTGGCCCGGACCCTACGGAGAATGGGGCTCTAAGAAAAGTCTGGTATCTAGCCTCGATCAAAGCTTAAAACGTATGGGGCTTGATTACGTCGACATTTTTTATCATCACCGTCCTGACCCGGATACTCCGCTAGAGGAAACGATGTCGGCACTGGATTGGATTGTGCGGCAAGGAAAAGCCCTTTATGTCGGAATTTCAAATTATAAGGCGGAAGAGGCTAAGGAAGCGATATCCATCCTGAAAAGGCTCGGAACTCCTTGTTTGATCCATCAGCCTAGCTATTCGATTCTAAACCGCTGGGCAGAGAACGGACTTCTTGATGTGCTGGATGAGGAAAAAGTCGGCTGCATTGCGTACTCTCCATTGCACAGAGGAATACTGACAGACCGTTATCTAAAAGGTATTCCAAGCGATTCGCGCGCTGCCGGCCAGAGTGTATTTCTGAAGTCTAGTGACTTGACGGACGAAGTTATGAACAAAGTAAGAGTTCTTAACGAAATAGCGGCCGGCCGCGGCCAGAAACTTTCGCAGATGGCCATTTCTTGGGTGCTTCGCAAAGCGCAAGTAAGCTCGGCTTTAATTGGTGCGAGCAAAGTGAGCCAGATCGAGGATGCAGTCGGAGCGCTTGAAAATTTGAAGTTCACTGCTGAAGAACTGGCGGCCATTGATAGTGCGGTGCGAGGATAAGGCATGTCTGGGAGGTCAAACGATGAAGGCGATTTTAGTAGGAATCGGAGAGGCCGGCTTCTCTTGGTATAAACGGCTTCGGAACCAGGATATGATTGCAGCTGTAGTGGAAACAAATGCGGCTTTTCGTAGCAAGCTGGGAAATGATGCTGTTCCGTTCTACAACTCGCTGGAGGAAGCATTCGCAAACGTAGAAGCGGATTTTCTGGTCAATGTTACTCCGCCTATGGTGCATTCGAAGATTAACAACTCTGCATTCGACCGAAACCTTCCCGTGCTTTGCGAAAAGCCGATTTCCTTCGATTGGGAGCAGTCCGTAGAGATCGTTAGTCGTGCTGTTCGGAAGAACATTCCATTCATGATTGCCGAAAATTACAGGCGTGCCGCCCCCGTACGCCAACTGAAGCAGCTCTTGGAACAAGGTCTGATCGGGCGAATATCCACGATCGATATCTTGTTTGCCCGATACCACCAAGTAAAGCGGAATTATACGGTACGGCTGCTGGAGGACATCGGCGTTCATCACCTGGACATGGTTCGTTATTTGACCGGGAAGGAAGGACGAAGTATCTTTGCGCAATTGTACAATCCCATCGGCGGTTGGGAGGAAGAAGGCTCCGTACAGAACGCGCAATTATTTCTTGAGATGGACGGCGGCATCCGGGTAAACTATTCGGGTTCTATTACTTCGAGAGGGACGCAGACGCCATGGGTAGGGAACTGGCGGATCGAGGGGACCGAGGGGGCAATCGAGTTTATCGACCAGAAGATTGGCTTGACGAGGGGCGGGAAGGCGGAACGCTGGGAGGATTTTTCTGACGTTGCAACGACGGATAGTTTGACCGAATTTTTGGCGGCACTAGCCGAGCGACGTGTAGCAGAAACATGCGCAGCCGATTATTTGAATAACGAGACGATTATTTATTTTGCCAAGACTTCAAGTGCTTTAAGGCAGAGTGTTGATATCATTCTACCTAATTTGTCGGCTTCGAAAGGAGTGTAACGGAAATGAAACAATTCAGATTGAACGAGCTGCCGATTTCCTGCGATGGAAAGCATATTCTTGCAGGCATCATGCCTGGAGAGTATCTTGCTTACGGAGGATTGGTATTTGAAAAAGCTGGCTTTCGCGCACATACGAACGATGGACCCGGTGGTACCGATTACCACGTTCATGAAGATTGTGAAGCTTTCGTTATTCTTCAGGGTAAAGGGTTTGTCGAAATTAATAAAACGCAATTTCACCCTACAATCGCGGGAGATGTAATAATCATCGAGCCGGGCGAAGATCATCATCTCACTTCTAGCGAAGAGGATCCTTTGGTAGTAATATGGTGTCATGCCGGTCCGGAGAGAAATGAGAAACAAGTGATAAGCACGAAGTCAATAGAGGGAGATGAAAAAAGTTGAATTCCATTCTATTAACAGGTACGGATATCGGAAGCCCGGCATTGCAGGGAGTTATCGAGCAACTTACAAGCGGCTATCGGATTACGGCAGGCGGTGCCGATATTTGGGGTACGTCAGATGAGTTTCATTTTGCGTATATGCAGTACACCGGGGACTTTGATCTTACGGTCCGCATTGAGGCACTAAGCAGTGCCAATTTGTATACGAAGGCGGGAATCATGGCCCGCGAGTCACTGGAAGCCGATAGCGCCCATGCGTACTTTTTGGTCTTCCCGGATAATCGCCCGAGGAATAAAAACAACGGAGGGTACGAATATCAATATCGCGAGGTGAAGGGCGGGGACAGCGCGGCAATTTATCCTCCCGATTATACCTCGATGCTCCCGAAATTCCCAGTTCAATATCCGCAAACATGGCTACGGCTTGAGCGTAGAGGAAGCCTATTTCAAGCTTGGTATCGTGCGGAAGGCGACGATTGGAAGCTGTTTACGGAGAAGGAGCTCGCAATGAATCCCTCCATTTTATTGGGGCTCGCAGTTACGTCGCACAACAGAGCTGAAACCGCAACGGCACAATTTGTGGACATTAATTTAATATGATGCAGTTTTTCTTTTTTAGTTAGTTACCCCTGAAAAAATCGGGGGATTTTATAGGAAATAAAAAAGGAATTCGCAACCTCCAGATGGAAGTTGTTGTTGTCGAGGCAACAAAAACCATCAAAACGAGGGGCGGAATTCCTAT
>NZ_VNJI01000040.1 GCF_007786445.1 Paenibacillus cremeus | reverse complement strand
TAACATAAAGTTCGGGTGCCACTGACATCTCTCGAATAAGGGATGTCAGCGTTTCTTTTAAAGAGCTCGCGTACAATTCCAATGACAAAACCTCCTCGTTTTTCAAGGGGCTTCGCCACATTTTTTTAACTGCTTGTCAATACCTATTTCGCATTTTTGCGCAAAAAAAGAGCGGGCTATCTTTTCGATAACCTGCTCTTGTTCTTGATTTTGGACACTATGCCTTAACTAAATGACATTGCCAAAGCAGGAGCCTTTCTCTCAGTTCCACTGCACTACCGCCGCTTTTTTCCTCTGCTGCGATATGCACGAACGGTTCGTTTGATTTTCCAATAAAAGGTTTTATCTTTGAGTAAAGCAAACAAGTCATGCGAAGGAAAATCAAAGTTCACTTCTATAATCCACAGCCGCCCTGACGAATCCATCGCAAAATCGATCCCGATCTGCGACGTATACTTATAGCTGTTAAACCGTGAGCAGATGGCATGACTAAGACGGATCAGCCGTGATTTCATCGCCTGGATCTGATCGGTCGACAGGTTCAGCGATCGGGAGAGCGCTTGATCCACTGTGATCGCATACCCGCCTCCACGCCGGACATTCGTAACGATGCTGCCCTGCCCGGCGACCTTGGCCAGCATGCCGCAATACGTCCATGCGCCGGTCCCTCCTCTAAGCATCATCACGCGAATATCGTAGCGCCGACCGCCGACTTTGGCTAAATCAATGGTTTTCTGCACGATGTGGGGCTTCGAGCCGAAGCGTCGGCGCATATGCCGATACATCTCCTGCACCGTTTCGAACGACTGCACCTTACCCCGTACGAACACATAATGATAGCGGTTGTTCTGCCGCCACGCCTTCATGACGCCTTTACCGGTATGCTGCAGATTCGGCTTCACATAGACGCTGCCAAACCGTCCAAGATAAGAGGATAATGTTTGCTGGTTCAGCAACGCAGTTTGGGGCATATACGGCCGAAAACGGGCATCCCTCGCATAAAATCGATACTGGCTCCATTTTCCCGGCATAATTCTATTTCCCCTTCCATTGGACAACATCGGCGTAGGTTCGGACCACCGGCACTGTCAGCTTCGGCAGCAAGAAGTCATATTTAAGCGCATGGGAAGTATTGAACAGTACGACGCTGTCCTCCGCACCGATCCATCCTTCCTCGCACAGCCGCATCAGCCCGGCCCACGTAGCGGCCCCCTCCGGCGACGCCGAGATTCCTTGCTCTCCAAGCGATTGCTGCGCTTTCAGAATCTCGGTTTGCGTGACGGCCACGGCGGTTCCCTTCGTCTGCTTCAGCAGGTCCGCAATGAGTCCGCAATCCGGCGGCTCAGGCACGCGAAGACCGGTAGGCAGTGTATCGCTGGACGAGCCCCCGGCGCCAAACCCCTGCACGCTATCAACGACCGGCTGACAGCCCGCCTCCTGTACGCTGACCAGCCGGGGCAGCTCGCCCTGTACCCAGCCCAGCGCCTTCAATTCGTGGAACGCCTTCCACAGCCCGATGATCCCGGAGCCGCCACCGGTCGGATAGACGATCACATCCGGCAGCTGCCAATCGAGCTGCTCCGCCAGCTCCAGCCCCATTGTCTTCTTTCCTTCCACACGCCCAGGCTCCCGCATCGTGCCGGTATTAAACCAGCCCTCCGTCACCTTTCCTTCTTCAACGATCCGGCCGGCATCATGGATGAAGCCATCCACTAGGTACAGCTGTGCCCCATAATGCAGACATTCCTGTATAATCAGCTCCGGACAGTCCTTTGGCACAAACACATACGCCTCCATGCCTGCCCGGGCACAATAAGCGGCCAGCGCTGACGCTGCGTTGCCGTTGGATGGAACCGCCGCCTTCGTCATTCCTCGTTCGTGCAGCAGCGAGACGGCGCTGGAGAAGCCTCTGGATTTAAAGCTTCCTGTTGGATTTTGCTCTTCCCGCTTCACATACAGCCGCTTCAGAGGCAGCTGCGCTTCCGCCCGATCCAGTCGGATGAGGGGTGTCCAGCCCTCGCCAAGCGAAACGACGGCGTCTGCCCGCTGCACCGGCAGCAGCTCGATATATCGCCACATCGAGGAGATCCGGTCGGTGAGCGCCTCCTTAGTCAGTGTCCGCTTAACGAGCTCCAGATCGTACTCCACCATCAATAAGCCTCCGCATGCGCACCTGGAAACGAGTCCCATCGGCTGCGTCTGTGCACACTTCATACAAGTTAACCAACATTTGATCATGATGCACCTCCACGTGTTATGGCAGGCTGCCTGTTAGCAATGGACCGTTCTGACGAAGGAAGAAATCATCTATATCACGATACAAAAGCCGAGCCATTTCTGGAACGGCTTCCACCTAGTTGAGTTGAACTTACAATAGTTTTCCTCCGGGTGACGATAGGCGGCGAGCCCGCATATAGTGGGAGGAGATCAACTGACCAACGTTATTCCAAAAAGAGGTGCGTGCAAAAGGTGCAGCGTTTGATGTGCAAGGGAAAAATTCACCGGGCAACCGTCACGGAAGCCGATCTGAATTATGTGGGCAGCATCACGATCGATGCGCTCTTGATGAAGCAAGCTAATATTCACCCCTACGAAATGGTGCAAATTACAAGCCTTCGCAATGCCACGAGATGGAAAACGTATGCGCTCCCCGCTCCGGAAGGCTCCGGCAAAATCTGTCTGAACGGACCTCCGGCGCACCTGTTTCAGCCAGGCGATATCGTCATTATTTTGAGTCTCGCGCTGTTCTCGGAGGAGGAGCTCGGGGGCCTCAAGCCGAAGGTCGTGTTTGTGGATGATCAGAACCGGATCGTGCGGGTCGTAGAACATGACATCGTCGTCGAAGAGCAGGATCGTGCGGCAGATGTAGATTCGGAATAAGCATGCAAAAAGAACCTCCATACCCGCCCAAGTAACTCCAGCGGGTAAAGAGGTTCTTTTCTACGTTTATGCAGCCTCGACTATGCCTCGTCCCACAGACGCCGGACATTGTCCAAGCCAATGCGCGTACCAAGACGGCAGTCTTCCATCCCTTCGAATTCAAGCGAAATGTATCCGTCATACCCGGAATGCTTAACGATGCTAACTATCTGCCGCAAATCCAGGTCTCCTTGCCCGGCAATCGCTCCGCGGTAAAAATTGCCGTTTGCCGTCCGATTAAACCCTTGACCCGGATTTCGATCCGCCGGGCGCAGGTAAAAGTCTTTGATATGCACCATGGACGCATATTCGATATTATGCTTGACCGCGACCACGGGGTTTTCCTCTACGCACACGAAATTCCCGACATCCAGCGTCGTCCGAAAATTATCCCGGCCCACCGCATGAATCAATGCCTGCACTCTATCGCTCGCCTGCATGTAGTAGCCATGGTTTTCCACGCTGGTCACAATCCCGTACTGCGCCGCATAATCGGCGATTTGCCGACAAGCCGAAGCGATCGAAGGCAGGTCCTCGATAAAACGGCCGATCGACGTATCCTTCCGTGAACCCGCATCATGGCGCATCCGTTTGACCCCGAGCCTAGCGGCAATGTCCACCTCGCGCTTGACCCGCTCGATCTCGAGCTCATACTGCTCCGTCGTTTCCGTAACAAAATTGGCTGCGATCGCATAGTTTGACACGTCTAGCCCACGTGCAGCGGCTTTTTCCTGAATCGCATCGATCAGCTCGGGGTTGTCCGTCAGCGAAAAACCTAGGGGCACAATTTCGACATGCTCGGCTCCCTGCTCGGCGATCCAATCGATAACGCCAAGGATGTCCATTTCCTGTGCTTTAAGCGCTTTTAAAAGGCTGTATGAGCTGATGCCCAGCTTCAATGCGTTCATCCTCCTCTAATGTATACGGTATTCGATGCCATATACATTCAAAGTAGCATGAATCGGAAGAAGAAGGAATGCTAACCATGACCATCCACATGGACTATGTGATCAGCACAGCGGCTCCTAAAAAACACAAAGGCCCGCGCGCGCGAGCCCTTTACTAAGTTATTGATGGCCACCGGTGCCAGTGCCATGGCCACTATGCCATTGTCCACTTGACCCATGTCCGCTTTGACCCCATTGTCCGCCTTGACCACCATGCCCGCCTTGGCCTAGGCCCCATTGTCCGCCTGGCATATGCCCGCCCGGCATGTGACCACCAGGCATTTGACCTCCAGGCATATGTCCGGCAGGCATATGTCCGCCAGGCATATGTCCACCAGGCCAATGTCCGCCAGGCATATGTCCGCCAGGCCAATGTCCGCCAGGCATATGTCCGCCAGGCATTTGCCCGTGTCCTGCCGGCCAATGCCAATGATGGTGCGTATGATGTCCTCCGTGCCAATGATGATGCGTTTGATGGCCGCCGCCATATTGCTGCTGCTGCCCCTGGGGCCTGCTCGGATCAAAATCAGAACCGCCATTGTGATAGGAACGGGAGTTTTTGCCCATCTAGCGCCTTCCCCTCTCAGACTTGGAATCGGGATGTAGATACACCATTAACCTATGCGCTGGCACAAAAAAGCGATGCTTATCCCCCCGAAGATAGGCATTTGTTCAGCTTCCAGCAGCCTGCATTACCATCTTCTACTATATTGACAAAAATTTATTTTTGTGATATGATATTATGTTTCGAGTTTGACTTCGGAGGCGATTTTAATTATTCTATTCAGTGGATTGGCAGAAAACCACTGGAGGGATACGATGCTAGTAGCTAATGGCTTAGAGATGCTCGACATTACAGCGCACCTGATGGGAGAAGTCCGGACGATCCACCCCACGCTGCTTTGGGACGAACACACAGTAATTCTGGTTGACACGGGCTATCCGGGGCAGCTTCCGTTGTTTCGCGAAGCGATAGAGAAAGCCGGCGTCCCCTTCGAGCGGTTGGACCGGATTATAATGACCCACCAAGATATTGACCATATCGGAAGCTTGCCAGCTATACTTAAAGAATCGTCTCACCCCATTGAAGTGCTGGCCCATGAGATCGAGAAGCCGTACATCCAAGGCGAGAAGCGACTAATTAAATTCTCAGATGAAATGGTCGCACAGATCGAGCAATGGCCGGAGGAGCGGCGCAAGCCTATGCTCGCTCTCATCTCGAACCTGCCGAAGGCCGACGTCCATCGCACGATCGAAGACGGCGAGGAGCTGCCGTACTGCGGCGGCCTTACCGTCATCACCACGCCTGGCCACACACCGGGACATACGAGCTTGTATCACCGCGGCAGCAAGACGCTTATCGCCGGAGATGCGCTGAACGTGATCGACAGACAGCTGACGGGCTCGATCCCGCAATATTCCACGGATCCGAAGCAAGCGGTCGAATCACTTAAGAAGCTGGCCGCTTATGATATCGAGACGGTCATTTGCTACCACGGCGGCGTATTTAGAGGCAACGCCAATGAGCGAATTGCAGAGCTAGCCAACGCCAATAGCTAATAGCCAAGCAATGCAAAAAAACGGATGAAAGCCGCTGCATATCACGCGCGCGATTTTCATCCGTTTCTTATATTAACCGGTCTCCACAGCGATGTTTTTGAACTGGTTGAAAAACATCCGGTGGTACGCTCCTTGCTCCTGAATGAGCCTGTCATGGCTGCCCTTCTCGATAATCGCCCCGCGATCAATGACCATAATGGTGTCGGCTTCACGGATCGTATTCAGCCGGTGCGCGATGATAAAGCTGGTCCGCCCCTGCATCAGATGCAGCAAGGCGTCTTGGATATGAAGCTCGGTCCGCGTATCGATGCTGCTGGTCGCCTCATCCAGAATGAGGATAGACGGCTTCGCCAGAATGACCCGCGCAATTGCAAGCAGCTGCCGCTGCCCTTGACTGAGATTGCCGCCGTTTTCCGACAACAGCGTGTCATACCCGTTCGGGAGGCGCTTAATGAACACATCGGCGTTCGCCATGGCTGCGGCCCGCTCCACCTCCGCGTCCGTCGCGTCCGGCTTCCCGTACTTAATGTTCTCCTTAATCGTCCCCGAGAACAAATACGTGTCCTGCAGCACGATGCCAAAGCACTGGCGCAGGCTGTCCCGCGTGTATTCTTTAATGTCCCGGCCGTCGATCCGAATCGTACCGCCCGTGACATCATAGAATCGCGTCAACAGGTTGACGATGGTCGTCTTACCAGCTCCAGTAGGGCCTACCAGCGCAGTACTGCTGCCTTGTGCCGATTCGAAGCTGATGTGCTGCAGAATCGGCACATCAGCACGGTAGCCGAAGCTGACATTTTCGAAGACGACATGTCCCTTCGGGTTGACCAGCGCGACAGCGCCTGGCTGATCCTCTGGCTCTTCTTGCTCATCGAGCACTTCGAAGGCGCGTTCCGCACCGGCGACGCCGGATTGCAGCACGTTGAAGATGTTGGCCAAATCGTTGAGCGGGCGGACAAATTGCCTAGAATAGCTGAGAAAGCTGGCGATGACTCCGACGGTAATATGTCCGTTGATCGCGAGCACCCCGCCCACTACTGCTACGGCAGCAAAGCCGATGTTGTTAATAACGGCGAGGAGCGGCATTAGGAAGCCCGACCAGATCTGCGCTCTGAGGCCGACCGAAGCCAGCTTTTCATTGACCGCTTGGAACTCTTCAATCGCCTTTTCCTCATGGTTAAACGCTTTGACAACCTGCAGCCCGGAGATCGTCTCCTCAATATGTCCGTTCAATCGGCCCAGCTGCGCCTGCTGATCTTTAAACAGCGCACTGGTTCGTTTGGTAATCGTCCGCGCCAGCAAATAAACCAGTGGTACGGTAATGATAGCCGCAAGCGTAAGCAAAGGACTGAGTACGAGCATCATCACAAGAGAGCCGATAATCGCGATCGCTCCGGTCATCAATTGGGTTGTCGACTGGGAGATCGTGTTGCTCACGTTATCGATATCGTTGGACAGCCGGCTCATAATTTCCCCATGGCGCCGGCCGTCGAAATAGGCAAGCGGCAGCTTCTGAAGCTTCGAGAAGAGCGTTCCCCGCAGGTTCATGACGATCCGCTGCGAAACGCCGGCCATCAGCCAGCCCTGCAGGAAGGTCAGCGCGCCGTCCGACACATAAGCCGCAACAAGCGCGAAAATGACGAGGTGCAAATAGTCCATGCTCTGCGAAGCATCCTGATGAGCCATCGTATCGACGGCCAGCCCGATCAAGTAAGGGCCCGATAACGTTATGGCGGAATCGATCAAGATGAAGGTAAAGATTAGGCTCAGCCATTTGCGCTCCTTGCCGATGAACTGCCAAATGCGCTTCATCGTGCCTTTGAAATTTTTGGGCTTTACTACCGGACCGCCTCGGCCAAAGCCTCCACCCGGTCCGCCCGGTCTTCCCATCCCTTGCATCATCGGAATATTCGGCTGCTGCTGGTCTGCAGCGCCCCTGCCCGGCTCATTCGGCTTTGACATCCTGATACATCTCCTTTCCGACCTGAGACTGATAAATCTCCTGATATACTTGGCAGGATTTCAGCAGCGAATCGTGCGTCCCGATCCCTACAATTTCACCGTTGTCCAAGACGACGATTTTATCCGCATCCATAACGGACGTAATCCGCTGGGCAATCAACAGACAAGTGAGATCCTTCGCATACAGCTTCAGCTTTTCTTTGATCCGCGCCTCGGTTGCTACATCCACCGCGCTTGTACAATCGTCCAGGATGAGAATTTCAGGCTTCCGCACCAATGCTCTAGCAATGGATACCCGCTGCTTTTGACCGCCGGAGAAGTTGACGCCCTTTTGGCCGAGCACGGTTTGGTAGCCCTCAGGGAAGGTGCTGACGAAATCATGCGCTTCCGCGATTTTGGCCGCCAGCTCGACTTCCTCTTCCGTCGCGTTCTCTTTGCCCATCCGAATGTTGTCCATCACGCTGCCGGTGAACAGCACCGTTTTTTGCGGCACGATCGCGATTTTTTCCCGCAGCTTCTTCGGATCGAGATCCTTCACATCTACGCCGTTCACCTTAACCGAGCCGCTTGACGTATCGTAGAACCGCGGAATGAGCCCCACCAAGCTGCTCTTCCCCGAGCCGGTAGACCCGATGATCCCGATTGTTTCGCCAGGCAGGCACGAGAGCGTAATGTTTTTCAGCACCGGCGTACCGGCTGTCCCATCATAAGAAAACGAGACGTTTTGAAACTCGACCAGGCCTCGCACGTTGGTATCCGCCGTAACCCCTTCCTTCCAGGTCATGGCATTTTGCTGCTCGAACACTTCGCCGATCCGCACTGCCGACGCTCTCGCCCGGATGAACATATTAAATACCATGGAGATCATCATGAGCGCAAACAAAATCTGCGTCATATAGTTGATAAACGCAATGATATGCCCCACCTGCATCGTCCCACCGCTAACACCGCTGCCTCCGATCCACAGCACGGCAATGATTCCGAAGTTCACAGTCAGCATAATGGCCGGGTTAAAAATCGCCATCGCCCGCATCGCTTGTGTCGATTTGGCACGATATTCCTGGTTCGTCTGATCGAATTTGTTCTGCTCGTAATCGAACCGGTTAAAGGCTTTCACGACGCGCACGCCGGACAAGTATTCCCGCATGATCCCGTTGACCTGGTCCAGCATCTTCTGCACACGCAAAAAACGCGGAAAACCGATCTTCATATTCATCACGATCAGGAAGGCGACAATCGGAATAACGACGACAAGCACCACCGACAGGTGCGAATTGAGCCTGGCCGCCATAATGAGACCCCCGATACAAAGCATCGGCGCTTTAACGAAGATGCGCATCAATCCATTGATAAAGTTCTGCACCTGCGTTACGTCGTTCGTCATCCGGGTAATAAGCGAAGCCCGTTCGAATTGATCGATATTTTCAAAGGAAAACGTCTGAATTTTTTTGAATAAATCGAATCGTAACTCCGCCCCGAATGCTTGGGACACCCGGCTCGCGATCACGTTCCTGCTGGACGCCGCAATCGCGCCTAGTCCTGCAATCAGCAGCATCAAGCCGCCCATGCTCAGCACATAGCTCAACTGTAATCGTGCAACGCCTTCGTCGACAATTCTAGCCATAATCGTAGGCATGCTCAGATCCGCGAGCGCTTCAAGCATGACAAAGAAAATCGCTAGAAAAAAGCGTTTCCAATACGTTGAAGCATATTTTTTCAAGAAGCCCACATCGAATCTCCCCCTATAAGCATGTAGTTCTATATAAAACATACTCCTATGTATGGAAATTGTCATCCCCTTTTCGAAAAAAAATGTAGGAAACCGAAATATTTTTGCATAAAGATTTGTATTTTAATTTAAACGTTTAAATGGTATAATCAACCTGTTATTGAAACGTTTTAATCCATCATCTTCTCGTTAATCGATTAGGAGGCCATCATCCATGAATCAAGCTTACATCGACAACGTAATGGAACGACTGCAAGCCAAGGTAGACCGCATGATCGAGCAAATCGGGAGCAAATGCCCGCATGTTGCCAAGGAAGACGGAAAATACGACGATACGCCGTCGCATGCCTGGACCTCCGCATTTTGGCCAGGACTGCTGTGGATTATGCATGATGTGACCGGGAAAAAGCAATATCGCGACGCCGCATGGGATTGGGATGCAGATATTGAGCAATGGTTTGCCAAAGCACTGGTCGGCCCTGGACAAGGCTTGCACCACGACGTTGGCTTCCAGTTCCTCCCTACCGCGGTCATCAAGCATACGCTCACGGGCGACGAAGACGGCTTGCGCCGGGGTTTGGAAGCGGCCAACTTCCTTACGGGGCGCTTTAACCTGGCGGGCGGCTTCATCCGCGCGTGGAACATGGACCGGATCGGCTGGGCGATCGTCGATTGCATGATGAATCTGTCCCTGCTGTTCTGGGCATCGGACGTGTCCAAAGACCCGCGCTTCAAGCAGATTGCCATCGCGCATGCGAATACGGCGCTGGAGCATTTCGTCCGTCCTGACGGGTCCACCAACCACATCGTCGTGTTCGACCCGGAAACAGGCAAAGTTGTTGAAGCCTTGGGCGGTCAAGGCTTTGCTCCTCAATCGGCCTGGAGCCGCGGTGCTTCTTGGGCAATTTATGGCTTTGCCAATACGTACCGCTACACCGGCGACATCCGATACCTCGAAGCAGCGAAGCGGGTGGCGCACTTCTTCCTCGCCTCCCTGCCGGACGACCATGTCCCGCACTGGGATTTCCGCGCAGACCATCTCGAGAGCGAGCCGCGCGACAGCTCGGCAGGCGCTATTGCCGCCTCCGGCCTGCTTGAAATCATGAACCATGTGCCGGAAGCCGAGGCGAGGTTCTATCTGGATTCGGCAAAGAAGATCCTCCACTCGCTGACGGAAAACTATGCGACCTGGGATCAGCCGGAGCACGAGGCGATTTTGCTGCATGGCACCGGCAACAAGCCGGCCGGCATGAACATCGATGTGTCGTTGATCTATGGCGACTATTACTATGTTGAAGCATTCGCCAAGCTTAGTGGCTGGAAGCATCGAATTTTCTAATCGAATGGAAAAGCAAACAACCCTAACCTCCCCCAAGGCTAGGGTTGTTCGTTTATGCCCCATACATGACTCTTCTAGCCATTTAGCTTATTCCACAAAAGACAGCTCTGAGCTGCCGCTAATCAGCGTGCCATTGTCGATCCCAAGGCAGATCTCCTTCATCGACCCGACGCGGTCGAAGTTGAACACATGAATCGGCAGTCGGTAATCTCTCGCCAGGATGAAGGCCGACTGATCCATCACCTTCAGATCCCGCTGGATCACATCGTTATAATGCAGCGTCTTATACTGCCTCGCGTCATGATGCTGCTTCGGGTCGGCCGTAAATACGCCGTCCACCCCTTGCTTGGCGACGAGGAGCGCCTCGCAGTTCACCTCAATCGCCCGCTGCACCGAGGGATAATCCGTCGTAACATACGGCTGCCCATTGCCGCCCGCGAAGACGACGATGTATCCTTTTTCCAAGTGATGAATGGCCCGTAACCGAATGTACGGCTCCGCAACCGACGCGATCGGTAAGGCCGTCATGACGCGCACCTCGCGTTCCGTCTTCGCTTTCAGCACGCCCCTGAGCATCAAGCTGTTGACCACCGTAGCCAGCGTTCCGATATTATCCGCCTCGGCCCGCTCAATTCCCCAGCTTTCCGCCATGTTGCCCCGGAAAATGTTCCCCCCGCCGACGACTAGCGATACCTCTACCCCAAGCTCCACGACGGACAAAATCTCCGCTGCAATATGCTCCAGCCGCCCCGGATCAAACCCGAATTCGCTGCTACCCGCCACCGCTCCACCGCTCAGCTTGATTAACACTCGTTTGTACCTCAACATCGCATGCCACCTCCGGTTATGTGCAAAAAAAAACACCAAAGCATCAAATGCTTCAGTGTTGAAGTGAAATGGAAATAGGTGTCAATGAATATCGAAGATGGCACCGCTGCAGCCAACCGAAATCGAGACAGGACATATTTCCACTCCTTCACTCTATAGTCAATTAGTTATTATATGCAAGCCGAGTGAGGATTGCAACACCTTTGCTACTCGACTTCAGATCGCAGCATCCGCAGCGTATGTTTGGCAGCCGATCGGAGCTCCTCGCCTTTCTTCCCCGCCTGTCTCGCAATGCCCACTTGAGGAATCGGAACGACCTGGTATCTTCTTCCTTTGGTAACCACCTGTTTACAAACCCGAGTAGGAGTAAATTCCGGCTCCGCAATCGTAATGCGTCCATCCTCATCCTTCGTCACGCGCAGTTGAACGATGACGCCGTTACGTGTATAAGGATTATTATTCAGCGTGGTCGAGATAAAATTGCCCATCGAGTACACGACAAACTGCTTGTTCTCCAGGTACACCGCGGGCTGAATAACATGCGGATGCGACCCTAAAATAATATCAGCTCCTGCGGCAAGCAGCGAATGGACGATGCGTTTTTGCTTCAGGCTGGGCATATGCTTGTATTCGACTCCGAAATGAACACAAACCACGGCGAGATCGACGTGCTTCTTCAATTCCTTTAGATCGGAGAGCATCTTGCGCTCATCGGTCAGATTGATGCACCATGTTTGATGGCTTGGCACCGGAATTTTGTTCGTGCTTTTGCTGTAAGCGAGAATGCCCACCTTGATGCCTTCGACCTCTTGTATCGTAAACTGTTGTGCGTCTTCCTTCGTCCGGTACGTTCCGGTATGCGCGATACCGAGCTGATCCAGCACAACTAAAGTGCGGTTCAGCCCTTTAATGCCCCGGTCCATGCAATGGTTATTCGCCGTCGTGAGCACGTCAAATCCGGTGTCCTTCAAAGCCTGGGCGAGCTCGTCCGGGCAATTGAACATATAAAACCCGGTCCGATGATTTTTCTTCGTATATCGCTTCTCCCGGCCAGCCAGCGGAATTTCCAGATTGCCGATCGTCAGGTCTGCCTGCTGGAGCATCGGAGCGACATGGCGAAAGATTGAGCTAAAATCATACATATCACTATCCCGCTTCGAGGATTCAATCAAGCTCGTCGACATCAAAATATCCCCGACAGCAGCAATCGTAATCTCTTGTGGCACCACGGATCACATCCTTCGCTGATGGACTGGTTCGACTGACTTGGACTGATACCAATCTATGCAGTCTGTACCGATGTGTCCGGGCTATCCATTCTTGCCTATGAGACCGCCATCCGCTTACGCAAGCGTCTCTTGCAGCTCTACACCTTGCGGCAGCACGGCCTCGATCGAAGTACGAAGCGCCTGCTTTTGATGCAGCTCCTCGCTAAAAATAGCCACAATCCCGTGATCATCACGGGAGCGAATCAAGCGACCCAGCCCTTGGCGCAGGCGAAGCAGCATGTATGGAAGATCCACCTCTTCATACGGCGCAGCCGAGGCGCTCCGTTTGGCCATGAACACCGGATCCTGTGGCGGAAAAGGCAGCGACCAGACGATCACGTTCGACAGCGATGGCCCCGGCACATCGAGCCCTTCCCACAAGCTGACCGCACATAGCACACTTGGCTCGTCGTGCTGGAAGGCAGCGATCAGATGCGTGATCTCCTGCTCGCCTTCATACAAGAAGCGAAGTCCGGCACATTCCGGGAACCGCCCGATCTCCTGCTTAAATCGCAGCAGCTCATCCTTGCTCGAGAACAGCAGCAGCGCGCGACCCTCGGTTCGTTGAAGCAGATGGACGGCAGCAATCATTTTTTCGTTAAAATGATCCTCCGAAGCCCAAGCCGGCGCAACAGCCTCCATCTGATTGGCATAATCGTACGGTGAGGCAACCGAGAAAGACATATAGTCCTCGATCCCCAAGCTATCCGCCACATAGCGGAAGGAACCCTGCACCGACAGCGTCGCCGAGGAAAAAACAATCGGCATCTTCGCCCCAAACACCCGCTCGCGCAGCACCTCTTTGACCGCTCTTGGCATGATGGACAAGGTGAGTCCGTTATCGCTTTCCATCGCCCAAGTGATCAGCTTATCCGACTGCTGAAACAAGCTGAGCGCCCGCTGCATCATCTCCAGATGCTCCTCGACGATTTTCAGCTCATAGTCGTTTAACGTGTGCAATCCGCCTTCAAAAACCAGCTCATCCTCAATCGTGGCGAGCACGTTACGGAACTGGTTCACGGCTTGCAGCAGCGGCTCGTCCCACCGTATATGCAACCGGTCCGATCCCGCAATCGGTGTACAGTGACGCACAATGTCGGCGAACAGCATCTCGCTCTGCAGGATCGCTTCATCGATCAGCACGGCCAGCGATTCCCGGATTTCCCCATTCAGCAGCCGGGTAATCAGCTCTTCGAAGACGTTATGCTTCAGCTTGTACGTTAACGCTTTCTGCGCCGCCGATTCTAGCAAATGCCCTTCGTCGAAAATAACCGCACAGTGATCCGGCAGGAGCGGCAGCTGCCCTTCCCGCTTGCGTCCCTCGTAAGTCCAAACATGCTCCATATAAAAATCGTGCGAGCAAATGATCAAATCCGAGGAGCGCCGATAGTGATCCCGGGAGAGCGTCTGTCCACAGCGATGGCGCTTGTCGCACACAAAACAGTCTTGGAAGGTGTCCCAGTTGATTTTATTCCACTGCTCATCCGTCAAATGCGGATAATCCTTGCGGTCGCCATACGCATGAAACGCCTGTAGCGTATCGTGGGAGTAGACAAAATCAGGCAGCGCGTCGTATACGTCATCAAACAGCTCCGATTCCTCATCTCGGAAGCGGGCGTCCTCCAGCTTATTCAAGCACACATACTGATGCTGCGACTTACCTAAGCGGGCGTCAATCGCAAGGCCCACATGCTCCGCCAGCTTCGCGATATCGCCTTCCGGCTTGACCAGCTGGCCGATCAAGGACTCGTCCGCACAGGCGATGATCGCCGGCTTGCGCATATACCTCGCATAGCAGACCGCATACAGCAGGTAGGCCAGTGTTTTGCCCGTTCCTACCCCGGCTTCTGCGAACATCGTCTTCTTCTCTGCAAAGGCGCGCTCCAGCTGAAACGCCATATAAATCTGCTCATCCCGAACCTCAAACCCGGCTTCAGGCAAAATATCGTAAAACACATCCGCCACCCAATCGCCTACTTGCGGCAGGAAAGGCTGCGACGGATCATGAGTAAAAGGATACCGTTCCAATACGAGAGAACCTCCAGCTTTGAGATAAAAAAATAAACGTCCTATCAATATAACATATTTTCGACATTTTTCGTAGCCGCACATTTCATGAGCATCATTCCTACTTCCCGCCATATGACTAGTAATAAGAAGCCAATACACTGACAACGGTTAACAGTTGAAGTAAAGGATGTGACCTATGAATTATTACCCTGCCATGTCTTATGCCCCCGCGATGACGATGACGCAAGCGGTGCCCTCCGGCCAGAGAAATACCCTTGAGGTGATTGGAGAAGGCTCGTCAACGGCAGCCCCGGACAAAGCCGTGATCGTACTCGGAGCCATTACGGAAAATGTAAGCCTTAGCGTCGCCCAAAAAGAAAACGCCGACGCCGTCACGAGCATTCTAAGCGCGTTAACCAAATTAGGCATCCCGAAAGAGCAAATGCAAACCGTCACCTACCGCATCGATACGCAATATGATTACGCCGATGGCCATCAAACCTTTCGCGGCTATCAAGTGACTCATATGCTGCAAATTACGATACCAAACGTGGATCGAACCGGCCTTGTGGTGGACACTGCAGTTGCAAGCGGCGCAAACCAAGTCAACAGCATCCAATTTGCCATGGCGCATCCGGAGCAGCATTATCGTCAAGCACTGGCTGAAGCTGTCGCAGACGCGCGATTGAAGGCTTTAACGATTGCCGGCGCGCTTGGTGTAACCTTGTACCCGGTTCCCGTGCAGGTGCAGGAGCGTTCGCTGGGAGCCGAGCCGTCTCCATTGCCGATGGCCAAATTCGCGATGGCTTCCGCCACTCCGATTCAGCCGGGGGAGCTGAAAATCGCAGCTGCAGTCAAGCTCGTGTTCACCTATTAAGTGGAAAAAACCGGCTGCACTCGCTCGCACGCAGTCGGTTTTTCTTCCTTACATTTTGTTAACGGCATTAAGAATGCACGTTATCCCCTCGTCCACGGTCATGCTTGCCGCCTCCGGCGTCCCCCGCTCCTTGAACTCGATGCGCTTCTCGCCTGCCCCTTTGCCCACGACGATCCGGAATGGGCTGCCCATTAGATCGGCATCCTTCAGCTTTACTCCAGGACGCTCGTCGCGGTCATCGAGCAGCACTTCGATCCCCGCTTGGCGCAGCCGGTCATAGATCATCTTCGCCAAGTCCCACTGCACCTCATCCTTCACCGAAATCGGCACAATATGCACCTGGTATGGAGCGATTGAAGCTGGCCAGATCACACCGTTAGCATCGTGATGCTGCTCCACAATCGCCGTCATTACGCGTGAAACGCCAATGCCATAGCAGCCCATCATCATTACCTGCTCTTGGCCGGTGCGGTCAACGTACTTCGCGCCAAGCGGTGCACTGTACTTCGTGCCCAACTTAAACACATGACCGAGCTCAATCCCGCGGTAAAAATGCAGCGTCCCCTCCGCACAACGCGGACATGGTTCGTGCTCACAAGCATTGCGGAAGTCCCCGACCTGAGTGAGCGTAAAATCGCGGCCAGGACGCACATGGGCCAGATGGTAATCCTGTTTATTCGCTCCCGTAATACAGGATGGCATTTGAGCAACGTCATGATCCACCAAGACCGGAATCGTTAACCCCATCGGTCCGGCAAAGCCTACAGGAGCGCCGGTAACCTTCTGTACTGTTTGCGCATCCGCCAGCTCGACCGAATCCACTCCCAGATGATTTTTCACCTTGATCTCGTTCACTTCATGGTCTCCCCGCACGCAGACAGCACACACCTGACCATTGTCAGCTTTATAGATCAGCGTTTTTATAAGCTGGTTGGCGGTAGCACCTAATGCAGCGGTAAGCTCCTCAATTGAATGCAGGTCCGGCGTGTGCAGGCTCTCGATCTCGCTTTTATCGGAAGAAGCGGCGGATGAATCTAAGCTGAAGCTTGCTCCCCTCCGTCCCTGCTCCGCCCTCTCCAGATTGGCGGCATAGCCGCAATCGCTGCAAGCCACGACCGTATCTTCGCCGATGTCCACGAGCGCCATAAATTCATGAGTGCCCCCCTCTCCGCCAATCGCCCCCGCATCGGCCTCCACCGCTCGGAAGTTCAGTCCGAGCCGTGTAAAAATCCGATGGTAGGCTTCATACATCCGCCGGTAAGCTATCTCCAAGCCCGCTGCATCCGCGTCAAAGGAGTACGCGTCCTTCATCAGAAATTCCCGGCCGCGCAGCAATCCGAAGCGGGGACGGCGTTCGTCGCGGAACTTCGTTTGAATTTGATACAAATTGAGCGGCAGCTGGCGATAGGAGCTGACTTCGCCCCGAACAAGCGTCGTGATAACCTCCTCATGCGTTGGCCCCAGCGCGAACTCCCTGCCATGGCGGTCATGAAGACGAATCAGCTCCGGCCCGTAGGCCGAGTACCTCCCGGATTGCTGCCACAGCTCTGCGGGCTGCATCGCTGGCATGAGCAGCTCCTGCGCCCCGGCCTCATCCATTTCCTCGCGCACGATGTCCGCGATTTTTTTCAACACGCGCCAGCCGAGCGGCAAATACGTATAAATCCCGGCCGCTACCTGCCGGATCATGCCTGCGCGAAGCATTAGCTGGTGGCTGGCCGTATCCGCATCCGCCGGCGCTTCACGTAAGGTAGGTATAAGCAGTGTACTTTGTCGCATCGTTATCTCCTCCTGGAAAAAGACTTCATTAAAAAACAAAAAAACGCACTCGTAAGGGACGAATGCGCTCGTGGTACCACCCTAATTTCCCGCCATTGCCTCATGACAGGACTCCATCGGATAACGGGATGCTCCCGGAAGCGGCTACTGTCCTCTTACAGGTTCGCCGCTGCAGCTCTCAAGGTGGGAATCGTTTCATCGTGTCGGGAAGCCTTGCAGCCGGGGGCCTCCTCTCTGTACAACCGGTACGAAACGTCAGATCCTTGGTCGTTGCTATTGTGCATATCAATAATTTTTTCCACTTTACTCCATTCTCTAAGATTAGTCAAGGGATGAAAGCCCCTGCCGTTAGACACTCTACTTGCGTTCCTTCGCGGATGCCAGTACATTAAAATACTAGAGACAGCAAGCAAAGGAGCCCCATTCGATGAACAAAAAAGAGATGGAAGAACAAATCATCCGCAACTTCCAGCAGGAGGAGCAAATGATGATTCTTGTTTTCGCACAGTGGTGCGTGAATCATGAGCTCGATCCAGCGGTTCTGTACACGCGTGCTTACCCGGACCAAGAGGCGAATCCCGCTTTGCAGCAGGTGCTTGAGCTGACCGTGCCGAAGGAAGAAGCTGGCGAAGTACCGGATGCCACGGTGCTAGGCGTCTTGTCGCTGTTCGGCAATGAGGAGCTGGCGTTCGTCGTTACCGAAGAGATTGCCAAACGTAAAGGTTGATGTATAATCATGTAAAGACAATATGTGGAAGAAACCATTGAAGCGAGGTGCTCTTAGATGACCAACAGCACATTGAATCCTAAGGTGGATGGATTTTTAAGAAAGGCCAAGCAGTGGAAGGACGAATTCGAGAAGCTGAGAGAGATTGTGCTTGACTGTGAGTTAACCGAAGATTTCAAGTGGATGCATCCTTGTTACACATTACAGGATAAAAACATCGTGTTAATCCACGGCTTTAAAGAGTACTGTGCGCTTCTGTTTCACAAAGGTGCCTTGCTCAAGGATACCCATGGGATTCTAATCCAGCAAACCGAGAATGTTCAAGCGGCGCGCCAGATCCGATTCACCAACGTGCAAGAAATCGCGGCCATGGAAGACATTTTGAAGGCCTATATTTATGAAGCCATTGAAGTGGAAAAAGCCGGGCTGGAAGTGTCGTTTAAAAAGAGCACCGAATTCCCGGTTCCCGAAGAGCTGCAAACGAAATTCGATGAACACCCCGACTTGAAAACGGCATTTGAAGCGTTGACACCGGGGCGGCAGAGAGCTTACCTTCTTCATTTTGCCGAGGCCAAGCAATCCAAAACAAGAGTGTCCAGGATAGAAAAATATATGCCGCAAATTATGAGTGGCAAAGGCTTAAATGATTAGAGCATCTCAACGGGGTTGAGATGCCCTTTCTTTTTTATACAGAGATTAAAAGATGCTGTCAGCCACGTAGTAGATTTTTTGCGTATTTTGTTTATTCACGGTGTCTGGAACGATATTGAAATAAACTCTGCTATCTTTCGTCTGTACACCCTCGATTTCGTACATTCCCACATTGGTAATGTTCGCAAGCGTTTTGTAAGCTCCCGTGTTGTCCATCATCGCAATTTGAGGGGTATCACCTGCCGCACCGCCAGAGGTGAAGATTTTGGTTTTATCAAGCATATCTACACCTTGGAACGACCCGTTGGGCCTAACGATTTCAGTCCCTGACTGCGTGAAGCTAGTAACACAGGCACTCACTGCGGCCGCACTGTTCATTTGCACCTGCTCATTGCTGTCCAGCAGCTGGTTCAAAGCGACCGTGTCATAAATGGACCAAGTGACGGTTCCCTCCTCCGTCTGGACGCGGAACACGGTATAGGTGCTGTTGCCGCCGGCATCAACCCGATAGGTTGTCCCTAGGCTGGTGCCGGTCGTGTCGGCGTAGTTCATATAAGTGAACCGGTGCAGGTCGGTGTAATCAACAGTAGTGCCAGGCGAATATTCCAATCTGGCTACTTGGAGAGACCAGTAGTAGGTAGGATCTGTATCAGCTTTGGAGCTGAAATATAAATAATTGATGCCGTTGTAGGTGTACATATCCAGCGTTTGGCAATGGCCCGCATTGGTGATCGTCATCTCATCCACGTATGTCGCGGTGCTTCCGCTCATCAGCAATCTGGACAAATAGCAGTTTGACCCCGAGCGCTGAGTGACGTATAGATACGTGGAGGCGACGTAAAATTTTTGCACATTCAGATTGTGGTTCAATCCTTTGAGCGTGTACGCAAGGGTGGCCGAAGCGTTTACCGTTGTCGCAGGTGTAGCCGCAAACACGGGCAGCACCGACAAGCTCCAAATCAGGATGGAGAGAACAACGGAAGTCAGAAGCTTGATTGGCTTTATTAAAGGGCTTGATACAGAAACTTGATACATACGAACAATACCTCCATTCAAAATGAGCTTGCCATTGGAACATGCGCATTGAACTGACCTGCCTTCTCGCTTCCCTCCCTCCCCTCAGAATCCAACTCTCCGCAAGCGGCGGGCAACAAAAAAACCCGAAACATTATACCTCTCCCTAAAGAAGAAGTCGTAATGTTCGGGTTCTCTCTGGACTCCACCCACATAACGATCGTTGCGTTAACCGCTTACATCCCCATTATTATCCAGCTGTTACTTACTGTCAAGTTAAGGTTTTATGTTCACGGCACTTGAATGACAAAAGGAACGGTGAACATGGAGATGCTGCTCGGCGTCGGCACTTAGAATGACCACGTGGCCTACGGCACCAAGGTAAGGCTGCAGATTTGTAATCGGATTTTTGATTTTAGCATCCTTAATAGTAAATGTCATTAATGATTCTTTGCCGGCCGTTAGCTTGTCACCCATTCCACTTTAGTCATACTTTTTAAAATCCTTACTGTTATTCAACAAATATTCGAAGTCGTTCTCGCGCCGCTTCTGTTCCGCTTTCTGAGCATCCGCCGCCTTTTGTCTGGCCTCGGCCCGCTGCTTCTCCTCCTCCGCACGCATCTGATCCGACTGCGCCTTCAGCCGATTCACCACATCCGGATTCAGCAGATCCTTCAGCGTCGCAGGCTTATCCTGAGCGGCGGGAGTTTTCGCGGCTTGCGGTCGATTTTTCTTCACCATATGCATCACCTCTTTACAATGTCTTAATTATACCACTTTATTACCCATGGTTCTATTCAGGCCGAGACAGATAAAAACAAGGTTACATAACATTTGTTATGTAACCTTGTTTTGCGTAACTCATCATATGATTTTTTTATGCTTTTTCCGATATGCCCAATACAATCGCCCAATGCGTCTGTAAAAGGTTTTGTTCTTCAGCTTTTTGAACAGTGAGTGTGCCGGATTGTGAAGATTGACTTCGATGATCCACACTTTTCCATTCGTATCGACAGCCAAATCGATCCCGCATTGGAAAGAGAAAAACGGATACGACTTCGAATGCTTCATTATCGTTCGGCTTAGCGAGATGAGCTCTTTTTTCACGCGCTCAATCTGTTCCTCATCGTAGTTAAGTGACTGGCGCAGCGCTTGATCGACCGACATTACGTATCCGCGGCCCTGCTGAACATTGGAAACGACGCTTCCCTGCCCGGCCACCTTCGCCACCATGCCTCCGTACTGCCACTTCCGCTCGCCGTCGCGCATCATCATGACCCGGATATCGAAGACTTTTCCCTTCACCTTGGCCAGATCAATGGCTCTTTGCACGATAAACGTCTGCTTGGGATTGCCGCTTTTTATTCGCTGTACCAGCTCCTGCACCGTCGCGGCCTTATTGATCTTCCCGCGTACCCGAACGAAGCGATAGCCCTCATCCGCCTGCCATACCTTGACAACGCCTCTCCCCTGATGCTGCGTGCTTGCTTTGACGTATACGGTCCCGTAGTCATTCAAATAGCGGGTCAACGTTTTCACGTTCAGCATCGTTGTCGGAGGCAAATAAGCAGCAATGCCAGAATGCTTCGAATAAAACCGGTGCAGCCTCCATTTGGCCAGCAGCTTCATTTTTTCGTACATGCCATCCATCCCTCTGCAATAGACTTCTTTCTTAGCATAGAAAAGTTGCCCCTCATTGGGTACGGCGACAGCGGAGTTGCTGTAGATTTAATGTGCTGAATGTGTTCGAAACCGATGCCAAAACATGGTATGCTATGGACAGAAGAGGTGATTGAAGCCATGAATGTCATTAAAGTCAAGGACCGCACCGAGCTGGAAAAGAAGCTGCCTGCGATGCCCTGGTATGTGGAGAAATTTATTAACTATAAGCTGCCGGACCTGTCTCCCTCCTCCTTGCTGGAGTATGTTCGAGACTATGAAGCGTTTCTTTCCTGGCTGATTGCCGAAGGGCTCACAACCGCACCGGTGATCAAGGACATCCCGATTGTGGATCTCGAAAGACTGCACATGGAAAGCATCGATAATTTCAAAATGTTCCTGGCCACCCGCAAAGAACAAGCGAACACGAAAACAACCATTTCCCGCAAGCTGTCCTCGCTTCGTTCGTTATTCCACTATTTGAGCCAAATCGCGGAGGACGAAAATTTTTATCCGCTGCTGAAACGAAATGTCATGGCCAAGGTGGAAATCAAGCGGACGCACAAGCCGAAGGACACCGCCGCGAAGCTGGAGGGCAAGCTGCTGCAGGAGTTTGAAATTGACGAATTCATCGACTATATTAAAACCGGCTATCCCGTCGATGTCGCCAAGAACAAACAAGCGCTGTATTCACACGAGCTGAATAAGACACGGGACGCTTGTATCGTCAGCCTGATTCTGAATTCCGGCTTGCGCGTGTCTGAGGTTGTCAACCTGAACCTGGACGATATCGATCTCAAAAAGAAGCTGGCCTACGTGTACCGCAAGGGTAAAAATGACGATACGTTCAAAACCCCCGTCTATTTCCGGCAGGAAGCGATTGACGAGCTGTCCCTGTATATCGAGCTGCGCGGTCTGCAGTACAAGCCGGTGAAGCGGGAAAAAGCCCTCTTCCTAGCCATCGCCAATGGCAAGAAAGAAGGCGAGCGGATGACCAAGCGGGCGATTCAAGAAATGGTGATGAAGTATGCCAAACGGTTCGGCAAGCCGTATTTATCCGTCCATAAGCTGCGGCATTCGTTTGCTACGGACTATTATTTGCGCAATGACCTGTATAAAACGCAGGAGCAGCTCGGTCACGCTTCCCCCGAAACAACGCAAATTTATGCGCACTTAACCGATAAAACGATGGCGGAAGCGATTGATCGTATTAAAGAAAGCAGTTAATTAATGAAGTAGATCATTTACGTTGTTAATTAATTTCATTGTTGAAAAAACCTTGAAGCGAATCGTCAGCCATTGCTGATCGCCTCAAGGTTTTTATGTTTAAGCTATTGAAGTCGGGGCACCGAACGGGCTCTCATACCGCGCAACTTGCGCCAGCACCTGCTCCGCCTCCGCTCGCTTCCCAGGCTCATAGCGGTTCACCGCATCCACAATTTTCGGGAACAGATGAATGTCTCCGGCGGTGGCAAACCCACAGACGCCTTCGAAGGAGAGCACAAATTGCACACAGGCGTCGATCAACTGCTGCTCATCGAACGGCTCATACCAAGTCGCATAGGTTCTTTGCTGATCTTGACCCCAAGGCGCTTTGGCAATCGCTTTGATGACGCGCAGCGGAACATTGCGTTTCATCGTTTCTTCCTGCAGCGCATCGAATGCTTCCCGGTACTCCGGCATAGAGTACAGCCGGTAGTTGAGCGGCGTCAGCACGGTTTCGAACGGATAGCGGCGAAGCGCCTCCAGATGCGTGCTTGGTGCAAGATGGCCATGGCCGGTGATGCCAATCGCTTTGATAATGCCCTCTTCCTTCGCTTCGATCGCGGCTTCAATCGCCCCGCCTTTACCCAGCGCTTTATCCAGCTCCGTCAAATCGCCGATGGCGTGCAGCTGCAGCAGATCGACGTTATCGACCTGCAGACGCTCCAGGGAGCGATAAATTTGCTCCTTCGCCTTCTCCTTGGTCCGCTCGCCGGTCTTGGTTGCGAGGAAGATTTGGTCCCGGTGCTTGCTCATAAGCGGGCCCATCCGCACTTCGGCATCGCCGTAGCTAGCCGCCGTATCAAAATGATTGACACCATGCTGAAGGGCAAACGTAATCGATTGGTCCGCTTCCTCCTGCGTCACTTTCCCGAGACTCGCGGCGCCAAACATGACGACGGAGCTTTCATAACCAAGGTTGCCCATAGTTCGCTTAAGCATGTGGAACTGCCTCCTTTTAGCTGATGGTCTGATGATTAATCGTTGAGGATCGAAAATCCGTGTCCATTCACCGGTACGATCGGCGACTTATCGGCCTTCAGGCCGGCCCCTGTTTGGTTCAAGGCAATATTAACCAGCCACTGGGTAAAGCCGGCGACCTTCATCTCTTTCATTTCCTCCAGGCTGAAAAAGCCCGCGCCGTCCGATTCAACACCGTCCGGAACGGGGTCGCCTTCTTGGTATTCCATCGCAAAAGCGATATAAACGTTATGTATGTCTCGCGGTTGGTCGCGCACAGCGACGATCTCTCTGACCTTCGCCCGTACGCCGCTTTCCTCATACACTTCGCGCACAATCGTTTCTTCGATCGGCTCATGCTGCTCGATGTAGCCGCCGGGATTCGTCCAGTTGCCTTTTCCGGGCTCGATCGCTCTGCGCACTAGCAGCACCTTTTCATCGCGCAGCACTAATGCGCCGACTCCGATACTATAGTTTCCCCAATGCACGAACTTACAACCTTCCCCAGTACATGCAAGGCGTTCCGTTCCCAGAAAATCGCGTAATTCCAGCGGTTGCCCGCATTCCATGCAAAATTTTGCCGCCACCGTGCATCCTTCTTTCTATTAGCTTCTCATCTGTGGTGATCCCGGGTTCATCTGCATAAACTCGATGCGGTTCCCGTCCGGGTCTTTGGCCCAGCATTGATCGTTGCCGTCTTTTCCTTTTTTCGGCTCTACATCGAGCGTGATTCCTTGGGCTTTCAAATGTGCCGCGATTTCATGGATATCGTCTACTTCCAGGCAAAGATGGTTGAAGCCAATCGGTTTCGTCACAGGCTCCGGCTTATTTTCGCCCCCATAGAAGAGCTCGATAAATTGGCCGTCGCACACTTTAATATATACGATCCATGGCTCGTCTTTATCATTATGCAGCTCAAAAGCCTGTTTAAATCCCAGCACGCCGCAGTAAAACTGCAGGGATCGCTCCATATCCTGAACTGTCAGCGCCAAATGCCCAATCCGTTTAATCATCCCGCGCATGCCTCCTGTGATCTGTCCGACAAGCGAACAGACTCCTTAGTTTGGAAACTCGCAATACTACTCCATCATAATATAATCTAGCGCCTGATTAGAAGTGCTGAAATGAATATAACCTACTTACCTCCAGGTAAGTAAAGATCTGAACGGGTAACTAATGCACGAATTTTTCACTACTTTGAATCTTTTCTCAATTCGTATACAATGGCTCCTGTACATATTGAAACCATTTTTGATTGCTGGAGGGAACGATACGATGAAATACCGGAAATTAGGAAGAACAGGACTCAAGGTCAGTGAAATCAGCCTTGGCAGCTGGATGACCTATGGCGGCTATGTGGAAAATGACAACGCGATCCGCTCCATTGAGCAGGCTTATGATTTGGGTGTGAACTTTTTTGATACGGCGAATGTGTACGAGCGCGGCGCCGCCGAAGTACTCATGGGTGAGGTGCTGAAGGCCTACCCACGGGACTCGTACGTGCTGGCCACCAAAGTATTCTGGCCAATGGGTGACGGGCCGAACGATCGCGGGCTATCCCGCAAGCATGTGATCGAGCAATGCCACGCCAGCTTGAAGCGGCTGCAAACAGACTATGTGGACATTTACTACTGCCACCGCTACGATCCGGAGACACCGCTCGAGGAAACGCTTCGTGCGATCGACGACCTGGTGACACAGGGCAAAGCGCTGTATGTCGGAGTCAGTGAGTGGACAGCGGCACAAATGGTCGATGCGCTGGGCATCGCCGACCGTTACCTGCTGGACAAGATCGTGGTCAACCAGCCGGTATATAACATGTTTAACCGCTATATTGAGAAGGACGTCATTCCAACCGGTATCGAAAAAGGCATCGGCCAAGTCGTCTTCTCCCCACTGGCTCAAGGACTGCTGACCGGCAAATACCGCCGGGGACAAGCCATCCCTGCCGAGAGCCGCGCGGCCAGCAAGGATTGGGGCGAGACTCAGCTGAGCGAGAGCAAGCTGCTCAAGGTGGAGCAGCTGATCGGCATCGCCGATGAGCTCGGCATTCAGGTGTCGCAGCTGGCGCTGGCCTGGATCCTTCGCCAGGACAACATCGCAAGCGCCCTCGTGGGTGCGAGTCGTCCACAGCAGGTAGTCGAAAACTGCGCCGCCTCCGGCATCGTGCTCAGCACCGATGTACTGGAGCGGATCGAGCAGATTTTAAGCGCGTAAGCGTGGAAAGAACCTCAACTCCCATGGATATGGGAATTGAGGTTCTTTAATTTGCGTTGGCGCTGCTGAACGCCGTGCTCAGGCGGCATGTGAGGGACTTTTCCCGCTTTTTCGGCTCAATCCCGCTTGCGTGGGCGGCATGTGCGGGAAACTTCCCGCACTTACTCGGTCCTACCGCTCCAATATCGGCGGCACGCGCAGCGGCTCGCCAGCCTGTTCAAACGCGTATGCCAGCTTAATCAGTGTCGGCTCACTGTACGCGGAACCGGTAAAGCAGATGCCAAACGGCTTACCGTCCGACGACGTGTATCCCCCTGGTACAGCGACAGACGGATACCCTGCCTTGGCAGCAATGGCAGCACCTGTCGTCGTCGGGAATAGCAGTGCGTCCAGACGATGCTCCGCCAGCACGAAGTCAATCCCCTCTTCTCTGGATAGACGCAAATCCCTCATCCGATCCTCCAAATACTGTGCTTCCGTTAAAGTCCCTGAAGTTTCCTCTGCGGCCATCAGATGAACTTGGCCATATTTTAGCGTTTTCTCAAAATGCTTAGCATTGTAAACAATGAGCTCTCTCAGCGAATGGACAGGCAAGTGTGGAGCAAGCTTTCCCAGATACGCATTGAGATCCGCCTTGAACTCATGACGGAACACCGAGGATTGCAAATCAGCCAGCGCTTCTGCCGATGGAATATCTACCTGATCGACAATTACGGCTCCCGCCTCACGCATCCGTCCAAGAAGCTGCTCGAACAGCTCCTTTTCCTCCTCGGTAAGCTTGTCATGATAAACCTTACGCGGTACACCAATTCGTGCACCTCGAAGCCCATCCCTGTCCAAAAACGCAGCATAATTGTCCGGTACCCGTCCAATCGAAGCACCCGTCACCGAATCGGCCGGATCAAAGCCCGTCATCCCGTTCAGTAAATAAGCAGCATCTGCTACGGTACGAGCCAGAGGCCCTGCCGTGTCTTGGCTGTGCGCAAGCGGGATGACACCGAAGCGGCTGATCAGCCCGAGCGTCGGCTTAATTCCGACGACCGAATTGTTGACGGCCGGGCTAAGAATGGAGCCCGACGTCTCAGTCCCCACCGCCACCGGCGCAAAGCCTGCGGCAACCGCCACACCCGACCCCGCGCTTGAGCCGCCGGTAGGGAATTGACCAGGGCTGTACGGATTCAGCACTTGCCCGCCGCGCGAGCTGTACCCTCCCGGCATGCCCACGGTCATGTAGTTCGCCCACTCCGTCATATTGAGCTTCCCAAGCAGGACAGCCCCAGCCTCTCTCAAGCGTGCAGCCAGAAAAGCATCTTGCGCCGCATAATGCTCCGCGAGGGCGATGGAGCCTGCACTGGTGTGCATTTTATCCCCTGTATCAATATTGTCCTTCAAAAGAACCGGAATGCCATGTAGCGGCCCTCTTGCACCCTGGCGTTTCCGCTCGTGATCCAATGCTTCAGCAATCGCCACCGCATCCGGATTGAGCTCCAGCACCGAGTTCAGCTTCGGGCCTTGCTTGTCATACGCTGCAATTCTTGCAATACAGCTCTTCACCAACGCTGCAGCTGTCAGCCTACCGGATTCCATCGCTTCCTGCAGCTCTGCAATTGTGGCTTCTTCCAACGGAAATACCATTGTCATCCATCCTCTCCCATACTTCCTACTTACGATACTTTACAACCGTTGCTCACAGCAAGGGAAAAATCGGGTATAAGTATCTAAATCCAATCATCGAAATGATTAGCTACACAAAAATAAGCCCGCTCGACTCATAAAGTCAAACGGGCAGTAACGCACCTTACTTCAACAAAGCATATTTGGCGGGAAGCGATGCCTCATCGAAGCACTCCTCCGACTCAAGCGACAAGTCGCTCAGTCTTGGGGTCACCGGATAAGCCCGCATCCGCTCGGGATGGTAGGGCTTCAGCAGTGTTTGCAGGTAGTCCGGCTCCTTATTGCGCGCGGGATCGAGCCAAGAAGCCATCTCCTCCTCCCGCAATATCGCTGGCATTGCCGGAGCATAGTCGTAAATCAGCCGATTGGAGCGCGTCGTCATGAGGGTGCAGGTGCGAATTTCATTCCCGCTGGGGGTTTGCCAGATGTCATATAAGCCCGCCATCCCGAACACGCCTTGATCCTTAAGCACGATCCTCACCGGCTGGCTCACCTTGCCCTCGTGCCTCCACATATAAAACCCGTTGCAAGGGATGATGCAGCGCTGCTTGCTGAACATCCGGCGATAGGCCCTCTTCTCCATCACTGACTCACTGTCAGCATTCACCGCATCTTTGGCCCAGAACGGCATCAGCCCCCAGCGGAACGACTCCAACCGCCGCTCCCCCTCTACGTTCACGATCGCAGCCACGGACTGCGTCGGTGCAATATTGTACCTCGGCTGATACGCCGACCGGACACTGGCGATTTGAAAATAATCGGTCAGCTCTGACAGCTCCACGGATAACGAATATCGGTCACACATGCGAATAGCACCTCACCACTTGAGATTTGTTACTTCCAGTATCTTCAAGGATTGAGATATTATGCATGATACGCATCATCTGATCAGCACCAACCATTTTACAATTGCAAACACGCACGTGCCAAAGCCTGCTAAATTTGAACTCCAAGCCGTTCCCTATGGTATGATGTCCTTATGATGTGAAAGGAGCTGCAATGATGTCCAATTACGAAATCAAAACCTACACGGATGGGTTCCCCATCTACGAAGTAATCGAGCACAGCACGAACTCCTGGTTTAAAATAGCACCGGTGCGGGGCGGCATTGTCATCAGTTATGGAGTTCAAGGGCAGGAGCTGCTCTATTTAGACAAGGAGACGTTTTATGATCCAGCGGCCAATATTCGCGGAGGAATTCCCGTGCTCTTCCCGATCTCTGGCCAGCTGACGGACGGGAAATATGAGTGGAACGGCCAGCACTATGCGATGAAAAATCACGGTGTCGCGCGTATCAATCCCTGGGAGGTAGTCGGAACCGACGTAACGGACAGCGCCGTCATCACACTCCGATTGGCAAGCAGCGAGGAAACCCGGGAGTCGTTCCCATTCGACTTCGAGCTGCTGTTTACATACCGGCTAAAAGATGGCCAGCTGACGATCGAACAGCATTACGCCAACCGCTCGGATAGCGAAATGCCGATGTACCCCGGCTTCCATCCTTATTTTGCTGCGGATCGAAAAGCATTGGCCTATGAGACGGATGCGCGGAAGCTTTACAATTACAACGATAACAGTACGAAGGAGTACAGCCAACAGGTCATCGATTTGGATGATACGGTCGAATCGGTTGTATTTTTGGAAGCGGAAAAAAGGGAAATCGCGTTCTCACCTACTGCGGAGCGAACGATTCGGATGACGTATGGCAAGGAATTTCAAGCCGTCGTGCTGTGGTCGGTTGTCGGCAAACCGTTTATTTGTGTCGAACCGTGGATGGCGCGAACCAATGAGCTGAATCGAAAGCAGGAGCTGGTGTACGTCAAGCCTGGCGCGGGTTTGAGCACTTTTTTGACGATCAGCGTGAATTAATTAACCTCATTAAGAAACAACCGTTCGCACTTAAAATCATTTGAAATTGACACGTTTGTCGAAATATTCAGAAAAATCGAAAATTTAATCGAGTATTGCGCTTGCCCGGGAAATGATTCGAAATTTCCGCCATCATTTCCCGGTAAGCGATCATTTATTTCCTCGCTAAACGGGCTGCCGGTAAGTATCGATTGCATGCAGCACGAACTCGTAATACGCCTTGGGATGCGGTACGAAATCCTCCGCTTTTACCACGATTTTCCTCTGCGCCAGCCTGCCATCCGGTTCCCGAGTAACCCCGGACAAGGTCCAAGCCTCCCCCGCATCCGTCCCTTCGATCATCCGACGCATGTCTTGCAGCGGCATCCGATACAGCCCTGTCACTTCATCCTCCTGCAGTTGATAGTCCGCCAATGGTTGATCCGAGCAATACAGATAAACATGGCAAAACTCCCGGTCAATAACTCCATTTGACAAATGCTTGTCTACGGGAAAGGTTCCACAAGCGATCAGTTCCTCGAATTGAATCGTCACTCCCAGCTCCTCTGCCAGCTCTCGAACCCCATCTTCTACGTCTTCACCAGCCGACAAATGACCGGCGCACGAGATATCCAACAATTCAGGATGCGTATCCTTGTCCGGATGACGCTTTTGGAACAGGACATGAGGACCGTCCGCCGTCTCCGTCCAAATCCAGCACTGAAAGGAACGATGCCAGTACCCTTTGGCATGCGTCTCTCCTCGAGTTGCCGTTCCAAGGTGATTCATCTGCTCGTCGTAAATATCGAATAGCTCTTGCGCTTTTGACATCCCTAATATCCCCGTTCCGTATTCACTTGATTGGTGAGCGTTGCGCCTTTTTCCAGCTGCTCGAGCGTGCTTAGAAGTCCTTCAGCAGCTTCCTCCACACTAGTCACCGCCGAAATGTGCGGAGTGATTTGGACATCCGGTCTCGACCAGAGCGGCGAATCCGGGGCTAGCGGCTCCTCCTCGAAGACATCCAACACGGCCAGCCGGACCGAACCGCGATCCAATGCGTCCAGCATCGCTCTTGTATCTACCGATGGCCCGCGCCCAACGTTGATAAATCCCGCCCCATTCAGCTCAGCTAGCAGCGCCTGATTAAACAGGTGATGCGTCGCATTCGTCAAAGGCAGCGTGTTAATGACCCAATCAGCTCGGGCTAAGCAATCCCCCATAGCGTCCAGTTTGCATACCTGGTTATAAAATGGCTTTGCCTCCCCGCTGAAGGAAATACCGGTAACTTGGGCGCCAAGCAGCGATAATACCCGGGCAATTTCTTGTCCAATAGAGCCGGTTCCGAAGACCACAGCTCGGATCGAGCTTAATAAAGGCGACGCTGCGGGCGTCCATTCCGAACGCGCCTGCTGACGGGCAAACGTCGCATGCTGATTTAAATCCGCCATTATATAGCCCAGGCAATACTCCGCGATTTTGCGGCCGAACTCCCCGGTTGTACGTGTCAGCAGCACATCCGACTGCCAGGGCTTACGGAACAGGAAGGCGTCGACCCCTGCGCCCAGGGCATGGACCCACCGCAAGGATCCAAAATGAAACGTCGGCACCGGCTTAAAAGCGACATAAGCATCAGCCCAATCCAAGTCCGCTTCCGTCACCTCCGACTCGGCCAGAAAACGAAACTGCTTGTCCGGCCTCCGCTCCTTCAAAATCTCAAGCTCACGGTACATCCGGCCCGTAATTAAAAGGTTGTTGATCTCCATTGCTTCCCCGCCTATAATTCAAATATGAGACATACATAAAGGAGCAGCGAACCATGAATGCACATGAAGCCATCACGGCGCATATCCGTAAACAAAACGCTCACCTCGAGCGATTTCTAGAACTGGACGAGGCCCGCGAGCGCGCCATCGAGAAAGCGACAGCGCTCTGCGCAGCCGGCCAGCCCTTCTCCACAGACGAAATAAACGAATGGTCGGCCCGCATCAACGCCCATGCGCGCAACGGCATTTCCCCGACCCGCGTGATCGTGACCCAGGAAATGATCCGCGAGCATGCACTGCGCAGCCAGTCCTAACACACGAACGCAAAAGCAGGCTTTACTTCCCGACTTCACTTGGAGGGAGAAGTAAAGCTTTTTTTTTAATCAATTAGTTTACATAACATTTTTTATGTCACCTTATTGGCGACCTGCCCGGTTCGCTTTAGCAGAATAAAGCTGTAAGCAAAACTGACCGCCGATAAGCATGCCATCACTTTATACAACGCTGACCCTCCCAGCAGCTCGATCAGCCACCCTCCGAAGCCAGAGCCGATAATCCCCGATACGCCGAAAAACACCACGGTGAGTACCGTCTGACCTGTTGACTTCCACTGCTCGGGTACGATCGAGTACAAATATTGGATGGATGCCGCATAAAAAAAGACAAACGTACAGCCTTGAAATACCTGCAGGCCAACAAGCTCAGAAGGAGTACGAACAAAAGCACAGAGCAGAAACCGCAGTGCGTATAGTCCTGCCGCGATCGACATGAGGAGCGTTTCTTTCCCCGGCTTAATCAGCTTGGAGCTGAGCGCGAAGAACACCGTTTCCGTAATCGTCATCACAAACCAGCAGAGCCCGGTGTAAGTGACACTGCCCCCCAGCTGTGCCATGTACAGCCCGATGAAGCTGTCGTTCATTTTATGAGGAATGGCGACAAGCAGCACCAGGACAAAAAAAGTAAGCGTATGCGACTGCAGGAAAAACGCGCCTAAATGCTTAAGCCTGGCAGGCTTCGATGAAGCTTCGACATCCGTCAGCCCCAGACAGAGCAAGAGGCTCAGTACGCCGAACGTCAGAAAAACCCACGACAAGCTCCCCATGCCCCAGCTTTGTACGAATAATCCCGCCGACAACGAAGTCACCGCATAGCCGAGCGCGCCGAACATGCGTAGTGAGCCGTAGCTGACCCGGATCCGCTGCGAGGTTTGAAAATTCAAGCTTTCGACCAGCGGGTCAGTCGGCAAGTACAGCAAATACATCAGTCCGACCATGAGGCTCAATGTCCAAACTTGGTGGGAGCGGTACATCCCCGTTCCTACTAGCACGGAGGCAGCCAAAATGAGGAGCAGCACCGTTTTGATTGTGCGGTATTTATCGCTGACCATCCCCCAAAGCGGCTGCGAGACGATGCTGATTACGCTGCCGGCGCCTAGAAGCATCCCGATCTGAGCCCCCGACATCCCTATGCTAGAGCAATAAACCGGCAGAAACGAAAGAAACAGCGCGAACAGCGAGAAATAAAAAAAGTTAAAGCCTCGTAAGCGTAGTGCCGTTGACATGCATGTCTCCTTAAAGTTGCGATTCATAACCCAAGTTGGCTATACCTGGCGCTCCAAGAGCTCCAGGCTTTCGACGATATGCTCCAAGAGCGAATCCAGATCGGCGATATGGTTCTCATCGACCTTGCGCTGGAACGCGACCGTCGCAATAAAAATCGTTCGGCGCGGAGCAGGCTGCGTGGTAAAGCGGCTTCGTTCCTCGTACCCAATCGCCGCCTCGCTTCCCCATTGCTGATGCAGATGCCGATGAATCGCGTCGAATCGCCCGATACCCACCGGATCAGCGGGAAGCTCAAATTCAATGGACAGCTCGGCTCCCGGCTGGGCACCTACAACGCTTACCCCGCGCAGCTCGGCGGCAAAATCCAACAGCCCGCTGCTAAGGCGCAATTCCGCCTTCACCTTCCCCTCACGCAGCTTCACAGCGATTCCGAACGTACGGCTCATGCTGGCTAGGTCTATCTGATCGACCCGTCCGATGACCGAAATCAGCTCTTCCGCATCGAGGTCGTACAAGCCCCCTTCCAGCACGACCTTTAAATTATCAAAAATGGTCGGATCAAACATGGTTGACTCACCCTCATCGTTAACTGATCAATATCTTGTGCATAAAATTTTCCATTTCGATGAAAGCTAGTATGGTTTCGCCCCATCCAATCCCGTTCATCAGAGTCAAAGGAGCAGCATTATGTCCATACGACAAATGGTTTCCATTTTTATCGCTTTCATTCTCTTCGGTATACTGCCGGTCACACCGCTTGCCGCGCAGCCCGATATCAGTAAAATCCGGCTTCAGCACGTCCCTGTCACCACGGAAACGGAGCTTACGCGCAGCGCCGATCTGATCGTATACGGGCATTTTGACACGCGTATGGAGACGTTTCCCACGGGCATCAAGCTGTCCGCAGGCGAGCTGGTTAATTATGTACAGCCATTTCGAATCCATGAAACATTGAAAGGCCGCGCCGAGCGCAGCCCCATTCGGATTGTGACCGACGGTGTTGAACCGCTGCCACCACCTGCCAATCCACTCAATCTTACGTATACCGGTCCGTTTGCCGAAGGTGAGTATGTCGTTTTTTTGCGGCGCGTTCCGAACACCAAGCTGTATTCGCTGGTCGGAAGCTGGCAGAGCATTTATCCGCTGCTCGGCGGGAAGCTAATTACCCTGCGTGAGGGCGGCTTCGCCGCCTACAACGGCCTTACGGTAGATGAGCTTAAGCGTAAAGTTGCCGCAAATCAATAACATCGCCTTGCTGGAAGCGTCCGCTCTCCAGGACACCAGCGATGCGATCGGCAGCGTCTTCCGGTGAAGTCAGAGCGTCCGTTGCCTTGAGCTCGATGAACTTGTTCACATCCGGGAACGAGGCCTCCGGAGTGGAGCGGATGAGCTCCTGCATTTGGGTGTCGACAATGCCTGGCGCGATGGAGAGGAGCTTCACGGCGTGAGCGCCCTCACCCTGCTCCAGAGCTACGCAGCGGGTCAGCATGTCCAGCCCGGCCTTCGACGTGCAGTACGCCGCCCAGCCGCTGTAAGGGTGCTTGCCTGCGCCGGACGAGATGTTCACGATCGTACGAGGCATTTCCCAGCCCTCCGTTAAGCGGATGAACGCTGCGGTGCAGATCATCGGAGCGAGCAAATTCACCTGCAGGTGCTCCGTCATGACTTGACTGTCCGCTTCCTGCAGCGGCATGATCGGCTCGAGCATCCCGGCATTATTGATGAAGGTGACGGAGCTTGTCTCTTGTTTGTTTACTTTTGCAAACACTCTCTCCAGCAAAGCGTCCAATCCCTGCGTTTCCTTGAGGTCATACGGAAAAAATTCATACGCCGCCTCTTGCTTCTCAGCCCACGCCGCAAGCTGTTCATTAGCTTTACGTGAAATGCCAATGACCCGATTCGATGGCTGCAGCAGCCGCTTCGCCAATGCCTCCCCGATCCCTCGCGAAACGCCGGTAATGATATAAATGTTGTTCATCCAATTATCCTCCTCATTTTTCGTGAACACCTAAGCAGAAAAAAATCCCCGGACGGGGATTGATCCATCAAATGATCACTTCCTGCTTTATGGAGCGAGCCAATCGTCCGCGGAGATGCCTTGCTCCACAGCAAAATCGAAATCGTATACATCATAGACTTGCACTGGAACCTCGGCTTGAATAATTTTTTCCATCAGCTCCAGCTGATCCGTCAAAATCGGGGCTTGCTCCCTGAGCGAAGTCAACACCACCTCCGTCTCGATCGGATCGAAGCCCTCCCCATACTGCGCATTCTCCATGGCATTCACGATAATAAACGTGACGTTCTCATGGATTGGCAGCGGCGGGCTGAGCCGCCAAGGGGACTGCAAGGAGCGCTCCAGCTTCTTCTTATTAAAGGAATCGTCGAAATAAGCGATCAATTCTCCGATTTTCAGCTTCACGTGCGCATCGTCGTCTGGCTCCGACATCACCGGTTCCGGACTGTCTTTCATTTCGTACAGCTCCATCACGGTGGAATACGGAATTAAATATTCCACAGGGCGGCTCGGCAACATCAATTCGCCATAGATCGCCACCAGTACCGCTTCAATTACAAACCGCCGGGTCATCCGTCTGCACCCCCATTATGCCGTGCTTGATATAGTGTTGTTCCTGCCTGCTGCCCGGTCTATCTTCTTTCATATCATAAAATGGCTAAAATGTCCATGTATCCGTTCTCTTTCATCGTTTGCATCATGACCGGATGGTCGAACACGGTCTGCAGATCCGGAATGCGCGGCAAAATGTTGTTGCCCGGATTCCCTTCTCCGTCGTATACTTCATTAAGCTGTTGTATTAACGTAGCATGGAATGATTACGGAAAATCCGTATTAAGTATTAAGAAGCCCTCGGAATTAATGGATTGGACGCACTTCCAATAAATACATAATCCCATTACAAGGTTGCACAATCCTAAGGTGTTCCAGTACAACTTGAGTTCAGAGAGGTGTGTGTACCATGTGGAAATCCCCTTATGTGCTGCTGCTTGTCGCTACCTGCCTTTGGGGCGGCAATTTTGTCGTGGGCAAAGCGATCGTAGCGGACATCCCGCCGCTCATGCTGGCAGCCACACGCTGGATGCTGGCTCTCCTTCTGGTATTGCCCATCTGGGGCAAAGAGCTGCGAGCTAACCGTCCCTTGCTGCTAAAGCATTGGCGAATGGTGCTGTTCCTCTCGCTGACCGGTGTAGCGGGCTTCAACACATTGACTTACATCGCGGTGCAATATACCGATTCGATCAACGCCTCCCTGATGAATGCGGCAACACCGATTATCGTCGTGCTCCTCTCCACCCTCATGCTGCGGGAAAAGACAGCTTGGAACGCCATACCCGCGATCCTAATTTCCATGGTCGGCGTCCTGTGGATCATTTCACACGGCACCTGGTCTGCTATTAGCGGGCTTTCTTTTAACAGTGGTGACTTGTGGATGATCGTGGCGATAACCTGCTGGGCTGCTTATTCCGTCGGGATGAAAAAGGTAGCTGGAGTGCTCCCAGTCAATGCGCTGTTTGTCGCCAAAATCATCGTCGCTTTGATGGTCCTAGTTCCTAGCTCAATTGTAGAGTGGATCGTTCGACAGCCTCAGCTGCACCTGACAGCACCGCTTACTGCCGGCGTCATTTATGTAGGGATATTCGCTTCCGTGGTGGCCTTCTCTTCGTGGAATTCCGCGATTATGGTGCTCGGCCCTGCTCGATGCTCCGGTTTTCTGAATTTCATTCCGCTGTTCAGCGCCATCTTCGCTACATTATTCCGAGGCGAGGTCATTCATTATTACCACCTGATCGGCGCGTGCCTGATCGTCACCGGCGTCTTCTGGATGAATCGCGTGCTGCAGAACGGAACAAAAACCAACTCGACTCGGGCGACAGCCGCCTAAGCGTAAAACTAACAACTAACAACTAGCATATCTCTCACAAAAGGAGTCCTTAACCTCATGAATCATCACAAACGATTGCCTGTTCCCCTGTGGCTGCCGCTCATTATTGGCATTATAGCCATTTCTTTTTCCGCTATATTTGTCCGATGGTCAACTGCGCCGGTTTCCGTGATCGCGATGTATCGTCTGCTGCTCACCACTTTGCTGATGCTTCCCTTTCTTCTACGTCATCGGGAGGCCATTGCATGCATGAGCGTAAAAGAATGGCTGCCGTTGTTCTGGTCCGGCCTAGCGCTGGGGGTTCACTTCTTGCTTTGGATGGGCTCCCTTCGCTTCACAACCGTGGCCAGCTCCACCTCCATTTTGACGCTTGAACCGGTATTTGTACTGATCGGCGCGATAATCGTATTTCGTCAACGCACGCATCCGCTTGCGGTGGCCAGCATGCTGACCGCCATGGTCGGGGCGATCATGATCGGCTGGGGCGATTGGAGCTTCAAAGGGGTGGCGCTGCTGGGTGACCTGCTCTCCCTGCTCGGTACGGCGGCGATTGCGGTTCATATGATTATGGGCAAAAGCCTCGTGTCCCGCATCCCGTCCTTTGTTTACAGCTTCTTCGTCTTCTTGTTCGCCGCTATCGTTTTGGCTGGTTACAATGTGGTGACGGGGATCGCTTTTACCGGTTACTCTTCCTCTGATTGGGGCATTTTCTTGCTGCTTGCGGTTGTGCCGACGCTGTTCGGCCATTATTTGTTTAACTGGCTGCTCAATTATCTTCGCCCTGAAACAGTGTCGATGAGCGTGCTTGGGGAGCCGCTTGGCGCGTCCCTGCTGGCTTTTCTGCTGCTGGGCGAATCGCTCACTTGGCTGCAAGCCGCAGCGGGCGCCGTACTGTTGCTCGGTGTATGGATGTTTCTTCGTGTCGGCGAGAAAAAGCCCGAGGATGCCCTCGCGCCAGCCAAAAAACCTTCAGGACTCATGTCCTGAAGGTTTTTTCTTTCTTGCGTCATACCTACTGCCCGCCGCCCAGTGTTGCGATTTCTTGATCCCCCGAGCTGTAAATCGACGCCGCGGCGAGATTTTGTTTGTTCGCCATTTGGGTGACATCGAGCATCAAGGTTGCATTCGAGAACGTCTGCCCGTTCGTACTATGCCCGGAACGACCGTCATGCTTGCCGCAAACACCGCATCCGGAGACACCGGAGTCACAAATATGTAAAAATTGACCGCTGGTGAAGTCAATTTTCAGTCCGACAACGCAAAAAAGCCTTATTACTCCCAAGAGCATTGGGCATACTGTACTTAAAGAGCCTCATATTTGTACAAAATCTTGCGACGCAGCGCGGATTTACTGCACTAAAGTCTCATCGAATAGCAAAAACCGCCCTTCAAAAAAGGACGGTTCGCTACTTACAACACGCGGCGCGCGGTTTTGTAGTGCGCTTTCCACCAGCCGGTGTTCAGATTCGAGATCGTTACGCCGGGCTTGCCCCACGTATGAATAAACTGGCCATTACCGATATAAATCCCGACATGGTGGATCGGCGAGTAGAAAAATACCAGATCCCCAGGCTTCAAATTGCTTTTCGAAACATACGAGCCAACTTTAGACTGTGCTTGCGAGGTACGAGGCAGATTAATCCCATACTTATGGAACGCATACCAAGTAAGCGACGAGCAGTCGAACGAGCTCGTGTTACCAAGCGTAGCTCCGAAATTATATGGACGGCCCATAAACTTCTTGGCTGTGGAAATAACACCCTGCGCTTTAGATGTAGCGGAAGCCGCTTCGGCCTTCGGTGTCGGAATAGCGACTGCTGTACCACCCATTAATACTGCAGTACTAAGTGTAACTGCCATTGTCATTTTACCCAAACGCTTTTGAATCAGGTTTCTCATCGTAACGTCCTCCTTGAATTTGAGAGTTTAGTTAGCCGGTGATTGGCCTGAACACACTATAACACAGCTAGTTTTGGAGTGATTTTCCTAGACTTCCTCTGAACGCAGGGTTGGTCAAGGGTTAGGCTCGATTATTAGAATTCCATGAGAATTCTCTCAGAGTTTGCTTCTTGCAAGCTTTTAAAAACGCTTTCATTATTGGTATGCCGCGATTCCTCGCGGCTCATTTTTGCTGCTGAAACCCGATAGTCACGGTGGTGCCGACCCCGATTTTACTGTCGATATGAATCGTTCCGCGGTGCTGCGTCACGATTTGCTTCGCAATGGACAGTCCGAGCCCAGTCCCCCCGGTTCCTCTTCCTCTAGCCTTATCTACGCGGTAAAAACGTTCAAATAAATGAGGGAGCTCATCCTTCGGAATCCCCATCCCCCGGTCGATAATTTGCAGCTGTACGTGGTGTCTAACGCGCGAAATATCAATTTTGACGGGCTCCTTGCTATATTTGAAGGCATTATCGATTAAAATAATAAGCAGCTGCTTCAACTTCTCCCGGTCGGCACACAGTACGATAGGTCGTTCTTCTTCATCCGGACAAAAGAGCTCAATCTGACGTTGAAAAGCATGCTCCATTTGCTCTGCCGCCTGCTTCACCAGCGGAATCAGCTCGACATCACTGCAATTCATCAATTCCTCGCGCTCCACCTCGGCAAGCTTCAGCAAGGAGGTGATCAAGCTTTTCAGCCGAGCACTCTCCGAATGGATCGCCTCGATCGCTTCCTCTCTTACGGCCGGATCGTTGCCTCCCCATCTCTTAAGCAAGGAAGCATAGCTCTCGATGACCGTCAGCGGCGTTCGAAGCTCGTGTGAGGCGTCCGCGACGAATTGCTTCTGCTTCTGGTCTGTATCTTGCAGGAACAAGATCATCTCATTAAAGGTTTGACCCAATCGCCCCAGCTCGTCCTTTTTCGACGTATATTTCGGATCCAGCAGCACAAAATCCCCACTGCTGCGGATCGCTCGCATCGTTTCCAGCAGCTGCCTGAGCGGTCGTATGATCACTCTGGTATAAAACACAGCAGCTATAATAGAAAATAAAATGATGCTGATCGTCGTAATCGTGAGCCCGGTAACCAGGATGTCCAGGACGGAGCTGATGAAATCCAGCTCTTTGCCCAGCTCCAGCAAACCGATCTGCGTGCCGGTATTCTCACTGATGATAGGCACTTGAATAAACAGCTTACGGGAGTCAAAATCATTGACTACAGTAGATTGATACCCTGTCCGGTAAACAGCCGGGTACGCCGACAGCTCTTCGTTCGAGGACAATTGCGCACGAATCCTCCCGCTGGCTCCAATAATGCGAATCAGGGTGTCCTCAGCGCCAAACTCCTGTAGCAGGTCGGGACGGCTCCAATTCCTCGGATTATGGATGTCTGGATTGCGCAGAATGATCTGAGCTTTATTCCATAGCAGACGGTCCTCCTCCGAGGTCGTTTTTTTAAACGTATAATAGTAGATAAAAATATTGAAAAAGATCAGGATGATCAAAATCCACGATCCTGTAAGCCATACTAAACGTGTTCTCAGGCTCATCCGTCGGACTCCGTCAGCTCATAACCGATGCCGCGGGACGTTCGAATCAGCTTCGGTTTGTAGCCTTTATCGATTTTTTGGCGCAAATAGCGAATGTAGACGTCCACGATGTTCGTATCGCCGACAAAGTCATAGCCCCAAACGTCGGAGATGATCTCATCCCGGCTCAGGACGTGATCCTTGTGCTGAATCAAATAGTGCAGCAGCTCAAATTCCTTTGGTGTCAGCTCGATCAAATTGCCCGCACGCGTCACCTTCCTCGCTTTCACATCCACCACTAAGTCTGCGCAGCGCAAGATGTCCCCTGAGGGCTTCTGGCGGTTGGTTAGTGCGATTAGATTGCGGATACGGGCGAGCAGCTCCTCCAGCACAAACGGCTTCGTTACATAGTCATTCGCTCCTTGATCGAAGCCGCTCACAATATCAGGTGTAGCATCTCTTGCAGTGAGCAAGATGACCGGCACCGTTTCATTGGCTTGACGGATCCGTCGCAGCACTTCAAGCCCGTTCAAACTAGGGAGCATCACGTCCAGCAAAATCAAGCTCCATGGTTTAGCAACCGCCATAGCCGCTCCATCTCTGCCATCGGCCGCCCTCTCCACGGTGTAGCCTTCGTGCTCCAGCTCGAGCTGCAGCACGCGAGCAATTTTATCCTCATCCTCAACGATCAAAATGTTCCCAGTCATCATACGCTCCGTCCCAAGCTGTAAAGTTGAATCTAGCTTTTCCTATCCACTTCCTCCCTATGCGATCCAGCTCAAAATTAGGTACCAATTGACAATCTTATGCAGTGATTTCTTTGTCGATTCCTGCTATAATGAGTCGGTTCGGCTTTTTAGCCACTCAATAGTTCATAGGGATAGATTCATAGGGTTCGCTAATCTTGGTAAGCAATCGGTCTCGTAAAAGGAGAAAGGGGAAGCATGGCAGTGATTGTTGTCGGGGGAATGATTGGTTTAGGGAAGACATCTGTAGCCACCTTACTGGGTGAGGCATTGGGCTCGCAGGTTTTTTATGAAAGCGTCGATGAAAATCCGATTTTGCCTTTATTTTATACGTCCACACCAGAAGAAATTGAAAGCAAACGGTATCCGTTTCTCCTTCAGCTATACTTCCTAGACACACGGTTCAAAGCGATCAAAGAGGCCTTGGTACATAGGCATAACGTGCTGGATCGCAGCATTTATGAGGATTGGTATTTTGCACGGATCAACAAACAACTGGGTAGAATTAGCGATCTAGAGTTTACGATATATGAAAATTTGGCCAATAATATGCTGGAGGAGCTGGAAGAGCTTCCGAAGAAGGCGCCGGATCTGATGGTTTATTTGAAAGGCTCCTTCGAAACGGTGATGTATCGCATCGGACTCCGCGGGCGGAGCTTCGAGCAGGACCCTGCTTTGGTCGAGTATTATCGGACGCTCTGGCGCGACTATGACGATTGGGTGATGCATCATTACCACGCTTCGCAAGTGCTGATCGTTGATATGGATACGACCGATGTCGTTGGACGCCAAGAAGATGCGGAACGTCTTGTAGTTCAAGTGAAAGAGAAGCTTCAGCTGGTCGCGGCGGTTGGTTAATTCAGCATAGAAAAAAGAGCAAAGCCGAATTATCGGTCTTTGCTCTTTTCTTTTTTCGCGCTGCCTTCGCTGCCGAAGGCCATGATGAGGTTTTGGATTTTTTGCAGCCGGATGTACTCGTTCTGCTTGAGATCCGTCCGGAAGTAAGCATACATATAAGCGCCTTCGATAAAAGAGAGCGACGGATAGCAGACGATATCCGAATTGGTGAATGGATTATCGATGAGAATCTGCCATTCGCCATCTCTGTCCGCTTGCGGGATCGATTCCAGCACGGTGATTTTGTACGCGATCAGCTGCTCGAATTCATTCCACACCACCTGCCAGACCGGGCTAAAATGGCCTGGCACTGGAAACAGCTGCTTCGCTCGCTCCAGCAGCGTCGTAATCTTCTCGATCTCAGTTTCATCGAAGCCCTTGAGCCGTTCCCGGAACCCATCCAGAAAATGACGGAACGCGGTAAAGCCCTCTTTCTGAATCAGGCTCTGAAACTGCTCCAGCTCTTGCTCCGAGCTTGCTTGCTCAAACACGGCAAAGGGATTCATTTTCATACCTATTAGTCCTCCGGTGTCCGTTATGATGTTCGCTTCAATCTCGGGCTTGGACCGAAAGAAGCCCTGCAGTATCCATAATCAGCCTGCGAGAAGGATCGTTCTTCAGCTTCACGTTGAACACCTTCACGCGGTCCTCCGTGACCGAGGTTACGAACCACTGATCCTTATCCTCAAAACCAAGCGTATCCAGGAATGCTTCCTTCTCCTGCTCCGCCTCTGAGCTTTGGCTCCACTGCTTCACACCGAAGTAATCCAGGTTGTAGTTGTTGCGCTGCACGCACGCGGCGATCTCGCCGGTTTGCGCATGTCTTAATACAAACGGCATAAGCTGGCCCCCTTGTCTTACGATTGAAACGAAAAGGCGCAAGCTCTAAGAAGAGTTTGCGCCTGAATGCGCGTTACTATTTTACAAGTAAGGATTTTCGTGCTTGGCCTTGAGCCGGCTCCAACGGCGCTCGACTTCCGTCTCAAACGATTGAAGCGCTTCGGCGTACTCCGGCTTCGTCAGGTGCTTCGTTTTACCCATGTTTTTCAGCCATTCGCCCACCGGAATCCGCTTGCTCTTATCTTCCGGGTTGTAGGTGATCGTAGTGACTCCGTTCTCCACTTCATAAAGTGGGAAGAAGCACGAGTTTACGGCTTGATCAATCAGCGACTGGCCGATTTCTTCTTCCGACAGCCAGTTCAGCGGACAGGTGATCAAAATTTTGCCGTACACCATACCTTCATTCTGTGCATAGTACTGAGCCTTCGCCGCTTTCTTCAGCATATCCTGAGGCGCTGCTTCGGACCCTGTAAATACGTAAGGAATGTTGGTTGCCGCCATAATTTGCGGAGTATCTTTATGGTGGAACAGCTTACCGCCTTGATGCTTACCAACGTTGGACGTCGAAGTCCGGTGGCCCAGTGGTGTCGAGTAGGACAGCTGTGCACCCGTATTCATGTATCCTTCGTTATCATACTCCAGAACGATCATTTTATGGTTCCGCAGTGCAGCACCGATGGCAGGACCCATACCGATGTCCATACCGCCGTCTCCAGTAATCATAACGAACGTGAAGTCCGCCGGCAGGTTCAGATGATCCAGCTCGCCGCGGCGCTTACGCTCCCAGAACATTTCCACTACGCCGGACAGTGTTGCTGCCCCGCTTTGGAACAGGTTGTGGATGTAAGTCGCTTTATGCGAAGAGTACGGATAGCCTGTGGTAACAACCATCGCACAGCCCGTGTGGAACAGTGCTACGATGTCACCCTCGATGCCTTTGAAGAACAGCTCGAGACCGGAGAAAATACCGCAGCCCGGACATGCGCCATGACCTGGAGCCAAACGCTTCGGCTTCTTCGTCAGCTGACGAATCGGCGGAACTTTGACTTTCAGCTGGCCAGTCGCTTCGTCTTTGTCGACGGTGATGAGCCCGGTTTTTAAATCTTCATATTTCATTGGCTCGATTACGCGTTCAGGCTTTTTGGAACGATCTCCTGGCGTATGGCCATAGTAATCGAACGGCACTTCCACTTTGCCTTTGCTTGCCGCATCAATGGCGAGTTCAAACAGGTGGTGACCGTCTTCTGCGTAGAAGTCTTTACCGCCCAGACCGTATACACGGCTTACGACTTGCGTAGAAGTATTGCCAGCCGTGAACAACGCAGCTTTGATCTCCAGCGACATGTTACCGCCATGTGCACCGTACGAGTCTGCACGGTCACCGATGGTGACGGCTTTCACATTCTTGAGCGCTTCAGCGATTTGCTTCGCAGGGAACGGACGAATCATGTTCGGCGCGATGGAACCGGCTTTGATGCCCTTCTCGCGAAGCTGGTCTACGACATCCTTGATGATCTCGGACGACGAGTTCATGAGGAATACCGCTACCTCGGCATCTTCCATGCGGTACAGGTCCAGGATCGGATAATCGCGGCCTGTCAGCAGCTTATACTCTTGTTGGATGCGGTCGAACACTTCGCCTGCTTTGTACATGGCAACGGACTGCTGGTAGCAGTTGTTGATGTAGTCCGGCTCGTTCATGTAAGGACCGACCGTGATCGGATTGTTTCGGTCAAGCACGTGCGGGAATTGCTTCGGTTGTTCGCCGATGAACGCATGCACGTCTTCTTTATGTGCAAAGGTTTGCACGCGGCGCTTCTGGTGGGAAGTGAAGTAACCGTCGGAAGCCACGATAACAGGCAAACGGACTTCTGGATCTTCAGCCAGCTTGATCGCCATAATGTTCATATCGTACACCGCTTGCGGATCGCGGCACATCAGGATCGGCCATCCGGTGTTCAAAGCATAGTACAAATCGGAGTGGTCGCCGTGAATGTTCAGTGGACCGGATACGGAACGGCACACCAGGTTCATTACCATCGGGAAACGCGTACCGGATTGCACCGGCATTTGCTCCAGCATGTACAGGTAACCGTTGGCGCTGGTGGCGTTGAATACGCGTCCGCCGGCAGTAGCCGCACCATAACAAATCCCTGCGGAGCCGTGCTCGCCGTCCGCTGGAATCAGCTTGATGTCATGCTGGCCGTTGGCTTTCATCAAGTCAAGAAATTGCGCAACCTCCGTCGACGGGGAGATTGGGAAATAACCCATCACATGATAGTTGATTTGATGTGCTGCATAGGCCGCCATCTCGTTACCGGACTCATAAACCATCCGCTGCTCGACTGTGCCTTGGCTGACTTCTTTGTTCATTTCGATTGCCATCTTATGGTTCACCTCTTCCGAGATTTCTGTGTCCTATTACTTAGTGACTAAATTGAAGCGATGCGGAACGCGATGCTGCTCGCCGTATCCGTCGGTTTCCCTGTTGCGCGAGAGCGCCTCGGTCGGACAGGCCACGACGCACTTCAGACAGCCTTTGCAATATTGGTAATCGATCCCTTGCAGGAACATCTGAGGGCGGCCCTTCTTATCCGGCTGCTCTTCCCAGACGAAGCAGAAGTCCGGACAGGCCGTATCACAGGCTGCGCAATGGATACACTTGTCATCGTCGAAGTGAGGCATCATCCCGCTGCGGGAAATGCTCAGGTCTTTCAAAATGCTGTTACCAGGGTTGGACACGATCCCGCCGATCGGCTGGGTTTCGTAACCATATACAGGAATGTCCCAACGCTTAGGCGCAGGCATCTCAGTACCTTCAGGTAAGGTAAAGGTTTGGAACTTCACTTCATCATAGCCGCGTTGGAACGTGCGGAGCGCAGGCTCTACAGCTTGCGGATATTTCTTCTCGAGCGATTTGCGAATGATCGCCTTCATGCCCTCAAAATCCAAAAACTCACAAAGACGGAATAAGCCGCCAAGCATCGCCATGTTAACGCGGTTCTTTTCTTCCAGCGCAATGCCGGTCGCGTCAACGACAGCAAGCACGCCGCCGGTCAGTTTCAGCTTGTCTTTGAGTGCTTCAGGGCTTTTCTCTGAGTTAACCAGCACAACGCTATCTTCATAGATACCGCTGATGACATTGACCGTCTTGGACAGGTTTTCATGGAAAACCCCGACGACATGTGGTCTTTCCACCGGCGTGGTATCACGGATATTCGTATCCAGATCACAGAAACGGATGTGTGCTTTCACCGGCGATCCTTTTTTCTCGGAACCATAGGAAGAAAAGCTAACGCCGTTGAAACCGCTTCCTACAACGCCCGCTTCAGCAAGCATCTTACCTGCCAAGTTGGCACCAAGACCGCCGATGGATTCGAGCCGAATTTCAAAGAAGCCGAGTTCGTTCGTTTTCGGTAGAACCCTCATGTCTTCAACTCCCCTCAATATTGTAAAGGTATTATATTCCTTATCAGACAGTATAACAGTTTCTAATCTGCACGCATAGTGTTTTCAGACATCTTTTCCGCATAAAATCTGGAGACCGAAGTAACTGTACTATAATGTATGCAAGGGTGTACTATGTTGGTAACCAGCTTGTACAAAATGGAAGCGATCGATACACTCTATCAGCGATTGGCCTTCATTATATGAAAATAAATAAATCCCCAACAGCTAGTGTCAGGGATTTCTATTTGTTATGATGCTTACCAGCCTATTGCCATGCCGTCGCCTCGAGGATCCGCCGCCCCGCTTAGGAGTCCCTGCTCGCCGATCATGATGCCCTGCGCCTGTCCGGCAACGCCGCTCCATGATGGCAGCAGCTCCACGTCGTGCCCCCATAGCTTGAGCCGCTGCGCCTCCGTGTCGAGTCCACGGTTTTCGATCCGCAGCTTGTCGCTGTCCTCTCCCCAGGTTCTTCCGTACACCCAGCGTGGCAATGCAATCGCCTCCTGGATGGAGCAGCCGTAATCGAGCACCCCCGTCATGATCGACAGCTGCGTCTGCGGCTGACCTTCTCCCCCTTGCGTTCCCATGAGCAAAAATGGTTTTCCCTCCCGCGTAATCATGCCCGGCATTAAGGTATGAAACGTGCGCTTCCCCGGCTCCAGCCGATTGGGATGATACGAATCCATGGAAAAGTAGCTGCCCCGGTTCTGCAGGATCATTCCACTTGTGCCCGGCATATATGCCGATCCAAAATCGAAATAAAGGCTCTGGATAAACGAAACGGCGTTGCCCTCCTCGTCTCGAACGGCGGCATACGCAGTGTCCTGACCGCTGGCTGATGAACAATGCTGTCCGGCGTGCGGAGGCTGCAGTTTGATGCAATTCAGCAGATGGCTGGCGTACGCTTTGGAGAGCAGCCGCTCCAGCGGAATGGAAACGAAAGCGGGATCGCTCAGATAGCAGTCGCGGTCGGCGAACGCTTTTTTCACCACCTCGGTCATGCAATGGTAAAATTCAGCCGAATGGCGCTCCAGCTTGGACACGTTCAGCCGCTCCAGCATATTCATCATCATGAGCGCGGAGAAGCCTTGAGAATTGGGTGGCAGCTGGTAGATGACATTCCCTCGATAGGTGGTTGAGATCGGCTCGACCCAGTCGCTGCGGTGGGCTCGAAAATCGTCCTCGGTGAGCAGGCCCCCGTCATGCGCCATGGATGTGGTGATCGAGTGCATGAGTCTGCCGTTATAAAATGCGTCGCGTCCATCGGTTTGCAAAATGCGCAACGTGGCTGCCAGCTCAGGCTGTGTCAAGCGCTCGCCCTGGCGCTTAAGCCGGCCTTGATGTAAAAAGGTGCGCGCCATCGACACGCTTCGTCTTAGCAGCGGCTCATCTCTAACCATCCAGACGGCTAGGTCACGCGAAATCGGGAACCCGTTCTCGGCGAATTGAAGCGCAGGAGATAAGAGCTGCTCCCAGGGCAGCCGTCCGCGTTTGGACGAGACTTCCCACCACGCATCCACCATCCCAGGTACGGTAATGGCGCTTAAGACGCCGCGATGCGGGATGGCCTGCAGTCCCCGCTTGCGAAACGCCTCCGGTGTCGCTTGGCCGGCAGCCCGTCCGCTTCCGTTGAGCGCTTCCACCTTTTTGCTGCGAGCGTCATACATGAGAAAAAAGGCGTCCCCGCCTAGCCCCGTCATATGCGGGTACACCACCGCCAGCGCAGCACTGATCGCTACAGCCGCGTCATAAGCATTGCCGCCCTGCTGAAGGATGCGGCTCCCGATCTGCGTAGCCAAATAATGCGGTGACGCGACCATCGCGTGAAAGCCGGTAGGCATGAGGTTATTCATAGCGCGACCTCCCATACGAATCCAGGGCCGCTTGCACTGCTTGTCCTGTATGAACTCGTGCGCCATGACGCGCCAGCACGGCTTCGAGCGCACCTAGGATGTGCAGGACGTTCTTTTTTCTGCAGCTGTAGCCCATTGTGCCGATTCGCCATATTTTTCCTTTGAGCGGTCCGAAGGAGCTTGCGATTTCAATGCCGAAGTCGTCCAAGAGCATCGCCCTCACCGATTCCCCGTCCACTCCAGGCGGAATCATCACACAAGTAACCACAGGGAGCTTACAGGTCGGGTCGCCGTACAAGGTCATGCCCATTGCTTGAATGCCAGCTACTAGCGCCGCTTCTTGAGCTCTATGTCGAGCAAAACGGGCCTCTAGCCCCTCCTCGAGCACGATTCGCACTCCCTCCCGAAGCGCATACAGCATGGAGGTCGCCTCGGTATGGTGATTGAGCCTGTCCGCACTCCAGTAATCCTGAAGCTGACTCAGGTCAAAGTAATTGCTTTGAATGCCCCGGATTTGCGTTTGGCTTGACTCAGGATGGTGGGCTGGGCGAAGGCCACGTTCGATTTTTTTGCGCTTCAGCACTTTAGCCTCGGCGCGCTGATTATAGGAAATCGGAGCCATCCCGGAGGGGATGGAGAGGCACTTCTGCGTCCCGCCGATGACGGCATCAATGCACCATTCATCGGGTTCCACGGGCACACCGCCAATCGTTGCAACCGCATCGACTACAAAGAGCACATCCATCTCCCGGCATGCTTTGCCGATGTCCGCGAGCGGCTGCATGCAGCCCGTCGACGTTTCGCCGTGCACCATGGCCACGATGTGTGGACGGTTCGCGCCGATGTGACGGATGACCTGCTCCTGGTCAAACACCTTGCCCCATTCCTGCTCGAGGGTGCTAACCATAGCGCCGCAGCGCTCCGCAATCTCCACCAGCAAATGCCCGAACCGGCCAAAGATGGGTACGAATACCCGGTCTCCCGGCTCAATCAGGCTGGTCAGTACGGCTTCAATCCCTGAGCGTGACGTACCGTCAATCGGATAGGCCCATCGGTTCGTCGTTTGGAACAATTCCCGGAGCATTTCCATCGTTTCATTCATTAACCCCGTAAATTCCGGATCAAATTGCCCCAAAATCGGGAAGGACATCGCCCGCAGCACTCTTGGATCTGCTTCTACCGGACCCGGTGTCATGATGGTCCTTGGGGAAGGCGATAAATCGCGGTATTTTTTCATCGGGTGCGCCCCCTCTTGTCTTTCGTCTGTTGTCATGAATAGGCTAAGTCGTATAGCAAATCAATGAGCACAGCCACACCGGCCGAAAGTGATTCCGGCGCCGTATATTCCAGCGGAGAATGGCTGATGCCATGGCGGCTCGGGACAAACAGCATGGCTGTCTTACACACCGGCTGCATGATTTGAGCGTCGTGACCGGCCCCGCTGAACATCGCTCGTGAGCTTAAGCCTCGGGCTTCGCAAATGTTTGTAAGCTTTTCCATGAGCTCAGGATGCATCGGCACAGGCTGGGCATTCATCCACTCGCTTCCAGACAGCTTGAGCCCTCTGGTATCGGCAATGGCTTGAAGCCGGCTGCCGATCTCTTCACAGAACGACGCCAACACGATCTCGTCCGCATGACGCACATCCAATGTAAATTGGACGGTGCCGGGGATGACATTGGGAATATTGGGCGAAACTTCGAGCTGCCCTACGGTAGCGACCATCGGTTCTTTGAGCGCCGACGCTTTTTCTTCAATTAAAGCAATCATCTCCGCCGCTCCCGCCAATGCATCGCGCCGCCAAGCCATCGGAGTTGTCCCCGCATGATTCGCTTCCCCCATCACCATAAAGGTGAATCGGCGCTGCCCTACGATGCCGCCGACGATTCCGACAGCCTGCTCCTCCCGCTCCAGAACAGCACCTTGCTCGATGTGCAGCTCAATAAACGCCTGAATATCCGTTCGCTTAGAAGGTCGGTGCGTTCCTGCGCCGAAGCCCGCCGAATGCATAGCTTCCTGAAGGCTAATGCCTTGGGCATCCCGGATATCCAGTGGTGGCTCTGCGGTTTGGAAACGGCCGGTAACATTCCCGGAGCCCCAGTAAGTTAGGGGGAATCGACTTCCTTCTTCTTCGGCGAATGATACGACCTCCAGCGACCTTTTGGGCTGGCCGTAGTTGGCAAGTAGAAAGCTTAGGGCAGCAATCCCTGCTGCGACTCCATAAGCCCCGTCATACTTGCCTCCAGAGCGGACCGTGTCGATATGAGAGCCGGTGAGGATGCAGCCCTCGCCAAGCTCCTCTCCCTCCAACCGGCCGAATAAATTGCCCGCATCGTCAAAATAAGCGGTCAGTCCGCTGGCTTCCATGACTTCACTCAGCGCAAGCTGTGCCTGCATCCACGAATCGGAATACAACAGTCTCGTTACCCCGCCGGCCGGATCGGCGCCAAAGCCCGAGAGCCATTCCAACTGGGTTTGAATCTCTGTTGCAAATTGCTTTAAATATTGAACGTTCTCCTCCGTGGTCACGGTAATCACCTCCTTATGCCGAATTGCTATGATCTGTATCTGTAGAGGCTGTCCCAATGCTTCTAGGCAACCATTCTCCGAGGCATTCCCCGATGATAGGCAAGGGATTGCTAATGTCGTAAATTATTAGCCCCCTAAGTAATGTCGCGGTCACTCGGCAATGGAAGGTACGGCCCACATAGGGGCTTTGTTTATGCTTATACTTTAGCTGCTCCGCAGTCAACGTGTACCCGCCCGACGACAGGTCTAGCAGCGCCAAATCGGCATCCATTCCAATACGAATGGCGCCTTTGCTGGGGAGACCAAACCGTTTCGCGGGATTTTCGGACAGCATGCGCGCTAAGTGCGGCAGCGAGATACCTCGCTTCACAAAGCCTTCGCCGACCATCAGCTCCAGCGAGCTCTGGGCACCTGAGATGCCGCCCCAGGCTTCGAACCAGCTGCCGCTCGCGGCCTGTTTCAAGTCCGGCGGACAAGGGGAATGGTCGGAGGCGATCAGGTCGATCTGGCCGTTGGCCAGCGCTTCCCATAGGCCTTGCTGCTCCTCTTCGGTGCGAAGAGGCGGCGCGCATTTGGCAACCGGCCCGAGACGGGCCATGTCTTCCGCGGTCAGCGTTAGGTAATGCGGGCACGTTTCGACCGTGACATCCAGCCCCTGCCGCTTCGCGAGATCTATCGCAGCAACCGCCTGAGGGCTGCTAATATGTACAAAATGGAGCGCACAGCCCGTCTGCTCCGCATAGAAGAGCGCACGGCGCACGGCCTCCAGCTCGGCGATCACCGGTCGGGACGCAGCGTAGTCGAGCGCCCCATGCCTGCCCGCTCGCTTCGCCTCCGCGGCCAGCCGGGATACAAGCGGCTCGCTCTCCGCATGCAGCGCCAGCACGCCCCCCAGCTCGGCGATGACTCGCATCCCCTCATAGAGCGTCCAGTCGTCGACCTCGCGGAAGATGTCTTCGCCTTCCCCGCCGGGATCGGACATGAACGCCTTGAAGCCCGCCACGCCCGCCTCGGCGAGCGGCCGCAGCTTCTCCGCGTTGCCCGGCACGAGCCCGCCCCATAAGGCGTAATCCACGTAGGAGCGCCCGTGCGCCGCATTTCGTTTGAGCTGCAGCGCCTCCGGCGAAACCGTGGGCGGCCGCCCATTCAGCGGCATATCGATGTACGTCGTGCAGCCGCCGGCAGCGAGCGAGGCCGAGCCGGTGGCGAAGCCTTCCCAGGCGTTTAAGCCCGGCTCGTTAAAATGCACGTGCGCGTCCACCATGCCCGGCATGATGTATCGGCCATGCGCGGAGAGCATGCGGGTTGCCGTGCTGTCAGCATCAGAGGCCAGCGATTCGCCTAGCGCGGCGATTTTACCATCGCGAATACCGATGTCCAGCGCAGCCACACGATCCGGCAGGACAACCAGACCCCCGTGTACAATCAAATCAAATCGTTCGCTTATGCTCATCCCCATGCTGCTCACCTCCTCAGTCTAGCTTCCACGATACGTACTGTAGCCTCCGGGGGCAACGAGCAGCGGAACGTGATAGTGCTCCTCTGGCGCGTGGAGGACGAATCGAATGGGTACATGCTCTAGAAATGGCGGTTGTGACTGTGCCTCCAGAGCCTTTGCATCATGTTTTCGGAAATATTCTCCAACGATGAAGACCAGCTCATAAACCCCCGCTGTACACTCTTCTCCTGCCAGCAAAGGAGCATCCAGCCGCCCGTCGCCATTCGTCACCGCTTGCCGAACCAATACCCACGCGCCGCCTTCGTCCAAGCGCCACAGCTCCAGCGCCATTCCGCCGGCCGGTTTGCCAATGGATACATCGAGCACATGCGTCGTCAGCCGACCGCTCATGGCGCTTCTCCATCGGCAGCCGCCTCCGCTCGGGCCAGATCGGCCCTCGTCACCGCAAAGCCTTGGAAGCCGTAAGGCGGCCTCGGCTCCGTATAGACTCGCCCTTCGCCATCGGGAATCGATTCCACGATCGTCTCCCACGTCCGGTTATTCGACTCGAAGCGAACCTCCTCCAGCTGAGGAAACCGAGTTAAGATTCTCAGACCGATGTGATAGATCAAATTTTGAATGGAGGGGCTGTTGAGCTCGTGAAACACACTATGGGCGAGATCGCGAATTTGCTCGGCGGCGACGTAGCGTCGCTCACCAGGTGCGATGGCATCCATCGGGTCCAAGTAGCTCCATCGGATGTTCAGCCAAATAAACAGCGGGCGATCCGACGTTTCCGGCAGCGTCGTATACTCATCACGCACAAAGCCGGCGAAGGCGCTGCCCTTCACTTTGATCAGCTGCAAATCCGATACGGCACATTGGTGTCCGAGTACGCAAAGGCCGCTGTCACTGTCGCTTCGTGTCACTTCCAGCGCTGCCGAGGCATGATCGTTATGAGAGCGACGGTAGACTAAGCTGCTGTCCGTCAATCCCCCCGCCCCGTCGGGCACCTGCAGCATTTCGAACGGGATGCGGTCGGCGCTGATCTCAATGGCGCTCATCTGGCTGTATTTGTGCAAAAACGTCCCGCAAATATGGTACAAAAACCCTTCGATCGTGCTGCCCGTAAAATCGGCGGCATGTCGCAGGATCAAGTTTTTCATGGAGTCGGTGGCGACGACCATCGAGTTATCCCCCTCCGTAAAGGAAGGCAGAAACGCATCCCCGCGTACCGCGATTTTGACGTTCATGGCGAAAATGACATTATCATGCCCCGAAAATCCGGACTCCGGAATCGGCGCCACAGCGGTTAAAGGTGCGGCAAAGGTGCGATAGACGAGCACGTCGCCTTTTCCATAGTACATCGTCCGCCCTGCCATGGAATTGGTCGAAGGGGTAGGACTAGCTGCAGAAGCATTTTCATCAATGAGATCGGTTAAACGAAACATGGCGATTTTCCCCACTTCCCTTAGCGCTAGTTCTAGCTCCTCTTCCGGAGAGCCCTTCAGTCTGCTCATCATGGCTGCCAGAATCGTATGCTTGGTATGGCCGCGCACCGCTTTAATGAACGGAAACCCGAATTTATCGGTATACAGCTTGTTGTAGGACGAAAAAGCAGCAAACTCCTCCGGCGTCAAATCGGTCAGCCCCGCCCCCTGCTGCTCTGAAACCGACGCTTCCGACATTTTCAGCCTGCCGGCCAAATCCGGGTGGGCCCGCAGCAGCGCGAGCTGCTCGGATTCGGTGGCCAGCTGGACTTCCAGCTGCATCGCCTCATGGAGCTCGGCCAGTGATCGAAACGGCGCCGACTTCTTCCACGCCCGAACAGCGACCCATGGCGAATGCTCGAACACCCAGCCGATCGCATCAATAAATTGCGGTCCGGTCATTTCATTCAGTTGATCGATCGTGTAGGCTTTCATATCGCTTCACTCGCTTTGCATTCAAATAAAAGCTGCTCCATCAGCACGGTTCGAGCCGGTACGGTAACGGAGACGACTCGCCCCTGGCTCACCACATAGCGGCATGCAGGCTGCGCAGCCAGCAAATCCGATGCGTCCCGGCCTGGAAGCAGAATAAAGCTGGCCGGTTTGCCGGGCGCAAGGCCGTATTGGTCGCCGAGCTGCAGTACATCTGCCGCCCGGACGGTAACCATCCGCAGCGCCTCTTCCAGCTCCTCCCGGCCGGTCATATGCGCCAAGTGAACCGCCATGTGGGCGGCCTGCAGCATACTGCCCGTGCCCAGTGGATAAAAAGGGGTCCGAATATCGTCGTGCGCGATGCTGACGTTGACCCCCGCCTGCCACAGCTCCTTGATCCGGGCGATGCCCCGCCCCTTCGGATAGCCGTCGAAGCGCCCCTGCATGGCGCTGTTGATGAGCGGGCAGCTCACGATGTGAATGCCCGAGCGCACCAGCAGCCCCAGCAGCTTTTGAAAATAGGCTTCGCTATAGTAAGCCGTCGCATTGACATGGCTTGCTGTGACGCGCTCGCGGAGCCCCGTTCGCAAAGCCAGCTCGGCCACGGCTTCAAGAAAGCGCGAATGCCCATCGTCCAACTCGTCGCAGAATACATGGACGAAGCGGTTGTACTTGGCCGCAAGCGTAAAGCAGATGTCGAGCGAAGTGAGGCCCGCCTCGCGCGTCGGCTCGCAGTGCGGAATCGCACCGATACCGTCTGCTCCGAGGCGTATCGCTTCTTCGAGCCGCTGCACGTTGTCGGGGCAAGCGATGAGGCCGTCCTGCGGGAACGCGATGACCTGCAGCTGCACAAACGGCCGAACAAGCTCGCGCAGCTCCAGCAAGGCCCGCAGCGCCGTCAGCTTCGGGTCGGAAATGTCCGCCTGCGTCCGCACGTGCAGGATCCCACCGGCCACCTGTGCCCGAATCACGGCTTCCGCTCGCTGGAGCACATCCTCCCGCGTCAGCTCCTGCTTCCGCGCCTGCCACAGCCGAATCCCTTCGAACAGCGTCCCGCTTTCGTTCCAGGCCGGTTCGCCCGCCGTCAGCACCGTGTCCAAGTGGATGTGCGATTCCACGAAAGGGGGCAGCAGCAATAGGCCGCTGCCGTCAACCTCTTGCGCCCCGGTGCCGCTCGGCACACTGCCGATCACAGCGATGTCGCTTCCGCTTACAGCCACGTCAACTGCAGCCTCCGCCCCGGAGAGACGAACCTTGCGAAATACCAGATCATACATGCAGGCTCCCCCTCGCGCCAGTCATCGCTGTTATTTTTTCGGCAAAAATTCCTGTGTAAACACCTTGCTCACATCCTGAGGCGCCTTCAGCAGTCTCAGATCGTACAGCTGCTTATTCAGCGTTTCCCATCGATCCTTGGACATGTAACCTACGCCCTTGGTGGCAGCATCGTCACCGAAGACAAGCGGCTGCAAGGCCACGGCGCTGTAGTCCAGCTTATCCAACGGCATATCCGGATTTTTTTCTTTGATGGCAGGATTGATTTCCTTGTAATTGTCTTTGTAATAGTTCCAGCCTTTAATGGTCGCTTCGACGAACGCTTTGACCGCTTGCGGATTTTCCTTCAGGAAGCTCTCCGTCGTGTACATCAGATTGCCGTACGGGTTGTAGCCGAAGTCCGCGTTAAGCAGCACATCCACCTCGACCCCTTGCTCCTTCATGGAGAACGGCTCCGAAGTAATGTAGCTTTGGCTGGCCGACGTTTTATCCGCCACAAAATTCGCCAGCTGGCCGGTATACTTGAGCTCCTCGACCTTGTCGAGCTTGAACGCTTTCTTCATATACTCCCAGTACGCCACGCCGCTGCCTACATACACCTTGTGACCGTTCAGGTCCGACATGCTTTTCAGATTTTGGCCTTTGTGGACCATGATGCCTTGGGGATTTTTCTGGAACACCGCCATAATCGCCACGAGCGGAATGCCGTTCTCACGAGCAAACAGCACCTCATCCGCCTGGCCCATGCCGAATTGCGCTTTACCGGAGGCGACGATCTGTGTAGCTGAGATGCCCGGGCCACCCGATGTAATCGTCATATCCAGCCCTGCATCTTTGTAAAAGCCTTTGATCTGTGCCGTATAATTGCCGCCATGCTCGGCTTGGGCGAACCAGTTGGTCACCTGGGTGACGGCGATCGGCTTTTTCTCCGGTGCAGGGGCTGGCGTTGTGCTGCTTGCAGCCGGCTTTGAATCGGTAGTGGCAGCCGGTTTCGTCTCCGCGGAGGAGCCGCAGCCGCTCAAGAGGCTCCCAGCCGTAAGCAGGAGTGCCAGCGTAGTGCGAATCGGTCGAAAATTCCCCCAAAAAGATGATGCTATTCTCATGTATATTCCCCCGTCTCACTTTTTATTTTGAACACCCGAAGCTTGAGTGGCATGCTGCTCGGGATCGGATACCCAGCCCATGTGATGCTCCGTCCGTGTCACGGACAGCCAGCGCCTGTTGTTGTAGACCCAACGCCCCGCCGGCTGCTCGGCAAACCACTCATCCACCGTCAGAGCATCCATGATGACAAAATTTACCGGATGCCCCTCTGCAATTCCGTACTCTTTTAGCCCCAGAATGGAAGCCGGAATGTCCGTCATCATTCGCAGCAGCGTGCGCAGCTCCTGCGGGCTGCCCATATGTGCCGCATAAGCGGTTAGCTGCCCGATCTGTGCCAAATCGCCCCGGCCGAACGGGTGGAACGGGTCTTGAATATTGTCCGACGCCGTCGCCAGTGGAATTCCGGCTTCCAGCAGCTCCTTAATTCGGGTCGTTCCTCGCCGGATCAAGCCGCGATCGCCCCGACCCTGCAGATACAGATTGCACGCCGGAAGCGTTACAGCCTGAAGCTTGGCGTCCGCCATACTGCGAATGACCGATGCCGCCGCTTCCTCATCCATCGCAGATAGGGAACACAGATGGTCCACGGTGACGCAGCCTTGAAAGCCATACGCAATCGTTTTCTCTGCGATGTAAGCAGCGGTCCGTTTCGTTGGATCGTCGCTCTCATCGGCGTGCAGATCGATCGGTTTCCCGTATCGTGCCGCAAGCTCAAAGATGCGGTCAATATCCCGCTCCGGTGTTTCCGACAAGTGCGGCGCCCCTCCGAGGCCATCTAAACCTAGCTGCAGCGCCTCATGAATGGCATCCTGCTCCAGCAGCGTATGGCTGTTATACGGACACATCGGGAAAAACTCCAGCGCCACCTGCCCACTTAGCTCTTCCTTTAGCTCCAATGCCGCCTGCACCGTTCGCATCGCAACCTCAGCGCCGGTCCGCAGATGGAAGTCGATATGGCTGCGGATCGCCGTCGTGCCAAACGAGAGTGCACGAAGTGCCGCTTTGCGCATTCGCGCTTTGATTTGCTCCTTTGTAAACATTGGCGCCACCCGGCTATAGCTATGGATCGCTTCATAGAGCGTACCCGATTGATTCGGCGCAGCGCTCAAAGAATAAGCTTTATCCAGATGCATGTGCGCATCCACCAAACCCGGCAGCAGCATCCGTCCCTCTAGGTCGATCCGACAGCCGGACAAATCTCTACCGTCACTCAGAGTGGATAACGTTGCAATCGGACCTCCTTGCTGCTCTTGCAGCTCCCCGGGCTGCTCCTGCTTCCTAATCGATATCCAACGTCCTCCGGCCGCTTTTAGCTCGAACAGCTTCTTTTCCTCCAGCAGAGGCAGCGCTGCATTGATCAAATGCAGCTCGAACGTATTTACCATAGGCATAGGCTAGTTCTCCGATCGCATCTCGGATTCGTGCCACGAGCTGAGCATCCATTTGGCGAAGGCATTCACGAGCAGGAAAAAGCCGATGCCGAGCACCGATGCGGACAGCCCGCAGGCAAACAAGTAAGGCGTCTGCAGTCTGGAGGCCGCCACCGTGATCGCGTAGCCCAAGCCGCCCTTGCCGCCGCCGATGCCTGCGATGTATTCTCCGACGATGGCACCGATGACCGCGAGCGTACAGGAGATTTTGAGCCCTGCAACGATGTACGGGAGAGCGGCCGGGAGGCGCAGCTTCCACATCGTTTGCAGCCGGGAAGCATTGTACAGGTAGAACAAATTTTTCATATTATGGTCGGTCGAGTTTAGCCCAATCAGGGTGTTCGAGAGCATCGGGAAAAACCCGATCAAAAACGCGATAATAACGATGGCGTTCATCCCTGCGCCGAACCAGATCACGATGATGGGCGCAATCGCAACGATCGGGATCGTCTGCAAAATGATCGCGTACGGATAGACGCTTTTCTCAATCAGCTTGGAGCTGGCGAGCAGCACCGCCCCCAAGACGCCCATCACGATGCTGAGCAAGAAGCCGAGAACGGCTTCCGATATCGTCGTCATCACGGATACGAACAGTCCGTTAGCATGCTCTGTCGCCGCTTGAACAATATCCGAAGGCTTCGGCAAAATGTACGGCGGAACGTTCAGCAGCCTTACCACCAGTTCCCAACCGCCGACGAAGACGATAAACGCTGCGAATGGGGGCAGCAGTTGGGCCAGCACCGTTTTGAACGATCGGTTCCCCCGCCCACTTGATTCTCGCTCCAGCTTATGCGTCCATGAAGCGCGTTCGCGGGGCGGATAAATTTCATCTGCCATGCGCTGCAGCTGCAATCCGCTTTTATCCATGTCGAGCGCCATACCGGCTCCCCTCCTCTGTCCATTCGTCCTGAATTTTTCCCGGATTCAGCAATCCTAACGGATCGTTCTCGCGCTTCTTGCGCTGCATGCTGCCTACCTCACCCCGCCCGCCGTTCGCGAGCATCCAAGTGTGCGGATCGAAAATTTTCACGCCGATCGATTCGAAATACCCAATGATCTCGTACAGCCGCTCCTCGCTTTGAAATTTCACGAGCGGGAGCGAATTGGGAGAAAGCTTGCCGCCGCTTCGCACCCATTCAAAATGCAGCAGCACCTCGTCGCCGTACTTGTTTTTAATGAGGCGGATTTGCTCCAAATATTGATCCGGAGAAAAGCCCGCCTGCAAATAGGTGATCGTAGGGTCTGATTTCAACGCCCAGAGCGTTGTATGATTCCATGTAAAATCGGACAGTCCAAGCGTCTTGCGGTACTGCTCCGCCTCGATCACATGACCGATGCGGCCCTGGTAGCGCAGCGCCAGCTCCTTGACCTGCTCCTGCGTGCCGTTCGCCGTCTCCAGCAGCACCGCCGCCGCTCCCAGCTCCAGTACCTTCGCCAGCGGCATAAAATAAGACGGGATCGGCCACTCCATCGGACTGATCAGCCGCTTACGGATCGTCTCCTCCTTCGCCAGCGCTTCGCCGAAGCGCACCGCCTGCTCGAAGCTGTCGAAGTGAGCGACCGACTGTACCCATTCCATGCGGGGGGCGAGCGGGATCGTAAGCTCCGTCATAATGCCCGTAGTGCCATAGTTGTGGATGTAGTCATAGAGCGCTTTGCCGTTGACGACGAGCCGCCGTGGCGTTTCTTCCATCGTGTAAATGACGGCTTCGAGCACGTTGCCATCCCACAGATTGCCCCACGTAATCGAGCCGATGCCGCCGGACCCTCCGCTTACAAATCCGCCCGCCGTCGCTTTCATGAAGGTGCTTGGATAAATACGCAGCTCCTGGCCCAGCTCCCGGGCTTTTTTTTCCAGCGCCCCCAGCTTTACGCCGCACTGTACGGTGGCATAGCCCGCACCGATCGTGATGATACGGTCCAGCCCGCTCAGATCGAGCACCAGTCCGCCGTTCAGCGGCACCGCTTGCCCGTAGTTGCCTGTGCCGGCGCCCCGCACCGTAACCGGTATCTGGTGACGGTAGGCGAAGGCGAGCAGCTGCGCCACCTCGCGCTCATCCTTCGGCGCCACGATCCCGTCGGCCAGCTTCGTGCGCAGCTGCCGATCCAATACCGGCGAGTACCAATAGTAATCCTTCGACAGACGCTCCCTCGATTCCGTGTCCAGAAGCAGCCGTTTGTCGCCCATCAGGTCACTTAATTCCTTCTCCCATCCGATAGCCATCTTCTCTCTCCTTTCTATCTGACAACCTAAATCTTAGTGCTTCAACGCGCCGGAAACGGTTCGAACCAGCTCACTGAATTCCGCGGTCGTACGAAATCGCTCATCACGTGGAAACGGGATCGGAATATCGATCGTCCCGGATACCTTCCCCGGCCTTGGAGTCATAACGACCACACGCGTGGACAGGAACACCGCTTCGAACACATTGTGGGTGACGAACAGCACCGTCATTTTCGAATCCTGCTGCCAAATATTTAACAGCTCATCTTGCAGCGTCTGGCGGGTAATTTCATCCAGCGCGCCGAACGGCTCATCCATCAGAAGCAGCTTGGGTCTGGACACGAGAGCTCTCGCGATCGAAACACGCATCTTCATACCGCCCGACAGCTGTCTTGGCAGCACCTTCATGTAGTCCTTCAATCCGACTAGCTCGAGCACCCGCTCGGCTTCCTGCTTTTGTACGGCCTTCGGGCCCCCCCTAAGGTCAAGCGGCAGCGTGACGTTATCTTGCACCGAGCACCATGGCAGCAGGGTCGAGTCTTGAAATACGAAAGCAATTTCGCTTTGCTTCCGGGCCTCCTTCGGCGTCATGCCGAGAATAGCAAGCTCACCGTCCGTCGGCTCCCCGAGTCCGGCGATCAGCTTGAAAATCGTTGATTTCCCGCAGCCCGACGGGCCGACGAAGCAGAGAAATTCACCCTCGCGAATGTCCAGCTGCACATCCTTTAGCGCAACAGTTCCATTCGGATAAATTTTAGAGATGTGATCCATCCGGACCAGCGTCGGATTCCCGGCGGCAGGCTCCACTTGCAGCGCTGCTTCTGTTAATTTGATGTTCATAGCCCCACTCCCGTCTGGTTCACGACTGCTGCCGACTCTTCCGCTTCTGCCTTCAAGGACGACATCTCGAAAGCCGCCATCTCCATCAGCGCCTCTGCTAAGAGCAGCCCGCCCAGCTTCAGTATCGCTTCGCCTTTTTCTTTGGTTGCCTTGGTGGCATCCCCCGATATCCCCGAGGAGGAAAGATCGTCCATCACCCAGGCAAAAGCTTTATTGCGAAATTGCAGATAACGCGACTCTGGAAAGTACGGCAGCTCCGTCGGAGCCAGCTCCGGATGCACCCAGTTCTCCTTCGCCGCCAGTACGATGGACGTTTCTGAATCGCCGGCGTGAATGCCTACTTTTTTCTCGATATCACTGATCAGCCCTTCGCCCAGCCCCAGTGAGCCGGGATCGAGTCGAAAGACCGCTAGGCCAGTCTCAATGCGAATTTCACGGGCCATCATGTTGAGCAGGTCCGTGTTGCCTCCATGAGTGTTCAGCAGCACCAGCTTTTCAAAGCCGCTGCGGCGCACGCTTCGGGCAATATCGAGCAACAGCTGCATCAGCGTCTGAGCGGATAATGTAATGGTGCCTGAATGACCGAGATGCTCGGTGCTTTTTCCGTAGGGCAGTGGAGGCAGCAGCCAAATATTCGCTTCCTCCGGCAGCTCCTCAAACGCATATGTCAGAAAAGCTTCCGCAATTAAGGTATCCGTAAACACCGGCATATGCGGTCCATGCTGCTCTACAGCGCCCACAGGCAGTACCAGCAGCGCGCCTTCCTTCGGAAGCTGTGCCACCTCCAGCTTGCTTAATCGCGGGAAAAACCGCTTATCCCACGCTTTTCCTTCATATCGATTGAACCTCATCGTTCAGCACCTCCATTTGCTCTTATTTTAGTGGAGCGGATGGGAGGGGTAAATAGCCAACGCAATTATTTGTTATGTTTTATAACATATCAATATCATTTTGTGCACTACGCACAGAGATTAAGTCAATTTAATGTTATGTTATATAACATTAAATAGTTTTTGAAATGTGCCGACGCTCAGTCCCGCCGAACTCGACGTTACGTATACTGTAGCAAGCACGAATTTGCCGGAGAGGAGTTTGAGCATGAGAGGGTCGCAGAGAAAAACATTTGTCATCAGCGATATTCACGGCTGCTTGGTCGAACTCGAGCAGCTGCTAACCGCGATCCCTTTTCGCAAAGGGAAGGATCAATTGATTTTACTTGGCGATTATGTGGACCGGGGACCTAACAGCAAAGAGGTACTGGAGCGCATCATCCAACTGACGGAGACTTGCCATGCGGTGGCTTTACGGGGCAATCATGATCAAATGTTTCTGGAATTTTTGGAAGGCGAGGATCCGTACTCATTCATATACAATGGAGGTATTCACACGCTGTTGAGCTACTGCGGGCCGCATTGGTTTGATGAGCTCGATTTTTTCATCGGCCTTGAAAAGGCTCGAGAGTATATCACAACACACTTTCCGACACACGTCGCTTTTCTGCAATCACTGCCGCTTTATTATGAGGCTGCGGATCATCTGTTTGTCCATGCCGGCATCAACCCGGACTACGCCGACTGGAAAAACCAGCCGATCGACGATTTCCTCTGGATTCGTGAAGACTTTATCGACCATCCGACGGGTCTGGAACAGCCGGTTGTATTCGGTCATACGACGACCTTGGATATGGAGGACGCCCAGGGAACGGTTTGGTTTGGCGGGGATAAAATCGGAATTGACGGAGGCTGCGTATACGGAGGACAGCTCAATTGTCTGGAAATCGGCCCTAGAGGGTATCGAGCCTATTCCGTCAGGAGCGTCTGAGGCTGCAAGCCCAATCCATGTCAGCTCATGCCGCATAGGATAAGGGGATTGTCACAGTTGCCATAAAGGGGAGAATTCGTATATGAATGTATACCTGGACGATATACGGCCGTGCCCTTCCGGATTTCACTTGGCGCGGACGGCAAAGGAATGCATCGATCTCATTCAGTCGGGGAAAGGGAAACTCCAAACACTGTCGCTCGATTACAACCTGGGCTTAGGCAACCCTACTGGGTACACCGTGGCGCAATACATCGTCGACAATAACACCTACGCCAAGCAAATTATTATTCATAGCGCCAATCCGTTCGGACGGATGAAAATGTTCAAGCTGCTTCATCACCATAAGCCGAAGCATGTGAAGCTGTCGATTCGACCCGCTTCGTTGTTTCTGGCCTAAAGCCTGCAGACTGAAGCAGCTCAACGTGAACCCCCTACACCTCCAGCTCACGCCCCGACCGGTGCGATTCATAAACCGTCTGAACGATACGAATCACGTCTCTGGAGTACTCCGCCGTGACCGCGAGCGGCGCATCCTCGTGAATGCTTCCGAGCAGGTCAAGATATTGCAGCACGAACGGATGTGTGCCGTCCTCGATCGGTACGGGCTCATAAACCCCATTGCGGCTGATGGAGAGTCCGCGATTTTGTTCGATTCGGAGCATGCCTTGGGTAAAAACAAACTCCGTATCATTCCGATTGACGCCGCCGTAGCCACCAAGGGAAACCGTCGCTGTAGCTCCATTCGACAACGCGAGCCAGAGATGCCCGCTCCCCTCAATATCGCCCTTCAAGCCGAAATGGGTGAGTGCAGCTTTCAGCTTCACCACCCGACTGTCCGCCAGCCATTGAATCTTGTCGATGGAGTGAGAGCCCAGATTCATTACGATGCCGCCGCCTGCCAAGTGCTGGTGGAAGAACCATTGCGGTCTCGTATCGGTAAAATAAGACACCAATCGCACGTCGTTCACCATCACCAACTTGCCCAGCTCGCCGGATTGGATGATGTCCCTCGCCTTGCGATTTTCCGGCAAGTACCGCTGAGTATGTCCGATCATGAGGCGCACACCATACCGGTCAGCAGCTCCCATAATCTCATTGCACTCCTCCACATTTAGCGCCATCGGCTTCTCCAGCATCATATGGCAGCCCTGCTCCGCACAGAAAATCGCCGCCTCCTTGTGCAGAAAGTGGGGCAGATTGATCGCCACCGCATCCGGACGAACGCTGCGGATCATCTCCTTGTAGTCCGTGTACACCGGCATGTCCATGCTATGACTTGCCAGCAGCGCCTTTGCCCGGTCCGCGTTCGTATCGCAGATCGCCGCGCCGATCAGGCTGTCCAATTCCTGAATCGCTGTCAAATGGCTGCCTGCAATAGCTCCCGCTCCGATGAGCGCAAGCCGCAGCTTTTTATTCGTATACATACAGCTCTCCTCCATGGGTTACAACGTTTTGTCAGACACCTTGACCATCCGAATCAGATTGGAGCACAGCTAGATAGTGCCGGCTGGCAGCAAACACACCTCCGCTGACTGCAAAAAATTCATCCGTCACCGGGAACAAGCCTAGCTCGGTCCGCGTCCACGATTTACCATGCGCCGGATGATACGTCTGCATCAGCTCCCAGTTGGCATAATTTTGCGGTCCGTTCGATTCCAGCGCCCCCACCTTCAGACCGGGAAGCGGCGCCAGGCGAGCGGCCAAGCTTTTATTCCAGTCGACCATCATAGGATTAACCGTCAAATCCGCCCCAAAGCATGGCACTCCGCGCGTTTTCGCCGCCATGGCGACTTGCAGGCTCAGGCTCATCGTCTTGGCAATCGGCTTCAAAGCCATCGCGCCATAGCCCAGATCCATCCGCTCGATCGCATCCAAAACGCTATGTACACTCTCATCGGCAGCCAGCCGAACAGGAACATCGGATACATCCATCTTTTGCTCCTCCGGAAACGGCTCCTCCAGAAGCAGGATTCGCTCCAACGCACCGATCTGATCGGCGTAGTCCAGCAGTCGAAGCAGCCGGTCTTTGGTGTCATATCGCCCATTGGCATCTATGTAGTAAGCAATGTGACCGGATTCGGTATAGGGTGTCTTATACGATATCGCGAGCTCGTGGACGAGTTGCAAACGCTTGCAATCCCAGGCCAGCATCTTCTCGGGGTCGCCATCCTGCTCAGGGTCCGAACCTATTTTTAGCTTCAGCAGAAAATAACCATCGTCCAGCAGCTTCCTGATGTCCTCCGCAGACATGCCGTAGGCGACAACCGGAATGTTGGCCAGTGCCGTATGGCGATAACCGAGGGCATCGCGAACTGGATTCGGTACGAGCGCTGCCAAGTCGGAGCTTCCCGCCCTAATCGCACTCAACATCCACGCGGCCTGATCGACCGGCACTAGTGAATTCAGCACGAACGTCCGGCTGACACGTTGACCATTCATTTCATCCGCATACGCTTGTGCCAACGGCAGCAGCTGATCGAGCAAATCCAGCGGCGTTTCGAAAGCCAGTCCGCGCGCAGCAGCAATCATCGTTCTTGTAACTTGCTGCATCAAACGGTTGCCACCCAGCTCACCGGATCGAATAAACACCTCACGATCGGACCACAGCACACTTTGTACGCCAAGCCCGATGCCTTCCTCGCCTTGATCGCTCTCCAAACGCACAAGCGACTGCCAGAGCTCGGTCAAGTATCCCCCTTTAAAGCCAAACGGAGAGCGAAGCGGCTCTCGCTCCATCGCCGAGCTGGCGGAACGGATTGTGATCACGGTAGACCCACCTCTTTCTATGCGATAATGCTCATTTGGGCTTGCTCCACTTGACCCGATAACGATTGTCCTTCCAAGAAGGCTTTCGTTTCGTCCACCACGAATTGAGCCAAGGCGTACAACCCGTTCGTCACGCCTCCGGCGATATGCGGTGTCATGACCAAATTCGGCAGCCGGCGGAACGGATGATCTGCTCTCGGCGGCTCGGGATTCGTCGTGTCGAGGCAAGCGAACAGCCGCCCTTTGGCCAATTCCTCCGCGAGCGCTTCTTCGTCAATGACCGTCCCTCGTGACGTATTGATCAGGATCGCATCATCCTTCATGAGCGCTAAGGTGTCGCGGTTGATCATTTTATCGGTCGCCGGAATACCCGGAGCATGGATGGAGACGACATCCGCCTGCGTCAGCAGCTCTTCCAAGCTGGCCTTCCTTGCGCCCATAGCCCGTGCTTTTTCTTCACTCACGTAAGGATCGTACAGCAGAACGTCTACCTTAAAATTTTGCATCAGCTTGATGTAATGCGTACCCGCATGCCCTGCGCCGATCACTCCTACCGTTATGTCGTACAGCTCACGAGCTTTACTGTTTTGCTTGTTCCATTCACCTTGCTTCGTCACGACCGAAAGCCGCCACATATCCTTCAACGATGCAATCGTCATCCCGAGCGCCGTCTCCGCCACCCCTTGGCCGATCACACATGCACCGGACGTAATCTGAATATCGCGCTCCCATAGCTCTGGACTAACGATGCCTTTCACGGTGCCTGCAGCATGAACGACCAGCTTGAGGTTCGGGGCCAGGTCGAGTGCCGATGCGTCCAATCGCGGGCAGCCCCACGAGGTAATCACGACATCCGCACCTTGAATGAGCTCTTGCACACGCTCCGGCGTCGGATTCACAGCTTGCTCGTTCATTACCAGCTCCCCCAAGGCACGCAGCTGCTTCAAATGCTTCTCGGCGAACACCCGGTTAATTTGATGCACGCCTTGCAGCATGACGATTTTAGGCTGACTCATCGGTAGTCCATCTCCCTTATCGCTTTGGATTTGTACTTCTCCTTATAGTACCATATGGCATTCTTTGGCAACATAAAAAGATCGATCCGTTGAAATTGCGGAGAAGAAATCTTACAATTAACTTATGTCTAGCGTTAATTTTATCCATTTGGAGTGAAGTCGCTTGCTGTCAACCTGGGTCATCGGACTGTTTTTCACGCTATTCTTCGCTGCAATCTACGATCAACTCCTGCGCAAAGACGAGCTTTTCCCAAACAACCGGCAGAGCACCTACCGCTTGGGCTGGACGGTTCTGGCCATCGGACTCGTGATCCGTGTCATCCTTGCGTACCGCGTAGTGGGCTACGAACCGGATGTGACGACGTTCAAATCCTGGGCAGGACAGCTCGCTTCAGGAGGCCCAGGCTCCCTCTACCGGAGCGGCATGTTCGCCGATTATCCGCCTGGGTATATGTATGTGCTATGGCTTATCGGACAGCTGCAAAGCCTGTTCCAGCTCGGATGGGATTCACCGGGAATGCTGGTGCTGCTGAAAAGTCCTGCGATCTTGACCGATTTAGCTCTATCGATTCTTATGTTCAACTGGGCAATGGAACGCCGGCTCAAGCTCGCGACAGCCTTTGGGATTGCACTTCTGTTCCTGTTTAACCCGGCCATTATCCTGAATTCCGCAGCCTGGGGACAGGTCGATTCGGTGTTTATGGCCTTGATTTTGTTTTATTTGCGGTTCATGGAACGCGGGCGCTGGAACGCTGCTGCCGCCCTCTTGGCGCTAGCTGTTCTCATGAAGCCGCAAGCGCTGCTGCTTGCGCCTCTCTTTTTGCTTGCCTGGATTCGGTTGCGCAGCTGGCGCATCGTGCTGAATAGTGCCCTCACGGGTGCGGCCACATTCATCCTGCTAAGCCTTCCATTCGTCCTTCACCAGCGGCCGAAGTGGCTATTCGAGCTGTATTTCTCCACACTCGCCTCCTATCCTTATGCTTCATTAAATGCCTTTAACCTGCCGGCGCTTTTAGGCGGCAACTTTGCTCCTCTGCATGACCGCATGCTGCTTGGCCTCAGCTACCAAACCTGCGGCACAGCCCTCATGATCGCTTTATATGGGTATATCGTCGTCCTATTTTTCAAGTCAAAAAAAGAAGCTCGCGAAGCTCTATTCCCCCTGCTCAGCTTCCTCGTGATGGCTGGCGTGTTCACCTTTATGGGCAAAATGCACGAACGCTACTTGTACTATGCTCTGCCGCTGGTGCTCTACAGCTTTATCCGCTGCCAAGACCGCAGACTGCTATTTTTATACCTCGGCTTCACCTTAACGCATTTTATGAATGTGAGCGTGGTGCTGCAAAACAGCTTTCAGCAGTTATATCATATCTCCAAGTGGGACGCTGGGATGCTGGCCATCTCTGCAGCTAACGTCGGACTTCTGCTCTACGCCCTGATTCTCAGCTGGAGTCTCCTAACCCAGGGACGTGTCCGGTTGATTTGCACCGTGGACTCAGGCTTCACGAGCAAGCTGCAGCAGCTCAGCGACAAACGCTCATTACTACTGCTTGGCGCGCTAATGCTCGTTTACTCGGCGCTGGCGCTGTACCATCTCGGCTCGCACCAAGGGCCCGTCACGCTCTGGAAGCCTGAGAAGGCAGGAGAAACCGTGATTTTGGACTTGGGTAGACGGCAAACGATTACGAATATCAATACTTATGCTGGCATCGGTGACGGCAGCTTTTCCATCGCCTTGTCCGATGAAGGACTAGGCTGGCGCAATTCGATCACGGAGCCACTGGACGTTTACAAGGGTTTCGCCTGGTGGAGCCAGGCGGTGAGCGGAGAGGCCAGATATGTGAAGCTAAAGGTGGAGCAGCCGGGCTTTTCGTTGTTTGAGCTCGCCCTCTTCGGTCCCGATTCCTCCGCTCCGCTGCCGATCGTGAGCTGGGAAACGGATGGGGATCAAGCTGCTACCACCGCCGGGAAGCTGTTCGATGAGCAGAGTGCAGCCCCTAAGGTTCCATCCTACGAAAATGGAGCCTATTTCGACGAAATTTATTACGTCCGCACCGCTTATGAGCACCTGCATGGCATGGAGCCTTACGAAACGACCCACCCGCCCCTGGGCAAGCTGTTCATTGCCTTTGGCATCTGGCTCTTCGGGCTGAATCCGTTCGGCTGGCGCATCATCGGCACGCTGTTTGGCATCGGCATGATTCCGCTAATGTATCTGTACGGCAAAACATTGTTCGGACGCGCGGAGTACGGCCTTGCCGCCGCATTTTTATTCACGTTTGACTGCCTTCACTTTGTCCAGACGCGGATTGCGACGATTGATGTGTATGCTGTCTTTTTCATCCTGCTGACGTTTTACTTTATGTACCGCTACACGACGACGCCGTGTTACACCGCATCTTTCTCGCGCAGCTTACTGCCCCTTGGCTTGTCAGGGCTGTTCTTCGGGATGGGTGCAGCCTCCAAATGGATTGTGCTGTACGGCGGAGCCGGACTGGCGTTTCTGCTGTTCGCGCACCTGCTCGTCCAGTTCAGAGCGTATAGAGAAGCACGGCGCCGGCTCTATATGCAGCAGACCGCTCTGTCAAAAGCACAGGCCGAGCTGTTGGTCGCTCTTTTCCCCCGCCGAACGTTCTGGACGCTTGCTTGGTGCCTGCTCTGCTTTGTGGTGGTGCCCGGCGCGATTTACCTTTTATCCTACGTTCCGTTCATGGCCGTTCCCGGTCCCGGACACACGCTGATCGATGTGCTTAAGAATCAGGTCGGCATGTATAGCTACCACGAGAACCTGAAAGCCACGCATCCGTTCAGCTCGTCGTGGTGGCAGTGGCCGGAGATGAGCAAGCCGGTCTGGTATTACGCCGGAGTGAGTTTGCCCGAAGGCCAAATCTCCAGCATAACTGCGATCGGAAACCCGCTCATCTGGTGGGTCGGGTTTATCGCGATGCTCGCAGTGACCTTTATCGCCGTCAAGCGAAAACAGTGGAGTCTGACCCTCTTGTCTGTGGCGTTTTTCTCGCAATATTTGCCATGGACGCTGGTGCCAAGGCTGACCTTTATTTACCATTATTTTGCCATGGTACCGTTCTCGGGGCTGGCGCTGACTTATTTTTACAAACAATTGAAAGAAAAGCTTCCAGATGGAAAGAATTATGCATATGGCTTCCTTGCCGCCGTGTTCGGCCTGTTTCTCTTGTTTTATCCGGTGCTATCAGGTGCCGTGATCAGCCGCTCGTTCGCGGAGCATGCGCTTCGTTGGTTTCCGCAGTGGATTTTTTTCTAACAATGGAGGAGATTGCCGATGCCTGAGGCCATCGTTTATTCCGTCGTCATCCCGATGTACAACGAGGAAGAAGTCATTTCAGAAACGTACCGCCGGCTTAAGCTGGTCATGGATTCGACGCAGGAGCCTTATGAATTGGTTTTCGTCAACGACGGCAGCCAGGACCGAACGGAGTACATTGTTCAGAGCCTTTGCTTAGCGGACCCGCGGGTGCGGCTCTTGAACTTTTCTAGAAATTTTGGCCATCAAGCGGCCATCAGCGCCGGCATGGATTACGCCGAGGGGAAAGCGATTCTCGTCATCGACGCCGACCTGCAGGATCCGCCCGAGGTCATGCTGGATATGATCGACAAGTGGAAGGAAGGCTACGAGGTCGTTTACGGCAAGCGACTGAAGCGCAGAGGCGAAGGGCTGTTCAAAAAGGTGACCGCACACCTGTTCTACCGGTTCCTGAAGTCGATGACGCATGTGGAGGTGCCTGTGGATGCCGGGGATTTTCGCCTGATCGACCGCAAGGTGTGCGACGCCACAAAGCAGCTGCGGGAAAAGAACCGCTACGTCCGCGGGCTGATCAGCTGGGTCGGCTTTCGGCAAGCGTCGGTTGAGTATGTGCGCGAGGAACGGTGGGCTGGGGAGACCAAATATCCGCTGCGCAAAATGGTCCGGTTCGCCGCCGACGCCATCACCTCGTTCAGCTACAAGCCGCTCAAGCTGGCGTCCTATCTAGGCTTCACGCTGTCGGCGCTCAGCTTCCTGTACCTGTTGACCGTACTGTACCAAAAGCTGTTCACGAATACGACGATCGTCGGCTGGACGTCGATTGTGGCGATGAACCTGTTTTTTTACGGCATTATGATGATGATTCTGGGCATCATCGGCGAATATATCGGCCGCATTTACGACGAGTCAAAGGATCGCCCGCTCTATATCGTCCGCAATCAAGCGGGCTACGAGCAGAGGTTCGAAGAGGAGCTGCCGCGCCGTGAAGCTCGCCATTGACCGACAAGCCTGGCTTCAGCTGCTGAAATTCAATTGGATTGGCCCTATCAATACGGCGGTCGATTTCTGCGCGTTTTTTTGTGTTCAGTAATCCACGTCAACGGAAAAAAGGGAGGCCTAAGACCCAATGTCATTTAGTTAAGCTCAAAGACTAGACTGGGGATAAAAATGTAATCCGAAACGGCATGGGACAAAGTCCTGTGCCGTTAGTTTTTTGGGTTTAGTCAAGCAAAATGTGCACAGCAAACAAGCGGATGTCATATCCGCTTAAAAAATGTTCATTCGAAATGAATTATGCTACTCTGTAGACGAAGCTAACGGCTGATTTATAACGGATTTT
>NZ_VNJI01000004.1 GCF_007786445.1 Paenibacillus cremeus | reverse complement strand
CTATAAAGCTCGAATCGACGAAACGGAAAGTGGTTTCGTTACCGGCTACGAGCTTTATAAAGGCAATCCGGCGGACGATGAATTACTTGTGACCGCAGTAGAGCAGCATAAAGAGCGGTTCGGCTCTGTTCCGAAAGCTGTCGCAACGGATCGAGGCTTTGGCAGCAAGAAAAATGAGACCAAGTTAACCGAACTCGGGGTCAGCCGTGTCAGCATTCCCTTCAAAGGGAAGAAAAGCAAGAAGCGGACTGAGTACGAGTCTCAGCTCTGGTTCAAGGACTTGCAGCGATATCGCGCTGCAGGCGAAGCCAAAATAAGCTTACTGAAACGAAAGTACGGCTTGAATCGCAGCCGGTATCGGGGCTTTGCTGGCTCAAAAACCTGGGTCGGTTTAGGAATCTGGGTTCACAACCTCAAAAGAGCGGCTCAAATGATCAAATAGAGCAACTAACTGGGATTACATGGTAATTTTTCGATATAAAAAGTCGTAGTCAAAAAAGTGACTTTGTCAAATTCGACTTTTTCAGGAGCAACTAATTAAGGGTTCTGAACATGCGAACCAGGTTATACTGGGAGCGCTTATGGAATTAATTCTTGTCGTATCGGCAGTGGGTACTGCAACTACAATGTTTCCGATTTTAAGGAAATATAATGAAACTATAGCTCTATGGCATGTTTGCTTCAGGTTTCTGGAAGCGTTGATTATTACAGTTGGAGTAATCAGCGTACTATCCCTAGTAACCTTAAGCCGAGAATTTGTAGCAGCAGGAGCCGTGAATCCCGCTTATTTTCAAGCTTCAGGTGTTACTTTGAGAGCAATACATGACTGGACGTTTTTACTTGGCCCCAATTTCATGCTGGGCATCAATACCATGATGTACAGTTTTATTCTATATAAATCCAAGCTCGTACCCAGGTTTATCCCCATTTTGGGAATCACAGGGTCTGCCTTTATTTTTCTTTGTGCTTTGTTAGTAATGTTCGGTGTAATTGAGCAGGTTTCTGTTTGGGGTGCAATTTTGGCGCTTCCAATATTCGCCAATGAAATGATTTTAGCAGTGTGGCTCATCTTTAAAGGCTTCAATGAATCTGCCCTTGCTTCCATCGTTGAAAAATAGAAGCCGAACGAACGGATGGCAATCTTTTAGTCGCTGAGGTTTTACAGCAATGACGCAGGCTCGTTCCTTATTGGAGCGGGCTTTTTATTGTTGTAGGAACGAAACAAAAAAATCGGGTTGGCTGGACCGTTGCAGGGAGGGATTTGTAAATAGCATTAGAACTATATTATAAAGACATATTTTACCTTATTCATGTTTAAGTCGTTCCGGATGATGAGGAACATTGGGGGGATGGCATGTGAAAATGAATGGTGAACAAAATAATCCGATTACTGCTGTCATTGTAGGGGCAGGACATCGCAGTCTGTTGTATGCTTCCAATGCCGTAAAGCAACCGGACAACCTTCGGATTGTAGGGGTCGTCGAACCGGACCCTGTGCGTAGGAAACTGACGGCAGAACGATTTGGCATCGATGAAAAGGGTTGCTTTGAAACGGTGGAGCAGCTGATAAAAGGGCCCCAAATTGCGAACGCAGCGATTAATGGGACAATGGATGATCTCCATATAGTAACGACGATTCCACTGCTAGAAGCGGGATATGATGTCCTGCTAGAAAAGCCCATAGCAACGTCGGAAGAGCAGATGATGCAGTTGTATCAAGCTGCACAAACGTATGGGCGAAAAGTTATGATTTGTCATGTTTTACGGTATGCTCCTTTTTACAAAGCCATTCGCGAAGTCGTTTTGTCCGGTGAGATCGGCGATATCGTCAACATTCAAACGGCCGAGCATGTAAGCTATCATCATATGGCGGTATCCTACATTCGGGGAAAATGGAATTCCGAAGAAAACAGCAAGTCGTCCATGCTGATGGCCAAATGCTGCCACGATCTGGATATCATGACCTGGATGGTTGGAAAGCAGCCGAGAAAAGTGAGCAGCTTTGGGAGTTTAATGCAGTTCAGGCCGGAAAATGCACCGCTGGGTGCTGGGAAACGCTGCTTGGTGGATTGCCAAATCGAGGAGCAATGTCCTTACTCAGCACGTAAAAACTATATTGAACAGGGACGATGGGGCTTCTACGTTTGGAGTAATTCATATTTGGGGCAATCCCCTTGCCTGGATGAGCAAATCGAATCCCTGCGAACGGATAACCCATATGGCCGATGCGTGTGGCATTGCGATAACGATGTGGTAGACCATCAATCCGTCATGGTTGAATTCGAAGGTGGCAGCACAGCGACACACAACATGGTTGGAGCGACTTCGAGACCGTGCCGCACCATTCACATCATCGGAACAAAAGGCGAAATAGTGGGTGTCTTGGAAGACGGAAGCTTTGTGGTCAGACATCCGGATCCAAGAAAAGGTCATGAATATTCGGAGCGGCGGATCTCGGTCAATGTAACCGATGACAGCCACGGTGGAGGGGATCTACTGCTGGTTGCCGACTTTGTAAGTGTTTTACGAGGGGAGGAGCCATCGATTTCTTCCACGGCTCTAGAAAAATCCGTCAATGGCCACCAGATTGGTTTTAGGGCTGAACGTTCAAGATTGGAAGGCAAAACGATGGAAATCGAAGTATTACCGAGGGTCTTGTAAATAACGTTGTTTATATTCAATTAAGGCTATGATAAATTCTAATGTTGATATCTGACCATAATAAAACCGCCTTAGAGAAAAAGGCGGTTTATTGAACTAACGTTCCCAGTTAACGCAGTGAATGGTCCTGTTCGTATCCAGATGCACTGATGTATTGGGCTGTCCTTGAGCGCCCGTAAGTTACTGTCCTTAGCGTTTATTTGCTTCGATTTGATGGAGGATTTCGTCAACGACGTGCGCGATCGGTGCGGTCGCGTCAATTATAATCCCGTTTTTAGGAATGCCTTCCTTCGTTTGATGCAAGCGCTCACTGATTTCCCGTTCCTCTGGTCTGCCACCCCAGTCAGTTGGGTCAAGTGCCACTCGCTCATCAATCCGCCGGAGAGAGGTTTCCAGGTCGACCTCAAGGACAAACACGCCGTCGAAGAGATCGATGAATTTGGAAAAATTCCGCGAACCACCGCAGAAAAATGTTACCGCCTCATCCTGATTGTCGACCAAAGTTTTTACTTTATCTACATTCCAAATGTGGTGTTCGGGTTTAAAGCCATCCGTCGGGGTACCAGTTTCCGGATCGCCTTGATAAGCCAATTCACGGTCTCCATGAATGGCATGGTAGCCTCGCCGCTGCAATTCGTTGCAGACCGTAGTTTTGCCGGCGCCGGAAACGCCTCCAATCATATAATTCCTAATGCCCATGGTAGACCCTCCATTCAACTGGATAAGCACAATATATTAGATGTTTCAGGGATATAAACCGCGAGGATTGCCATAATCTTCCCAATGTATAAAAATATGGTCTTCTTTGATAATAATCCTGCTACGCGAATACTTCAAATACACGCCCTAATTTCGTGAGCCAACTTCCTCCGTTTTACTCATGTCACCTACCAAATAATATATTTGATTTATCAGAATCAGCACCAGATAAAATATTATTATAATAAATGATATTTACGGCTTTCTGGAAACAGTAGGCCTTTTCTGGTTTTCTTTTTGGAATCAATCAAATATTCGTATGCCGCCACTGCTGGCGGTACGCCTGCGGACTAAGACCTGATGCATGGCGGAACGCGCGGCTGAATTCACTAAGCTCGCCATAGCCTACACGCTGTGAGATTTCGCCGACCGGCCATGAGGTCTGCAGCAGCAGCTCTTTGGCCAGACGGATTCGGTAGCTGCGCACATACTGGGCGGGAGGCTGACCGAGAGCCCTCCGGAACAAGTAGCTGAAATGGCTCGGACTCAAATAGACATGCGCGGCCAGCTTCTCGAGTGTGAGAGGCTCATGCACGTGCTCTTGCAAATAAGTGCAGGCTTTTATAATGCGGGGATCGATGTCCGGGGGCTGCTCCGGCAGCTGCGGCCCCAGCAGGGCCATTAAATGCGCAAACCATTGCTGCAAGGCACCCTGTACACGAAGCAGGGCAAGTGAAACCGCCAAGCTGGAGGGACTCCCATCGGAGGCATCGTGTTCGTATAGTGCGACAAATTGATCGAATAAGCGGACAGACTCCATCCAATGGTCGGCAAGCCGGTGGAAGATCGCTTCGTCAAAGACAGCTGTTAACTTAGGGAACGGGTACAGCTCATGGAAATCGAACGGTCCGAGCCTGACCGTGCAGCTAAGCGATAAGTACCGAACGGGGGAGCCGGCTTCGGCCGAAAGGAGCTGATAAGGTAAGCCGGGCGGGAACACGATCAGATCGCCTTTGCGGATCACATGGCATTCATCCTCGATTTGAATGGTGCGCTCACCATCCAGCATGAGCCAAAAAACAGGCAAGGGAGTGGAGACGGGCCCAAAGCTGAAATCGTGCGGCTTATGCATATGCCGAATCCATCGGGGTTCTAGACTGAATTCTAGCCTTTGAGCATCAGGGTGCAGAATAAACACGGCGGGCTCCACCTCCTCGTTGATCGTAAGAATTGTCAAGTCTATCGTCAATTTTGCCATGGGATCGGCAGGCTGTAAATAGTATTCTTAGTGCTGTAAACGTTTGCGAATAAGGGGGATTACCATCATGTGGACACGTTGGAAAAAAGCCTTGTATGTACTCCCGGTTGCCGGTTTATTAGCCGCATGCAGCCAAGGTGCCGGCCAAATACAAACAGAAGCTCAAGCGCCGGCAAAGGCTGATTCGGGTACACAAGGCAAGCTCGGTACCGAAGCTGCTGAAATCGTAATCTACAATGTGTCCAATGCGACCGCCAACCTGGACTGGTTTAATGCTACGGATTTCGGCAAAGAAATCCATGCCAAATTTCCGAAAGTAAAAATCAATTTTATCGCAACAGGCAAAGGGATGACGCCGCAGGAGCTCGTCGTTTCCGGTCAGCAGATCGATTTGATCATCAGCTCTATCTTTTCTTTTCCATCCTTGGCCGAGACGAATTTGCTGTTTGACATGTCTGAGCTGATTAAGAAAAACGGCTTCGATCTGAACCGGCTGGAGCCCTATGCCCTCGAATATCAAAAGCAGTTCGGCAGCGGAGGCATTTACGGCTTTCCGGTCAGCAGCGCTCCGGTCGCATTATTTTATAACAAAGAGATCTTTGACAAGTTCGGTGTGGCTTATCCGAAGGACGGCATGACGTGGGATCAGGTGTACGATTTGGCCAAAAAATTGACCCGGACCGACAATGGCACCCCGTACTATGGCTTTGCGACACGCTATCCGTTTATGTATAACGTGAACCAATTATCGCTCTCCTATTACGATCCGAAGGCTCAAAAGGTGCTCGTAAACGACGACAAATTCAAGCTGTTTATGGATAACTTTACCCGATTTGCGAGCATTCCCGGAAATGAGCCGGCGACAACCGATATGTTCAGCAAAGAAAAAAACGTGGCCATGATGGCCTACCAGTTCGGCAAATGGGATTTTGACAGCTGGGATATGGTGAGCATGCCTACTTATACCGAGGCGCCGGGCGTGGGCCCGCAAGTGTATCCTACATTTATGAATATTTCCAGCACGAGCAAAAATAAAGAGCTAGCGTTCGAAATTTTGAAGGCGCTGACGACCGATGACTACCAGATGCGCATCTCCAAAGCCGGGACCATCCCAAGCGTGCGTAATCCAGAAATTATTAAGGCGTTTGGAACGGAAGGCGATCCGGCCAATGGGAAAAATTTCAAGGGTAAAGATGTGGGGGCGTTCTTCCCAGCCACACGAGCTGCTGCCTCCTACGTCACTAAATATGATGACATTGTCGCCAAGCGAATGAACACCGCCTTCACCGACATTGCTGCGGGTAAGAAGGACACGATCACGGCGCTCAGGGAAGTGCAGGAAGCGGCAGCGTCGGAGCTCCAATCGCTGAAAAAATAAGAGGATTCACAGGAGGCGTGAATAAATGAGCCAAGCTGAGCAATGGCTGGAGCGATTCGTAAAAATTGTCAAATCGGGAGGACCTGAAGCCAATGGAAAATAACCGCCGCAAACCGAACATCGTTTTCATCCTCGCAGATGATATGGGCAGCTGGGCGCTGGGTAGCAGCGGCAACCGTGAAATTCGCACACCTCATCTCGACCGTCTTGCCGATCAAGGGATCCGGTTCGATCACTTTTTTTGCACCTCGCCGGTTTGCTCGCCTGCGCGGGCGTCCATTCTGACCGGGAGAATCCCGTCCCAGCATGGGGTTCATGACTGGATTCGCTCGGGCAACGTAAATCGTAGCGGCCTCAGCGAAGAGGTGCGCCAGCAGCCGATGTTTGCCGATGAGCGGATCGCCATCGATTATTTAGCCGGTCAGCCGACCTATACGGAGCTGCTTGCTGAAGCAGGCTATGCCTGCGCGTTAAGCGGCAAGTGGCATTTGGGCAATAACGCCGTCCCAAGGAAAGGCTTTGAGCGCTGGTTTTCGATTGCTAGAGGAGGCTGCTCCTACATGAAGCCGGATATCGTTGAGCATGGCGAGGTACAAATCGTGGATGGATACGTGACCGATCTGATTACAGAGCATGCACTGCAATTTTTAGATGAGCTAGGGGGACAGGATGCTCCGTTCTATTTGAGCGTGCATTACACGGCGCCGCATTCACCTTGGGACCGCTCGGAGCATCCGGAATCGTACCTGTCCCTGTACGACGACTGCCCGTTCGACTCGGTGCCGGAGCTGCCGCTTCATCCGAACCAGGCACAGACGGCTCCGCATGGAGAAGGTGAACGGCGGAAGGAGCTGCTGCGCGGCTATTACGCCTCGATCACGGCCATGGACGACGGGATCGGCCAAATCATTGATAGGCTAGAGGAGAGGGGGCTTCGGGAGCAAACGTTAATCGTGTTTATGGGCGATAACGGCATGAACATGGGGCATCACGGGATTTGGGGCAAAGGAAACGGTACGTTTCCCCTCAATATGTACGATACGTCGGTCAAGGTGCCTGCGATTTTCAGCCATCCGGGGGTTATTCCCACGGGAAGGGTGCGAGAGGAGCTGCTCAGCCAGTATGACGTATTTCCTACCCTGCTGGATTACGCGGGGCTGTCCAATCCCGAGCAGGACCGGCTGCCCGGCCGCAGCTTTTATGATCTGCTGCAGGGACAGGCCGGAGCCGGACGAGATGACATCGTCATCTACGACGAATATGGCCCGGTCCGGATGATCCGCACCCGGGAGTGGAAATACGTGCATCGCTATCCCTACGGACCGCATGAGCTCTATGATCTGCAGGATGACCCGAACGAGGAGGTTAACCGGGCCGGAGATCCGCCATGCCAGATGGTGCTGGAAGCGCTGCGGCTGCGGCTTGGCGAATGGTTCGGTCAATATGCCATCCCCGGGAAGGAGGGCATCGCCGCTCCCGTTACGGGCTTTGGTCAGCTGAACTCGCTGGCGCCGGGCATTACGGAAGGCGCAGCCTTCAAGCCGCTGGTGAAATAAAGAGAAGAGGACGGTCTGTGGCCGTCCTTCGGCATTTCCGGCGCCAAGGACGGATTTACCTCGAATGGCTGGTCTCATCCGCTGGCGTAGGGGAACGTCGTTTGGCCGCTGACGGAAAACTATTTGCCGCAAACGGAGGTGCAAGCGGACCGGGCCAAGGAATCGGTTGACATCGCTACGCAAAATATGGTGCCTAACCTGATAAAGTCGACGACCGACGAGGAAGTGGAGCTCGGAAGCGTTCTAAATGAGCTTTACAAGCAATATTTTGTGGATATGATGACAGGCAAAAAGGACATTGACGCAGGTACCGCGGAGCTGTCCAAGAAGTGGCGCGAGCAGGGCGGCAGCAAGGTGCTGGATGCGGTCAACAAGGCATACCAGGCGCAAAAGAAATAAGAACAACAGAAATAGGAAAAGGAAGAGATCCCCGTGACGGAGTTGTTGGAAACCAAGTGTTTAAGCTCGCTTGCAAAGGTGTTTGCGGATGATCTGCTCAATGGACCCGGTTTTGTTACCGGCAGTGCGCTGAGCAACGAGACGTACTCGTTTCAGGTCGCCTACCGCTCTGAGATGCTGATGAAATCGATTCAAGTGAAGGCGGTTTCTTCTCTTGAGGGTTGCATCACGATTCGATCGGTAGGGCTGGCGCCGTCCGAATTACCCTATAATTCCGGCTCGGATGATCATGTGCTGCGTAAAGCGCCTGGGTTATACCCCGATCCTCTGTATCCCATTGTACCCGAGGACGGAATTACAGCATTTCCCGGGCAATGGCGTTCCGTATGGGTAACCGTGACGCCGGATGGGAAGGTCGCGCCAGGGCGTTATCCGGTCGATGTGTTGTTTGAGAATGCTTCCGGGGAGCCAATCGGCTCGGAATGCTTTACGCTTGAAATATTGGACTGTGCCCTGCCGAAGCAAACGCTCGTGCACACGGAATGGCTTCATACGGATTGCCTCGCTGTTTATTACGGGCTGGAGGTATTCAGCGAACCCTACTGGCAGATTGTTGAGAGCTACATTCAAACGGCGGTCAAGCACGGGATCAACATGATTTTAACGCCCATTTTTACCCCTCCTCTGGATACGGCGATCGGCGGGGAACGACTTACGGTGCAGCTTGTTGATGTTGAGAAGCATAGTGACAAATACAGCTTCAGGTTCGAAAAATTAGAGCGCTGGATCGAAATGGGCAGCCGGCTTGGTGTCGAGTACTTCGAGTTTTCCCACCTGTTTACGCAATGGGGAGCCAAGCATGCTCCGAAAATCATCGCTGTTGAGAATGGCGGCGAACGTAAAATTTTTGGATGGGAAACGGATTCGGCTGGTCCGGAATATCTCCACTTCCTCAGCCAGTTTTTGCCGGCACTTGTGGATTTCATCAAGAAGCATGCTCTGGAGCATCGCTGCTACTTTCATAATTCGGATGAGCCAAGGAGCGGGGATTTGGAGCAGTACATCAAGGTGAGCCAATTCACCCGATTGTATTTGGACAAATTTCCGGTGATCGATGCCCTGTCCGATTACGCCTATTACGAGCAAGGAGCGGTCCAAATCCCGGTTCCGGCCAGCAACCATATCGAGCCGTTTATTGCAGGCGGGGTAAAGCCTTTGTGGACCTATTACTGTGGAGCTCAAAGAGTGAAGACTTCCAATCGTTTTTTTTGCATGCCTTCGGCAAGAAACCGGATTATCGGGATCCAGCTGTATAAATTCGATGCCGCCGGCTTTTTGCACTGGGGCTATAATTTCTGGAACGCACGCTATTCCAAAAAGCCGATTAATCCGTTCATCAATACGGATGCGGATTATGCTTTCTCTTCGGGTGACGCGTTTCTAGTCTACCCGGGACAGGGCGGCCAACCCATTGAATCCCTTCGGCTAGAAGTGTTTTATGAGGCCTTGCAGGATTTGAGAGCGCTGCGGTTACTCGAAAGCCTAATTGGCCGCGAGAAGGTAATCGCACTGCTGGAGGAGGATGTGGAGCAGCCGATCACGTTTACCGAGTATCCGCGGTCGGAGCAGTGGCTCTTGAATAAGAGGGAGAGCGTGAACCGTGCGATTGCACATTCGCTTCAGTAATTTGAACACCAATAGCCTTGATCTGGCCAATGACCAGATCAAGGCTGTTTGGTTTTTATCACCAATCTAAAACGACCCCGAGGCAGGGACCGTTGACAAAGTCCTCGGCTAATTAAAACGCTGATGATTCACTACAATATATAGTGGATCAACAGCGTTTTTAATTCCAGATGTTGTATCATCCAAAGATGAATTGCCCTTTGTCAACAGTCCCAGGCAGGCGGCCTTTTTATCCGTAATTAGCTGCCAGGTTGCTTCCACTTGATCGGCGGCCTCCGTGACCGCCGGGTTGATATGACCTCCCCGAGGCTTGAACATATGGGACATGCGGCTGACCGTGGCAAAGACGCTGTCTCCGGCCTTCAGACCGTTTGCGGCGCTGCCCGCGTAAACGACGGTGCCGACCTTTTGATAGCCAGCGAGCGTAGGGGTAAGGCCAAGGCGTCCTTCGCGGTACGGTTCTTCGCCATTCACCCGCTCTCCGCGAAAATAAGAGCTTTCCGTTCCAATGCTGATCCAGGAATGCTTCACTTCGATGACAACATCGCCTTCGGAAGGCTCGGGAATGTCCACATCCTGATACTTCACCTGGAGCCGGTCCGGAAGAATCACCGCTTTACCGCGCATGAGCGTGTACTCCACCTTGTGGCACGATTAATTGTTCCACGCTTGCGGATGATCGTCAGCTACCTCGTCCAGCGTGGCCGCGGCTGCGTTCATTTCAACCTGCTGCGGGCTTTTGCAGCCTGGAATTACGCAGGATACGGCGGGATGCTTCAGGCACCAGGCCAGCGCCCATGTAGCCATATCTACGCCGGCAGGAACTTCTTTACGCACGATGTCCTGTACGATCTGCAGTCTTGTCTGTGACTGTTCCTGATCGCGGCGCGAACGGACGTCATTTTCGGCAAAAACGGAGCCCGGTTTATATTTGCCGCTCAAGAAACCGCTAGCGAGCGGCACACGCGCCAGCACTCCGAGGTCTTGGCGCTGGCACGAAGGGAATACATGCTGCTCGGGAACTTGATCCAGCCGGTTGTAGATCACTTGAATCGCCTTGGCGCCTACCTTGGTAGAGGCATCGGTTTGATACACGTTGCTGTTGCTGCCGATGGAAATGCCGAGGCTGCGCACTTTTCCCGCCTGCACCTGCTTGTCCAGAGCTGTCCACAGCTCATCGTTGTTAAAATCCTCATCCGAACCGGAATGGAATTGATACAAATCGACATAGTCGGTTTTGAGCGCGAGCAGTGATGCGTCCAGCTGCTTCAGCACCTCTTCCGCAGACCAATAATTTTTCGAAGGATTTTCGCGATCCAGATGGTTATGGCCGAATTTGGTTGCAATGACCCAATCCGCTCTGTTTTTTCTCCGTTCGATGTAGCTTCCGATAAAGCTTTCCGAAAGATGAGGTCCGTAGCATTCCGCGGTGTCGAGCAGGTTGATCCCGAGGTCGCGGGCCTTGTCCAAAATAGCGTCCACTTCATCCTGGGTATAATCTTTTCCCCAGGCTCCGCTGAACTGCCAAGTTCCTACTCCCACAACAGAAACCTTTAATTCTGTTTTTCCGAGTCTGCGATATTTCAATTGGATCCACTCCTTATGCGTTGTCATCCAAATTATAGGGTACATCCGGCGGTTCAACAAGAAATGAATTTTTGTTTCGTTAGTAACTAAAAGGTAACTATAGGGTGAAACCCTCGCTAATAAAAATAAACAAACAAAAAAACAGATTTTTTTGTATTCGATTCAAAAAAATTCGTGTATGATCATCGATAATAAGATAATCTTCCTAACAGGGATTCGGACGGTCGTTTGCCACCAGCATAAATATTTGCCTTCGTTCGTGAAGCTGAAACGAGTTGTCGATTCCGGGGAGATCGGTGAAATCGTTCGCATCCATGGAAAAACGCGAGGCTGGCTGTACAATTCCGGAACCCATTTCGTCGATTATATTGTGTGGATTAACGGCGGAATCAAAGCAGATTGGGGCGTCGGACATGTGCATGGCAAAGACAAGCTGGACGACAGCCATCCGTCTCCGGACTACGCTTTCGGGGAGCTGCACTTCGACAACGGGGTTACCGGGATCATCGAATGCGGCTACTTAAGTCCGGCTTACCTGTCTGCGGACAGGTTCTGGACCGACAACCGGTTGACGGTGTACGGGACTCACGGCTACGCTTGGGCAGAAACCGACAGGACGGTGGGGCGCTTTCACCCGGCATTCGTGCGGGCAAGTGCTGGAAGGCCAAGAACCGCTTTGGTCGCCGGCCGTTAAAGACGCCATTCAGGCGGATTATACGAAGGATTTGGTCGATTGGCTCGATGACGGGAGCCGGCTGCATCCGTGCAGCTTCGAGCTCAGCGAGCACGGGTACGAAATTTTATACGGCATCTGCGCCATGCCCGCATCGACCTGCCTCTGCCCAGCGGCATGAGCGCAGACATCATCGAGCGTATGAAGCGGGAGCTTCCCACAAAATAAAAGAACTTCTCCAAGTAACAAAGTAAACGAGTAAAGAGGAAGGGTGCCCCATGTGGGACACCCTATTTGTGTTATATACTCTACAGCTTAACCCAAGCTACGAGACCATCCGGCTGGTCGGGGTTAATCCCTTGACGTTCGGCGCTGGTCAGCGCGACGATCTGCGGAATGAAAATAAACGGAATGCCTTGCGCGGCAATGTCAAGCTCGTTATCCGAAATGACGGCCAGATCCACATCGTCCGTTGAAACGGCTTCAGAGCGGTCAGCAAAGGCAATGATTCTTGCGCCTCTTCCTTTAATATCGCGCATCAGGTTGCGCTGGTGCTCCGTGCCTTCACCGGAGATGGCTGCGATTACGAGCGTATCCGGACCGACCGTTACCATAGGGCCATGACGCACATCCAGAAGGTGGAACGAATGAGCCTGCACCTTGGCTATCTCGGTTAATGCGATGGCACCTTCGGAGGCAAGACCTTGCAGCTCGCCATCGGCCAGCACGACCGCGTTGGTCCATGGGAAGCTTGCGGCTTCACGGATTCCGGCTTCAACGCGAGCCATGTAAGCTTCGCCTTGATGAATCGCCTTCTGAATATCGGCAATCAGCTGCTCATCGTTGCCAAGGAAGGCAGCCAGCAGAAGGTTGGCGGTATAAAGGTTGGTTACGGTTCTGGTCTGGCACACGCTGTGGTCGAACGCCCATGGCAGCTCCAGCGAGAAGTCAGCTTTCTTCGATAATGGAGAATCCGTGACACAAGAGAGCGCCAGCACCGGAATGTGCTTGTCGGCTTGAATCAGACGAACGGCTTCGACAACTTCGCTCGTGCTGCCGGAACGGGATGGGGCAACCAGCAAAGTATTGGCCAGCAAGGAGCGGTAGCGCTGCGGATTCAGCATCAGGTCGCCGCCGGCAATGGCACTGGAGGAGATCCCAGCACGCAGGAGAGTGGAGAAAGCGGCAGATTCACTTAAGCAGTAGCTGGAGCCGCAGCCAACGAACGTAATCGAGGTAACCGATTGAGCGCGGGCGAAGGCGACAAGCTCCTCTCTTTTCGAAAGCAGGTAGTCGAAAGTTTGCTGCAATGCGGCATATTGCTGTTTCACTTCACTATAAGTAAGACTCATGAATGATGACCTCCATAAGCATTTTGGGTAGTTATGTTGCCATTTTAAATCATGTAAATCAATATTTCAATAACAAAATGAAAAATAAATGCAAAATAATGATTGAAAAAATCACAATAAATGATTATCATAACCTTAAAGGCACAGCCATTTAGTAAAAGGAACTGGCTGCATTAGAAGGAGTTTTGGTCTAAACTAACCCCAAACACTATTTTAGGAGGAACTTATTATGCCACTTATTTCATCCACTGCTATGCTTCAAGCTGCCAGAAAGAACAAATATGCCGTCGGCGCATTCAATGTCCATACCCTCGAAATGCTTCAAGCTGTCGTCGAAGCCGCAGCCGAAACACAGTCTCCGTTGATCATTCAATCCACTGTGGGGACGGTTAAGCATTTGGGTCCGGATTACATTGCCGCCGCGGCAACCGTTGCTGCCAATCGCACCGGACTGCCGATCGCGCTTCATTTAGATCATTGCACGGATTTTCCATTGATCGTTCAATGCATCCGCGCCGGCTATACTTCGGTTATGATCGACGCCTCCATGCACCCGTTTGAGGAGAATGTGGAGCGTACGCGTAAAGTGATGGAAGTGGCTGCAGCGGCTGGCGTGAACGTGGAAGCGGAGCTTGGAAAAGTGGGTGGCGTCGAGGACGACATCGTCGTGGATGAGCGTGATGCACTGCTCGCTGACCCGGAGGAATGCAAGCTGTTTATTGAGCGCACCGGCGTGTTTACCTTGGCTCCGGCGATCGGCACGGCGCATGGCATTTATAAAGGTGACCCGAACATCGACTTTGCTCGGATTGAGCGAATTGCCAGCCTCGTTGAACAACCGCTTGTATTGCATGGCGGCTCCGGTATCCCTGCAGAGCAAGTGAAGAAGGCTGTAGCGCTCGGAATGGCCAAGATGAACATTGCGACCGAGCTCCGCATTGCTTTCTCCGATGCGATCAAAGATATTTTCAAAGCTCATCCAGAGGAGAATGACCCTCGCAAATATATGGTTCCGGCAAAAGATGCCGTGAAGCGGTTGGCGATTGAGAAGATGGAGCTTTGCGGATGTATCGGCAAGGCCGGGGATGTAAAATGATTACCACCGTTACGCTGAATGCGGCGATCGATAAAACCTATTATGTCAAGCAATTTGGTCTGGGCGGCGTGCATCGCGTTGCCCGGCAAATTGCCGAGCCCGGAGGTAAGGGCAACAATGTGGCCAAAGTCATCCGGCTGCTTGGCGGGGAAGTCACCGCATCCGGATTCGTAGGCGGCAGCAGTGGTTCCTTTATCGAGCAGCGGCTGGCTGAGAGAGGCATCCAAACCGCTTTCGTGCAGGTGCCGGGAGAGTCGCGCGTTTGTCTGAACATCATTGACGAATCTACGGGATCCTCTACAGAGCTTCTGGAGCAGGGACCGGAGATCGCTTGGTCTTCTATCGCTGAAATGAAAGTCATGATCCGCAAGCTCGCTTTGCAGTCGAGCGTTGTGGTCTTGTCCGGCAGCTTGCCTCCCGGAGCCCCGGCGAATTTCTATGCGGAGCTGATCGATATCATCCAGTCAGCGGGCTCCCGCGCCTTCCTCGATTCAAGCGGAGCTGCGCTAAACAGCGGCCTTGAGGCTCGGCCGCACTTTGTGAAGCCGAACGAGCAGGAGCTGGCCCAGTTAATGGGTCGAGACCGGCTCGGAGAGAACGAATGGGCGGAAGCTGCGGCACGGCTAGCAAACTTGGGGATTCCGCAGGTCTGTGTTACGCTGGGAAGCCGCGGAACGATCGCATTCATTGACGGCAGCAGCTACCGTGTTATTCCACCTGCAATTCAAGCCGTGAATACGGTTGGCTGTGGCGACTCGTTTGTCGCCGGTATAGCTTTCGCAGAGGAACGCGATGCGTCTCCCGAGGAGAAGCTGCGCATGGCCACCGCTGCGGCAGCCGCCAATGCCATGTCGGAGAAGGCCGGGCATATGGACTATGCGGTGTTCCAGGCGTATGCCAAGCAGGTGGAGGTCAGAGCTTTGTAACCATGCGGTGTTGTAACCGGATAACATAAGGGGATCCCAGATGCCTATATATAGTTTTGAAGACTCTATCCCGGCATGCTTCGCAAGTGACGAGCATTCCTGCCTGTCTATCAGCGATCTGCATTATAAAGACGGAGCATGCAGCTTGAAGTGGGATTTCGCGGAGCATTCGTTCATCACCGTCAGGCAGCCGATCGGCTATCGTCCGTTTCAAAAGGGTTCGATCAGCCAGGCGCGCGACTCGTTTGCGGTGTGGATTTATAACCCGGTCCCGCGTGCCGGCTGCCTCTCTTTTGAATTCGGTCGCGGCGATCAGATTGATTGCCGATTCGAATTTTCGCTTGAATATCAAGGCTGGCGAACGGCCTGGGTTGCTTTCGAGCGCGACATGCAGGGCATGCCGCATCCAGACATGGACACGCTTACCATCCGCACGCCGAAGGAAGCGGCGTGCGGCACGCTGTTCATCGACCAGCTGATGCTGAATACACCGATTGATCCGCGTTTTCACACGCGGGACTTCCAGGCTCCTTTCGTGAATAAGGGGGCGGACATTTCCGCTAACGCCCATTGGCTTGCGCTTTATGCCTTCGAGCAGCTAAAGCCGTTGTCTGAGCTCCCCCTATCGATAACACGGGAGCAGGCTGACGTACATATGCGCATGAACCGAAGGTTTGAGGAGCTGTTTTGTCCTAAGCGGGTCGTCACACAGGAAGACATGGACCGTCTCCAGCGCCGTTTTGACGACTATGGGATCGTGCGTAGGGAGAATGCTATCCTTGGCCGGCCGATTGAGCTGCCGTTCTTCGACCATTTCCCGCCATCGCAAAAAGCAGAGCTGAAAGTGATGGCGAACAGTGAGATGCTAAGTGAAATCTCCCAGTTTCTAATGGATACGGCTGTTTGCTTCCGTAATACGGAACAGGAGAGGCTCCAAGTCAAGCTGCGGGCGATGTTCCTGGATACGCTGGACCACTTGGATGATCAGGGGTGGACGTACGGCAGTTCACAAGGGACGGTGCATCATTTTGGGTACAACTTCCGGGATTACTACCCGGCCGTATTCCTGATGAGGGACCTGCTGAAAGAAGCGGGGCGCCTGGAGCGGACACAGCGGACGATGCGCTGGTACAGCGGTGCGGGGCGTATCCACACGCCTCTGGCGGACGTAGAGGGCAATATCGATATTTTCAACACGACCCTGCACGGCATGCTTGCCAGCTTGCTGATCATGGACGATACACCGGAGAAGGTGCGCGAGCTTCTGGCGTTCCGCGATTGGCTCAGCCAGTCGCTGTCGCCTGCTCGGGGCTTGCGTGCCGCATATAAGATCGACGGCTCGGCCTATCATCATGTGAATCACTATCCAGCGTATGCGGTCGGCGGCTTTCAAGGTGTGACGCCGATGATGTATGTGATAAGTGGAACGCCTTACCGCGTCCATGAAGAGGCACACGGAGCCCTTCGCAAGGCGCTTCTCGCCATGCGGCTTTACAGTAACAAGCGCGAGTGGCTGCTCAGCCTGGCCGCGCGCCACCCTACCGGCAAATGGGCGCTGGATCCGGAGCCGTTCATTTACCTTGCTCAATCCGGGACACCGGACGGGACGAAGGAGGTCGACCAGGAGGTGGCCGCTGCCGCAATGCGGCTGCTGGAGCCCTGCGAGCATATCGAAGCAGTCGACCGATGGTTGTCGATGGGCATCGCCCCGGAACCGGATCCAAGCGGGCATTGGACGATGAACTATGCCGCTTTAGCCATTCACCGGCGCGGCTCCTGGTTAGCAGGCATGCGGGGGCACAGCCGCTATTTATGGGCGAACGAAACGTATGTGAACGCCAATCTGTACGGCCGGTACATTTCGCATGGCCATCTTCAGATCCTGAGCCATGGTGAGCCGATCAATAACGAAGACAGCGGCTACCGTCAAGAGGGCTGGGATTGGAACCGCTGGCCAGGGACGACGACCGTGCACAAGCCGATTGAAGCCCTGCGCTCGGACGTCCGCAACGTGGATACGTTCAGCGGCTTCGAAGAAATGCTGCTGTCTGACGAGACGTTCGCCGGCGGCCTTCATCTGGAGGGCCGCAACGGGATGTTTGCGATGAAGCTTCACGAGCATCCGAAATACGAAGGAAGTCACCGCGCACGGAAGTCCGCCTTCTTTTTCGATGACCGGATCATTTGCTTAGGCACTGACATTGAGAACGATAACGACGTATGTCCGACCGAGACCACGCTGTTTCAAGCTCATTTGCCTGATCCCGGCGATCCGATTTGGGTGAATGGAGCTGCTCCGATCAGCGAGTTTCCATATAAGGAGCAGGTGCAGCTGAACTCTGCGGCATGGATGCTGGACAATAAAGGAAATGGCTATTATCTGCCGGCAGGGCAAGCCTTAGCCGTGTCCAGAACGACCCAGCATTCCAAGCATCAAGCGACGGGCGCCGATACGCAGGGTAATTTTACCGCAGCTTGGCTGGAGCATGGCATGGCTCCGAAGGAGGGCCGCTATGAATACGCCATTTTGGTCGGAGCGGATTGCGAGGCCATCGAAGCGTTCAGCTTACAGATGCAATCGCCGGAAACCGCGGCATACAGGGTACTGCGCCAAGATCGTTCGGCTCATATCGTTCAGGACACGCGGAGCCAAACGATCGCCTACGCCCTGTTCGAAGCTGACGATGCGATTCATACCGGGCATCTGTCCGCTGTCGATACGCCGTCCATGGTCATGATTCGAGAAGAGGGAGATAGGCTGATAGTCAGCGCCGTTGACCCTGATCTTCGTCTGTACGAAGGGCTCGAGGAGGATCAATACGACGAACACGGCCTACAAAAGGAAGTCAGCGTCTATTCGCGGCAATGGGTGCACGCCGAAAGCATGACGCATACGATGCGTATGAGATTGAAGGGACAGTGGGCGGCGCAAAAGGACATGCCCGGCTTCCGTATCGTTCGCTGCGATATCGCAAGCACTGTCGTCGAGCTGGCATGCAAAGAGGCTATACCGCATGAGTTTGTATTATTACGGGCACCTAGGATTGCAGAGGTTTAACAGGGGGCCAAATCGATGGGGAAATATTACTGCTTTCAATGCAATGCACTTCATAATATTGGAACCTATTCCACCGAGATCGTCTTTACAACCGGCTTTTCCAGATTTGAGGAACTGTATCAAGCATATGATTTGGGGAGACTATTACTATCTGGAAGCGCTGCTCCGGATGGAAACGGGGATTCGCGGCTACTGGTATGATCGGGAGCGCTAAGCGAAGCTGGATATTTTTGAAAAAGCCTGAATGAGTGTCGCTCATTTCAGGCTTTTCATTTTAACTCTCAATCCTTCAAATGGATGGATAAGAACACCTTACTATTGTGCAAAAATGTATTAGCATCCTCTATCCTCGCAGCCGTCGTTTACCCGTATGATGATAGCAAGATCATATTTGCTAACGCTTACTGCATCATGCAAGGTAAGCCGCAGCCAATCCTGGGAGGAAAGCGTATGGGACGCGAAGTACCGGTGTTATTAACCGATGAGCAGATGAGAAAATTTATTACCGAAGGCTTTCTGATCCTGAAAACCGATTTTTCCGAAGCGTTTCATCAGCAGCTTAGGGACCAGCTGAATCTGGTGTACGAGAAAGAGGGCAATCCGGGCAACAACCTGCTCCCACGGATACGGGAGCTGCAGAAGGTTTTCGACCATCCGATTATTACCGGAGCGTTGACCAGTGTGCTTGGCCCCGATTATTTGCTGCATACCCACAGACACGGTCATCTCAATGCCGCGCCTAAACCAGGCAACTGGCATAAGGATAGCTATTGGGGGTACAAAAAAATCCGCAATCATCATCCGTGGTGGGCGATGATTATGTACTTCCCGCAGGATACGCCTGTCGAGCTCGGGCCTACCGGAGTGATGCCGGGCACGCAAAACTATGATACCCGTACCTTTGAAGCGGATGAATCAGAATATGAAGCGGTAGCCAGCGGCAAGGAAGGAACCTTTGCCCTCATTCATTACGATATTTGGCACCGGTCCACCCCGAATATGGTCGGACAGATGCGCTACATGCTGAAGTTCGAGTTCATGCGTACGCAGGCGCCGACGGCTCCGAGCTGGGACTGTGTAGAGCGAGAATGGAAGCAGCCGGCTTCCTATAGCGCTAACATGACGGAGCACGAAGAAATGTGGAAGGACACGTGGAACTGGCTGTCGGGGCAGGTGGGCAGCTTGGCCAACACGGTGGCTGCAGATGAGACTCAAGTTGAGGCCATGGCTGCACAGCTGGAAGACGCCTTCGAGCCTAACGCGATCAATGCGGCCTATCGCCTGGCAGGCATGGGCGAGGCGGGGGTACAGGCGCTATTGCGGGGACTGCGGCATGAAAATGTCAAGGTTTCGCGCACGTCGGCGTACGGGTTGTCGGCTGCTGGAGCGGGAGCGGTGGCAGGACTTCAGGCCGCTCTGGCTGAAGAGCGCACGCAGACGGTGGTGCATGCGGCGTTCGCATTAGGTGAGCTTAGACATTTTGCGGAAGAGGCCGTTCCATCCTTGCTGGCGCTGCTCCATCCTTCTGGCGAGGCGGTTGTCCGCCAAACGGTCGCCGAGGCGCTCGCCTTAATCGGCAAGCCGACCGATCAGGTGGTCGCCGGTCTAATCCGCTGCCTGCAGGACGAGGATGTGCAGGTTCGCTTCGTCGCAGGATTGTCCCTCTGCCGGATGGGAGCGGCTGCCGAAGCCGCCGTACCTGCGCTGGAAGCTGCACTGGAGGATGACAACCGCTATGTTCGGGGACATGCGGCCGAGGCGCTGCACTATATCGGAACGGGCGCAGCCAAAGACGTGCTGATCGGCTTTCTGCTGAAATCCCGCTGGTGCCCGTCGACCACCCCACAAAGTACATTTTATCCTTAATAAATAAACAGAAGGACGGCCCCGGCCGTCCTTTTTTGTTTATACTACTAGATTTTATAAGTTTTAAGCTCAGCTCAAGAAGTCTAGTATTTCAAGATTCCTCGAATAGGCTCCGATCAGGAGCTTTTCTTATTCCGATTGAAACGACTTTCTAAACTCCCCAGGCGGAATCCCAATCACCTGCTTAAATCTTCGAATAAAGCTGTTGGCATTATAGTAACCGACTTCAAGAGCAAGGTCCTTGATCGGCAAATGGCTGGAGATCAGCAATTGCTTGGCTTTTTCCAGCTTCAAGCTGGTTTCGAAATCCAATACGCTGCTGCCAGTATGCTCTTTGAAATATTGGCTAAGGCTTGCCTGAGACATATGAAAATATTCCGCCATCTGCTGAAGCGTAAAATCACAATCGGTGTAATTGGCCTTCAGATAGTCGATCATCTGTTCAATGAGCGAAGCCTTGTGATGGGTTTGGATTTTCTGGAAGTGGGAGCTGATATCCAAGCTTAATTTTTTCACAGTCTCGACGAGCTCATCGACGGTTTCATACTCGAATAAAAGAAACACGTCCGGGGAACTCATCGGAGCTCCAGACTGCTGCTTGCTCATTTCTTCAATGGTTAATACGACCGCGTTAATAATCTCGAAGCACATCATCTTCGCTTCAAACATCGAAGGCCGCTCGTGTTTGAGAAAATGGATCACATGCTGCAAAATCTGGTCGATCTGCTCGAAATCGCCTTGTTTCAGGTGCATTTTAAGCTTATCGGTTGCGAGCTTGGAGGAGAAAGAAGATTTGGGTCGATTCGTTCCCAGCTCGTGTGAAAAAATAAGCTGCCCCGTACCTTTGACAAACCGATAATCAATGGCCGTCATCGACTCGATATACGATTTAGGCACTTGACTGATATCCTGATACGCCCCGCCGATTCCCACAGTAGCCATGAGCTCCCATTTTTCTTTCAGGCTGGACTGAATGGAAGATAGCACCTCGGCTAGGCGGGTATCCGTCATTTCATCACTCGCGATAATCAAGACGATATTGCTCTGATCCATATGATCTCTGGCATAGCCCTCGATATCATCCGGCAGGGACTGCTCGATCAGATCCAGCATAGCGTCGACCGAAACGGCAGCCGTATTGGGCATCGATCCGAATTTTACAGTAACCACCCGAAGCCAGGGCTTGGTAAGGCGAAGTCCGAGCGTTTGCGCCTTTTGCTCCAAAGCCTCCCGTGACGGAAACTTGCCTCTGATCAATTGAAACAACAAGTATTCCTTGGCGGCGACCTCGTAATCCTCAAGCCTTGTATACAGCTCTGTATTTTGACTGGTCAGATATTCAAGCGCATTCTGAACGGTCGTCAGCTCATTCCGATTCGGATTATCGTCTTTCCAGATGCTGTCCGTTAATTTCTTTAAACGCAAAATCGGTTTGTAATTGACCACCATGAGATAGTAAATGACTGCACAGCTGATGAGAAGAATAAACGCCAAAGTATATAGAAAAATAAGCTTCAGTGAGGTGACCTTTTCCATGATACGGTTTACCGGCACTATAGTAATGTATTTCCAGCCTGTATCCGAGGAAACCACACTTGAGAAGATATACTTCACATGATCGAGTGTCACGGTTTGACTGAGGTCATTATTCGATTCCTTCATTATATTTTGAAGCTCGGGTGATTGCAGAAGCGGATCATCCTGTAGAGCCGCAATAATATGGTTGTTCTTGTCCATGATCAGCGTGTTGCCGCCGTAATCCTTCATCGTATCCTTCAGCAGGTTCTGAAACGATTTCTCAGCGATCAGAAACAGGACCGTTTGAGTCGGTTTAGCCCCTCCGGAGGAAAGCGGATAGATCAGTGTGGCAAAGCGCTTGGTTTCCCTATTATTCAATAGAATATTCTCCATGGGCCTTACCGTAGGAGTAATGATGCTGTTCATGTCATGGATAAACGTATTTTGATTCCATTGCTCGTAGTGGTAAATTTTATCAAAAAATAAAGAAGTCTTATAAGAGCTGGTAGAGGAGTAAAGGTAATCGTCTTTATGATTAAACATCAGGATATCGGATATAAAATTGTTCGTTAGCGTATAGTTTTTCAAATCATTAATGACCTTTAGACTCCCAAGCGGATCATCTTCAAAAAAGAAGGGCGTCATATTTTTAAAATAAATCTGATCGCTCATCATGCGGATTTGCTTCAGCTGATCATCAATGACATACCGGATCCGATCCAGCTTATTCATATTGTTGTTAATGACATCGTCTTTGATGATTCCGATGAAGTAGACGTATGTAAAAGAGCCTAGAATGATCAAAGGAACAAGCAAGATGCCAATATAAGAAAATAAATATTTGTAAAACAATTTGTATGCCCTTACATTTATGCCCATAGCACCATGCTCCTTACGAAAGCGCTTCTTTTAGCTTCATCATTATAGCATTTTTTAATTGAAAAAATAGCGGCTGAAAAAATTGGATACTCACTATAAAAAAATGAAGATTTGCACGGTCATAAAATACTGAATGCGCGCTAAATTATTGCAGATTTACAGGGATGCAGGCCGTAAGTATGATCAAATCCAAGGCTACATTTCGACAAAGGGAAGGATGAAATTCAATATCTGCACGCCAGTTAAAAATCTGCATGTCGCTTAAATTAATGAAGATTTACACTTGAAAACGCTTCAAGTAAAGTGAGTTACACAACCCGCTCAACAGTCAACAACAGAAATGGAGGAAGCTAATGTGAATGCAGAACTGCAGGCTCAAAAAGTATACGCAAAAAAAGCCAAAGCTAAAAGTGCTGTGATGCTCAAGCTTATTCGCGATTATCAATTATACGTCCTTGCACTGCCTGCCATCGTGTACTTGTTTATTTTCAACTATATCCCGATGTATGGGGTAACCATTGCGTTTAAGGATTTTAACGCGGTCCAAGGGATCCTGGGGAGCCCGTGGGTGGGATTCGATCATTTTGTTCGTTTTTTCCACTCGTATCAGTTCGGGTCTCTCATTCAAAACACGATCACCGTTAGCTTGTATCAATTGATCGCCGGGTTTCCAATCCCGATCGTACTCGCGATCCTGTTAAATCAGACCAGAAACAAGCGCTTTAAATCCATCGTGCAAACGGTTACTTATGCGCCGCATTTTATCTCGATCGTGGTTCTCGTCGGAATGCTGTTTATCTTCTTGTCTCCGCGCACAGGTTTTGTAAACCATATCCTTCAAGCCTTCGGTGTAGAGCCTATACTATTCATGGGGAAACCGGAGTTTTTCAAAAGTATCTATGTATGGTCTGGCGTTTGGCAGAATACAGGATGGGCAAGTATTATTTATCTGGCCGCTCTGGCCTCCATCAGCCCAGAGCTGTATGAAGCCGCCAAGGTCGACGGAGCAAGCAAATGGAAGCAGATACTCCACATTGATTTGCCGGGCATTATGCCGACCGCCATCATTATTTTTATCATGAACGCGGGACAAATTATGAATGTAGGCTTCCAGAAGCTGTATTTGATGCAAACGCCGTTGACCGAAGCGTCCCAGGAAATTATTTCTACCTATATCTATAAAATCGGTTTGATCGGCAATCAGTACAGCTATTCCACCGCCATCAATTTATTTAATTCGGCGATTAATATTCTTCTATTGATTCTTGTGAACTATATTTCCAAGCGTGTATCTCAAACGAGTCTGTGGTAAAGCCAAACGGAGGTGAGAGGGATGAACAGCGTAAAGCTCTCGAAAGGCGATCGGATTTTTGACGTCATCAATTATGCTTTATTGACGATTGTACTCATTGTTGTGTTATATCCTTTGTATTTTGTAGTGATTGCATCGGTATCGAATCCTACCTTCGTAAATAACGGTTCGATGGCGCTATGGCCGAAGGGGTTCATGCTGGATGGCTATAGGAAAGTGTTTGAATATGCCGATGTATGGGTTGGCTACCGCAATACGATTTTTTACACCATCTTTGGCACCGCACTTAATGTCATCATTACGCTCGGCATTGCCTATACCCTTTCACGCAAGCACTTTTTGGGTAAAGGCGCATTAATGGCTTATATTCTGTTTCCGATGTTTTTCTCAGGCGGCCTTATTCCTACCTTCCTAATCGTTAAAAAAATTGGTTTGTACAATACGCCGCTCGCGATGATTATTATTGGCGCCATCAATATTTTCAACGTCATTATCGCCAGAACTTATATTCAAGGGACGATTCCAGAGGAATTGTTTGAATCCGCTCAAATTGACGGCTGTAATCATTTCACTTACTTTTTCCGTATCATCTTGCCGCTTTCCATCTCGATTATTGCTGTCCTTGCCTTGTACTACGGCGTCGAGCATTGGAATGATTTTTTTAACTCGTTGATTTATCTGAGCAATAAAAGCTTATTCTCCTTGCAGCTGGTGCTTCGCGGAATCTTAATTCAGAGCAATGTGCAAGCTGATATGCTGGAGGCCGAGGATATGGTGAGAAGACAGTATGAAGCGGAGCTGCTCAAATATGCGCTGATTATTGTAACCAGCCTTCCGATCCTGATTGTTTATCCGTTTATGCAAAAGTATTTTGTCAAAGGCGTCATGGTAGGTTCTGTCAAAGGGTAAGAGGTTGGTGATGGACTTAATGGAATAATGCGAACGCAAACGTTCCTTAAGCATAGATTTTCCACATTTCATAAAAGTATGGGGAGAGTAGAACATGAATAAGAAAAAAGCTTTCAATGTCGCTGCACTGTCAATGGTTTCCGTATCGCTAGCACTGACTGGCTGCGGCGCCAAGAATGATGACGCTAACAATTCCGGCTCTGCTGCTGCTACACCGAAGGCTGCGGTTGAATCGTTTCCGCTAAAGACCCCGCAAACCCTAAAAATTGGAACCGTAGTTGTTGATGGATACCCTGCAAGCAAGGATGTACGTCAATGGCAGGATATCGAAAAGCAAACCAACATTCACGTGGATTTCCAAGATGTGAACCAAAGCCAATGGAAAGAGAAAAAGGGCTTGCTGTTCGCGAGCAACGACCTGCCGGAAGCATTCATTGGGGCCGGAATTTTTACGGATGCTGAACTGCTCAATTACGGCTCGACCGGAGCGCTAATTCCGCTTGAGAAGCTAATCGACCAATATGCGCCGAACTTTAAGAAAGCGCTGCAGGATTACCCTGAATTGAGAAGCCAGATCACGGCGCCGGATGGTCACATCTATGCGATCCCTTCCTTTATCGATGATTGGCAGGGCGTTAAAACCGGCAATATCCTGTTTACCAACAAGAAATGGCTCGATAAGTTGGGCATGAAGGTGCCAACGACGACCGATGAATTCGAACAAATGCTGCTTGCGTTCAAGAACCAAGATCCGAGCGGCGTGGGCAAAGATAAAATCATTCCGTTTACGAGTATCAAAGATTTTAACCTGTTCTCCGCGATCTTCGGCGCCTTTGGCATCATCGATCATTACAGTCAGGACAGCCTGCTTCATATCGGCTTGAAGGACGGGAAAGCCACTTATGCGCCAGTTCAACCGCAGTATAAGGATGCCATCAGCTATCTCAACAAGCTTTATTCGGAGGGGCTGATCGATAAGGAGGCCTTTACACATGACGGTAAATCGTACTCCGCAAAAATCCAATCGGATCCGCGCGTAGTGGGTGTATTTAGCAACTGGAGAAGTACATCTTGGGCCACTAAGCCTGAGCAGCGCGATGATTATGTTCCAGTCGGACCATTGAAGGGACCAAAAGGCGACCAGCTCGTCGAAAAATATCCAACCGGACTTTTCTATAGAGGATCGTTTGCAATTACGAATAATACGAAGCGCCCAGAATTACTGATGCAATGGATGGACAATGTGCTTAACGATGATAACGAAATGCAGATGTCCAGTGGTGGGAGATACGGCGACTATTTAGAGAAGCAAGCCGACGGTACGGTCAAGGTGCTCCGAGCGCTCAATCCTAACAATAATGATGAGCGGCTGAATATTCCTTCGAACGGGTCGAGAGTCAGCTTCATGACGATGGCCAATTCGAAGCGATTGGTAACGAAAACGCCGGTATTTACCGAAAAAGGCGAGTACGATAAATTGTTCGAAGGGAAATTCGCGAAAGACGTATATCCGAACGTCTTCTTCAGCAAAGACGAAGCGATGAAAATTCAAACGCTCGGCAACGATATCAACACGTATGCGAACAGCATGTACGCCAAGTGGATTATTGACGGCGGCATTGATAAGGATTGGGACGGCTATGTGAAGAAGCTGAACGATATGGGGTTGAAGGATTTGCTGGCTGCTTATCAGGCTGCTTACGATCGTTTCAATAGCGGTTCAAAGAAATAATGAATTGGCTAAAAAGGGGAGAGGCTGCTCTCTCCCTTTTTTGTCTCCAGAAGGAGTAGATCACTTATGCAGAGCAACAAGAAACAGCCTAATTTATTGTTTGTATTTCCCGACCAATGGCGCAAGCAAGCGGTAGGAATGAGAAACGATGATCCCGTATATACGCCCAATATCGACCGTTTTGCTTCGCAGAGTGTTGATTTGACTAACGCGATCAGCTGCTTTCCTTTATGTTCTCCGAACCGCTCTTCGATGCTGACCGGACGGTTCCCCTTATCCACCGGAGTGACCACGAACTGCAAGCTCGGCCTCGGGGTGAAAATGAACGACGATGAAGTGACGATCGGGGACCTGCTGAAGCAAGAAGGGTATCGGACCGGATATATCGGAAAATGGCATCTGGATTTGCCCGAGCAGTCCTCGGTTCCGGAGCCCCTATCTGGTGCTAAGCACTGGGATGCTTATATACCTCCTGGCCCCCGGCGCTTCGGGTTCGATTTATGGTACACGTACAATGCCAACGACCGGCACTTGGCGCCTCATTATTGGCAGGATTCCCATGAAAAGCTCGTGCCGAATGAGTGGTCAACGAAGCATGAGACGGATGTGGCGATCCGTTTTATCCAAGAGGGAGACAGGAACCAGCCGTTCTGCTTATTCGTCTCGTGGAATCCGCCGCACCAGCCGTTTGAGGAAGTACCAGACGAGTATAAGGCAATGTACGCGAATGAGCCGCTGCATGTTCGGCCGAATGTTAACGAGCAGGGGCTAGAGCAGACCGAGAAATATATGCGGAATTATTTTGCGGCTGTGACCGGGACGGATGTCGAATTCGGCAGACTGCTCGCTGCCCTAGACGAGGCTGGACTTACTGAGGATACGATTGTCGTTCTGACCTCCGATCATGGTGAGACGATGGGCGCGCACGGCTGGCTGGAACACAAGAATATCTGGTACGAGGAATCGATTGGGGTTCCTTGCTTTATTCGCTATCCGCGTGCTATGGCCCCCCGCCAAGATTCGATTCTGTTTAACAGTGTTGATTTTGTTCCTACAATTCTTGGTTTAATGGGATTGCCGGTTCCGGACTATGTCCAAGGCACCAACTATGCTGACATTCTACATGGTGGGAACGGGGATAGGCCGGAGTCGACGTTTATTTGCCATTACCCGGGTGATGTGAAGCTGCACAAGCAGGCAGAAGAAAAAGGCTGGGATATCAATGCCTACGGTTGGAGAGGCGTACGAACGCTTCGATTCACCTACGTCGCTGAACGTAAAGTGGGAGATAGTCCAATCACACGATTACTCTACGATAATGAATTAGATCCTTATCAGCTGTCTCCAACGAAGTATGGGGGGATTCCAAGCGACCGGATCGCCCTCGAGCTGGAACAGGAGCTTGCCTCATGGCTTCAAAAGGTAGGGGACAAGTTCCCGCTGCTATAACAACGAAATGAAATCGAGATTATGCTGAGGCAATTAAATTAACATAGGGGTGTTTGAGCAAATGTGGAAACTGGCAATTGATGATGCTGTTCAGAAAACACGGGATAATATCGAGCGGTTTGGCCGCTTGTTCCCGCATGTGAGCACGGATGGAAAGACTTATCAGCTGAATCCGAACGACGAATGGACCGACGGCTTCTGGTCGGGCCTGCTCTGGCTGAGCTATGAGTATTCGGGGGATCCGGCGTTGCGCGAAGCGGCCGTAAGTACAGTAAGAAGCTTTGAGTCCCGGATGGAGCAAAATGTTGCCTTGGCGCATCATGATATCGGCTTCTTGTACTCCTTATCTTCTGTTGCTCAATGGTTTATCGAGAAGGACGAAGCTGCGCTGGCACTTTCTGTACGCGCGGCAGATAAGCTGCTAGAGCGCTGGAGAGAGAAGGGCGCCTATATCCAAGCGTGGGGACCTCTTGGCGACCCTGAGCAGGGTGGACGCATTATCATCGACTGCCTATTGAATCTACCGCTGCTGTACTGGGCTTCCGAGCATACCGGAGACCCGAAGTACAAAGAAATAGCCATCGTTCATGCAGAGAAAAGCAGACGGTATTTGGTTCGCGGGGATGATTCCTCGTATCATACGTTTCATTTTAATCAAGAAACGGGCGAGCCGATCGGGGGCTCTACGCATCAGGGCTATACGAACGGGTCGACCTGGACCCGCGGCCAAGCGTGGGGGATTTATGGCTTTGCGCTGTCGTATCGTTATACGAAAAATCCACTCTTCCTCGAGACCTCCAAGCGGCTGGCGCGTTACTTCATCGAGCGTTTGCCTGAGGATAGCGTCGCGTATTGGGATTTTAACGTAGATGTTAACGACCATACTTATCGTGACAGCTCCGCGTCGGCGATCGCAGCTTGCGGCTGGCAAGAACTACTAGAGCACCTGGATGCGTCCGATCCGGAAGTCCCGTACTTCCGGGATGCGCTTCAGCGCACCATGGAATCGCTGGTACAGAGTTATTCCACGCTGAACGAGCCTGGAGCGCAAGGGCTGCTGAAGCACGGCTCCTACCATGTTCGGGGGAACAGCTCGCCGGATGATTATATGATTTGGGGAGACTACTACTATCTGGAAGCGCTGCTTCGGATGGATACGGCGCTGCGCGGATACTGGTATGACCGGTAAAGTATTTAGATTTGAAAACGTTACAAAAGTAAAGTGTGGGGGGAAAAGATTAGCATGATAACCAAGAAAAAGACTAACCATGCAGGATTATCGATCGCGATGGCTCTAATGATTGTTGTTATCGCCGGTTGCGCACAGTCCCAATCGAGCAAGTCCGATACGGCCGAAAAAGCGGCACCAGAGGAGAAGCACGATCCGATCACCTTGAAAATCCAAGAAACTCCCTTTACCGATGAGCATAAGCAATACCTCCAGGAGATGGTAAAGAAAAAGTACCCTTACATAACAATTGAATTTGTAAAGCTTGATGGGGGCAACAACGCACAAATGACCGAGAAGCTCACCTCGGGTACCCTGCCGGACATTCTTCAGTCGAATGCCATCCAAATCAGCGATGCACTGAGCATGGATATTCCAGAAGATTTGACGCCGTATGTCAAAAAGGCGAATGTTGACCTTAGTCGTTTCGAGGACTACATTCTCAAACAGCCGAACTTCGCCAGCGACGGAAAGCTTTATGGGTTCCCGTTCTATACCAACTTCAGTGCCTTATATTACAACAAGGACATTTTTGACAAATTCGGGGTTCCATATCCGAAAGATGGGATGACCTGGGAGGATGCGATTGAGCTAGGCAAAAAATTGACCCGCAACGAAGGCGGCGTCCAATATTTTGGATTAGGTTTACAAAATGCGGATCGTGTAGCCTATTCCTTGCCTGCATTCCAAATTGACGGGAAAACGAATCAAGGATCGATGAGCACAGACGCATGGAAAACGATTTATAATCTGATGGATATGAACTTTAGTATCTCGGGAATGAAGCAGTCTAGCGACACTAATTTTCCAAATTTCACAAACCTGTTCACCAAAGACAAGAATGTTGCGATGATTCCGGGGCAATCCTTCGTATTGCGCGGGCTGAAGGATCCGGCGGATAGCGGATTTAATTTCGATATCGTGCAGCTGCCGTCCCATAAGAGCTCGCCGAACACTTATGAGTGGGATAACACAGCCGTGCTGGTCATCTCCAAAACCAGTAAGCTGAAGGATGACGCGTTTAAGGTCATCAATCTTATGAGTACCGACGAATATCAAACATGGATCACCGAGCATGGACAATTGACTGCATTGAAAAAACAAGACATTAAGCTGAAATATGGCGCAGCGCTGCCGTTCCTGAAAGGCAAAAATATTGCCGGCATCTTTAAAAGCCATGCTCCTGCGCCGCAGGTGATATCGAAATACTATGCCCAATCGCAAAAGCATATGTGGAACGCTATGGTCGATGCCATCTATAAAGGCAAAGACATCAATAGTTCACTTCGCGCTGCTGACGAGAACATTAACAAGGATGTACAGACGCTTAAAAAATAATCATTGGATGCTAAAACCGTAGCTATAGACGGAGCCGCATCCGAAGCCGTTCTCCTAGATCAGGGAATTACCAAAGCGCAATTCAGCCCGACAATTAAGCTAAGCGTGAATGTTAGTGAATCGCTCGGCCAAACGTTCGCTGCCTCATTGAAGCTGGGTGCAGGCGTAAGCGGGGAACGGGATCAACGAGCGCGGGAGGGCGAAATAATTTAAACGATGGGGGATAATCGTGATAAAGAATCGCAGCCTCAGAGTTTTACAGTGCGTACTTATTGCAATGCTGCTCTTAGCGACAGTTATGTTTATGCCTGCATGTCAACCTCAAACGGCAGAGAGCGCTCCAGACACTCCCGCAGTAACTGCAGACGAATACAATAAGCTAAGAACGAAGTGGCAGACGGCTCTAGTGGGAGATCCCACCTATGACACTAATGACCCGGATATTGCCGCAAAAATCACTTCGACTACCAAAGGGGCCAGTTCCGCTTGGTCCTCTTTAATCAAAGAACCGACTCGTAAAGCGTTGTGGTCTGATTTATCCCAATGGCCTACAAAATCATCGGACATAACAGGCAGCTATAATCGGCTAAAAAATATGGCTATCGCTTTTAATACTAAAGGCTCTTCACTCTATGGCAATACGGCTTTAGCAGCGGACATCATGAGCGCGCTCGATTGGATGCACCAGAATGTATATAATGAAACGATTTCTAAAGAATATGACAACTGGTGGGATTGGGAAATCGGATCTCCGCAGGCATTAAACGATATCGCCGTTTTAATGTACGACTCATTGTCAGCTTCTCAAAAGGCTAATTACATTAATGCGGTGGATCATTTTGTTCCCGATCCGACCATCAAAACCCAAAATCACACCACCGTAGAAACGGGAGCCAATCGGGCGGACAAAGCGCTTGTCGTCATGATCCGCGGCATTCTGGACAAGACAGGGGAGAAGCTCGCCCAGGGAAGAGATGCGCTTAGCCAAATCTTCCCTTATGTCACAAGCGGTGATGGATTTTATGCGGACGGCTCCTTCATTCAACACTCGAATGTGCCGTATACCGTCGGCTATGGGCAGGTTTTGCTGATTGACATGGCAAGAATATTGGAGCTGCTGAGTGGCTCATCCTGGGATGTCAAAGATCCTAATGTGGAGAACATCTACAGCTGGGTAATCGATTCCTACCAACCGATCATTTATAAAGGCGCGGCAATGGATATGGTAGCCGGACGCAAAATTTCCAGACAGGCGGAACCGGATCATACTTCTGGGAGATCCATCATTACGACGATTGCCCGTCTAGCGCAATTTGCGCCATCTACCCAGGCGTCCGCTTTTAAAAGCATAGTCAAGGCTTGGGTACAGCAGGATCGTACATTCACCAATTATTACACAGGCATGACGATTAACGAGCTGCTGCAGCTCAAAGCGATCATGAAAGACGATACGATTTCACCAAGCAATGAATTGATCAAGAACCAAGTATTTTCCAATATGGATCGGGTTATACATCTGCGTCCGGGCTTCGCCTTCGGTCTTAGCCTGTTCTCGGATCGCATCTCGGCTTTCGAATCCGGGAACGGAGAGAATCTGCAGGGCTGGTGGACCGGTCTTGGCATGACCTACCTTTATAACAACGATTTGGCGCAATACAGCAGCAATTTCTGGCCAACCGTCAATATGTATCGATTACCGGGTACAACAACGGATGGAACGGGAAGTGGTACACCGACAGCTTGGAAATTATATCCAAACACTTCGAATTGGGTCGGAGGCTCGTCATTGAACGGCTTGTATGGAATAGCGGGAATGGATTTTTCTCTCACGAAAGTGACGGGAAGCTCGCTTCAGGGGAAAAAATCTTGGTTTCTATTCGGAGATTCCATCGTCGCTCTTGGAGCCGATATTACGAGTAAGGACGACAGCAGTGTGGAAACCATTGTAGAAATCCGAAAGCTGAATGCCAAGGGCGACAACTTGCTGACGGTGAATGGAGTAGCCAAGCCAATTGAGCACGGATGGTCGGAAGAGATGTCCCGGGTACAATGGGCGCATTTGGTTGGCAGCGTGCCGGGCTCAGACATCGGCTATTACTTCCCAGAAGGAGCGAATGTCCACGCTCTGCGCGAGTCTAGAACAGGCGCATGGAAAAATGTGAATAACGGCGGAAGCACGACACCGGTTTCGAATTATTTCCTGAGTTTGGCATTGGAGCATGGAGTAAAACCTGCGAATGCAACTTACTCCTATGTCCTGCTGCCGAATAAAGATGCGGCTGCTACGGCCGACTACGCAAGCCATCCGGACATGGCCATTTTGGAAAATTCTTCAGAGGCACAAGCAGTCAAGAATACTTCACTGAACGCCGTAGGAGTAAACTTTTGGAGCGACGCAAGCAAGACACTCCGGGACAATGGGGCCAGTCTGATCACAAGCGATAAGAAGTCATCCGTCACTATGCTGGAAACGCCTGATGAAATCGACTTGGCAGTCTCCGATCCGACGCAGAGCAATACAGGAGCCATCAACCTCGAGATCTACCGAAGCTCATCGGAAGGCTTATCGCTTGATCCGGCCATTTCCGTAACCCAGTATAGTCCAACGATTAAGCTGACTGTGAATGTGAGCGGATCGCTGGGAAAAACGTTTACAGCAAAAATTAAGAAAGCTACCGAGACGAATTAATCACTGTCATATGTGAAAAAGCTAGGAGACCCACCGGAGGAGCCTTTTGATTGAATGGATCGTAATGATTTTCATATTAAGCCTACCTGTAAGCGGGTAGGCTTTTTTTGTGGCACGGAAACATTATTCATGCGACTGCGAGGGCTTTTTTCAGTGCAAATACTTTTAGCTGGGCTTTAGGAAGCCTTAAGTTGCTTTTAATATTGGGAGTTCAATATAGACATTGTAAGCAAGTCGAATATCCACTATGTAATTCAATTGGAGGTTTCTACTATGGAAAACTATAACAACAATAATAACAATAACCCATTCGAGAACCAAAATGATATGCTGCCGCTGAACCCAGGAAAACTGGAATCCGGTAACATTAAGATTGGAAAGGTAAGCAGAGGAAGCCGCGGGCCTTCCGGCAAAAGCATTTTCGCGGCCTTCATGGCCGGCTCGCTTGCGATTTCTGGGCTCATGTTCGCTTCAGACAAAATGAATCTGTTCTCCGGCAGCACCCAGCAGCCAGTAGCGACAACGGTTAATGCAGCAAGCTCGTCGGCAGGAGGAGGGACGGTTACAGCATCGTTCGATCCGTCGCATCCGAATACGATCTCCTCTATCGCGGAGAAGGCGGGTCCAGCCGTGGTCAAAATCGAGACGCTGGTCAAACCTGCAGCCAAGCGGCAATCGAGAGGCCCGAATTCGTTTTTTGACCAATTCATGGGTGGCCAAGGAGGCAGACAGAAGAGTCAGCAATCCCAGAGCGGTAGTAACACCTTGCAGCCTCAAGGCATCGGCTCGGGCTTCATCTTCGAATCGTCGGGCTATATTTTGACCAATGAGCATGTCATTGATGGAGCAGACGAAATTGATGTCACCGTTCAGGGCTACGATAAGCCGTTCAAAGCGAAGCTGCTCGGCAGCAGCTACGATCTGGACCTGGCTGTGCTCAAGATTGAGAACAGCACGGCTTTACCTACTTTGCCCATCGGCAACTCGGATAATACCAAGGTAGGCGATTGGGTGGTGGCGATCGGAAATCCGTACGATTTTGACTATACGGTTACCGCAGGTCTGTTCAGTGCGAAGGATCGTTCGATTAGTATCGACGATGAAAAGGGGACACGCAACTACAAGCACCTGATCCAAACCGATGCCGCAATCAATCCGGGCAACTCGGGCGGCCCGCTGCTGAACATGAACGGCGAAGTTATCGGCATCAATACCGCGGTTAACTCCGAGGCGCAAGGGATGGGCTTCGCGATTCCGACGAGCACCATCAGCTCGGTTCTGGAGAATCTGAAAAACAATGTCGCGATTCCAAAAGAAGCGTCTCCTTTTATCGGCGTGAGCCTTCAAGATGTAACAGCTGACATGACGAAGGATCTTCAGTTGAGCAATACAGACGGCGCAGTGGTAATGGACGTACAGATGGGAACGCCAGCATTTACAGCAGGCATTCGTCCTTACGATGTCATCGTAGCGGCCAATGGCAAGGCCGTGGCAACGTCCGATGCGCTAACCAAAGTGGTTCAAGCGGCAAAGGTCGGAGACAAAATGACGCTAACCATTATGCGCGGCGGCCAAAAGCAGGATGTTACCATTACCATTGGTGACCGAAATACAGCGACAACAAAACAAAAATAACTATAAGTTAAAACCAAGGAGCACCTTACTAGCTAAGGTGCTCCTTGGTTTATTTAAAAAATACAAGTCTCATATTTTGAACTCAACGGCTTGAAATTGTCCGGTTAATGCGGATTCTTTCGCTTTCAGACAAAGCAGCGCACTCCTCAATCCGTCCTCTAGTGTGGAGACAGAAGCTTTCGAGCCTTTCATCAGGTCGACAAAATTGGCGGCTAAAGCTTCGTCTCCCCCGAAATGACCTTCATCCGTTGGAATTTGGTACGTTTCTACGTTGGGTGTGTGATGCATATAGACGTTGACGATCCCTGTAATAAAGTCGAATTCGACCGTTCCTTTATATCCCATGAAGCGGGCTCCCCGAGCGCCTGCACCGTTGCGCACGAAGAAGTTCTGTGAGTACGAAACATGCATGCCGCTTTCGTAGCGGATCAAAGCACTGCCGGAATCCTCATTGCCCGTATCCACGGCGTAGCAGCAATATTGCCAGTTGGGTCTTCCTGTTTTTGATATGCTGTCAGGGCACGTATGTTGATCTTCGCAATCGACGCATTTCAGGCCCGCCGGCTTCGCTCCTTTGTAAATTTGTTTGGAGGTCATGGCACAGACGCTCAGAGGGTTCATCCCAAGAATGCTGTTTATATAATCAAAATCGTGAGTGGCTTTCTGCAGAAAAAGGCCTCCCGTTTCGTTCTCGTCCCGGTACCAATGTTGAAAATAAACGCCCCCGTAAGGTACGTTATTCACAGCTTGAACATGCTCGACGGTACCGATTTTTCCGGAATCGACGATCTCTTTGACCAGCTTCACGATCGACGTCACGCGCAAAGGAAACGATACGACGACAGGGGCAGGGTATGTTTCCCAACCAGCCTTTAGCCTCATCCAATCGGCCATGGTGGTCGCCACGGGCTTCTCCAGAAACAAAGGGAGGCCGGTAGGCAGCACCTTAAGAGCCATTTCCGTATGGCTGGAGCAGCGGGTCCCAATCATGACGCCATCTAAGTGTTCCCCAGCCAGCATTTCTTCCACGGTATCGTAAAAGTGAACGTCTTCCCCAAGCTTTGGATGCTTCTCGGCTTGAATCGTACGGTTCCGGATGTCGACGATGGCGGCCACCCGGCAAACGGGATCTTGCTTTAACACATCGCCCACGACCGTCCGAAGACGTCCGCCGTATCCAATAACTCCTATGTTCATAGAATGATCCTCCCAAGTAGTCTTGATGTCTTCAAGTATAAGTCGAGGGTCTTCTATTTTCTTTGTCCGAAAAGCCGCATTTTTTGTACCTTTCATTTCTTCAGGTGCCGGGAATCCCTATTTTTGCTACACTATTCTCAAATGGACAGCCTGGAAGGTGGAGCAGTGAATCAAACACAAACGGATTTGGATCGCTTGCAGCGAATGACTCAAACGATTACCATCGACCAACTCATCACGATGTATTACTTTGAATTCGGCAACAACTACGTGTTCAATGGCGAGCGTCACGATTTTTGGGAGTTTCTCTATGTCGACCGTGGAGAAATCGAAGTTATGGCGGATGAAACACTGCATCGGCTGGGTCAGGGGATGATGATTTTCCATAAGCCGAACGAATATCACCGATTTTACGCGACGAACGGCAAAGCGCCGAATGTGATTGTCATGACGTTCGAATGCCATTCGGAGGCGATGGGCTCTTTTCGGGATATGGTGGTCTCATTGAAGGATGAAGAACGTAATTTACTGGCTGGTATCGTCAAGGAAGGGATGAACGCTTTCGAATTTCCGTTTCGGCATCCGCTTATAAGGCGTGATGATGCCCAGGTCGGGAGTGAACAATTAATACAATGCTATTTGGAGATCTTACTGCTCCGATTGCTTCGAAGGCAAACGTTGAACCCCAGAAAGCCGCTACTCTCTTCCGCCGCAAAAGAAAAAACGAACGATGAATTAGGACGGCACATTGCAAATTATTTAGACGATCGGCTGAATACCATGGTTTCTCTGGATGAAATTAGCCGCGTATTTATGATCGGGAAAACCCAAATTAAAGAACAATTCAAGAAAACCACAGGTCTCTCCGTGAAAGCCTACGTTGCAAACGCAAGAGTGGAAAAGGCTAAAGTAATGATCCGGGAAACGACCGACAACATGACCGAAATTGCAGAAAAGCTGGGCTTCGGCAGTGTCCATTATTTTTCAAGGGCATTCAAAAAACGAACTCGAATGACCCCGACAGAGTATGCGAAAACAGTGAAAGCCAGACTTAAGTAGACGATTGGCAATCTAGAACGCGGATAAACGCTTCCTGGGTTGCCTTTTTATTGTCCGCCTACTCCAGAAAATTCCCAAAGTAGTCGACAATAAACTCGTGAAACCTCTGAGCCGCCGAAGACAAATAATGGTTCTTAGACCAGGCCAGGCCTAGCGTCAAGCTCCCGCCGAGATCGGTAATCGTGAGCTTGTTCTGCTTCAAGTCAATTCTAGACCTCCAAGCCAAATCCGGAGCCAAGACGATGCCGTGCCCTTTCTTGAGCAGCAGCAGCACCGCATCCACCTCATCCACTTCAATGGTGGTTTGGGGTGTAAATCCAGCGGCCTTCAAGATCAAGCTATCAGTTAATTCCCGGAACCAATACCCGGGACGCAGACCAATGAAGGCTTCATCCTTAAGCTCTTTTAAGGAAACGCTGGTCCGTCCCGCTAAAGGGTGACTGTCCGGTACGAACAGATGGATGGGCTCCGTTCGCAGCGGCCTCCACTCAATCTCCGGTCCTTCAATCTCCGCAAAGGTCAAGCACATATCGACTTCACCGCGTTCGAGCAGCTGCTTCATCATGGTAATCGGTTCAACCACTTGGCGGAAGTGCACATCCGGATACAGCTCTAAAAAAGCACCCAGCATTTCAGGCAGCAAATTGGTAAGCGAGACCGCAAGCGTGATGTTCCCCCGTTCCAATCCTGCCATATCACGAATTTCATTCTGAGCTTCCTCCAGCTCTTGAAAAATGCGGTTCACCCGCTTAAGAAACACTTTGCCGTATGCGTTCAGTTGAATATTGCGGCCTTGCCGGTCGAATAGAGGTACGCCAACGTGCTCTTCCAGCCTGGCGATCGTTTTGCTAAGCGATGGCTGGGCAATTTTTAACGCCTTCGCAGCCTTCGTAATTTGTTCTAGTTCAGCAGTGGTTTGAAAATATTTTAATTGAAGCAGCTCCAAGGGTCATCCTCTTTCTATGATAGATTGGGGTCTATCAAATCTGAATATTTTTGTATTATACAGTATTAGCCGCCATTACGTTTTATAGACTTAAATCTATCATATATAACTTGATGTTCAGCGCTGAAGGTCAGCAGTCGGAAGGCCATCGGGAATAGCTTTTGTCCCGATGGCCCTTGTTGCTCTTTAGCCTTTCATATATGTGATAAAAATTCAAACAATGTCGTTAAGATATTCAATTCAGGTCAGAGGCCAATCGAACTATACTTCACTTATAGACAAAGTTGACAACTGATATCGTTGGATCCGCTATATCAGCTGCAACAAGGAGGGACACCACAAGATGAGCACAACCAATCAAGCTTACTCGAAGAAGACCGCTTCAGCCGCGATCCCGGCGCAGCGTAGCTTACTTAAACGAAGCCGGGAGAAGATCAACTACACCCCGTACTTGCTGATTCTCCCCGCGATCGTCTTAATTGCCGGATTTTTGTTTTATCCCATGGTCAACGTATTTTTTTACAGCCTGCAAAACTATAACCCGGCCAAACCGTACTACAACGGATTTATCGGATTGGACAATTTTGTGGACATTCTCACCAAGGATCCGCTGTTTTATTCCAGCTTGCAGATTTCACTGAAGTGGGTCGCTATCGAAGTGTTTTTCCAGCTCGTTTTTGGTCTCGGCATCGCGCTTTTGCTTCATCAAAGCTTCAAAGCGCGTGCACTGTTTCGTTCGATTGCGATTTTGCCATGGGCCGTATCGGGCGTTATTACCGCAACGATGTGGTCACTGCTCTTTAACGAGCACATGGGGCTAGTGAACGATCTGCTCCTGAAGCTGGGTATTATCGAGCATAAAATCGCATGGATGGCCGATATGAACACCGTGTTTCCATCGGTCGTGCTGACGGAGCTGTGGCGGGGGATTCCGTTCTTCACGATTACCATGCTGGCAGCACTCCAAACGATTCCGAGTGATTTGTACGAGTCGGCAACGGTAGATGGCGCGGGAAAATGGAAATCGTTTCTGCACATCACGCTTCCTTTTTTGAAAAATTCGATTATCCTGTCGACCTTGCTCCGTTCCGTATGGGAGTTCAACAACGTGGATATGATCTTCGCCATGACGGGCGGAGGTCCAGCCAATATTACCACAACACTAACAATGTATGTTGCCAACCAAGCGATCGTCGCACAGAACTTTGGTTACGGCTCGGCCTTAACCGTGGTTGGATTCTTCATACTACTTGCGTTCGCCGTAAGCTATTTGAAGCTCAGCGGTTTTGGAAAGGAGGAGAAATAAGATGCAGCTAAGATGGAATCCAAGCCGGATGTTATTGTTTTATTTCCCTCTGTTCTGCGCAGTGGCCTTCACTCTGCTGCCGATTTATTGGGCGGTCGTTACTTCGCTGAAGCTGGAAAAGGACATTACGCAAATCCCTCTTCGCTATTGGCCGAAGCAGCTCACCTTTGAAAACTACATAGTCGCATGGAATAACGTCGGATTCTCCAAGTTTTTCATGAACAGTGTGTTCGTATCCGCATTTACCGTAGTCATCGTGCTAATCAGCTCGCTGCTTGTCGGGTATGCACTCAGCCGGTACAAGTTTAAAGGCAAGAACGCCTTTCTCATCCTGCTGCTGTGCACGCAGTTTGTGCCCGGAGCGATGCTGCTGATTCCGCTGTTTATGATTTTCAAGCACCTGGGACTAACGAGCAATCTGCTCTCGCTCATTATTACCTACAGTACGTTCCAGCTACCGTTCAACTCGATTCTGATGAGCGGCTTCATCTCCAACATTCCGGAGCAGCTGGAGGAGGCGGCCATGGTCGACGGCTGCAGCAGACTGAAAGCGGTATTCGTCGTGATCCTGCCGATCTTGCTGCCAGGTGTTGTCGCTACAACCGTATTCACGTTCATCAGCGCTTGGAATGAGTTTTTATTCGCTCTTATGTTTATTAGCAAGCCGGCCTTCTTCACCCTGCCTGTCGGTCTTCGGTATATGCAAGGCGAGTTTGACATCCACTATGGCGCGCTTGCCGCCGGAAGCCTGATTTCGCTGCTTCCTGCCGTCATCTTGTTCACCATCGTTCAGAAATACCTGGTGCAGGGCATGAGTGCCGGCGCAGTCAAAGGGTAAGGAAACTAACTCCCGCAAGGGATTAGCCATAAACAGATTAAACATAAGGGAGATGTCACTACATGAAAAGAAATTTAGCCATTTCGGCCGCTTCAGTTACCTGCTGCCTTTCGCTTCTGCTTAGCGGATGTGGAGCCGGATCCGGATCCGCATCCGGAGGTGCCGACAAAGCAAAGACCGGCGAATCTGTAAAGCCGGCTGCAGCAGCCAGCACAAGCTCGAACGAGAAAGTGAAATTGACTTTCTGGGATGAAAATGCCGGACCGGACCGGACGCCGTTCCTGCAGGAGCTGATCAAGCGGTTCCAAGAGAAAAACCCGAATATTACCGTGGAGTATGTCGGGATTCCAAGCACCTCCAACAAGCAAAAATATGACGTAGCGATCGCTTCTAACGATACGCCGGACATCGGCGGCATCATGGTTCCGTGGATTTCCGACTTCGCCGCCAAGGGCGCACTGCTTCCGCTGGATGATTTCTACGGCAAATGGTCGGATAAAGATAAGCTGTCCAAAGGCCTAATCGATTACAACAAATCGCTGGCACCGGACAAGAAGCTGTACCAACTGCCGACGACGATGTATCTGGACGTGTTCTGGTACCGTACCGACTGGATTAAAGATGCTGGACTGAACGCACCTACCACATGGAAAGACTTTTTTACGGATGCTGAGAAGCTGACCGATGCCAGCAAAAACCGCTATGGCTACAGCATTCGCGGAGCAGGTGGAAGTATCGTGCAGCTGACGAACGCGATGTATGCTTACTCGGGCATCGAGCATTATTTCGGCAGCGACGGGAAATCTACGGTAGCTGACCCGAAAAACGTGGAGTTTTTGAAAAAATATGTCGGCCTCTACAAGAAAAATACGCCTACGAGCGACATTACAAACGCTTACAAAGAGATGGTCGCAACCTTCGATACCGGTACGGCTGCAATGATTCAGCACAATTTCGGATCGTTTAACAACCATAAGCAATCGATTGACGGTAAATTTGCCGCAACGATTCTGCCGAAGTCGGACAGCGGCAAGCGCATCACGGCACCGACTGCTAACGGCTATGGGATTTTCAAGAATACAAAGCATCCGAACGAAGCATGGCAGTTCCTGGCTTTCCTGCTTTCCGCAGACAGCCAAACGTACTGGAACCAGAATATCGGCCAAATGCCTACGAACTCGGATGCGCTGACAAGCGACTATGTGAAAAATTCGCAGCATATCCAGGAAGGCGCGAAGGTGATGGCGGACAAGGATACGGTTGTGCTGGATCTGCCGGTGTACTTGCCGGACTATAACAATATCATGACGCAGCAGCTGGAGCCGAACTTCCAGAAGGTGATGAACGGCTCAATGACGCCAGAGAGCTTCTTGAGCGGTTGGGCGGCTGCGATGGACAAGGCGAAAGCGGATTACGATAAAAGCATTAAAAAATAACATAAGTCTGGGGGGCACTAAGCTGCCTCCCCCTTTTCATTCCAATTAGGAGGGGATTTTGGATGAAGCAGATGAAGCAGATGAAGCAGAGCATGAAGAAGATGACGTCGATCCTGGCCGTTTCTTCAATGCTTTTTTCGACCGTGCCAACGGTGGTTTCTGCTAGTGACTTTGAAGGCCACTGGGCGAAATCGTATATTTCCGCGTTGATGGATCAAGGCATAGTGAAAGGCGATTCATACGGCAATGTCAATCCGGATTCGCCGACCACACGTGCAGAGTTTTCCGCTATTGTAAATCGTGCTTTAGGCTTTAAGGATGCTGGGAAGATCAACTATTCCGATGTGGATCCGACCGCATGGTATCAAAATGACGTAGCCATTGCAACAAACTCGGGTTATATGGAAGGCAGCGGTGGTGCTTTTAGACCGAATGATCCCATCACCCGGCAAGAGGCGGCAACGGCGTTAGCCCGAGCACTTAAGCTGGACGCCAAAGATACCGATACGAGCAAATTTAATGACTCCGACGGGATTGGAGCATGGTCCAAAGGCTATGTTAAGGCATTATCCAATGCTTCTATCATCGATGGACTTCCAGATGGTTCATTTGCTCCAGCGAAATTAACTACACGCGCAGAAATATTTGTACTTGCTGCCAAAGCGATGAACTACAACAACAAATCTGTCGTACCTACACCTACACCTACACCTACTCCAACTCCAACTCCAACTCCTAGTCAGGATTCAGGTTCAGGCTCAGGTTCGGGTTCAAGTTCAGGTTCATCGTCATCCCAACAGCCTCTTCCATCGAACACCGCTATTGCAGCAAAAGCTTCAGCACCAAACGTAGTGTCCGTTAGTGATAAGGCTGTGGCTGTACATTATGGTACCTTGAAAAAAGAATTATTGAGCCAGATTCAAGCGACAGATTTTTCGGCACAAAGCTACAAGCTCATGTCCAGAGGAGCTGAGCTGACCTCTGAAATGATTCCAGCCGGAACTACTTTGGTAGTTACTGCACAAAATGGTGTTTCTGTAAAACAATATGATGTGCAGCTGGGAGCTCCCGTTGCGATTACAGGCGTCACCTTAAACAACAAGACCTTGACCATTGCCAAAGGTCAAACGATTGCATTGGAGGCAGCCATCGCGCCCGCTCTCGATACGAACAAAGCGGTTAAATGGTCAACATCAGACAACAAAGTAATCAACTTGGTGAACAACCAAGTAACCGGCGCTCAAGCAGGTACGGCGAAAGTTACGGTAACCACTGCTGAAGGGCAGCAAGCGACTTGCGACATTACCGTTACCAATGCTTCTGTAGCGGTGAGCAGTGTAGCTCTTGATAAAGACATCATCACTCTGTTCTCGAATGAAAAATATTATTTAGGCGCCAAGGCGCTTCCAAATTATGCTGACAACACTGCCTTGACCTGGAGCTCCAGCGCACCCGGTGTGGCTACAGTGGATGCGGCAACAGGCCTGATCACAGCGGTAGCAAACGGTGTAGCCACCATTACAGTAACAGCAGCCGGCGGCGTTTCCAGCAAGGCCACTGTATATGTGTCCACTGAGCTTTCTCCTAAAGTCATCTTCTCCCCAGTGGAAGCAAAAACAGACACGTCCGCTTTGATTTTATGGGATAAATCATCTGACCTGTATACTACTCAGTTAGACAAATATGTTGTCTACAAAGATGGTGTAGAAGTTGCGCGCACGGACAAAATGGGGTATACCGCTGAAGGTCTGACTGCCAGCACCACCTATACTTTCGAAGTAGCGGCTGCTTATAAAAATGGCAATCTGGGTCCTAAGAGTGCACCGATTACCGTCACCACCAAACCGGCTCCAACCGTGATCCTTGATATTACCAAGGCTCCTTATAATGCTGTAGGCGACGGTACGACGCTTAACACGCAGGCGATCCAAAAAGCGCTTGATGATGCCCCATATAACAGTGTGGTGTACGTACCACAAGGCACATTCGTAACCGGCGCTTTGTTCATCCGCAACAGCGGTGTCACGTTAAAAGTAGACGGCGCTTTGGAGGCTTATCTTCCTAACACCAGTGCCGCTTATACCGATGCCGATGTGGCCGAGTTTATGAAACATTATCCGATCGTTCCTAGTATGTTTGAAGGCTGGGAGCTGAACTGCTTTGCTTCTTTGATTAACATCGGAGAAAGAGATTCCTACGGCACACAAAATCTCAAAGATATTACAATCAGCGGTTCCGGCCGCATTGATAGCAATGGAACAAATCTGCTTGGAGCTACGGGTAAAATGCTGGGTGCAGCGGAGAGAGAGCTCGCGAAGAAAATCATTGCCAAGCCATCGCTTGCTCCACTGCCAATCTTGTCCGGTCAAGACAACCGTTCCAGAGGCAAGCTGATCATTGCCTTTAATGTTCAGAATCTTTACATCAAAGATGTCACTCTTGAATCCGGCGCTTCTTGGACCAATCATATCGTCTTTAGCGATCATGTCACCTTTAACCATGCCAACATCACCTCCATGTACGAAACTTCTCCTGGAGTATGGGCCGGTGTAAGCAATGGCGACGGGATCGATCCTGATTCTTCAACCAATATGAATATATTCAATATCTATTTCAGAACCTATGACGATGCCGTAGCCATTAAATCCGGTAAAAACATGGAAGGCTACTTGAGAAACAAGCCTTCGGAAAACATCCGAGTCACCAGTAGTATGGTTGACCGTGGCCGTGGCGCGTTCGTTGTAGGCAGCGAAATGTCAGGCGGCGTACGTAATGTATTGTTCCAGGGAATTAATGTAGTAGGGCTGCAATGGGAAACGGTTTACATTAAATTCGCACCAAGCCGTGGCGGAGCCATTGAGAACATTGTATCTCGCGATCTTTATACTAAAGACGCAGTACAGGTAGATGCATTGATCAGAGTAAGCCGGTATAGCGGGAATAGCGATGGTGACGCTGCACCTGTACTGCCAACGGTGCAAAAGCTTTCTTTTGAAAATATCGTTACCAAAAATATTACCTACGGGCCTGTAATCGAAATCGTGGGTACGTTTGTGCCAGGCAAGCCGGTATCTCCGGTGAAAAATTTGATTTTTAGAAACAGCACACTGGAAAGCGGCTTGTACGCATATAACAGTGGTACAAGAGATGGAATACTGAACGGCTATACACCTTTTGCCTCTCCAGCTACCATCGACTATGCGGAAAATATTGCGTTTGAAAACGTTACGTTAACGGCTAAGAACAATATAGTCAACGGCGATGGAGTTCAATATGGTGACGGCACGGTCGTTGCTCAGCCTTGGGCTGTCGGTGCGATGACGACCAATGTTACCGGGATTCCAGCAGAGAAAAGGATGACATTGACACCTGTTGCCTATGATTTGCCAGGACTCGCTGTATCATCTGGTGGGATCTTCACAAACTTAAAAGCAGTACCTGAAAGGATCGTCAACATCCAAGCTTCGGCAGCCACAACCTTCAACATCACGAAATATGCAACGCAAACCATTACGGTTACCGGCGTGACCTACGGTTTAGCAGTCACACCAGGGACAGGCTCAGCAGATCCATCGGTGGCCGCCAACCTCGCCGTGAATTATAGCATTGACCTGCCAACGGTGACAGGAGCAACCTACGGAAGCTTCAAGCTTATTGTAACGGAAGCCGGCAGGACAAACCCTACGGTTTACAACGTATATGTTACAAAAGCGAAACAGACTATGAGCTCTGTGAGAATTAACGGAATCCCTGCCGTTGGCCAAAACTTGACAGCTCAGCCTTTGGATGCTGGCGGTGCAGCGATTCCTGCCGGAGTGAACACGATTAAATGGTATTCTTCTGTAGATCAAGTCACTTGGACACCGATCTATGATAATGCTCCAGGAATGGCTGATCCGCTGTATACTCCAGACATGACCTATACGGTGAAGAGCGCCGATGTAGGCAAGTATATTAAGGTTGAAATAGCCGGCGATAACAAGGTCATGTCTACGGGACCCGTATCTAACAAGACAACAACAGCAGTAACGGCAACTGCGCCTTAATGCAGCACGGCCAAGCAGCTAAAACCAGTACTTCCGGGGTCGGCGACAACTGTCGCAGGCCCTGTTTTTTTGTGGAGAATACTTCTTTAGTCCCCAATTATGGAAATATTAAAAAGTCAAACGAACATGTTAACAGCCTTTATTCAGACCTTGTTTTCACTGTGATATATAGAAAGATAAGAAAGACTAGATGTACATTTCTGGGTATTCATCCTAAAGAAAGGAGTGGACATAAGTTGAACTTTAGGAGATGTATTTCGGATAGCTAGTCATCTGTCTTTCAATAAATGATTTAGAAGGAGATGGATTCAATCTTGAAAAAGTGTAGAAAGCTATTTGCCATAGTGTTTACGCTTACAATGATAATTCAGTGTTTTAGCTTTAATGTTTTTGCAGCTGGCGGCAGTCCTATGAAAGTTGTAAACTCAAGTGCATATATAACAAGAAGCTTATTCAGCATTATGATTGATGTAGATAAAAACAGTGAATTATCGGCAGTTCAAGGAATTGCGGTTTCTTTAAAAGGACCAAACGGTAAATATTATGATGCTCAAAGTGGATTGTTTGTTTTGCCCGACGAGAGCTTTACAAAAATATCTGATTTAAGTGCAGTGTTTTCAGCAACCTACAGAGCTTCGCTTGACATACCGCGAGCCGTTTCTATGACAATGGAAGCTGGAAATTATACCGTGCATGCTGTTGGTTATGATGACTCGGGTTTCACCATGAAAGATGCTAATTCATCTGCGGACATTACATCTAATATTAGCTTAAACGTACCGTCTTTAAAAACAGGATCTATGGAAATTTATCCGTTAAGCGCATTTGCTCAACCAAGTAAAGACTATACCGATTTAACAGTGAACGGGACTTCCGTATTTGTTGAAGGCAACAATGATAGCTATACTCGTCACAATGAAGGCGATTACGACACCGGACCAAACTCTGCGAAATATCATGTTGCTCGTGTAGCCACTCCTGCAAATTCGCAGGCTCATGTTGTTATCACAACAAATGATACAATTACCAGTGCTTTAGTTAGACCGGAAAGGATTGTCAAAAACGTTACGTACTCAGGAAACACGTTAACCTTTGATGTGGATAATTCTGCTCATACGGAATTGGCAAGAAACGTAGTTATTAACGTAACAACGAATGTACCCTTAAATAACACTTTGCCTGCAAATTCAGACCCTAAGTATAACTTAAAGAAATATGCTTACTTCCATCTGTTTATTGAAGATTTGGAAACCAATAAGCCTGTTGTTGACGGAAATCAAGTGATTAACATCATGAACATCGACCCAACAATTGACCAGACAGGTGCAACCAAGGTTACGGATAAGTTAAATGCCATTTTTGCTAATCCAAGCTTTGTCGGAAAAACACTTTATGTACCAAACGGTGTTTATTTATCAGGAGCACTCGTTTTACCAACCAATAATACATCCGTCTATTTGGATAACGGAGCTCTGATCTTAGGAACAGGCGATCGAGCGGATTATCCGCCGGATAAATTGCCTGCATCATCCATTACAAGTCCTACTGACAGATATTTTGAGTGGGGAACCGACTATGGCGAAGTGATGAGCTATAGCCGTCAAATTTATATTAGTAAAGCCAATAATGTAAAGTTGTTCGGCCACGGAACGATCAATGCCAATGGTTTTACGGCAAGATTTGATCATGGGGCAGGTAACGCTGCAGGCTATAACGGTCCGCAAGACGATGGCAAGCCCATTGAGACTTTACGCATCCAAGATAGTACCAACATTACGGTTAACGACGTATATTTAAGAAATTCACCGGCTTGGACCGTTCATCCTCTTAGAGTGGATAAGCTCAATATTACAGGCGTTAAAATTACAGATGAATGGCCTATGAACAGTACAGACGGTTTTGATATTGACAGCAGCACGAATGTATTAATCGACAAAGCTTATTACTATGGTTCAGATGACGGATTCGTTATGAAAGGAACTGCAAACAGTGGAGGACGGCTTTACACTACAATAGGCGATGATAATTCAAGAGTACAAGACCCCAACTTAACGCCATACAATGTCCCGGATCAATATCTTAACAGAACTTATCAATTGTATGCTGGGCCAACGGCTTATGTAACAGCCCAGAACAGTGTTCTTATTGCTGAAGCCAATACACCCACAAGAATTGGTACAGAGTCCAATAATGTTAGTATTCACGATATTACGTTCAAGAATAACGATTGCCTTGACGCGCTGGTTGCTATATCCATCACGCCTAAGGACGATGCAGAGGTATATAACGTTAATTTTATTGGCAATATTTATGACAGGCCTTTTGAATTGTTTGAAATTCAAACCGATCCAAGGGGATATAAATACAATACCCAAACGTTTGCCATTCAAGGCGGAGGCTATGGAAACACCCGTGATGCCAACTATAACACCTTTGCTACAACGACGGGCGGGAAATCCGGAACACCAAACCAAGGTGGAGATCCCAAAGCAACAAAGTTGGTGCCTTGGTTTAACCGAAGCGGAAACAATATGCATGATATCAATATCATGGACAATGTAGTAACAAACTTTAATTATGCAGGTCAAACGCATGGGTTTAACGGAGCTTCCTATTTGTTGCGTGGTTCTTCAATATCAGATAGTAAAATTAATAATAACGATTACAGTAATTTGACCAATTTGAACAATTTAAGCAAAACATTAAAAAATTTGACCATTAAAAACATGAAGTTTGAAAATAGTTCTGCATACGAAACAGCAGGGTATGATGAAAATCAAGCGTTATTCACTGACGGAGACTTTATCCATTCTACAAATCTAATTGCAAAGGTTGATCATTTCTATTGGGGTTCTGCGAATTTTGCCAATCAAATGCCGGCATACAGCCCAATTGACCCAAGAACAACAGGCAATGTAGTAGTATATTCTGATCAGGCTCCTTCTGCAACCATCGTCTCGCCAGTTTCCAACCTAAGTAATATACCATCGCGTATGGACGATAAGTTTATGCAGGTCTATATCAAAAGACGTGTACTGAACAGCCCCAACGATTTAAAGAACATTGAAGTCATGGCAGCTCCGGCTCAAGGCAAACAATTGGCAGGTGTTTACGTAACCATCCAAGATCCGAACGGAATGTACCTGACTAATTCAGGTGTTTCTGCAAGCAAGCAAAGTGTTGAAGCTATCTTGTCGGCTAACGGAAACTATGTTGTTACATTAACTGACCTGGCATTATCCAAGATCGTTAACGGACAATACACTTTAACAACTTATGCTATTGGCAACGATGGTATTTCAAGCGGAACCGAAACAAAAAATTTCTTGATGCAAATGGATACTTCTAAGCCATTGCCTCCAATTAATGTTTATCAGCCGACGGCTGCAAGAACAGCAACAACGATTGATCTGGTATGGGATAAGCCTGCAGACTATCAAGCTGGAGATACTTACAATGTATATTATCGAAAGCTGACTGACGGAAATAGCTACACAAAGGCAGTAACCAATTATATATTGCAGGATGGAGCGAATAGCAGCTATTCTGTTTATGCTTTAAAAGCTGTCGCACCTGTTTCAACAAACACAAACAGTGTCCAATTGAAAGGATTAGCTGCAAAAACGGCGTACAGCGTGTTTGTTACAACCGTAAGAAACGGCGTTGAGTCTCCATTATCAAAATATGCTCTTGCTAACACTAAATTTACAGCAGCAACCGTTAATATTCTTAATTATGGTGCATCTACAGCTGCGGCAGACAATACACAAGCTATCCAAAATGCTATCAATGCTGCTCCTGCAAACGGTATCGTTCAGATTCTGGCTGGAACCTTTGTTACAGGTGCGTTGTTCTTAAAAAATAATGTAACCCTGCAATTGGATGCTGGAGCTGTTTTAAAAGCTTTCACTAATTTTGATTTTAGCAGCTATCCGACACAAGATGCGGCCATTGCAGCTCGTTACCCGATGATCCAAACGGACAAGGGATTGTCTTTTGCTTCGCTCATTAATATTGGAAATGCTATGTATGATGCTTCCATAATCGGAAGCGGAACGATTGACCCTCAATACAATGTACTTCAGCAGTACGGCAGCAAAATTGTGAATAGTGCGATTACAATAATCAATGCAACCGATGTATACGCACAAGGTATCAATATTTTGGCTAATAAATCCACAGCTATACGCAGCATCAATTCTAAAAATATAGCTCAATACGGTGTAACCACCCTTCCGGATAGCAGCAACGCGAATTTAAGCAGTCTTTCGTTGTCGAGTGTTCCGCTGAGTCCAGTGTTTGCCTCCGGAACGACGAACTACACGGCAACCGTCGCGAACAATGTTAGCAGCACCGCAGTAACGGCGGCTGTCTATGATGTCAACGCCATCATGAAAGTCAATGGGGTTACTTTACCTTCGGGTTCAAATTCTCAGGCGATTAACCTGAACGTTGGAAGCAACCTGATTACAGTGCTTGTAACGGCGCAGGATGGGACTTCTAAAGTTTATACAGTCAATGTCACACGTCAAGGTAACAAAAACGCGAGTCTGAGCAATCTTTCGCTGTCAAATGGTGCGCTGAGCCCAGCGTTTGCCTCCGGAACGACGAACTACACGGCAACCGTGGCTAACAATGTAAGCAGCGTCACGGTGACGGCGGCAGTTTATGATACCAACGCGACTATGAAAGTGAATGGAACGGCATTACCAACGGGTTCGATTTCTCAGGCGATTGCCCTGAACGTAGGAAACAACACGATTACAGTGCTTGTGACAGCGCAGGATGGTACAACACAACCATATACAATCAATGTCACACGTCAGAGCAACTACGCGAATCTGAGCAATCTTTCTGTGGTGAATGTTCCGCTGAGCCCAGCGTTTGCTTCCGGAACGACGAACTACACGGCAACCGTATCCTACTATGTGAGCAGCGTCAATGTGACAGCGGCCGTATATGATGCCAACGCCTCCATGAAAGTAAATGGAGTTGCATTACCTACGGGTTCCATTTCACAGGGTATTGATCTGAACGTAGGAAGCAACCTGATTATGGTGCTTGTGACGGCACAGGATGGTACAATTCAAACCTATTCAGTCAATGTCATACGTAATGGCGGAGGAAGTTCAAGTTCAAGCGGTTCTTCGCCAGCACCGGTTACGCCAGAACCAACAGCAACAGAAACACAAGCACCAAAAGCAACGACAGGAGATGGAAAACAAGCATCAGAAAAACATATTTTTACTAATAATGTGAATAATACTCAGGTTGTCTCGTTCTTGAAAGATAGAATTACCCAAGCTAACGCCAGTTCAGCTGCAAACAATCTCTCTGATACTGCAAATCACTGGAGTAAAGATACCGTTAACCTGTTTGTGAAGCTTGGTATCGTTACGGGCTATGAAGATGGAAGCTTCCATCCGGATGCTAGTATTACTCGTGCTGAATTTGCAACACTCATTTCAAAGGTATTTAACGTTTACACAGAACCTGCTTCAAGCAAATCAGTATTTTCTGACGTAGATGGCCGTTTCTGGGCTAACGAAGCTATCAAAGCCCTTGCTTCCCGCGGTATTATTAATGGGTACGAAGACGGAACGTTCCAGCCTGACAAGACGATTACTCGTGCAGAAATCATCGCGATCATCAGCAGAGTAGTAAATGTAAATGAAGTTAAGAAGGATAGCCGTGGAGCATTAACGGATATTAGCGGTTCTTGGAACGCGGCCCAAATTCAGGCGGCTTTCGAGGCTGGTTTAGTACAGGGGCGTGATGCAAGTACCTTTGCTCCTGACGCTTCTTCTACGAAAGCAGAATCACTAACTCTTATTCTAAGAGTTCTTGAATTGAATCCGGACATTAACTCTTTGTTGAATCAGCTTAAGCGGTAACAATGGAAAGGGGCAATTTTTTGCCCCTTTCTTTTTTATTAGCGGTGCGCCCAGAAGCGCGCATCTTCTAGCCGGTGAAGTCCGGTCACGGGAACTACTATAGCTGATCCTGGCTGCTTCGAAAGACGCATTTTAGGCTGAATCACTCTACATATATACTTAAATCTATATATTATATGGTTTTATGTATTATACACAATTCAACAGCACCACTATAATGAGATTAAGAGCGAGGTAAAGCGCTTACCCTATTTTTTTTCTGATAACAATTCAAACAATGTCGTTAAGATATTCCATTCTGCTCGTGGAAGAATCGCACTATAATCCAGTTGTAGACAACGATGACAACGGTTACCGTCAAACGAAAGGAGGAACCCGGATGCGCGGCTGGCGTTCTCGTTCATTAAAATCAACCATTCTAGAGCTGTTCATTCCGATCATTATCCTTTTTGTACTGGCCGCGCAGTCGGTATCCTATTTACTCGCTTCGCAGCAACTGGAGCAGAATGCCTTCACCAGCATATTCGATATAGTGTCGCAAACCAAGGGCTTTCTAAATGACAAGCTAACCGAGGTGGTATCCGACTTGACGGTGCTTGATAAGGATACCGACTTGGCTTCCATTGTGAATTCAACGCAATCACCAGCCTACGAGCTGCAGCCTGAGGATCATATCCGGCTTCACAAGCTGCTCGATCAGGCATATGTCAACCACTATCCGACAATCGATTCCGTACTGATGTATTTTCATCCAGGACAGATTTCCTTATTTAAGAAGAACGACCTGGCGACGACAATCGATGTTCCGCTCTCCATGTACCAGGACAAGATGAGCCAAAAAAGCTTATCCGTTTATCAATGGCTGAATCTTCACACGATTACGAACCGGGACCGCGAGCAGGATGAACAGCGGGTGGTGAGTGTGTACAAGCTCTACGGTAAAGACCTGAAGCATGCCAACGGCATCGTCATGTTAAACATTAAGGAAAAATTTTTCAAAGAAATTTTGAATAATCCGATTATCAGCCCTAACGGCTATCTTGGCTTGATCAGCGAAGACGGGTTTATGTCGTTTAGACATGTGGATCCGAAGTATGAACTGCCAGAAGAAGAGCTGCAAAAGAAGCTGCTCCATGCGACTGAGGCCTCCGGAAAAATATACATTAAAAGTGATCACGATGAAAACTTGCTGGTCATCTATGACACGCTCCCCATTAATAAATGGAAGCTGGCCGCGGTGGTACCAGAAAGCGAGCTGCTGGAGAAGGTTAGCTACTTCAAATACGTTACCTTTACCGTCATGGTCATTTTAATCATGGTTGCGGCGCTGCTGTCCAATGTACTGGCCAACTTCATTTCGAAGCCCATTATTCAGCTTACGAGGAAGGTCAACCGGATTAAGGAGGGCCATTTGGATATTAAGCTCGACCGGCTGCCGAATCACGAGATCGGAGTCCTCGACAGGGGAATATGCGAAATGATTGAACGAATCAAGGTGCTGCTTGTCCAGGTGGAGGAGGAGCAGGAGAAGAAAAGGATGGCGGAAATGATCGCGCTTCAATTCCAAATCCAGCCGCATTTTTTGTACAACACGTTGTATTCGATCAAGCAGCTTTGCGATATGGGGGAAACGAAGGATGCCGGGGAGATGGTTACAGCCTTAGCGCAATTTTTCCGCATCAGCATCAGTCAGGGGAATGAAATTATTCAGATCGCGCAGGAAATGGATCATATCCGGCATTATTTATACATTCAACAAATGCGGTATGGCGACGATTTCACGTATGAGATTGATCTGGACCCAGCGCTCGGGCAGTACAGTATTGTCAAGCTGACACTGCAGCCGCTTATTGAGAACGCGATTTACCACGGCATCAAGGAAATTCGCGGCAAGGGCCACATTCGTATCTATGGTTACGAGGACGGGGAGGATGCCGTTATTAAGGTCGCGGATACGGGAGCGGGGATGCCGAGCGAGAAGCTGAGCACCGTTAACGCCTGTCTGAAGGGTGGATCCACGGAAGGCCCAGGTCTTGGCTTTGGCATCATGAATGTGCATAAACGGCTTCAGCTGAACTACGGAAGCGGGTACGGGCTGCATTTTGAAAGTGAACATGGCAAAGGCACTACAGTGACGGTAAGAATCCGGACCCATTCACTATCGGATAAGGAGGCTGTGTGATGTATAAAGTACTCATCGTGGACGACGACGGAATCATTCGAAGAGGGCTCAGCCGTACGATTCCTTGGGAGGAGAAGGGGTTTGAGCTGATCGGAGCGGCAGCGAATGGGGAGGAGGGGCTGGAACTGGCCCTGGAGAAAAAACCGCATCTTCTCGTTACCGATATTCGCATGCCGTTTATGGACGGCTTTGAGCTCGCAGAGAAAGTAAAAGAAGAGCTTCCGGGAACGAAAATCATTATGCTGACCAGCTTCGGCGAATTCGATCTCGCCAAACGCGCGCTTCAGCTCAAAGTATTCGATTACTTGCTTAAGCCGATCGACAATGGGCTATTGCTCGAAACGGCGTTACTCGCCATGAAAGAGCTCGAATACGAGCAGGAAATTAAGCAGAAGGTGATCGAAGGGATGCCGCTGCTCCGTCAGCGCTTTTTGGAAAAGCTGATACAGGGCCATTTAACAGAGGAAGAGATCGTCTCCGGTGCCGAAATGCTGGAGCTGTCTCTGCCTAAGGCAAGGTACGGGGTGGTGCTGCTGAAGGCGGATGATTACAGCTATCCGGATTACCAGAACCGATTCGGCAAAGAGATGCTCAAATACTGCATTCATAACGTAGCGGAAGAGATTGTCCGCTCGCATGGGGAGGGAATCGTATTTGATTCCCTGGAAGACGAAACCGTGGTCATCTGTTATGAGCGGGAGAGTATCAGCACACAATCAGAGCATACGACATACCGGATTGCGGAAAGTATACGCACAAACGTTGAGAAATATTTAAAGACCACCGTCACGGCCGGGATCGGAAATAGCTACCACAATCCTAGAGAAATTGCTTCTTCTTATTTGGAGGCACGCTCGGCTCTCGAATTTCGCCATATTATGGGTGTGAACCGGGTGCTCATGGTTGGCGACACCGGGCTTCCTACCGATACCGCCGTCATTGAATGGAGCAGCTTGGAGAAGGAGCTGACAACCAAAGTCAAGCTCGGCCTGCAGCAGGAGGCCTTTGGCATTGTGGAAACGATGGAGACGCTCGTGAGGAAATGCTCGTATTTCTCCCTGCACCGGATGCGGATTATGGCGCTTGAAATTATTCTGTATTTGTACAAAGAGTTGCAGGATACCGTAGAGCCTGAGGAAGCTTTCCCCGAGCATTATGAGCATATACAGAACATCCAGACCGTTCAGGAGATGTTCGAGCGCATTCGGCAGATCGTGCTCCGGTTTGTATCGCTTGTGAACAGGCAGCGGGAGCAGCAGGGAAAAAGCGCAATCCTTCAAGCCGTCGCCTTTATCGAAGAAAACTATCGGCAAGAGGGCCTCTCATTGCTCGATGTGGCGAATGCGGTTCACTTGAGTCCCGTTTATTTGAGCGCTTTATTTAAAAAAGAGAAGCAAATCAATTTCAGCGACTTCCTGCTTCAAGTCCGGATGCGGGCCGCCATGACGTTGCTTAGACTGCAGGATAAGAAGACCTATGAGGTCGCCGAAGAGGTAGGCTACAGCAATCCGCAATATTTTAGTGTGTGCTTTAAAAAATATTGCGGTCTTTCCCCTTCTGAGTTCAAAACCGGCAGTTAAATACAGGTCGATGATAATAATTCAAACAATGTCGTTAAGATATTCAATTCAGGTCTTGGACGATCAGCACTATAATTTCACTAAGCGCGCAGGCTATTCCGTTCGCTAATCATAAAAACAGTAGAGAGGGTAGAAAAATGAAACGAAAGCCAATCAAGAAATTCGTTGCGGGCTTAGCCATATCCAGCCTACTCTTTGGCAATCTCCCCATCAGCACAGTAGCGGCCTCCGATCTGACCGGACATTGGGCAGAGAAGTACATGACACAGTTAGTCAATGAACATGTGCTGAACGGGTACGAAGATGGCTCATTGCTCCCAGACAAGGTGATATCCAGAGCCGAGTTTATCACGATGATCAACAAGGCTTTTGGTTATGTGGAGCAAGGCAATACAGCATTTACTGATGTAAAATCGACCGATTGGTTTTCAGGTGAATTCCAAAAAGCGGTCAAAGAGGGCTACTTATCCGGTTATGAAGACGGCTCCGTCAAACCGGATAACCCCATCACCCGCGAAGAAGCCGCTACGACCATCTGGAGAGTTTCCAAGCTGGACAAGGGAAGCTCAAATGTACTAGGGAGGTTTAAAGACGCCGGCTCGATCCAAGGCTACGCGAAAGATGCAGTGGCATCGTTAGTAGAGAGCGAAGTGATCAACGGCTACCAGGATGGCACCTTTGGGCCGGCCAACCCGATCACTCGTGGCGAAGCAGCTGCTATGCTTTCCAAGTTTGCCAGTACGATTTATTCGAAAGCGGATACAACCTACACAGGTGAGCAAGGCAAAACCTATGGTCATGTTCTGGTCACCCAGCCGGGAATTACACTTAAGGACATGACAGTGGAAGGCAACTTGTATATTACTCCGGGTGTCGGCGAGGGGAATATCACCTTGGAGGGTGTAACCGTCAAAGGAAAAACGTATGTGGCCGGCGGTGGCGCCAACAGCCTTCATCTTGTGAACTCTAAGCTGGGTACAATGGTCACGGAGAAAAAGAACGATAAACCCGTTCGAGTGGAATTGCAAGGCAACAGCAGCATTGAACAAGCCAAGCTGGGCTCTTCTACCAAATTGGAGACTACTAAGCTGGCTGCCGGTGCTAAGGGGATTCAGAAGGTAGAAGTTATTAAGGCTATTGCCAAGGGAATCGAAACGACCTTAAGCGGGAACTTCCCTAACGTGATCGTCTCCGCCGATGCCAATGTGCAGCTGCTTTCCGGCTCCATCGAGAACATGGAAACGACCGGCAGCTTTACCATTACTGTCAAAACAGCATCCGGTGCTTCCATAACTAAAGTCAAGACAGCCGGCTCGATCCTGATCAATGATAAGAAGGTCGATGCAGGCAAAGAGGCGGCGGTTTCCGGCGAAGGTGCTGTAAACGTGCCAAATGACGCGTCTACGGCTGCGCCTGCTGGACCGGCCGGAGGCGGCTCCTCCAGCTCAGGCTCAAGCTCTACCACTAGATTTGCTGTAGAGCCTAAGGGATTCTCTTCCAACGTGAAGGCTTCAGATACCTTTAGCTTTACTCTCTACGCTTCGAACCCTGTGCTCCCTATAGATGGAGGACGAGTTCCAAGCACAATTTCAATTCATGATGGCACCGCGAATATTGATTTGTCCGCAGCCAAAATGAGTGTGATCGATGGTACCGATGCAGTAACCTATGCCATTACGGGCTTGCCCGCTCTAGACAGCAGCAAATCCTACACACTGTATGTCAACGATCCCAGTGTTGTTGTAACGGCTCGCTCGTTTAAACCTAACAGCTCTGCCAATACCGACATCAAAGCATTAACCAATGGCATTCATATTTCCAGCATTGACGGTGCAGCCAATTCCATTAATATGGTGCCGCTGTACAAAGTGGAGCATCTTTTGGCAGAAATCGGTTCGACCGACAGCTCGATGCAAACCTATGCGGTTGTAGACAGCGCTGGAGTTCCCAAAGCCTTATCCAGCAATATTGTCGAGGGTGACAAGCTGAATGTTACAGCTGAGAATGGAACGGTAAAAGCGTACGCCCTTCATATCTCTACTTTAAAAGCGAATCTGGCGCAATATACGGTCGGTCAAGCCCAAGATATTGTATTGGAGTATTCCATTAACAAAGCCAATCCAAACCGACAATTCCTGTATGGAACGCTGGTCTTTAATCTGCCTGATGGAATCACGGCTTCTCCTACAGACAGCTTTGACTTAATCGGCCGCGGCTTTGTGGAATTAAACAACGATGCTATTGCTGCCGCGAAAAATTATAACCAGTCCGGAAGAAGCTGGCTGGCGAATGTAGGCAACAATGCGGATTTGCGGACGAAAGTGGAAATTACCAACGGCGGCAAAACCGTCACCATCAAGGACACGGACTTCAGCAACTATAACGGGGTTGATTTGACTCTTGTACTGAAAAACAAGACCATTCCTGCAACTGGCGGTATGTTCACGGCCACCTTTACCGGTTCCGGCTATCCTACTACCACAGCAACAGCAGCAGAGAACTACACGGAAACCGGAACAACGAAGTTCAATGTGTCGGCCGCCGCAGCCGATCTGGTGAGAAAGGCTGAGGATGTTTCCTATACTACGCCTACAACGGCGGTGTTGGAAGCACCTTCCGCTAAGGATGGCTCTCTCGTATATGCCAGCGTGGACAAGGGCCTGACCTGGGTCAATACAGGCGTGACCACATCCGGTCATAAAGCGACCTTAACCAATCTCCTGCCGGATACCACCTATTACTTCGAGCTGATGTCAGCCGGCACAGCTTCCAATGCGGTGAGCTACTATACCGGACAATATGATGTAACCAAATTCGGGGCTGTTGCAGATGCCGTTGTTACCGGTCAAACCGTTGGACAAAACGTCTATGGCGGAACCGATAATACAGCCGCTATTAATGCAGCGATTGTGGCGGCCAGCCGGAATGGCGGCGGAACGCTGTACTTCAAGGGCAACTCCAGCTTTGGGACCGGTACACTTCATCTAAGAAGCAATGTACATCTTTATTTGGATGAAAATACCCAATTGGTGGTATTGCCTAACATTGACCCTGCGGAAAGCAGCTTGAATCTGCCTTTCATCAATGGACAAGACGATGGTCACAGCTATTGGCAGGATGCTCTTATGTGGGGGATTCGTGTAGAAAATATTAAAATTCTCGGTAAATCCGCCAAGATCTACGGTAACATGAATTTGTATACCGGGACACCTACACCAGCGGGAACGGGAACCAAATCCATTGCTTTAAAATTGGCTAAAAATATCGTCATCGGAGGAACAGACGAAAGTCATTTGCTGACCATTGAACAAGGCGGTTGGTTCTCCATTTTGACAACGGGCTGTGATGACATTCGGGTTCAAAATATCATTTTGCCTAATTCCACGTCCGGTCGTCAAAGAGACACCTTCAATTTTATGGCCGACAACAATGCTACAGCTTATAATGTAACCACTTTGAAGTCCAGCAATGATGTAGCCAAGCTGGGAAGCGACTTCTCTCTGGGATTTGTTAGACATGTTTCCAACATCCGCGTGGAGAAGATCGTTGCAGGGGATATCGCAGGCGGGAACGTATTCCAATTGGGCTCTGAAACCGTGGGCGATATGGAAAACATTGTAGCAACAGACCTGACGCTGACAACCAATGCTAACAAAACCGGCGCTGCGATCTGGGTCAATGATGGCTCCAACATCCGCAATGTGACGTTGTCCAAGCTCAACTTGGCCAATACATCGGGTGGTATCGCCTTTGGTGTATCGCCTCGTTATGAAGGCGCCGTGAATGGAGTAGCCGCAAGACTTCCGAATGAAATCAGAAGACCGGGTTCGATTTCTGACGTGACCGTTGATGGCGCGGTGTTGTCTAAGAATGCAGGCGGAGACGGCGGATTCCCGATTGTCATTCAAGGCTTTAAGCGATTTGCAGGTTCTACTACCGGCGGCAACGTGGATTTTGGCTCTGTAGGTACGATTACAGATGGAGCGGTTTACCCGGTCAAAAACATTACACTGAAAAATGTTCTGTTAACGGCTTCTTATAATGCAGCCAAGTTTGTGCCGGTGCTATCCGACGCTTTCTCCGTCATTGCAGAAGCGAAAAATGGCGGTAACTATCGGACGTCCACTTATGCCAATGCCAAGACCTTCCCGGCTTATGGCATCCTTATGAAGTATGTGGATAATGTTACCGTCCAGGACAGCAAGCTTACCTTTGATAACACGCTGAAGTATGATCGCTATGCCATTGTGATCGACAACGGAACGAACGTCAAATTGAGCAATCTGGACATTTTGATGGGCGGGTCTACTGGTGGAGCGGTTCAGGTAAGAGGAAACTCCAGCTATCAATTTAGCGGTCTTCAAACCAGAACCTTCAACAAAACTTATGCAACCCAGGCTCCAGTGGCAATGGCTACTGTAACAGGCTCTACTTACTTTGACAGCTCGGTTCAAGCTAATTTGTCTCAAGCTCAAGTATATCCATTATCTTTGCCTTCCAGCGTGATTAATGCTGCGGCTCTGCCAAGTGATGGTTTGGATCTCTCTTATACCAATACCGTGCTTAGCGTAACTGGTGGTCAGCTTACCGTAGCAGCCGGTACTCAAGCGCAAGCGGTCTTGAGCGGCATTATCGCTTTGAAGCCGGTGAAAGATGTTTCGGTTGTCAATGCTGCGGGAACAACGGTTGCTGCCACTACAGGCGTAACCGCAGGCTGCAAGCTGAAGGTCACAGCACCTGACGGAACCATTACTTATGTGGTATTAAATGTAAATTAATAAGTATTATGCCTCAGTATTAAACTAAGGAGAGGAGAGCCAGGATCGTGGTTCTCCTTTTCCATTACACTAGATCTTAAGCAGATAGATGAAACATCCAAGCGGATAAATGAAACAAGAGGAATTTTGGAACATGGTAGTCGGTAATGTATCACGATTTCTGGGCCACGCTCTTTATTATTAGATAAAAAGCATATGCAGCCAAAGGAGCGTTTAGCATGTCTCAAAGACCAAACATACTGTTGCTATTGTCAGATCAGCATAGTCCACACGTGTTAGGCCGTGCAGGAAATGCGCTGGTCCGCACACCGAATTTAGATCGACTGGCGGAAGAAGGAATGTACTTTGAACAGGCGTACTGCCAAAATCCATTGTGTGTCCCCAGCAGAGCTTCCCTGATTACGGGACAATATTCGCGCAATGTCGGCATATATGATAACAAACATATATTGGAAGCGAACTGTGCGACCATTCCGCGTGTTTTAGGTGCGCAGGGATACCGCACATGCCTGATTGGAAAAATGCATTTCAACGGTGACCAGTTCCACGGCTTTCAGCAGCGTCCTTACGGCGATTTGTTTGGCCAGGCCCACCAGCCTGACCCGTACCGCACTCCCGATGAATCCGGATTGGGTGATATTGTAAAGACAACGGGTCCATCAGGCATCCCTCTGCCGTTGACACAAACGGAGATTTGCGTGGCAGAGGCCGCCAAGTGGCTTCAGATTCATGTGGCCCAGCATCGGGAGAAGCCATTCTTTTTGAGCGTCAATTTTGACAAGCCTCACTTTCCGATCAAAGCTCCCCGTAACTATTATGAGTATTATGAGGGCAGGGTGGAGCTGCCGCAGGTACCCGAGAACGCTCTGGACCGGGCGGTGCCGTTCGTACGCAATGAATTTTACAACAATAAAACGGGCCTCAACTCAAAAGAGGATCAGCTCCGCGCCTTGGCCGCTTATTACGGGTGTGTGGAATGGGTGGATGATGCGATCGGCCGGCTCCTCGAAACGTTGGATTATTTGGGTCTGGCGGAAAATACCATCGTTATCTATACCTCCGATCACGGGGAAATGGGGGGAGAGCACGGAACGTGGCAGAAGTTCTTGTTCTTTGATGCCTCAGCGAGGGTCCCGTTCATTATACGTTGGCCGAATACCATCCAGCCAGGCTCCAAATGTTCGCAGCCGATCGGCCTGATCGATCTGTTTCCCACGCTTGCTGAGGCAGCGCAATGCCCGGTTCCGGACACCTGCGATGGGGTAAGCTTGCTTCCGTTGTGGGAGGACCAGCCGCTGAAGCGGGATGCCATCTTTTCGGAAACAGTGATCTTAGTCCGTCCTGAGCTGGCAGGGTGTATGATCCGAACCGGACCCTGGAAGTATAGCTGCTATTTAGATGGAAGTGAGGAGCTATACAATTTAGAAGCTGATCTGGACGAATGGAACAACCTGGCCTCGGAGGGTCACCTCCAGAGTCTTAAGCAATCGCTGAAGCAGCGGGTGATCGAATTCTGGGAGCCGCAAAAGCAGCTGGAAAGATATCATAATACACCGAAGATGCGTAGGGAAAAACATTTCTATCCTTATTCCAACCAATTCCTGCTGAGTGATGGTACAATAGTGGACGGGAGACCCTAAACAAAGGTCATGAGAACCAGCAAGACAGGTTCCAAGTTTACAGGTGAGCCGAGGGGGGGGGCTAGGCATGAAGTGGCGCCGGTTTGCATATCCGATCTATGGAAACAAGCTGTTTAATAAAATTCTTATTTATTTTCTATCTTTGCTGCTGCCTATTGTCATCATCGGCCTCATCGTTTATTGGAATGTCGACCACCTCGTAAAAAAAGACGTCACGCAGAAGCTTTCCGATAATTTGAGCTTTTCCTCGCGTACGGTGGACGTTTATTTGGGTATGGCGCAATCCACGAACAATAATCTGATTTTAAGCGATACGTTTCAGCGCTTTGTTCAGCCTTACCGGCTGCTCAGTGACGATGATAAAGTGAATTTGCCTCTTGTCGTTAGGGCCATAGCGAACAATCAGAATGTGCTGAGCTCGTTTGTGGACCAAATCTTTATGTACGTCGATACCGACAAAGTATATACAAGTCAAGAAGTAGTCGATTTCAACGTATTTTTCGACACGTTTTATATCATGAGCGGCTATGACAAATCCTTTTGGAAGCAAAAGCTGCAGTCAGGCAGCTTCTTCGAGCTGCTTCCCCCCAGCGATGTACTGAGCTATAATCACGTCGATCCGAGGCAGGTGATCCCCAGTGTCACTACCCAGTATGTCAACGGCAGATTGGTCACAATGGTCACCGGTATTTCGGCTTCAGCGATCACCTCCACACTCAAGAACAACTCCATCTTTTCCGAGACGTCCTATTTTATACTGGATAAAAATCAACGTCTCGTGGTTAGCAGCGACAGTCTCGATCCCAATGCTGCGCGGCAGATCGCCGATCAGTTTCAGGGCAAGGAGCAGCACGCCTATGTAAAGGTCGACGGCGAGCACGCGCTGGTTGTCCGGATCCCCTCCGAAACGTACGGCTTGTATTATTATTCCGTCACTCCCATCGCCTCGTTCAGCAACGAAACCTCGGGCATTTTGAGTTTAATTTTATGGATTTGCTTGACACTGATGATCGTTGGGGTTGTGTTCTCGTTTATTTTCAGCTTCAGCATTTACAATCCGATTAAAAATATTCGCGAGATTTTGGGCGAAAGCGATAAAACGCAGGACACGTACGGCAAAAGCCGAAGCAGCGACGATTGGAACACGATTGGCAGGCGGATTGACCAGCTGGTGAAGCAGCACCAGGATGCAGCTCTGAAAATTAACCGATACTCCAGCGAATTGCTCGATCAGTTTTTTATTTACCTGCTGAGAGGGAACCCTTGGAAGCAGCAGGATACCCCCAACCGAGTGTTGGACGAGATCGGCTTCACGGCGGACCGCTACATGTGCTGCTGCTTCATGTTTCAGTTTAAAGAGCGGTACTATCATGAAATCGGCGAAAGAGACCGGCTGTTGATTCAAGAAAAAATGAAAAGGGTCATCGGAGGCATCATGCTTCCGTATGTGAACGGCTATTTATTGGAATACGAGCCGGATTTTTACGTATATATGGTTAGCCTGAAGCAGTCGGAGGACCGTTCGCGGTTCGATCAGGCGATCGAAAAAATAAAAACGACGTTTGAATACGACGCCATTTACTGCGAGTTGACCATTGGGATTGGCAATATATACGACAATATGGCGGATATCGCCAAATCGTACAGCGAAGCAATTACCGCGATGGACCGCAGAAAGAGCGGGATTGTAACGACCATAGCGGATGCGGCGGAATTAACCATTGAAGAGACCTACTATTACTCCTTCTTGGACGAGAACAAGATTGTGAATGGTCTGAAAGCAGGCAATCTGGAAGGAATCAAGGCGGATGTGGAGGCGCTGATTGAGCTCAATCGAGGCCGGGGGGTTTCATATTCCTACCTGGGGACACTGCTTGTAGAGCTATGGAATACGGGGATCCGGTATACGGCTGAGAGGCAGCTTCGGGTGGACCAGTTCATTTCGGAAAGTGAATATGCCGTACTCAGCAGTAAAAACACACGCCCTAATGAATTGAGCGACCGGCTGCAGAAGCTGTTTCATTTTTATGAGCGTATCATTCATGAAACGGTGTTTAAAAACGAACCGCGTTCGAAAACGATGATTTCAGTGATTAGCAACTACATCGATAAAAATTATCATAAGGACATTTATTTAGAAAGCATTTCGGGCGAGATCGGCTTATCCGCCAAATATGTTTCACGCATCTTTAAGGAAGGCGCGGGAATCGGGATTTCGGAATACATCAGCTTTGTGCGGATGGAGAAGGCCAAGGAGCTGCTGCTTACGACGGATTACAAAATCAGTCACATCGCCGACCTGGTCGGAATCAGCAGCCGGACCACCTTTTTACGCGTATTCAAAAAACACGAGGGCGTTTCGCCGATGGATTACCGAAATGCGCATGCATCCTCGCTCCAGCGCAGAGTGGACGACATGTGAGCATAGGCGGCAAACCGGTAGAAGAAAATAGGGGGCACAAGAAATGATTTCAAAAAAGGGGGTCTTAACCGTATGCTCCGTGCTGGTGCTCACCAGCGTGCTTGGCTGCAGCAGCCCGTCTTCTGAGGGGGGCGAAGCCAAGAGCGATAAGCCGCTCGTGTTGACATGGATGCGTTATGAAAATCCGACCCAGCCGTTTTCCGCCAGCGCAGAGATTATCCCGGAAATCCTGAAACGAAAAAACGTGCAGCTCCAAATTCAGGCGATCCCGCAAAACAGCTATGACGATAAAAAGAAGACGCTGATTGCGACCAATAAAATTCCAGATGTGATTTTGGTGAAGCAGGACGATATTTCCAGCTTTTCCGACAGCGGTGTGTTTCTGGATCTGACGCCTTATTTGGATCAATTGCCGAATTTTAAACAGCTGCTGCAGGAATACCCGGAAATAGGCAAAAATCAAATCGACGGCAAATGGTACGGCTTTCCGCTCGCCCAAAACTTTGCCGCTTCCCAGTCCGGCCAAGTGCCGATGATCCGTGTCGATCTGCTGAAAAAATGGAATTTGCCGACTCCAACAACGTATGATGAGCTTTACTTGGTATTAAAAAAGCTGAAGGAAGCGTATCCCGAAGCGTTCCCCTTTGCAAGCCGCGCAGCGAACGGATTGACGGGAACGGAAAATTTAATCAATCCGATCGCTTTCGCTTTTGGAAGCGGATACACGAATGCGACCGGAGCGAAGGTGTATTTTGATCCCGTTCTTAAGCAATACAAGTTCGGACCGGCGATGCCGGAGTTTAAGGAAGCCATCGCTTATCTTCATAAGCTGTACAAGGAAAAGCTGCTTGATCCCGATTACGCAACCTCTACCTCACAAGTATGGCAGGAAAAATTAAGCTCGGGCAAATCGTTTTATTATCAGGATAACACGGGGCTCGGTGCAAACTTTAATGCGACGCTAAGGAAGAAGGACCCTGAAGCACGCTTCGACATGCTGCCGATGCTGGCCGCCGGGAAAGGGGTAAAACGGGTTTTACTTTATCGGCTTGATCATTTGCAGGAATCCTACGTGGTTAACGCTAGAGTCAAAGAGCCGGAGAAGGTGCTCCGGTTTATCGATTGGCTTTACTCGGAGGAAGGGATGCGCCTCACGTCATGGGGAATCGAAGGCCAGCATTACAGCCATGAGAACGGCAAGTATCAAATCAGTGAATCGTTCGTCAGCCGGTTCAAGGATAAGGCGGATCCGGCTGGAGCCATGAAATCTACGCTTGGCACCGGATATAATGGACTTGCCTTACTGGCGGATGACCAGCCGAACTTAGCAGCACAAGCCAAGGAAATGCAGGAGTGGACGGAGAAGAACAATCAATTTTTGAGTAATGGATATGCATTCAGAATGGCGTACGATCCTTCGTTTACAAAAGACGAGCGGGAGAAATTAAAGCAGCTCAGAACGCAGCTGGACGCCTACTTAACTCAGAACATGGATAAATTTATTATGATCGACGGCTTATTGGATGAAGAATGGGACAGCTTTATTAAGCAGTGCAAAGATAAGGGAGCCGAGGAAATCGAGCACATCTTCAATACGGCGTTGGCAAGGGTGAAATAGAATACATCGTCGAGTATTGCTGATGAATACGCGCTAAAGGAGAATCGGAAATGTCTCTTCAGATTGCGTTTGTAGGTACGGGGTCGTATGCTTTGAAGCACGCAGGAATGATATCGGCTATGAACGATGTGAGGGTAGCTGCTTTTTGTGGAACGAATATCGGGAAGGCGGAGGCTGCGGCAGGAAGATGGTCAGGCGCTGCAGCGTACGACAACGTCGAGGAAATGGTGGAACGCGAACGGCCGGATGCGGTCTATGTTTGCGTTCCGCCGATGGCTCATGGAGCGATCGAAGAAACGCTCATCGAACGAGGCATACCTTTTTTTGTGGAAAAGCCGCTTGGCGTAGAGGCGTCGATCCCGGAGCGGCTGCTGTCAGCGGTACAGCACAAAAGGCTCATCACCTCCGTCGGCTACCATTGGCGTTATCAAGACAGCACTCAACGCGCTCGCGAGCTGCTGAAGGACTGTCAGGCGGGACTTGCTCTGGGCTATTTTATGGGTGCGCTGCCTCGTGTGCCATGGTGGCGTATCCAAGCTGGTTCGGGCGGGCAATTCGTGGAGCAGACGACCCATGTCACCGATCTGCTGAGATATTTATGCGGAGAAGCGGTGGAGGTGTATGCCATTTACAATCATACCGTGATGCACCGCAAGGTAGAGGGAGTAGATGTGCCGGATTCCGGTACGGTGACGCTTAAATTAAGCAATGGAATGATCGCCACGATCTCCAACACCTGTCTACTGCCCATGGGCCATACCTCCGGCCTGCACCTTTATACCGACCAAGGCGTGCTTGAACTGCAAGGCACCGAACTTAAGGTCTGTCGCCAAAGCGAAACACATGAGTATAAAAACGTGACTGATCCCTATCTGAGGGAAAATGAAGCGTTCCTGCACGCGTTGAGGACCGGCGATGACTCGGGGATTCTGTCAAGCTACGAGGACGCTGTTCGGACGCACCGAATCTCGATGGCCGCTAACGATTCCGCGCAGACCGGACAGCCTGTGAAGCTGAAATAGAGGATGGCTTAGCCGAAAAATTTGAAACATCAAGTCGTATTTTTGAAACAAATACAGGCAGTATCCAAATTGAAACATCCAGGGAGGAGATGGATGTTTCTTTTTTTTGGTTGGACGATTAATTTTGAATTATCCGCAAGGATCCGGTATAGCTGCGGACGCTGACAGGAGGTATGATAATTAGCTGCAAGCAAGGTTGCATTTCAATCCATTTTAGTGAGGAGATTGAGTGTCCATGAGAACGTTAAGCCATAGTGAGCTGCTTCAATTAAAGCGCTGGAACACGCCAACCATATATAACGGGTGGGAACAGATTACAAAGCAGGACCGAAGAACGCATTTCAATCTGGAGGAAACGCGTGACTATATGCCTCAGATGGGGCCGATGATCGGCTATGCAGTGACAGTCATGTGTGAACCGGGTAATCCGGAGCATATTGAACGGCATCCGGAAAATATTGACTTGTACCGGGAGTATATTGCCAGCATCCCGGGGCCGAAAATTGTCGTTGTCCAGGATTTGGATAAACCTGCGGTATACGGATCGTATTGGGGAGAGGTCAATGCGAATATACATAAAGCCCTTGGCTGTGTCGGAACCATTACCGACGGCGCTGTGCGGGATGTGGATGAAATGTGCAATGCAGGCTTCAAGGCGATTGCCTCTCGCATGTGTGTAGGCCATGCCTGGAGCTGGCCCGTTCGTTGGGATTGCGAGGTAGAGGTATTCGGACGCAAGGTGAAGCCGGGACAACTAATTCATGCGGATAAGCACGGGTTTCTAATTATTCCGGAGGAAGACCAGGAACGGATTCTGGAGGCGTCCCGTTTCATGGATGCCAACGAATGCAACACAGTGATTGCCGCTGGCCGTGATGCAGCAGGCAAATCGATGGAACAAATTGTAGCCCAATTAAAAGAGGCCGGACAAACCTTCGGAGCTGCCGCTAAAAAACAATACGGAAGCAAAGGCGAATGGTAATTATACGAAGTGGAAAGTTGGCACAAGGAGTGGACTAGTGAAACATACGGCTCCAAGATGGCCAATGGAGCATAAGAGGAGGATTGGATATGTTCATCCCGATTTAATCGTGATACATATATATCAAATTCAAGGAAAGGAGGAGTTCTTATTCGGCAGGCTATACAAAACAAGTACCTTTATCTGATGCTGCTCCTGCCCATGCTGTACTTTATCATTTTTAAGTACGGTGCCCTAGTCGGACTGTTTATTGCATTTAAAGACTACAATGTTTTTCAGGGCATTTGGAAAAGCGACTGGGCGGGAACCAAATATTTTAAGCAGTTTCTACTGGATCCCTACTTCTGGAAGCTGGTGCGTAATACGGTTTTGTTGAATGTGTACTTGATTATCTTCTTTTTCCCCGCACCGATTATTCTGGCGCTTTTATTAAACGAATTAAGGCAGAAGTATTTTAAAAAATTTGTACAAACCGTCAGCTATTTGCCTCATTTCCTTTCCACAGTCGTAATCTGCGGGATGCTTGTCAACTTTCTGACCAATGAAGGGTTGATTAATCGGATGTTGGGCGGCCTCGGGCTGGAACGGATTCAATTCTTATTAAAGCCGGAATGGTTCAGAACGATTTATGTCAGTTCGGAAATATGGCAGGGATTAGGCTGGGGCTCCATCATTTACCTTGCGGCACTCACCTCCATAGATCCCCAATTATATGAGGCAGCCAGAATGGATGGTGCCAACCGCTGGAAGCAGATGTTTCATGTTACTATTCCAGGCCTAGCCCCAGTAATTACAATCATGTTCTTGCTTAATTTAGGTAACATTATGACGATCGGCTATGAAAAAATACTGCTGCTTTATACCGGGCCGACCTATGAGACGGCGGATGTCATCTCTACTTTTGTATATCGCAGGGGACTTGTTGGAAGCGATTTCAGCTTTGCGACGGCCGTAGAATTGTTTCAGTCCATCATCATCCTGTGCTTTGTTTCCATAGCCAATTACATCGCTAGAAAAACTAGTGAAACCAGTCTTTGGTAGAAATGAGAGTGGCTCCAATGAAGAAAAACAATGGGATCGGCCCTTGGCTCTTTGACGGATTTAATGCTGCACTTATGCTGATTCTCGTGTTTGTCACTTTATATCCTATTTACTACATGGCTGTCATCTCAGTAAGCGACGGGATCTATGTGACGCGGGGGGACGTGAAGTTTTTTCCGGCTGGGTTCAATTGGGAGGCCTATAAAACGATTTTGAAAGACCCGGCGATTCTTCGTTCCTATGGCAATACCATTATGTACACCTCGCTTGGAACGCTAATCAATCTGGCAATGACGGCGTTATGTGCGTATCCGTTATCCAGAAACAACCTGCAAGGGAAGGCCGTGTTTACGTTTCTGGTTATCTTAACGATGTTTTTCCATGGCGGGATGATCCCTAACTATCTGGTCGTGAATAATTTGAGCTTGCTGGATTCCATCTGGGCCATCCTGCTGCCTCCAGCCATTAATGTATGGTACATGATCATGATGCGGACGTTCTTTTCCAATATTCCGAATGAATTAATTGAAACGGCTTTCATAGACGGTGCCAACGACCTAAAAATTTTTATTCGCATTGTTCTTCCTCTTTCCGTTCCCGTCTTGGCGACGATGACGATGTTTTATGCGGTGTGGCATTGGAACAGCTTTTTCCCATCCATGATTTATTTAACGGACAAGAAGCTGTTTCCTGTGCAGATCATCATGCGCAACATCGTGGTAGCCGGTCAGATGGGCAACCAGAATATGGCGATAAGTGGCGCTGAAGGTGTGATGGTTAGTGCGGAAAATATTAAGTATGCGGTCATTATTATTACGATCTTACCGATTCTGGCCATCTATCCTTTTATTCAGAAATATTTTGTTAAAGGGGTCATGGTAGGGGCTTTAAAAGGATAGTCTATTGCTTCAACATCTAAACTAGAGGAGCGAAGAATATGGCAAATAAGAAAAAGATGGCGATTACTTTGGTTTCCAGCTTGGCTTTGACCTCCGCAGCTTTATTGGGGTGCAATGCGCAGCAGCCCGCCTCGTCGGATGGCAAAAAAGCAGACGGCCAGAGCCAGAGCCAGCCAAATGCCAGTGATAAAAAAACAGACGGTAAACTGCTGTCAGAACCGTTGACGTTAAAAATCATGATGCCGGACCCGGCTGTTCAGCCTCTAGTACAGGATTCACCTGCCGTGCAGGAAATCTTCAAAAAGACCAATGTGAAGCTTGACCTGCAAGGCATTCCGGATGCGAATTACACGGATAAGCTCCAAACCATGATGGCAACCAACAATGTTCTGGACGTGACCAGAATTGGCAAGGGCAATTTGCTGGATGCCGCACCAATGGCAAAGGCCGGAATGTTTCTGGCTGTAACGGACTATCTGGACGTCATGCCTAACTTTAAAAAGGTGCTGGATCAAAACCCTGAAATTAAAAAAGTGATGGTGGACGGGAAGTTATACGGCCTCCCTGTGATGGCCAGCTGGAAGCTCCGTTATGGGCAGGTACCGCTGATCCGGGACGATATCATGAAAAAGCTGAATTTGCAGGCGCCAACCAGCTTTGACGAATTGTATCAGGTATTGAAAAAATTTAAGGAGGCTTATCCGGATTCTTATCCGTTAACGTTCCGCAATGGCATTGCTAATTTCCTGCCATATATGGCTTTTGCACTAGGGTCGGGATACACGATCTACTTCGATCCTGATGTAAGCGGCGGTAAATATGTGTACGGCCCTGCGCATCCCGAAGATTTCAAGCCGGTGCTCGCTTATCTAAATAAGCTGTACAGCGAGAAGCTGCTCGACCCGGATTATGCAGTGAATACCCAACAAACCTGGCAGCAGAAGCTGAGCACAGGCAAATCCCTTTTTTACTACGACAACAGCACGTTTGCACTGGCGTTTACTCAGACGCTGCAGGCCAAGGAACCGAATGCCAAATTTGAGCAGATGCGGCTCATGAAAAACGCCAAGGGCCAGGTAAGAAACTACGAGTATCCGAAAGATTGGTGGAACCTGTACGCCGTCAGCTCCAAGGTGAAGGATCCTAAGAGCGTGATGAAATTTATGGATTGGATGTACAGTGACGAGGGCGTTAAAGTAACCAATTTTGGGGTAGCCGGAGAGCATTACAAGGTAGAAAACGGAAATCCTGTTGTGCTGGACAGTGTGCTTAAAGCTTATGCCGGTAAAAACGATCCTTACCATGCCATGCAGTCTGCTTTAGGAACCGGCTTGCTGGCATTTGCCACCTACATTGACGAAAGACCGCAGGTTGCCATTTCTCCCGGTGATTTGGATAAATGGAGCAAGCTGATGGAGCAGGACAAAGGGTATTACCGGGCACCGCTGGATCCGCCGTTTACTAAGGAGGAATTGGATAAATTAAAACAGCTGAAATCACAGGTAGATACGGCGGTTCAGCAGGAAATGGATAAGTTCATCATGGGAACCAGATCGCTTAATGAATATGATGATTTTGCCAAACAGATCGTTAGCAAAGGCGCGCTCGATATTGAGAAAATTTACAATGATGCCAACGCGCGTTTGAAATAATCAGGAATGAGGAGGCTGTCCCGTGATTTATGATCATATCCAAAATGCCCGTCTATATACCGGGTTAAATGAAAAGTTCGCTGCTGCTTTCGATTATTTGAGCAGCCATCCGGTAGCCGAGATGCCGCCGGGCAAATATGAAATTCAGGGCTCGGAGCTCTTTCTGCTGCTTCAAAGCTATGAGACAAGAGACCACAATCAAGGCTTCTGGGAAGCACACCGCAGTTATATTGACATTCAAGTTATGCTTCAAGGAACAGAACGAATGGGAGTGGCCTATGCAGGCCATTTAACGACAACGGAAGATCATTTGGAGGAGAAGGATTACAAAGTGCTGGCAGGCGATGGGGATTTTGTGGATGTGAAGGAAGGCTGTTTTACGATCTTTTACTCCGATGATGCCCATATGCCTTGTCTCACCCCAGCGGGCGGTGTGCAGACGGTGAAGAAAGCGGTATTCAAAATAAAAATTTGACGCTGCCCATGTGAATTAGTGAGCTCCAGAAGGAGAGCCGTTGTAAATAATGGTTCTCCTTTTTTTTGTTCTCTTCACGGCTAAGTGGCGGAAATATGAAACAAAGGTGGAGAAACGGAACATGACCCGGATGTCCCAAAACGGTTCATGATTTGGCCATCTGGTAATGTTCATCGGTTTAGCCCGCCCATATACTAAAGTTGTGCCAAGCAAACGAGGCTTGAACAAGGAGGTGCATGGCAATCGGATAAACCATGCCTTTATTGATTAGTGCGGTTGAATAGGAAGGAGCCTCCATAGGGATGAACAAGATTAAACTGAGCGCTTATGTGCCTCTAAAGAATAAGTTGTTTCTTAGGATCCTGCTGTATTTTTTATCCCTTCTCTTGCCGATTCTCATTACCGGTTCGTTTCTGTACATTAATTTCAATAACAAGGTGAAAGATGACTTTAAACATAAAATACAAGCTAGTTTACAATCCTCCGCTGATTTCATCGATATTTATTTGCAAACGGCCCAGCGGTCCAGTATAAGCTTTTTTTACGATAAAAACATCATGACGCTCCTGCTTCCGTATAATATGTACAGCATTACCGACAAAATAAAGCTGCCCAATATTCCCAGCACGATTTCTCGGATCTCCGGTGATGTCGGAGAAATCATTGATAACTTATTTGTCTATGTGGATGACCAAAAAGTATATACGAAGGACGGCGTGGAAGATTTCGAGTACTTTTTAAACGGCGTTTATAGGTTTGAACAGTATGACGCCGCCTTCTGGAGGAGCAGAATCAAGCAAAATACCTACATGGAGCTGCTGCATCCGTCCAAGGTTTTCTTTAATCAATCGATTGAAAAAAACGCGATTCCTTTTGTGTTTTCAAAAACGGTGAACGGCCATCAAGCTGAGCTGGTGATGACGATCTCGGTAGGTACCATCTCGACCGTGGTTCAAAAAAATGCCCTATTTTCCTCGACGCATTTTCTGATACTGGATAACAATGACCATCTGATTTGGAGCAGCATTGGAGGAAAGGACAGCAGTGAAGCAGCAACCCCCTTATTCACGAAAGAACAGCTAAACAGCGGGGAATTAACCATCCAGGGCAACCCTTACTTCGTCACCCATATCGTTTCGGGAGTGTATGGGTGGAAATATTATTCACTCACTCCGATGGCTGAATTTACGGCACAAAATACGCATCTATTCACGATGTTTTTAACCGTTTGTTTGCTCCTCATTATTGCCGGATGCATTTTGTCCTTTATCTTCACCTTTAACCTCTATAACCCAATTAAAAAAATTCAAGATGTTGTGTTAAACGAAAACATGGAAGCGCCTTCAAGGTTATCTCCGAACCGAAAGAGGGAGACGGAGCTGGATCGGATCGGAATAGGCATACATCAGATCATTGAGAAAAACAATTCTTACAAAAAGAAGCTGGACAGCATGTCGTTGGAATATATCGACCATATGCTGCTGCATGTCATGATGGGGAGCAAGCCGGTAAGTGATCAGGAGCTGAACAAGATCCTACGTCACGATCTGTCCTTCAAGAAGGAGTACTTTATTTGCTGCACCATACACTTCACTTATAAGCCCGATTTTTATGATGAAATTCAAGATGTTGAGCGGCTGATGATCATGAACAAGATGAAAAAAATCATTGAAAGCTTAATAGGGAGATATTTACCGGTATACGTGCTGGAATCGAAGCAGAATGTTTATGTGTGTCTTGCCAATGCGGCTGATATCGAGGGCATGAACGATTTGAAACGAGCGCTGCGCGGTCTCATTGGAGCCTTCCAGCATGATTCCAGGTACTGCAGCATTCATATCGCGCTCGGAAACATTCACTTCGGTCTGGACGGAATCCATAAATCGTATGCCGATTCACTGATCGCACTGGAAGCCGCGGATCGAAAAAGGGATTTTCTGATCGCTGAGAACGCAGACCCGGCGGAAGAGAAAAGCAGCATTTTGAATAAATCCGACCAGCTGGTCGGTACGATCGTTCAATATATTCAAACCCATTATCATCAGGATCTCTATCTGGAGAAAATTGCGGATCACTTGGGGGTCTCTTCGAAATACATTTCCAAGGTGTTTAAAGAGAAGACAGGCACCAACCTTACGGATTACATCAGCGTCACTCGCATTAATAAAGCCAAGGAAATCCTCGGGGGAACAAATATGAACATCAGTGATATATCGGAGCGTGTTGGCATCTACAGCAGGACGACCTTCATCCGGTTGTTTAAAAAATATGAGGGCGTTACTCCTAATGAATTCAGAAAAGCAAGAAGAATGCAGCTCTAACCAGCTAAGCGGAAATCTGATACAGAGAGTTGGAGCAGTGATACATCCTCAGGATGTTGCCAAAATGATACATGGGGCGAGGATTGGATGTTTTCTTAACGACTCCTAGCGTGATACAACTAAGCCAACCCGTGAGAAGAGCGGTGTTCACAGCAAAAATTGGATGAGGTGAGCTATGAACAGTCAGGAGCTTTTGACAAAAATGAAGGCTGGAGCGCGTGTGTATGGGACGTTGATCATCTCGACATCTCCCCGCTGGCCCGCGGAGGTAAAGAAGCTAGGCCTCGATTTTGTTTTTTTGGACACGGAGCACATGTCCATGGACCGCGATCAGCTGTCGTGGATGTGCCGTACCTACAGTGCCCTTGGGATCGCCCCCATTGTTCGAATTCCTTACCCCGATCCGCATCAAGCTAGCATTGCCATGGATGCTGGAGCAGCGGGCATTGTCGCACCCTATGTGGAAACGGTGGAGCAGGTTCAAGCGCTGCGCGGTGCGGTAAAGCTGCGTCCGCTTAAAGGGCAAAAGCTGCAGCGGATTATCGAAGGGGTCGAAGCGCCGGAGCCGCTGCTGGGCGAATATTTGCAGGACTTCAACCGGGACAACATCTTGATTGTTAACATTGAGAGCCGACCGGCGCTTGACGCATTGGATGATATTTTGGCTGTGCCGGGGCTGGATGGTGTGCTGATTGGACCCCACGATCTGTCGTGCAGCTTGGGGGTTCCGGAGCAGTATCGGCATCCGCTGTTTGCGGAGGCCATCGAGACGATTATTCGCAAGGCGCGGGCAGCTGGCGTTACCGCCGGGATCCATTACTTCTTCGGTGTGGATCAAGAGATTGAGTGGGGGAAGCTGGGGATGAATATGTTTATCCAGGCTTCCGATATGACGGCGTTCGTAGAGCAAACGAACCGCGAGCTGGGTGAAATCAAGCAAGCGCTTGGGGATACGGCCAAGAGCGGACAAAACCGAATTCATATTTAATCCTAGATGTGACAAACGAAAATGGAGGCGCCAAATGAAGCGCAATCAGCAATCCGCAGTTCAGCACAGTGCACTTTGGGATCTATCGGAAGCTCATGTACTGATCCCCCGTTGGTCAAGTGCAGTCGAAGCGAAAGCGATTAGGGTCCTGATCGAGGAAGTGGAGAAACGAACGGGCATCACGCTGCCGGTGGTCAATAAGCTGCCGGAGGGAAGTAAACCGGTCATTGTCGCCGGAACGAAGGATTCGCTTAACGAACAAGTGCTGCCGTTCTACCATGCTCTACAGCAATTGGACACGCCAGGCAAAGAGGGCTACCGGATTCTGGGGCTTCAAGAGGATACGTCGGTTGTATTAATTGTTGGCGAGGATCAGAGAGGACTGCTCTACGGTATCGGCAAATTTCTGAGAAAAGCGAGAATGAAGCGTCAGTCGATCTTGATAGAGTCAAATTTGTCCATCTCCAGTACTCCCCGTCAATCCTGCAGAGGACATCAGCTGGGCTACCGGCCCAAAACCAATGCATACGACGCTTGGTCAGTCGAGCAGTTCGAGCAGTACATCCGCGAGCTGGCCTTGTTCGGCGCCAACGGCATTGAGATTATGCCTCCGCGCACGGATGACGACCCGAACGGCCCGCTGATGAAGGTTGATCCGATGGAGATGATGATCCGTTTATCCGGCATTATCCATTCGTACGGTTTGGATACCTGGGTTTGGTATCCGAATATGGCGCTCGATTATGCCGATCCCGCAACGATTCAGGCGGAGCTGGCGGAACGCGAAGAGATTTTCAGCAAGGTACCGCATATCGATGCGGTGTTCATTCCGGGGAGCGATCCGGGAGATCTGAATCCAGACCTACTGTTTAAGTGGTCGGAGCAAGTCGCGGGGCTGCTGCAGAAGTACCACCCGCAGGCCAAGGTGTGGCTATCGCCGCAGGTCATGTCTCACGAATCGAAGCAATGGCTGAACGGCTTTCTCGCCCATGTCCTGCTGGAGCCGGAGTGGCTGGGCGGGGTTGTGTTCGGGCCGCACGTGGATATTACGCTGCCGGATCTGCGCCGTATCGTGCCGGACCGATATCCGATCCGCCGCTACGAGGACATAACGCATAATTTCCATTGCCAATATCCTGTACAGGAATGGGATCTTGCATACGCCATAACCCTGGGGCGTGAAAGCATCAATCCGCGCCCGCTGGCACAGAAGCATATCCACAACCTGCTGGAGTCGTACGCGGTCGGCAACATTTCGTATTCTGAGGGCATCAATGACGATGTTAATAAATTCGTCTGGAGCGACCAGGATTGGGATTCGCGGACGCCGGTCATAGAAACGCTGCGTGAATTTGCCCGGCTGTTTATCGGCGACGATTATGCGGAGGGTGTGGCTCAAGGGCTTATGTCGCTGGAGCGGAATTGGGAAGGCCCGCTGCTCGCTAACGAAGGGGTAGAAAATACGCTGAGGCAGTGGCAGCTGATGGAGCAATCCGCACCACCAGAGGTAGCTAACAATTACCGCTTTCAGATGGGGCTGCTGCGCGCATACTATGACACCTATATTAGAAGGCGTTTAATTTATGAAACGGAGCTGGAGCAGCAGGCCATGGATTGGCTTAAGCAGGCTCCGGCACTGGGGGCGGCAGCTGCGATCGAGCAAGCCGAGGCCGCCTTGCGGAAGGCCGCTTCTGCTCCCGTGGCTGCGACATACCGCGAACGCTGCTGGGAGCTGGCCGACGAACTGTTTAAGAATATTGGCGAGCAGCTGTCGGTAGAGAGGCATCATGCGATTGCCTTGGGTCGTGGGGCGTTCATGGACGCTATCGATTTTCCGCTGAACGATTCCATGTGGCTAACTTCGCAGTTTGGCACCATTAGGAAGCTGCAGAGTGAAGCCGAGCAATTGGAAGCGATCCATCAGCTGATTCACCGCACCAATCCAGGTCCGGGCGGCTTTTACGATAATCTGGGCTCCTATCAGGGCTGGCAGCGGGTTGCCAAAGGGAAGGGACGGGAGCTCGATCCCGGGTATCTCGAGTCGCCACGCATGGCCCCCGCCATTTATTTGCTGCAAAGCGAACGGACGAGAGCTGGAGGCGTGTTTCCGCCGCTTGCGTCCGTCCGTCATGCCAATACCCTTGCGGACACGCCGCTGACGCTGACCTACGAGCATCTGGATCCTGCATCCTCGTATACCGTGAAGGTCAATTACGCCGGAGACACCGTAGGGGAACATTCCAGAGACTATCGGGTCACCTTGACAGCGAACGGCAGCAGCGTCATTCATGCGAATGTGCTCGTGAAGGAAGGACAGTGCACCTTGGTTGAATCGCCGATTCCGAAGGAAGCGGTGGAAAGCGGTACATTGACGCTTACCTTCCAGAGAATCAACGGATTTAAAAGGTTGAATGTATCCGAGGTCTGGCTTATCCGAAACAGCGATACGATAGCGAACGCTCTCTGATGGGGAGTGTCCCCATTCAACAGTAATCCAAGGGTAAAGTGATCGTAACAGTAAGGAGTGTTGAGGCATGGCATCCGCTTTGCAAACGGTTGATCTTACATGCGCTGTCGTCGTTTGCTCGACAAGCGCATCGGCACACGAAACTAAAGCCATTACCGTCCTCATTGAGGAAATCGCGAAACGGACCGGAGTTGTCCTGACTACCGAGCGCAGCGTGAACACTGATGTCCGGGTTCCCACCATCATTGTCGGCACCAAGGCCTCCCTTGAGGAACTAATGAAATCCAGGCTGCCGCACCAGGAGCTGCTGGATGAGCTGCCTTCACCGGGAGCGGAAGGCTACCGCATTGTGGTGGGGACGCCGGCAGACCAGCCGCCGGTGGTATGGGTTGTCGGTGCCGATGCGCGCGGTGTACTGTTCGGCGTGGGACATTTGCTGCGTAAGCTGCAAATGACGAATGGCCGGATTCGGCTCCATGCGAAGCTGCGCATTTCCAGTACGCCTGCGCTGAAGCTGCGCGGTCATCAGCTGGGCTACCGCCCCAAGACTAACGCCTACGATGCGTGGTCAGCCGAACAATTCGAGCAGTATATCCGCGAGCTGGCAATTTTCGGCTCCAACAGTATCGAAATTTTGCCGCCGCGTACGGATGATGACCCGACAAGTCCTCATATGAAAGTGCCGGCGCTCGATATGATGATCCGGCTGTCTGAAATCATCGATTCCTATGGACTGGATGTATGGATCTGGTATCCGAACATGGCATCCGACTATAGTGATCCCGAAACCATCGAAGCCGAATTGGCGGAACGGGAAGACATTTTCCGCAAGCTGCCCAGAATCGATCACATTTTAATCCCCAGCGGTGATCCGGGACATATCCGGTTGGATGAATTTTTCCAATGGACGGAGCGGGTTGCGGGTCTCCTGCGCCAATATCATCCCCACGCGAAGCTGTGGTTTTCCCCCCAGCATCCGCAGCCTACGGATGAATGGGTAAACGGGTTTATCGAAGGGGTAAACCGCAAGCCGGAATGGCTCGGGGGTGTAGCTCACGGTCCATGGGCCAGGAAGCCGCTGCACGAATTGCGGGAGCTGCTCGATGATGCGGTTGCGATTCGAAATTACCCGGACATCACGCATAACTTCGCAGCTCAGTTTCCTATCCGAGAGTGGGACCTCGCATTCGCGATGACGCATGGCCGCGAAAGCATCAATCCCCGGCCGGTAGCCATGAAGCAAATTCATAACCGAATTTGCGGCTTTACAATCGGCAGCCTTACCTACTCCGAAGGCATCTACGATGACGTCAACAAGTTCATTTGGGGGGCCCAAGATTGGGACCCGACCGCGGACGTTGCACAGACGCTGCGCGACTATGCACGTTTTTTTATCGGTGACGAGTACACGGAAGCGGTGGCGGGGGGCATCCTGGCGCTTGAGCGCAATTGGAGCGGACCGCTGATCGCCAACAGCGGAGTCGAGGTCACGCTCAGACAGTGGCGGGACATCGAAGGTGCGGCCCCGTCTGCGGTGCTGGACAATTACAGGTTCCAGATGGGCTTGCTGCGCGCCTATTATGATGCCTACATCCGGAGGCGCCTGCTGTATGAAACGGACTTGGAGCTGCGGGCCGTAGAAGTACTGAATAATGCTTCCGAGCTGGGAGCGTTGGCCGCTGTGGAGGAGGCGGAATCGATTCTTTGTGCTGAATCGGAATCGATTGCTGCGCAGCTGCGTCAAGCCTGCCATGATATGGCCGAGCGTCTGTTTCATTCGATCGGAGCCCAATCGTCGGTCGGAACGTATCAGGCAATCGCTTGGGATCGCGGGGCTTTCATGGACGATATCGACAAGCCGCTCAATAATGCCGAGTGGCTGCTCGCCCATTGCCATGAGGTCCGGCATTTGGCGGACGAGCGCAGCCGACTGGACGTGATCCGTCAAGCGATTCGCAGAACCGACCCGGGGCCAGGCGGGTATTACGATAATCTAGGCTCCCCCTCTAGCTGGGAACGCGTGGTCATGCGACGGAGCAAGGAAGAGGATCCGGCTTTCGAAGACACGGTCTTTACCGCTTATTGCGTGCATTTCCTTCATCTTCGCGAGAATCGAAAAAAGGAAGTCGGCCCTGTGCCGCTGGCCTGGCTGACCCAGCTGACTACGTTCTATAAAGCTCCGCTTACGCTCAAGTACGAGCATCTGGACAACGATTCGGATTACATCCTGAAGGTAAGCTACAGCGGATTTATGACCGCTCGCAGTGGCCCGATGCAGCTGATTGCCAATGATCGGCATGTTCTTGCGGAGGGCTTGCGCGTGAATGTGCCTATCCTGCAGCAGGAGTATTTCGTTCCCCGCGAGGCCATTAGGGACGGCAAGCTTCTGCTGTCCTGGAGTACCGCTCCAGACCGGGTGGGCCCTTATGCAGCCGAGGTTTGGTTAATGAGAGCCGGAGATTCATCCGCCAATCGAACTTCTTTACAAGCAGCGCCGCGTTTAGCTGACATTCAGCGTGCATCGTTTAACGGTACGATGGGGTAGTACGATTGCCAAAAGCAGAAAAGGAGAGAGGAAAGATGAACCAACAACAGGTATGCAATGGGGTACAAGTGACCGATATATCCAGCGCAAGCATTTACATCTCGGCATCAATGCCAGCCAGAGGAAGGACGGCCGTGAACATTCTGGTGGAGGAAATCGAAAAACGGACGGGAATTCGATTGCCCGTGCTGGACACGCCTCCTGCGGATACTCGGCCGGTGATTGCCGTTCACTATTTAACGGAGCAAGGTCAGAACGCGCCCGGACCGGAAGGATTCCGCATCTCCACGGAGAGCCGGGAACGCTTCACGATTACGGTGGAGGGGGCCGATGACCGGGGTGTTCTGTATGGTGTGGGAAAGCTGCTGAGACTCATGTACATGACAGAATCCCACCTGCAGGCCCCTTCCTCCATCAGCCTTTGCGAAACGCCGCATTTCCCTTTGCGGGGACATCAGCTGGGATACAGACCGAAAACCAATGCTTATGACGCATGGACACCCGAAATTTATTCCCAGTACATCCGGGAGCTGGCCTTGTTTGGAGCTAACAGCATTGAGATTATGCCACCGATCACGGATGACGATCGCACCGGCCCGCTGATGATCTATGACCCTTTGTTTATGATGCAGCATGTATCGGAAGTCTGCGACTCGATGGACTTGGATGTCTGGATCTGGTATCCGAATATGGGCTCCGAGGACAATTGGTATCCGGCCTCCGGCAACGACGAGGAGTTTATGAAGCCCGACTATCTGAAGCTGCAATTGGATGAGCGCGACGAAATTTTCGGATCGATGAAGCGAGTGGATCACGTCTTTGTACCCGGCGGGGATCCGGGTGCCTTAGGAGCGCAGGACTTATTCGATTTTATGGCGATGCAAGCGGAGGTGCTGCATAAGCATCATCCCCATGCCCAATTGTGGGTGTCGCCGCAGGCGTTCAATCCGACTGATGAATGGTTAAACGTGTTTTTCGAGAATGTGCGCAAAGAACCGGAATGGCTCTCCGGGGTGGTGTTTGGCCCTTGGGAAAAGCACTCCTTGCCGGAGCTAAGACAGCTTGTGCCAGAACGTATCGCCATCCGGAGCTATCCTGACATTACTCACAGCCTAAGCTGCCAATACCCAGTACCGAACTGGGATACGGCGTTTGCCATGACTCTCTCCAGAGAATGCATTAACCCTAGACCCGTGGCACAAAAGCATATCCATAACTCGACGAAGGACGATGGCATTGTCGGCTCGTTAAGCTATTCCGAGGGGATTAACGACGACGTAAACAAATTTGTATGGAGCGGCCAGGACTGGAACCCGGAGACGCCTGTGCTCGATACGTTAAAAGAGTTTGCCCGATTGTTTATCGGTCCGCAGTTTGAAGCTGGGGTTAGCCAAGGTCTGCTTGCGTTGGAGCGTAATTTCGACGGGCCGATAGCGACAAGTCACCAAATTCCGGTCACTCTGCAGCAATGGAAGGCCATGGAAGCAATTGCCGACGAGAAGGTTCAGAATAATTACAGGTTCGAGCAGGGCTTACTGAGAGCCTACTATGATGCTTATATTCAGAGACGATGGATCCATGAGGCCGAGCTGGAGTCTAAGGCCAGAGATATTCTGGCTCAAGCGCCATCACTAGGCACACTTCAAGCGATGGAGCTCGCGGAGGAAATGCTGGATAAGAAAGAGACCGAGCCGGTTTGCGCGGAATATAAGCTGAAGTGTGATGATCTGGCCGACCGTCTGTTCGAGCATATTGGAGCGCAGCTTACCGTTGAAAGGCATAAAGCCATCGGCGTCATCCGCGGAGCGTTCATGGATGGCATTGATCTGCCGCTGAATGATATGGCGTTTCTTAAAGATGCTTTTGCCATCATCAGACAGCTGCCTACGGAGCAAGAGCGCTTAAACGCGTTGAATGACAAGATTATTCATCGCACCAACCCGGGCATCGGAGGCATTTACGATAATTTTGCGCTGAATCACTCCATATCCCGAGTTGAACACATCCATTCGTGGGCCGATGATCCTGGCTACTTGAAGACACCGCTGCTGCGGCATAATCCAGCTATTTTGCAAAAGGCGTTGGCTACCTCCTCGACTTCCACGTATACAAGGCTAATCAAAGAAACGCTGGATCGCATTTTGCCGGGTCTAAGCAGCCCGCCGTTAGCCTGGGTCACCTATTTGAATTCATATTACTCGGCTCCGATCAAGGTGACCTATACCGATCTGGACCCGTATGCATCGTATGTGGTTAAGGTCATGGGGCTGTGGGGCGGACGGGTTCGAATGCTGGTGAATGGGAAGTATGCCGATGATACGGATGTAAAGTACAGAGGGCTGCTGGATGAGTATCCGATTACCCCGGATCAAATCCCGGATGGCAGGCTGGAGATTGTCTGGGTCAACGAAGAATCGGGTGTCGGCCCGTACATTAACGAGCTATGGATCATCAAGCAATAAGGAAGAACATCCCTCATCAAGAAAGAGAGACCTTGGATCAATGGAAACCAAATATGCCATTGGCGTCGATTATGGAACCGAGTCGGGCAGGGCTCTGCTGGTCAATATTCAAACCGGGGAGGAGGTGGCCGCTCATGTAACTCCTTATCCCCACGGCGTGATTGATGAAACGCTGCCCGGCTCCGATGAGCGGCTGGAGCCGAATTGGGCGCTTCAGCACCCGGACGATTACTTGGAGGTTCTGCGGCGTTCCGTCCCCGAGGTGATTCGGTGCTCCGGAATCGATCCAGCGGATGTCATAGGCATCGGGATTGATTTTACCGCTTGTACGATGCTGCCTGTAGATGAGCTGGATGTGCCTCTTTGCTTTCAAGAGGCACATAGGGCCCATCCACACAGCTGGGTTAAGCTTTGGAAGCATCACGCCGCTCAGGAGGAGGCTAATCGGATCAATGAGCTGGCTGAACGTACGGGGCAAGCCTTTTTATCCCGGTATGGCGGTAAAATCTCGTCCGAGTGGATGTTGGCGAAAATCTGTCAGATTGTAGATGAAGCGCCGGAAATGTACGCTGCGGCGGACCGGTTTGTGGAAGCGGCCGATTGGGTCGTTTCCGCCATGACCGGAAGTAAGCTGCGAAACAGCTGCACAGCCGGCTACAAAGCATTGTGGCACAAAGAAGACGGTTATCCGGGCGAAGATTTTTATAAGTCTCTTGATCCTCGTTTGGAGCATGTAACCAAGACGAAACTGCGCGGGGACATCGTGCCGCTCGGTACAAAGGCGGGAGAGCTAACGGCCAAGATGGCCGGGCTCATGGGTCTCAAGCCTGGAGTTGCTGTTGCCGTCGGCAATATTGATGCCCATGCCGCCGTCCCCGGAGTCGGCGTTGTCACGCCGGGCAAGCTTGTCATGGCGATGGGAACCTCCATTTGCCACTTGCTGCTCGATGAATCCGAGAAGCACGTCGAAGGCATTTGCGGCGTTGTGGAAGACGGCATCATTCCCGGCTATTTTGGCTATGAGGCCGGTCAATCGGCAGTGGGCGGTAGCGGCAGGTTCAGCACGTGGTGGCTACAACAGTATCGTGGAAGCGGCGAAACGGATGGCTCATGTGAAGGATGAAACCTTTAAGCCGATCCCAGCTCATGTGGCTGCCTATGATTTGCTGTATCAGGAGTACAGCCGATTGCATGATTATTTTGGGCGCGGGGGCAATGACGTGATGAAACGACTTAAGCAAATCAAGGAGAGCAGCAGCCGAACATCCCGAAGGTAAGGAATGAAGCCGCTGAGACAGCCGATCCTGCCTTTTGACGAGTTTCATGAGCGGATTGCGGATGAATGAATTGCATATGTTTGCCGTTTGACGGCGGAGCTAGGCAGCTAAGACATAAGTTGAGGAGGACAACGAAGTGAGCGAACTAAAAGTTGGCCATCGACTGGTGGGCGATATGCCCAGGATTGGGATTCGTCCGACGATTGACGGGCGAAGAGGCGGCATTCGGGAATCGCTGGAAGACGTGACGATGAATATGGCGAAAGCCGTTGCAGAGCTCTTAAGCCATACCTTGAAGCATGCGAACGGACTTCCCGTAGAATGCGTTGTAGCTGATACGTGTATCGGCGGCGTAGTGGAAGCGGCGCAAGCCGCTGCGAAATTTGAACGTGAGGGCGTAGGGGTATCCATTACCGTAACCCCATCGTGGTGCTATCCGCTGGAAACGATCGACACGACCCATATTCCCAAAGCCATTTGGGGATTTAATGGAACGGAGCGCCCGGGTGCGGTGTATTTGGCGGCAGCCAATTCGGCACATAACCAAAAGGGTCTTCCGGTTTTCAGCATTTACGGGCGCGACGTGCAGGATATGGGGGATGGCACGATTCCCGCCGATGTTCAGGAGAAGCTGCTCCAGTTCGCCAAGGCGGGTCTTGCCGTGGCCGCCATCAAGGGCAAATCTTATTTGTCGCTGGGCTCCGTATCGATGGGGATTGCAGGCTGTATCGCCGACGAGCCGTTTTTCCAGCAGTATCTTGGCATGCGCAATGAATATGTCGATATGACCGAGTTTGTCAGACGAATGGAGCGCGGCATTTATGATCGCGAGGAATTCGAATTAGCGCTGCAATGGACCCAGGAAAATTGCACGGAAGGCGTCGATGTGAATCCTGAGCACTTGAAGCGGACCGCAGAACAAAAAGCACGCGATTGGGAAACGGTCGTTCAAATGACCTTGATCGCACGGGACCTGATGGTCGGTAATCCGAAATTGGCCGAGCTGGGCTACGGAGAAGAAGCGCTTGGCCATAATGCGATCGCCGCCGGCTTCCAAGGTCAACGGATGTGGACCGACCATTTTCCTAACGGTGATTTTATGGAGGCCATCTTGAGCTCATCCTTTGATTGGAACGGGTGCAGGGAGCCATTCATCATGTCCACCGAAAACGATACGCTCAATGCAGTAACTATGCTGCTGGGCCACCTTCTTACCGACTCGGCTCAAATTTTTGCTGATGTGCGTACCTATTGGAGCACGGATGCGGTTGAGCGCGTGACAGGCAAGGAGCTGAGCGGGCTTGCGAAGGATGGCATCATTCATCTGATTAATTCGGGTCCTGCTGCGCTTGATGGTACAGGTCGTCAATCCAAAGACGGCAAGCCCGCCATGAAGCCGTTCTGGGAAATTACGCAGGATGAAGTGGAGGCGTGTCTCAAGGCAACCTCTTGGTGTCCTGCCGTCGACTTCTTCCGGGGCGGCGGGTTCTCAACCGATTATCAAACGGCAGGAGGCATGCCGGTGACGATGGCCCGCATCAATCTCGTCGCGGGATTGGGCCCTGTGCTGCAGCTTGCCGAAGGCTACACCGTGGATTTGCCGCAGGACATTCACGATGTGCTGGATCAGCGTACGAATCCGACCTGGCCTACCACTTGGTTTGTGCCCAGCTTGACAGGAGAAGGCGTATTCCGCAGCGTGTATTCCGTAATGCAGGCGTGGGGCTCCAATCATTGTGCGCTTAGCTGCGGGCATATCGGCTCGGCGCTGATTACATTGGCGTCCATGCTGCGGATACCGGTCAGCATGCATAACGTGGCCGAGGATCGCATCTTCAGGCCAAGCGTATGGCATGCCTATGGTACGGCGAACCTGGAAGCGGCGGATTATCGGGCTTGCTCGCAGCTCGGGCCGTTATATAAATAAGCAGGAGAACGGGCAGCGGGGGCGCAGAAAAAGATCCGGTCCCCGCTTATACCGGTGCAGGATCAACCGCTTCGGGTTATGTGTCTTTTGCAGTGGCTGCGGCGAAGTAGCGGCTATTAACTTAATCAATAAAAAAACGGAAGGAAGTGCAGCATGTTGAAAAAGCTTAAGCGAATTAAGCGTTTCAGCCTTGCGTTATCACTGCTCCTAATCATGAGTTTATTTGGCTCCGTAGCGGCCGATGCACAGTCTGTTGTTAACGGAATTGTCAGGCAAGATATTTCACCTTCCGATAAGGTCAATCACAATCATGGCTCGACCATGGTAGAGCTTCATGACGGCACTTTGTTGGCCGTTTGGTTTAGTGGGGATGGCGAACGCGACGGCAACATCACAAAGCTTGTTGGAGCCCGCTCGAAGGATGGAGGCAGCACTTGGACCGCACCGTTCACCGTATACGATACATTGGATTTTCCAGATAACAATCCGGTGCTTTTTGTAGACAGTCAATACCGGCTGTGGCTGTTCTATAACGTTATTTACAATGGCCAATGGGTATCGGCTCAGCCTAAATACATGTATTCCGACCTTGGCAACTATGAGTACACCGCTAGAGACGGCGGAAATCCCAAGTGGCACTATCCTCAGCCGATTTATATGAACGGAGATGTCATGGCTGGAAAAGGCACCTTCTCCGGCGGCGTGTGGAAATACGGCGTGAAAGGAGCTGAGGTGAAATACGTGGCTCCATCGAGTGTAACCGCTAACACTTATCTGGATCCTTCCCAATATGTTGAAGTCACTTCATGGTTTAACCCGTCTGACAAACGATATATCACTGACAGCTTTGTTGTTGCCATGAAACGCAAATATGAGAAGTTTATTGATTACTTACAGGCCAACAAGCCGTACGATGATGTGTACAACGGAAGAACACAAGAGATTATCGATTCGCTGCAAAACGGCATTTATGTGGGATCCGGCTCCAGCTATTCGAAATACGAGCCGCCGATCATTAAAAATTCGATTGAACGCGCGTCCGGTGCAGACAACAACTCCAATACATGGAATCCGATGTACCGCAGACTCGGCTGGCAAACGAAAAACAAACCGATTGAAATCCAATATAATGGCAAGTCCAGATTGATCCTGCCGTTATACTCCGACTCTTTGGCGCTTTCGATTTGTGTGTACACAGACGATCACGGGGCTACATGGAAAATGAGCGAGCCCATTGTTGGCGCAGGTACGATTCAAGGCTCCTTGATTCAATTGAACAACGGCAATCTTCGTGCCTACTTCCGCAGCGGTAAATTGGATGGGAAAAATGGCCGTCTTGCATGGCATACCACCTATTCCGAATCCTCGGATGGCGGCCAAACGTGGAGCATTGATAAGGTGGATCCGTATTTGAAAAACGACGGCGGCTTCGAGATTTCCAAGCTTCCGAATGGCGATTGGCTTGCGGCAACGAATCAAGAAACGAAGCGCGTCCCAGTGGATCCGGTACAAAGCGGTCATCGCTTGACGTTCAGTCTGCTTAAATCCAGTGATGAAGGGCAAACCTGGAAGTCCATTATGATCGAGGGCAATAACGATCTTACCGTGTCGAAGGATACCTATGAGTATCCATCCGTGATTGTCGATCATTACGGCAATGCTTTGATGAACTATTCCCACTTTATTAATTTCAATGGAACCGACAAGAGGATGGGCTTCGCCAAAGTTGCGGCGTCTGAAATTCAAACGTTGTTCGATTCGGTCGTTACAGCAACTTACGGCTCCAGTACGCCGGTGCCGGTCATCAATAATGTGCCGACGATTATTTTAGCCAAAAATGCTGCAACACAAATGAACTTCACCTTGACTGTTGGCGGAAGTGTTCAAGCGGACGGCGATCTCCACTGGAGCTCTGATTTGTCATCGGTTGCTTCTATTAACAACAACGGCACAGTCACCGCAGTCGGTGCTGGTACCGCTCAAATTACAGTTGTAAGCCGAAAATACGGAACCATTTACAAATGCTATATCACGGTCACGCCATAACAAACAAGCGATCGCAAAGGGGTAATGAAGATGAAGAAAAGAAACAAGCTCGCGCTGACGCTGGCCGTTTGTTTATCCATGACAGTCTCAAGCATCCCGGCCTATGCTGCAAGCTCAGGGAGCATCAACGTCTCGGATAAGGTTACCAGTATTTTCGATCCGGTGAAGGATAACGGGGATACCGGAGATCATACGCACGGCTCCAGCATTGTGGAGCTGCCAAACGGAGAGCTGCTGTGCGTATGGTTTCAAGGTAACGGTGAGAGAGACGGTACAACGACTCGAATTATGGGCGCAAGATCGATCGACGGCGGGAAAACGTGGAAAACGCCTTTTGTCGTGACCGATGCTCCGGAAATCGCGGACATTAATCCGGTCGTCTACGTAGACTCCGGCGACCGGCTTTGGCTGTTCTGGTATCCGGTACTGGCTGGCCGTTGGTCTACGTCGCAGCCTAGATATGCCTATTCGGAAAAGGGGAGCTATGAGTTCGACAAGATCGGGAACAATGTTCCGAACTGGACCTTCTCCGAAAATATCGGCATCAAGATCGGTAAAAACATCGGGGATGTAGTGGATCCTGCGAGCCCCAACGATTACATCAGCCAGGATCTCAATAATCCGGCACGAGCCCCGCTCAACAGCGAAGGCTTTGTCAATACGCTCAAAGCCAAGCTTCTGCAAGAAAAGGAATATGCCTTTACACCGATTGCTCAAGGCGGAGCAGGAGTCAGCGTGAAGGCGCATGGCTCCGAATTTGACGCTTTGTATACTCAGGCTATGCAATTGAGCGGCGGTGATCCTAATCAATATATTTACGCACCTACCGTAGCGGATTCCATCTTTAAGGCTCGTTCCGGCTATCCGTATGCCCGCCGTTTTGGCTGGCAAACCAAGGACAAGCCGTTTACGGTTCAGCTGGGCGGAGGCAAAGTGCGGATGCTGCTGCCTTTGTATTCCGATACGCTTGAAATCAGTATCATGGCATTTACGGAATACGATCCTTCCAAGCCTTTGGCGGATAATTCCATCCGCTGGGAAATGAGCGAGCCGCTCGTAGGGATTGCGAACGTTCAACCGACGATGGCGCAAAGAAAAGACGGGACGATTGTTGCCTATATGCGTGACAATGGACCAAGGCCTTACCGTGTTCTGTACTCCGAGTCTAAGGACGGCGGTCTGACATGGAGCATTGCCAAAGACGTTGCTGAATTGCAAGACCCTGGTGTAGGACATGATTTGCTTCAGCTGAAAGACGGCAATTGGGTATTTGCGCATGTGGATACCGAAAACAACCGGAACACCTTAGCCGTGGCTCTTTCTGATGACGAAGGAAAAACATGGAAATACAGAAGGCATCTTGTATTGGATACAAGAGCCAGCGCAGGCAGCTATCACTACCCAGCCGTTTCGGAAGCCAAGAATGGGGATATTCTGGTCAGCTTTAGCCGTTTCTATTCCCCATTGGATTTGAATGCTTCATCTCAGTCGATGGCGAGCTACAAGCACATTGAGTTTTCCAGGCTGACGGAGGATTGGATCAAGCAAGGCGATTCCGTGAATATGGTACGTGAATATGAAAATATTGACCGGGAAATAGCCGTGCCTGCGGCGTTCAATATCGCAACAGCATCGGATGATGCGATCAAAGCGTTGTTACCAAGCAAGATTAAGGCATATTTGAGCTATAAGCCAGGTGCGAGCAATGCGACGCTGCCTTCCGTTGACCTGCCGGTCAATTGGGATATGACGTCCATTAGGAACAATTTTAAGCTGAACACGTATCTCAGCGATAAGTTTGTAGGCACGGTAGATGAGTCCAAGCTTCCGGCGGGCATCACGTCTGACATGCTTCCGGCTTTCGCGCCGTACTGGAAAATTTATCTGTACAATGATCCGGCTGCCGTTGCTGTAACGAAGGTGCAGCTTGATGCCTCCAGTCTGACGCTGGTTACAGGGCAGACTTACACGTTAAATGCTGCCGTATCGCCAAGCAACGCAAGCAATAATACGTTGATTTGGAGCACGAGCGACAGCCATATCGCCACCGTCGTTAACGGTCTAGTAACGGCCGTGAGTCCTGGCAGCGTGGTGATTACGGCAACAACCGTCGACGGAAACTTCACGGCGACTGCCACTATTGCGGTCAACCCTCCGAGCAGCAGTTCCAGCAGCAGCTCCGGTGGCGGATCTGCTGCGGCTCCAGCTCCGTCTACGGACAGCCAACCGGCCGATTCGGCTCAGCCTGTGAAGAAGCCTGCAGCAGAATCGGGTAAAGGTAAAGCTCCCGTTTTCTCGGATGTCAGCGAGCATTATGCATGGGCTCAAAACGCTATCAATGCTTTAGCAAGCAAAGGGATCATTCAAGGAACCTCAGAGCAAACCTTCTCGCCTGAGAAAAACATTTCCAGAGCGGATATGATGACGATGCTCGTTCGAGCCTTGAATTTGAAAGCCGCCTTTGATTCCAACTTTGAAGATGTGAAGAAGGACGACTATTATTACGAGACGCTTGGTGCAGCCAAGGCGCTCGGCATCGTAAACGGTATGGATGGAAATAAGTTTAACCCGTCCCAGGAGATCAGCAGACAAGATTTAATGGTGATGGTTTCCAGAGCACTGAAACAGCAGGGCAAGCTGCCGGCGGGAGCCACGGCCGATGACTTAAAAGTCTTCAAGGATGCGTCCGACATTGCCGGCTACGCGGTCGACAGCGTTGCGGCGCTTGTCAAAGCCGGGATTGTTGAGGGCAGTGACCAAATGCTGAATCCGAATGGAAAAGCGACCCGGGCGGAAGTTGCGGCAATTGTGTTCCGCATTTTAAACCAATCCAAATAATTTTATGCTGAGCTCTCGGCGAAGCATACCGCGTTAAAGGCGTCCCCACCACCTCAAGCTTCGGCGGCAGGCTCGGTGGGGGTTGCTTTTTTCCTTCATACATAGCGACATTTTGCATCATGGGGGAGAAATGAATCAACGCGCGAAAAGGCGGAAAAACGGCACGTTTATCGCCCATTTTGGATATTCCAGCGGCTGGAAATCCTATGCTACGATCCTCGTGTAACACCATCCAATCTCAGAAGTATAGGAGGATTTGTACAATGAAAGCAAAAAAGGGGATTATGGCCGTAAGCGGCTCGATGTTCTTGCTGACCGGTGTGCTTAGCGGCTGCGGAGGCAGCACGCCGCCACCTGCAGCGAATCCTGCACCTGGCGCAGGATCATCTAGTACAGGGGCAGCAGCTGCGACTGCGCCGGCCCAGCCATTAGCACTAACATGGATGAGATATGAGCACCCGTCGCAAGCCATTGTAGCCAACTCGAAAGCCGTACAGGAAATTTTAAAACGGAAGAATGTCAAGCTCGATCTGCAAAGCGTACCGCAAAGCAACTATGACGATAAGAAAAAGACGCTGATTGCCACCAATACGCTGCCGGATGTCATGCTGGTCAAACAGGATGATATTCAGAACTTCGCTGATTCAGGCACCTTTTTGGATCTAACCCCCTATTTGGACAAAATGCCGAATTTAAAGAAGTTCATCGCCCAACAGCCGGAGATCAACAAAAATAAAATTGACGGCAAGCTATTCGGCTTACCGCTGGTGGCGAACTGGCAGGGCGTCGGCGGCCAGCTTCCGATGATCCGCGTGGATGTGCTTGATAAACTGGGATTGAAAAAGCCTACGAATTATGACGAGCTGTATCAAGCGCTGAAGAAAATGAAGGAAGCGAATCCGGATTCCTATCCGTTTGCCGCACGCGCCGCCAATGGACTAACGGGAACGGAAAACCTGCTCAATCCGATCGCTTTCGGCTTTGGGAGCGGATACACCACGTTTAATGGCACCAAGGTGTACTATGAGCCCAAAGAGAAGCAGTACAAATTCGGCCCGTCCATGCCGGAGTTTAAGGCCGCCGTCACCTGGCTTCGCCAGCTGTATAAGGACAAAATTCTGGATCCGGATTACGCTACAGCCACCTCGCAAACTTGGCAGGAGAAGCTGAATGCAGGCAAGTCCTTCTATTTCCAGGACAACAATGGCTTCGCGAATACGTTTAATCTGAACCTGCAGAAAAAGGATCCCAATGCGAAATTCGATCTGCTGGATACGATTGCTTCCCCGAGCGGAGCGAAGCGCAATCTGATTTACGCGCTGGGTCATTTATCGGAATCATACGTCATCAACGCCAAGGTCAAAAATCCGGAGCAGGTGGCTCAATTCATGGATTGGCTTTACTCGCCGGAAGGGATCGAACTAACTAACTTCGGTTTGAAGGGCGATGACTTCACAGGGGATAACGGAAATTACAAGCTGACGGATGCGATTGTGAACAAGTATAAAGACAAGCAGCCAAGCCCTGTGTATGCGCTGCAATCCGAATATGGCACCGGCTACCTCGGTCTGGCGCTGGCTAGCGACGACCATGTAAACCTGCCGTGGATGACCAAGGAAGCGATTGAGTGGAACACGAAAGCCGAAAAAGGTCTGAACGCAGGGGAGAACGTCCAATTCGTCAACGACCCTCCGTTTACCAAGGATGAGCGGGAAAAGCTGAAGCAAATCCGTACGCAGCTGGATGCTTACCTGACGCAAAATATGGATAAATTCATCATTACCGAAGGTGCGCTGAACGACTGGGACAACTTCGTCAAACAGCTGAAGACCAAGGGCGCAGACGATTTGGTTAAAATCTACAACGATGCTTTGGCACGGGTGAAGTAACGCTCGAAGCTAAAGCCATGAGGGGGATGCGCGCTGCCATGGCCTACCGGGCAGCCTGTCCCCCGATTTTTTAGAAGGGAGTGGGAGAGATGACACCAGCCGCCGATCTACAAAAGAAACTCGGTAAGAGCATGCCCCTGTATCTTATGTTTGCATTGCCGTTTGCCTATTTTGCCATCTTTCATTACGCACCGATGATCGGTAATTTGATGGCGTTTGAAAATTATTCGATCGTCAAAGGCTTCTTTCACAGCCCTTGGGCCGGCACGAAGTATTTTCGCCAGTTTTTGACGGACCCGTATTTTTGGCAGGTGGTAAAAAACACGGTGCTAATGAACGTATATTCGCTCCTATTTTATTTTCCTTCGTCCCTCATCTTCGCTTTGCTGCTTAATGAGCTTAGGCACAAGTTTTTTAAAAGCTTTATTCAAACGGTCACCTATGTGCCCCACTTTTTATCCACGGTTGTGGTCGTCGGTATGCTGGTTAACTTTTTATCCGTCGATGGACTCATCAACGAAGTGATTAAACTGTTCGGCGGAGAGCCGAAGACGTTCATGTCCTTGCCGGACTGGTTCCGGGGCATTTATGTCGGCTCCGAAATTTGGCAGGGGATCGGTTGGAATTCGATCATTTATTTGGCGGCGCTCACCGGCATCGATCCGCAGCTGTATGAGGCGGCTACCGTGGATGGGGCCAATCGCTGGCGTAAATTGCTTCACATTACATTGCCGGGCATTTCTACCGTCGTTACCATTATGCTGCTCCTGACTTTGGGTAAAATGCTGTCGGTCGGCTTCGAGAAAATTTTATTGATGTACAGTGGTCCTACGTATGAGACCGCGGATGTCATTCAAACCTTCGTCTATCGCCGAGGGCTGATTGACAGTGACTTTAGCTTTGCTTCGGCGGTAGGCATTTTCCAATCGGTGCTTGCGTTTGTGCTTGTCGTATCCGCGAATGAAGTGTCCAAAAAAATCAATGGCTCCAGATTGTTTTAGTGGGAGGGGATCACATCACATGATGCGAAGTCGCAGCTTTGGCGTTTTCGATACGATCAACATCGCTTTTATGCTGTTTATGATCTTTGTTACCCTGTACCCGCTTTATTATATGGGCATCATCTCGATTAGCTCCGGGGAATCGGTCAGCAGCGGTGAAGTATTTTGGCGGCCAATAGAAATCAATCTGAAAGCCTACCAAGTCATTTTTAACGATCCGTCCATTATGCGCTCTTATGGTAACACGATTTTTTATACGGCTGCCGGTGTGCTCGTCAATTTGGTGATGACGGCGCTTTGCGCTTATCCGCTGTCGCACAAGCATATGTACGGCCGCTCGGCGTTGGCTCTGTTCGTCGTGTTCACCATGTTCTTCGATGGCGGTCTGATTCCGCGCTACATGGTGGTGCATGCGCTGGGGATGGTCAACACGATCTGGGCGATTCTGATTCCGACTGCAATCAATGTGTTCAATATGATTCTGATGCGAACCTTTTTCGAAGAAATTCCGGAGGCGCTGCATGAGTCCGCGATCGTCGACGGGGCGGGAGAATTCAAAATTTTCCTGAAAATCGTACTGCCGCTGTCTTTACCGGTCATGGCTACGATGTTTCTGTTTTACGCGGTCGCCCATTGGAACAGCTTCTTTCCCGCACTCATCTATTTAAATGAAAAAAAGCTGTACCCGATGCAGATCATTTTGCGCAATATCGTCATCCAGGGCGACATGGCCACCCAATCGGCGCAGCTAGGTGCAGCCGAGGCGGGACTGGCGGTCATGACGGAAAATATTAAATATGCGTGCGTATTTGTCGCCATTCTGCCCGTGCTCGTCATATACCCCTTTGTGCAGAAATATTTTGTACAAGGAGCGATGCTCGGCTCGGTCAAAGGGTAAAGTGTACTATTCTTATGGCGATTGGAGGGTTCAGCAATGACTATGATTGGTGATACAAAGCTGCATTTAATCGGAAACGCGCATTTGGACCCGGTGTGGCTGTGGCGCTGGCAGGAAGGCTACGCGGAGATCAAAGCGACCTTTCGTTCGGCGTTGGATCGGCTCAGCGAATTCCCTGATTTTGTGTTCACAAGCGCCTGTGCTGCTTATTACAAGTGGGTGGAGGAAAATGCTCCCGAAATGTTCGCCGAAATTAAGCAGCGCGTTGCCGAAGGACGCTGGGTGGTTACCGGCGGCTGGTGGATTCAGCCGGACTGCAATTTGCCCTCGGGCGAATCGTTTGCAAGACACAGCTTATACGGGCAGCGCTATTTGAAGGACAAATTGGGCGTAACGGCGAGGGTCGGCTACAATGTGGACTCGTTCGGCCACCACGGGATGCTGCCTCAGCTGCTAAGGCAAAGCGGGATGGACTCCTACGTCTTCATGCGTCCCGAAGCGCACGAGAAGACGCTGCCGCACGACTTGTTCTGGTGGGAATCGGAGGACGGCAGCCGGGTGATGGCGTTCCGACTGGCCGACAGCTATGGGAACTGGGCGAGCAACGGCATGGAGGATAAGATCCTCCGGCACAGGGAGAGAGCGATGGCCAGCGGCCATGCCTTCATGTCGTTCTATGGAGTCGGCAATCACGGAGGGGGACCAACCGTCCAGAATCTCAAGCTGATTGATGAGCTCCGGCAGCGCTCTGGACTGGACGACATCCGACTCAGCTCGCCCAACCAGTATTTCGCGGAAATGATGCAGCTTGGTCCGGATATCCCCGTGGTGAAGGATGAAATGCAGATGCATGCGGTCGGCTGTTACTCCACGCACTCGGAATCGAAGGCGGCGAACCGCCGGGCGGAGCACCGCCTGCTCACGGCGGAAAAGTTTTCCTCGCTTGCCCATTTGAAGCTAGGTCTGCCGTATCCGTCGGAAGCGCTGAACCGGGCCTGGGAAAACGTCATGTTCAATCATTTCCACGATATTATGGGCGGCTGCAGCATCAAGGAAGCTTACGACGATGTGCGGGAGTTTTACGGCGAATCGCTAAGCATTGGGGCCAAAGCCATCAATTCCGCTTTGCAAAAGCTGTCCTGGTCGATCCATACGATGAAGCCGGGCGTCCAGTCCTTAAGCAAGGAAAAGGACTGGCAGCTGTGGGAGCAGGATGATCTCGGTACGCCGCTCGTCGTCTTTAACCCGTTATCCTGGGAGGTGGAGGCGCCAATCGGGATCAACAAGAAGGTTGCCGGAGTGACCGACTCGGCTGGCCGCCCGCTGCCGCTTCAAACCGTTAGGGCGTCCCGGACCAATACCTCGGATAAATGGGACACGTTAATCATGGGGCGAATCCCAGCCTTCGGCTATCAAGTATATTGGGTATACCGCGACCAAGCCTTCGAGACGGAGCAGCCGCAAGGAGCGGCAAGGGCTGAGGGCCATGTGCTGGAGAACAACAAGCTGCGTGTCGAGCTTGATCCGGCTACCGGCTATATCCGGCGTCTGGTGGATAAGTCTAACGGCGGCAAAGTAGTATTGGCCGGCGATGGAGCCGTGCCGATGGTGATCGATGAGAGTCACAGCGATACGTGGGGACACGGCTTGAAGCAGTATCGCGATGAGGTGGGACGCTTTGGCAGCGCCGAATGCAAGGTGCTCGAAGCCGGGCCCCTGCGGGCGACCATCAGGGTCATTAGCCGCTATGGCGATTCCGAGCTGCGTCAAGATATCAGCCTGCTGCACGACAGCTCCGACCTGCAGGTCAAGGTCAGGCTGGACTGGAGAGAGCGGCACCGAATGCTGAAGCTTGCTTTTCCGGTCCAAGTCGAGCAGCCTCGCGCGGTGTTTGAGATTCCCTACGGCTTTATCGAGCGGCCGACTAACGGCAACGAGGTGCCCGGACAAATGTGGGTCGACATATCAGGTTCAGGTGATAGGCCTAATACCGCAGATGGAACCGAGACGTCGACGTATGGCCTTGCGCTGATTAACGATGCCAAATACGGCTACGATGTTCTGGACAACGAGCTACGAATGACCGTCGTGCGCAGTCCGATCTACGCCGATCATTACGGCGAACGCGATGAACAAGTGGAATATATGGATCAAGGCGTGCAGGAATTTACCTATGTGCTAACGCCGCATGCCGGTTCATGGCAGCATAGCGGCGTCGTACGCAAGGCCTACGAATGGAATACACCGCTGCAGCAGGTGTGGGAAACGTATCATGAAGGCGATTTACCGCAGAGGGCAGAGGGCATTGCGATTTCAGCCGACAACGTGATCGCGGTCGCCTTTAAACCGGCGGAGGATGGAGATGGATGGATCCTCCGCTGTCATGAGACTTACGGTAGAGAAGCGGAAACCGAGCTGCAGCTTCCGGCTTTGAACCGCAGCTGGCGAAGCGCCTTTGGCAGGTGCGAGATTAAAACATTTTTTATCCCGGTTAACGAGCAAGAGCCCATTATCGAAGTCAACTTTTTGGAAATGAAAAATTAGAAAAACGGGAGCGATGCAGAATGGAAATTAATAACCCTAACGGCGTATGGCCAACGATGATAACCCCTTACACGGAGTCCGGAGAGATTGATTTTGCAGCGCTGGAGCGGATGATTGATTGGTTTATCCAGAACAAGGTGGACGGCTTGTTTGCGGTATGCCAGTCCAGCGAAATGTTCTTTTTGAGCTTGGAGGAGCGCGTGAAGCTTGCCGCTTTTGTCGTGGAGAAGGCCGCGGGAAGAGTTCCCGTTATTGCCTCGGGGCATATTTCGGATTCGCTGGAGGACCAGGCGCGGGAATTGACTTTAATGGGGGAAACGGGTGTTGAGGCGGTCATTCTGATTTCGAATCGATTGGCAGAGCAGCATGAATCGGACGACGTATGGAAGGCGAATGCGGAGAAGCTCCTGGAACGATTGCCCGACCATCTTGCGCTGGGAATCTATGAGTGTCCTTATCCATATAAACGACTCATGTCACCGTCCTTATTAAAATGGTGCGCAGATACCGGCCGGTTCTTCTTTTTGAAGGATACGTGCTGCGATGTGGAGATGCTGAAAGAAAAGCTGAGCGTCATCAAGGGAACTCCACTGAAGCTCTACAATGCCAATACAGCTACGCTGCTGGAATCCTTGAAGCTGGGAGTGGACGGCTACAGTGGGGTGATGGCGAATTTCCATCCGGACCTGTATGCGTGGCTATTGCATCACTGGGATCAGCAGCCGGAAGAAGCGGACCGCTTAATGAATGCGCTCAGTGTGGCGGCCTTCATCGAGCGCCAGCTGTATCCGGTCAATGCGAAATATTATCAAATGCTGGAGGGCATCACCTCAAATTACCGCTCGCGTTCGCGAAATCATGAGGAATTCACAGCGACGAACCGGCTGGAGGTCGAGCAGCTGCGTCGTCTTTCCAAGGAGTTGTCCAAGCAATTTCCTCTTACAGCGGCTGTAAATTAACGGAGGAACGAGGGATTTCCATGCTTTCCCAAAGTATGCATTTAGCCGAGAAAAAACTGGAGAAACGCATTGCGGAATTGGAACCCTATCGCTATATCGACCTGCGGCCCATTCCCAGCTATCAATTTTGGATCGATCAGGAAGCGGCTGTCGGGGCTAAGCCTCCTGAGACCGCGGAGTGGCGCACCATCTCGCTGGGCGAGCGATGGAGCGGCTGGGATTTGACCGCCTGGCTGAAGACGGAGGTTACGATTCCTGCAGAGTGGAAAGGGAAGAAGGCGCTCGGGCTGTTTGATTTTGGCAAAACCGGTGCCGGGCACAATTCGGGCTTCGAATCGCTAATTTTTCTTAACGGAGAGCCGTTCCAGGGCGTCGGCACCAACCATCCGGAGGTGTTTCTGCCGGAGCGGCTGATCGGACAAACGGTGGAGCTGCTGTTTAAAGTATGGACCGGGCTTAACGGAATGACCGGCGATAAGAGCGAGCTCGAGCATCAGCTTCGGGTATCCGCGCTAGCCCTGCTCGAAGAAGAGACGGACGACCTGATCTACACGGCCAGTGCGGTATTGCAAACGATTCAAGTGCTCGGCGAAAACAGCTGGGAGCAAAAAAGCCTGCTAAGGGCGTTAGACTTAGCTTTTCAGCTGATCGATTGGCGGGTGCCCGGAAATGCTGCTTTTTATGCCAGCGTCAAGGAAGCGAACGCCAAATTGAAGCAGGAACTGGCCATAATTCCCCAGAACAGCGAAGTGACCGTGCGCTGCATCGGACATACCCACATCGATGTGGCCTGGCTGTGGCGGTTGAAGCACACCAGGGAGAAATCGGCCCGTTCGTTCTCCACTGTTCTGCGGTTTATGGAGCAGTTTCCGGAATATACATTTTTACAGACCCAGCCGCAGCTGTACGACTACCTGGAGAAGGATTATCCTGAGCTATACAGCCAGATTGCTGAGCGCATCCGGGAAGGGCGCTGGGAAGCCGGCGGGGCCATGTGGCTGGAATCGGACTGCAACGTGCCGTCCGGCGAATCGCTGGTACGCCAGCTCTTGTACGGAATGCGTTATTTCGAGCAGCGCTTTGGAGCCCGATGCGAATATTTATGGCTCCCGGACGTCTTCGGCTACAGCTGGGCGCTTCCGCAAATTTTGCTCAAGGCCGGCTTGCGCTATTTTATGACCACCAAGATCAGCTGGAATGTGTACAACCGCTTCCCGCACGATACGTTCTATTGGCAGGGGATCGACGGCAGCCAAATTTTGACGCACTACATTACGACGACCGCCCCGGATGCGGAGCCTGGCACAACGTTTTATACGTATAACGGCCTAGTGCTGCCCGAAACGGTAACGAGCGTATGGGACAATTACCAGGATAAAGAGCTGAACCGCCATCTGCTGCTTTCTTTCGGCTATGGAGACGGAGGGGGCGGACCGACACGGACAATGCTGGAAATGAGACGCCGAATGGAGACGATGCCGGGCTTGCCCAAGGTCACGATTGGCCGTGCTGACGAGTACTTCAATCAATTGGAAGAGACCGTTACGAATACGGACCGGTATGTTCATAAGTGGGATGGCGAGCTGTATCTGGAGCTTCACCGCGGCACCTACACCTCGCAGGCATACAACAAAAAAATGAACCGGCGCATGGAGCAGCTGCTGCACGATGCAGAAATGGTCTCTACCTTTTTCGGCTCGCTCGCGGGCTTTGCCCATTATCCTGGGTCGCAGCTCTATGACAGCTGGAAAATTGTCCTCCGCAACCAATTTCATGATATTTTACCGGGCTCCTCGATTGCGGAGGTCTATGCAGATAGCCGGATCGAGTATGCGGAGGCGGAAGCCTTAGCGTCTGGCGCGAAGCTGGGAAGTTTGCAGGGTCTGGCCCGGCTGGTGAGCAGCGGCGGGACTTCGCCTGGCTGGATCGTCATGAACACGCTGCCGTGGGAGCGGAAGGATCTAATCCGCCTTCCGTGGGAGGATCGATTTGCTGGTCAAGTGTGGTATGACGCAAAGGGACGAATGCTGCCTACGCAGAGGGCTGAAGATGCCGATCGAGGCAGCGTCCTGCTGATTGAAGTGAACCGTATTCCGGCCTTCGGGTATACAACGATTCAATATAGAACAACCGCCGAGACAGCAGATCAGCCCGGACCGTCGAGCAATGGGATCACGGCTTCAAGCCGATCCGCGAATACTCCGTTCTATGATATCGAATGGAACGATGAGGGGCAGCTGACCCGGCTGTTCGACAAACGGATGAATCGAGAGGTGCTGGCATCTGGCGAGAAGGGCAACCGGTTTGACATTCATGAAGATAAGCCGCTGGCTAATGATGCATGGGACATCGATCTTTTCTATTATGAGAAGGTACGGCACGTAACAAGCCTGACCTCCGTGGAGGTGGTCGAGCAAGGTGAGCTCCGCACCGTCATCCGCTTTGCTTGGACGTATGAGCAATCCGAGCTGATCCAGGACATGGTGCTTTATCCGGATGACCCGAGAATTGACTTCGTAACCAGGGTTCATTGGCAGGAGCGGCAGCAGCTGCTGAAGGTGGCGTTTCCGGTCAACGTACGCGCCACGAAGGCCACCTATGAGATCCAGTTCGGCAATGTGGAACGCCCGACACATTGGAATACCAGCTGGGACTTTGCCCGCTTCGAAACATGTGCGCACCGCTGGGTGGACCTCTCTGAGAGAGGGTTCGGCGTCAGCCTGCTTAACGATTGCAAATACGGTCATGACGTGCGGGACAACGTGCTGCGGTTGACCTTAATCAAGTCGGCGGTCAATCCCGATCCGACGGCCGATCTTGGCGAGCACATCTTTACGTACTCGCTGCTGCCGCATGACGGCGACTGGTTTAAAGCCGGTACGGCGATCGAGGCCCATAAGCTGAACAGCCCGGCGTCCGCATCGGAGCTGCCAATGCCTGCCACAAGCAGCGATTCGAAGGCTTCTCTGCCCGCTTCGTTAAGCTTCTTTGCTTGCGACAGCACGCATGTGGTTGTGGATACGATCAAAAAGGCGGAGGATTCCGACGAGTGGATCGTGCGCTGCTACGAATACGCCGGTCAGCGCGGGAGCGCGGGCTTCACCTCTCATTTCCCCATGGCAAAGGTGGAGGAAGTTAATCTTATGGAGCGTGAGGAGCAAGTGATGGCGCACACCGATCGAGGCTTCGAAGCCTATTTTAAGCCGTACGAGCTGAAAACGTTCCGCATCCGATTCATGCAGGAATGAACTGCAGTGCCAAAGGGGAGCCGTCGTTGGGCTCCCTTTTTAAAACGATCAAATAGAGCGTTTTGGATTCGTAAGCGCGACAAGGAGTCGATTATTCAAGCAATAGAGTGTATAGGCATATGAACAGAAAAGGACCTGACGCCGTCAGGTTTTTCTTATGCCGTAGTTGTAACCGAAGTAGTTATAACGAATGATTATTAGATTCATACTATAGGAGGAATTACGATGAAAATTTTGGTGACAGGCGCAACAGGGAAATTGGGATCACTTGTAGTAGAAACTTTATTGGAATCCGTACCGGATAAGGATCTTGCCGTCAGCGTTCGCAACCCGGAGAAAGCGGAGAGCCTTCGAGGTCGCGGCGCTGATGTAAGGCTTGGGGATTTTGAACAGCCGGATACGCTAGATAAAGCGTTCGCAGGTATCGACCGCGGCGGGATCCGGCAAAGTAGGCTGGGCGACCCGTCGCGATTATACACAGGCAGCTGCAGCCGTACTGGCGGGCGTTGGGCAACGAAACTTATGCCAGCATAATGAGCAGCGTAGGTGTACCTGAACCGGTCGTTCCGATTCTGGTTGGAATTCAGAGTGCCGAAGGTCTAATGCGACCGGAGGGATTGCGTCTTTTTTATGCGGGTGATGGAAAGTCTGGAGAATGTTTGGGGAATAGTACTTGATTATGAACAGTAATGGAGCGTAGAGGAATGAAAGTATTATCCATGATTCAACCGTGGGCGACTCTGCTTGTCCAAGGCGAGACTCTCTATGAAACAAGATCCTGGAAGACCCGGTATCGTGGACCGTTGGCCATTCATGCAAGCCAGAAGGTCGATAAGCAGGACTGCAAATATGAACCCATCCGTTCTTTACTCGCCAAGAATGGCTATACGGAACAAAACCTCCCTACGGGGGTTATCCTTGCAACTTGCGAGCTTACGAATTGTTATCAAGTCATCGACGCTAATCATACGTCAGCCATTCTGGATTGCGGGAAGGTCGTGACGGGGGATGACTTCCTGTTAGGCGATTACAGTCCAGGTTATTTTGCGTGGGAAATAGCGGGTTTCCGTCAGCTGAAGCCCTATATTCCAGTGAAGGGAAAACTGGGACTATGGGAATATCCGATAGGCGAAGAGTTGATGATATGACCTATCTAAACAATCAATTAATGGAGGTTCTGACTTGACCAATCACTTATTTTCTCCTTATGAAATTAAAGGTTTACAATTGAAAAATCGGGTAGTCATGGCCCCCATGTGCCAATATTCCGTAAGCGCTAGGGATGGCAAACCCAACGAATGGCATTACGTTCACTACCTTAGCCGCGCAATTGGCGGTGCAGCCTTGATCATCATGGAAATGACGGACGTTGAGCCGGATGGTCGAATAACCGACTTTGATTTAGGGATTTGGTCCGATGACCATATTCCGGCATTTGCCAGAATTATTGATGGGGTTCATGCTCACGGGGCCAAGATTGGGATTCAAATTGCTCATGCTGGCCGAAAAGCGGAAGATGCTAAAGAGCCAGTGGCCCCTTCCGCTATACCATATCCGGGATCCCGCTATAAGATGCCCCGCGCACTTACAGTCGATGAGGTAAATCAGATGGTACAGCTCTACGCTGATGCAGCCCGCCGGGCTGTTCAGGCAGGCGTAGATATGATTGAGCTTCACGGGGCGCACGGATATTTAATTCATCAGTTTCAATCCTCTTTTACCAACAAACGCGAAGATGCGTATGGACAAGACCTGACCAAATTTGGGGTAGAGGTCATACAGGCGGTCAAAAAGGAAATGCCTGCGGATATGCCGTTATTTTTCCGAATCACTGCCGTAGAGTACGCGGATGGGGGTTATGGTATGGAACATGCCATTAAGTTATCTAAAGCTTACCATGCAGCAGGTGTAGATGTCTTTCATGTAAGTTCTGGCGGAGAAGGACCCGTAGGGGAAAGAAAGCCTGGCAACTACCCAGGTTATCAAGTTCCTTTTGCGCGCAAAATTCGGGAGGCTCTTGGGGTGCCCGTCGTAGCTGTAGGCATGCTTGAGGACCCGGCACTTGCTCAATCCGTTATCTGCAGCGAAGAAGCGGATTTAGTGGCGATCGCCCGTGGCATGCTTCGAGATCCTTACTGGACTATCCATGCCGCTAAATCGCTTAGAAGTGAATATACCACCATTCCAAAGCAATATGAGCGGGCTTATCATTAATGGGAAAATAGGGAGGCGATCCGATTGTCATTGAAAGAGAAGCGAGTCATAGTTGTAGGAGGCACATCAGGTATTGGATTATCGACTGCCAAAGCATTTCTGGTTGAAGGGGCAAAGGTAGTTATCGCAAGCCGTTCCGCTGCCAAGCTCTCGGAAGCCAAACAAACGCTCGGCGGGAATGTTGAAGCTTACGAGCTGGATTTTCGGAGTGAAGAGAAAGCCGCGGAATTTTTCGAAAAGGTTGGCAAGTTTGATCACTTGGTGATCACCGCGGGCGAAGGCGCGATGGGTGAGTTCCGCGAATTGCCGATTGAACAGGCGCAAACTGCTTTCGACAGCAAGTTCTGGGGCCAGTATATCACGGTTAAAGCGGCTATCCCCTATTTGAACCAAGAAGGTTCCATCTCCTTGACTTCCGGCGTTTACGGCAAACGGCCTCCAAAGGGGGCATCCACGCTGGCTGCGATCAACTCGGCGTTGGAGGGTTTAATGCGGGGATTGACGGTGGATCTTGCCCCGATTCGGGTCAATGTGGTTTCTCCCGGAATCGTCGATACGCCTGTCTACGCAGGTATTCCTGAGGAAGACCGGAAATCCATGTTCAACGCCATTGCGCGCCAATTGCCTGTCGGACGGATCGCGCAGTCGGAAGATATTGCCGAAGCTTATGTTTACCTTGCGAAAAACGGATTCACCACTGGCTCCGTTATCCTGATTGAGGGCGGGGCGCTCCTGTCCTAAACAATAAAACATATTAAAGATGCACTGAGAAGGTCATGAATATCTACGCGAGTAGAGTTCATGGCCTATTTTTCAAACAAGCTTTAACCAATATATTCAAAAAAAGGATAACTAAAAAAAGTAATTTGATAACTTAAAAGAAGGGGCGTATGATTGATTCTTAGGATAATTAGATTAGAGAATAGGAGAATGGTAGCCAACATGAAGAAATCGCCGGATTGCGCACGTTGACCGGAGGAATATTATTAATCGTCGGCTATTGGTCCAAACGGAAAAAAATACGCTGGAAAGAAAACTTGTTGGGATTTCGGCCTCTTGGGTTGTTTATTTCACGCTAGTGAATGCAGGCGATGCCAACAAAGTTGCTTCTTATACGTTTAAGCGACGGAAGACAGGAGGAGGTATTCGCTTTGATTATTGATAACGTTAATAAAGTAGCCGTACGTTCCCGAGCCAGTATAGTTTGGCTGATTTTGGGGATTTTATTCATTGCAGCGAATCTTAGGGCACCCATCACTGGACTGGGTCCGTTGGTTGGATATATTCATTCCCAAACCCATTTGTCTAATACAATTACGGGCCTGCTTAGTGCTTTGCCGCTGCTCGCTTTTGCCATCCTTTCTCCGCTTGCACCCAAAATAGCGCACCGGATAGGGATGGAATCTTCCTTGATGACAAGCTTGGTATTGTTAACGGCAGGCATCCTATTGCGATCGTTACCCTCCGTTACGGCTTTGTTTGTTGGGACTTTGGTCATCGGGATTGCAATTGCGGTTGGGAATGTGCTTCTGCCTAGTTTAATTAAAAGGGACTTTCCTGACCAAGTTGGCCCCATGACTGGAGCCTTCTCAGCATCCATGAATATATTCGGAGCGCTGGCCTCCGGAATAAGCATACCTCTCTCGGTTGGAGCCGGATTAGGTTGGAGAGGGTCATTAGGGTGCTGGGCATTGTTAGCAGGACTCGCGGTTTTGTGTTGGCTGCCGCAGCTGCGGAGTCGCCGCACCTATGCCTCTATTCCAGCTAAAGGAAGCTCTGTCTGGCGCTCGAAGCTGGCCTGGCAAGTTACTTTGTTCATGGGTCTGCAATCTTTTCTGTTCTATATCAATGCCAATTGGTTACCGGAGCTGCTTCATGAGCGGGGAATGAGCATCGCTACCGCCGGATGGATGTTAGCTGGAATGCAGTTCATTAGTCTTCCGTTTTCTTTTATCGTTCCGATTATTGCTGCCCGGAATAAGAACCAAAGAGGTATTGTCGCGATGACCGTTCTCTTCCACCTTATCGGATATATTGGCTTGCTGACGGAGAATACGGAATTGACATGGTTATGGATGATTTGCATTGGAATCGCCGTAGGGTCAAGCATTAGTTTGGCTCTCGCTTTCTTCGGACTTCGAACAAAGGACTCCAGACAAGCGGCGGAATTGTCAGGGATGGCTCAGTCGGTCGGGTATCTTCTGGCGGCAGCCGGTCCGATTCTGTTCGGATTTCTTCATGATGTCACGCATGCTTGGTCGTTATCCTTGATGACTCTTGTAATCGTCAGCGTGCTTTTGCTTCTTGTCGGTCTAGGAGCTGGGCGCAACGCTTACGTTTCTCAGGAAAGCTAACTTTTTGACTTAATAAAGGGTATAAACCTTCGATCGAATGAATGGTGGAGATCCAAGTGTACCGCCCAAGTTCGGCAGTGAAAGCTGTGGCGGAGAGATGTACCCGGAATTCTATAAAGGTGTGCATCCAGCAAAGACAGAGGAAGAGAATATGGAGAACAAAACTCCTTAATCCAAAGTTGAACAGAAACGGCGGGAAGGTGGAGCGGAGAAGCGTCAGCGGTTGCCCTTTGAATCTTGTGTTCAAACCAAGCCCACCTTGCTGCCCTCCCACTCGCCAAACTGAATTCAATCGCCAGAGGCCGTCCGCAAGGACGGTTTTCTTATAATACTAGACTTTATAAGTTTTGAGCGAAGCTAAAGAAGTCTAGTATTTCAAGAAAAGCTACCGCTAAAGCACGAATGTACTTCCTCGGATAGGCTCCGATCAGGAGCTTCCAAAAGTAATCCTCCTATAGACTAGAAGTTATATATTATTTCTTTATCAGTATTATACATTAATGTTCAACATGATTGTTATTAAGGCAGCTCGGGACTCTTTTCGACAAATGAAATTGAAGCGGTTTCAATTATGTGTGCGGCGGTGTGAAGGATGCGAATTTCAACAATCCAGAAATGCAGATGGTGTTGAAAAATCAGCTGGAGCAGTTTGGATTCATTGTGAATGTCGCGGCGACCGAAGCCGAGGTATTCGAATCCAGTTATCCGAATCAGCGCTACGATCTTGTGCTTGTCGATTGGAGCTTGCAGGTTGGAGGATCCGTTCCAGCTCGCGGCCAAAATCAAGCTTGAATTTTCCGCTCCCACGCAAGTGCTTGTGCTGGTCAGCGCTTATCATGAGCCCCAGATGCAGGAGATGGTTCAAGCCACCGTGATTGAAAAGATCATCTATTATCCGATCAGCCAGACGGAGAAATTTATCGGCCTCAGGCATGCCAGCATTTTATTAGTTGAAGATAATGAAATCAATCAAGAAGTGGCCAAAGCGATTCTGATGGATATGGGCATGCGGATTGACATAGCGGACAATGGGATGAAAGCCGTCGAATAGGTTAGACGCATGAAATATGACGCGATCCTCATGGATTTGCAAATGCCGGAGATGGACGGGTACGAGGCGACTACCCGAATTCGCGAGCTGAGCAACGGAATCGATACGCCGATCATTGCCATGACTGCCGATGCGATGAAAGGGGTTAAGGAGCAGGTGGTGAAGGTCGGCATGAACGCCTATATTTCCAAGCCATTTGAACCGGTGGAGCTGTTCAGTGTACTGCAGCGCGTCATTCAAGGCTCCATGCTGAAAGGGTATCAGCAAACGGCTGCCGCTGCTCAGCCGAGCGTTAGCCTTCCAGTGCTGCAGGTGGAAGAGACGCTGGCCCGGCTGGGCAACAACCAGGCTCTAGTTATGCTGCTGATGCAAAAGTTCAAAGCGAACCATTTCGCTACGATTGAGGAGATTCGGGAGGCGGCCAGCGGGGGGGACAGGGACCAAGCTCGCTTTTTGACGCATACACTGAAGGGAGCAGCTTCTAATACCGATGCGAAAAGACTTGTAAAGGTCTTAGCGAGGCTTGAACACGCCTTAGTTCATTACAACGAATCCTCGTTCGAATCCATATTAATTGAACTTAATGAAAGCTTTATGGAGGTTTTAGTAACATTGGATTATTATCTAAATGAACATCAAAAAGCTACCACCTAATCTGGTGGATTTTGGTTACAGTTCATATTATGTTCACAGAGACATTTTATATTAAGGGTAGTCGGAGCAACAAGGGAGTGAAATAAACTTGGCAAAGGTATTGCTGGTCGATGATGATGCTCATATCCGTGAGCTGGTCCGGTTGTATTTGGAGGATGAAGGCTTTGAGGTCATCGAAAAAACCAATGGCGAAGATGCGCTGCACTACGCGGAGAATCAGATCGTTGATCTTGTCATTCTGGATATTATGATGCCGAAAATGGATGGCTGGGCGTTATGCGAGAATCTCCGCGAATTCGGTGAGATGCCGATCTTGATGATTACCGCGAAAGGGGAGTCTACGGACCGGATCAAAGGGTTTAAGCTGGGAACGGACGATTATTTGGTGAAGCCCTTTGACCCCGTGGAGCTCGTTCTTCGGGTCAAGGCTTTGCTGAAGCGGTACCGCATCTCTACAGCCAATGAAATCCGGCTAGGCACCATTACGTTAGACCGTAAGCGGTATCAGGTGAGCTACAGCCATGGACCAAGCGTGACACTTCCCATGAAAGAATTCGAGCTGCTGTACAAATTGGGCAGTTACCCCGGGCAGTTATTTACAAGGGAGCATTTGATTGAACAGATCTGGGGGCTCGACTATGAAGGCGATGATCGGACCGTGGATGTTCACATTAAGCGGCTTCGGGAGAGGTTCGCTGACCTCGAGTCGGATTTTCGGATCGTGACGATCCGGGGGCTAGGCTACCGTTTGGAGGTGGCTCAGGATTAAATCGCTGTATACCCGCGTCGTATTGGTCTTTATCTGTATTGTGATCTTGAGCTTATTCGCCGCGTTTATGGTCAGTACCTGGATGTTCCAAGGGCAGAAGAATCAGTTTATAGAAGATGCTTTATTGAAAGATGGCAAAAACATCATCGAAGCCTATCAGTCGAACCCCTCTGCGGAAGTGGGACCGTTTGTGCAAAGCTTCTCCGGCCTTTCGATTTACAGTATTCAGCTTTACGATACAGCCGGTAAGCCCCTGCTTAAAGAAAACGAGCCCATGCATGTGGAACAGAGTACGATCAAGAAGGTGCTTGATGGCAGCATTGCACGCAATCTCTATGCAAATGGGCTTCCCATGGTTGGGGTTCCTTTTGTGGTAAAGGGGGATTCCTACGCTCTATTTCTCACATTAGATCAGCAAACGGTTAAGCAAGAGCAGGCAAGTATGCCTTGGGTTCATGCGGTCTATATTCTTATCTTGTTTATTGGCAGCTTTCTGATCTTGATTGCCGCCCGCTATGTCGTCAATCCGATCGTGCAGTTGACGGCAGCCACAAAGCGGATGGCCAAAGGAACCTTCGATTCTGCGAGCCTTCCTCTACATCGTAGGGATGAAATTGGTCAATTAAGCGTCAGCTATCATGAAATGGCCCAAGAGCTGGCGAAGCTGGATCAAATGCGGCAGGATTTTGTTTCCAGTGTCTCACATGAGATTCAATCGCCTTTAACCTCCATTGTAGGATTTACGAAAGCGTTAAAGCACAAGAAGCTCAGCGAAGAGAGCCGTCTGCGTTATTTGACGATTATCGAGGAGGAGAGCGAGCGGTTGTCCCGCTTAGGGCAAAATTTACTGCAGCTATCTTATTTACAGCAGGAGCAGCATCCTTTAAAAATAACGGCATACCGATTGGACGAGCAGCTGCGGAAGGTAGTCATCACATTAGAGCCTTTATGGGCCGAAAAAGAAATTCATATGGATGTGGACCTGGAAGCCATCACCGTTCATGCGGACAAGGATCAGCTGGATCAGGTGTGGATAAACTTGCTGCACAACGCGATCAAATTCACTGCGCCTCAAGGAACGATACGCATCCAATCGATGGAGAAGGCTCATCACCATATCATCACGGTCACTGACAGTGGCATAGGAATTCCTGAAGAAGAACGGAGCCATATTTTTGAGCCGTTTCATAAAGTGGATAAAGCCCGCAGCAGCTCTGTCAAAGGAAATGGGCTAGGTTTGTCCATCGTCAAGCAAATCATAGATCTGCATCAGGGAGAAATTCAGGTGTCTAGCAATCTTGGTATAGGAACAGCGTTTACGGTCACCTTACCCCGTAAGAACCAATAGGCTTGATTAAGGAATAACTATCGCCCCGCGTGGGCGGTATTTTTTTTGCCTATTATTTTTGCGATTCATGCTAGTTCATATTGAGTTCACAGAGCGGGGGTATCTTTACTCAAGGGAAAGTTCAAATGTAAAAATATGGATTAAGGGAGAGGCTAGTATGAAGTTATTGTTGCGTGTCATTGTTTATGTTATGTCGTTCGTTATCCTTTTCGGAGGCGTTGGTGCATTTGGGTATATTCGATCCAATCATGCTTATTGGCTTCCGACTCGGCAAACCCCGCTGCCTGTCTTACACAACGTGAGCGTACCTGAGTATAATCCGAAAAAACCTACCGTGGCTGTGCTTTTATCCAATCCGACGACCGAAGTGTTCGATTTTATAGTTCCGTATGAAATGTTCGCCATGACCGAGTCTTATAACGTATATGCCGTTGCCCCAGACAAAAACATGAAGACACTCTCCGGCGGGCTGGATCTCAATGCGCATTATTCTTTTGATGAGCTGGATCGGTTACTAGGAAAAAGTCCCGACTTGATTGTGATCCCGGCCATGCCCATGGTTGACGAAGCCAAGTATAAACCGATCCGGGAATGGATTCAAAAGCATGCGGATACGAAGCTGTTAAGCATTTGCGCTGGTGCGTTGAACTTGGCGGACACAGGGTTATTAAAAGGGAAGGAAGCAACGACCGACTGGAAAAGTCTTGGCTATCATGAAATCGATAAGTATCCTGAAACCAACTGGAGACGGGATGTGCGATATGTCGCAGACGGTAATATCGTCTCTTCGGCCGCTCTCACTTCAGGCATCGATGCGGTCCTCTATGTGATCTCACAGCAATTAGGCGAGCCTATGGCCGAGAAAATAGCGAAAGAGATGAATTACCCTTCCTATCCTTTCGTAAAGAATCCCAAGATGGACCCTTATGAAATAGATCGAACCGAATGGATCTTTACGTTGAACCAAGCGTTCCAATGGAACAAAAAGAGCGCAGGCGTATTGTTATACAACGGAATGGACGATGGCGCGCTTACCACGATTTTTGATACCTACGCCGCTTCCGGAACAACAAAGGTATACACGATTTCAGACGCTCAGCAGCCTATCGTTACGAAGTATCATCTGAACCTTGTCACTCGTTATCCAATGTCGAATGCGCCGAAGCTGGATCGGATGCTCGTACCGGGAGTGGAGGCGAAGTCTTTAGCCGCGGAACAAATCAAACAATGGAACGAAAAAGGAAGCAGCGTGACTCCTGAGTTCATTCACAGCGGCTCGGCTGACCGATTTATCTTCGATGCGCCGCTGGAGGATTTAGCCAAGCAAGAGGACGTCTTAACCGCCCAATATGGCGCCAAGCGCTTGGAATACCGTGCGACCACTCTGCACTTCGATGGCAAGCCGTTCTCCTTTGAAGCTTTTGGTGTCCCTGTTTTGCTTAGTTTGGCAGCATGCCTGATTGCTTTCTATTTGGATAGGCGATGGTTCAAGCGTGTTTAAAAATCATGATTAATCTTAGCTTTTATGCTCAATCGCTGTCTTCCAAAATCCTTAGCCTCCTGCAGATTATCAAAATAAAGATCCAGATGACCCGCTTTGATGGCTCCGCCCCGATCCTCACAAACATAGGTATGATTTAATTCGGGGATATAAATTTCCACTCCAAAAGGGATGGAACGCGGGCAAGCAGCAGTTCGACCTTCCTTGGCCAGGGTGCCGCTCGCTGTTCTTCCATACCCTGGATCGCCCTTTTTCTTTTGAGTGGACTCGTATCCAGAGGTGTAGGCTGTAACCGAAAATGTACCATATTCTTCATAGGTAATTTTAGGCTTAGCTTTGGGCTCTGCTTCTACTGTCTTTACAGCAACGGTCCTCGGGAAAGTAAATTGCGTTGTTACCACATCTTCTTGAGCAGCACTCGATATCGTTTCATGCGTAGTCGTGTAATGCACTTCTTCTACACTGCTTGCTGTCTTAACATTCGTAAAAAGCAAGATGGCTGCAAGGGTAGAAGATAGGATTCTCTTCCTCATATTCCCTCCAAATTGACTGAATTTTAAGATAGCTTGCTTAAAACGTTCGTTGCAGCATTCGTGTGAAGGTGGGTTTAACTTTGTATTGGCATTATTTGGAGCATAGCAAAGGCTGCCGGGTTACCGGCAGCCTGCTTGTTAATGTCGCTTTAAGTATCGCTCGATTTCCCAGCGGTGCACAGCTTCGGCGTATTCATCGGCTTCCTGCTGCTTGGCCTCGAGGAAGGTTTGATAGGCATGGGGGCCGAGCGTCTGCTCTACCAATGGACTGTCTTTCATATGCTGCAAAGCCGTATGCAGATCTCTCGGATAGGTTTCCATATGCAGCCGTTCCTTCTCTTCGGTAGTCATCCGATATGTATTCCCCATCACTTCCGCGGGCGGCTCGATTTGCTGCTTAATTCCCTCCAGACCGGCCCGCAGCATCACAGCAAATACATGATAGATGTTCGCCGTGGGATCGGGACATCGGAGTTCAATTCGTGTCCCTCGGCCGCGCGAGTGGGGGATGCGGATCAAGGCGGAGCGGTTGCTGCAGGACCAAGCAATATTGGTGGGCGCCTCATAGCCGGGCAAAAGTCTTTTATAGGAATTCACGGTCGGGTTAGCGATAGCGGCAATTTCCTTCGCGTACTTCAATAATCCGCCGATGTAATGTTTGGTAATGGTGCTCAGCTTGGATGGCTGATTCGGATCATAAAAGGCATTATGGCCGTACCGGTCCTGCAAGGACTGGTTGCAATGCATCGCGTTCCCATTTTGCCGGGCAAAGGGCTTCGGAATAAACGAGGCATATAACCCGTGCTTGTGGGCGATGCTTTTGACGATCTGTTTGAAGGTCATCCATTTATCAGCGCAGGATAGAGCTTCATCGTACTTAAAATCAATTTCATGCTGCCCGTAAGCGACTTCATGATGGGAAGCCTCGATGGAATAACCGAGCTTCTTCATGGTGGTAATTATTTCTTGGCGAGCTTCTTCGCCCCGGTCGTCGGGGGAGAGGGCGAAATATCCGGCATGATCCTGAATACGAAAGACAGGCTCACCCTTGTCATCCATATGGAATAAAAAGAATTCCCCTTCCACGCCGACATTCAATTGGTACCCCAGCAATTCCGCCTCTCTTAGCGCTCTTTTCAGCGTATGGCGAGGGCAGCCCTCGAACGGATGGCCGTCCGCGTCATAAATATCACAATAGACGTGTGCCACGCCAGCTTCGTTCGGCTTCCAGGAATACACCTGGAAGGTATCCAAATCCGGGCGAAGATACATATCCGACTCCGCAACACTAGCAAAACCGTCAATGGAAGAACCGTCAAACATCAGCTGTCCATTGAGCGCTTTATCCAGCTCATCGGTGTGAATCGTCATGTTTTTGGCGAACCCGAAGAGGTCCGTAAATTGCAGCCGGATAAAATCGATGTGATGCTCTCTCACCTTCAGCTTGATCGACTCTCGTTTTTCCAGTTCGGCATGCAGATTCCGCGTGATTGTCATATGAATCCCTCCATCATGTGGATTTATTTAACGATCAAGCCCGGCATATCTGACAATTCGTTGACGGAAACAACGTCGGATGTTTTCTTCTGCGGCTTCTGCCAATACTGCTCATTTCCAGGGAGATCGTCGAACCAGGCGGCCTCCTTCGGACAATCCAGGATCATGAACTTGCCGTATTCGTTGTCACGGGATTGATGGTACTTGAGGTAAGCCTTCCCATGGTCGATCGCTAAAATTTCAATTTTGCCCGAGGTATGGCTCATGGACAAGCGAACACGCTTGCCTAGCCCGGAGGTTCTGGCCTTCGCTTCCTCCACAATACGGTAAACCTCTTCCAGCGTGAGAACAAAATCACGGTTGCCGGCCACCGGACGGTTAACGAAGAAGTAATACGGCGTCACGCCGGCCCAGGATAAGCGATCCAGCAGCTCGGCAAGCACCTTGGCATCATCGTTGATTCCTTTGAGCACCGGGGTCTGATTAACTACGATCGCTCCGGCATCGTGCAGCGCTTGAAAGCCGCGCTTGGCCTCTTCGGTGATCTCCCGAGGATGGTTGATATGAGCCATCACATAAATCCGCTTGTCTGGCGTGGAATACTGCCGGATCAGCTCCAATAGCTCCTCATCTTCATAAATGCGCATCGGATTAAACACCGGAAGCTTGGAGCCGAATCGAATGATTTTCACATGGTCGATACTCCTCAGCTTCTCAACGATCATGCGCAGCTTGGAGGTAGCCAGAATAAGGGAGTCGCCGCCGGTAAGCAGTACGTTATTGATTTCCGGATGCTTGCTGATATAGTCTAACCCCGGCTCCACATCGGACATTGCTTCTTTGACATCGTTTCGGAACAGCCGTTTACGGAAGCAGTAGCGGCAGTATGCCCCGCAGACTTCAGATACGATCAGCAAGGCGGTGCTACTGTATTTGTGCTGGCAGCCGGGAACGACGTAGTTCGTATCCTCGTCAGAGGCGTCCCATCGGCCATATTCGGCCAGCTCTCCCTTGTTCGGAATGATTAGCTTGCGGATCGGATCGTGCGGATCATCCCAATCAATTAATCCCAGATAATAATCGTTCACACGGAAAACAAATTTTTCGGTGATGTTCTTCAACTTGCTTCGCTCGTCTTCCGGTATTTGCGTCAGCTTGTCAACGTTAGTGACATATTTCGGTTGTGCCATAACTTGAATCGCCTCCTCAGAGTGGGATAGAGCAGCTTTCCAAGAACTATAGCGTAAGCGGCCAGAATTGAGAATTGTCGTATCCGGGCTTATTTGGGGCTGAGAAGGGCTGAGCAGGCGTGACGGGGAGTGAGACCAAGGATATGGAAAAATGCTCCATGATCCTCTCATATCCTATAAGAAATGGTTATAATATCCCAAGGCTGAATTTTCCCTACTAATAATGGGATCGTGACTTGATGGCCGCGATTTTGTTGGTTTTTGAATTGATAAAATCTTGTAACTATTCTGGAGGTGGTAAGAAGTAATTATAAATACTTGTTATAATTCGGAGCTGTGCCAAGTATACGTAAATAAAGAGGTGATGAAAATGACAACAAATTGGAGAAAATTCGGGACACTCACACTAGTCATTTTATTGGTTTTGACGGCGGCAGGATGCAGCAAGGGGCCTGTAAGCGGAGGTAAAAAGCTCGTTGTTGGAACCGACACCAGCTTTGTGCCTTTTGAATTTCTGAATAAAGATACAGGCAAATATGAAGGCTTCGATATGGATTTGTGGGCAGCGGTGGCTAAGGAGTTGAACATGCCATACGAGCTTAAGCCGATGGACTTCAATGGGCTGATTCCTGCGCTGCAGTCGGGAACGATCGATGTGGCTTTGGCCGGGATGACCATTAAGGATGAGCGTAAGGAAAAGGTGGATTTCGCTGATCCTTACTATGATGCAGGATTGTTGGTGCTGGTTCGTGCCGATAACACCGACATTACGGGTGTAAAGGATCTTCAAGGCAAGGTGGTGGCGACCAAATCCGGAACCACCAGCTTCGATTATGCCAAGGCATTGAAGGATGTCAAGGTCGTCAAGCCTTTTCCGAACATCGACGGGGCTTATATGGAATTGATCAACAAAGGCGTGGATGCCGTCATTTTCGATTCGCCCAATGTGCTTTATTTCGCCCGAACGACGGGCCAAGGAAAGGTGAAGCCGGTAGGAGAGCTGCTGGAAGGGCAGCAGTATGGGATTGCTTTTCCGAAGGGGAGCGCGCTGGTCCAGAAAGTGAATCCGGCCTTGGAAGCATTGATGAGCAACGGAACCTACGACACGATTTACGAAAAATGGTTCGGCCAGAAGCCAGAGAAGCACCCTAAGAAGTAAAGCTGTATGTGTAAAGCCGGCCTCCTCTCGGGGGGGCCGAAGTAGCCTGCTAAAGGGGTGATTGCATTGGGCGGTGGCTTAGATTTGAATTGGGGCAAGGCTTTTGCATCCCTCCCGTTTATGCTGGAAGGGCTTCGAATCACGATCTACATCGCCGTTTTCGGGCTTCTTTTCGGATATATCCTGGGCCTTGCGGCCGGTATCGCTAGGACAACGAGCATTAAAGTGCTTAACTATATTGCCATGGTTTATATCGAGGCCATCCGGGGCACGCCCATTTTGGTCCAGGCGGTCTGGCTCTATTTCGGATTTAATCAGCTGCTGATGCAGTGGGCCGGATGGAGAGTCACGGAAAATATTGCGGGCATTATTGTGATTGCCGTGAACGCCGGCGCTTACATCGCGGAGATCGTGAGGGGATCGATCCAATCGATCGAGAAGGGGCAGCAAGAGGCGGGCCGGTCGCTTGGGTTGACGGCGGTTCAAACGTTTATTCATATCATTTTTCCTCAGGCATTGAAACGCATGATCCCGCCGTTAGGCAATCAGTTTATTATCAGCTTGAAAGATACCTCTTTGCTATCCGTTATCGCTGTAGGGGAGCTGCTCAGGAACAGTCAGGAAATTGTAGCCAATGACTTTAACGCGTTTGAAATCTACACCCTTTTGGCCGCACTTTACTTCCTGTTGACTCTGATGCTGACGCTTTGTTTGCGGTGGATCGAGAGGAAGCTGGGTGCGCGCCTATGATACGAGTAAAAGGTTTGTATAAGCATTTTGGCGGGCTGGAAGTGCTGCGAGGAATCGATTGTTTCATCGAACAACAAGAGGTGGTATGCATCATTGGGCCGTCAGGCTCCGGAAAAAGCACGTTACTTCGCTGTCTGAATTTATTGGAAGAGGTCACCAGCGGGCAGATTATAATCGATGGACACAACCTGGCCGATCCTCAAATCAACATCAACCGGATTAGACAAGAGGTGGGCATGGTATTTCAACGCTTCAACCTGTTCCCTCATAAGACGGTGATGGAAAACATTATTCTGGCTCCGATGAAAGTAAGGAAAAAGTCTAATGAAGAGGCCCGCGAAATTGCACTGACCCTGCTGGACAAGGTGGGCCTTCGTGACAAAGCCGATGTATATCCGAATCGGCTGTCCGGAGGACAAATGCAGCGCGCAGCTATCGCTCGTGCACTGGCCATGAATCCGAAGATCATGCTGTTTGACGAACCGACCTCAGCGCTTGATCCGGAATTGGTTGGCGAAGTGTTGTCGGTCATGAAGGACTTGGCTCAGGATGGAATGACGATGCTGGTGGTCACGCATGAGATGGGATTTGCGAGGGAAGTGGGAGATCGCGTCCTCTTTATGGAGCACGGGGTTATTGTCGAAGAAGGCACTCCGGAGAGTCTGTTTTCCAATCCTCAGAATGAAAGAACGCGCGAGTTTCTAAGAAAGGTACTTTGAGTTTGAGACAGTAACCTGCTTTGCCTAGACTGCATGACCTGGCCTTACACGCATAGTCGATCAAGCGAAAGGTGCTTTTCCCAATGGGGAGAAGCACTTTTTTCTTAGAGTCGAGTTCCCTTGTCGAGGAGAAAGCACACAAGGCCAAGCTGATTTCAACATATAAAAAGCATTAATAAGCACATATAATATGTTTAATGTTGAATATATGTTCATTTACTGCGCATTATTAAACAAAATCGTTGACGGAATGCAAATTATGGTGATATACTCCAATTGTAACAAATGAACATTATTTTATTATAAATGAGCACAAATGAACGTTTGAGTTCAAGTTGAAATGGAGGCTATTGTTTTGAATGCAGCTAATTCACTAACAAACCGAATTCATTCCCGGGCTTATCGGCTCATCAAACCACGCGATGTCGTGGAAACCGTAATTGAGCATGAGGTGCACGATTGGGAGGTTGTCATTGAACCGTCCTTGGGCAGTGTTTGTCATGCGGATTTGAGATATTACACCGGACAACGGCGAGTGGAAGCATTGGAGAAAAAGCTGCCGATGGCGCTCATTCATGAAGGCATTGGCCGGATCGTTCAGAGTCAGGATGCGAATTTGAAGCCTGGTCAGCGTGTGGTCATTGTGCCTAATATTCAAGGCTATTTGCTTCAGGGTACAGCCGCAGAGTATTGCTGTCCGGCTTGCAGAGGGGAAGGAATGAATTATTGTCACCATGGACGCTTCCTTGGCAGCGGTATGGATGGCGTGGCTCAGAATCGCTTGGTCGTGCCTGCTTCTTGTGCAATCCCTGTCCCAGATGGTGTACCTGACGAGATCGCCGTACTGGCTGAGTTATGCTCCGTTTCCTATCAAGCGCTGAGTCATGTGGAAGATCAGCTAAAGAGTGCGCGAGTGGCGGTATTCGGCGATGGACCGGTAGGTTACCTGGCGGCGGCTATGCTTCATTATGTTTATGGCGTCAATCAAGACCGACTGCTGGTGTTTGGAGCCATTCCGGAAAAACTGGCGCAGTTTGATTTTGCAACCCGAGCTCTGGTGCAGGAGTATGACTTTTCATCGGAAGTGACCTATGACATAGCTTTGGAGTGCACGGGAGGAAGATTTTCCGAAAGTGCTATTAATCAAGCAATCGATATTCTGAAGCCTGGCGGTCATCTGATTCTAATGGGCGTGACGGAAGAGCGGGTGCCGGCGAACACAAGGGATATTCTTGAAAAAGGGCTGACGCTAAGAGGCAGCAGCCGGAGCTCCATTTCCGATTTTTATCCTGTACTCGACGCAATGAAAAATCCGGATTGCCAACAGACGTTAAGGAAGCTGCTTCCGAGCGAAAGGAAACGGATCACTTCCGCTTTAGATTTTGCTGAAGCCATGGAATTTGCAGCAGAGCATCGCAGCTGGCAAAAGGTTCTGTTAGATTTTGAATGGAAGCTGTAAGCGCTTCCCTTCAAATGAATTGAAAATGTATACGCTTTCAAGTATAATGTGCGTAAATGCGCGCAGCTTGTCGGCGGTGTAAAGATTTTGTTAATCTGCGTCGAATTAATGACAAGAATATGCTCGATAGAGTAAGATTATGTAGGTAAATGCAATACATTTTTAGTGAATATGAGCATTTGTGCGCAAACTTTCATTCTGAGACGGAGGAGATCAATTGGTTAATAGCGGTTTTTGGGGAAAGCTTCGCCCCTATGTCATGGTCACACCGGCCATGGTCGGCATCATCACGTTCGTAATTTATCCTATTATCTACTTGGTGTATTTGAGCTTCTTTAAGTACAACCTGCTCAATAAAGCCAAAAGTAAATTCGTAGGGCTCGACAATTACGCCCAGATTTTTGCTCGGCCTGATTTTTACAAATCCATCTTGAACACTTGTTTATACACGGCAGGAGTTGTTGTGCTGACGGTAGTGATTTCGTTGGTATTAGCGGTATGGCTCAGTGGCACCAGCAAGGTGAACCAGTTTGTGCAGGCCGGATTGTTTACGCCGCATATCGTCTCCATCGTTTCGATTGCCATGGTCTGGCTGTGGATGATGAATCCGGACGTCGGCTACCTGAACTATTTGCTAAAAGCCATCGGCCTGCCGCCCTCCCAATGGGTGCAGAGCTCCAAAACGGCACTGTTCTCCATCATTCTGGTTTCGGTTTGGCACGCCGTCGGCTATTACACCTTGATTCTGGTCGCAGCGATCAGAGGGATTCCAAGGGACATTTATGAGTCGGCGATGATCGATAATGCCAGCAAGTTCAGGATGTTGTTCAATATCACGATCCCTCTGATCTCGCCGCAGCTGTTTTTTATCCTGATCATCATGACCATCGGCTCCTTCAAGGTGTTCGATACCGTGCAGATCATGACCGGAGGCGGCCCCAACAAAGCGACGAATACGCTCGTCTACTTTATTTATGAGTACCGGTCTACGAATATGGGCTATGCTTCAGCTACAGGTGTGATTTTGATGGCGGCCATTGCGATATTGACTGTCGTATACTTCCGGGTGCTGTCCAAGAAAGTCCATTATTCCTAAGTCAATGCCGCGGATCGAATAAGGAGGATTCCGATTGTAGTGATGAAGACCGTCAACCTTATATTAAAAATGCTACTTGTTCTGATATTTATTTTCCCGTTTCTTTGGATGCTGTCCACGTCACTTCAGACGTATCAAGAAACGATGAAGTTCCCACCGATTCTGATTCCGGCGGTGCCGCAGTGGATCAACTTCGTTAATTCCATGTCCGCCGGACCGTTCGCCATGTATACCCGCAACTCCATCATCGTTACGCTTTCTGTGATCGTGCTTCAGCTTGCGGTTATGATTCCTGCGGCCTATGCATTCGCTAGGTATAAGTTTAAGGGGAAATCGGTATTGTTCGGCATGATTTTGCTGGCCTTCATGATCCCCGGTCAAGTTACATTTATTCCGGTCTATCTGATGCTGGCCAAATGGGGTCTGATCAAGACGCTGCTGCCGCAAATCATTCCGTTTATGTCCAGCGCATTCGGCATCTTCCTGCTGCGCCAATATTTCATGATGACGCCGGATGAAATTGTCGAAGCTGCCCGGATGGATAACGCGAGCGAGTGGCGAATCATTTGGAGCATTATGGTGCCCATGGCATTGCCGGCCATCGCAACGATCGTGCTGTTCAGCTTTGTCGCCCACTGGAACGATTATTTCTGGCCGCTTGTCATGACGGACTCGAATAACGTTCGACCGCTTCCGGTTGGGATTTCCAGATTGAAGGATACCGAGGGGATCGCGCACTGGGAGATTTTGATGGCCGCCAATGTCGTCCTGGTCATCCCGATTCTGGTTGTTTATACGTTTTGCTCCAAGTACATTGTCAGGGCGTTTGTTTATTCCGGGATTAAATGAAAAAAACAAAAAACTAACGGAGGTTTTAATTACATGAAAACGAAATTCGGGAGTATGACTCTGGCGGGCATCATGATGGCAGGCTTGGTTGCAGGCTGCTCGTCCAACGCGTCCAACAACGATACCAAAACCGCCGAAGGCACGAAAGCACCTTCGAACGCGGCAACCAGCACGACCCCAGCCCCTGCAGCTCCGGCAGGCAAGGTAACGATTCAGTTCTGGCACTCGCTGGGCGGTAAAACAGGCGAATATATGCAGGCGATGATCGATCGTTTCAATGCCTCCCATCCGAATATCGAAGTCGTCGGCACCTTTCAAGGCAGCTATGACGCTACCTCCACCAAGCTTCAACAATCCATTGCGGCAAATACGGCGCCTGACGTTACCATGCTGGAACGCGCCAGCGTGCAACAATATGCGGATGCAGAAGTCTTGGAGGATTTGACGCCTTTTCTAAAAAAATCGAATATGAGCGCGGATGATTTTGTACCGGGCCTGATGGGACATTCCACGTTCAACAAAAAGCTGGTCTCGCTTCCGTTCAACCGCTCCACACCGATTTTCTACGTCAACAAGGATATGCTGGATTCCAAAGGGCTTAAGGTGCCGACCAACTGGGATGAGATGAAGCAGGTCGCCAATGCCCTGGTTGAGAAAAACGGCAGCGAGTATAAGCGCTACGGCGTTACGATGGTTTACGATTCGTGGTACATTCTGGGCATGATTTCCCAGGCTGGCGGCAAGTTTCTGAATGATGATGGGAAATCGCTCGGCTTTGTCGACAACGGCGTCGGCGAGAAGGTGTTCGGCTTCCTCAAAGATATGCAAAGCACGGGCGCTCTGTTCTATCCGCCGGCAGAAAACTCGGGCAGCATCGTAGGCCAGATGTTCCTGGATGGGAAGGTCGGAATGCTGTACCAATCCACAGGGGTCATGGGGACGTTCAACGATGCCAAATTTAAAGTCGTGACGGCCTTCCTGCCGCAGGATAAAAACGCCGCAACGCCTACCGGAGGCGGCAACATCACGATGCTGGCGCAGAGCAAGCAGAAGGATGCCGCATGGGAATTTATCCGCTGGGCAGAGACCGATCCGCAGGGCGACCAGCAGTTCATCATCGATACCGGTTACTTGCCGCCAACCAAGAAGATGGTCGAGTCGCAGCAAATCAAGGATCTATGGGCGAAGGAGCCGAACCGGAAGATCGCTTATGATCAGCTGAAAAATGCCGTGGATACCAACAAAAGCGTTGTTTGGCCGGAGCTGTCGAAGGAATTCAACGCTGCTATGCAGGCGATCTTGTATGACAGCAAGGACATCAAGTCGACCATGGCTAACTTCAAGAAGGAAGCGGATCGGATCTTGAGTGCAAAGTAATGGGCCCGACAAAGGCATAGGGAGTGGAAAACATTGAACCATATAGATAAAGGGGCTGCCATCCGTGAAGTCCGGTGGCAGGCCCACCAAAATTCGAATTCGGAAGCTCCGGAAAATACGATGACGTCGATTCAATACGCCTGGGATTTGGGAGGCATTCCGGAAATCGACATCCGGCAGACCGCCGACGGCATCATTGTCGGCTTCCATGACGCCACGCCGAAGCGAACCACTACGGCTCCCGAGGCGTACCAGGACACCGATATCTCCGAGCTTACATACGCACAGCTTCATCAATGGGATGCCGGGGTCAAATTCGGCCAACGATTCCAGGGGGAGAAGGTTCCGGCGCTCGAGCAGGTGCTAGTTCTTCTGGCGAACCATCCCGAACGCGAGGTTTATCTGGATTACAAGCAGGTCGATCTGACGAAGCTGGCCGAGCTGCTTCACCGATACAAGGTTGAAGAGCAGATCATTTTTGCCCACAACGATCATGAAAACTGCAAAACGATCAAGCGGCTCGTCCCCGAGATTCGCACCATGCTTTGGATTCCCGGACGCGTGCCGGAGACGACCGTGCAGAAGGTGGCGTCCGTGCGTGAAACCGGGTTCGATTCGCTGGACATCATCCAGCTTCATCTTGTGGATGCCGAAGAGAAAGGAACCTGGAGGTACCGGCTGGAGCGTTCCTTCGTACAGGAAACGTATCAGCAGCTGAAGGACGCTGGGCTTGAGCTCGAGGTTCTGCCGTATGGCTTTGACCGGGACGATCTATTCGATCTGCTTCATATGGGCATTCGGCGCTATGCGATAGATGAGCCGAAGGTGTTTACCAATACCCTGCAGCTCTATGCGAATTCATGAATGAAGAGGTGCCCGGTATGAATTAGACGTTTTGAAGTAGGCGGAGGAGCGGCTCACGACGCTGTATCGTAGTTCAAAGGTTACGCTGCTCCCTAAGAAAGACACAAAGAAACCAAAGTGCTAGAGCGAGAACCGTCCGCCTAGCTCTTTGGTTTTTTCCATTGATAGGAAAGGCAGCGAATGGGAAAGCCGATAAAAATATTTAATAATGTAAGCGATATCACGCTGCGCTCATAATCCTTTATACTTAATGCTTAAAGGCGGGCTTCAAGCTGATTAATCATATCCAAGGATTAAGATGGAGGATGCTGTCATGAAAGAAACAAGAGATTTTCTAGAAGCTTTAGGGTACCCGGGCGGGGATCTATACGATCTGCCGACCTCCACGAAACGGTTTCCCGACGGAGCACAGTACCGCGTGGAGCTCCCGAGTGTAGAAGGTCCGCGCGCACTAGCGGCAACGCTTGAGGAGATCGACCGGTACGGATTGACGGTGCATCGCGTATCTCAAGGCAGCGGCATCATGCTGTTAACGGACGATGAGATCCTCGAGATGGTGGACATGTGCGAAGGTCGCGGCATGGAGCTGAGCTTGTTTGTCGGCCCGCGCGGCACTTGGGATATTAGCGCGCTTCCGCTGACCACGGCGGGGAAGGCGCTAGGCATCCGGCATGAGGGGGCGGACCAGCTCGTCTACGCGATTGAGGATCTGAAGCGTGCGGCCCATCTTGGCGTACGGGGTGCTCTGGTCGGGGACGAGGGACTGCTGCTGTTAACGAAGGAAATGAAGGCCAAGGGTGTCCTTCCATCGGATTTTGTCATCAAATGCTCCGTACAGATGATGGCGGCGAACCCGGTTTCCGTTAAAATCATGCAGGACTTAGGGGCCGATACCTATAATGTACCGACCGCCTTGACCCTTCCTAAGCTGGCGGCGATCCGTCAGACGATCGATATTCCGATCGATTTGTACGTAGAGGTGCCCGATAATTTCGGCGGCTTTATCCGTCATTATGAGATTGCCGAATTTATCCGCGTCTTGGCGCCGGTGTACATTAAGTTTGGGCTGCGCAATCATCCGGACGTCTATCCTTCCGGGATGCACCTGGAAGCGACCAATGTCGCGCTCTGCCGGGAACGCGTGCGCCGGGCGATGCTCGGTTTGCAAATGGTACAGCGCTACTATCCGGACGCCGTGACTTCACCATTAGGTGCAGCCGATTTAGGAATCCCAACGAGAGGAAGGTAAAGCATGAGAAGTCTTTTTATTGTAGGCGATAGTATCTCGATTCAATATGGACCCTACTTGAAAAAGCTGGTGGAAAACCGATTCCACTATGACCGCAAGCGGGGAGAAGCGCAGGCGTTGGCCGATTTGGACAATCCGGTCGGAGCCAATGGCGGCGATAGCGGAATGGTTCTGGACTACTTGAAATCGGAACGCGATAAAGGAGTTAAGTATGACCTGCTGATGGTCAACTGCGGACTGCACGATATGAAGACGAATCCGGTCACAGGTGAAAAGCAAATCCCACTGCCGAAGTATCGGGACCATCTTGCAGAGATCGTGCGTATTGCCCGGGAAATGGCACAAGCCATCCACTGGATCCGCACGACCGATGCGGTAGAGGCGATCCATAACAGCAAAAACAGGTCGTTTCACCGGTTTCACGAGGATGTCGTAGCCTATAACTCGGCAGCGGACGAAATCATGTCTGCACATGGTATTCCCATGGTGGATCTCTACTCGTTCACTCGGGTGTTCGGTGAAGCCGCATATTGCGACCATGTGCATTTTACGGAGGAAGTTCGAGGCTTGCAGGCCGCTTATATCGCCGGATATTTGGCAGGCGCCTACCAATCCTAATCCTAGCCATTCGTGACCACACCGCCGGTGATATGGATGAATTGTCCGGATACATAAGAAGAGTCATCCGAGGCTAAATAAACGTAAGCAGGTGCAATCTCGTAGGGCTGCCCTGCACGTTTCATCGGTGTTTTGGCCCCCCATTGCGCTACTTGATCCGCGGGGAAGGAAGCGGGAATGAGCGGGGTCCAGATCGTCCCCGGGACGACGCCATTGACCCGAATGCCTTGGCCGGCCAGCGACTTGGACAAGGACCGCGTGAAGGCTACGATAGCTCCTTTGGTCGCAGAATAGTCGATCAATTGCTCGTTGCCTTCGTAGGCGGTCAGCGATGCCGCATTAATTATGGTGCTGCCGGTCTGCATATGCGGCAAAGCGGCTTTAGTCAAATAGAAGATGGAGAAAAAATTCGTCCGGAACGTTTTTTCCATTTGCTCCGACGTGATGTCACTCAAGCTGTGCTGAACATGCTGCTCTGCGGCATTGTTAACCAGAATATCCAGTTTACCGAACGTCCTCATCGTTTGCTCCACGACCTGCCGGCAAAAGGCCTCGGTTCCGATATCTCCTGCGATCGACAGACACCGGCGGCCTTTTTGCTCCACCAGCTGCTTCGTTTCCTCCGCATCGGTATGCTCATTCAAATAGACGATCGCGACATCCGCGCCCTCCTTCGCATAAGCGATGGCAATGGCCCTCCCTTGGCCGCTATCTCCCCCGGTAATGATGGCCACTTTATCCTTCAGTCTCCCGCTGGCTTTATAGTTCGGATTATCGAATAAAGGGAGCGGATTCATCAGCGATTCGATGCCCGGCTGCCGATCCTGATGCTGAGAAGGGTACGGTGGAACCGGAGGCATTAAAGCTGGCGTTACACTTGGCTGCTGCGTTGTTGTGGCTGACATGAGGGGTTCTCCTTTTCCGTTTATGGCGATGGTTTAAAATCCGGGTGTGGAATCCGGGCTACAGACACATCCAGCAGCACCGGCTCACGGCTGGACCGCGATTGCTGTAAGGCTTCGCTTAATTGCTGGGCACTGCTAATAGTAAAGGCTGTCCACCCGCAAGCTTCCGCAACCTTCGCGAAATCGGGATTGGTCAGCTCCGTCCCCTCAGGCTGCAGCCCCTTCATGAACATTTTGTCCCTCTCCATTTGAAGCGTACCGTTATTAAACACAATCACCGTGATCGGCAGCTTATAGCGCTTGGCGGTCAGCAAGTCGGCCAGAACCATCCCTAAGCCGCCGTCGCCGGTAATACAAATGACCTGCTGGTTCGGTGAGCATAATTGGGCGACCAGAGCCGCAGGCAGACCGAATCCCATCGTTCTCCACCGCTCGGAGAGCAGCATCGTTTGACCCGCCGCCCGAAAATTCCTCAAAAACCAAAGGGTGACATCCCCTTCATCTAAGGCAACAATGGCATCCTCGTCGATCTGCTGCTCGATCAACTGAATAACGCTCGCGGGGTGCAGGGGTGAGGACGAGTGATTTCGCTCCACGTCGTTTTGCACCGACCACGCCTGTTTGCATTGCTGCACCTGTTTCAGCCAAGCTTGGTTGGGTACATGATGTGACCCAAGTCCCTCGATCAGCCGGGGAATGAGGCTCGCCGGATCGCCGACAACCTCAATGTCCGCAGGAACTCCATGTCCGAGGTGTGCCTGATGCTTGGCAAGCTGAATGACACGAGCGGAACGCGGAACATCGCTTGCCGGCCACCAAGACGTTTCCACTGCGAGCACCACATCCGCTTTTTGAAACAATTCACTCAAGAAAGGGTTTCCGCCCTCACTAAGCCCTCCCACCATCCAAGGGTTCGTATCAGGAATGACGCCTGCTGCACCATAGCTAATAGCAATCCCGCCGCCCCATCGCTCGGCCAAGGTCGGGATCGATTCACGCGCCGATCGGGCTTCCTTGCCGACAAGAATCATTGGCTGCTTCGCAGAAGCTAAGACCTGCAGAACGGCTTGCAGCTGCTCCGTGCTGGGAGTTTGAACGGATCGCTGAGGCGGCTCAAATGGACGTGCAGCGGTGGGCATCGCAAATAAATCGGTTGGGATGGACAAGTGCGATACCGTGCGCTGTACAAGGGAAGTGCATACGGCCTGCTTCAGGGCGTTGACCGCTGCGTCCGGATGCACGATCAGCTGACTGTAGGAAGATAGCGCCTGGAGCAATTGCTGTTGATCGATATATTGCTTATAAAAGCTGCCGATTTTATTCAGCGGTGCTTGTCCGGTGATCGCGAGCACCGGGGCTTGATCCAGGTAGGCGTCCCCCAAGCCGTTGATGAGATTGGCTAATCCCGGCCCCATCTGAGCGATGCAAACCCCAAGCCGACCGGTAAGCTTCGCCTCTGCAGAGGCCATCAAAGCCGCCACGGATTCATGTTTTACCGCTATGAAGGATATCCTTTCTTGCTTCGCAATCGCATCCAGCAATCCAAAGACCGCATCCCCGACGACACCATAAATTCGTTCCACACCCAGTAGGCGAAGCTGCTCCAAAATGAGTTCCGCCACAGTGCAGCAGGGAGGGGGCGAAGCGATGTTCTTTTGTAACATCTTGGCACTCCTAGTTTCTTTTCCACGTAGTATGTCAATCCTGGTTTCGGTTTATTACTGAGGATGGATATTCTGGAATATTTTCGGGCTGACGGAGAAATAATTTGAAACGACTATACTGCATGTGGAAAAGAGGTCCGTCCCTTATGAACTGGGCTATGTGGTCCATCGATCGAATGCTCATCTTGTTTGTCAGCGTGGCTTTTCTCATGATCGGCATTCAAGTGGCTATGTTTCATTACCGGCAAAATTTTATCTCGAAAGCGATGTGGGTACCCGTCATTTCAGCTCCCGTGTTCCTGCTGGTAGGCTTGATTTTAACGTGGAATAACGCGCCTTGGCTGCGCACCTTGTTTATGGTGTTGATGTGGCTCGGCGTGGTTGACGGTTTGATCGGCTTTTACTTCCATTTTCGCGGCGTGGGGATTCGGGTTGGCGGCTGGGCGCTGCGAAACTTTCTCATTGGTCCTCCTGTCACGCTTCCGTTAATGTTCTCGGCTCTCAGTGCACTTGGCTTGATAGCGATTTACTGGAAGGTGTGGTGATCGTATGCCAAAAGAAACCCATTATCCCTCCTTCAATGTGATGAACGAACAGGACGAGTGGGATGATCACACCCAATCCATCGTCACCTCCCGGCTGGAAATGAAGAATAGCTTCAAGTTTCTGACCCCTGCTGAAACGGAGCTTTTGAGACGGGTCTGTTCGCTTCTCGTCGACGATGAAAGGCCGGAGGTATTGGACTTCATTGTCGATCACATCGATCAAACGTTGCATCAATCGCCGGGGGAGAGCCAGAGAAAAGTCGGCGTCCCTCAGGCCCCAGAGCTAGTAAGATCAGGGCTGGCCGCGATGGAACAGGGCTCTCATATCCAGTCGGCCTCCTCTTTTCTAAAGCTGGAACAGGGCGAGCAACAGCAATATTTACAGCAGATTAGCGATGCGAAGGCCGAGCCTCGGCACATATGGGGCCCGATTCCCCAACAAGACTTTTTTAAAAAGCTGATGAGCTTAACCGTGGAATCGTATTGCTCGCATCCGAAAATATGGTCCGAGATCGGATACGGCGGTCCCGCCTATCCGCGAGGCTATGTACGTACGGAGCTAGGTCAGCTGGATCCATGGGAGGCGCAGCGGGAACGATGATACAACGCAAATACGCAGACGAAGAAGTGGATGTCGTGATCGTAGGTGCAGGGGCTGCAGGCGGTGTGCTGGCCAAGGAATTAAGCGAAGCCGGGATGAGTGTGGTCGTGTTGGAGGCCGGACCGTTCCGCGATCCGCAGAAGGATTTCGCCAGCGACGAGCTGTCCATGAAAAATCTGGGCTGGCAGGATACGCGGATTGTAGACGGCAGCGATCCATTGGAGATGGGGCACAATAATTCCGGACGGGGGATTGGAGGGGGGACGGTCCATTTTACAGCCGTGTTCCTGCGCTTCCACCAAGCGGATTTCAAAGCGAAATCGATGGATGGCGTAGGAGACGATTGGCCTATCGACTACACGGATTTGGAGCCCTACTATTCTCGAATCGAGAAAGAAATTGCCGTCTCCGGTCCGAAGCATTTTCCTTGGGGAAATTATCATGGGCCTTATCCCTATCCCGAGCGGGAGCCGCTTAGCCCGAACGCCTACATGTTTATGAATGGCTGCGAAAAGCTGGGGATTCGTTCGTCCGTAGCTCCGCTTGCGATTCTGTCCGCGCCGTTCGAGGGACGTCCACCGTGCATTAACCGGGGATTTTGCAATCAAGGCTGCATGCCGGACGCGAAATTCAGCACCTTGATCGTGCATATCCCCAAAGCGATCCAAGCCGGAGCCGAAGTGCTGGCCGACTGTATGGTGACGCAGGTGCTGATGGGCAAAGACGGCCGGGCCAAGGGAGTCACGTTCGTCCACGATGGAATCACGTATGAGCAAAAAGCGAAGCTGGTCATTTTATCAGCTTTTGTCGTGGAAACGCCGAGGCTGCTGCTCAATTCTGCGAACGCTCAGTTTTCGAACGGGCTGGCCAACCGCAGCGGCATGGTCGGCAAATCGATTATGGTGCACAGCAGCCAGGACGTCTATGCCAAATTCAAAGAGGAAATCCGGCTGTACAAAGGGACCCCCGTACTGGCGACGACGCAGGATTTTTATCGGACCAATCCGAATCACGATTTTGTCCGCGGGTACACGCTGCATGCGCATGGAGCCAGACCGGTGGGCTTTGGCAGCGGCCTGTCCAAGGCGCAAGGCGGACCGATCTGGGGGGACCGATTCCGGGAGGCTATGCTGGATTACAATTACTATGGGAGAATCACCTTGGTCGGAGAGGTATTGCCAAGTGAGGCGAACCGGGTCACGCTATCTGACGAAAAGGACGAGTACGGGCTGCCGCGGGCCAAAGTATCGTTCAGCTACGGCGATAACGACCGGAAGCTCATCGATCATGCGGTGGGCACCATGAGCTCCATCCTGGAGGCGGCGGGAGGCGAGGTCGAATTCGTCATCCCAGATACCGCTCATATGATGGGTGGCTGTCGGATGGGGAAGGATCCGGAAACCTCGGTCGTGAATTCGTATGGTCAAACGCACGACATCCCCAACCTGTTTATTTGCGATGCGAGTATTTTTGTCACATCGGGTGCCGGAAATCCTACGAATACGGTCATGTCGCTGGCGCTCCGGACGGCGGATTATATTAAAGAAAAGGCTAAGAAATTGGAATGGGCGACGGCGGCTTCGGTTTAACCGGCCTTGCGGCACTGCAGTAAATACTGCTCATAGGCGAAATCATCCGCGAGCTGCTCCACCTGAAGGCTGCGGTAGTTTGGGGACGTTTGAGCGGCTTCTTTTAGCTGGCGTTGATAGGCTTGGAGCTTGCTGCCCCTGTCCTTGTGAAGTAGAAGCTCTAAAGTATCTGCCAGATGAAAAAATTCGTGAAACAGAATAAAATAGGGCAGCGCAGTTTTCCGGATCGGATAGCGGGACAGCACTTGGCGTTCATCGGTTGTCATATAGCGATCGGATGGAATATGAATGAAAATTTTCGCTCGCTGATGAGCTCGATCCAGAATGACCGCCCCGCCATAGAATGGCCCTGACGTAACCCGAAGCGTGCACGGTATGCCAGGTGCATACCGAAGAGAGAGCCGCTCCAGCTGCTTAAGCAGTCGTTTCTCCCAAACGCGAAGGCGCAGCTTCCTCCATTGATAGGCGCGTACTAGCTTTCGAACCATCCCAACCCCTCCTTGTAAGCTCACTTTACAATGAGGGGCTATTTCTGTTCAATGTAAAATGTTAAATCCATGACTAAAATCTCCCCACTAACCGTTCGTTTCCCCGTGGAGGGACTTTTTGGCTAGATGCTGTTTTAGCGATGCTTTCTTCGTAACTAACTGCTTAGAGAGATCAGCTTGAATACGATCAAGCTTTTTGATTTCTTCGTTTAATTTATTTATTCGGGTCATTTTGCTGCTTAAATCGCTGTGCGATTGACTTAATTTGATGTCTCTTTGCAATTGATTAATTTTGGATTGAGCTTTTTCTTTTTTGGTCTTCACATTCATGCTTTTGCTTTCTATGTCAGCAATTTCTCGTTGTAGCTGATCGACAATGGCTTTAGTGAAATTAATCGACATTCAAACACCCCATAATCATTAATGTAGCAGAGACATCATTTTACTATAATAAACTCAGTGAAGCGAGTTGAGGTATTTGCAAATTGCCATGGCTGTTATAGACTATTGTTTTTCGAGATCAAGTGTGTTAAGATACTATTAATCATATAACTGAGACCTTGTTATTCACATATTAAAAGGGTGTTCATTTGTGCGATGGAACCTTTATTAATGTGTGAATTTTTATTTTTTAGAATAAAATTGCATATTAATTAAAATTTGGGGGTATTCAAATGGAAACAGGTACAGTGAAATGGTTTAACGCAGAAAAGGGTTTTGGTTTCATCGAGGTTGAAGGTGGCAACGATGTATTCGTACACTTCAGTGCAATCGTCGGTGACGGCTTCAAATCGCTTGACGAAGGACAACGCGTTGAATTTAACATCGTTCAAGGCAATCGCGGACCGCAAGCTGAGAATGTTGTAAAGTTGTAAGAAAAAGATAAAGCAGCTGCCCTTAATTCGCTGAGTTGAGGACAGCTGCTTTTTTTATTTGGGAGGGACTGTCCATGTATTATCGTAAAAAATCGATGGAGGATTTACCGCAGGAACAAACCAAGATATGGTCTTGTTCTAAAGAAGCCTGCAAGGGCTGGATGCGGGATAATTTCGCATTTGAGTATACGCCGACTTGTCCCATCTGTCATTCTACGATGGAAAGCACCTTAAGAGTGCTGCCCATTATAGATAATTCAAACGGTAACTTGAAATTACTGAAAAAGGGCGTGGAAATTCGCTGAAATTAACAATGCTGGGTGAGCCCGTTCCGCGATGGAGCGGGCTTTTTAAGTGGACGATGGATAAAGAGGACCGGCTGCCGCTAAATCACACGGTGAAAATCTCGATGCAGTCGATGAGAGAGAAGTACGCGGTGCAGCAATAAAGACGCATAGGCGGGCCAGGACATCGATTTTCACGTCCTGACCCGCTTATGCGTCTTTATGATTTCTTTTTTGGACACGACTGAAGCAACCATCACTGAGCTAACCCATCAATCCTTCATTTCCGCTAAGTCTCATTTCGGCAGATTCTAGCTTGATCGTCATGGGGGGCGGTGCGGGGATGATCTTCCAACCGTTCACGAATGGTGCCAAGGCGTTTATTTTCATTTATTTAGCTACAAATAACTAAGCTATGAATTTTTTTCTAACTCCATTGTTATACTATGTGGAAATAATTACATTTCCCATCATCGTTTAAGAAGGGATTTCCGATGAAATGGATTGACTTGTTAAAATCGTCCAAGCACTCGCTGCATGCTGGCGGTACGGCAAAGACCATTGAACAGCCGGTAAACCCGATATCAGAAAATTTATCAGAGAACCTGCAGAAGATGGAGAAGATGTTTGCCGATTGCCAGGATGTCGTCATCTATCAGTGGAGATATGGCCCTGAGCTAGAACATACGGCGTTTTCCATTTATTTCAATACCTTAACGCAAACAAAGCATGTTAACTTCATGAAAGCATCACTTCAGGATCTGGTTACGCATGAAGTAGGGCCGGCGACGATGATTAATGTAGAACAAATCATTGATTTCTTTGAAAGTTCCGGAGTATCTACTGAAAAAGCTCAGCTTGTCGACCAATTGGATACAGCCGTCGATCACATTTTGGACGGGCATGTTGTCATTTTTTTTAACCATTGGAAAAAAGCGCTTAGCTATTTTGCGGGTGGGGTCGAAACGCGGCAGGTGAGCGAATCGATTAATGAACCCGTGGTTATAGGGCCGCACGAGAGCGCGGTTGAAAATCTGCAAAAAAATATCGGGCTGATCCGGTTGCGCGTGAAGAGCAGTGATTTCAAGCTCGAATCGTTCAAAGCTGGGGACAAAACGAAAACCCAAATCTCCTTCGGATATTTAAACGGTGCGGTAAATCCGGAAACGTTGGCGGAATTTAAAAAAAGAATCGCGACTGTTAAACATGAGGAAATATTGGAAACGTCCTATATTGAGGAGCTAATTGAAGACTCGACGTATTCCGTGTTTCCGCAATTTCGATATACCGAGCGCCCGGATGTCGCCGCTGCGTCCTTATTGGATGGAAAAATCATCGTCCTTGTTTCAGGAACACCATCGATCATGATCTGCCCCGGCCTTTTTCTCGAGTTTTTCCAAACAAGCGAGGATTACTATCAAAGAGCGGCGTATTCGTCATTGATCCGTCTGCTCCGCATTTTCGCTTTCGTGGTGGCGCTGTCTCTTCCTAGTATGTATATTGCCTTATCGACCTTTCACTCCGAATTGATTCCCACCGTGCTGCTGCTGGCTATTTTGGACACACGGGAAGGGATACCGTTTCCGGCTTTTGTAGAGGCGCTGCTGATGGAATTTTTCTTCGAGCTGATGAGGGAAGCCGGTATACGATTGCCGCGGCCGGTCGGCTCTGCCGTCAGCATCGTCGGCGCGCTTGTGATCGGCCAAGCGGCCATACAGGCGAAGATCGCCTCACCCGCGATGGTCATTGTCGTCTCCCTGACGGGGATCGCTTCATTTTCGCTGCCGCAATATAGTATGGCTGTCTCTCTTCGCATTTTGCGGTTTCCGCTCATGGTGCTTGCGGCCTCGCTTGGAGGGTTTGGGCTGATGATTGGTTTCCTGCTCGTGCTGCTTCACCTTTCGGGCTTGCGTTCCATGGGACAGCCTTATTTAAGTCCGGCAGCGCCGCTGAGTTACCGGCTATTGCTCGATGTAGTTATCCGGGCGCCCTTAAAACTATTACTCCGTTCTCCACGAAATCGGCATATGCATAAGGTGCCGCGGAACTAACATGACTTATTGCACCCGAGAGAGAAGGTTTTACGATGAAATGGTCGATGGCGAAATGGCTGACTATTTTTTTCTTATTCGTGCTGTCCGGGTGCTGGGATAAATTCGAGCTGATCGAATTCGGATTTGTCCAGGCGATCGCGATAGATCAAACCGAGGATGGGAAAATTGAGCTGACATCACATTTTTATAAACCGGCCGGGGGGGGTGAAGGAGGAACGGCACCGGTAAAAGAAAAAGGACCGATCAATATTCGAACGACAGGAGATACGATCTTCGATGCCATCCGTGATATTGCCACTTATTTAGGCCGCAAAGCGAAATTCGATCATATGCGGGTGATTCTTATCAGCGAGCAGGTGGCAAAAACCAACAATATCGAAGATATATTGGAGTTTTTCTCGCGGGACCATGAACCGAGAGCCACCTTTCCGATCATGATAACCATGGGGAGGGCGAGCAGTTATTTGGATGAGAAGCCGTTCATTGAGAATACAATGGGACAGCAATTGAGGAAAATGGAGGAAACCACCTCACGCTATTCCGGGAAGACCGTAAAAACCAACTTATTGGAGCTGGCGATCCAAATGAAAAGTGAAGTAGGCATCGCGAGGTTCCCATATGTCTATCGAATGAAGAATGAACTGGAGCCCATCAATGTAGCGGGGATCGCTATTGTAAAGAAGGGGAAACTGGCGGATATTGTTTCCCCTGAAGAGTCGGCAGAATTGCTTATGATGACCGATCAATATGAAGGCGGGATCATTAAAGTTCCTTGTCATGACCAAGGGACGACCAAACAAGGGAAGATGGATTCTTTCGAAGTCGATAGGGTTGAAACGAAACTCATTACGGCGGTGGAAGAGAACTCGCTGCGAATCCGTGTTAAAACCAAAATTAAGGGAGCGGTAGGGGAGCTTCATTGTGCCCCGATCGTAACCAATGAGGAGGAGAAGAAATTTTCGGATCATGTTCAAGAAAAAGTAACACAAGAAATAAAGAAAGTTGTGGAGCATCTGCAGAAGAAAAAATTGGATGCCATCGGAATCGGAAATCAAATTTACAGGAAGGATCCGTCCTTATGGAAACGCTGGAAAAAGGATTGGGATGAAAGGTTTGCCCGAAGTCAATTGGAGATTGCAGTTGATGTAACGGTAACAGATACGGGCATGAACGTCGGTAAGCCGCTTCCCAAATAATTGGTCCTAGCTTTCGGACTGCCGGATGGGGGAACGTAATGATGTGGGAGAAAATCCTTGTTTTGATGATAATCTATATTGTCATTGCAGCCTGTGACGGTCCCAAACTATGGAAGGGAACCGTGAGCCTCCGGGAGCGGCTTTCTTACGGGGTTCTCATGCTGGGCGCTGTTTACCTTAGTTTGGACTACGCGCTGGACAAGAAGTGGCCGATGCTTACCCAACTGATCGATACCTTTTTTACCGCGCCGGCGAGGAGCATCGTTGATTCTTTGAGGGTTCCGTCATAATCCATGTAAGCCAAGCTCAAGTAAAGGATAGGAGGCCTACATTCGATGAATAGACAAGAAACGATCAGCTCTTGGCAGCTCGCGACATTGTTTTTGGCCTTCATGACCGGTTCGGCAATCATTAACATTCCGGCCCCCTTGACAGGCATGGCGAAAAATGGAGCTTGGGTTTCGTTGCTTCTGGCCAACGGGATCGGGATGCTTCTCTTGGGGTGTATCCTTTATTTGCATCGGCGGTATCCTGACATGACCTTCATGGATTTCAGCAGGAAAGTACTTGGAAAATGGCTGAGTGTGGTCATCGGCGTTCCTTTTCTGATCTATCTGATGCTCATGACTACCTGGATCGTGATCGATATCGGGGGATTTTTCAAAAGCACGATGTTGAAGGAAACACCTTCATATATGATTCATTCTCTAATTCTTTTAACCGCTTCCCTAACAGTACGCTCAGGCATTGAAGTGATGGCCAGAATGTTTACATTACTTCTGTATTCCATGTTCTTCTTTGGCATTTGGGTGGTCTTATTGGCCTCGCCTAATTATCGGGTGGAATATCTCCTTCCCGTTTTTCCCGATGGAATCAAACCGGTATTACATGGGCTTTATTATACGTTCGGTTTTCCTTATGCCGAAGTGGTCATTTTTGCATCGCTTCTTCCATTTGTTCGAAAGGAAAAAAACGATCGTTTGACCGCTTACATGTTTGCGGCTCTGATTATTAGCGGTATCGCTTTGTCCACTGCCGTCGTATGCTCCATATTGGCCATGGGGCCTTTGGCCGGCGAGTTGAAGTATTCCCTGTTTCAGATTGCGCGCTTGATCAGTGTTGGAGACATTGTGGAAAGGATCGAGTCCGTCATCGGCATGTCATTAATCGCAGGCTCCTACATGAAAGCGACCATTGCACTGTACGTTCTGAATTTGGGGCTGTCTCAGCTTCTCAAGCTGAAGGACGATCGGCTGCTGGTCTTCCCGCTGGCCCTGATCTCCTTTCTTCACTCCCTAATCATGTTTAAAAATGAAGCGGAATTTGCCGAAAAAGTCACCGATGTCTGGCCGCTTCTGAATGCGGTATTAAGCGTTTTTCCGATTCTTCTTATTACATTGATCACCTTCATCAAAAGCATATTTGCTAAAAAAAGCCCGAATTAATCCATGTCCACCGGCCCCTCGATCTCGCGTCATACCCCTCTCGTTTATACATATACATACAAAAGAGCATAAACGAGCTCGGCAAAGGTGATGATCTTTTCGCCAGGATGGAGGGCATGTGATGAGGTTTCAGAGATCGAGCGGGGGATTATGGGAGATGCCTGCATTGGCTCCGGGGCTGCAGATGTACTCGGTTCGAAGCGCGGCCCAAACCGATTTCTTAGGTACATTGAAAAAGATAGCGGATATGGGGTATAAAATGGTGGAATTTTTCGGTTACGGAGGCCTTCCGGCCGCTGAATTGAAGAAAGCTCTGAAAGCCTTGGGGCTGACGGCCGTTTCCACTTACGTTTCTCCGGAGGACTTGGAGCATGACTTGAAAAACCAAATCGATTACGCTCAAAAATTAGGTTTGCGGTATATTGTTACCGGCTTTCCCAAGGAAAGGTTCGACGATCCATCGAAGTTTCCCGAGCTTGTTTCTTCCCTACAAAAGTACGGCAGGGAAATGAAGAAGTATGGCATTCAGCTGTTATATCATGCTCACGAACACGAGTATGTGATCAAAGATGGCCATAAAATCATTGACAAGCTGCTCGCTGCCGTAGGAACCGATGTGATGAAGCTGGCGGTCGATCTCTACTGGGTGAAAAAAGCAGGACTCGATCCCAAGGGGACTCTTTTGGCCTATAAAGGCATGGTTCCGCTTATTCATGTTAAGGATATGGATACGGGAGGGGGTTTTACGGAGGTTGGCCGCGGCACGATCGACTGGCCCTCCATTTTTGGTATTCTCAAAGCCACGGGTGTAAAGTACTACTTTGTCGAGCAGGATGAAAGCGCGCATCCTCTGGAAAGCGCCCAAATGAGCCTCGAATATTTGAAATCGATCGGCGTTGCTTAGCCATCTAGCATTCGTATGATATGATCGGCCGTTCGGATTGCTAAGGCTGCTGTTGTCAACGTCGGATTGGTCGCACCGATGGACGGCAGCACGCTGTTATCGGCAACATAAAGACCCGAGATGCCGTGAACCTGACCGTTCCGGTCCACGACGGACGTATTCGGATCCTCGCCCATGCGGCACGTCCCCGATTCATGATAATCCGCGCCTGGCGGTACAAGACACACTGCGGGCTTGCCGCCGGCCGGGGTCAACTCGATCTGCATGATCGATGCGACTTTATCGATCGCTTTGCGGGTCTCGTCGATCAGCCGCATATCTTCCGCACTGTAGCTGAAACGGACTTGAATTTCCGGAACGCCGTAAGCATCCCTTCGGTTGCGATCCAAATATAGAAAGTTCTCATACCGAGATTCCACCGTGCCGAAAACATCAAATTCCACCTCCGTCTCAGCCACAGGCAAAATCTGGAACAAATACGGACGATATTCTGTTTGCGGAATCAGCATGAATCCGTCCCCGGGCAATCGCCCGTCTGGATGCGTCGTCGTTCCATGCACGCGAAAGAAGGTATGATTGATCAAATAATGTCCGATGGCTTTGCCCGGAATTCCCGAATACAGCAAAAGGCGAGGGGTTTCGAACGTACTGGCGGCAACGACTACGTTTTTGGCTCGAAGAAAAACCGATTCTTGCTGTGGCCCTCTGACCTCGATCCCGCCAACTTTTCCCCGTTCTGTGATGATTCGCACCGCTCGGGCATTCACAGCCAAATCAAAGGGACGTGTATGCAAAGCTTCTCCGATCAATTGAATCGAACTGAAATAGACGTCAGTCGTGCCGCGGGCGATCGCTTGCGGAGAGGCTTCCGCCTCAGGAAAGCCTTGCTCCCAAAAGCGGTTTAAATAATACTGTTTGAACGCAGTCATGCTTCGGCTTACCTTCAAGGCTTGTTCGGCGATGTTGTAATAGGGTTCAAGCTCTTTGTATGAAATGGGCCAGTGGACGAATTCCGACGCGGGGAAGCGCGGCGTTGTCCCTGACCAGAACAGCGTCCTACCTCCGAGCGCGAATACTTCCACGGCTCCCGAAAATTGCGGAAGGGAATTTCCGATCAGATTGGATATGTTCGGATTTAACCAATACTCCAGCATATGCCCCCAATCCCCAAGTGTTGGTACATTATATGCATGCGTTGGCAATAGCAAATTCCCCCGCTCGATAACACCGATCCGCTTGCCGCTTTTTCTTAACCGATCGCAAAATCTCCAAAGCGCCGCCCCGCCTCCGGCTCCGGTGCCGATGATAAGAACGTCATATTCGTGCTTTTCCATGTCCGTGAGCGGAGTAAGCGGCACCCATTGGTCCATCGTTTTTGGGGGAATCAAGGGGGGACAGACCGGGACGGTTATAGGGAGATCAGGCCGTAAGGAGGAGTCGGGAAGCTTTACGATTTGTCCGGTAAGGATCAGATCGGGTCCGGCGATATGCGGATTGGACGAGTAGAGCTCCTGCATAGGCAGGTTATATTTTCGGGCAATCGCGACAAGGGTCTCTCCGGTATCGGCAACATGAATTTTCACTGTCAACACCTCATTATCGGACCATTTATTCAAATTAAATTTATTCCGGCTGACGGAGGGATAGACCTTATTCCCGGACTGAGGGGTGAAAGAGGAGAAGATCCTTGGATGGAAAAATCAAGGGAGCAATGTTACAATTTTTGCAGAATCTTGTTTTCCTTAGACTTCTTGGGAGGCTGAATAAAGGTGAGATTCCAACTGGGCGCCGGATTGTCACTTCAGATTTTAAAAACGGCCCTCGCTTCGGCCATAGCGTGGTGGTTAGCCGTCCAATTTTTACATGACGAATACCCGTACTTTGCTCCGTTAGCGGCCATTTTAACCGTCCAAGTCACGGTTGCTGATTCTCTTGAAAGGGCGTTGCAGCGCATCATAGGGATTGTATTTGGAGTTGCTATCAGTCTAATTATCGGACATTGGATCAATATTGGAGCCTTGTCTATCTTTCTCGTCATTCTTATTGGAATGGTGATATCCAACTCATTTGGTTTGAATTACCAAATCACATCCCAGGTAGCGGTAAGTTCATTATTGGTTCTAGCTTTTGGTCACAATCAAGGCTATGCCTTCGGTAGAATTATTGAAACGATAGTTGGCTGCGCAGTGGCAGTCGGAATCAATGCATTGATGGTCCCACCTAATGCCATACCTAAGGCCGAAAGTGCTTTGCAGAATCTTAGCAAGTTGTCTGCAGAAACTCTAAAGAAAATAACTGTTATGTTTGAGACGGCTAACGACCAAATTCATAATGACATAATCGAACAACTCATTAATGAGACTGAGAAAAGTCTTCAAGCACTTCGATTGGCTAAACTAAGCCAAAAGTATAGCCCTTTTCTTGCTAAATTCGGTTCTCGCTTAGAAATGCTTACCATTGGAATGGAGCAGTTAGAAAAGATCACCGTTCAAATAAGAGGCATACGCCGCAGCTTAAATGACCTACATGCATTTGGGGATTTTCGAAGGAAAGAAATTAAAATTTGTGAGGCGATGGAACGGACGTCAGAGTGCATTTCTCAATTTGGTGATTGCTTAGTCCAATTCTCAGCCGAAAATAATGAAATCCTGAGAAACAAAATACAGCAAGCACAGCTCTTTCAACTTTCTTGTTTAAATGAGCTTGCATTAATAAATTCACCTATAGTTCTTCGAGAGATCGGTGCGGTTTTAACAGACTTAAACCGAATACTGCAAGAAGTATCACTAGAGCTTCGGGGTACTCGTGATTTGACATAACTGAATCCGACGAAGCTACTCTCTCCGTTCCGTTTGTTACTAAGAAAATTGAACCGGACGGAAGCGTGATAGACATTAATACTTCATCATTATTGAGCAACCTGGTTCGGGCGTTGATGCAGGCTTTGAATTAACGTTCGAATCAGCTCTTGATTTGTCCTGGCGATGATTCAAGAGCTTTTTTGCATGCCGGTTTCATTTTCTTTCGCGCGGAGTTTGCGGTACAATGGGTGCTAAAACTAACGTTGAAGGGGGCGGACTCATGCTGCTGATCGATTATCCTGAGCTTCACGATCCGACGCTGAACCTTGCGATTGAAGAATATGCGCTTCGGCATTTGCCGGGTGGACACGAATATCTGATTTTCTATGTCAACGAGCCTTCGATCATCATCGGTAAGAACCAGAATACGGCGGAGGAAATCAATGCCCGTTACGTGGAGGACAACCATATTCAGGTCGTGCGCAGGCTATCGGGAGGAGGGGCCGTTTATCATGACCTCGGCAACCTGAATTTCAGCTTCGTCACGAACGACGACGGCAAGTCGTTTCACAACTTCCGCAAGTTCACTGAGCCGGTTGTCCGTGCGCTCCGGGCGCTAGGAGTTGAGGCTGAACTGACCGGACGAAACGATCTCCAGGTTGGAGAACGCAAAATATCCGGCAACGCCCAGTTTGCCTCGAAAGGACGCATATTCAGCCACGGCACGCTGCTCTTCGATTCGGACATGGAGGCCGTAGCAGCTGCGTTGAACGCCAACCCGGAAAAGTTCAATTCGAAAAGCACCAAGTCGGTGCGCAGTCGGGTCGCGAACATTACGGAGTTTCTGTCGGAGCCGATGAGTATCGACGCGTTCAAGGCGAAGCTGCTGGATTCCATATATGAGGGACAGCCCCCCGAACGGTATGTGTTGACGGACGAGGATTGGATTGCGGTACGGAAGCTGGCGGACGAGCGCTACCGAAGCTGGGATTGGAATTACGGACGCTCGCCGGCGTTCAATGTGCGCAAGACGAAACGTTTGTCGGCCGGCACATACGACGTGCGGCTTAATGTCGAAAGCGGCGTCATCCGCGAGGCAGCCGTATATGGCGACTTCTTCAGTCTTGGCGAAGCGGCGGAGTTCGCTGCGAAGCTGAGGGGTGTCAGGTACGACGCCAAAGCAATCGGCGAGCTCGTTGATACGGTTGATCTGTCGCACTATTTCGGTCCGGTTACGCGCGACGAATGGATGGATTTGTTTTTCTACGAGTAACGACGTAACTGTAAAAAATGGAAAAACAGAGTATCATTAATGTAAATTTCATACTGTGTGTCACTGGCGTAAACATGGATAACCATGAGGGAGCACACAGATAAAAGCCGTACGCCTGGGCAAAGTATTTGATCAATGATCAAGTGCTTTTTTTATTTCCAGAAAGGTCAGGTGTTTCCGTTGAGGATAGCTTTTCGGAATCTTAAGTTTTCAAATAAAAACTTTTCTTGTAATGTAGAATTCGAACCAGCTAAAACGACATTATAACGAATCCAAATTCCAATACAGAATAAGAGAGGAGTTTTTGTATGACTTACACCTTAATGTTTTACGAGAATCAGGAGGATTTTGCGGCAAGAACGGATCCAGCACGACAACAAGAATACTTGGCAGGCTGGACGCACTATGTGCATGCTTTGCGGCAGGCTGGAATTGTCGTATTCGGTTCGGGTCTATATGCGCCCGAGACAGCAGCCACAATGAAGCGTCGTGGTGGTGAGATAGCTGTTCAAGATGGGCCGTTTTCGGAGACGAAGGAGCAGCTGGGCGGGATCTTCGTGATTGATGTGCCGGACCTAGACACCGCATTGGAGTGGGCTGCTCGAGGGCCTGTCGATACGGTTGAGGTCAGACAGAACATTTCCGCTTTGAAGTAGTCATCCTATGGACACTAATCAGGTCATTGAACAAACGGCACGTAATGCTTACGGCCGCTTGCTCTCCTATCTGGCTGTTCATTGGCGGGATGTACCCGCTGTCGAGGATGCCATTGGAGATGCTTTTCTCGCCGCGCTGGAAGCTTGGCCCAAAGTGGGCATTCCGAATAAGCCTGAAGCATGGTTGGTTGCGGTTGCCCGCAGGCGGCTTATCGATCGCGCCCGCCATGCTCGTGTTTCTGACCGCGCGCTGCCGACACTCCTTGCGATGTCCGAGGATGAGCAGCGTCTGACGTCTTCCAGCGCTTCCTTTCCGGACGAACGACTGAGGATGATGCTTCTTTGTACGCATCCGGCAATTGATCCTGCTATGCGTACTCCGATTATGCTTCAGACTGTGCTTGGAATCGATGCAGCTCGAATTGCGTCTGCCTTTATCACCAAGCCCTCCACCATGAGTCAGCGTCTTACTAGGGTAAAAGCAAAAATTCGTGCGGAACGACTCACATTTGAAATGCCTGATGAAAAAGAGATTCCTTCTCGTCTAGATTCCGTTTTGGAGGCCATATATGCAGCTTACGGGAGTGGATGGGACGAGGCTGCCATTACCGATTCACCTCGCAGGAAATTGGCGGAAGAAGCGATCGATCTGGCAAGACTGCTTCTCCAATTCGTCCCCAGCGAACCGGAGGTTTACGGTCTGTTGGCACTTATGCTTTTTTGTGAGGCACGCCGTCAGGCACGACATGATGACAAGGGGAACTATATCCCCCTATCGGAGCAAGAATGTGCGCGATGGAGTCAAGGCTTGATCTTGGAGGCGGAGCGTCTTCTGCTTAACGCTTCGCAGGCCGGTGGAATCGGTCGCTTTCAACTCATGGCCGCGATTCAATCGGTGCATGCGCAGCGTTTATGGACAGGGCGTATTGAGTGGGAGGCGATTGCTCAGTTATATGAAGGCCTCATTCGTATCCACCCCACACTGGGCGCATTAGTCGGCCAAGCAGCAGCGGTCGCGGAGGCTTATGGGGCGAAACGCGGTATTGCCCTATTAGAAGCTATTTCATCTGCAGAAGTGATTAACTATCAGCCCTATTGGGCGCTTGCCGGTCATTTGTACAAACGAATGGATCGCAAAGCAGATGCTCTTTCTGCTTATAGCCGTGCCATTGGACTAAGCATAGATGTTTCCGTTCGACAATTTCTTAGCAGGCAGGCTGCCGATATAACTTGAACTTTAACGGGGACCATCCTCTACAACAAGTTCTGATAAGGTATTTGGACTCAAGAACGCTTCGATCATGTTTATAACCTGTTATCGAACCCTCGCTCTCCAGGTCGAGGGTTTGTTCGCGTTGCGTCATGATGCCGATGCTTGTGGGCGGCAAAACAGAAACCATGTAAAGAGTTAAGCGGCTATATAGCGCTTGACTCTTTTTTTAGTATTTTATCGCAAAAAAGACAGGCGCCAAATATATTCAACATTATCCAAATCCGCCCGCCTATTTTAAAAAAACAGCCTGCTTATAATAAGAATTACCATGGTAATTGAAACAAGCTGAACTAATACAAGGGAGGTGGCGTTATTAAAATTGCACTCGGAAACGACCATTGCGGATTTGCCATGAAAGCCCACGTAATGGATAAGCTTAAATCCTTAGGCTGTGAGGTGGTTGATTACGGCTGCCATTCTACGGAACCGGTCGATTTTCCGGACATCAGCCGAACGGTTTGCGATGCCGTCAGATCGGGCCAGGCGGAGCGTGGAGTGCTGGTATGCGGGACCGGTGTCGGAGCCGCTATAGCCGCTAACAAAATACCGGGCATCCGGGCCGCCGTATGTCACGACGTTCATTCCGCCCATCAATGCGTAGAGCACGACGATGTCAACGTTATGTGCATGGGGGCGCAAATTATCGGACCTTGGCTGGCAGGCGATTTATTAGAGGTCTTCATCACAGCGCGCTTCAGCACGGAAAAGCCGTTTCGGAGGAGAGTTCAAAAGCTTCATGAAATGGAGCTGCAGGCAGCCCGGGAGTTGAAGGAACAGATCTGAACGTGTGTCTACATACGAATCGGAGTGTCCTCAAATTAACGAAAGGGAGAGCTGTTAATGAAAAATATGAAAGCGCTTCTAACGGTCATGGCTTCGGTAACGCTCGTTTCTGGATTAGCGGCATGCAGCACGGGCACGGGCGGCTCCAATAGCTCAAGTGGCTCTGGAGACGGTGCTTCCAAGCCAGCTGCGAGCAGCACCACGTCGACCCCAGCTCCAGCTCCGGCCGAGGCCAAAAAACAAGAGCCCATTTCCATCCGTTTTGCTTGGTGGGGGGATGGAAAGCGGCACGAAAAATATAATGCCATTGCCGATCTCTACGAAAAGGCGCATCCCAATATCAAAATTGTCCGGGAATTCGGCGCCTTTAACGACTATTGGGATAAGCTCGCCACACAAACCGCGGGCGGCAACGCCCCGGACGTCGTCGGCATGCATGCCACCTACGTAGCCGACTATGCCCGCCGGAATACGCTGCTGGATCTAGGCCAATACATCCAAGATGGAACGATCGATGTGAAAAATTTTCCGCCAGCGGTTCAAGAGGCAGGAAAAGTAAATGGAAAAACCGTCATGGTAGCGCAAGGGGTAACGATGACGGGCTGGAACTTTAACACAGCTGCGTTCGATAAGCTTGGCGTTAAATACCCCGACTACAATTGGACGTGGGACGATTTTATCGCGAAGGCGACCGAGCTGCAGAAGGCGATCAAGGAGAACGGCGTATGGGCTTCCGTAGACGGCAGCGGCGATATAACCGGACTTCAAGTATATGCAAGGCAGCGCGGGAAGGATTTGTTCAATGCCGACGGCAAGCTGGGCGTCAATAAGGACGATATGGTGGCCTGGTTTTCCTTATGGGATAAGCTGCGGAAAATCAAGGCGATCCCGGACGCAGCCACCTCGGAGCAATACGCGAGCGTGTCCCTTGATCAAGGCCTCTTCGTAAAGGGCAAGGTACTGCTTGCAAACTTCCCATTTAACCAGATTCCATTGTATCAAAATTACATTAAGGAAGGTGAGGTACGGGCGCTTAGAAGACCGACCGATCCGAAGGGCAAGGAAGGCGAGTTTATCGAGGGTGCTTATTTGGCCGTAGCCGCCACCTCGAAGCATCCGAAAGAAGCGGCGGATTTTATCAGCTTCTTCGTGAACAACGACGAAGCGGTCAAAATCTTTAAGCTCGAGCAGGGAGCGCTCGGGTCAACCAAGGGCAACGACACGATCAAGCCGCTGCTGTCACCGCCGGAGCAGCGCACGATCGACGCGATTCAAACGAGCCTGAAAACGGCCGGCCAGCTGCCGCTTCCTCCGGCAGGGCAGGGCGCCGTGCGCACGCTGCTGACGGAAACCGCGCAATCGGTTGCTTTTGGTCAGAGCAGCATAGATAAGGGAGCGCAGGAATTTGTTGATAAGGCCACAGCCATATTGAATAAGTAGCTTTCACCATTAACCTTGCGGCCGGATGGAAGCCTGAATACCATCAACCGTCTTCCGGCTTCCGCCCGGTCGAGCTAGGGGAGCGAGCTTATGAATGCTATCCGATCGTTTTGGAAAACCAACTGGGTTGGTTATATGTTTGTGACGCCCTGGCTCATCGGCTTGCTCGGGCTCAGCGCGTTCCCTATGGGGTATTCTCTTTATTTGGCTTTCACCAATTACGATCTGTTCACCACGCCGAAGTGGATCGGCACAAGTAACTTTGTAGAAATGGTTCACGACAAGAAATATTTAGCCAGCGTCGGGGTGACCATCAAATATGTGCTGCTCAGCGTTCCGCTGTCGCTTTCCTTCGCACTGTCCATCGCGCTGCTGCTCAATCGGGGCATTCGGGGCCTGCGCGTGTACCGGGCCATTTATTACGTGCCTTCGCTGTTCGGAGGCAGTGTAGCGGTCGCGCTGTTATGGAGGCAAATCTTCGGAGGCGAAGGCCTCATTAACAGCATTCTGCACCGCTTCGGGCTGGAAGGGATGAACTGGATCGCGACGCCGAGCACAGCTTTATACACGTTAATCATTTTATCCACGTGGCAATTCGGGTCTGCCATGGTCATTTTTTTGGCGGGGATCAAGCAAATTCCAGCGGATTTGTATGAATCTGCCCGGATGGACGGGGCTGGGAGATGGAGGCAATTCCAAAGCATTACCTTCCCCATGCTAACGCCGATTATCTTTTTTAACTTAGTCATGAACATCATCCATGCCTTTCAGGCATTCACATCCGCGTATATCGTCAGTGGTGGGGCAGGCGGGCCGCTGAATTCCACCCTATTTTATACGTTGTACTTATACCAGAAGGGCTTCGCACAATTTAATATGGGGTATGCCGCCGCCATGGCCTGGATGCTGCTTATAACGATTGCATTCATCACTTCACTGATTTTCGTCACATCCGGACGATGGGTGCATTATCAAGAATAGAGGTGATTACATTTGGCGACGGGCACATCAACCAAGTCCAAGGTGTTCCTCCATAGCTTCATCATTGCCGGCTGTTTCATTATGATTTATCCGTTGTTATGGATGCTCGTCAGCTCGTTTAAAGACAATACGGAAATCTTCGTGAATACCTCGTTGATTCCTAAAAAAATGACGTTCGACAACTATGTACAGGGGTGGGCGGGGCTATCCGGGTTCACCTTCGGAAGATTTTTTCTGAACACGTTTTTTTTAGTGGGGATGTGCATCGTCGGTACGCTAATCTCCTGCTCCATGGCGGCCTATGCCTTTGCCAGGCTGAGCTTTTTTATGAAAAAAGTATTTTTCGCCATCATGCTGATGACGCTAATGCTGCCGTTTCACGTGACGGTTATCCCGCAATATATCATGTTCAACAAATTTGGATGGATCAACAGCTATTGGCCCCTAATCCTGCCTAAGTTTTTGGGAGTCGAAGCCTTCTTCATTTTCCTGATCGTACAGTTCATCCGTTCTCTCCCCCGGGAGCTGGATCAGGCGGCGGAGATCGACGGGTGTGGTCCGATTAAGATGTATTGGTATCTGATTATTCCTTTGACCGTTCCGGCGCTCATGACGACTTCGATTTTTACTTTCATTTGGACCTGGAACGACTTCTTCAGTCAGCTGCTTTACGTAAGTGAGATCCGAATGTTTCCTGTCGCACTGGCGCTGCGGATGTTTACCGATTCGATGGGGGATAACTCCTGGGGGGCCTTGTTCGCCATGTCCATCCTCTCCCTGGTCCCCGTGTTCGCGGTGTTCATCTTTTTCCAGCGGTACCTGATCGAAGGAATTTCCACCGGTGGTTTGAAAGGATAAAAGCCGATTTTTGTTCTCTAGCGACAGCTTTGTTACGTTCCTAGGGATTAAAAATATAAATCAACCATGGGAGTGAACCGATTTGAAAATGTCTCAAGACGAAAAGCAAACGCTGCTGGAATTGTACAAGGATTTGCGTGTAGCCGATGTCCGGGATGGGATGGACTGGAACATGATGCATCATTATGGCACCGTGCACCACGAAATCCGACCGCTTTACCGTACGAGAGCCGTCGGCATTGCGCAGACGTCCCGATATATTCCGTATCAGCAGGACATCCCGAAAATGTCGCCGGACGAATATACCGAATGGGTGAAATGGTACTACGCCACGCTGACTTCGAATCCCGGCATGAAGGCGACCGAGCCTGGAGACTTTGTCGTCGTAGATCAGAGCGGCGTCGATGTAGGCATTCTAGGCTCTAACAACTCGCTGGCCTATTACGCGAAAGGCGCTGTCGGCTTTATCACGAACGGGGGCGTGCGGGATACGGATGAGCTGATTTTGCAAAAGGTGCCGGTGTGGTCCAAGTTCATCTCGCAAAAAATGAATCAGGGCCGCATCCAATTCGATGCGAATGATGTGCCGGTTAACATCGGTGGTGTGGTCGTTCATTCAGGTGATGTCGTGGTTGCCGACGGCGATGGAGTGATCGTGGTTCCTCGCCAAATGGCACTGGAAGTAGGCAAGTATGCTCATCAAGAGCTGAAAGCGGATAAAGCAGGCCGACGCCGTATTTATGAGGCCATGGGTCGAGAGCTCGACCCGACGGTGATTTGAGGGTATTTGAGAGCATCTCAAATAAATCGTTTTATAAAAAAGGAGAGATTTAAATGGACGATCGTGATCAGCTTTTAGAACTGTATAAAGACCTTCGTGTGGCGGATGTGCGCGACGGGATGGATTGGAACATGATGCATCACTACGGTAGCGTGCACTATGAAATTCGCCCGCTATTCCGAACGCGTGTTGTGGGGATTGCGCGAACAGCCCGCTACGTGCCTTATGAAGAGGCGGTGCCGAAAATGACGTCGGAGGAGTATACGAAGTGGGTGAAATGGTACTACAAAGAAGTATGCTACGATCCATGGCATAAGAGCATCACGAAGGGCGACTTCATGATCATCGATCAAAGCGGCGTCGACGTGGGGATCTTGGGCTCGAACAATACGCTGGCAGGTATTCGCGACGGGATTGTCGGCTATGTGACCAATGGCGGTGTGCGGGATACGGATGAGGTCATTATGCAGGGCGTGCCGGTATGGTCGAAGTTTGTTTCACAGAAGATGGACCAGGGCCGGATCCGCTTCGATTCGCTCGATGTTCCGGTTAATATCGGCGGTGTGGTGGTAAACACGGGCGATGTGGTGGTCGCGGACGGAGACGGTGTGATCGTCGTGCCTCGCAAGCTGGCTTACGAGGTAGCCAAGTATGCGCATCAAGAGTTGAAGAACGACAAAGCGGGCCGCAGAAAAATTTACGAGCAGCTGGGTTGGGAGCTGGATTCCACGGTCGTGTAGCACCCTATTGAACCACTTGGATCGTTGCCTGCAGCGAAGTGGCAGTCGCTTATGGCGGCTGCGCAGGCAGCGATCCTCATCCTGCTAATATTAGGAGTTGATCATGATGGAGAATATCGGATTTCGCATTGTCCCTATGTCACGACGACCGGCTCGGGAGCTGGTGGAGGCGTTCAGGGACGTGGTGACTCCGCATGTCAGTGATAACCTTAATCGCATGGTTAGCGGTGCCGCCGGACTTCGGCCCTATCATAAGGAAGGAAAGCTGCTGGGCGTCGCCGTGACGGTGAAAACAAGACCCGGTGATAACCTGATGGTCCATAAAGCGATCGAGCTCGCGGAGCCGGGAGATGTGATTGTAGTCGATGCCGGAGGAGATTTGACCAACTCGATTGTGGGGGAAATCATGCTCCGCTTGGCCCAGCGTAAGCAGCTTGCGGGCTTTGTCATCGACGGCGCGATCCGGGATACGGGCGCATTCATGAACGATACGTTCCCCGTGTACGCCAAGGGCGTTACCCATAGGGGACCGTATAAGGACGGCCCCGGCGAAATCAACGTACCGATCTCGCTCAACGGCATGATTATTAACCCCGGCGACATCCTATTGGGAGACGAGGACGGGCTTGTGGTCATCCCCCTGGAGCATGCCGAGGGGATCCTGAAGCTGGTGCGTGAGCAGCAGGTGCGCGAAGCCGATATTTTGCAGAGCATTCAGGACGGGACGGTCGATCGGAGCTGGGTGGATGCGCTGCTTCAGAAGAGAGGCTGTGATCTTCATTGAGCCTGCCGCAGCGGTTTCACTGGGAAAAGCTGGCTGACTTTTGCGAATCCGTGTTCCGAAAGGCTGGAGTTCCTACGGAGACGGCGCAGATCGTTGCGCAGTCGTTGGTGGAGGCCGACCTGCGGGGCGTGGATTCTCACGGCGTCGTAAGGACGGATATTTATTTAAGACGATTGGAAGCGGGACGTATCCAGCCTCTTGCGGAGCCTTCCGTCATTTCCGAGGGCCCCGGTTTCACGCTGCTTGACGGGAATAACAACTTTGGCGCCTATGTCGGCATGAAGGCGCTGCGTACGGCGCTGGACCGTGCAAAAGCAGGCGGCATCGGCATCGTTGGCGTGAAGGGCTCCAATCACTTTGGGACGGGCGCCTTTTATGCGCTGCAGGCAATTCGCGAGGACATGATTCTGATGGTCATGTCGAACGCCTCGCAGACGATGCCGCCGACGGGAGGGATCCGTCCGTTCATCGGCACGAACCCGCTGTGCGTAGGAGTTCCGGCGGGGGCGGAGCAGCCTTTCGTCCTGGATATGGCTACCAGCGTGGTTGCGCGTGGAAAGATCATCGTGGCGGCGCAGAAGGGCGAACCGATTCCACTCGGCTGGGCCATCGATAAAGACGGAAACCCCACCACGGATGCGCAGGCGGCTTTGGAGGGCTCCGTGCTTCCTGTCGGTGGAGCCAAGGGTTACGCCATTTCGATGGTCATCGATATATTAAGCGGCGTCTTGACCGGGGCCGGCTACGGCCAGTATGTCAATAACATGTATGAGAATTGGAATGAGGACCAGAACGTCGGTCATTTCTTTATGGCGATCGATATTCAGCGGTTTATTCCGCTCCCTTTTTTCAAAGGCCGGATGGACGATTATATCCGTTCACTCAAGGCGGAGCCCAAAGCTCCCGGGGTGCCGGAGATTTTGATCCCAGGCGAGCTCGAGCATCGGCAGAGTGAGCGCCGCAAGCAATACGGCATTGAGCTGCCGCTCAAGGTGGCAGAGGAGCTGCACGGGATCGGCTTGCGCTACGGAGTAAGCTTGCTGGATGCAGCCATGCCGGACTAAGGACCGACGTATGGAAGAAGGAGTGACCGATTATGCTGCTCAACCGCGTGTTTCGTTATGAATTACCGACCGCCATTGAATTCGGCAACGGCTCGGTTCATCAGCTGGCCGATCATGTTCAGAGGCTGGGAGGCAGCAGGGCGCTGATTGTCGGCGATCCCGGTGTCGTCAAGGCGGGCCTTGTGGACCGGCTATGCGCCATTTTGAATAAAGCCTCTATCCCTTGTGAGGTATTCTCCAACATTCAGTCCGATCCGGATATCGAATCGGTGGACCAAGGACTGGAGGCTGCGAAGTCGGCAGGCTGCGATGTGGTCGTCGGCATCGGCGGAGGCAGCTCCCTCGATACGGCGAAGGCGATCGGCCTGATGCTGGGCAACGCCGGTCATATCCTCGATTATGTCGGCATCGGCAAAGTGCCGCACAAAGGCGCGCCGGTCATTGCGGTCCCGACCACGGCGGGGACCGGCAGCGAAGTAACCATCTGGTCGGTCATGTCCGACCGGAAGAACAAAGTCAAGCTCAGCGTCGGCAGTCCGTACAATTGTCCCGATCTGGCGCTGTGCGACCCCGAGCTGACGCTCAGTCTTCCGCCACAGGTGACGGCTGCGACGGGCATGGATGCGCTGACACATGCGCTTGAATCGTATGTGAACAAAGCGACGCAGCCGATTTCGGAGGGGCTCGCGCTGCATGCGATGAAGCTGATCGCGAGGAGCCTGCGGCTCGCCGTAGTCCAGGGGGAGAACCTGCAGGCGCGCCACGATATGCTGATGGCCAGCCTGATCGCCGCCATGGCGTTCAATTCGACCAGGCTGGGCTTGGCCCACGCGCTGGGTTTGCCGCTTGGCGCGCACTTTCATATTCCGCATGGCACGGTGAATGCGATTTTGCTGCCGGAGGTCATGCAATTTAATCTCATTGGGAATACTGCCAAATTTGCGGAAATCGCCGCCATTTTCGGAGAGCGGACCGAGCAGCTGTCCCAGCGGGATGCCGCTGAACGGGCTGTCGATGCCGTCCGTCAGCTGAAGGAGGATGTGGGGATCACGCAGACGCTGAGCGATTTCGGCGTTCAGGAGGAGCATCTCGGATTTCTTGCGGAGGAAGCGATGCTCTCGGGCAACGTGCCCGTCAATCCGCGCAAGCCGACGCTGGAGGACCTAAAACACATATGCCGGGCGGCCATGAGCTGACGCAAAGGAAGGAGAAGCGTATGGCAAGTGACATGATCCGCTGGCTGGAAGAGCACAGCGGGCAAACCTACGGGAACTGGATCGACGGGGTCTGGAAGCCGTCATCGAGCGGACGGACACTGGAGATCTTCAACCCAGCGAATAAGCATCAGCTGCTGGGCCGTTTTCAAAGCTCCAATGAGACGGACGTGAATGAAGCCGTAGCGGCGGCACACCGCGCATTCCTGACCTGGTCTAAGGTGCCGGCTCCGGAAAGGGCCGCCAAGCTGGCGAGGTTCGCCGACCTGCTAGAGCAGCACAGTGAAGAGCTGGCCTTCATGCTCTCCGCAGAGCAAGGCAAAGTGCTGAACGAATCCCGCGGGGAGGTCGCCCGCGCAGCCAAGGAGGCCCGCTTCGCCGCCGGTGAAGCGCAGCGGATGGACGGCACCACGCTGCCGAGCGAGCGCGCGAACGTTTGGAACTCCGTCGTCCGCCAGCCGATCGGTGTGGTGGCGGCCATTGCGCCGTGGAATTTCCCCGTTGTGACGCCTGTGCGCAAGCTTGCACCGGCGCTGGCCTATGGCTGCACCGTCGTTTACAAACCCGCCTCTCTCACTCCATGGACATCCGTCCGGCTGATGCAGCTGCTTCAGGAAGCGGGAGTACCGGACGGCGCGGTGAATCTGGTTACGGGCAGTGGAGGAGCGGTCGGTGATCCGCTTGTGAAGCATCCGCTCGTGAAGGGCATTTCCTTCACCGGCTCGACCGCCCTCGGCGTCGCGATTCAGGAAGCGGCGGCTAAGCGGCTAGCCCGGACACAGCTGGAGCTGGGTGGCAAAAATCCGGCTGTCGTCTTGGATTTGGATCAACCTTCGCACACGGCGAAGCAAATCGTAAGCGCGGCCTTTGCCTGCAGCGGGCAGCGGTGTACGGCGATCAGCCGGGTGATTGTGCTGAAGCCGGAGGCGGACCGGTTGATCGAGGCGCTGCGTTCCGAGATGGAGCCCATCGTCATCGGACCGGCCTGGCAGCCCGGCAGCACAATGGGGCCGCTCGTCAGCCGGAGCCACTTGGAGTCGGTTCAAAGCTACTTGCGTCTGGGTTTGGAGGAAGGGGCGGAGCTGCTGACCGGCGGAGAAGTCCTGCAAGAAGGGGCTTTCGGCCAAGGCTATTTCATGAAGCCGGCGCTGCTCACGCAGGTGAAGCCGGACATGCGGATCGCCAGGGAGGAGATTTTCGGCCCCGTGCTTACGGTGCTGACCGCAGAGACAGCCGAAGAGGCGCTTGAAATCGCCAATCACGTGGATTACGGGCTGGCGGCCTCCGTGTTTACGCGTGACCTGTCCCAGGCGTACCGCTTTGCGGAAGGTATCCAGAGTGGTATGGTGCACATCAACCACGGTACGGCCAGCGAGGCGCATATGCCCTTCGGAGGCGTAAAGCAGTCCGGCTTCGGCGCCTTCTCCATCGGGCATTCGAACATGGAGTTTTTCACTGAATCGAAGGTGGTTTATGTGCAGTATTAGTCACGGGTAAAGTCTTACTTCAGTCGTTGGGTTGATCTGGCAGCGTCCAAAAAAAATCAACACAATCCAAACCGCACCGCCTAACAAAAGCATCGCCTATGCGATAAAATAAGCTTGATAGGCGATGAACGACGAGGAGGTAAAGCGATGCATCGCAGATGGATCCCTTTCGCTCTTGCGGCGGTGCTGATGCTTTCGGCGGCAGGCTGCGGCGGGGCACAGTCAGACCCTTCCGCGGGACACGCCAAAGAGGCTTCGGCGGAACGGTCGTCTGCTCCGGTCAAAGCTAAGCCTGAGCTCAAGGGGAAAATTCGGATCGGCTTTGTCGGCCTGAACGACCAGACGGCCCCGGATCCTTTGACAGGCGACACCGTGTACGGTGCGGACGAGCTGAAGAAATGGCTCAAGCAGGATTACCCGAACATCGACTTTGAAGTGGTGACCTACCCGTTTAAAGACCATCAAGGAAAAGTGAAAGCGCTTATCGAATCACGGCAGATTGACGTTGCCGTGGAGTCCGACAGCAAGTTTTTATGGAATCAAGGCTTCAGCCAAGAGCTTACGCCATGGCTGGAGAAGGATAAAGAGTGGAGCAAGGACCACTATCTGTCCTCTTCCATGTTTACCGGTCCGCTTGAGGTGGATCCATACGGCCGATCCGTGATTAATGCGCTTCCGATCGCGGTCGACGCCTCCGGCATTTTCTTTGACAAGAGTATCTTTGAGGCCTATGGTATACCGCCGCTTTCGTCTAACCCCACTTGGGATGAGGTGCTTGAGAAAGCGAAGCGGCTGACCGGGAAAAATCCAAAAACCGGCGAGCTCACCTACGGCTTGTTTACACGGATTCCCAGCGACAACGCCGGATACAACGTGTCGATCATCGCCAACACGTTCGGGGCCGATATGGGTCAGATGGGATATAAAGAATATTTGAATCAAGTGTCGCTCAACAGCCCTGGCATGGTGCAGGCGACAAATTATTTTAAATCGCTCATCCCTTATATGCCTCCCGGCACGGTTCAGGGACTGGGCGGTGAAAAGTGGTCGACGCCGAGAAACAATATCGCCATGTACATCAACCTTCCCGCGATCCAATTACAGAAATTCCGTTCGCTGAAAATGGACGACCGCTACGATGTGGCGATGATCCCGAAGGGGCCGGGAGGCACCGGCGGATTTCTAGGCGGGATGAGGGTGCAGATGGTAAAGAATGCGCAAGACAAGGAATTGGCCTGGGAAATCGTGAAATGGATGTCCGTAGGCAACGGGCAGCGGTTTCTATGGGAAACCAAGTGGATGATGCCGGTATCCGTAAAGGCGCTCGGACCGAATTATATGCCGGATGCGCTGGAGGAGAAAATGTTCAAGATGGTCGAGCAAGCTCAGTATATGTCGCCGATCTGGTTTACGACTGCGAAGTTTGCCCTGACCCGGGCGATGGAGAAGGTGCTGTTGAAGGATACACCTGCACAAGAAGCGCTGGATCAAGCCCAGGGTGAAGTGGAGCAAGAATTCGCCAAGATGAAAGCGGCTGACCAGAAAAAATAAGCTTATGTAGCCATCCAAAACGTGATCGTGGCGGACGGCGATGGCGGACGTTAAAGGAAATAGCGGCGGAAATCCCGGGGACAACGCCGGGATTTTCTGTTCCTTCAGAAAACAAAAACGAAGGGAAGATCAAATGATGAATATGAATCGCATCCGGCATGTGGCTTTTTTGGGGTTAGGCGCGATGGGGCTGCCGATGGCAAAGAACGTTCTCCGAGCGGGGTATACGCTCCATATTACGATGCACCGCAACCCGGCTCCGGTGGAGGAGCTGCGTGCGCTGGGCGCGGTAGTTCATCCGACTGCAGCTGAAGCGGTGGCGATTAGTGAGGCTACGGTGAGCATTCTTCCGGAGGACCGCCAGATGAGGGAGGTTCTCTTGTCTTCCGCGATGTTGGAGGCTGTGAGAAAGGAGCAGCTGCTCATCGAAATGACTTCGGGGTCGCCGAATGTCATGAAAGAAGTCGCAGAGGCCTATACAAAGAGAGGCGCCCGGGTACTGGACGCACCGGTCAGCGGCGGTACGATTGGCGCAGAGCAAGGCACGTTAACGGTGATGGCCGGCGGTGAGGCGTCTGATCTTGCGGAGGCGGAGCCACTGCTGCGTTCAATGGCTGCGACCGTCTCTCCAGTGGGGGATGTGGGTGCCGGCAAGGCAGTCAAGGCCATCAATCAAATGCTGGCGGCCATCCATCTGCTAGCGGCATCCGAGGCTGTGGTACTAGCCGAACAGCTTGGCGTGGATCTCGATGCATTACAGAAAGTAATCGGAAGCAGCTCGGGCGGCTCCTGGATGGTGGCCAACAAGCTGAATGCGATCGCCGGACGCCAATTTAAGCCGGGCTTTCGAATGAATCTGATGAAGAAGGATGTTGGGATCGCGCTTGCGGAGGGTCAAGGCAAGCCGATGCCAATCGCTTCCCTGGCGTATCAGTTGTACGAGATGGCGGCAAGGGAGGATGGCGACCTGGATTTTGCGGCCGTCAGCCGACTTATCCGATAAAGCTGTGGGTGAAAAGGGACCGTGCACCATGCCGTCGAACAATATATTGTAGCTGAATAACTTCGTATTCGGAGGAGATCGCATGAAGCTATCCGCCTTGATTGTGGACGACGAACCGTTGATGCGAATCGGAATCGAAATGGCGATCGATTGGGCCTGCTATGGAATTCATGAGGTGCTCACGGCCCCGAACGGGAGAGTGGCTTTGCAAATGATCGAACAGCAGCCGCCCGATATTTTGCTGACCGATGTCAGGATGCCGGGAATCGATGGCCTCGAGCTTTCACGGATCGTGAAGGAGCGTTGGAGTCGGGTCAAGGTGGTTATCATCTCAGGGTACGATGATTTTTCTTATGCGAAGAAGTGCATCTCTTACGGAGTGACCGATTACATATTGAAGCCGATCGACGGTAAAACTTTATCGACTGCGATCGAGAAAATTGTACATGAAATTCAAGAGGAACATCAGAAGCTTCAGGAGCAAGCGGCCATGTCGCAGCGGCTGAATCAGACCTTCGGCATCGCTAGACAAAAAGTATTGAAGGACATCCTGTTCGGCGATGCGGCAAGCCTGGAGCTCCAGCGCTATAGCAAGCTACTGGGCTTGGAGCATGCCCTGCAGGGTGGGGTGGCGGTTGCGCTGGTCAAGATTCACTCGTTCAGAGAAAAAAGCACCGTATTCCGTGATGGGGGATTGCTTCACTTCGCCGTTCAGAACATCTTGGAGGAGCTTCTGCGGATTCATCAGCTCGGAGAACTGGTGGATGTGCGGCTAGGCAGCTTGTGTCTTTTGCTAAGACCAGAGGATCATGCCATCTTGGAGCAGTTTGTCAACCAAGCGTTGAAAGCGATTTCAGAGACGATCAGAGTTCAAACCGCCTGGGGTATCAGCGGCATCAATGAAGGGGGTGTCTCTGGGATGCGGCGCTGCTACGAGGAGGCCGCCCGCGCTTTAAAGCTGAGGCTGCTATACCCGGATACCCGGATGTTTCAAACGGGGGGCGTCTCCGAGTTGAAGTCCCTCCCGCTGCCAGGCGCCGAGAGTCTGAAATCGTTATACCAAGCCTTGGCCCTGGGCAACGTGCAGCCGTTCCAAGCGCTGCTGGACTCGGCATTTAAGGAACTGGCCAGCGGGGGACCCTATGATCCCGACAGCATCGAGGCCTATTACCTCGAAATGGCTGGCATTTTGGAAACGGTCCATCGGGATCGCGGCAGCGAAAGAAGCGACTTCCTTGAGCAAGTGCGTGAGGCGCATTATTTTTGCGATACGCTCCAGGATGTGCTTGAACGAATGAACGACATTTTTCAAACGGCGTTCCTGGAGCTGCAAAGCCAGTTCCGTAAGCCGTACAGCAAAGTCATTCGGGATGTAATCGATTATTTGAACGCCAATTTTAAGCGGGATATCTCGCTGGCGGACGCCGCCGGGCATGTGTATCTAAATCGCAGCTATTTAAGCCATCTATTCGGACAAGAGACCGGAAGCAATTTTTCGGACTTTCTGACCGAACTTCGGATTGAGAAGGCCAAGGAGCTGTTCCGGTCCACGACCCTCAAAAATTACGAAATTGCGGATGAGGTAGGGTACAGGGATTTCAGGCATTTTGGGCAAATTTTCAAAAAGCATACTGGGATGACACCCAGCGAATATAGGAAAGTGGTGCCATGAAGAAAACGAGGCTCAATTTATTTGTTCGTTTAATGCTCGCCTTTCTCAGTTTGATCGTCCTGCCTTTGACTATTGTCAGTTATTTCGGGTATACGGTGGCCACCGAGATCATCAATAACAACGTCAGCCGTTCGATTAAGCAGACCGTCCATCAGCTATCGCTGAACTCGGAGGTCATTTTGGAAGATGCGGAAAAAGCGGTGAATACCCTCTTATTCGATTCCTACAACAAGACGAATCCGGTGAAGGAAGGCATTATGGCCTATGACCAAGCGACCGACTATGAAAAAAATGTCATCGCGCATAATGTGGAAGACGAGCTGAACAAATACGCCATCTATCGCAATGACATTAACGGGCTTTATTTAATCAGCACGGATGGAGTGATTTTTTCCTCGGCGAATCAATTGCTCGATCATACAGATTTTGCGTCCTATGTATGGTACCAAGGGTTCATGGCCCAATCACAGGTGGATGTGATGTGGTCTCCAGCCCACAAGGTGTCGGGCTACACGAAGAGCTCGAATGCCAATGTGGTGACCGTTCTGAAAAAAATCAAAAGTCCGTATGGAACGCTGCTCGGTGTGCTATGGATGGATTTGAATGAACGTTCCCTGGAAAATGTTTACACCTCTGGTGATGTGGCTCCGGGAGGGTACACCTATATTTTGAACAGCCGCAATACGGTCATTTCCGCCAGCGATAAAGGTCTGGTCAGCCTGCGTTTAGCTCGTGAACGCGACGCGATGTTCGCGAACGTGTTTCAAGAGGACAACGGCCATTATTTTTATCAGGAGAATGGCGTTCAGAAGCTGGTCGCTTTTGCTACGATTCATACCACGGGCTGGAAGATGGTTACGGTGATCCCTGTTCAAGAGCTGTTCGTCGACGCCGCCCGGGTCAAAAACATTATTCTCGTGCTTGCTCTGATAACTACCATTACGAGTACGGTCATTGCCTATTTCGTGGCGAGACGGATCTCCAAGCCCGTGCATAACTTGATCCGGCTCATGGAGAAGGCATCGGAAGGGAATTTAACGGTACGCGCTAAGGTCAGGGATTCGGATGAATTCGGCAAGCTAAACCAGCATTTTAACATCATGATCGGTGAAATCCAGAATCTGATCTCAACGGTATACCTTTCGAATATTAAGCAGAAGGAAGCGGAATTGGCCTCTCTCGAGGCCCAGATCAATCCGCATTTCTTGTATAACACGCTGCAGTCTATCAAATGGCTTTCGGACATTTACAAGGCGCCGGACATCGGAGATATGGCGATCAGCTTAGCCAAGATCTTTCGTTTCAGCATCAAGGGAGCCCCCATTGTGAGTCTGTACGAAGAAATGCAGCATGTGAAGGATTATATTAATATTCAGCGGTTTCGGTACGGTGACAGATTCGAGCTCGATTGCAAAATTCCAGAGGAGCTGCTGCAGTGCCAGATTCCGAAGCTGATCGTTCAGCCCCTGGTTGAAAATGCGATTTACCATGGGATCGAAATGAAAGAGGATTCCGGCTTGATTACCATATGGGCCGAGTCGGGAGAGGAGTGTCTGCACATCGGTGTGGAAGATGACGGCGCGCTTGTCAGTCATGAAAAAATCGAAGAGATCAGCCTCTCGCTCAAGCATAAAGCGGAGCCTCATTCGGGGAGCGGAAAAAAATCCTTAGGGCTGAAAAACATTCACGACCGATTGCAGATGCTTTATGGCAGTGACTATGGCATCCATGTGAGCCGGCGAATCGGGCGGGGGTTTGTTGTCGTCGCGTCGTTGCCCAAAATCTGGTAGTCGAATGGAAAACAAGGATTGCATGGCAAAGAACCGTCCGGAAACTTTTTCCGAACGGTTTTTCGTATTCACAAAATAGGTAATATATACTATAATTTCTATGTATATTAATATTATACTATGTTATCGCTTACATACCTCTTCATAACCAACAAGGGAGTCGAAGAACATGAAAGTGAACCGATGGTTGAGCTCGGCCATGCTGCTTGCGACTGTATTGTATGCTGTAACCGGATGCTCGAAGGGGGAAGAGACCTCCAGCGTGTCTACTGTGCCAACCACGGAAGAAGCTCCGCCTAGCTCGAGTGAGCCCGTCACTTTGATTATGTATCAGGTTGGTTCTGGGATTGAGGATAACGAATTCAAGGAAATCATTGCCGACCCGGTCAAGAAAAAATATCCGAATATTACGGTAGAGCTGCAAAGGCTTCAGCAGGGGACCACGCTGGAGAGTGCAGTCGCGGCTCAGCAATATCCGGACCTCATCTTTGCCGGCATTTTGGATGTAAACCGGCTGAAGGATCTCGGGCTTGTCACCGATCTGAACCCCTACATCAAGAAATACAAGTACGATCTGAGCCAGCTGCAAACGTCTACCACCGATATGGTCGCGAAATACAGCGATAAGGGCGAAATGCTCGCGATGCCTTTTACCTTGGGCTTCCCGATCATGTATTACAACAAGGACATCTTCGACAAGCTGGCCGTGCCTTACCCTAAAGACGGGATGTCTTGGGAGGAGACGATCGCTCTGGCCAAGCGAGTAACGGTGAACGATAACGGGACCCAATATCAGGGCTTTGATAATGGCGTCGCCTTTGCGCGCCTGTCGCTATCGATGCTTCAAGATAAGTATGACGCCAAGCGGGAGAAAGCGCAGCTCACGACACCGGGCTGGGCCCGGGTGCTGAATTATTTCAAGGAATGGAGATCGATTCCGGGGAACAGCGAGCCGGGTACGCTCAAGATGTTCCAGGAAGGGAAGCTGGCCATGAAGGCCGACTACAATGGCGCTCTGGCTCAATTCGAGGATATGGCGAAGAAGGGCGATCCGCTGAATTGGGATATGGTCACACAGCCTACGTTTTCAGATCAGCCCTATGTGGTGGATACGCCGCTGCAAATTCTGCTGATGTCCGGCACGAGCAAGCATAAGGACGAGGTGTTTAAAGTATTCGAGGTCGTGACCGGGAAGGAATCTCAGCTGAACCTGTCCAAAAATGCGCGGCCTTCTGTGCTCAAGGATGCGGAAGTGCAAAAGGTGTTCGGCCAAAACTTCCAGTCCCTGAAGGGGAAAAATATAGCTGCGCCGTTTAAATATAAATATTCGCCGATCAATGTGGCCAGCCGGTACGACGACATTATCAATAAATACATCAACAGCGCATCCACACAAGTCGTGAAAGGCGTCGATGTCAACACCGCACTGAGGGAAGCTGAGGAAGCGGCGAATAAAGAGATCCAGAGCATGCTGGTGAAATAACGTGAACGTGAACAATCGTGTAAAACGGCTTAGGCGGATCGCTTCCATCGTGCTTATATTTCTAATCTTCCTTGCTGCAGGGTGCAGCGCTTCCGAATCAGCCGCAGCTGTGAAGGAGAAGCCCGAGAGTGCCGCTCCAGCGCCAGCCTACTATCAAAACCCATTGATCAAAAACGTGGCGGATCCGAGTGTGATCCGGGCGCCTGACGGCACCTATTACGCATATCCGACCGGCGGAACCAGGTTCGTGGCGTATTCCTCCCGCGATCTTGCTCATTGGACAGCGGAGGGCGTCGTTCTGAGCGGGGCGGAGGTAAAATGGGCGGTCAATAAGTTTTGGGCGCCTGAGGTCGTCGAGCATGCGGGGAAGTATTATATGTTCTTTTCGGCAGCGGCGGCGGACGGTATCCCGAAAATTTCAGTCGCCATCAGCGACTCGCCGAAAGGGCCGTTCAAGCATCCTTCGGAGAAGCCGGTCTTTGACTTCGGATTCGGCACCATTGATCCGTTTGTTTTCAAGGATGACGATGGAAGAATGTATCTTTATTTTACGAAGGAACTTTTTCAGGTCGACTCCCATAAGGAGAGCCAAATCTTTGTAGCGGAGCTTAGCTCGGATCTGCTCTCCGTGAAGGGGGAGCCGAAGCAGCTGACGAGACCGGAGCAGGCGTGGGAAATTCAAAGCGGCAATATGCGCTGGAATGAAGGGTCGTACGTGCTGAAACGAAACGGAATGTATTACCTCATGTATTCGGCCAATTGCTATTGCGGCAAGCGGTACGGCGTCGGGTACGCTACCTCGAAGCAGGCGATGGGCCCTTTTGTGAAATATGAGAAAAATCCGATTTTGCAGGCCACCTACGATCAGGTTTCAGGAACCGGTCACCATACGATAGCCAGCTCCCCCGATGGGAAAGAGCTATTCATACTGTACCATTCCCATATCGATCCGCTGAAGGGCGGGGGCGATAGGCAGATGAATATGGACCGGATCGGCTTTCGGCCGGATGGGACGCTCTATGTGAATGGGCCGACGATTACGAAGCAGCCGATGCCTTCGGGGACTACCGGGTGGAGCAATATCGCTGGGGAGGCGACATTCACGGCCAGCTCCTCCAAGGCAGGGTTCCCTCCCGACAATCTGAAGGATGGCATGTACGCCGTCACGGTGAAAGATGGCAGCGGCGAATGGATAACCGATCTCGCTGCGAAGGCGAAGGGCGCTTGGGTCAAGCTGGCGTGGAGCAAGCCCCAAACGATATCCGATATTTTATTGTACAACAGTGCTGAGGATCGCAGAAAAGTAGGGACCGGGCAGCTGTATGTGGATGACGATCAAACACCGATCGAGGTGACCTTTCCGAAGGAGCCCGGAGCGGCCGCCATCGTTACGGTGGCTCGAAAGAACGTAAAATCCGTCAAGCTGATGCTTAGCCGTACCCAGGCTGAAAGTGCAGAAGCCGGATTGTCCGAGATCATCGTACTCGGGAAATGAAACTACAACCATACAAGGAGTGTTCACCGTGCAAAAACGTCCTAATGTACTGATCATTTTGAACGATGATATGGGGTACTCGGATATTGGCTGCTTCGGAGGCGAAATCCAGACTCCGAACCTGGACCGACTGGCTGACGGGGGTCTCCGGCTGACGCAATTCTACAATACGGCGCGCTGCAGCCCGTCCCGTGCTTCGCTGTTGACCGGACTGCATCCGCACCAAACGGGGATCGGCATTCTAGTGGACGACCAGCGTCCGGAGGGCTATGCGGGCAACCTGAGCGCGAACTGCGTCACCGTGGCTGAGGTGCTGAGAGAAGAAGGCTACCGAACGTACATGAGCGGCAAATGGCATGTGGCAACCAGCAAGACGGAGCCTACCGACACCTGGCCTAAGCAGCGGGGCTTCGACAAATATTACGGCATCATCGCCGGATCGGCCAATTACTTTTACCCCGTGACGCTGACCAGGGATAACGAAAACATTGAGCATGAGGCCTTAAACGACCCGGAGTTCTACTTTACGGATGCGATTGCCGATGAGGCGGTCGGCTATATTCGGGAGCATGCCAGCAAATACCCAGAGCAGCCCTTCTTCTTATATACGGCGTTCACCTCTCCGCACTGGCCGCTTCATGCGCTGCCGGAGGATATTGCTAGGTATAAGGGGCGGTTTAGCAATGGCTGGGACCGTCTGAGAAAAGAACGACTGGAGCGGATGATCGAGAAAGGAATCATCGATCCGAAGTGGAGGCTGAGCGAGCGGGATCCGGCAGCTCCGGCCTGGGAAGATGAGGAGCATAAGGAGTATCGCGAGCTTTGCATGGAAATTTATGCGGCGCAGATTGATCGCATGGATCAAGGCATCGGCCGAATCATCCGGCAATTGGAAGAGAGCGGGCAGCTGGACAATACGCTGATTATGTTCCTTTCCGATAATGGAGGCTGCGCGGAGGAGCTGGCTCCCGGTCCTGGGACTAATCTGGTTCGCGGCAAGTCGGCGAGAGCTGAAACAAAAAAAGGCGAGCCGGTGCTGTTCGGAAACACGCCGGGCATTATGCCGGGCGGGGAAACGACCTATCAAAGCTATGGCTTATGCTGGGCCAATATGTCCAATACGCCGTTCCGCTTATATAAGCATTGGGTCCATGAAGGAGGCATTTCCACCCCTTTCATCGCGCATTGGCCGGAGCGAATCAAAGATCAAGGGGCTCTGCGACATACCCCCGGTCAGCTGACAGATATTATGGCTACGATCCTGGAGGCTACGGGAGCCAACTATCCTTCGGAGTTTAACGGGAACACGATTCCGGCTTTTGAAGGACAAAGTCTTCTGCCGGTGTTCGACGGGGATGCGGAGCGGGAGAAGCCGCTGTTCTGGGAGCATGAGGGCAACTCGGCCGTTCGCATCGGGAAGTGGAAGCTGGTGCGTAAATATCCGGGAGCTTGGGAGCTATACGATATCGAAGCGGATCGCACGGAGCTGCATAATCTGGCGGACTCGGACGAGCAAAAGGCTCGAGTGCTGGACATGTCGCTGCAATATGAGGCCTGGGCGTCACGCTGCGGGGTTATCCCAAGAGAGAGCATCCTGAAGTGGATGGAATCGAAGAAAAAAGTGAATTCATAAGCATAATATTAGGAAGGAGTTCGGCGAAACGACCGTGCTCCTTTTTTTTCAATGGAAGTAAAAGGGGGGTCTAGATTGACCAAGGAGCCGCGCCTCAAAATGGAGTCTTTGCTGATGCTCCGATTTGTGCTGCCGTTGTTCATTGTCTTAACGATGTCGCTGATGGTTGGGGTCTGGATTTATGTCCGTACGGCAAGTGTTCTGGGGGAAGAGGTCAAGACATCGAACCGCTTATTGCTGGAGCAGGGGATGAATGTGCTGGATAAGCGCTGGGAAGCGATTGACATCTTCATCAGACGCATCACCGAGGATTCGAAGGTGGTTAGACTGCAGCAGACCGATGAGCCGTTCAGTTCATCGAACCTGTACCGGACGATCGAAGCGCGAAGCAGGCTTCAGGATTACTACAGCCCGAACGAGCTGGTGGCGGGCTATTATATCCTGTTTAAGAACAACGAGCTGGTCTTAAACAACGATTACACCGCCAATCTGAAGGATTTCGCCGAGTATGTGCAGTATCCGGATCGCCCGAAGGGGTATATTACTTCCTTGGTTCAAGCCTACCATTATCGCGATCTCGTTCCTGCCGAGCCGGTCACGCTGCAGGGGAGAACCACCTCGCTGCTGACCTACATGCGTTCCTTTGGCTTCGCGAACCGTCCGAATGGAACCGTGCTGGTGCTGATCAACAACAGTGAAATTACCAAGCTGTTTGGCGGCTTTAAAACGGACGGGGGCTGGGCTTATATCGCGGACGAAAAGGGGAATCTGGTGACCAGCATCGTCGGACCGGGAGCCAAGCTGCCAGGGGAGCACCTGCAGCTGCCGGGCGGTAGCGGTGTGTTGAGCCGCCAGGTCGGTACAGACGATATGGTCGTCACCTATGCGACCTCAAGCTATAACGGTTGGTCGTATGTCGCTGCACAGCCCGCCAAGATCGCCTTGAAGAAAATTAACTATATCAAGCAGATGACGGTAACTGTCTTTTTGCTGTTTATGCTGCTAAGCGGACTGATCGGCGTCTTTATGGCTTACCGAAGCAGCAAACCGGTTCGGTCCATTCTGCAAATGCTGGCCTCAGGGAGTATCAGCATGACGGCTTCCAACTCTAAGTCGCCGGGCGCGTTCGGGATCATTCATCAAGGCATTACGAAGCTGCTCACAAGCCAGCGGGAGCTTCAGGACACGATGGAGCGGCAGCGGCCTTTTCTACGCGCGGCTTTCTTTGAAAGGCTGCTTCGGGGGCAATACCAGTCGGAGCTGGACATGGAAGCGGTGAGGGAGCACGTGCGGATCGAATGGGCGGGCAGCTGCTACCAGGTGGCGCTCATGACGTTTCCGAAGCGGACCGCGGTGTATCTAGCGGCCGATCTCGAAGCGCTAAGCCGGAGCCGGCTGCGTGTCCGGGAGCTGGTCAGCGAAGCCGGGGCCGGCAGCGTGTTCGTCCATGACGTGGATGAAGATAAAATCGCACTGTTGATGCAATTCACAGATACCGAACCGGAGGTTGTGCACGAGCAGGCAGACTGCTTTTTGAGGGAGCTTCAGCAGCAGCTGCAGCAAGCCTATGGCATCGCAACCCTAATTTCGGTGGGGCCACTCTACTCGCGCCAAATGGACATTGCCCGTTCCTTCGCGGAGGCCCAGCAGGCGCTGATTCGCAGCACGGGCAGCCGGATCGTCTGGTTTGAAGAGCTTCTGCCAAATCCGAGCAGCTGCTATTACCCGGAAAGCACCGAAACGAGGCTGATCAATCTGGTGAGAACGGGTCACGTAGAGCCGCTCAGGACGCTTCTCGAGGAGCTGTATCGGCATAATTTTGTCGAACGGAGCTTGCCGGTATTTGCACTGAAGGTGTTTTATTTCGATGTGCTGGCCAGCAGCTTCAAGCTGGGCTCGGAGCTGGGGGAGTCAACACTGCAGCACGGGGCGGAGGCACTGAACGGATTAGCTGACAGCGTGGAAAGCATTGAGGCTCACTTTTTGGCGCTGAAAGCAAGGCTGGAGACGATGTGCGAGGCGGTGAGCCGGCAGCGTGCGGAGCATCATCAGCAGTGGTTTCTGGACATCTTGGCGTATGTGGACGCCGGCTATTCGGACCCGCAGCTGTCGCTTGCGCTGCTGGCGGAGCGCTATCATGTGACGGAGACCCACCTTTCAAGGCTGTTCAAGGAAAAGGTGGGGATCAACTTTTTCGAGTACCTCGAGCATCTTCGCATCGAGCATTCGAAGCAGCAGCTGCTGCATACCGGACTGCCGGTTGGTGAAATTGCGATTAGCGTCGGGTACAGCTCCTCCAACACCTTCGGCCGTGCCTTCAAAAGGTCCGTCGGCATCAGCGCCATGGCCTTCCGAAACGCCGGTAAACAAGAGCCGCTCAAAAATTGAAGAGGCCGCAACAACTGCACAACGTGGAAAATCAAGGAATGCATACGCTGCAAAACGATCCTATTTACGCGGACTCGGGCGGTTTTGTATAGTGAAGCTGTTCCGGCCGGACGCCCAATATGCAGCGCTGCTCGCTGTCGAGTAAGGAGGGATACCCTACGAAGAAGCACTCCGTTTCGCACCAAATTAAGAGAGGGTGGCAGCTCTATTTGCTGCTGGTTCTCCCGCTGCTCTACCTGCTGTTATTCCGCTACGCCCCTATGTACGGAGCACAGATCGCCTTCAAGAACTATTCGATTACGAAAGGGATCTGGGATAGTCCTTGGATCGGGTTCAATCATTTTGTTCGATTTTTCAATTCTTATGATTTCTGGCGCATTATGAAAAATACGCTGCTGCTCAGTCTTTACCATTTGGTGGCCACGTTCCCGTTTCCCGTTCTTTTCGCGCTGGGTCTTCATTACATTGCGAACGTCAGGTTTCGCAAGACGCTGCAGCTGGTGACGTATGCGCCGCATTTCATTTCCGTGGTCGTTATGGTGGGGCTGATCCTTCAATTTCTTTCTCCGAGAATTGGCCCGATGGCGGTCTTGACGGAGCGTCTTGGTCTGCATATGCCCAATGTGATGGGGGACGCCTCCTGGTTCAAGTCGGTTTACGTGTGGTCGGACGTGTGGCAGCATACCGGCTTCTCCTGCATTATTTTCATCGCCGCACTGGCAGGCATCGATCCTGCGCTGCACGAAGCGGCGCTTATGGACGGAGCATCCAAGGTACGCAGGATTTGGCACATCGATGTGCCGGGCATCATGCCGATTGCCATCATTTTGCTGATTCTCAACGTCGGCCGCATATTCGATCTGGGCTTTGAAAAAGTGCTGCTCATGCAAAATCCGCTGAATACGCGCAGCTCGGAGATTATCGATACCTACGTGTATAACGTCGGCTTGAAATCGATGGTTCCTAATTTTTCGTATGCTTCGGCGATTGGGCTGTTTAAAAATGTGATCGCTTTCATTCTAGTCATGTCGGTTAACCAGCTGTCCAAAAAATTCGGCCAATCGAGCCTTTGGTAGGGAGGGATGAACATAGAACGGGGAAACATTAAGGATTCGGCGGGGGACCGGCTGTTTAACGCCATCAATTATACCTTCATGCTGGTGATCCTGATTATCGTCTTGTATCCCGTCGTTTTCGTCGTCAGCTCCTCCTTCAGTGCCAAAGAAGCGGTGTCAGCCGGGCAAGTGCTGCTCCTTCCGGTCGGGTTCAGCCTCGAGGGCTACCAGGCCGTGTTCCGTGATCCGGCGGTGCTTCGATCGATCGCTGTTTCGGTGGGCTATACCGCAGCCGGCACGTTAATCAACGTGGTGTTGACAATTATGGCGGCTTACCCGCTGTCCAGGCGGGATCTTTGGGGCCGGGGCTTGATTATGGGGCTGTTCGCATTCACGATGTTTTTCAGTGGAGGCTTAATCCCGACCTATTTGCTGGTCAAAAATCTAAATCTGCTGGATACCCCTTGGGCGCTGCTGCTGCCGACGGCAGTGAGCATTTGGAATATGGTCATTACGCGAACGTATTTCAATGCGACGATTCCTGATGAGCTGCTGGAGGCGGCGCAAATCGACGGCTGCAACGATCTGACCTTTCTGTGGAAGGTTGTGCTACCTTTATCCGGGCCGATTGTCGCGGTTATTGCACTCTATTACGGAGTCGAGCACTGGAACCAATATTTTAATGCCTTGATGTACTTAAAGAACCCGAAGTGGTATCCGCTGCAGCTCGTACTGCGGGAAGTGCTGATCCGCAGCCAGGTCAACTCTGACATGATAGGCGATTCCAAACAGATGGCGGAGCTCGCCGGTTTGTCCGATTTGCTGAAATACTCGCTCATCGTGGTGGCTACGGCTCCTCTGATGCTGGTTTACCCATTTGTACAGCGCTATTTTGTCAAGGGCGTGATGATCGGTGCTTTAAAAGGATAAGTAAAACACGAAGGAGGGTCATTTTCACGATGAAAAAAACAACACTGATTTCGATTTCCGCGCTGCTGCTGGCAGCCGGCTGCAGTGGAGGCTCGGGAGGCGACACGGGAAGCAAGCCGCCCGCGACGGCTGAAGCACCTGCTGCACCTAGCGCGGATGCGGGAACGTTTCCGATTGCCAAGGAGAAGACGACGCTGAAGGTGCTGGCGGTAAAAAGCCCCTACGTACAGGATTACATCACTAACGATTTTACGAAATGGTACGAGGAGAAGACGAACATTAAAATCGAGTGGCAGTTTGCCACGCCGCAAGAGAAGCAGGAAAAGCTGAACCTCGTGCTGGCTGCGAACGATCTGCCGGACGTGGTTGTCGGCTTTGGCGTATCGCCCGCTCAGCAGATGGTGTACGGTCAGCAGGGCATTTTTCTCCCCCTTAACAAGCTGATCGATAAGTACGGTGTGGAAACGAAGAAAATTTTCGAGAAATATCCGGAGATCAAGCAAGCGACGACGGCGCCGGACGGTAATATTTATTCCCTGAGCACGATCGATCGTAATCCGCATACGATGCTGCCGCAGAAGATGTGGATCAACACCGAATGGCTGAAAAAGCTGAATTTGGAAATGCCGAAGACGACGGACGAGTTTGAGCAGGTGCTGAAGGCTTTTAAGGAAAAGGATCCGAACGGCAACGGCAAGGCCGACGAAATCCCGATGATCGGCGGAGTCCAGGATAAGATGACCGGGGTCGACAGCTTTTTGATGAACTCTTTTATCCTGAATGATTACTCGGCGAACCAGCTCATCTTCGATGAGAAAGGCAGCATTGACGTCAACTTTAATAAACCGGGCTACAAGCAGGGCCTCCAATATTTAAATAAACTGTATGCCCAAGGGCTGATTGCTCCGGAATCGTTCACCTTAAATAACGACCAGATGAAGACGCTGGTAGAGAACGGGGATGCGCGGGTCGGCGTCATTTCTTCCACGATTCCGCAAACCTTCTCCAACATTACAGGTACAAGGTGGCTGAATTACAAGACCGTGCCTCCGCTCAAGGGTCCAGGTGGTCTGCAGCAATCGCCTTATCGGTATTACGGCTTTAACGGCGGAAACCTTCTGATTACGAAAGCAGCGAAAAACCCGGAGCTAGCCTTACGCTGGGCAGACGCGCTCTTCAACAGCGAGATCGGAATGTCCGCCAATATCGGCTCGGAGGGTGTAGGCTGGAAGAAGCCGACGAACAATGAGCTGGGGCTCAACGGCAAGCCGGCCAACTGGGTTCGAATCCTTGCCTTCGGCACGATGCAGAACAATACCTGGATGCAGACTACGCCTTATCATAATTCTCGCGAAATGTTCGAGGGACTTGCGGCAGGGCCGAATGAAATTCCTCGGATCCTGTATGACGAAACCCAGAAAAATTACGATGCTTATAAAACGAAGGCGGAGCAGACCGTACCGCCGATTTTCTTCAACGATGTGCAGTCCGCGGAGCTTAGCGATCTGGAGAAGACAATTAAGGATTATGTGAAAGAGATGACGACCCGGTTTATTATCGGCGACGTTGCCATCGACAAAGAATGGGATAATTACGTGAAGACGCTCGACAGCATGAACCTGAAGCGGTACATCCAGCTTTATAACGAAGGCTATAAGGCGCAGTATAAAAAATAAAGTATTTACGTTTTTGTATATACATTATAAAATAGTAATATTAATAGTAAAAATATAATAAATGGAGCGCGATAGCGATGAAGCAACCGAACATCCTCTGGATTTGTACGGACCAGCAGCGATTTGATACGCTCGGCTGTACTGGCAATTCGTTCGTAGAAACGCCGAATATTGACCACCTAGCGGCTAACGGGGTTTTATTCGAAAACGCTTTCAGCCAATCGACCGTATGTACGCCCAGCCGTGCCAGCTTTCTAACCGGAAGGTATCCGCGGACGACGCGTTGCCGGCAAAATGGGCAAAACATTCCCGAGGACGAGGTGCTCGTCACCCGGCTGCTAGCCGATAACGGCTACGGCTGCGGGTTGTCCGGCAAGCTGCATATTTCCGCCTGCCACCCTTCTGCAACCTTTGCCGGGGAACGCCGCATCAACGACGGCTATCATCAATTCCATTGGTCCCACCATCCGGAAAATAGCTGGCCGACGAATGAATATATCCAATGGGTTCGGGCGAAGGGCAAGGAGTACAATCCTCAGCCTTATGAGGGAAGCCGATATGTTCAGATCGGACCGGACGCGGCAGATCACCAGACGACCTGGTGTGCGGAGATGGCGGTTCAGTTTATTGAGGCCAATGAGGAATATGATAGCCCTTGGCTGTTCTCGGTGAACATGTTCGACCCGCATCACCCGTTTAACCCGCCGATGGATTATTTGCAGCGCTATCTGGACCGGTTGGATGAGATTCCGCTTCCTAATTACGTCGAAGGCGAGTTGGATTCCAAAACCTACGTGCAGCGCTTTGACCATCATGGCGCTTATGGGATGCCGAAGCTATACCCTTATTCCAAAATGATCGCAAGTGATCATCGTCTGTTGACCGCAGCCTATTGGGCGATGGTCGATCTGATCGATGTGCAGGTCGGGCGGATGCTGGAAGCGCTGGAGCGCACGGGGCAGTTGGATAACACGATTGTGATCTTCATGTCCGATCATGGGGAGCTGCTTGGCGATCATGGGGTGTATTTGAAGGGGCCGTTCTTCTATGAGCCGAGCGTGCATGTTCCGCTGATCATCTCTTATCCGGGCCATTACGGCCGAGGCACGAGAGTAACGGATTTGGTTGAACTGGTCGATCTCGCGCCAACGCTGCTGGAAGCCGCCGGACTGCCTAAGCATCCGGGGATGCAGGGCAAATCGCTCGGCAAGCTGCTCACGGGCGAAGCGTCAGATGCGGATTCGGGCGAGAAGCATCGGGACGATATTTATTGCGAGCATTATAATGCCAGCTCCAAGCAGGATGGGGTCGGAGGCTTCGCCACTATGGTTCGGACGGAACGCTATAAGCTGGCGGTATACCATCAAAAAGGCGAGGGGGAGCTGTACGACCTGGCGGAAGATCCGAACGAATCGGTCAATCTGTGGAATGCTCCTGAAGCGGCTGCGATCCAGATGGAGATGATGGTCCGGCTGTGCGACCGGATGGCGGAGACGGTAGACCCGCTGCCTGTTCGTTTGTCGGGCTGGTAAATCCGGAGCTGATCCTGATCCGAATAGCTGAGGGAGGGCACGACGGTGGATAAACGGCCGAATGTCATGATCATTCTTTGCGATGACATGGGATATTCCGATCTGGGCTGCTTCGGAGGGGAGATCGATACCCCTCATCTCGACAAGCTGGCAGCGGACGGAATTCGATGCACACAGTTTTACAGCTCGCCGCGCTGTGCGCCCTCCCGGGCTTCCATGCTGACGGGGCTGCACCCGCACCAGGCGGGGATCGGAATTCTCACCTACGACGATGGCCCCGACGGCTACCCCGGCAACCTGGGACGCAATACGGTGACCATGGCGGAGGTGCTGAGGAAGGAAGGCTACCGGACGTATTTATCCGGCAAATGGCACCTGGCCAAAGACACGGCGCATGAGAACGATACATGGCCGCTGCACCGGGGCTTCGACCGGTTCTACGGTACGCTGGCCGGATCGGGCAGCTTCTATATGCCGCATACGCTGATGCGCGGCAATGAGAACGTCGAGCACGAGACGCTGGAGGAAGGCTTCTATTACACGGATGCGATCACGGAGCATGCGATCAGCTGCATTCGGGATCATCTGCAGCAGTGCACGGAGCAGCCGTTTTTCCAGTATGTAGCTTATACGGCGCCGCATTGGCCGCTTCAAGCTCCGGAAGAGGAAATTGAAAGGTATCGCGGGAGATTTGACCAAGGCTGGGATCAGCTGAGGGAGGAGCGCCTCACGCGCATGACCGAGATGGGGATCCTCTCGCCGACTTGGACGCCGGCGGAGCGGGATAGCGGTACGCCTTCCTGGGAAGAAGTGGATCATAAAGCGTGGCGGCAGCGCTGCATGGAGGTGTACGCTGCGCAAATTACCCGCATGGACCGCGGCATTGGCGACATCTTGGCCGCTCTTCGTGAGGCTGGCCAGCTGGACAACACGCTGATCCTGTTCCTCTCGGACAACGGTGGCTGCGCCGAGCATATTCACCCGCACCCGGAGCCGGGGGTGCCGCTCATTCCGCGCGCGACCACGCGCGAGAATAAGCCGGTGCTGCTGGGCAATCATCCGGACGTGATGCCGGGGAAGGCCGATACGTTCCAAACCTACAACTACTGGGCGTATTTATCGAACACGCCGTTTCGGCTCTATAAATCATGGGTGCACGAAGGCGGGATTGCCACGCCGCTCATTGCCCATTGGCCTGGGCGGCTTGGCCGGCCCGGTTCCATCCGTCACACCCCCGGCCAGCTGACGGATCTTATGCCGACGGTGCTGGAGGCGGCCGGTGCGGCGTACCCGAGCCGGTATGAGGGAGTGGAGGTGCTTCCCCTCGAAGGGCGCAGCCTGATGCCTGTTTTCACCAATGATCTTGATCTTGATGATCTTGATGACCTTGATTTGCCGCGGCATTTGTTCTGGGAGCATCAAGGGAATGCGGCGGTTCGCTCCGGCCATCTCAAGCTGGTCCGCGACTATCCGGGCGAATGGGAGCTGTATGATCTGCAGAAGGACCGAACTGAATCCTGCAATCTTGCCGAGCGTTACCCGGAAACGGTCGCCGCGCTGAGCAGCGAATACGAGAAGTGGGCCGCTCGCTGCAGGGTGATTCCCCGGGAGCAGATTCTGAACATCCCGGGCCGCGTGCTGAGGCAGTCGCCTTACTTTGGGTGGATGATCTAACGCTATTTTGAAAAAATGAGCTTAATGTCCTGAGGGATATTGCCGAAGTGCTTGCCGAACAAATTCAACCCGCCCCGATGCTGCGCGTCCGGCTTCACCTCGAACCGGACGAGGATCGGCTTCTCCGGGTGTAATCCCAGCTCGCTGATCGTCACACCGGTGCTTGGCTTGCCGTTCAGATACGACGCTTGCTCATCGATCGACCATTCGGTCAGCAGCCCGTATTGGGTGCCGCCCTTCCACCAAACCGGAGTCAGCCGACCCTTCGTTTCGCCGAAATCGCCGGGACTGGTGAAGGTGCCGAGCTCGTGGCCGTTGATCGACAGCGTGATGTCGGAAGGCCAATCTTCGACGAAGCCGAACGCCTCCGAGCAGATTTCTGCGCTCACCTTGAGCTCCCGAATCGGCTGGTCGGCCGAGACGGCATACGGAAATGAATATTCGACATAACCGTCGCTGCTGAACCAGATGAGCAGCGCTTCGGCACGCTCGGGCATATAAAAGGAGGACGAATCATCCACATTGCCGATGATGCCTTCGTTATTCACTAACCCGCAGGGGCTCTTCACCTGAAAAGAAGTATACATACCTACCGGCATATGAATCTCTTTCATCTTCAGGGACTCGCTCGGCACAACCGGCAAATCCAGAATCAACGTATCACAGACCCGGGAGCAAATTTTACCGCGTCCGAGCTTCTGTGCCGTATCGATCAGACCGACTTCCTCCAGCATCTGGACATTGATGGACACGGTCGGCTGGGCCACCCCCAGCACTTTCGTCAGCTCTCCGACACTCATCGGCTTCTCGCTGAGCGCCTCCAAGATGCGTAAGCGAAGCTCGTTGGACAGCGCCTTGGCCGTATCGAGCAGGAGCGGGGCAGGCACCCGTTTATTGATAAGGTTCTCATTCATGGTATTCATGCTCCTAAACTATGGACTATTTTGTTCCCTATATTCGGTAGGCGTACTGCCTGTTTTTTTCTTGAACACATTGGAAAAATAATGCGGGTCGGCATAGCCGATTCGGTATGCAATTTCACTGACGGCCATCGACGTATCCTGCAGCAGCATTTTGGCGGTGTCCAGTTTTTTGCCGAGCAGGTAGTTGTAGACGGTGGTGCCGGTCTCTTTTTTAAACAGCCGGTTGATTTGCTTGAAGGACAGGGCAAAATGACGGCTCATGGCGTTGGATTGGAACGGTTCGGCCTCCAGCCGGTTCAAATAGTGCTGCATTTGCTGTACTTCAGCGGACACCGTCGTTTGGCGCTGCTTCACCAGTCCGGATAGCTGGGTGATAATTTCCGTGCATGTCACGAGCAGCTCCATTTGCAGTCGTTCATCGTTCTGGCCGTATTGCTCTACGAGCTGAAAGCCTTTACGAAACATGGCTTCAAACGGAGCCTCCGGAATATGATAGGCCGATTGAAGATGAAACGCTTCAAACAGCTGCGGAACATTGCCTCGGAGATTAAACCATAGGTAGGTCCAATACTCCTCTTGATCGGGATCGGCGGTCACTTGGTGATTACGACCCATCGGCAGAATAAAGATGTCACCGGCTTGCGGCCGAAACGATAAGGAATCGACGGTTACATTGCCCTGTCCCTTCAGCACGTAGGCAAGCACGGTGAGCGGGGAGTTATGGCGCACATTGAGGTAATTGGAATGACAGTAATTTATGCCGAACATGCCGACGTAAATCGGCAGCTTATGAACGAAGGGAACGACGTGCAGATCGCCGTGCTTCATAGGAGCCCCCTTGTCATTTTTGTTTCATTGTATCACAGCCGTATCCGGTAGCGCACATGAAAGGATGTCCCTTTTACACACCAAGTTATCCATATCTTATATTCTTTCAGGGCGCAGGGCGATTTAAGATGAGGATAGAGACGCCATCTATTCCCGAGGAGTGATTGATTTGAAACCGAACTTGGTTTATGTATTCGCCGATCAACTGCGGCTATCTTCCTGCGGCTTCGCCGGTGACAGCAAGGCTATTACACCTAATATTGATAGACTGGCCACGGAGAGCCTGAGCTTTTCCAACGCGATTTCCGGGCATCCGGTGTGCGCTCCCTATAGAGCTTCGCTGTTTACGGGGAAATATACGACGAGCACGGGCATGGTGATCAATGAAATCCGCCTGAATCCAAACCATCGCGCCTTTGCTCATGTTCTTCATGACGAAGGCTATGACACCGCCTACATCGGCAAATGGCATCTGTGGGCCAACGAGCTTGGCCATCATTACGAAGCGCGCAATTCCTTTACCCCTCCGGGCGAGCATCGGCTGGGCTTTGACGGCTTCTGGGCGGCGTATAACTTCCACCATGAATATTACAACATGTACTATCACACCGACACGGAAGAAAAAATCCCGATGGAAGGCTATGAGCCGGACGGCCAGACCAGCATGGCCATCGAGCGGCTGAAGGAAAAGGCCGCAGCGAACAAGCCGTTCGCGATGTTTCTCTCCCTCGGAACTCCGCATGACCCATGGGATATCAGCAATGTGCCGCCGGAATATTACGAGAAGTTCAAGGATGTCGAGTTCTCGCTGCCGCCGAATTACGGGGAGCACAATGATGAGCCGTATGCAGACAACTGGGCGAAGTTCCGTCCGGGAGAGCGTGAGCAAATTACGAACTGGCTTAAGGTGTATTACGCCATGACGGCGAATTTGGATTGGAATATCGGCCGCCTAATGCAGGCTGTCGATGAGTTGGGGCTGAGGGACAACACCATCTTCATCTTTACCTCGGATCATGGCGAGCTGTTCGGAGCGCATGGCCGGAAGGGCAAAAACATTTTTTACGAGGAAGCCATCCGTGTGCCGTTCCTGCTTCGCTGGCCTGACCGCGTTCCGAAGGGCGCCGAATCGGACGTCTGCCTGAACACCTGCGACATTATGCCGACGCTGCTCTCCATGCTGGAGCTTCCGGTCCCGGCTGAGGTGGAGGGGATGGACTTGAGTCCGTTCGCCTTCGGGGAGCAGGGCGAGGAGCCGGAGGCGGCCTTCCTGCAAGGTACAGGAGCCACGGCCGCTTGGTCAGATGGACATGAGTGGAGGGCGATGCGAAGCAAGCAGTACACTTATGCCGTCTACCGTGCCGACCGGAAGGAGCTGCTGTTCGATCATGTGGCGGATCCGTACCAGATGAACAACCTGGCGGAGGAGCCGGAGTTTGAACCGGTGAAGCGCGAATTCAGGGCGATGCTTGAGAAGAAGATGAGCGAGCTCGGAGATACGTTCGAAAGCTGCAGCTGGTACCGGGATCATTGGACCGAGGATCGGATCATTTTAAGGACGGCTACGCTAAACCCATGATTTCAATTCGCTGAGAGGAGCCAGAAAATCATGATTAACTTTGCAAACCTAGAACAAACTTGGCGTATTGAGAAAATCGAGCAAGTGGTAATGCAGGGGGAACGCCGAAGACTAGCCGGGTGCAATGCAAGGCTGGGGGTACATGGCAAGGAAGTCCGATTTCCGCTGGTCCGAATTACCATGGGAGGGATTACGGGCTACAGCTGGTCCCGCGTCTCCCGTGAGGATGCCCAAGCGATGATCGGGGCCTCCGTTAGCGAAATCTTTTGCGAGGAGCAGTGGATTAAGGACCGTTTCCAAAGCATTCAGTTCCCGCTGTTTGATTGGCTGGCCAAGGTCGGAGAGATTCCAGTGTATGAGCTGTTGACCGGCAAAAAGTGGACGACGCCCCTGCAGGTTCCTTGCTATGATACCTCGCTTTATTTTGACGATTTGCACTTGGACTACGAAGCGGATGCGGTCGCTCTGCTGCAGGAAGAAGCGATGCAAGGCTACAATGAAGGCTTCCGGGGCTTCAAAATCAAAGTCGGCCGTGGCGCCATGCACATGGATTTAATGGAAGGCACCCGCAGAGATATAGCGATTGTTAACGGAATCCGAGAAGCCGTCGGCCCGGAATGCAATCTGTCCATCGATGCGAACAATGGATACAACTTGAACCTGGCGAAGCATGTGCTGAAGGAAACGGCCCACTCCAAGCTTTTGTGGCTTGAGGAAGCTTTTCACGAGGATGACCGGCTGTATCGCAACTTGAAGGACTGGATGGCCAAGGAGAACCTGAACGTGCTGATTACCGACGGTGAGGGGCTCGCTGCAAAGCCGATTGTGGAATGGGCGGAGCAGGGCTTGATCGATGCGATCCAATACGATTTGAAGGACTACGGCATTGTGAATTGGCTGAAGCTTAGCAAGCGATTGGCCAAGTCCGGGGTCAAAGCGGCACCGCATAATTACGGCGGCTTCTACGGCAACTTCGCTTCCGCTCAGGTGTATCCGGCGATCGAAGGCTTTATGTTCGTGGAATGGGATGAGGCCCAAATTCCGGGGATCGATACTTCAGGCTACCGCATTGCAGACGGTAAGGTTACCGTGCCTGGGACTCCTGGTTTCGGATTACAGATTGACGAAGCGTTTTACGAAAAGCAGGTTAGCGCAAACGGCTGGATTGCAGAATAAAACTACTTATTTGAGCGACGAAAGGACATGAACTCATGACGAACTTAAACTCGAACTCCAACGTGCCAAGAAACGATTATCCAAGACCGCAATATGTAAGGGACAGCTGGATCAGCCTGAACGGGGAGTGGGAATTCACCTTTGACGACAACCGTATCGGCCGGAAGGAAAAATGGCACCGTGGCGGCACCGCCTTATCGAACCGCATTCAAGTGCCTTTCACATTCGAGAGCAAGCTGAGCGGCATCGGCGAGCCGGGCTTCCACGATACCGTGTGGTACCGCAGATCGTTCAGCGTTCCAGCGGAGTGGAATGACAAGCGTGTGCAGCTTCATTTTGGCGCCGTCGATTATTTGGCCAGTGTATGGGTGAACGGCGAGCTGGTAGCGACGCATGAGGGAGGGCATACGCCCTTCTCGGCTGATATTACGGATGCGCTCCAGTCGGGTGACAACGTGCTGGTCGTGAAGGCGGAGGATTTCAGCTTGAACCTGTCTCTGCCGAGAGGCAAGCAGTATTGGCAGCCGAAATCCAAAGGCATCTTCTATACCCGAACAACGGGCATTTGGCAGTCTGTCTGGATGGAGGCCGTCGACGAAACGCACCTGGCCAAGGTGAGAATGACCCCGGATATCGACAAAGGCGAGCTGGAGCTTCGCGCTTATGTGAATGGATTCAGTAAAGACGACAGCCTCGCGCTCAAGGTGGAGGTATCCTTCAAAGGAACTCCGGTAACCCAGGATGTATATGGGCTTACAGAACAAGAAGAAGTTCGCACCGTCGTGCTGCAGCATTATAACGGCTTTCGCCGATGCCATCTGTGGTCGCCGGAAAATCCCGAGCTGTACGACATCAAGTTCACCCTGCTGAAGAACGAACAGCCGGTCGATGAAGTGACGAGCTATTTCGGCATGCGGAAAATTTCCATCGAAAACGGCCGACTCATGCTGAACAACCGGTTTTATTATATGCGGCTGGTGCTGGATCAAGGGTATTTCCCGGATGGGAACCTCACGCCTCCATCGGATGAAGCGATCAAGAAGGACGTCGAGCTGATGAAGGAGATGGGCTTCAACGGAGCCCGCAAGCATCAGAAGCTGGAGGATCCGCGCTACCATTACTGGTGCGACCAGCTGGGCCTCTTGGTATGGAGTGAAGCGGCTAACGCTTATCAATATTCGTTCGAGTATGTTCGCCGCTTCACAAAGGAATGGCAGGAATCGATCGACCGCGACTACAACCATCCGTCGATAGTCGCTTGGGTTCCGTTGAACGAGAGCTGGGGCGTCTGGGATATTAAAACGAACGAGTATCAGCAGCAGCATGCCCTCACCATGTACCATCTGACCCGCTCGCTCGATAAGTCCCGACTCGTCGTCTCCAATGACGGCTGGGAGCATATGCGCACCGATCTGCTGACGATTCATGATTATGAGCCGTCGCAGGGAGTGCTGGAGGAGCGGTACCATTCGGCTGAGAGCTCGATCGAGTCGATTAGGTCGCACAGCAAGCGCTGCTTTGCAGGCGACACGCAATACGAAGGCCAGCCGATCCTGGTCAGCGAATTCGGCGGCATTTCGTTCAAGAAGAGCGAATGGGAAGGCTGGGGATATTCCGGTGCGGAAAACGATGAGGATTTCCTGGCTAAGCTGAAGGCCGTGGTCGATCCGATGCTAACGTCGCCGGTCGTTCAAGGCTTCTGCTATACCCAGCTGACCGACGTGGAGCAGGAGATCAACGGACTGGTTACCTACGACCGGACGCCGAAGGTGCCGCTGGAGCAAATCCGCAAGATCATCGATGGCAAAATCGGTCCCAAGACGGTTTAGCACATTGAAGCAAGTTTAGCAGCCCTATCAGTACAATCCCCGCACACACAGGATGTGCGGGGATCGATGACAGCACGAATGTAAGCGTTTTCTATGCGAGCAAAAATAGCCAATTGAAGCACAATCGTCTCCCGGCATACAATCATGGTGATCCACCGACTAAACAATGGAAGGGGAATATAACGTGGAAGTAGCTGCCGAAGCCCGGAAGGTGCACAGCCAGACGTTCATGAGCCGGTTTCGCCGAGATTTAATCATGAACAAGTACGTGTATATTATGGCTTGTCCGATCATCGTGTTCTATCTCCTGTTTCACTATGTACCAATGGCAGGACTTGTAATCGCTTTCCAGGATTTCAATGCGTTTAAAGGAATCATGGGGAGCAACTGGGTCGGACTCAAGCATATCAACGATTTTATTACGAGTCCCTACGCCTTTCGTGTCATTAAGAACACCTTCCTGATCAATGTCTACCAAATCGTATTCGGTTTTCCAGCCCCCATCTTGCTCGCCTTACTCCTCAACGAGATCCGCAGCCACGTATTCAAGCGTACCATTCAAACGATCAGCTATATGCCGCATTTTATTTCCCTGGTGGTTATCTGCGGGATGCTGGTTGATTTTACCGCCAGCAGCGGCGTCATTAACGATCTTGTCCATGCCCTTGGAGGCGAACGGACCAATCTGCTCATGCAGAAGGAATGGTTCCGGACGATTTTCGTCTCCAGCGGCATTTGGCAGGAGGTCGGCTGGGGCAGCATCATTTATTTGGCGACGTTATCATCCGTGGACCCGAGTCTATATGAGGCTGCGGAGATGGATGGAGCAGGCCGGCTGCGCAAGGTCATGCATATCACGCTCCCGGCTCTCGTGCCGACGATCACGATCCTGCTCATTATGCGGCTAGGCCATATTATGAGCGAGGGCTTCGAGAAAATCATTTTGCTGTACAATCCACTCACCTACGATACCGCCGACGTCATCTCATCTTATGTGTACCGACGAGGGCTGCAGGAGGCGAATTACAGCTTTGGCGCAGCCGTTGGGTTGTTTAATTCCTGCATCAACTTCGTCATTCTGCTGATCGCAAACTATACGAGCCGCAAGGTTGTCAAAGAGAGCTTATGGTAGGGGGTGAACGCTTTGCTCGCAAAAAAGTCATTTGGAGAAATCATCTTCGATTCGCTTAATTCGATCATTCTTATTGTCTTTGGCTTGGTGTGCTTGTACCCGCTGCTGTACGTCTTGTTTGCTTCCTTCAGCGATCCGGCGCAGATTGCCAAGCATACCGGCGTCTTGTTCAAGCCCCTGGGCTTCTCGTTTGTCGGTTATGAAATCGTATTCAATAATCCGAATATCGCGATTGGGTATATGAACACGATTATCTACGTGGTCGTAGGGACGACCTTGAACGTCCTGCTGACTGCCGTCGGGGCTTACGTGCTCTCTCGAAAAACCTTACTGCTGAAAAAGCCCATGATGATCATGATCGTGTTCACGATGTATTTCGGCGGCGGGCTTATTCCCAACTTCCTGCTAGTCAAAAATCTGGGGATGTACGACACCCGGCTTGCCCTGATTATTCCCGGTATTATCGCCACCTGGAACTTAATCGTCATGAAAACCGCCTTCAGCGCCGTCCCCGACAGCTTGGAGGAATCGGCCCGGATCGACGGAGCCAATGATTTCACCATTTTATTCCGGATCATTCTTCCGGTCACGAAGGCCACGATTGCGGTCATGGTGCTGTTCTATGCCGTGGGCCACTGGAACGCTTGGTTTGGCGCGATGGTCTACTTGCGCGACCGTCACTTATTCCCGCTGCAGCTGCTGCTGAGGGAAATTTTGATCGCCAACTCCGCAGGGGGGAACTTGCTCGAGAGCGCCACGGTGTCCGAGGACGATAAAGCGCTGGTATACCTGGTCATCAAGTACTGTACCATTATCGTGGCCACGGTACCGATCCTCACGATCTATCCGTTCTGCCAAAAGTATTTCATGAAGGGGGTCATGCTTGGCTCGATCAAAGGGTAATCGTCAACGTGGTTTGGATTGTACAAATACGAATAAGCGGGGGATGACAATGGGAAATTCGTTTTATCGTAAATCATTTGCATGGGGAGCGACAGCGCTTCTGCTTGCATCGACGGCATTAGCCGGGTGCAGCCAGGACCAATCATCCGGAAGCAGCAAGGATAAGCCAACGCCTTCCGCACCGGCTAACATGAATGAGAGCAGTCTGCCGATTGTGAAGTCGCCGATCACGTTAAAGGTATGGGCACCGATGAATCCGAATGCCTCCCAATTCATTACGGATTACGGCCAGAACGAAGTGTATCAGGAATTAGAAAAGCGTACAGGCATTCATATCCAGTTCATTCATCCGGCTCAAGGCCAAGAGAAGGAAGCGTTCAACCTGATGATCGCCTCGGGCGAATTGCCTGACATCATCACTGGAGCTAGCCGATATATCGGCGGCGAAGAGAAGGGTGTCCGCGACGGTGTGTTCGAGGACTTGACTCCTTACTTGCAGAAGTATGCACCGGATTACTATTCGATTGTCACCTCCGATGCGGAGACGAAACGCGAAGTCACGACCGATGACGGCAAATTCCCTGCCTTCTATATGATTAAGCAATCGCAGGACGCTCCGTCTCGAAGAATTATGTTCGCCGAAGACATGCTGAAATCGCTCAACCTGCAGATCCCTAAAACGATTGACGATTACGATAAGACGTTTAAAGCGATCAAGGACAGCAAGGGCTTGGCGCCGTATATTCTGCTTCCGACGGGACTTGAGGAGCAATTCATGGGTCCTTACGGCATTATTCCGGGCTTCTACCTGAAGGATGCGAAGACGGTCTCCTTCGGGCAAACCCAGCCTCAGTTCAAGGATTACTTGACCTTGATGAACAAATGGTACAAGGAAGGCTACATTAACAAGGATTTTGCAGGGCTGAAGCCGGCGCAGCAGCAGGCCCTGCTGGACAGCGGAAAAGCCGCCATGCTCGTAGAGGCGGTCGTCGCGAGCTACAATCGGGGGCAGCAGATTAAGTCACCGCACGTATCGGCTCCTTATCCGCGGCTCAAGGCGGACGACAAGATTCATTACCAGCCGGCGGATTGGCCTCAGGCGGGCCAAGGGCAGGAGACGGTAATCACGAGCTCCTCCAAATATAAGGTCGAAGCCGTGCGCTGGTTGAATTACGCTTATACCAAGGAAGGCTCCATGCTGTACAACTATGGTATTGAAGGAAAAACTTACAACATGGTCGACGGGAAGCCGAAGTTTACGGACTATATCTTGAACCATCCTAAGTATGGAACCGAAAACACCAACTACATTTTGCGGGTACATTTTGCTCCGAAGCTGCAGTGTAAAGACATCGCGTGCAATCCGAACCTGGCGAAGAGCCCGGAATCAGCGGCCATTCGTCAAAAGTATGCTGACGATCCGAATGTAGACAGCGCGTTGGTGCTGCCTCCGATCCGCATGACCCCGGAAGAGAACGATAAGCGCTCCAAAATTATGACGGAGGTCAACACGTACAGCGATGAGATGGTGCTGAAGTTTATTCTGGGCTCGGAGCCGCTCAGCAATTTTGACCAATATGTCAGCCAATTGAAAAAGCTGGGCATTGATGAGGCGGTTAAAATCACACAAACCGCTTATGAGCGGTATTTGAGCAAGAAATAAATCGTTGTTTCAGGAGGGGGGCTCTCATGTCCCCCAATCCCATGCTATCCAATCCATCAGACTAAAGGTGATCAGAATGGCAAAGCAGCCCAATATCATATTAATTATGGTGGATGATATGGGATTCTCCGATCTCGGATGCTACGGCTCGGAGATTCATACGCCGAATTTAGACCGCTTGGCCAAGGAAGGCGTGCGGTTTTCCCAATTTTATAATACCCCAAGGTGCTGTCCGACGCGGGCTTCGATCATGACCGGGCTGTATCCTCATCAGGCGGGCTTAGGGTTCATGGAAGAGGACATCGGACATCCGGCTTACTCGGGTACGATTCATAAGCAGTGCGTAACGATCGCCGAAGCGCTCGGCGACGAGTATAACTCGCTCATGGTAGGCAAGTGGCATCTCGGCAAAAAAGAGCACCAAAGGCCGTATAACCGGGGCTTTGACAGCTATACGGGACTGCTCGACGGGGCCAGCAACTATTTCAAGCCGGAGCCTGAGAAGGTATTAATCAAGCGTAATGAGCTGTTTCAGCCGCCGGATGACGACTTTTATACGACGGATTGGTTCAGTGAGAGCGCAGCTGAATATGTGGAGGAATACGGGAAGCAGGAGAAGCCTTTCTTCCTCTATTTGGCGTATACGGCGCCGCATTGGCCGCTGCAAGCTCCGCAGGCGGACATTGACCGCTACGTAGGGACGTATATGAAGGGCTGGGATGAGCTCCGGAAGGAGAGATATCAGCGCTTGCTGGCCGAGGGCATTCTTGATGAGAAGAGCAGTCCGTTAACGGAACGCGACAGCGGGGCTCCTGCTTGGGACACAGTGGAAGACCAAGAGGCATGGGATCTGAAAATGGCAGTCTACGCGGCCATGGTCGATCGAATGGATCAAGGGGTCGGCAAGGTGCTGGATAAGCTGAAGGAGCTGCAGATTGAGGATAACACGCTCGTGATGTTCTTATCCGATAATGGCGCCTGCGCGGAAGGCATCGGTCTTCGCAGCGACAAAGCTCCTGGTACGGCCGATTCGTTCATCGCTTATCATCTCCCTTGGGCCAATGTCAGCACGACTCCGTTCCGCATGTATAAGCATTTTGTGAACGAGGGCGGCATTTCGACTCCTTTTATCGCCAGATGGCCTGAGACCATCAAGCAGCAGGGGACCGTCACACACCAATTCGGACATTTGATGGATATTATGGCGACGTGTCTGGATGTGGCAGGCATTGCCTATCCCGAAACCTATGACGGCAATGCCATTACTCCGATGGAAGGAAAAAGCTTGCTGCCGATCCTCGAAGGAAATGAACGCGAAGGACACGACTATATTTTCTGGGAGCATGAAGGCAACCGGGCTGTACGGCAAGGCCCATGGAAGCTGATTTCGCGCTGCCGAATGGATTGGCAGTTTACGGAGGCTTGGGGCTTCCGGGGCGATCGAACACCGCACGAAGAAAAGTGGGAGCTGTACAATATCGAGGAAGACCGAGTCGAGCTGCATGATCTCGCCGAGCAGTACCCTGAGAGGGTGCAGGAGATGGCGAAGCAGCACGACCAGTGGGTCAAACACGTAGGAGCTATTCCTTGGATGGATTATATGAAAGTGACCAAGACGGCGTACTTATTAAGAACACAAGAGCTTACTTACGACTTGTAAGTGCTGCTAGGAGGGTAATGCATCCGTGTCAACCAAACCGAATATCGTATGGCTGGTCCAAGATCATGTAACCTGGAAGCATTATAGGGATACGGCCGGGCCGAAGCCGACATTGAACACCTACAACCGGATCGCGTCCGGGGGAATCGCCTTCAACCGCGCTTACACGGTAACCCCATTGTGCTCCCCGGCCCGTGCCAGTATGGCGACCGGCGTTTATGCACATAAGCACGGAATTACGAGAAATGATGATAAAAGCTTAAGCAAGCAATTTTTACCGGGAATTCCCTCGTTTAACCAATACGTACAGCAAGAGGGCTATCGGACCGGTTACTTCGGAAAATGGCACGCCGGTGCGCAGAGCATTCATGAGCTGGGGTTCGAAGGCTTTTCTTTGCCTGGCTACGGCAATCCTTACGGGTCGGCGCGGTTTGCCGAGTACTTGGAGCGGTTCGAGCTGCCGCATCCCGTCATTGACGTGGAATGGGCCTTAGGGGATAAGCTCCAAAACTTCGATTTAACGAAGATCACCCGCTTTGCCGGAGGGGATCCCAGCGGCTTCAAAGGAACATCCACGGCTGTGGTGAAAACACCGGTGGAAACGACAGAGGCCTACTTTATCGCTCAGCTGGCCTGTGATTGGGTCGAGGAACGAGCGCTGGACGGGGAGCCCTTCGTGATGCGGGTGGATGTATGGGGTCCCCATCAGCCGTATCTTGTGGCCGAGCCGTTCAAGGATACGATCGATCCGAAGCAAATTCCGGAGTATCCGAATTTCCGTAATTCGTTCGAGGACCGGCCGAATTACCACAAGAAGGATCGAGATAGCTGGAGACAGCGGACAGGGTATACGACCTGGGAGGAATGGCAGCCGATTATGGCGCGGGCGTACGAGAATTTCTCCCAAACGGATGCGGCGTTGGGCAAGGTGCTGGATACGCTGGAGCGGACCGGCTTATTGGATAACACCATCGTGATTTACACCGCGGACCACGGCGATATCCTCGGCTCGAATGGAGGGCTATTCGACAAGGATTCCATGCTGACGGAGGAAACGATGTCCATCCCGCTTGCGATCCGCTGGCCGGGAGCACCGAAGAACGGAGCCGCATTGGACGCCCTCGTGTCAAACATGGATATCGTTCCGACGGTGCTGGAGCTGGCGGGAGCGCAGGTGCCTTCCCATATGGACGGGAAAAGCATCGTCCCGCTGCTGAGCGATACCTCCTCCCCATGGAGGGAGGATTTGATGGCGATGCACTTTGGTCACATCAATCACGATGACATCCAACGGGTCCTCTATTATGGACCTTATAAATATACGGCCCATCTGGACGACAGCGATGAGCTCTACGATCTGAACGCAGATCCGTTTGAGCTCCACAATTTGATCGATGAGCCGGCGATGACCGACGTTCTGAAGGAGATGAAAGCCCGGCTGCATCGGAACATGGATCAAGCTGGCGATGTATCGGCGGATTCGTTGAGGCTCATTCAGCAGAAGAGCATGCCGTAGATCTCGGCGCTCAACTCAGCTCAAGGAGGCAGGAGGTAAATTCGATGGATCAACATCTTTTAATGGCGGCAAAGCCTAACATTATTCTAATAACGACGGATACCCAGCGCTGCGATACGCTCGGGTGTATGGGGAGCAGCTACGCAGTTTCCCCGCATCTAGACCAACTGGCGGCGGAGGGTGTGTTGTTCAAGGAAGCCTACACCGCGTCACCGGTATGCTCTCCTGCGCGCAGCAGCCTGATCACCGGTCTGCACACCCCCGTGCACGGCTGTATCGAGAATGGGATCCAGCGACGGGAAACGTTCCAGACGCTGCCGGATTTGCTGAAGCAAGAAGGCTATACGAACCTGATGATTGGAAAAACCCATTTTGGCAACATCCCTGCATCCTTTGATATTGTCCATGGGATTGATGGAGAGAAAAGCGCAAATTCCAGCTCGGACAGCTACGCTCAGTTTTTGAAGCCGCACGGCGTGCCGAGAAAAAGCGAAGGGCCGCAGTCGAGACCGGAGCATTTACATATGGAAGCGTTCCTCATTAATCAAACCATTGAAGAGCTGGAAGCCCTCAGGGAGAAAAACGAGGGGCCGTTCTTTGCCTTCTGCTCGCTATTAAGTCCTCATTCCCCGTTAGATCCTCCGGGGGATTGGGCCCATCTTTTCCGCGATAAGGAGCTGCCGCCCGTTGATTATCGTCCTGGCGATATTCAGGCCTTGCCCGTTCAGACGAAGCGTCTGCTAGGCTATCTGGATCGTGAGGCGGAGCATGAGGCTTGGCTTGAAACGCCGGAGGCTCAGCAGGAGATGGATGAAGAGCGGCGCTTGTACTACGGGCTGGCCGCCTATACGGATGCTCAGATCGGCAGGCTGCTCGCCTATCTCGATGCCAGCGGGCTGCGCGAATCCACGCTGGTCCTGTTCACCTCCGATCACGGGGAGCAGATGTACGATCACGGGTTCAGCGATAAGCATAACTATTATGACGCGACTTGGCGTGTGCCTTTCATCATGAGTATGCCGGGGACGCTGCCGATGGGAGAAACCCGGGATTTTGCCGTCTGGACGGATATTACAGCCACCATCCTGGGCGCAGCGGGCATTCACAGCCGGTATGTCCATGGCCACGATTTGTTCCATCCCGTGAAAGCCGGAGAGCCGTCGCCCCGCAGCTGCGCCGTCGGCACCTTGTATCGGTCTGCGGCCATCGCTACGAAACGGTGGAAGCTGGAATATTATTTTGAGGAGAGGGAGGGGCGTTTGTACGACCGCTTGAACGACCCCTCTGAGCGCGAGGATCTGTTCAGCATTCGTAGCCATGAAGTGATCAAGCATGAGCTGCTGGAAGCCTTGCTGTCCTGGCGCTCTAACCTGTCGGACCTCCAATATTTAACGGAATCGACGGGTGGCGGAGGTCCCGTAGCCCGGCGGATCGCTCCCCATACGCTGCTCCTCAGCGGGGAAGATAATGAGCGCCGTCTGAGCGAGAAAGCTAAGCAAATCGAGAGCATGGAAATGAACAATGAAACCCAAAGGAGAGGTATCCTATGACAACCCGATTACGCCCGCCTTCCGTACCACTAGTAACTGTAGATCCTTATTTCAATATTTGGTCCTCGGCTAACCAACTGCATGAGAACGAAACGAAGCACTGGACAGGAAAAAACCACAGCATGGTAGGTATGGCCCGAATCGACGGCCAGGTGTGGAGATTTATGGGCGGCCGTGACCACCGGAGCGATTTCATCACGCTGCCTGCTGAGGCGATGGAGCAAACGGATTTAATCGTCAAGCCCCTGACCACCGTGTATACCTTTGAAGCGGGGGGTGTTAAGTTAAAGGTGGAGTTTACGACTCCGCTGCTCTTGGACGATCTGGATGTGTTATCCAGACCCGCATCGTATGTGACGATCGGTGCCGTTTCATCAGACGGCAAGCCACATCAGGTGGAAATTTATTATGACCTATCGGCAGAGCTTTGCGTTGATGCTCCGATTCAAGAAGTCGTCTCCAAGCGGTTTGACTTGGAGGATGGGAGTCAGGGGCTGCAGCTGGGGACGGAGAAGCAGCAGGTGCTGTGGAGAAGCGGGGACGATCTGCGGATCGATTGGGGCTATGCTACCCTGCTGGTCCCATCGGCGGTTCCAGCCCGTACGGCGGTTGCCGGCGTGGACGCCCGTTCTCGCTTCGCATCGGAGGGTGCTTTCCCTGAACAAGACGATAACCGCTTTCCAAGGCCGGTTCACGATGACATGCCTGTTCTGGCCTGCGTCATTGATTACGGACAGGTAGGAAGCACGGAGGTAAGCCATTACTTGGTGCTGGCTTATGATGATGTCATGTCCGTCGAATATTTCCACCAGAAGCTGCCTGGCTACTGGAGCCGAAACGGCCGGACCTTCCCGCAAATGCTGGCGGCAGCTGTGCAGGATTACGCCGTGCTGATGGGCCGATGCGCTGCATTTGACGAGCGCTTGATTCAGGACGCGGCTCAGTCAGGTGGAACTCGCTACGCAGATATTCTTGCTTTATCCTACCGTCAAGCCATTGCCGCTCACAAGCTGGTGGCTGACGAGAACGGGGAAGCGCTCTTTTTCTCCAAGGAAAACTTCAGTAACGGCTGCATGGCGACGGTCGATGTCAGCTATCCGTCGATCCCTCTCTTCCTTCTCTACAACGTGGAGCTGGTCAAAGGCATGATGCGCCCCGTCTACCGCTACTCGGCGTCGGAGGCTTGGCCGTTCGACTTTGCGCCGCATGATGTGGGTCGGTATCCGCTGGCCAACGGACAGGCGTACGGGATGAAGATGGAGCGGCAAATGCCGATCGAAGAGTGCGGCAACATGTTGATTATGGCGGCTGCCGTCAGTCTGGCGGAGGGCCATGCGGATTTCGCTGCTGCGCACTGGGAGCTGCTTACCGGCTGGGTCCATTATTTGCTGGAGTATGGCATGGACCCGGGCAATCAGCTGTGTACCGATGATTTTGGCGGACATTTGGCTCATAACACGAACCTGTCCATCAAGGCGATCATGGGGATTGCTGGCTATGGTCTGATGTGCGGCATGCTCGGGAAAAACGAGGAGAAGGAGCAGCATCTTCAAAAGGCGCGCGAGATGGCTCAGCAATGGGAGCAGATGGCGGCGGAAGGAGATCATTATTTACTCGCATTCGATGCCCCCGGCACGTGGAGCATGAAATATAATCTCGTATGGGATACGCTGTTTGATCTGCACCTGTTCTCGCCGGACGTGCGGAAGAAAGAGGTCGCAACCTATTTACAGAAAATGAACCAGTATGGCACCCCGCTCGATAACCGAAAAACCTATACAAAAGCGGATTGGCTCTTATGGGTTGCCACACTAGCCGATCATCAAGCGGATTTCGAGGCGCTGGTCTCACCTTTGTGGGATTTCCTTAACGAATCGTCCAGTCGTGTACCGTTTACGGACTGGTACTATACCATCGATGGCCGCCTGACCGGTTTCATTAACCGTTCTGTGGTCGGTGGATTGTTTATTAAGCTGCTGAAGGATCAGGGGGTATCCAAATGAGCCAGCGGCCTCATATTTTATTCATTACGACCGACGAGCTGCGAAAGCAGACGCTATCTGGCTATGGCGGACAAACGATCCGAACTCCGAACATCGATGCGATCGGTGCTCAGGGCATCCAGTTCGACAACGCTTATACGGCGAGTCCCTGGTGCCTGCCCTCCCGCTGCGCTATGCTGACAGGGCAATTTCCGCATAATAGCGGGGCCTACAGCAATTTCCGCAAGTGCGAGCTGTCGGCGGACGTTCCCAATATGTTTCAGGCGTTCAACGGGCACGGATACCAGACTGCGCTGTTCGGCAAGTGCCATTTTACTCCTGTGCCATATAGTGAAACGAGAGCGGATGTTACGTTACCGTACGAGACGTTCCGGGACTATTATTTGTCGCTCGGCATGAAGCACTTGGATCTGCAGGATGACAAGCAGGTGTCGGTCTGGTTCTACGATGATTATGCGAAGGAGCTGGACGCCGCCGGCTATCTGGATCCTTACCGCAGGGATACCTGGGATGTCCAAGGGAAGCGCAAGGTGTTTGAGTTCCCGGGACCGGCGGAATGGCATCCGGACAGCTGGGTCGGGCGCAAGGCACTGAACTATATCGAAAATTATGATGCGGACGGGGAAGAGCCTCTTTTTGCGTGGGTGTCGTTCAGCGGGCCTCATTATCCATTCGATGCGCCCAAAGAATACTACGAGCGGGTGGATATGACGAAGGACGAACCGCGCCGTATACGAGACGATGAGTATGACGATCCGAAGCGTATCCATTACCGGAGCTTCCATGGGCCGGGCAACATTGATGGCGCAGGTCCCGCTCCCGGCAAGGCGTGCAAAAACTATACCGATGAGTACTGGCACGAGCTCAGGCGGAACTATTACGCCAACATGGCGCAAATCGACGATTATGTGGGCCTGATCGTAGAAGCAGCCGAGCGGAAGTTCGGGGACAATGTGATGATTATTTTTACTGCGGATCATGGCGAAATGCTCGGGAATCACAGTATCTGGGGCAAAAACGATTGCATGTACGAGGACGTATGGAATGTGCCGCTCCTGGTCCGTTATCCACGCAGCTCCACGGCTGGAGCGATGCAGGGCGTGGTGACGGAGGCCAAGGTCATGCTCACCGATATTATGGCGACATGTCTGGCTGCAGCCGGGCTGCCTGAGGTACCGACCGACGGCAGAGACTTCCTGCAGTCCATGCAGGACGGCGGGCATCCGTATGTTTTTGCCGAGGGGGAAGGCTTCATCGCCGTCAGCGACGGGACGCTCAAGTATGTGCAGACGCTGAAGGGCGGAGCGGAGTACGCGGAGATGTTCGACCTGGAGAAGGACCCTCACGAGTATGAGAACGTGATCGAGCGATCCGAGTATGCGCCGGACCTGGCGCGGCTGCGGAAAGCGATTATTAATCATTTTATGCCGAAGCTGTTGGCTTAACGAGAGAGGGTAGCGGAGGGTATGAAGAAAAATATTGTGATCGTCATGACCGATGAACAATCGTGGAATACGCTTCGTGTGTTCGGCAACACCACGCTGGCCACGCCCCATGCGGATGCGCTTGCCCGTGACGGGGTCGCGTTGGACCACTGCTTTACGGCGTATCCCTTGTGCTGCCCGGCTCGTTCCAGCCTGTGGACCGGGCTTTGGCCGCACAATCATCATGTGACCGGCAACTGGCTGCACCTGCGGCCGGACTTGCAGGATGCCGGTTTGATCAAGCCATTCCGCGACGGCGGGTATCATACCGTCTATTGCGGCAAATGGCATGTGCCCGGGACAACACCGGAGCGCTTCGGCGTGGACGATGCGTCAGCCATTCCGGCGGTGATCAAAGGGCAGGACCGCGGGCGGTTTATTTTGGAGTATCGGGACTATGCCGCAGGACAGGGCTATAAGCTGAATGAGAAGCATATGGAAAATTTGACGGATGCAGACATTGCTCTCTTGAACCAGCCGGGCAAGGCCCCCTGCGGCCGTTCGGAGCTTCCATCGGAGCATTATCTGGAAGTGTGGCAGACCGGCAAGTTCCTGGAAGCGCTGGAGCGCTGCCCGGACGATCAACCGTTCTTTGCCGTTGTTTCCTATAATGCGCCGCATTTTCCGCTGATTGTTCCGCATCCGTACGATACGATCGTCGATCCGGAGCAGGTCCAGCTGCCTCCGAATTACCATGGCACGATGGACGGCAAGCCTGCGGAGCTCAAGGACTTACACTATCTCAAGAAGATGGAAGGGCTGCCGGATTCCGAATGGCGCCGATTCATCGCCCATTATCTCGGCTTCTGCGCCATGATGGATGATCAGCTCGGCCGGATTACCGCTTACTTGAAGGAAAAGGGCGTGTACGACGATACGATCGTTGTCTTTACTTCCGATCATGGCGATATGATGGGAGCCCATAAGCTGATCGAGAAGGGGCAATATTTGCACTACGACGAAGCGCTGCGCGTGCCTATGATTGTGGCGAATGCAGGAGTCGAGGCAGGAAAGCTGAGCGAGGCCTTCGTTATGCTGCATGATCTTTTGCCGACACTGGCGGAGTCCAGCGGGGTAGCGATGCATGAGCCTACGGACGCTGTATCGTTCGCCCGTCAGCTGAATGATGCTGATGCGCCATCAGCGAGGGATTGTGTGCTGTCCGAGACGTTCAAGCTGGCGGGCGACATGAACGGGTTCGGCGAATACAAGCCGCCAGGGCGGTTCCAGGAGTCGGACAGCGACGTGCATCTGTCGATTCGGACGCGGGAGTATCGATATACGTTCCATTATCAGGGCGCGGATGAGCTGTACGATAAGGTCGCAGATCCTTACGAGTTGAACAATGTCGCTGGGGAAGCGAAGTATTTGGAGTTACTGTCCTCGGCTCGGAGTAAGCTGATCCAGGAGCTCCGGGGTAACGATGCGTTTATGGCGGATTTGGTTGAGGGTCGGTTGGCGAAGAGGGCGTAGGTGGTAAGAGCAGAGCTTGAAGAGCACTTTCCTGTTACTGGGGAGTGCTCTTTTGGTTGTTGCATTGGTTGTCCAACCAGTAGCCCCCGGTCACCCCTCAATCCCATTGGGCATACGCTGATACATGACCATGTGAGAGGATGTCAGTACAATGTTCCCTTTTATCCACGAAATATATCGGTTCCCCTATTCCGATTATCGGGCTATACCCTACGGCGGGTATGACCGGCTGCCGGCGCAGCAGCGGCTTACCTTCGTGCTTGTGCATGGCTCGTGGGCAGATGCTCACTTCTGGGACGGCATTGCAGCGGCGCTGCGCAAGGCTGGACATATTGTCCATACTCCGGAATATGCTGGGCACGGCCACGATCCGAATAAAAACGTCACCCATGCGATGATCACAAAGTCCGTCGTCGACTATATAGCGAGGCATAACCTGCACGACATAATTCTTGTCGGGCACAGCTTCGGCGGGACCGTCATCCAGAAGGTGGCCGAACAGGTGCCGAACCGCATCAAGCGCCTCGTCTTCTGGGACGCGTTCGTGCTCAAAGACGGCGAGTCGCTGGCCGACGAGCTGCCTCCCCCAACGAGGCAAGGCTTCGAACAGCTTCGAGCCAGCTCAAGGGACGATACGATTATGCTGCCGTTTCCACTATTTCGAGAGCTGTTCGTCAATACGGCCAGCTTGGAGCAAGCTCAACAGTTTTATACCAGCGTCGCACCGGAGCCGGCTAAGCCGCTTTTTGAGAAGCTGGATCTGAAAAAGTTCTACAGCCTGCCTACACCCAAAAGTTATCTCTACTTCTACCAGGACAACGTATTGCCACAGGGAGAGGGCTACGGGTGGCATCCGCATATGTCCATACGGCTCGGCCTGTTCCGCCTGATTGTTGGTGACGGGGACCATTTTACGGACTCACGCACCAGACCTGCCCTGGTAGCCCAAAAGCTATACGAGGCGGGAAGAGATTGACTAATCTTGGATAGTAGTAGTAGCATTAAGAAATGGTCAAGAAAACATGATGCCTCCACTGAGACGATACGCTCTTATGGGGGCTTTCTTTTCAGGGAGAGAGGGATAAGCTATGGAACAAGTAGTCCATCTTGAGCAAGTGTTTTACCGTCGAGAGAAGGAAGAGATTTTAAAAAACATCCATTGGACCGTACGTAAAGGTGATCACTGGGCGCTGTTGGGATTGAACGGTTCAGGTAAAACGACCATTTTGAATATCATAACCGGATATATTTGGCCGACGCTGGGGAAGGTGACTGTCCTTGGGGAATTGTACGGGACCGTCGATTTAAGAGAAATGCGTAAACAGATCGGCTGGGTAAGCTCTTCGCTGCAAGAGAAGCTCTACAGCAACGACAAAACGCAAAATATCGTAATCAGCGGCAAGCATGCATCCATTGGCTTATATGAACGGACGACCGAGCAGGATGTAGAAAAAGCAAAAATCTTGATGGAGCAATTGGGCTGCAGCCATTTGTTTGATCGTCCTTACCAGACCTGCTCCCAAGGGGAAAAGCAAAAGCTGCTAATTGCGCGTGCGTTAATGGCGTCGCCTAAGCTGCTTATTTTGGATGAAGCGACCAATGGGCTGGATTTTTTGTCTCGGGAAGCGCTTTTGGCAAGCATTCAGCAGCTGGCTAGTCAACCGGATTCACCTACGATCCTCTACGTGACGCACCATATCGAAGAAATTATTCCCGTCTTTAATCGGACCCTAATGATTCGTAGAGGGGAAGTATTTGAGCAGGGTGCGAGTTCAGACGTTCTCACCAATGAGACGCTGTCCTCTTTTTTTGAGACACCGATCCGGGTGAATTGGCATAATCAGAGGGCTTGGATATATAAGTAAGGTTGTAAAATCGGACATGCTGAGGAGGAGCGGGATGCAGAAGGAGCTCATAGTACAAGCGGCGGCCAATGCGTTTGGACTGGATTCCAATCTACTAGCTTATGTTGGCGGCAATGTGAATGAGATATACCAGCACCCTGCCCAAAACGGGTACCCTGCAAGAGTTTTACGGTTGTCCAATCAGCAGTTCCGCAGCGAGCTAGAGGCAGTGGCAGAGCTGCATTTTATGAACTATCTGTTTGAAAATGGTGTTTCGGTTCCCAAGATCTTTCCGTCCAAAGCGGGTCAATGGGTCGAAAATGTAACCGAAGGCCACCATGCCTCCGTCTTCTCCCAAGCACCTGGTCGGATTCCCACGGACGAAGACTGGAACCCGAAGCTCTTTATCCAATGGGGACGTATTCTTGGGCAGATGCACCTGCTTACTCAATCCTATCTGCCTCTAAAGGAGATTAAGCGGAAGCCATGGTCAGAGGACCCCTGGATGGATCTGATGCGCTTGCCCACAGAAGAAACCATAGCTCGGCAAAAAGCAGCTGAGCTGCTGAGTTGGCTGCATACGCTTCCAACCGATTCTAAGAACTATGGACTGATCCATAGTGACCTTCATTCCAAAAACATTTTCGTAACCGAAGATGGCACCGTTACGGCGTTTGATTTTGATGACTGTCTCTACCATTGGTTCGCTTATGACATCGCCATCATCCTTTACTTGGCGATCTTAAGATTTAATCGGCAGGCTCAAGCTCAAGCCAGTGGAGCCCGCGATGACCAAGTGGCCTGGTTCCTCGACTCGTTTCTGAAAGGCTATCAAGAAATGCTTCCCATCGACCCTTGGTGGCTACAAGCGATACCGAAATTTCTTAGCTTACGACGGTTGTCGGATTTTCATTTTTTACACCAACGGTATGATTGGAACACGGTGGAAGGCGAGCTGAAGACGACATGGCTGCGAATGAAAGCGGAGATTGAAGCGGATGAGCCTTTAACGAAGGTACTATAAAGCCGCGCTAGAGCCCAAGGCAGAGGCTGCGCGAGGGGTGCAAAGCGGAAAAGCCGCGCTAGAGCCCGGGGCTGGGGCTGCGCGAGGCGTGCAAAGCGGAAAAGCCGCGCTAGAGCCCGAGGCAGAGGCTGCGCGAGGGGTGCAAAGCGGAAAAGCCGTGCTGCAGCGCGGGGTAGAGGCTGCGCGAGGTGTGCAAAGCGGAAAAGCAGTGCTGCAGCGCGGGGCAGAGGCTGCGCGAGGCGTGCAAAGCGGAAAAGCGGCGCTGGAGCCCGAGGCAGGGGCTGCGCGAGGCGTGCAAAGCGGAAAAGCCGCGCTAGAGCCCGAGGCAGGGGCTGCGCGAGGGGGGCAAAGCGGAAAAGCCGCGCTGCAGCCCGGGGCAGAGGCTGCGGGAGGGGTGCAAAGCGGAGAAGCCGCGCTGCAGCTCGGGGCAGGGGCTGCGCGAGGTGTGCAAAGCGGAAAAGCCGTGCTGCAGCGCGGGGTAGAGGCTGCGGGAGGGGTGCAAAGCGGAAAAGCCGCGCTAGAGCCCGGGGCAGAGGCTGCGCGAGGCGTGCAAAGCGGAAAAGCCGCGCTAGAGCCCGGGGCAGAGGCTGCGCGAAGGGTGCAAAGCGGAAAATCCGCGCTAGAGCCCGAGGCAGAGGGTGCGCGAGGCGTGCAAAGCGGAGAAGCAGCGCTGCAGCGCGGGGCAGGGGGGCGCGAGGCGTGCAAAGCGGAAAAGCCGCGTTAGAGCCCGAGGAAGAGGCTGCGCGAGGTGTGCAAAGCGGAAAAGCCGCGCTAGAGCCCGAGGCAGAGGCTGCGGGAGGGATGCAAAGCGGAAAAGCCGCGTTAGAGCCCGAGGCAGAGGCTGCGCGAGGCGTGCAAAGCGGAAAACCCGCGCTAGAGCCCGAGGCAGAGGCTGCGCGAGGCGTGCAAAGCGGAAAACCCGCGCTAGAGCCCGGCAGAGGCTGCGCGAGGCGTGCAAAGCGGAAAACCCGCGCTAGAGCCCGAGGCAGAGGCTGCGCGAGGCGTGCAAAGCGGAGAAGCAGCGCTGCAGCGCGGGGGCAGGGGGGCGCGAGGCGTGCAAAGCGGAAAAGCCGCGTTAGAGCCCGAGGAAGAGGCTGCGCGAGGTGTGCAAAGCGGAAAAGCCGCGCTAGAGCCCGAGGCAGAGGCTGCGCGAGGCGTGCAAAGCGGAAAACCTGCGCTAGAGCCCGAGGCAGAGGCTGCGCGCGGGGTGCAAAGCGGAAAAGCAGCGCTGCAGCGCGGGGCAGGGGCTGCGGGAGGGGTGCAAAGCGGAAAACCCGCGCTAGAGCCCGAAGAGAGGAGCCATGAGGACATTGGACAACTTTAGTTACTTTTGCAATACCAAGATTGAAATGGGACTAGGCAAAGCGGAGGAGCTGCCTGATTTATTAAAGTCACTGGAAATCGGACCTTCCATTCTAGTGGTCAGTGATCCGGGTGTGGTCAGGGCTGGGATCGTTCAGCCGATTCTGGAGCGGCTCCAGGCGACGGGGTATCGCACCGTGCTATTCGATGCGCTCTCTCCCAATCCACGGGACACCGAATGTCTGGCTGGAGCGAAGCTCTTTGTCGAGCAGCGGCTGGAGGCTGTCGTTGCGATCGGCGGCGGAAGCGCCATGGACACCGGAAAGGCGATCGCCTTACTTGGCCCTAATGGGGGGACACCGCTGGAGTATGTCGAGGGGATACGAAAGTATGTCAACATCGCTCCCATCGTTTGCGTACCGACTACGGCAGGGACTGGCTCGGAGGTGACCCGATCCTCGGTGATTACCGAGTCGACCACGCATCGGAAGCTGACGCTCAAGCATGCCGCATTGCGTCCCCTGCTGGCCGTGCTCGATCCTAAGCTGACGTTTACCGTGCCAAAGGCGATTACGGCCGCTACAGGTGTGGATGCGTTGGTGCACGCCATCGAAGGCTATTCGTGTAAGGTGACCAATCCGATCTCGCAGGCGCTCGGCGCAAGGTCAATGAGAACGATCGTTTCTGCTCTGCCTACAGCTTTCCGCGATGGAGACAACGAAAAGGCTCGATTCGCCATGCTGGAGAGCAGTATGCTGGCCGGCCTATGCTTCGGCTCCAGCGATGTCGCCGCTGTTCACTGTTTGGCCGAGGCGCTGGGAGGATTGTACGATACCCCGCACGGGGTGGCGAACTCAGTATTTTTGCCCTATGTGCTGCAATTCAACGCACAAGCTGAGCAAGCGATTCATGCCGAGATGGCCCGTCATATGGGCTTTGCCACAAACCTGGATTCGGATGAACAGGCCACTCAGAAATTAATCGCTGGAGTGCGTGACTTCACACGTCAGCTGGAAATCCCGAAGCTTAGGGAGCTGCCTGGCGTCCGCCGAGAGGATTTTGCGCGAATCGCCGAAATGGCATTGACTAACAACTCCACGCCAAGCAATGTCAGGCCGATCAGCAGCGACGATTACTTGCAAATTATTGAGCAGGCTTATGATGATGTTTAGACTACGCAATTAGAACCAAACCAACCGATCCTGAGCCATATGGGGTCGGTTTTTTACTTGTTGACATGAAACCAAATGGTTGTATATAATCTAAATGCGAAACCTAAGGGTTTCGTTTATACGCATAGCAGAAGAGAGGGAATAGTAGATGTTGCTTAGTTCGATCAATTATGGAGCGGTTTTCGTTTCGGGGATTTTGTCCTTGGTATTAGGCTTTTTATGGATGGCCGTTATTTGGGCTAAGCCGTATCAGAGGGATATGTATGGCAAGACCAGCCTGTCGGAGGATACCGTCTCCAAATCCACCAAGATTCAATCGTTTGTCATTTATATTATGGTCTCATTCGTGACCTCGATCGCCTTCGCGGTATGCTTAGAGCTTTGGAAGGCCGGAGGACAAGCCTTTGGGTATGATGGGAACAGCTTGACGGGTGCGTTCGGGTTTACGATGCTGCTTACGGCAGGCTATACGCTTCCTTTTACGGTCGGCAAGAAAGTGTGGCAGTTCAAAAGCTGGCTGGTTGTAGCCGTCGACACCTCGTACGAGATCGTGCGATTTACGATGCTGCTGTTGATGTTTTGGTTCTGGAAGTAAAAAAAGACGACCTTTGGCCCCAAATCCGGGCATGAAGGTCGTCTTTCTATTTGTCATGCTAAGGCTCCTGAAGCTGCATGAAGTGCTCGGCTTGAATTTCGCACCACTAGCTGCGTATCGATGAACGATTTGGTCTTGATCGTACCAGGGCCGCTAATCATCGAGAGCAGCTGGGAAACGGCCAGCTCGGCGATGTTCGCCTTCTCCACGTGAACCGTAGTCAGCTCGGGAGTAACGATGGTCGCTTCATGGATATTGTCGAAGCCGACGACCGATACCTCGTCCGGTACGCGGAGGCCCAGCTCGGCCAGCGTCTTGATGACGCTAATCGCGATATAATCAAACTCGCAAAACAGGGCCGATGGCATTCGAGCACCCAGAGCGGCAAAGCGCTCCTTCAGCTCCTGCTGCACGGTTATGACCGTGGGCGAAGCGCCAAACAGAAGCTCTGCGTCAAGGCTCATGCCCTCCTCTTCCAGGGCGGTCATGAACCCTTTTTTCAGGGTATCGAAGTTGTACATGCGGGAGTGGGGCTGCACATATCCAATGCGGCGGTGTCCGAGCTCGAGCAGATGGCGAGCCGCCTGGTAGGCGCCCATAATGTTGTTCATTACGATGAAATGAAGCGGGAGCGTTTCGTAGCACGTATCCAGTACCACTAGATAAGGCTGCCTGCTGGCGACCCGCTGGATTTGCGCTGCGGTCAGGTTCGTTCCAAGCAGGATCAAGCCGCTGGCCTCATGGCTCTCCTCCGGGTTTGCCGCTAAGCGCGATGGAAACCGCCGATTTGGAGACGCCTGCGAGTCTCGCAATGTCTTCCATTTTCATGGTTGAAAAACTCCCCTTTTGAGTAGCCGAAACCGCTTTAAATTATGTTCAGTGTACTATGAATAGATGGATTTTGCCATTCACATTCCCTTGATGAAGAAAGGCGGTTGCTGCATGCACTACTACATGCCCTACGATGTTCCGGAGCAAAAGAAGATTCGACTCATCATCAACACCGACGCAAAAAATGAAGCGGACGACCAGTTTGCGATCGTTCATGCGCTGCTGACACCCCGCTTTAAGATCCGTGGCATCATCGCTGCTCATTTTGGCACCCATCGCACGAACGAATCGATGCTGGAAAGCTATCGCGAGTGTGAGCACGTCTTGTCGCTGATGAAAATGGCAAGTAAGGTGGCGCTGTACAAGGGGGCAGAACGTGCTATGCCGGATGAGGCCACCCCTGTGCACTCGGAGGGAGCGGAGCTCATCATCCGCGAAGCGTTGGCGGACGATCCGACGCCATTGTATGTGGTGTTTCTCGGCCCATTGACAGATTTGGCTAGCGCCTATCTGGCCGAGCCTGCGATTGCCGGCCGCTTCACGGCTCTCTGGATTGGCGGCGGCCAATGGCCGAAGGGTGAGCGCGAGTTCAACCTGCTCAATGACATCGATGCCGCCAATGTCGTCATGGCCTCGCCGATCGACTTGTGGCAGGTGCCACGCGACGTGTACTCGACGATCCGCACCAGCTTGGCGGAGCTGGCCTTGAAGGTGCGTCCTTACGGCGAGATCGGGCACTACTTGTTCCAGCAAATGCTGGAGGTCAACGAGGCGGGCGCAAGCAATCCGCGTTTTCCCAAGGGGGAGATGTGGGCGCTCGGCGATTCCCCGGCGATCCACCTGCTGCTGGACGATCATGCGTACCACTTCGAACTGAAACCGGCACCGCGGTTTACGAAGGATATGTATTATGTGCATTACCAGAACGAGCGAATGATTCGAGTGTACAATTATGTCGATTCGAGGTTTACCCTCGAGGACATGTTTGCCAAAATCGCCCTGTTCCACGCGTGCAGCGAGTAATAAGCTGAGAAAAGCAAGAAGCCCGCGTTTCTGCGGGCTTCTTGGCTTATGTAACTAATGGTTGTTTCCTTTGCCGTTCGCATTGCCTTTTTCGTTATTTCCGTGCTTTTCATTGTTTTTATCGGGTTGGTGTCTGCGCTCTTGCTTCTCCTTTTCTTGCATTTTCGTCTCGTGTGTTTTTTCATCTTTGTCGAGCTTCTCTTTATGCTCCTTCAGTTCGACTTGATCGGCACTTGTAGTTACGGAGTCAGCCTGGATTGCAGCCTGCCCCTTATACTTTTCCTTATCCTCGGTTGAATACTTCACAGCTGAATCGGCTTTCTCTTCAACCAAGGCTTGGGACTCCGTTTGGATCATCTGTACGCTGGTTGTCACAGCTGCAGCAGTAGGAGAAACGGATCCTGCTTTGCCTTCGATCTTCGACAGCTTCTTCTCCAAATGCCCAAATGACTTTTCAATATTTTTCAGAAGCGCCATTTGTGCCCTCGGATTTTTCACCTTTTCCAAAGCAGCGGTCAGTGCGACAATGTTATGCTGCAGATCCGTTTTAACCTTAAGAACCTGCTTCGGATCCTTTACTTCAGCCACCGGACTGTCTCCCTCATCATCATCCGATGCGGGAGCAATAGGGCTAGCTGCCGGTGAAGCCGTCATGTTCTGAGCCGGAGTCGAAGCAGGCGTTGATTCTGCACCCGATGACGCGGTCTGCCCCGTCCCCGATGTACTGCCAGAGCTCGTGCTTTTATTTAACTTGTCGAGCGATTGCTGCTGGGATACGAGAGCCTTTTGTAGCGTTTGATTGGCAATTTCGGTTTTACCATCCGCAAGCAACGCTTGTGCTTCTGCAAGTCGCTCCTGTGCAAAGACGGCCAGCAGCCTGGCTTCCTTTACGTCCCCAACCGCGACAGCCATTTGAATGGTTTCATAAGCGGATTTTATAAAATAAAAGAAATCACCCGGCAGAAGCTCCGGCGTTTTTACTTTCGCATCGGCTGCCGTCCCTGTCTGCGTATTGACTACAGAAGATGAATTCGTTATTGCTGCCTGGTTCGCCGAGACAGCTGTGGGCGAAGTCATCGATGCGTCATCTGAAGCAAACGCGCTCCCCGTTCCTACACTGAGTACAAGCACACCAGTCAGAATGCTTTTTGTGAGAATATGTAGCTTTTTTAATTCATGCTCATGATTCAAATAGAAGACCACCTTGTTAGTTTAAATTTCGGTTGCAACTGATACTAAGATATACGAGAGAGGATTGTTTTTTTAGGGTGTGACCAAAATTAAAGGGGAGCTGAACATGAGTTCGGCGCCCCTTTGGTTGTTTCTATTACAAGCCGAGCAGCTGCTCCAGCTTCGATTGCAATTGTTCCACCACGGAAAAATTCGTGGCTGCCGTATAGAACGCTTTAATCTGAGAATCGATGGCCTCGGCGACGGCCAAATGGGAGGTGGCCTCCTTCATTTTGGCTGAATATCGCTCTTTAATGCCGGCTAATTCATTGGCATAGGCTTCGTCGGTACCGGGTGTCATGGCGCGTTCATACATATCCAGAATTTCATCTCCGGAGCGATCCGGGAAGTATTCGTGCGGTGCGGTGCTGTCGAAGATGGCGGTGCTAAGCTGCGGGAAAATCAGCATATCCAGGCTGTTGGGATCGAAGCCGCAGTGATACACTTGAACTTCAATTCCTTTGTTTTCTGCCGCTGCAGCGAGCTTTTTAAGCAACGTCGATTTGCCCGAGCCGGGTCTTCCTTTGATGAAAATCCGCCGATCCAGCTCTACGGTCAAGCTTTGAATAAAATCAAACGCGCCTCTTGGCGTAGCCGCTCCGAAGAACAGGTGACGTCCTGTTGTCTGTTTATCACAGCCATGATCAGCGAATAAATCCTGAATCAATTCCTGCGTAACCTGGTCTGCTTTTTCAAAATCCATGCTCTCGATATAGAATTTCTCCCACTCATCATGAATCCGCAGAGCGGTTAAGAACGACTCGTAAGCTTTGGAATAAGCCGCAGTGAGCTTTTGATTAAGCTCTGAGATTGTTTCAAGACCTCCGAGGAAATACGCTGGTAGTCGATCGCTTCCGCGAAATGGATGGAAAGGCTTTCACCAGCGCTTGGAATTCCTTCGCATACATCGCCGTCGAGAATTCCGATGTTCAATTCGGTTGCAATGATGCCATCCAGCTCGTTGGGACGAAGCGGGGAGTGGAAGCATTGTACATGCTGACCATTACCCCGCAAGGTATCTGCTATGCTGCGAAGAACAGTAGATTTACCCGTACCGCTCGGACCAGTCAGAACGATGAGCTTTTCTAGTCCCTGAAAGGCGGAAAAATACAAGAAATGGGCTCCATGTGCCGTATTGCCGCGCGCAAAAAAATGGCTTTCTTTTGCATTCATCTTAAAACACTCCTTATGCGTACATGGGATAAATGCCTACCTTCAGCATATTCAATACATGACACGGTGGTGTTAAGTTGAAATTACAAATAAAGCAAAAAACAGCGGCTGACTAAGACTGTGAATCTTCCAGTCCTAGCCTGCAGCTGTTTGAGTTTATCGTATTTTATTGCTCCACGTAAGTCGTGGACACTACAGCTTTAGCGATCACGCCGTCGGTGTAGGATTTGATTGCGTTCGCTTGATCTGCTGTAAGATTCCCGGTGTTAAGCTCGAAATCCACGTTCTCGTTGGTCAGCGCCTCAAGCTTATTTAAATAATCGCTGACGCCCGTGAACGCGCCGGTGCTCATGGCGAATTGCTCCAGCGTTTGCCCAGAGGCTACGGCGTCGAGCGCGGTGCTTTGTCCTGAATCGCTGTCGATATTGGCGGCGATGTCGGTGAATGTGGCAAGGCGATCCAGATACAGGTTGATTTGAAGGCTGTTCGCCAACGCTTGCGGGTCGGTCACCGTGGCCGGGGTGCTTGTTTCTGAGCTTGAACTTGAGCTTGCGGCGGCAGCTGGGGCCTCGTCGGCATAAGCGTTCGGCAGCAAGCCGGCGAAGCTTCCTCCAAAGGTGATTGCGGTAGCGATCGCAGCGGTAAGTACAGGGCGGTTTAGTTTTTTCATGATTTCTCTCCATCCTTTTTTTGTGGAATTTTCTCTACACCTGTAGCTTACGACGAGGATGTGAAGAAACTTTTAAGCTAAGCTGAAGGCCAGTTAAATCTTTCCTTAAATGAAGATGAAAAGCCCCTTTCATGGCTTTGTACAACGAAATGGGATGGATCGTAATAATCAGGTTTGACCGTGACATATACCAATCCTATAGAAGTACGTATGGAGAGGAGGCACGCGATTGAGGCCTATCATCCAACTGCTGCATTTTGGCTATCATCAAGCAATGAGCTGTTTGTTTCCTGTGGCGATCTTTGGGACGTTGGCGCTTTCCAGCGCTTTGGAGATGCCGTTCATTTACCGTTATGATGCCATCCTCGTCATCCTGATTGCAGTGCAGTGCCTCATGTATCGAAGTGGGCTAGAGACCCTGGATGAGATTAAAGTGATCTGCGTATTTCATTTGATCGGGCTGCTGCTGGAAATGTATAAGGTCAGGATGGGATCATGGTCGTACCCCGAGCCCGGGTATACGAAGCTGCTCGGCGTACCGCTCTATAGCGGATTCATGTATGCCAGTGTAGCGAGCTTTATGTGCCAGATTTGGCGCAGACTGCGGATGGACATGATCGGTTGGCCGGGGCTGGCTTCTGCGGGAGTATTAGGTGGAGCCATCTATCTGAACTTTTTCACCCATCATTATATACCTGATTTTCGCTGGTGGCTGACGGCGCTGGTACTGATTGTCTTTTGGAAAACATGGATCATCTACCGGGTACGGAGCGTCACGTATCGGATGCCGTTGACGCTGGCTTTTTTCATTGTTGGCTTTTTTATCTGGCTAACCGAATGGCTTGATTCAATGCATGGAATATGCTAGGTTTAAAATTAAAGCTAAAACACTTAAATGAGCATAAATGATTAATAAATTGAGCATATAAGGGGATCAAGAAATGCTAGCGGCTGAACGAAAAATTCGCATTGTGGAGTACGTCAAGCAACACCGTGTCGCAACGATTGCCGAGCTTGCCCAGCAATTTGACGTGCACGAAGCTACGATTCGGCGCGACCTGGAGGAGATTGAACAAAAAGGGCTGGCGAAGCGGACGCATGGAGGGGTAACCATTGATCAGTGGACCAATGATGAGCCTGCATTTAATGAACGAGCCTCCCATCAATTGGATCAAAAAATGCGAATCGGCAAGGCCGCTGCAAGTCTGGTTCAAGACGGAGAGCATATCATCATCGACTCGGGGACAACGACGCTTCATATCGCCCGAAATTTAGTTCATCGCAGCAATATTACCGTGGTGACTAACGACATGAATATTGTCATGGAGCTTCGGGATGCTCCCGGGATTAAGGTGATTTTGGCGGGCGGGGAGCTATATCCTTCCAGCTATATGTTTAATGGGATGTTCACAGATCACGTACTACGATCGGTGCATGTTCAAAAAGCGTTTCTAGGCATCCCTGTCATTCATCCCAAGCATGGGCTGATGCATCCGGAGGCGCAGTTGGTTCCGACGAAGCAATGGATGATTGAAGCCGCTGAAAAAATCATCGTCGTGGCAGACGACGGCAAGCTCGGGAAGCTCTCCCTCCATACGGTGGCCCCGAATAGTGCTGTGGATACCTTAATTACCGGTAGTGAAGCGCCTGAAGAAACCATTAAGCTGTTTCGCGATGGAGGGCTCGAGGTGATTACGGTATAAATTTCACGGCCCTAATTGCAAAAGGGTATCTCTCAAGCCATGTTCATGGTTTAAGGGATACCCTTTTTTTCATGCGTTTGGTGCTGTACAATGCTTCGTTCACTCTTTAGGTAGGGGATTTCATGTGGTCAAGTTGGCCGTTACTAGAACCCTTGAAAGTGTATACGCCGTTTGATGTTCTTGGACATGACACTTTTTCGGTACTTCATGATCTTGTAACCTACGGTTCCAATTGCAGCCGGCAATCCGATCGCTAAACCGAGAATCGACGCAATGTTACGAGCTCTTCGCTTTGCCACAACGATACACTTCCCTTCGAATGAATTATTCATTGCTTGGTTATTTTGTGCATTTGAAAATTTTTCATTCGATGGCTCTACCCCCGCCAAGGCAGGACATAAAAATACACCGCCGTAAAGTGGCAGACACTTCCGCAGAGCACAAACGTATGCCAGATCGCATGACTATATGGAATCCGCCGCCACAAATAAAAGATCGTTCCGAACGTATACAACACGCCCCCCAGCAGGAGCCAGAACATCCCGGGTGCAGGCAGCTGCTGCTTCAACGGTCCCAAGGCCACCAGGATCAGCCAACCCATGAGAATGTAAAATAAGGTGGACATTAGCTGATGCGACTTAACATAAAAGAGCTTATAGATCACCCCTACGAGCGCTAAACCCCACACGATCCCTAGCATGCTCCAACCAAACGGTCCCCGAAGGGTAACCAGCAAAAAAGGAGTGTAGGTACCGGCAATCAAGATGAAGATGGCTGCATGGTCCATCAGCTCAAACAAATCAATCCATCGTTCTTCCCGCGCGCTGTGCAGGAGCGTAGAGCAAGCGTAAAGTAAAATCAAGGACAATCCGAAGATTGAAAAACTGACAATGTGCCATATTCCCCCGTCTTTCAAAGAGTGCTTGAGTAAAAAGACGAAGGCGGCAACGCTAAGCAGAGCACCGATCCCGTGGCTGATGGCATTTGCGCGTTCTTCTTTCCAAGATGAGGCGGTCATAACTTCCACTCCAGTCGTGTTGGTGATGAAGTTAGTTTGGCCTGCATCGGAAAAAATAACCAATCACCCATCCCTCGTTCAAAACAGCTAAATCGAGCTGGCCTAGGCGTGCCTGATCGGCAATCATCTCGATCTCGGTAATCTTGCCATCGCCCGATCCCTCCAGAAAAGAAAGACTGGATTACCGACAAGATGAAAAAAGGCAAGCGGCACTCCTCGCATCCACTGCTGGTAAGGGTCGCTTGCTTTTTTATAACGCATATTACAACAACAGAAGCCCTGCAATGACCCCGACGACAGCAAAGACGACTCCAAAGACCAAATTCCATAACGTAATCCGGTATGGGTTTACCTGAAGCAGCCCGCTCATAATCGTAACCGTTGAATTGAATGTGCCCATAAAGGCGGAGGCCAGACTGCAGATGATCATCACCACGGCGATGCTGAGCGGGGAGATCACCTCCAGCACAGGCGGGAGAAATAACCCAATCACGCTCATCACCACCAGCGGGTGAAGACCGAGCACGGGCAGCACCAAGAAGAGAACCGCAATACAAATGTATAACAACACCGGCCAGGCCGAAATGGCTTGCACGGGACCACTCAACCAGGTGAATAGCGGGGTTTGGGCAATTGCTGCGTTAAAAAATCCGAACGATAAGAACAGGACCAGCAGATGCCGGAGTCCATCGGTGTTTTCCTGCCATTTTTTTCGGCTGATCTTTACAAAGCGGTTGAACCGACGTTTCATTACCGCCCAGAGGATCGAGAAGGGCAGCAGAATGAGCGTCATCGCCGTGAAAAAGGAGACCGAAACGATGGAGTGCGCCAGAAAGGCTGATCCTATCAAGATGGCCAGTGCGATAAAAAACTGGAACGTATGACTCCAAGACGGAGCATGGGTTGGTCGTGTCTCATAGCTGCTGCCCAAGGCTGCTGCAGTCTCCAGGGCTCCTTTTTGGCGATAGGCTAAGCCCCGCAAGCTTCCCAATGCGAGAAGGACGAGCGAGAAGGCGAACATCCAGGGAAAAAGCTTCGCATAGGAGACGCCGGTCAGCAGGACGGCCGTTGCGACGAGCGGCTCTACCGGGCTCCATACCGCCACAATACCGAAGCCGGGAAGAATGGAGGAGGCCATGAAGCGCTTGGCCGTCGACTCCTCCACGTCAGCCAAGTATTTGCCCAGCACCCGCTTCATCAAAGGAAGCGCAGCGAAGAACAGGAATAGGCTCAAGCAGTAGCTGACGATGAGTGAGCGTACGAAGAGCGTATCGAGCCGGCCGCCCTTCACTTGAAGCCATCGGCTAAGGTGCCGGTCATATCCCCCCACCCGAATGGCGTGGTTAACAAACGGCAGCATATACAGAAGGGAGATCAGCATGACGTTGGAGGTCAGCAGAAGCGGAAGCTTTTGCAGTGGAACGTGCGCCCAGAGCAGACAGGCAATCCCCGCTGTGATAAAAATGCTGCCTACAATCTGAAACATGCGTCTAGCGGCGTGGAAGGACAGGACGAAGCTTAGGAGAGCTAGTATCCCTTCTATATACTTGATCCAAGCGGTCTCTCCGGATGCTACAGTTGCGATGAAGGAAAGTAATAATAGAGTAAACAAATAAGGTCTGACGTGCTGTGACCAGCGGCTCCACATAGCGAATCTCCTGACTTTTCAAGGTGTTTGAGTTTTTCAAGTATTATACTATGATTAACGTAAGGAGGGATAGAAGGAATGGCGCGTGTGTTATTTATTAATGCTGGATCTGAGGGGCATATCAACCCCACGATTGGAGTCGTACAAGAGCTAATCGCGCGTGGGGAAGAGGTTGTGTACTTTTGTATGGAAGCTTTTCGGGAGCGGATTGAGCAGACTGGTGCTGTTGTTCGAACGCTGGACGGTCAAAAGTTTATCCAAGCGTTTATCTCAGGTGGAAGAAATTATGTGCTCGAACGAATCAACGGCCTGCTGCTTACGGCGGATATCGTCATCCCAAGCGTGCTGGAACAGATCCAGGGGGAGCATTTTGACTACATCATCCATGATTCCATGTTTGGCTGTGGACGGATTCTAGCCCAGATGCTTAAGCTTCCGGCGATCAGCTCCTGTACTTCTTTTGCACAGAGCCAAGCTTCATTCGATGCCATGCTGGAAGACCTTTTCCTGAACGTCCCTGCAGAAATGGTGCAGCCGATCTACGATCAATTTCAACGCCTGACGGCATCGGTGAAGGAAAAATATGATGTGGAGATCCATTCTCCCTACGAAGTGTTCTGTAATCCTGCGATGCTTACCCTCGTGTATACAACCAGGGAGTTTCAACCGAATGGAGAAGCGTTCGACCTCACGTATAAATTTGTAGGCCCCTCTATTTCACCGCGATTCGCAGCAGAAAGCTTCGACTTGACGGCCATCCAGGGGAAACACCCCATTTACATTTCACTGGGCACCGTTTTTAACCAAGCCGTTGATTTCTATAAGCTTTGTTTTGAGGCCTTGGGGGACACGGAGCATAAGGTTGTCCTGTCGATTGGGAGTAGAACTCAGGTCACTGATTTAGGGGATGTGCCGAGTAACTTCATCGTGAAAAATTATGTTCCGCAAATGGATGTTCTGCAGCATAGTAAACTATTTATTACCCATGGCGGTATGAATAGTACCCATGAAGGACTCTATTACGGGGTTCCGCTCATTGTTATCCCACAAAGCGCGGATCAGCCGATCATCGCCGGGCAGGTCGCCAAGATCGGAGCAGGCATTCGCTTACAGATGCAAAGCTTGACTGCCACTCAGCTGCGTGACGCTGTGGATCAAGTGTTGAGCAGCTCCTCTTACAACGAAGCGGTCGCTCACATTAGGGAATCCTTGCAAAACTCAGGCGGGTATCGTCAAGCAGTGGATGAGATTTTTGAATTTAAACGTCAGTGTGGGATTTGAAAATGGAATAGTACGATCAAGCTGCCGTGTGAATGGACCGGGGGCTTATTATTAGAGAACAACACTAAGGGAACGAGGGGGGGTATACAAACCAATGAAAAAATACTATTTCGATGAGCATGAAGATACATATCAACTAATGAAGTCGGAAAACATTTCCGCTTGGGACGAATTTCACGATCCTAAGAGCTACAGCTTTGATCAGTTTATGATGCGCCCCTTTTTAGACAGAGCGTTCACAATGATTGATCTTAGTAAGTCTGGACTACAGGCTTTCGAGTATGGCTGCGGGACCGGTGCGGGGGCTTGTTATTTAGCGAACAGGGGCTTCACGGTGGATGCGGTAGATATTTCTCCGACCGCCATACAAATGGCCGCTGGCAGGAATCCGGGGATAAACTTCCGAGTTCAAGATTTACTAGAGCTAACGGGGCTCGATAAAAAATATGATCTCATCCTAGATAACTATTGCTTACAAAGTATTGTTACGGACGAGGATCGAGCGAAGCTTTTTTCGATTGTATCGTCTGGGTTAAAGGCTTCAGGGTACTATATCGTTTCCTCTGCCATATTCAATGGAATTCGGACTTACGAAAACAGCTATTATGATTCCGACACAGGGATCGTATATGAAAAGATACAAGACCCCGAAGCCTACGGTGCCGCAGCGGTCATGATCAATGGAGAATGGTGGCTTCCACATCGAAGACATCGAACAGCGGAGGCTCTACGGGAAGAATTGCAGTATGCCGGTTTTCAGGTTGTCTTTCATGAAGAGGGCAGCTTCATTTTACAAAAATAACAGCAAAGTCCGACGGTCAAGAACCGGCGGACTTTGCTGTCTTTGTAACTAGTCCCGAATATTCCGGGTATAGTATGCGATGATATCTTTGCGGCGAATAATGCCGAGGAAAACGCGATCGGCGTCTACGACCGGAACGAAGTTCTGATCAGCCGCTAGCGCCAGCATATCGTCCAAATCGGCGCCGATCTCCACGCATTCGACCTTCAGCCGTTTTTTGATGGAGACGACCGGAATTTCGTGCATATTATCGAAGCAGAGGCCGGGGGTGGCTTTCATTTTCCATAACAAATCTCCCTCGGATATCGTCCCGAAATATAAGCCCTTTTCGTCCAGGATCGGAATGGCGGTATAGTGGCTTGCCTCTAATTTATCCATAGCATCCTTCATATTCGATGATGTCACAAGGTAGGAAACCTCATTCTTGGGGTACAGAAACGATTTGATGTCCATTGAAATCACACTCCTTTGGTATATTAAAACATATTTCGCCGAGGAGTGCATGTCGTTCCAAAATTTGGGTGAACGTACAAAGCAATTAGTGTTAATATAGATTTAACAAAACCGTTTGACGAAGGGAGAACGCCATGAGTACCATGAGTGCAACGAGCCCGAGCCCGCAGTCCGATGAAGAGGTAGATGAACGTCTGGCCAAACCGAAAAGTCCGAAAAGGCTTCTCGACCCGCAGCAATTATTGAAACTGGAATCAGGCGGAACGAAAGAAATCCGTAAGGTCATCCGCCAGCTGGTCGGTCCGTCGCTTGTCGAGAATATTTTGCTGAATGTGCTGCAGATGATCGTCATGATCATGGTCGGGCACGTTGGCGCGGCGGCGGTAACGGCGGTAGGCCTTACCAATCAGCCTATTTTTTTCGCCTTGGCGATTTTTATGGCGCTCAATATCGGAACAACGGCGATCATTGCCAGAGCGATGGGCGCGGGGAATGTAGAGGAAGCGAATCTGGCGGCGCAGCAAACGTTTATCCTCAGCCTGCTGCTTTCGGTCGGCGTCATTATACTGAGTTACGTATTCGCGAAAGACATCATGATCTTTATGGGGGCCTCGCCGGAGGTGCTGCAAGAAGGAGTCGGTTACGCCCAGATCATGTTTCTGTCGCTCGGGTTTACGGTTTTGTCGATGGGCTTGTCTGCTGTGCTTCGAGGAGCCGGGGATACGCGCACGCCGATGAAAATCAACGTGCTATCGAATATTATTGTTGTGGTGCTCGGGTATCCGCTGATTTATGGCATTGGCCCGATCCCCGGTCTTGGTGTAGCAGGAGCTGCGATTGCTACGGCGTTAGCCAAAGCGTTTGCGGCGTTCTGGGTGCTAACGGTATTGTTCAGCCCCAAAGGCTCGTACATCAAATTAACATGGAGTAAGCTATGGACCTTCGACTATCCTACGATACGCCGGCTGGTTAAGATCGGGCTGCCGTCCATGGGGGAGCAATTTGCCATGCGCTTGGGCCAGCTTGTTTTTACGATCGTGGTGAGCGGGCTCGGAACGGCGGTGTTTGCCGCGCACACGATCTGCTTTAATATTATGGGGTTTTCCTTTATGCCAGGGATGGCGTTCGCGCTGGCCGCGAGCACACTTGTCGGGCAAGGCCTGGGTGCTGGTAGGCCGGATTTGGCTGAAAAATTCGGCTGGGAGACGCAGCGCTTCGGCCGGATCTTCGGAGGGATTACTGGCGTCTTATTCATTATCCTGGCACCTTACATTATGATGCTGTATACAACGGATCAGACCGTCATCCAAGCAGGAAGTAGTGCGTTAAGAATTATCGGGTTTATTCAAACGTTCCAGGCGACGCAATTTATTCTGGCTGGGGCACTGCGCGGCGCGGGGGATACCAAAATCCCGCTTATTTCGACGTTTGTCGGCGTCTGTGTGTTCCGAAGCTTGCTAGGCATGCTTTTTGTAATCGTTTTCAAGTGGGGGATCATCGGCGCTTATTTATCGATTGCCATCGACCAAATCGTGCGCACAGCCATTATTTTTTACCGATACAAGAGTGGAAGCTGGAAAAAGGCGGTTGTATAGGAAACTTTCCCAGCGGTCGATGCGTCAAATGGGTGAACCTATTTTTCCAGAAGGAGGCTTCTCCGCATGAAAATCGGTTACCGCAGCTTGCACGTGGCCGCTGGTGTGTTTCTTTGCTTGCTCATCAGCCTTACTGCCTGCTTGACCGCAACAGCCGCTCCGTCGTCCGCATTTTATCACAAGTTCGAGCCGCCGGCCCTTCCACCCCTCATCACTTTATTCGAAAATACACCGCTATATCCGGAGCCGGATGAATCCGTCGATCCGTGGGCTTCGATTTCCCCTCAGACGGTGGAGACCGTAGAAGCGGAAAAGGACTGGTATATAGCACCTCAGAGCGATGATGCAGGCAAGCGGTGGATTAAGATTAAAACGACATGGCTCGGAGACATGTGGATCCACCTGAATTACGATCGTATTGGAATGCTGAAGGCAGCCGATACGAATATCGCGCTGATCTGGTCCGCCGCTTTGTATTCCGAGCCGGTGAAGGATGCGTTAACGGACGTCGTGCTCTCTCCGCAGACCGTTCACTGTAACGCATTTTTTGTTACGCCTAGCGGCGATGTCGCTTACCGGATCGAAACGTCCTGGCTAGGAGATCAGTGGCTGGTTAGACCTAACAATATTCTACTTGATATGGAAATTTTGAACCGTGAAATGACCCTGCCGACGGAAACGCTGCGGATGGAGGACTATGATACGGCGCAGCGCTTGCAGAGACCTTCTGAAGCTCATTTTATTCCACCGCAAACCGTATTCGCCTTGGAGAAGACCGTCAACAACCAATACCATGTCCGTGCCGAAGATGGCAGTACTTTCTGGATTAACCCCGCTTACGCCCAGCCGCCTCAGGCCAAGGAGATTGACGAAACGATTGAGTTAAGCAAAGAAACGCTGGTTCATCTGGTTCCGACCACATTCTACCCCTTCTTCGGGACGCTCACTCCGCAAAAGGTGAAGGCATTCAAGCAGTGGGACGCTCCTGACGGACAGCGTTGGTACCGGATTCACAGCTGGAATGGCGATCTGTGGATTTTGCCGAATCAATGAGAGGATAAGACGAATTTATAAGCAGAAGCGGATGAGATTCTTCACCGACAGGTTTTGGACAGATTCGACGATGAAATGCAATTGTAAAAAGAGACCAAGGCCAACAATTGCTGGCCTTGTCTTTTTGTTCTAACGCTAGACTTTATAAGTTTTGAGCCAAGCTCAGTAAGACTTGTAATTCAAGGTCAGAAGCCAGCCTTCAGGGCGTCCCGTGCAAAGCGGAAAATCCGCTCAGGAGCTCGCCCTCGTGCCTGGGCGTCCCGTGCAAAGCGGAAAATCCGCCTAGGAGTCCGTCCTCGTGCCTGAGCGTCCCGTGCAAAGCGGGAAATCCGCTTAGGAGTCCGCCCTCGTGCCTGGGCGTCCCGTGCAAAGCGGAAGCTTAGGAGCTCGCCCTCGTGCGAGGGCGTCCCGTGCAAAGCGGAAAATCCGCTTAGGAGCTCGCCCTCGTGCGAGGGCGTCCCGTGCAAAGCGGAAAATCCGCTTAGGAGCTCGCCCTCGGTCTTGTACGCTCGTGCAAAGCGGAAAATCCGCTTAGGAGCCCGTCCTCGTGCCTGAGCGTCCCGTGCAAAGCGGAAAATCCGCTTAAGAGCTCGCCCACGTGCCTGGGCGTCCCGTGCAAAGCGGAAAATCCGCTTAAGAGCTCGCCCTCGTGCCTGGGCGCACCGTGCAAAGCGGGGAAATCCGCCTAGGAGTCCGTCCTCGTGCCTGAGCGTCCCGTGCAAAGCGGAAAATCCGCTTAGGAGCCCGTCCTCGGTCCTGTACGCCTCGTGCAAAGCGGAAAATCCGCTTAGGAGCCCGTCCTCGTGCCTGAGCGTCCCGTGCAAAGCGGGAATTCCGCTCTGCTTTGCACGAGGCGCTCGGGGCTGCACGACCATCCCTACATTTAAACCTGAGACTAGGTGGTTACAGTCCACCTAGTCTCAGGTTTTTCTTAGAACCCAATGACGGTAAGCTCCTTCGGGAACGACGTAAGCACCTCAACGCCGTGGTCCGTGACGAGCACATCGTCCTCGATCCGGACGCCGCCAACGCTTGGGACATAAATGCCCGGCTCAATCGTGAAGACCATGCCGCTGCGCAGCAGGTCCTGGTTCTGGCTATGCACAGACGGATATTCGTGCACATCCATGCCAAGGCCGTGTCCCAGCCGGTGCATGAAGTACGGCCCGTAGCCGGCAGCTGTAATGTGCTCCCGGGCCGCCTGGTCTAGGCTGGCCAGCGTAGCGTTAGGGCTGGTCGCTTCAATCGCCAGCTGGTTCGCCTGCAGCACCGTCTGATAGATCTTCGCTTGCTCCACCGAAATATCGCCAACCGCGAATGTGCGAGTAATATCCGATGCATATCCGTCTGCATAGACCCCGAGGTCGAACAAAAGCAGCTCTCCTTCGCGAATAGCTCGCGAGCCCGGAACGCCGTGCGGAAGCGCGGATTTCTCACCAGCCAGCACCATGGTCGAAAAGGAAGGCCCGCTCGCACCGAGCTTCTTCATCTGATACTCCAGCTCCGCTACCAGCTCAATCTCTGTGACACCCGGCTTCACCTGCGCGATGCCGGCCCGCAGCACATCCTCGATGATCCGCACCGCATGCTTCATACGCACCACTTCGTCGGGCGTCTTAATGACCCGCATCTCGCGCAGCGGCTCGTCGATCTCTGTATAAACGGCTGCACCTACGGCTTGGCTAATGGCTTCGAACCGGCTAACCGTCATATACTCCTTCTCCAGCCCCAGCGTCCGTATGCCAGTCGGCATCAGCTTGCTGAGAACTTCGTATGGGTTTTCGGTGTCCGTATGGGTATGGATCGATTTCACGGACGATGCGGCTTGAGCCGCTTCAAAGTCTAGAGCCGGTACGATGAGCTGAGGCTCGGCCCCGCGCACCATCAGCAGACCGAGAAAGCGCTCATGTGGGTCGCTCGCATAATCGGTCAAATAATACACATGCTTCGGCATTGTAATGAGTACGGCATCGATCGCCCGTTGATCCATATAATTAGTCAGTTGTTCAATACGAGTTTTCATAGCTTTAAATTCCGTCCTTTCGTCATTGGCAAGGTGCTTAAAAAAGTATAACAGCATTTTTCAAGTGAACCAAGCAGACAAGGTGATTATAAGTGGATTGGTGCATTGGAGATTAGGTAAAGACATCTGGCTGTATGACGGGCAAGTCTGGAGAATAAAAATTTTATTTTTCTAATGTATATCTTTCTATTTTTGGGACATCCTAATATTTAGTGCAAAAAACAATGAAAAAGATGAATACCTATTTCCCGGATAATTTCGTAATTAAAATGGTGTCCTTAATGGAATGAAATGTTGAATGAGTATCGCCTGCAATATGGTTAATTTCTCTTTTCAGGTAAAGCACAAAAAACGAATGGCACCTCAGAGGGTGCCTTTCGTTTTTTGTCTAGCTTTCTAGGGCAGGGTTAAAAGAAATCGGCAGTGTCATTTCAATCAACGTTCCTTTGTTGACTTCACTTTCAATTTTGATGTTACCCGAGTGATTCTCGATGATTTTTTTACTCACCATAAAGCCTAAACCGGTTCCATTGGCTTTCGTGGTATAAAAAGGCTGTCCGATTTTGGCCATAACCTCCTTCGGAATCCCGCAGCCCTCGTCTATGATCCGAATCCTCATCTCTTGAACATGTCCACTGTCTACTTGAACCGTTAGCTTGCCGCCTGCCGTCATGGACTCAATGGAATTTTTGATAAAATTAATAAACACTTGCTTCAGTTGATTTTCATCGCAGTAAAGGTGGGTGGCCCCAGGCATAAATTGAGTAATAAATTGCACATTGTTAAGGATGGCCTGGGAGTCCAGTAGCGTCATCACTTGACTTAATAACACACGAATATCTTTTCGCTCATACTTAATCGTTTGCGGTTTGGCAAGGATTAACAGCTCGCTCAGAATCAACTCAATCCGTTCGATCTCGGAGATCATGATGTCGAAGTATTGTTGTCTGTCTCCAAGTCCGGCTTTCATCAATTGAACAAAGCCCTTAATGGACGTAATGGGGTTTCGGATCTCATGGGCGATTCCGGCGGCCAATTGTCCGGCTACCGACAGCTTCTCGGAATTTTTCATATGCTCTTGGGCCAGCTTCCACTCGGTAATATCCTTAAAGATAGCCGACCAGCCGTTTGGATTTCCTCTACCATCATAAATAGGAGAAGCGGTTAAGATCATGTTCATCCGTTCTCCATTTTTGCGCTGGCGGATCACTTCGGAACCATTGACCGACTGTCCTTTTCTCATCATCTCATAACTGGTAGTCATTTCATTAAAATACTCAGCAGGAATGAAGGGGAGGCTGTACAGGTTCATACCCTGGATCTCTTCCTTAGACCAGCCAAACACGTTTACAAAGGCTTCGTTAACTCTCTGAACCAGACAGTCATTGTTGAAGATGAGAATGCTATCCCCATGGTTCTCGATAAAAGACTCCAATTGTGTGGTTCTGGCTTTAAGCTCCTCCTCCGCATGCTTCCTGGCTGTAACATCACGGCAAATGCCTGTGATCCCGATGATGGTTCCACTGTGATCCCGATGATGGTTCCACTGTGATCACGAAGGGGGGAGAGCGTTGCCTCTACATCCAATAGCTGGCCGTCTTTACGCTGACGAATGGTTTCTAAGCCGACGACCGTTTCTCCTGCCTTAATGCGACGATGGACTTGCTCCATGGCCTCTTGGAGGAAATCCGGAATCAGAGGCAATCGTTGATCGTGAATTTCATCCGCGGACCAGCCAAACAGCTTTTCAAACGCCGGATTCACCGCTAGAATGCGATCCTCCTGATTGATCATCCAAATGGCATCTGCATTATTTTCGATAAAAGACTCCAATTGCGTCGTTTTCGCCTTAAGCTCCTGCTCCGCGCGTTTCCTGGCGGTAACGTCACGGCAAATGCCTGTGATCCCGATGATGTCTCCGTTATGGTCACGGAGGGGGGAAAGCGTGGCCTCCACATCCAATAACTGACCTTCTTTGCGCTGGCGGATGGTTTCAAGGCCTACAACCGTTTCTCCAGCCTTAATCCGACGATGGACTTGCTCCATGGAAGCTTGAAGGAAATCAGGGATCATGGGCAAGGTTTTGCCTTTAATTTCAGCAGCGGACCAGCCGAATAAGGTTTCAAACGCCGGGTTCACTTCTAATATGATATCCGTTTCATTAATCATCCAGATGGCATCCGCATTATGTTGGATAAAAGACTCGAGCTGCGTGGTTTTCGCTTTCAGATCCTGTTCAGCTAGCTTGCTCTCCGTAATGTCTTTGATTTGAGCGATCAAACCCAAGGGCTGCCTGCGTTCGTCCCTCAGGATCGAAAGGTATATTAAAATCCATACCACAAAACCGTCTTTGTGAATATAGCGTTTCTCCATTTGGCTGCAATCCAGCTTACCGTCTACAATTTGGTTTCCGAGCTCAATTGACGTGGCTAAATCATCGGGATGCGTTATATCTCGAAAGGTCATGTGAAGCAAATCGGATTCCGAATACCCGATCATCTGGCATAGAGCGGAATTGACCTCCAGCCACTCGCCTTCCGTTGATAATATGGCCATACCAATAGGAGCATGATGAAAAGCATGGGAGAACAGTTTTTGCTGTGATAACTGTAATGTCGTTGGCATATGGTCTCCTAATCTGTTCGTGATTTACCATATTAAGGATTTATGCGTAGAAGGCGTGAATTCCTTTTTTTGGAGGGACTTTTTTTGCAATACCAACGGAGATGACAACTTTCAGTTCTAGATGCTGGGTACGATAGCGAAATAAAGACAAGCCGCAGCCGGCCAGATTTTATTATCAAGCCTAGACTGCCGCTAGTAGGTGGATCTAAAGCATCAGGGATCAGAGCACGCGTTCAGCTTGCGTCGACCGCCGTAGCTGCGTGCGGCTTCACCAGCGATTTGCGCTCCCATGCACGGCTCTTCCATCGAAACAGCATCAACAGCCCCCGAATCCATTCGTCGGCCGTAAACGCGATCCATACGCCAAGCAGCCCCATGTCCATCCGAATGCCTAACCAATAGGCTAACGGCACGGCAACGCCCCACATCGACCAGACACCCATAAGCACAGGGAATTTGGCATCTCCCGCAGCTCGCAGTGAGTTGATGACGACCAGATTGAACGTGCGGCCCGGCTCGAGGATGATGGAGAGCAGCAGGATGGAGGAGCCGATGCCGATGATCTCCGGATTGGACGTGAACAGTCCGAGCAAATCTTTGCGGAAGAGCGAAGCGATCCCGACAACCCCGAAGGTCAACAGAAAGCAGAAGCGGAGGCTCTTCAGCAGCTTTCGGTAAGCAATCTTATGCTCCCCGGCGCCGACCATATGGCCGATGATGATTTCCGTCCCGGCACCGATCGCCACGCCAAGCGCCATGAAGTAATTGGAGATGTTCATGACATAGATGTGGGTGCTTAATGCAGCCTGCCCGAGCAGGTTGATGAAGCTTACGATCATCATGTGATGGGACTGCCAGGAGAGGTGCTCTCCCGCAGACGGAAGCCCGATGTTAAGGATTTGCTTGACTGACTGGCCGTCGAGAGAAACGTAGTCCCTCCATTGAATCGGAACTGAAATGCGCCGGTTCAGGAATACGAACAGCACCGCCAGTCCCAGCAGCCGGCTGACGATGGTGGAGATCGCAGCACCCGTTACGCCTAGCTCGGGAAATCCCAAATGGCCAAAGATCAGCAGGAAATTGCCGACGACATGAATGAGGTTGACACCGAGCGTAACATACATAACATCCCGGGTGTACCCGTTTGAGCGGATAACGGACGAGATGGCGTTGGACAGCGCTTCAACCCAGATGAAGGCGCCGATCAAACTCAAATACTTCGTGGCAATGACGACCTGCTCCGAAGGAAGATTCAACAGGCGCATAATCGGTTCGCCGAAGACATACAAGATAAGGCTCATGACAAGCCCTAACATGCCATTGATCGTGACCGCCAAAGCGGAGATGCGGCTCGCTTCCTGCGCCCGCCCCGCACCCAGATATTGGGTGACGACGACACTGGTGCCGAGGCCGACAAAGCCAAACATCATAATGCAAAAGGCGATAATCTCGTTGGCGAGCCCGACGGCTCCCGTCACTTGGTCCGAGATGCGGCTGAGCATAAAGACGTCGGCTGTGCCAAGCAGCATGCGCAGCACGATATCGATAAAAATCGGCCAGGTGACCGCGATCAGACTAAGCTTTTTCCATAATGGCAATACGGATTCTTCTGTACTCACAATGGTATCGCTCCCCGTATTCAAATGTTGAAATTTTAGTATATGAGAGCGATTCCAGTCAATCCTGCCTGTGCAATTAAAGTGCTTTTTTTATTTTTAGTAAGGATGGGAATGGGAGAACTAATTCCTTTTTATTTTATGAATCAAGGCTTGTGTGAATTCGGATAGTGAAAGTATCATCAAGGAGTCCATGGAAGCGTTGACCATACTTGCATTTGAAGGAACCTATGCACACCTGTATTCCAAGCAGTTTGATTAACATTAGCAATCGGCCGCAAGTGTTGTACAATGGGATTATCAAGCTATCCTTATCTGATAAAGGAGACCCACCTTATGACCTTGTCCATGTTTGATTTATCCGGTAAAACCGCGGCTATTACTGGCGCTACTCGAGGAATCGGCCGGGCCATGGCCTTCGCTCTGGCGGAGGCGGGAGCCGATATTGCGCTGCTGCAGCGCCAGGTGAATCAACTCGAGGTGAAAGAAGAGATTGAACGGCTGGGAAGAAAGTGCGAGATCATTCCCTGTGATCTGGAGAATCCGGACCAAATGAAGGCGGCGGTACCAACCGTCGTGGAGCGATTCGGAGGGCTGGATATCCTGGTTAATAATGCCGGCATCCAGCGGCGTTCACCTTCAGTGGATTTTTCGGAGGAAGACTGGGATGATGTGCTGAATGTGAATTTGAAAGCGGTATGGCTGCTCAGCCAGCAAGCCGGAAGGTATATGGTACCGCGGCAAAAGGGCAAGATCATCAATGTGGCGTCGCTGCTTTCGTTCCAAGGAGGCTTTACGGTTCCAGCCTATGCGGCTTCTAAAGGCGGAGTAGCGCAGCTGACCAAAGCGTTATCCAATGAATGGGCCCGGCATAACGTCAATGTGAATGCTATTGCTCCAGGCTACATCTCCACAGAGATGAACACCGCTCTTATCAACGATCCTTCCCGCAGTAGACAAATTCTCGAACGGATTCCTTCCGGACGATGGGGGATTCCCGATGATTTTAAGGGCACGGTAGTCTATTTGGCATCGGAGGCTTCCAACTATGTCAACGGCCATGTTCTAGCGGTCGACGGCGGATGGCTGGGGCGTTGACAGACTTTCTCTAACGAACAAAAGCCTTCGCTTGGACAACCGATGGATGGTTGAACATGCGGGGGCTTTTTGTAATGCATGCATTTCGCTGACCTAGTATACTAGGATGTGGTAAACTTAGAGTGTCGTAAACTTATAGCTTAATGATGGAGGCAGCCTAATGATCATTAGAAAAATTCGATCAGAAGATAACAGCACGATAGAAGCGATCATCCGGAATTGCTTGATCGAGTTTGGCGGAAATCGCGCAGGACTAGCTTGGGAAGACGAAAGCTTAAGCCGTCTGTCCGATTATTATAATCACGAGGGTAGGGCATATTGGGTTGCGTTCGATGAAAGCGGGAAGATGCTGGGTGGCTGCGGGATCGCTGAATTCGGTTTCCCTGAAGATAAAATATGCGAGCTGCAGAAAATGTATCTGATTACGGAAGCAAGAGGAACAGGAACTGCTGCGGAGCTGCTGCAGACCGCGTTACTTTTTGCCAAGCAGCATTACAAAGCTTGCTATCTGGAAACCCTGCAAAATATGCAAGCTGCAAACCGCTTTTATGTCAAACATGGCTTTCAGCTGCTGGATGCACCGCTTGCTGGTTCGGACCATTTTGCATGCGACGCTTGGTACATCCGTGAGTTCAATGAATAAGCATGAAGGCAGCCGTCTAGCGACCGGTTGCCTTTTCTCAACTCCTTTTTGCAACTCTTAGCTTAGAGAATGGAATAATTAACCCAGTCCCCTCGAATGCCTCCCACCTGATCAAAAAACCGTTGAGCTCGCGTATTATCAGCAGCCGTTATCCAGGACATGTGAGTAAATTGATGCTCCTTGGTGTACTTGTGACATTTTAAAAACAGTTGTGACTCCACTTCGGTGTCCCGTAGTTGCTCAATGACAAAAAGGTCGTTCATGACAGTGTATCGATCTGCTTTCATCGTGCTGTATGTAAAGTATAACGTCGCAAAACCAACGAGCTTCCCATCCAGTAAGGCCACAAACTGTACACCTTCTTGTTTTTTTAAAAGGGTTTGAATCAACTGATGAAGTTTTTCACTGTCTGGTCGGGGCTTCTTATAAAAACCAACGATGTATTCATACATTAACTCGGTCAAACCATTCAAATCATCAAGTTCAGCATATCTTATAACAAGGGACATTGTGCAGCCCTCCAAATGATTTATCGAATAAATATACAATAATATGAATTAAAATACAATAATATATTGGGGGAATTTACGCTCTATTTGGTGTAAATCAATGATCTAAACCGACTTTCCATATCTAACCAAAACGTGCCATAATAACTTTAGTTCCTGCAAAACTTCTTAGTAGGTTCCTCTGTCGCTCCACCGGCTTGGATTGCGTTTCAGATCCATCGCTGCACATCCAATCGCATCGGCATGAATTCAAACCATTGTGCGCGATTCTTTGGGCTTGAGATGGCATGGTTGGCCCTCTGAAATCCGCAGGAACCTCATCTACCGAAAGCACAAAGCCCATGTGCCAATAGAGATTAATAGAGTGTTTATGCCATAGATGTTCTAAGGTATGACCTGTTATGGCATCCCTTAATTTCTTGAAACTAGTAATTAAGACTTCGATAATTCGTTTGGCAGAGGAAATACGGAGGTATACAGAAGTGATACAGAATAAGAATATCGTACTTATAGGTATGTCTGGGGCCGGTAAAAGTACTTTAGGTGTGCTGCTGGCCAAAGCTTAAGCATGGATTTCATAGATACAGATATAGTTATACAACAGCGTGAAGGCAGGTCACTACAAGAACTGCTGGATAAAGATGGGATCGAAAAGTTTATGGAAGTCGAAGAAATTATCGTCTCTCAATTGCAGCTAAAACAGTGCATTATTTCTACAGGCGGCAGTGTTGTCTATTCAGAAAAAGCTATGAATATGCTTAAACAGGATGGGCTGGTGATTTATTTGCATGTTGCTTTTGATGAAATTCAACGGAGATTAACCAACATCACAACCAGAGGTATTGTAATAAAGAACGGACATAGTCTCAGGGATGTATACGAGGAACGAGTTCCTCTTTACATGAGGCATAGTGATATCACGCTTGATTGCACCAGGAAGGATATCGAGCATTGTGTTAGTGAGCTTATAGCTAGAATTCAAGAGGATCAATAAAGGGGATCAACTGGTGAAGTTATTGGATTAAAGGTTGTGGAGGTGCGCGGCCCTACTAAATGAAAACAGCGGCAATCCTGGTTTTATTTTCTAGTCCAAGGCTGCCGCTATTTCAGTAATGGTTAGTCTTTGGCCAAACGCTTGCTCTGCCCAGGCAATCGTAACGTGAGCAACAGCATTGCGGCACCTATAACCGCACACGTCCATGCCATGCTGTGCAGCTGGGGGGTCGTAATATTTTTGCCAAACAGTGTCGCCAGCAGGGAGGAGGACAGGATCGTCCCGATAAACCGGGAGGTCATAAACAACCCGGAGGCAATCCCCGTTTCTTCTTTCTTGACAAAATCGTACAACGACGTCTGCATGCCCAAATTATTAAAACCGTTCGCAATACCCAGGATGCATAGCACGAGCGAAATGGTCAACGCACTGGACTGGTCACGAATAAGCAGCATCAGAAGCGCGCCCGCGCAGACGGTGAAGGTCCCTACTAAAAGTGACGGCTTGGAGCCGCTTCGGTCGATCCAACGGCCAACCAGCGGTGTCACGAGCACGCTGAAGCCCGCAATGGACAGCATGACCAGCCCGGTCTTCTGCGGATCCATCTGCTGGACGCGCTGAAGGTAGGACGGTATGCCGAACATGATCGAGTAAAAGGCAATGTTCGTTAAAATAAACTGAGCATAAATGAACGTGACATTTTTATTGTTTCGTAAAAAACGGACATCGATGAACGGCCTGCTTTGTCCCATCTCGTACCGATAGAGCCACACGGACAAGCCTGCGCTAACCGCTAGCTTCCATAAGCTGACGCCTTGCGAGAAAGATAGAAAGAAGAGCAGCCACATGAAGATCGTGACGGAAAAAAGGGCCACGCCCTTCCAATCCATATCGGATATTGAGCCGGTCCTTTTCGGATCGCTCGGGAATACCTTCCAAGCCAGCACAAACGAAGCGATAATAAAGGGGAAATTACAAAGGAAAATCAGCGGCCAATCCCCGTAATGCAGCAGCATTCCGCCTAAGGAGGGGCCAAAGGCTGCCGAGGTGCTGGAAAAAATCGACAAAAGCCCCAGTGCCCTGGCTTGGTTGGAGGTAATTTGGCTGCGAATCATCGCCATGCCGGACGGAAACATGGCCGAGCTGCCCAAGGCCTGAATGATGCGGAAGCCGATCAGCCAGCCGAAGCTGGGCGACATCGGCGCCAGCGCGGACGATAAGGTGACCAGCAATAAGCCAAGCATAAACACCGACTTGCGGCCGAATAAATCGCTCCATTTGCCCATGACCGGCTGCCCAATCGCACTGGCCAAGTAATACGTGGAGATCAGCCATGACACGTCGGCGAAGGAGAGCTGAAAGTCGGCTTGAAGTCTGGCTAGAGCAACCGAGATCATCGTGGTATTCAAAGGGTTTAGAAGTGTTCCAAGCGCTACGGCCGTAATCAACAGCAGCTCTTTTCTTTTGATCTGGGACGCATTGAGCATTGATAGTTCCACCTCCAGCTATTCCCTCCAATGTATCATCCTGCGCTCGAGGACACAACCTTTCAATCCATTTGTTAAAGGGCTTTTTATAATCATAAAATGGAGAGTAAATAGTGACCAGTAGACAGGAGGATAACGCATGATAGAACAAGTTACAGTTGTGGCCGATGCCGCCTATCCGTTGGAGGGGATTTTGACGCTGCCGGATTCCCTTGCAGACAAAGTCCCTGCCGTTGTCCTGGTGCATGGCTCCGGACCCCTGGATAAAGACGAAACCATCCGTGCAACGAAGCTGTTCCGAGACCTTGCGGACGGACTGGCCAAAGAGGGGATTGCAACGCTGCGGTACGATAAACGCACGTTTACGTATGGTAAGCAGATCGTTCAAGAGTTTGGCGGAAGACTTACAGTAGAAGAAGAAGTCATTCAGGATGCGATGCTGGCGGTCCAAATGCTAAAAAAAGACCCGCGCGTGGACGCAGGCCGCGTATTTTTGCTTGGACACAGTCTAGGCGGGACGCTGGCTCCTAGAATTGATGCGGAAGGCGGCGACTTGGCAGGGCTAGTGTTACTAGCCGGTACACCTCGAACGCTTGAAGAAGTCATTTTGGACCAAAATGAAGATGCCATCAAACAGCTTGAACCATCACAACAAGAGGTCGCCAGAACGCAGGTAAAAGAGCTGCAAGACAAGTTTGATGCCATCGCCGGCATGACGGAGGAGATCGCGCAGCAGACTATTTTGATCGGCAACGTCTATGCTTGGTATTTGAAAGAAATGAAGCAGCACCCGGTCGAAAAATATTTAGTGCAAACCACTAAACCGATCCTTGTCATACAGGGCGATAAAGATGTGCAGGTTTCCATCGAAAAAGACTTTAACCGCTACCGTGAGAAATTAAAAGACCATCCGAATGCTACATTCAAGCTCTACCCCGGGTTGAACCATTTGTTTATGAAGGCTGTGTATGGTACGCTGAAAGACATTTGGGAAGAGTACAATATCCCGCAGACCGTGGTCAGCACGGTTGTAGAAGATATCGCCCAGTGGATTCGGGCGGTGTAAAAACAACAAGACGGCAGCCGATAGGAAGATCGGTTGCCGTTTTAAGTTGATCCATAAGGGCAAATGGCAGAAGCCAAACCCAGGCCCGGGGGGCTTATGCAAAGCGGGTTTTCCGCTCTAGAGGCTGCTCCTAGGTCCGTGCGGCTAGTGTAAAGCGGAAAAGCCGCTCTAGGGGCCATCCTCAAGCCCGGGGGGCTGATGCAAAGCGGGTTTTCCGCTCTAGAGGCCATGCCTAGCTCTGGGGAGCCGGTGCAGAGCGGAAAGTCCGCTCTAGAGGCCATTCCCAGGCATTTATTAACTTGAAGAAACGAAGCTAAAAGATTGGCGAACGTACCCCCAATTTCTGGTTCCCGGTACGTTATCGTTCCAGGGTTCAGCCACAGACCTCTTATGGTAAGAGAAAATCCGGTTTTTGTGAATGATACGATTTTGCAGTTTATAGATTGTTTAATTACTGACTGTCGGGCTTGATATCAAACTCATTGACAAAGATGGAAGATGTTCCGAATGGGTTATAGAAATCGAAATCGATTGACGAAACAAATTTTTTGGTACCTTTAAGTTGTAACAGCATAGGTATTGGAGGGCTACCAACCGGCTTCCATGAGACGGATATTTTGTATCGGCCAAGCGGGATATTATCCACTCCGTGACCGCCTGTTGAGAGCGCATCTGCACGTGTTGTTATCGTATTTCCAGCGCTGCCGTCAAATAATGGTCCAACAGGTGTTAGAGTAACTTCCAAATCGTTCATTTGGAGCTCTGGCATACTATCGCTAAACGACCAAAAATCGGGATGGAGTTCAATATGTCCAACGATATTTTTCAATGTAAAATTGCGAATAGCACCAGTGCTCCCGGCGAATGGTTGATCGACATCAGACCTTAAATAAAATTTCAGCTCCTTGCCGTTATATTTACGGGTGAAAGTGGTAGACATAATCCAACTTGTTGGCAATTGAGACAATTCTATCTGATAATGTCCATTCTCATCGGTCACTCCGCCAATACTGCTATCATAAAACAATTGATTATCCGCATAGATCGTAACACCAGGTATGGGGCTGCCCTGTTCGTTAAGCAAATAGCCTTTGACTACGAATGGCTCAATTTCCTCTGCCGGTGGTGCAGGAGTCGGTGCTGGAGTAGGCGCAGGGGTTGGAGTTGGAGTCGGCGTTGGTGTAGGGGTTGTGACTACCTCTGCATCGTCAATTTGGATTTTTGCCATGCTTCCATCGCTGGAGTAAGAGACTTTGTAGCCTGTGTTCTCCGCCACAAAGCGCAAAGGAACCAGGGTATTTCCGTTAATGATCTGTGCAGGGACATCCATGTTGACAGGATTTCCGTTCACTTTTGCCGTGGTGCTGTTTATTGTTAATTCAATAGTAAGTCCGTCTTTCGTCCCGATCGCTTGTTGAGCCGCACCTGTATCGACCCATTTGACCGTGAAACCAAGAGTTTCGAATAGCTTGCGGAACGGAACTAATGTGGAACCATCCTTGATGATCGGTTTCGCATTGCTAAAGATTAGCTCTTGGCCTTTGAAAAACACGTGGATCGTAGGACCCTCCGCCGGAGCAGGCGTTGGTGCAGGTACGGGAGTTGGTGTAGGAGCAGGAATAGGTGCAGGAATAGGTGCAGGTACAGGTACAGGCGTAGGTACAGGTACAGGTGTCGGTGCAGGCACCGGGCTCGTTGGTGTTGTCGAGGTCCCCCCAGAGGTCATGGGTTTTTTATACATAATGGGATTAGATACTAGCGTTCCTTGTGGCGTCTCGATTTCCAAGACATAATACTGCGTCTCTTTGATCGTGCCGTTGTCGCTGGCATACAAGTCAAAAGAAACCTCACCTTCGAACTCACCTACCGGCGCTTTAACATCTTTTTGGAAGCCCGGGTTCACGATGATCGTTTTATCCTGAACAATGCCAAGCAGCCAGCCGGTGGTCACTCGGTTCGTTCTCCATACCCCCTGGTAGTTATCCTTGCCGTAGGCATCGGTTGATCGCAGAACAACACTCTTGATGACCGTCTTCTGAGCCAGGCTCAGGTACAGCTTGAAATGACCATCTTTATTGCCCTCCGGTGTAAAATCCGCCGGACCGACGACATCTGACCCCGTATCCAGCAAACTGAACTCCTTGATTTGCACGCCTGCCGGTGCTGTCTCGCCAAACGCGCCCGCTATACCACTAAGCGAAAGACATCCAGCCAAGATGAGGGATAACGCCGCACTTTTCTTAGATTTAATCCAATTAACCATTGATTTTAGTCTCCTTTACTCCTTTTGTTGGGTCCAATCGGATGAAATGAATTCATTTCCTGGATTAATCTTACAATAGGGGATATTCCGTTTACATGAGACATCGCCGGGAATTGCATCGGGAAAAATGTAGGAATGAATTTAGGAAGGGATTGGGAATATGCCAAAGGAGTGTTGCCGATGGGAAAAGGACAAGGTTGGGTTTCCTGTGATGAAGATATAAAGCAATATGTTGAACAACTCGTACAGCAGTTAAAAACGATTTTGGGAGATCAATTGAAAGGTGTCTACCTCCACGGTTCCTTAGCGATGGGCAGTTACTATTGCCCCAAAAGTGATATTGATCTGATCGTGGTGGTTGCCGGCAAATTAGATGCCGAACGAGCTAAAACGGTTGGAGTCTCCATCGCTAACCAGGCAGCTGATAGACCTACGACGGGAAACGTTGAACTAAGTGTGATCACGGGTGAGGTAGCAAGGACGGTCCCCGCACCAACCCCTTTTGAAGTACATTACAGCTCGGAATGGCACGAGAAGATCCTACAAGATGAGATATTCTATAGCCAAGAGAAAATCGATGCAGACTTGCCCACACATTTAACCTACGTGACCCAGAGAGGCATTTGTTTATACGGTGAGCCTATAGCAGATATTTTTGGCCATGTAAAATGGGAGTGTTTTTTAGCATCCGTTATGGACGATTTAAAATGGATTGTACAGGACGAGCATATTGTAGAGACGCCTTTTTATAGCGTTTTGAACATTTGCCGCGTATTTCAACTGGTTAGGGAAAACAATCAACAGGTTCACAGCAAAGATGAGGGAGGGGAATGGGGGCTCGAACATTTGCCGCACGAGTTTCATCCATTGATTCAGCGGGCGTTGGATATTTATCGTTCTTCAGAGAATGTCCATGCGGAGCAAAGAAGAACAGGTGGGAAGGAATGGGATAAGGCTGCCCTTCTCGCCTTTAGGGATTATGCTCGTGTGCAGTTAAAAGACTTCATATAATTCCCAGATCAACTTGAGGCACAAGCTGATCAATTGGAAGATAAGATTAAGAAACGAGTACATCTGGACTTAATTAATAAGTTGCGGAGTAAACTGAATGCCCAAAAAGAGGATATAACTTTTCAAAAGAAGCTGTTACACTAACGGGAGTATGTAAAATCATAACCGCCAAAGGAGAATCCATCATGAAGGGAAAAGCAGCATTCATTACCGGTTCGGCGACAGGCATCGGCAGGGCGATCGCCCTCCGGCTAGCCCAGGAAGGAGCCGATATCGCGATCAATTACACGAGGTCTGAGCAGGAAGCGCTCGAGACTCAGAGGGAAATCGAAGCATTAGGCGTGCGGTGCCTTATGCTTCAGGGGAGCGTGGCCGACGACAGCCGGGTGAGAGAAATGATCGGTGAAGTGGTGGCCAAACTGGGGCGGTTAGATGTGTTGGTGAACAATGCGGGCGTCACCGATTTCGTAACGCACTCCGATCTGGAAGGCTTAAAGGAGGAGTACTGGGACCGTGTCATGGACGTCAACGTGAAGGGAACGTTCTTCTGCTGTAGAGCAGCGGAGACGGAGCTGAAGAAGTGGGGAGGATGCATCGTCAACATCACCTCCGTCGCAGGCTTGACCGGCCTTGGCAGTTCGATTGCGTACGCGGCATCCAAAGCGGCAGCCATCAGCGTGACAAAGTCGCTCGCCCGCGTGTTTGCCCCCGAGGTGCGGGTAAACAGCGTGGCGCCGGGCATCGTGGACACACGCTGGGTTGCCGGGCAAGAAGCGCATACCAAGCGACTGGCGGAAGGGACGCCGCTCGGACGTGTCGCCACACCAGAGGATGTGGCCGAAACGGTCTACTCCGTCATAGCCCATTCGCCCTTCATGACGGGAGAGACGATTCGGGTGGACGGCGGGATGTTTATTTAAGCCAAACCAATAAGACACTTCCATCTGGGAGTGTCTTATTGGATTACCTACAATGAAGAATCGTCCCCAATAAAAACGTATAGTTTCTGATACAAAAAAACAGCCCAGTGCCGCGAAGGTGCTGGGTTTGTTGGTGCGCCTCGCAGTCGCACAGTCTAGGTGGTTCAAATCCACTCGGTAACTTTACCCTTTAAAGTGCCGTAGCCGAAGTAGAGGTCCAATCTTCATATGGAGAGGGACTGGCAGGGTGTCTCCCGTGAGGGTGAATCCGAAGGGCCTGCAGGCAAAGTCCAGCCCGGAATACAGTGAACCAGAGGTGGCGGCGATGTTGGGTGACCCGCCCAATAAACGGGGAAACCTATGCCTATAGGCATACCTTGCAAGGAAACGCGAAAGGGATACGACTTGCAAAGCTCATCGACGTGATTAGGGTCAGGATGGATGGAAAAGAATGTGCAGATAACCGAGGGAAGTCTCATAGACTCCTTGGCGCAAACGCGGGCAAGGTAGAGGAAGTATAACCTGAAGAGGGAAAGCCGAATCGATGGGCTGTGAGATGGCGGATCATTCCGTAGTAGTGAGTAAATCCGAGCCAATGAAGGCTGGTAACAGACCGGAGGAGAAAACTCGGATGAGTATGCGCGGATTTTTTTTTTATGAAGCAAATATGTTTCGTAAAAGTCAAGTCGCATAACCTGCTTCCACTTCAAAAGAGGGAAGACAGAGGCAAAGGGAATGTGCTTTGTCAAAGTCTGTGAGTTTTCGTAAGT
>NZ_VNJI01000039.1 GCF_007786445.1 Paenibacillus cremeus | reverse complement strand
GGCGGTCAACGCCCTTTTCAGACAGAGATTTCTGGTGTAACATAATGGTATGCACCTTTCTGTTTGGAATGGGGATCTAGTCAATTTCCATTTTACCAAACGAAAGGTGTTTTTTTGTCAATTCGCTGATTTTTATGCTCAGAAGCCGCATGATGCAAGGTTTAAACTACAATTTCGAGCTGCGAAAGTTGAGTTATTAATAATCTTGTTAAGTATAGAAAACCGATTTGAAAAGGAGATTAGATTAGTATGGGTGGGAAAGTGATCACCGTATTGTCGACAAAAGGCGGTGTAGGTAAATCAACGCTAGCTCGCTTTATTGCAATTACTGCCAACGAAATCGGCAAAAAAGTATGCATTATTGATACATGTCAGAACTCCTCAATTGCTACAGGTTTTCTAAGAGATCGTGATTCGTTTAGCAAAAACGCATATGACTGGTTAATTGGTGAAGCAAAGCCGTCTGAAGTCATCAACCAATACGAGGACACCAGCATTTATTACATACCATCTGATGAGAGAATCGATGACTTTGAAGAATGGGTTGATCGAAAAATCCCTAAGCCACGGCAGTTGGAGGTACTAAAAACTAAAATCGAACCACTAAAAAAAATATTCGACTATATTGTTATTGATACTCACCCAAGTGAAAACTCAGACATTGTTAATTACTCTATTGCTGCATCTGAGTTTTGTGTCATACCGCTTGAAATAGATCTTGATGCTAAACTCGCTGCTAGTCGTTGTGTTGAGATTATTAGAGATTACCAGAATGCAGGGTATCAAATAGATTACGGTATAGTCTGGAATAAAGTTGAAATAACTAAAGGAAAAGCCAAAGCACAGTTAGATAAAATTAAGGAGGAACTTATTTCAAAGGGAATTCCTCCAGAAAAATTTATCGGTGACATCCGTTATTCAACAACCGTATCAACATCTAAAAACGATGGCATTATGCTAAATTCAGTAAATAATAAATATACACAAAATGTAATGAATGATATTCGAAACGTTAGCCAAAAGATATTTGCTCAGATAGGAGAAGTTTTCTCGTATGGATAAAATAGATTTGAATAAATTAGATATTCTGGATAATGATATCCAAAGTGAAATAGTGGAAAGTCAAAATAAATCTAGGCGAAATATTCTTAAGAAGTTTGAGCTAGAATCTGAGGAATCAAAAAAGCGAGAGAAAAAAGTAAAGCCTGTCAGTTTTGCTATCAGCTTTGACCTAGACGAAAAAATTGAACAGTATTGTAATTCTCGACACATGAAAAAATCGACTTTCGCTGTTTTAGCATTAGAAGAGTATTTAAAAAAAGTATTGGCAGACAGCAAATAATCGTATGTTGTGACTTTTATTAACCTTAATAGGGTTCACATTTTAAATATGCTAACATGTCAACCGGGGCAAGAGCCTTGGTACATAAGGGCTTTATGCATTCAAACAAATTGTACTTGGCCTCTTCCAGGACGGTCTCAAGTGTGGAGGGGCCTATTACAATGGAGAAGCATCCGGCAAAATAAAGGATAGCTTCTTTTCCTGCTTTCTTCGATAAATGAGCAACATGATACGGCAGTTTGCCAAGTAAGGTTTGCCTGTCGCTGCAGCCTTCACCGGTGATAACCCAATCCTCTTCAGCAATGTGCCGATTCAGGTTGGTCATTTGCTACACTATCTGGGCACCGGGCATAATCTCCGCTCCCAAAGCCATAAAGCAAATCCTAGCCCACCGGCAGCCCCCGCCCCGGGTAGATAACGCAAACTAAGGGATAACTGCTTCTCTACCAGTTCTCTATAAGCTCATTGGGTGATCGAATTGCAGAACTTGTTCGGGGGTAGCTCCTTTTTGCGGGCCAAATACATGGGAAGCGCCTTGCGGGCCAAGCAGTGGGTTCGTCACATCGCAAGCGATCGTCACCCGGCATTCCAAAAGTTGCGGACAAAAACCGGTACAATTTTCGCGAGTGGGGATTCTACGCGTATCGGCCAGAAGCATCGGGCAGCAGCAGAAGCGATTCGAACCAATCGGATCGTCATAGTAAACGAAAATACTATGACACGTTGGAGGAGCGTTGAGTTCGGCATTAATCTTTCTATTGATCATGACCACAAGGTATGGGAGTCAGTGTAGTTACCAGCCACCAAAATGAGGTTGAACCAAGAGATTATTGGAAGAATGACGATGGATCCTTTGAGCTAAACCAATTAATATTCCGGATAAATCATAGCGCCGATTTTAATGGCAGCAACTGCTCGTCCCTTGTATCGTCACTGTAATACAAGGTAATCATATCTTTTCTTCCAAAGTTTGATATGCTTGTTCATTGCCTCGTAAGCCCTATTAAGCTTGTCTAAACGATATCCAAATAAAAGTTCCAAATACGACTATTATCGCTAGGACACCAAGCTTCAGTGGCCTCATCCTTCGGGGAAAGGTCTTTCGTCATTTATATTCAGATATTTTAATTCTCCTCCTCTCCCCCCTTCTTTTAATTCCATCCATCCCACTTATACATACATAGACAGAATCAAAGAGAAGACCGCAAAACGACTTTTTCCCCGGACCATTGACGGGGAAATGATTCTGTACTTCATCCCTCGCCCTAGTAATAGCTACGTGCAGCAACCTGCATTCCTCGGCAATTTCCTCTGGGCTCTTAGCTGTATAGAACGGGACGATTACGTAGTTATCATTTAATATACCGATCGCCTGCTCGGTCCTTGTTATGTTATAATCTGCATTATGTCGAAAAGGGAGTGATCATTTGGATGAAGTGAATCGTTTCGCGATAAAGAGGTCATATTTTACTAATTATTGTATAGCCCAGTTCTTTTCATCGATTGCTTTCCAGATGGTCTCTGTGGCCATCGGCTGGCAGATGTATAACCTTACACACGATGCCTTCAGTCTCGGACTTGTGGGATTGGCGGAATTTGTCCCCATGGTACTGTTGACTCTGATTGTAGGGCAGGTCGCCGATCGTTTCGACCGCAGGAAAATTGTGGTTACATGCCAGATCGTTGAATGCGGATTTACCGCCTTACTGCTGATCGGAAATCTGGGAGGGTGGCTCGGAAGTAGTCAAATTTTGCTAGTCGCGGCCATTCTTGGCGCTTGCCACGCGTTTGAAGGGCCGGCTTCCACTGCTATTGTGCCCCAACTTGTCTCCAAGGAGATTCTACCGAAGGCGATTGCATGGAATACCTCAATTTGGCAGACATCTTCCATCTTGGGCCCGACTCTGGGAGGCGTGCTGTTTGCATTCGGACCCAGTATTGTTTACATCACCGCGGTTGCGGCGTTATTTGTCTCTGCCGTACTCATTTTTTTCATCCGCGTGGAACGTGGCGTCAGGAAGTCGGAACCTGTCTCCGTGCGCACGTTATTCTCGGGAATCGAGTTCGTATGGCGTCACCCCATAATCCTCGGCACCATATCACTTGATCTTTTTGCCGTGTTGCTCGGCGGCGCGACGGCGCTGCTGCCCATTTTCGCCCAGGACATTCTCAGCGCTGGTCCTTGGGGGCTTGGCTTAATGAGAACAGCGCCGGCAATAGGTGCATTATTGATGTCTCTTGTGCTGGCCCGATTCCCTCTCCAAAAGGCTGCAGGTCCCGCTTTATTCTGTGCGCTCGCGGTTTTTGGACTAGCAACGATCCTTTTCGCGGTTTCCACCAGCTTGACTGTGTCCTTATTTGCTTTATTCCTTACCGGGGCATCCGATGTGGTCAGCGTAGTCATTAGGCATTCGTTAGTTCAACTGCATACTCCTGACGAGATGAGGGGGCGAGTGAACGCGGTAAATTCCTTATTCATCGGAACATCCAATCAACTTGGTGAATTCGAATCTGGAACATTGGCAGGGCTTGTTGGAGCCGTTCCGGCAGTCATTATCGGCGGAATCGGAACGCTTGCGGTCGCCGGGCTGTGGATGATCCTGTTCCCTCAATTGCGGCGTCTGCGCGGGCTGACCGGAAGCTTGGAGGAATGAATTGGCGTAAAAATGGCTTCTTGCTGGCAAGACCCTGGAGCAAATGAGCACGAAGGAAATGAAGGATGCCGGTATTATGCCGACGCGTTCATATTCCCTTACGAGAAGACCGAGGGCTTGTCACTTGTAAACGGCGATACCATTGTCACATGACAACGATTCCAACTACTCAGCACCACCTCCGAGAACGGAACGGAAATGTGGACATTCAAGCTTCCATACACGGTCAAATAAGATCGGAATTCATAGCTACGATCCTCGGCAGACCATGCGTCAGCCGGTCTGTAAGCGGTTGTTCGAGTATGTATCGTTTTGCAATGTGATTCATGGACGTGTTCCCCCTTTTACGTATATTCTATTCGCCTAACACCTGGGATGCTTTTTTCATCCTTCGTAAAGCTTCCTGAAGTGCTAGTTTGTCTGAGTCCTGGAATGTATATAGAAGAACGCCACGTTGGATGGTCAAATCCATCCCTCTCACCAATAGCCCGTTCGTAATCTCCCCGTCTGATATAGCTTATTATCCATATATCACCACATAGTAGGGCTAAAGATAACCGCCTGTAAAAGCCGAACAGGCTACCAACTTGCGCCGGCAGCCTGGGTAAGGATCCTAGTTAAAACTTTTCGAACGGAAATCGCCCCACGGCCCGTTACTTTAGTTCAAGGGCGTCTACACTTCCACCCCAACATTGACCACCTTCACCTCAACCCCGAGGCTGCGCAAATGCTTCACATCCTCCTCTGTTGTCAGATCATCGGTAATGACGCAATGAATATGCTCTAGCGGGCACACGAACGCTTGCTTGACCTTCCCGAACTTGCTGTGGTCGACGATGAGCACCACCTTGGACGAATGGCTGATCATCTTCTCTTTCATTCGCGCGATGAGCAGATTCGGATCGGTCACGCCATGCTTGCAGTCGATCGCCGAAGTCCCGACGAAGCAAATGTTAGCCCGGAACTGGGAAATCATCTGCTCGGCGAGCGGCCCGACGATGCTCGCTTGCGGATCGGACTCGCTGAACGTGCCGCCGCATACAAAGACTGAGGAGCCGCCGCCCCGCGCCGCAAACATCTGATAAGCGATCTTGATCGAATTCGTAATAATCGAGATCGGCTGAATGCTCGTCAGCCTCTCCGCCAGCAGTTCGGTCGTCGAGCCCGCATCGATAAAAATCGTATCGCCCGGCTGAACCATCCCGCACGCCGCCTCGACAATCGCCAGCTTTTGCAGCAGGTAAGGATCGCCGCCCCTTACCGGCTCAGGCTTTCCCGCATCCACCGAATGATGAAGAATCGCTCCACCGTGCATGCGCTTAATCAGTCCGAGATCCTCCATCTTCGTTAGATCCCGCCTAACCGTCGCCGGCGATACATGAAGCAGATCACACAGCTCTTGAATGCCCAGCATCGTCTGCTGCTGCAGCAAGCTTATAATTTCGGAATGTCTCTCTTCCACGACAGATCATCCTTTTGATAAAGTGATATACCCTGAGTATATCATGTCATTATGATTGAAAACAATCATGAGTTTACAATTTTTTTAATTGATTTTTCTTTTTTTCGCTCATATCATTAAGCTTGTAGAGCAACGAAAGATCGAAATCAATCAAATCATCCTTAGAAGGAGCGTGTCCCATGAGCACACCGCATCAGACGACACTCACGTTTCTCGGTACATCGACGGCTACACCGGATTTGGGCAGCGATACGGCCAGCTTTTTGATCAACAATAAGTATCTGGTCGATACCGGCTGGTGCTCCGTAACCAACCTGCGCAATCTGGGCATCAATCCATCAGATCTTGAATACGTTTTCTTCACCCACTTCCATCATGATCACTACCTCTCCCTCCCCTCGCTCCTGTTTTATCTGATCAGCAAAAAAAGCCTATCGAACGTCACGTTCATTGGTCCCGTGGACGATTTGGAGCCGGTCATTCAACGCGCGCTCGACTTTCTTCAGGCTAAGCGGTTTTGGAAGGACCTCCAGTTCCCTAAGCTGGTGCCTCTAACCCCTGGCGAATCGTATGAAACGGACCAATTCAAAATCACCACCTGCCCCACTCTTCACCCTGTTCAAGGACTCTGCTACCGCTTTTATGACCATCTTTCCGGCAAGGAGTTTTCGTTCACCGGAGACACCGCCTATTTCCCGCCAATCATCGAGCATGTCAAAGGCACGCCGCTGCTCATCCATGAAGCCTCTGTGGGAGCGGCTGCAGCCAATCCAGAGAATAACTCCTACCTTCATTCCGGTGCAGTCGATGCGGCGAAGATCGCGAAGCTTGCGGAGGTCGGCCAACTGATGCTCATTCACGGTCCGCTGGGCAAAGCGAGCGAATGTGTAAAGGCCGCCAGCGACATTTTCCCGAACCCTGTCATTTGGCCTGAGGAGCGTAAACCGTACATTTTATAAATCCGCTTGACCAATCTTGATCTGGAGGGATCAGAGCATGGAAGACAATAAACCGTTGTCACGCAGAGATTTTCTGACCAAGGGAGTGCAGCTGGCGGGGAGCGCGTTCATGATGACGTCGCTTGGAAGCTTCCTAACTGCTTGTGGGAATGCCGTCACTGACTCGTCGGGCAAAGTGACCGGACTAGTGTTCCAAACGTGGACGATCGAGGCGAAGGAAGTTATTGAGACGCAGATCGGGCAGCTGAAGAAGCAGTTTCCGAACATTGACGTGGCGCTGGAAATCATGTCGTACGACGACTATTGGAAAAAGATCCCCATCAGCATCGCCGGCGGTGCGGGGCCTGATATCTTCATCATGACGCGTCCCAACTTCGAGGTGTTCGCCAAAGCCGGTCAAGCGCTCGACATTACGAAAGAGGCCTCTGCGTCCAAGGAGCTGCAAGCGAATCTGGCCGCCATGAATCCGGTGTTTGTCGACTCGTACAAATACAAGGGCAAGACGCAAGGCATCCCGTTCGGCGTCGATTCCGTTGTAGTGGCGGTCAACAAGACGATGTTCCAGAAGGAGGGACTCAAGCCCCCTACCGAAATGGAGAGCACCTGGACGTGGGACGATCTACGAAGCAATGCAGTCAAGCTGACCAAGCGCTCCGGCAGTGACACGACCCAATACGGCTATAACATCCCGACGAACCGCAACCCGATCTTCGAATATATCTGGTCCAATGGCGGCGACATTTTCAATGCGGATGGCGAATGTGTTTGGGCTTCTAAGGAAGGGCTCGAGGCGATGACGTTCCTGACGGACATGATGCTCAAGGACAAGGTGTCTCCGACCCCGACGTTCGCGAAGAGTCAGAAGAGCGACGACCTGTTCTTGTCCGGCAAAATCGCCATGATGCACGTGGGCAACGGTACGATTCCGAAATTTCGCGGTATCAAAGACTTTGAATGGGATCTCGTGGAAATCCCCCTGTCCCCCAAAACGAAAAAGCGCGTCGTCTCCACCAACGTGCTCGGCTATATCGTCGGCCCGAATGCGAAGGCGAAGCCGGAAATCATGCACTTCCTGGAGCAGCTGACCAGCCAGGAGTCGCAAAAGGTATACGCCGACAAAGGCGTGTTTATCCCGACCCGCAAGGATGCGCAGGATCCGTATTTTGCCGACCCGGTGCCGAAAAATCTCAAGTCGTTCCAACGCGCGCTGGCGTATGCCAAGCCGATGATTCTCAGCGAATATGTGCCTTATACGGATGTCGTAAGGGTGATTACGAATTATACGGAGCAAATTTTCGGGGGCAGCATGGACGTGGTGAAGGGCTGGACCGCCGCTCAGGATGAGCTCAACAAAATCTACAAAGAAAATAAAGCCAAAGGATAATCGCCTATGATCAACCGCGCCATGGTATCGGCCACCCCGAAAGCAAAGGCGACGGCAAACCGCCGGGCGAGGCGCGACAATTGGACCGGGTGGCTGATGGCTTCCCCTTGGATGATCGGGTTCGTGCTCTTTACGCTCGGCCCGATTATCATTTCCGTTGTCATTAGCTTCATGGACTGGAACCTCCTGGCCAAGCCCAAATTTGTCGGTCTCTACAATTATAAGAAAATGCTGTTTGACGACCCGCAGGTCTGGAAGTCGGCCTGGCTCACGACATACTATTCCATTGTGTCGGTGCCACTCCTGCTCATTTTCGGATTTTTGCTGGCGCTGATGCTGAACCGCAAGATTAGGGGCTTGTCCTTTTGGCGGACGGTCTACTATTTGCCTTCCATTATTAGCGGGGTTGCGGTCTCGCTCCTGTGGGAGTGGGTATTCAGCACCGACTTCGGCATTTTGAATTATTTGCTGCGTTTTATCGGCATTAGCAAAATCAACTGGCTCGGCAGCGAGCACTGGGTCATTCCGAGCCTCGTCATGATGAGCCTCTGGACCGTCGGCAGCAGCATGGTCATCAACCTCGCCGGCCTGCAAAATATTCCGACCAGCCTCTATGAAGCGGCCAAGGTAGACGGTGCTTCCTCGTTTAAACAACTGCTGCACATTACCGTGCCGATGATGACGCCGATCATTTTTCTCAACCTGATCACCGGCCTCATCCATTCGTTCCAGACGTTTACCAACGCCTATGTCATGACCGGGGGCGGGCCGAACAAGGCGAGTATGTTCTACATGCTCTATTTGTACATCAACGCCTTCGGCAGCTTCAACATGGGGTACGCGTCGGCGCTGGCTTGGATGTTATTTGTGTACATTTTGTTTTTGACGCTGATCGTGTTTGTCTCGGGTCGCTACTGGGTGCATTACGAAGGAGGGGACGGTAAAAGATGACTTCTACTCGCGCGCGCTTCGCGCTTGATCTGCTCACCTACTTGGTGCTGGCCGCCGGAGCGGTCGTCATCATGATCCCCTTGGTTTGGATGCTGTCCACTTCATTGAAGACGGAGGCACAAATTTTCAAATTCCCGCCGGAATGGTTTCCTGACCCGATCCTATGGAGCAACTATCCGAAATCGATGACCGGCTATGGGCTGCCGTTCGTGCGCTTTTTTCTGAACAGCGGATTTGTGACGGTGCTCTCGACGGTCGGCGCGCTGCTGTCGTCGTCCATCGTCGCCTTCTCGTTCTCCCGCTTATCGTGGAAGGGCCGGGACGTGCTATTCTTCATTGTCATCATCACCATGATGATTCCCCGCGAGGTCATTATCGTACCGGAGTTTATCGTGTTCAAGCTGGCTGGGTGGATTAACACGTACTTGCCGCTGATCGTCCCTTCCTTCTTCGGGCATCCGTTCTATATCTTCATCCTGCGCCAGTACATGATGGGCATTTCGCCCGAGATGGATCAGGCCGCTCGCATCGACGGCTGCAGCACGTGGCGCGTCTATTGGAACATCATTATGCCGCAGTGCCGGCTCGTCATTCTGACGGTCATTATCTTCTCCATTCAGGCGCATTGGAACGAATTCCTCGGACCGCTCGTGTACCTGAACAGCACGAAAATGTTCACGGTCAGTCTCGGACTCAGTATGTTCAGCGGTCAATACGGTACACAGTGGGGACTGCTCATGGCCGCTTCGCTGCTCGTGATGCTGCCGATCCTCATTTTGTTTGCCGTGGCGCAAAAATATTTTATCCAGGGGATCGTCATAACGGGAATCAAATAGACTCCTAGAGGGGAGGGGATCCCATGCGGATCGTCGTACTTGGTGATTTTCACCTCAACGTGAAGGAATTGGATTTAACGCAGCAAGCGATGGAGGATATCGCCGCCTGCTCCCCTGATTTGGTCGTGCCATTGGGAGATTTTGGATGCAACGCTTCCATTGGGGGCGTGGAAGGCTTGGAGCAGGCTTACCGGTATTTGGGAAGCCTGCCAACCCCTCTCCGTCCGATCCTTGGCAACCATGACATGCAGCGAGAAACCGGCCGCGGTCGGGGAACCCAGCCGAGAGGTACGATGGAGCGGGCGTTCCTGGAGCGGTTTCAGTTAGATGACTTGAACGGTGTTCAGGAATTCGAGACGTTTCGCCTGTTCTGGGTCGGCACGGATCTGCAGCCGCCCGACTCCTGTTATATGGAGCAGGAATGCTATGTGACGGATGAACATTTTGCAGCGCTGGAGCGCAAGCTGAAGGAACGACCTGGCGTTCCCTGCATTTTCTTCACCCACGCACCGCCGGCCGGGGCGGGCTTGCGTACGGTCCCCCGCGTGCATGTACGGGCGACCAACGCGTATTTGGATCAAAATCACCACTATGACCGGTGGATGAAGCTTGTGCGGGAGCATCCGGAAATTGTGATGTGGTTCTCCGCACATTACCATCTAGGCCATGATCATCCGGATTCAATGACGCTTCGGCACGGCACGACCTTCTTCATCACCGGTGTGCACGGGAGCTGCACCCGCGACGGCAGCCGACAGTCGCGGGTCATCGACATCGAAGGCGACCGGGTTCGTGTTAGCACGTTGGACCATACGCTCCGCAAGGTCCGCAAGGAAGCCGATTGGAGCGGCTTGCTGCAGGTCGAGGCCAAAGTCTTGGCTGGGCCTCCTGTTTCGGCGAATCAGCCGCGGTTGGTTAGCAGCTGTGCCATCGGGGACGAACCGGTCATCCCGGGCGGCCTGATCGCCCTTGATGAGGAACGCTGCTTGACGGCGACGCAGGACGGGTTTCTGTGGGAAATCCGCCCGTTGTACGAGGCGGTCATGGGCAGCCTGCATCTGGGTCCACCACTCTCCGCCGCCCTGCTCGCCGAGGACGGCGTCTGGCGGGTGTGGGACCACACCTTGGTTCGCTGCGATCCGGACTCGCTCTGGCGGTTTCAGCGGTATAAGCCGGAGGAGACGTACAAAGATATGACCGTACTCCAGCTTGAGCAACCGATCCGAGCCGTCGCTCCTCGTATCGACGGCGGACTCTGGATCGCTTGCGGCCGCGAGCTGCTTGCCGCCGGGCTGGAGGGCGCCGATTCCATCGGCCAGTTGCCCTCCCCCGTCCGCAGACTGATCGTCGACGGCTCCGACCTCTATGCACTGACGGAGGATGGCACCCTGTATCGTATGCTCCTCGAGAGCGGCGTATTGAAGGATACCGTGGAGTGCGGCCGGGGCTTTCTAACCTGGGATATCTTTAACGGCGCGGCCGCCGGTATCGCGTTGGATGAGGCTGGGGGAAGCTGCTTTGCGGTTTATACTTCGCCTACCGGGGAAGAAGCCAGCGTATCGCTTGGTGGCGATGCGGTGAGTGAGTTCACTGTAAGCGCGGCTGATGACGATGATACTATAGCAGGTCTTGTGGCAACTCCACCGCTCGACGTTTGTCTGCTGGAGCAGCACCGGGTACTGCTACACATTGGCGATGCTCTGTATGTGTGGACGATCGGCGAGCCAGCGCCCATCCGGCTGCCCACGGATACGGCCAGTGTTCACGCGGTGTCGCGAATGCCGGCTGGCTCACAGGCCTCCGCGCGGTTCGCCTTGTGCACAGCTGGTGATGGGATGCAAAGCCGGCCGCAGTTGCAGCTGTGGGAGTGGGCGAACGAAGCGCGTTAAAAAAAGGAACACTACGAATAATCTGACCCCTTAAAAAGAGCGTTTCTACTACCTTAGTCAGCCGACAAAAGATGATTCCTGTATTGATGTACAGGAGTCATCTTTTTTAATCCCCATTAGTATCTGTGGCTATTGTAATAACGAAGATAGTGATCGCAATTCGATTAAAGACGAGCAGCAGCGGCTTTTAACATGACCCTTCAGATGACTCAAAAACGGTGGGTAAAAAGAAATCTGCCAAGACCACAAACGGGAACAAGTATTTAAAATCTGCTTTGGTTGAAGCAGCCCATTCCGTTGCAGCATCTAAGAACTATCTAGGCGCGATGTATAGACGTACCATCAGCAAGGTAAGAAACGAGCAGCAATAAACGTAGCCCATGCTATGTTAAGGATTGCCTACTATCTCTTAACTCGTAAAGAAATGTATGTCGATCTCGGCGAAGATTACTATGACAAACAGAAACAACAGTCCATTGTAAAGTATGCTGTGCGAAGACTGAATGCTTAGGATACTCAGTAACAATTGCAGCTACTTCCTAATTCCATGGATTGTGATTTCCCACCTTCTGACGCTTTTCAAAAAATGAATGAACTGCGTCCTCTTTAGTGCGGACTTTTTCAGTAACTGCGATTTTAATTTTCATGGGAGCTCAATAACCCTTTAGCGTAATCCTGTAACCGCGTAATAACATGGCAAACAAATTGAGATAGGAGTAGAAAATTTTTCTTTGAATCGATCGTCTAGTTCAGGATGGGAATTACCATCAAAAAGAATCAATTCTCTTTCTTCCTTCTTGTCACCACAAGACTGACAATGTGCCATAATTTCTAACTCCCTTCAAATCCTTTCGGTGCATTTATTCATCCTTAGTAGTTTTCGAGAACAGCGGCAGGAATGGGAATGACGGCGGAAGTTATTGAAAATCTGATTATGGTATTTTAATAAGAACTGTGCATTAACAGCAAGCGAATGCCCGGTCTCTAGATACGTTCCAGCACATCATAAACATTATTAGAGGAAAGCGACTTCTTTGCTTCCGGCATATCCTTGGGTAAGAGATTATTCATCTGCCGAAGCTTACGTGGGATGAAAAAGGATAGCTCCCATCTAAACAGGATTATTTTTAGAACAACAACTAATGCGACTAATCGCCATACGGCAGAACAAATTGAAATATCAGACAAACTTGTCACCCCTTTCTATTCCTATTTTACCTGATGTTCCGTGATCACTCTACTCTCGCCCCCCTCCCCTTCCCTTTTCATCACCCCGGAGAACCTCCTTTAGCATAGGGCCATTTATCCATTTGTCCATTTGTCCCTTATTGATACACTGCCAGAAGGATAGGGGATACGGCAGAACGATTTCCACGGAAGTGTGATGGGGAGCTGATCAATACTTCATCCCGCGCTCTGGTAATAGCTACATGCAGAAGTCGGCACTCCTCGGCAACTTCCTCCGGGCTTTTGGCCGTGTAGAAAGGAACGATGTTTTCAGAAGCTCCAACAATGTATACAGTCTCGAATTCAAGTCCTTTTGACCGGTGCATGGACATGAGGGAGACACCCCTTGATTTCCCCAAAATGAGATTGCGGCGTTTCTAAATGATTCCCTGAACGTATCGAAAAAAACAATTCGATGTTAGTATGGTTGCGGGCGTACACGATGAGGATATCCAGGTCTTCTTCAAACCGCCGATCCAAAGCTACTATTGTTGACTGCTTTGGTTGTGACAGCATCACTGCAATCGATCGAAGGATATCCTCCGGTCGGCCCGGTCCACGTAATAGCTCAACGCGCCCTTTGATTCGCTCCTTCTCCTCGAATGACAGATACGGACACCCGACAAGTGCCCCGATCTCTGGTTTTCCAGACCCCGCTCCTGTGAGCCATTGAATTGTCCATTCCCGCGGCACCCACAAGCTAGCTAATACACCATCTAATGCGGTTCCATTGCATAGTTCACATTAGCCATGATGCATTGCATGCTGAATCGTTCGTACAAGTCGGCTCTAAGAAATCACCCTTGATCGGCACACCCTTGAAGACCCCTCCATTATCATTGAACGTGATGCGACAAATTCTAATAACATTAACAAATGAGTGTGGGCATCTGGCAAAGAATGGTGTGCTCTTCATTGTTAAGCAAGCAATACCAATACATGAAAAGCGATTCGGTATTTCTGGATCTTCGCGTAAGAATTCCAAACTAATTTCTCAAAATTCCTTCCAGGGTGCAAAAAGTGACTAGCAATCGCGTGCGTAACCTGACCCGCCGGGGACCTCTTAGATTGCAATTAAATGGTGGGTATTCGCTTTGTAAAGCTTATAAGCCATATATTAATGGCGATGTTCTGTTCTTGTAGTTGAGTGGTGTTTGGCGCGATACAGGGGTGGATCGGGCAATGATTTTCTGGGGATATTAAAACTATTAAAATTATTAAAGATATTAAAGATATTAATTTTATTAAATTTATTAAACTGATCAAAATTATTAAACTGATTACGTTAACGGCAAAGATCATAGCAGTTTGCGTGGTCGCCTATGCCTTCAGTCCGGTGAATCTCATACCTGATTTCATACCCGTAGTGGGGTATCTGGATGACCTGCTCCTTGTTCCTCTGGGGGTATATCTAACGCTCCGTCTTTTTCCTTCTGAGGTCTTGGAAGGATACCGGGCGCAGGCGGAGGAACGGAGAAAAGCCAGGAAGCCCAAAAATTGGTTTACTGGGGCATTAATCATCGGTTTGTGGCTTGCTTTGGCGCTATGGGCTTGTCTGTACTTATATCATCGTTTTTTTGGTTGAGTGACGCAGCAAGCTTTCAACCATCTTTCTCGTCATTGCGATGTCTGCTTTTTTCTTCGATTCCGCTCTTTTTAATCATCTTACGTTTGGTTAAAAATCTCATTACGAGGGTTACCAAGTTGACCTTGATCGCTTAGTAGCCATTTTACGAACGATGCTCTTCCGGGCGGACCGGCCTTTATCACCAACAAAGACGATTGTCGCCGCATAGTCAGGATTCATCCAGTCCCACCGGATCGGCGCCCCGGACCGGATTCCATCCAGTACGCTGCCCATTATCATATCACTTTTAAGACGCGTGTGATTGTCCATAATGAAATCTCCTCATGAAAAAAACACCGATAGGCATGGTTCTCCCATACGCTAACGGTGCTTCCGCTCGCTCCTAATTTTTTTGGTTTCTCTATTATATTCAATTAATACTCAAGAGATCAGTGGATCCGCGTCTTATTTCCCCTACGGTGCCATTGCTGCTGCCTTCTTGTCCATCTCACCTCGCAATGCAGCGAAATCGGAGATTTTGTTTTTGCCCGAGGTTTTGGATAAATACATGGCATCATCCGCTTGTCGAATAAATTCATCTGCATCAGTAGCATCGCTATTAATCCGGCTGAATCCAACACTAACCGTAATTGGGTAATATCCATCTTTTTTTGATTCACTTTCGATTCTCGCGCGGTACTTTTCCGCAACGATCGCAGGGTCGCTTCGATGATCGGTATGATCGGTAATGAGTGCAACAATTTCCTCGCCTCCGTACCGACCTCCGATACCAATTTCGTCGCAAACCTCTTTCATGATTTTTGCCGCCAGTTTAAGCATGATATCACCAATTTGGTGTCCTTGCGTATCATTGAGACGTTTGAAATTATCGAGATCACTAAAAATCACCGAACAAGGTTTTCCAGCAGCTATGGCTTCGTTCACCTTCTTCTTGAAGTAATGCTTCTGATACAGGCCTGTTAAGCCATCAGTCACCGAAGAATAGGAAACGGCTTGCATCAAGTCTATGATTCTATCAAATAAAATAATGAACAACATAGAAAGTGTGGCTAAGCCTAGCGTAAAGGACACAATCAATAGGAACGGACTTTCAAGGATACTATATAAAAGAACGCTGATCGACGTACATACATTCAAAATGAATACCGCGAGAAATTTTTCCCTCTTGGTCAATCGTGGTAAGGCCCCGAAATACAAGAAGACTGTAAAGCCTATGTTCAGTATAGTTAGTGCAATCCCAACAAAAAGTGCAGAAACGAAGAAAAAGAAGCTGGCCAATAGTAACGATCCCGCGGTAGCCAAGAGGAATACGTAAAACTCTTTTTTCAGCTTTGGATTAAAAATGTGAAAGAATCCGCCTTGGAGCAGAATAAAGGAGAGGAGATTCACAAAAGATTGCATCGGCCCTATGACTGAAGGTTTACTTCCGCTTCCTGTAAGGAATACGAGTATCAATTGGGATAAAAGCGCCATACCCGTAGAGACAGTGAAAATTAAGTACATGTTGCCTCGCCATCTACGATATAACATGTAACCCATGGTAAACATACAGCCGAGAACAGATAATATAACTAAAGCTGGTATGATTGCAGGATTAAAATTCATTACGGTCACCCTTTGTTTTCGTTATAGAGGGGAGCGGGCACTTATAGCATAAGCATACGCATCGTCGAGCGATTTATCTTCCCTAATTACCTTATACATTCGCTCCAGCTCATTGGTGCTAAGCTTACGGAAACGTGATGTTGGCACAAGAAATTTGATCCAAAGTGCCTTACTTAGCCTATTATAAGCTATACGATGCTGCTCTCTTTCTTCCGATTCCTTCGGGAGTTGCCCTGGAAGATTCTCCGCAAGAAACGTCTGATCCATCTGCTGCAGTGATTCCTCCAGTGCTTTTCGAACCTCTATATTTCCCGAATACAGTAGGATGTTTCGCTGCAGTATATCTTTAACAACGGTATAATTTACTTTCAAAGAAGTCGCCTCCTAAATGTTCTTCATCTTATTAAAAAAATAGGCCGCAGCAATGTGCTGCTGCGGCTACTACCTTTACCGACCGACTCCCATGTAATCGTTACGGATACTGTAATCCGCATCATAGAGGAGAAGATCGCCACTTTTGAAGTTGAGCATTCGCCCTCTCCAGTCCGTTGCTGAGTTTATCTGCCCCTCAACGGCCCACATATTCGTTCGTGGTGCGTTGTAACCAAGAACCTTTGTCGTCGGATCATAATTTTTCAGAGTGTAAATGCCGAAGTTTACGACGATGTAACCATCTTTCATAAACTCAGATTCAAACCCCGTCAGCGATCCGTGATACTGATCGGCCAAGGTCAAAATATTTGTCCCCGCTGGCAGAATGTACGGAGCGATCGGGATATGGTACTCCCCATACCACTGCTGTACACTTCGCTGCGCAGCGGCAGCGTTCGCTCCTGCCGGTACATCGCCAATGAGGGTCCGAGATTGATACGAAAGATGAATGTCACCGTATCCGCTCCCAAGAGCAACCTGTCTGGTGCGGAACATCTCGTAAAATCGAGCCCACGTCATTGTCGATCGCTCAAACGGCGTCAAAATGTTGGTGTACTCGTAGCCGGCTGCATCATCAATTTCCGCATCCGTTACATTCCGGAGCGGGTCTGCCAACACGTATTTCGGTTGGTACAAACTCACATCTTCCGCTGACCCAACTTTTATCATCTTATTCGATGAACCACTGGTATCGTAGTACAAGTCGACTTTTGTGGCGTTGCCCCCGGCTTTCGGAATGAACCAGAAGGTTGGATCAATCTTGATTCCATCGCCCCTGCCCCAATATGGACCAATCGTTTTAAAGCTAAAGTACAACGCATAACCATTATGCACGACGGCAGCTGGTTGACCCGGATGGGATCCTGGTCGAACGGGCAATATCCAAGTGTCCTTGCCATACATTTCCGTTGGTGCACCATTCTCGTCGCGTCCACCAGAAAAATACTCATTGCCTGTCGGCAATTTCGATCCGCGTGCTGTCCGGAATACATCTTCAAATCTCAAATCCCCGATATCTGAAATCCGGAAATCGAACACTCTGCCCGCCACGCTTACGTTCAGGTAGTCTTCACGGCAAGTGCCGTACATACATTGCTTCGCATAGACCGCAAAGGTTCCTTCATCGTTCCACGTTGGCATATAGAATGTGGCAATCGCTCCGACATCGATGAGGGTATTACTTGGGTACAGCTGCGACATGTCGTTGCTATAGACATCAAACGGGAATAAGACATGTCGATCAAAATTGTACGTTCCATCAAAGCGGATCGTGATGTGCCGATCAAGAACGACGACCGGATAACTATCAGGATTCATTCGCTGGTCAAAATCCGTGTCGGTATCAATTGTTGGTGGCGGTGGACTTGGAACAATGAGCATCCAGGCCTGCGGAGACCAATTGGACTCGGCGCCGTAATTGTCCCACACCTTAACTCTAACACGCATTTTTTGGCCCACGGGTAAGTCGATCCCTACTGGCAAACTACCTACGTTAGATGTTGTGTTTTCCCATACCTTTCCGCTATCCCAAATCATGACGGTATTATCTTCGTTCGTAATTTGGATTTCATCGTATAGGAATACAGTGCCAGGGTCCGGGTCAGTTTGGCTCCAAACCATCGTCGGTCGAACCGTAGTAAAGATGGTTGGATCAGCCTGAGTACCCCATGGATTACTCATATACGCAGCAGGAGGGCTATTCGTGGCCATCCAGCCAATCGTACTCCAAGGCGACCATAAGCTACCGTCATCAGCGATTTGCACTTCCACTTGATATTTCTGCCCCATCGAAAGCGGCAAATCCATTGTCCAAGACCAAGAAGTACCTTTCGTATTCATGGAACGATTCTTGACGCACTCTATACAATTACCCCATTCGTCTTTAATGTTCAGATTAAAGACAGTATAGGTTGTATCTGGATCGGGATCCCACATATTCCATGTTATCGTAGGAATCAAGCTGACCGGCGTTGGGTTCACATAGGAACCAGTTGGGAACGTCAGGGCAACAACCGGTGGATTGTTCGGTGCAGCTGTCGCAGAAATGGAAATCGTTTGCTCGTAGTAATCTGACCAAGCATTGTATTCGTCGCCCACAGCTTTCCCAACAATATACGACCCGGTTTCCGTTGGGCTTTTGAGTCTACCCTGCACAATTGAACCACTCGGCGTAATGTAATAATACTTTTCAGCGTAGATTCCGTTATTGGTCGTGTAGCCTGCCTGACAGCTTCCGTGCGAGTAGCATCTATCCGGATCATACGAGTAGTCCGTCCAGGCCACGGTGTTGCTGCCAGTTACAGCGACCGTGAATATCGAAATCGGTCTACGGTGAACAATGAGATACTTTGTTGCGTAATCCGAATATTTTGAGTACGTTTGGAATAATAAATCCCCGTAAGCAATCCGGTGATATGGGTGTGTATCATCGGGAACACGGTAATCAATCTTGTACACCCCGACTTTATCAAATCGAGGGAACACCGTGTTGACCGTTCGCCCATCGAGCGAAGAAAGACCTGATTTTCCATCCCCAGCATCTAAAAATTTCGTTGTATCGACGTGATGGTATACCCACTGCGTTCCTGAATCCAATCGCGGATCGTGTTCGGGGTCTTCATAGGTTGCGTCATACGTCACATCCGTATCAACAATGGCTACGCCAGGCGTATCAAATTCCGTACCCGGAGTGCTTTGCATGATCGATACGCCCTTGAACTCCGTACCATCCGCGGTGGAGTACGGTCCGATGGACCCTGTCGTATACGTCCCATCGTACACATCAAGAGCTAATCCACCGTCTTCGTACACTTTAATATGCGTCCCGGATATTTTGACTTGATACGATATCCATTTTTCAATGGGAATCGTCCGAGACACCTGCTGCAGCACCGTCTTTCTTCCGTTGACAATCTTTACTACGGAAATGTAGCTACCGTAAGCTTCCACGCGGTACATGCTCTGGGCATTTTGAATTTTAAAGCCCATACCCGCTGAATAGTTCGGATGAAGCTTGGTGTTAAATCGCATTAACCATGATACCGTACCATTGGTAAGTGGAGTCGATCCGGCGTTTATCAATTGGCCAAAGGTAACGGATTCATTAGAATAGCTAGACTGACCCGTGTAAGGCGTATAGCTAAATATGGATGAGCCAACCAAATAATCCGTATCATTTAAGAATCGAACATCTCTTGGGCTTAGAGCAGAAACACCTACGGCTGTCCCTGAATTATAATCTGTCATAGGGTAGGTTATTGCTGTCTCTTGGCAAGACCAGGTCGATCCGCTTTCACTATCCGTACAAGTCGTCCAATACGTGTTCGATGTATATTTAGGATAGTACCCATTTTGTGACACACTTAGTGCAGCCTTATTCTCTGGCGGGCTATAACCCACCGGTTGGCTAGACAACATACTCCCATTTGTTGCGTCTATCCAATAATCATAAGGTGGGTAGGCCGTGCTCCAGTCTCCGGAATCTGAATCAGATCCGCATGGACAATCGTAATAGGCATTACGATGGATTTTCACGTAATGTCCATCTTCCGCTACCTCGACAACCGAGTCCGATACACCCGATTTGATTTGGGTAGGTATTCCAGACACCACATCAAATTTGACCAGATTAGGCACTCCACCATACGTTATGAGGCCGTAGTAATTTCCCATGCCATCTTGCTGGCATGCACCTGATTTTGAGCAAAAAAGGTTATCAAACGGTCCCACAGAAACGCTGCTGTAAGGATTACCTACATAGACCGCTTCACTATACTGCGGTAAAGCCGGAATGGTAGTGTAAGACTGCACATCATACGGATGAAGCATATCTGATTCATGATACGAACTAATGGTTCTAGTTGTTAGATCGATTTCTTTGTAGTCCGTACCAAATTTTAGTTTTGCAGTATGGCCAAGCTGTCTGCCATTTGAAAACTGTGGGAGTGTTCCCGAGATATAAGATCCGGATACGTACCCACCAGTTCTAGTCAAACCGTAAGTAACATTCCCCGTAGCATGCACGCTTTTATCCGAAAGGTGATAGCGCATCCAGCTAACCGGCATGGAATCGGATCCGGCGTATGCCACACCGACTTTAGTTACGATTTCTTGCAGATACGGATCGTATTCATAGCTGCCTCCCCATGTGCTGCCTAAATTGATCGGGCTATGGTAAGGACTCACTACCGCATACTGACCTAATCCCATGTTCAAGATTACAAACAATTCATCATTCCCCAAGTACTCAAGCACACTGGAGATTGGGTAACTTGGAGACAGAGAAATATTTCTTTGGCTGAACCCCCACGTGCCGCCCAGAGGAATAGAGTACGATGGTGTTCCGTTTTTTCTAATAGCACTCATGAGTGTTCCACCGGGTCCTCTAGACCAAGTGTTTAACGTTGCCCATTTATCCAAACTTGTATTCGTCCATCCGAGCAACTGATCTGTTGAGTAGCCAATGATCGTCGATGGATTCGGCTCCTCAGCAGTTCCCGTTACCGTAAAATCGACCGTAGGATTATCATTAATTACTTCCACGGTATAGTCCTGCGAAGCGTTTTTGCCATAATCCTCTTGGGCGAACACTCGGAAACAATACTTCCCGACCAATGTCGGCGTAAAAGCAAACAGCTGATCATCGGAGGAAATCAGGTTCTCCATCGGATTACACGATCCGCTGTTATTCGCATCGTATCCATAATTGACTCGATAGATGACAACCGTGTCACCATCCGGACTGTAGGAATTGTTTTTAAAATACTTCGTTGACCGTGTCATGGTTGTACTGTAATCAAACTGAATGACAGGTGGTGCATCCGGCAAGATCGTTACTGAATGCAAAGCTGGATCTACCGACTTTAGGCCGGTATTATCGAAGACATTCAGAAAAACCTTTGCTGTTCCTGGTTTACTAAACGATGTTGGCAATCCTGATATTGTTGCCGATGTGCCATCACTATAGTTTAGAACGCTCCACCATTCATCTTTTGTGTGGTCGATAGTTCTCCCTGGAACGGGAGAATAGCTACTATTGCCGTCGAGCGGTGGATTCAGCGTCCGCCCTTCCCGTACAGTACTGGCCCCGTTAATAATTGGGATCGGCTCAGGTCCGACAACCGATACCGAAGTACAAGCTTTCTGAGATACTCCCCCATTATTATCTTTGGCTACCGCACAAACATCATGCGATCCAACGACACTCGCGACTATGCTTGTGTATTGGGATGCAGTATACGGAGAAGACCATCCTTTCAGTCCAGGCAGCGATTTGACCCATGTGCTGAACGACGATCCAAAGTACCATTCAAAGGTGACTGGATCACCGTCCGGATCGCTGTACGAGAGCACCCTCAGATTTAGCGTATCTCCAACAATCGCTGTACTTATTGCATTACTTGGATCACTAGGCTTTACCCATCCGATTTGCAGCTGCGGCGGTTGATTGTTAAACGTAATTTCAAACGTTTTCCATACGGAGGTGTGCTCCCCACAATCTGTTTCGACGATCATACCGACCGTTACCGTTCCCGGAGTAAAAGCCGCAGCTCCCGGCCTTGTAGGATAGGGATACCCCATGGGAACGCCTGCTGTTTTATCTGTGATGTCGGAGTATAACCAACGTGCTTCATCTGCGGCGCCAGGGCGTTGGTAAACTTCAAAGTGATGCTTGGTATAGTTACAGGCTCCGGTCACATTAATTTTGGTTGGTGTGAAGGTATTGAAATCCTTCCACGGCATGGTCGACTTCAAAATGGTAAAGTCTGCATCAATGTTCGGGCTTGGTTCATTCGGTGGTGGGCCACCAGAGCATCCCCCTGGTGCCATTACCGTTACTGCCTGATCAAGCGTATTGTTTCCTTCACCTGCGCCTTCGTCGATATCACCATCTATGTCTACAATGAATTTAAAACTGTAACTACCGGCAGTACTAAACGTATGGTTAAAGGTTCCGGATTTCTCATGTGCAGAACCAGATAACAGGCCGTTCGCAATAAAAGGACTATTGGCTACATCGGTACCGCCACTCGTGACTCGACTTCTAAAGGATTGGGAAGTATCTGTTCCATTATTTCGAACCGTATAAGTGAACGTGGTTGATACGCCAGCCTCGATGCAGGCCGTTCCGCTGGTAATGCTAACCGGAATCAGATCTGGCTTTTGCGGATCTTCGTATGTTACTTTGATTTCACCCTTGTAGTGATAGGTATACGCTTCCCAGTAGGTGGTGGAACTCAAATAGTAGTTACGACCCTCAACCCCAGATGTGGTCGGTCCGCACGTTGCTACGAGGCACTCATAATCAAAAGTTGGATCACTGTTATAAGAATCAAGCATACGCCTAACGGAGATTTGCCCATAGCCGTCTTGACCTTGACCATAATAGTAGGGGTACGTATTATCCGATAACCCCTCCGCGTCTACTATTGTGATTGAGTTGCTGATGACGTATGGTTTTAATACTTGGTATGCATCATATTTTGTTTTCCAACCATCACTTCTAATATCTACCACATCACCGTTTGGCAACCTTTCTGGATAAAACGAATCCGGTGGTTTGGCACTATTAGAATATGTCACTGCTGAGCCTTCGTCATTGTAATTCTGGTTTTTCAGATGGGGAACAGAGTAATAATACCTTAGTTTATCTGGATACGGCTGATTGGATTGTCCTGTTGTCATGTTATATCCTGAAGAGGGTATTACTCCCGGTACCTCGGACACGCCGTTACCGTCCTCATCTGCGCCGGTAAACTGAAATTTATCTGTGTCCGCGCCTTGGTTTTGCCACTTCTTCCCGCTTAAATCCCGCCATATGGCATGACCAGGATCGGTCTTTTCTCTCCCAATCACTTTCTCCTTTAGGCCGCCGTGAGCGGACATGGTAAATGTCAATGTATCTGAACCCGAGCTATATGTTCCGGTTCTTCCTTGCGAGACACCACCGACAATAAGCTCCCAATCTGTAACAATCTTTCCTGAAAGCCCTAGTTGCTTACTACCCTCTAATGTGCCTGACGCGGCATAGCCGGCGTCAAATGAAACTATGAGCGAATTTGGAGACGAGGCAAATGTAAGCAGCGGAAATACAAGGTTAGCGATGTCTAATAAAAGAATAAAGATGACCAATGCTTTCCCAAAGCACCCTCTCATATAAAACCACCTAGTTTCTAAGGGTCAATGGGAATTTAATTGATGTATCGCTGATATAAACGAAACTTTCCAGAATTGGAAGACTATCAGAAACAGCTTTATCTACCCACTTCTTTTCAGTTGTCATTAGATACCACCCATCCATTGTTTTGACTTCATCAAGATAGAATCCTTGGGTTCCTTTTATTGGAGTCAAATATTGTTTTTCTGGTAGAATTGCTCCCCATGTAAACCCTTCCGGCCTCAATCGCATGATACTAAAAAATTCATGATCCTGAGCTGTTTTATTTTCAATAACGTAATGAACGGCAACTAAGTACTCACTCCCGAGCGGTTTCTTATTTGACTTACCGATAGCTTCATTAGGAAACCATTCCTTATACGCCCCGTTTGGATCGTCCATATCTACAACAATGATCTTATCGAGCGTTACATCCACATTGCTGCCCAAATCCACCTTAGTCGGTAAGGCAACACTTTGGGTATTCCACATCGTCCTCGTGTTCGAACCGTTCAAATTGACTTCGGCATAACTAAGTGCAGCCTTATCAACATCTAGCTTCCCGCCTCCATTAATCTTGAGAACTCGATCAATAACCATCACTGCCTGCGCACGGTTGGTTGCATCATCCAACCCCAATGCCCCTCGATCGAACCCTTGGATTAATCCAGCCTTCACAGCCTGATAAACAAACGCCTTATCCGATACTTCAGATTCCGGCTTCTGGAAGTCCGGCCGCGTTGCTCTGACCACCAGACGCATCATTTCTTGACGCGAAATTGCTCCGTTAATGTCTTGCTTAAAATCCGCATAACGATGAATCCCCGCCGACACAACTGCGTTATTGTATTTGGTGTACCATGCGGAGCCTTCTTCCCCGGTTTTTAACTTAAGCGCTTTTGTAAGCATTGTAATAAACTCAGCACGGCTAACGCTCTTCTCCGGTAAAAACGTGCCGTCTTCATAGCCATCCACATACCCGCTTTTTACAGCATTGCCGATTTGCTCTGCCGCCCAATGTCCATTAATGTCGCTCAGTTTAATCTCGTCCATAGCACCTACCGCCGCACTACTAATTGATGAATGCAGAAGTGCTGCTCCCACGATAGCAGCAGATACCGCAGTAATTGACATTACTTTAAGAATGGATTTGGATTTCATTAAACTCTCCCCTTTTCTCATCTTTTGTTAATTCAAATATATCCTGATTTAATACATATTGTCGATTTTTGGAAGGTATTGATTTCCATCCGAAGCCCTACCCTATTACCAATTTAAGAGCATTCTTTAATGAAGTAGCCTTTCTTAACTGCTTCTGTAGCATCAAATAACCTCTCCATCACCGTTACCCCACTACTAGGCACACATCCTGATCCGTAAGCGATATACTGTCCACCACTAGACCAGGTTCCCACATATTCATTACCTTGCCGTATCGCCCCACCACCGAACGAGAGCAGGTTTAAGTACTCCCCATCGGGCATTGGATAACCTTGTATAAACGCCAAAAAACCAACGTTTTGAATAGAGTTTTCTGCGATCCCACGCGGCAAGTTCATTTGTATCGTCAGCCCCAACTTCTTTACAAGCTCTAAATGACGATTCATAGCACCGGTTAGATCCTTTTCAATAGTTGAGGTTATAGTAGCTTGTCTTACTTCATAAAACATGCTCTTGGAATCGATTGGCGATAAGTCCGACATAAGAGACAATTCATCATAATCACCCTTTAGAAACGTATTACTGCTGCAGTCATATATGGTGGCTCGATCATCATGAGTAAAGTATAGGATGTTACCATTTGGAAGTTTATAGGTGTATGGACGCTTCGGCCAAAGAACGGGTGTTAAATATTGATTCCCGTCAGGGCTGGCCGTGTCATCAATGGTTACCATCACATAACCGTCATACTGAATGAGCGACATCGCTGGAATATGCAACATCAAATTCTGCACTTTAACCGGATCACCGTAGATTCCGAATTTCATCGAAAGATTGGCCAGAAATACATTGATCATATCCTTGTCGAAGCTGATCTGCTTCTCTTTCGAATACCTCACACTCGTAGTCACCTGCTGCGATTCAAAGCGGGCCAAATATGAACCCGTATCTTGTACCGCAGATCGAAACGAATCAGTGTAAAATCGATTTGTTTTGTTTTGCGCATCGATCTCATCTTGTTGTGTGTCATGCAGTTGGACTATTGCTATGGCTAGGATCAAAAATAGGGCTAATAAATCAAGGGGCCTCATTAAGAACCATCCCTCCATACGGAACCATAATGGGGACGGATTCACGATGGAACATCAATTTATTAAGTCTTGACGAGATAGATTCGCTTACGGGATTCAGTCTTATATTAAAAAGGTCCCCTACGTGCATCTTGTACCTCCTCGTCGTATCATCAGCGGGAACCGGGGTGCCTGGATAGAGCACGTTCATAATGTCATTGTAAAAGTAACCATCATAACTCACTGCAAATGTATTTTGAAAGGTGGCTGCGTTGTACGGATCCGTGTAAACCGGCTGAATGTTTTTCTTAAAATGCTCAAATGTCACTTTGAACACAACACCTGAATTATCTATGCTTTTTTGGAAAACTTCGTAGTCCCTTACATCCACATACCCTTTCGCTCTTACAGAATCAACGAACAAAATGGTGGCATCGTTGGCTATTTTCTCTGCCATACGATCAGAAAGTTCCGCCTGCCGCATATTTGGGTAGAATATAAAGCCTATGATTAGCAGTAGTACGGTCAAAGCATAACTTAGTAGATTGGGCATGTGGGTAAAGGGCTCCTCTCTTTAGTTGTGGTTTGCGACAACCGAAATGATATCTCTGTTCGTATTACGATTAACCGTTAAGCTGTAGGTCAGTCCGGATACACCTCTAAAATTAATGCTTGAAATGTTTGTATTAGGGTTAATGGTAATTCCGTCAACCACAAGTGGAAATTCTCCGGCCAATGCATAGGGCACCATACCAAGTACCTGCTCACCCGAGATTTGGCCCAGATCAGTGGTACCCAAATATTTATTCTCTAAAACAGCTGTAGTATTTAATGATGGCTTCTGCACAATTGCAGCAGCCTCACTCCTAAAGAATGAAGATGCCGCAACTGCTAGTAGAAACCAAGCGAAACCGAGAAGTAATAACAGACGAATATTCATCTACTGCTGCGTGAACTCAACCATTCGGACAGCCTGATTAGAATCATAGTACAGCTTCGAAACAAAGACGGAACCGGCATTGACATAGTTAGTATTCGCAGTATCCTTCATTGCTGCCGGAGTAACTACTGTTCCGCATGTTCCGCTGATACTAGGCGTTGCTGACGTATAGCACACTTGGGTCGTTGCGCTTGTATTCGTTGCATAAAAACCGCCGGAAACACTTTTAGTGATGATATGAACCGAGAATTGTGGACGATTGGCGAACAACTCTGCTGCATAAATCGCATCTGTTCCCAGAAGCGATTGGTTATCATATTCTGCAAACTCCATCGTCTTCGATTGAGATGAAAAGTTGGTTGCCTTATTTTTTCCATTACCGAAAATCGTGTCACCCTTTTGATAAATAAATACCGATGCTGTAATTAACCCTAATGTAAGTAAAAGAGCAATTGCTAAGTTTAAAAATTTTGGCACAGTGAAACCTCTCCCTTGTATTTTTATTTTTGATTAAACCCCATATCGATACTTCACGCGATCATTAAAGGGAACCTCAGACAACGGCTTGAACCCACGTGTTTCATCTAGATTTTCCAACGTGGTTATAAGGCTTTTCCCTTTATTTACTCCTTCCAAGAACTTAATTTTGACCATGTTCTGTTCTTCGGAAGGAGTCCCATCCTCTTCGATTAATACTTTTTGTCCCTTGTGTTGTACGAGCCTGGTTTCGAAAATGGATCCTGCTTCACAAAACCTATGGATTCTCTCAATGCCCAACTCTCCTTTTATTATCATTGCATTTGAAAATAAAGAGCGGATATACGTTTGTTAATATCCCTAACTACGGTAGACTTAAATCTTGCTTGTGGCGAGAAATAATATGAGCTCGTTGGGCTAGTCACATCACTTTCCAGAACGTTGCATGCCATGGTTCCCGACTGTAGTTGCCCACTTGTAAAGTTAAAATTGGAACAACTAGCCGTTCCAAATGGACTCATTGCAAAGTTATGAACTCCTCCTTTGTTTGTTTCGATATACAGAGTAAAATTTGACTCGTTCGCGAACTGTCGATTGGCCGTTAAGATCATAGATCCACTGACCAGCTGATTGTCATAGGGTGTGTAGTTCATATCCGCAGCAAGTCTAGCCTGACTCTGCAACTTTTTATTTGTTGCCTCTGTGTAAGGTGTCGTCTTGTTATATAGACCGATACCAGCACTAAGGATTCCAACCGTCATTATTGTTCCGACTGAAAATGAAAGAAACTTTAACACATTTGTTGCCAAAAGTATCAGACCTTTCTAAGAAATCTACATTGGCAAGTCAGTGAGTACAACGTTAAGCTGCAGATAAGCTACATATGCTATTGGGAAAACGAGATATATTCCCACGCTTACATACATGGGCATAAATCCAATTTGCTTCGCCCATGCGACCTTTATAGCCGTCATTTCTTGGTACCTCTGTTCTCGCCTTCGTATTGCAAAAGCTCGCTCCCCTTCGATATTATCAAACGCCTGAGCAACGGGTATATTTTCAGCGGCCTCTTTTAGTCGCTCAACCAGCTGCTCCATAGGCCGGAAGTTAACTTCCTGCTTAAATCTTTCTAGTGAATCCCCTGATCCGTAATCGAGGATGCAACTCTGCAATTGTTTTTCGAAGATAATGCTATTACGGTGCATCCACTCCAATATTTCAATTACAGAAATACGTGGGATAACAGCCAAGATCGAAATCATCGAATAAAAACGATCCACTTCATGCTGCATTTCAAGATCCCGCATATATTTCCGAAAAAATAGCAATACCTCGGGAATTCGATAAGACAGACATGATGTTACAAATGAGATCAAGATTTCGTACCATTGCAGGACTTCCTTTTGATAGGATGCAATCTTTTGGCTTAACGCTGTCAGGTACCCATTTACTTCGTCTGTGCTGACCTTATATGCTTGATGATCGACGGAGTACCTTAAGTCCGCTTGAGCTTCATCCGAATAAATATCTTTATCGTAAAATCGCTTATACATTTCAGACTCAAACTCTAATCGTTTCATAATAACGTCCGAGACTTTGCCATCGGACTCGACAACCGGTAGCGGGTGCATTAAGTGATACCGCACATTCATATGAGAGTAGATAAGAATGCTCACTGTAACCAAACCTATGACCGCAGCGAACAAAAACTTCCTTGCGTATAACTCACGAACCGAATAATGAGAGTTTGCAAAGGCCAATCGTCTCTTAGCCTTAAAATGCGTCTTCTCATTTTCGTTTGGCGTGATCCGATCCAATAGCTTAGAAAACACCTTTTGAGCTATTAGTCGATTCATCCATGTTTTCACATCAGCAACGTTCTGAACCGAGTTATCTAACGTTCGAAACATGCGAAGGGAGTAAAAACTGATGATCGTTAAAATAAATGGTATAAATACCGCAAGAATTCCCAATTGTGACACGTAAAAGTCCTTCATGAATGGGAAGTTCACTTCGCTCCACTTTCTCATCGGTTCAAGAAACAAAATTGGCACAATACAGATGGCTTCCAATCCTTTTAGTTGTGAAAATAGATGTTCTCTGCGCAAAATATCTAATCTGATTTCATCTTGAATTTTGGTTAGTGCTGACAAGAAGCTCGACGCGCCATTGGATACGGTATCGCCTAGCTCCGAGACGATCCAACATACACCTGCTACCTGTCTTGCGAAATGGTTTGGAGCGATCTCATAATACTTTCTTAATGCCATTTCAGGATCAATCGATTCCAAGATATCGACGTATTGTTCTGCATGGGCCGATATGAGCTTGTCACTATTTTCCGATGCTTCTTGAACAGCTTCCTTCACCATCTTAAACTTTTGATATTCGAAACGAATGGCATCCAGCAGCTCAACAAACCCCAGCATCATGTTGTGTTCGATTCGGCTAATCCAAATATCACTGATAGCTCCACCTAAATAAATTCCCCCAACCCATATTCCCATCGTTGTGAAAATCGATTTGGGAAAAATAACGGAGCAAATAATCGCAATGAGAAAGATTGAAATCGCCAGTACGGTCAATTTGGCTGCCTCAGCTCTAACCGATCGCTCAACACCTGCATGAATTAACAACAATCGCTTCCGGATCCGTAAAAGCAAGTTACGAATGACGGGGACACGATTAAGTACTGGGTACAGCCCAATAAGCAATCTTTCGAGCTGAACACCTCTCTTTTTCTGAGGTAATAGCGCCTTAAGTTTCTCAATTTCTTTCGATTCTTGGCTGCTATTGGCTTTGGTCAGTATCAACGCCCAGATTAGGGTTATCGCGAGCAGCACGCCTATAATTATTAGTAGGATTCCTGTAGACTCCATACTTCACCATCCACGTTGGGCTTGAACTTCCAATCAATCTTTTCGATTAGTTCCACAAACTTACCCGCATCCTCTTTATTCATCTTAGTAATCATTCGCTGAATTAAACGTTCGCTTGGTTTATGAACAGCGATAAACTTCCCATCACGCCATTCAACAATATTGTTGTAGGTGTACGTTTTTGGATTGGTTCGCTTCTCGAAGTAATCAACCATCGTATCCATGAACGCTGACATTTTACCTTCGATATTGCCTTGATTCCTATAATCTCTGGGATATGGTTGATCTTCAGTTAACGCAATAATTTCAGTAATGCGATCCAAGTGTCGGTACGGTGTTTTTTCCAAATGGATATTAATATCGATTAGACTAATCGCTTGTTTTGATTTACCGGATAAAGCATCACTAAACCATTCAATGAGTGAAGGTACACTAGTGGCATGATGCGTAAGCAACACCATGGCACTTGCAGCCTGACTAATTTGTACCGCCAACGATGCCAACGGGTGTGAAGCAACCTCACCGAGTACGATGACGCCCCCGTCTGTTTTCTTACTCATGTCCAGCGCTTCTTGTGTACTTATGGACATTGTTTCTCGCATGGAAAAGATATTTCGGTACATAAAAAATTTTCTCAGAAATAATTCAAATGCTGTTTCAAGCACACGAATGTTGAGTGTTGGATGAATAAAACCGCAGATAACTTTCAACAAGGTTGTTTTACCCGCCCCTTGATCTCCTGTAACTGCAATTTTGCTTAGCCCGCGCACAAAGAAGTAAATGAGCTCAATGACGGTACTTGCATTTTCATCTTTAATCAGATCCTCAATCGCTACTAAGTCGTCATTAAATTTCCGAACAAAGAATGCCCAACTCTCACCTAACGTGGGTCGGACAACAACGATTCGGCTTCCGTCTGCCATATCGTTAATTTTGTAGCCAACGCTCTCATTGAGCTGTCCGGGGTATCCGTGGGTATATATGTTCTGACATACCCTCTTCAGTTCTTTCTCGCTTCCAAATGATAAGCATTCCAAGTATATAGATTTGGCCCTGTAAAAGATCCAGACCGAGTCATGCGCAAGCGGCACTTTCGACAATTGTCCCACATACTGCATAAGGTCCATCTTTTCCGAGACAGTCGTTGGCAAACCACTGGTGCCTCCATTTACCCCATCAATATTCATATCTCGAAGTTCATCAATGACTCCAAGACCTTTATAATGCTGATAGACCTTTTGTACAACAATGTTCAGCTTATCTTTAAACGTCAGCATCGGCCGTTCTTTAGCATAAATCTGCTTGATTTCATCGGAAGAAATCATGTATCCTTCCGTGCCATCCGGCATTTTCTTCAACTGGTCGAGCTTATACTTTTGGATCAATTCGTCCAAAGCATCAAATTTATGCTTTTTTTGAAAGTGATAAAGCAAAATATCGAACTTATCTTGAATGGACAGTTGCTCCGTTCGACTAAAGGGAATGATCAGATCGATGTTCTTATCATTTATCCCGTACGACTTTTCCAGCATGGTATACATCTTGGACTTTACATATTTCTTCATCTTAACGTTGCCCTGCATGCATGTTCGTAAGGCTTGCCTTAATAAATTCTGCCGCTCCTTAAGCCGGTTGTACTCTTCCTCACTTAAGTTAAAGTCGCTATTATCAGTGATCGATTTTTGCATTGCATTTCGGATGAAGGTTTGAATCGTCTTGGGATCAAACTTCGTTAAATCGATCGCCTCATTATCTGGTGACTTCCGCAGCCAAAAGAACAACACGACGATGATCGCTAGCACCACGATGGATGATATTAATAAGTTAATTGTCATCATCCAGATCCTCCGGCTGAACATGGATATCCAGTGCATTTAATACCTTTTTAGCAGAATCACGTATCGAATCCATGAAATACGACGTCGGATCAAACGAAAACCGCTTCTTTTTCACTCCATACCAGCGTATAAAGCAACCAGGAATATCACCATCATTCTGAGCATCCAGATATGCAGGATGAAATGGAACCGTACAGAATAAATCATGATTCACCCCGAAGTGGCGTGCTATTCGCTTTGTTGTCATCTTTGATTGATGATTATAATTACCAATGCAGTAAAGCAATTTTTTCTTGGCTAAGACCTCCGGTACATCCACTCCGTTAAAGAACGGCTCCAGAACATTCATATTTTGATTGAGATTCACCACGACGAGGTCCGCAAGCTTTAACACCACGTTTTGAAACCGCGCTGCCGGTCGGCAAGTCTGCGCCGATCCGCGGCTTCGCTGCACCGCTGTTGCCGCCGCTTGTCTTTAAACGATCATCCAAACTCTGTCTCAACTTATCAGACAGGTCATACCTAGCCTTATTGACAATATCCGGATCCATTTTGATTACTTTTAAGATGTCATTGTTCGGCAAGTAATTAACTGCCGGCGCTGGCTGTATGGTCGGATCTACATATTGAATAGCGTAAATTTCCGCATTATTAATGTAGGCATCGACTAAAGCGGAATCCAAAAGCAATATTTCTTCAGAATTTGCATCAAAATAGATCATTTGTTCTTTTTGATCTAAATCATTGATCTGCTTCTTAGCTACGACGACATAGTCTTCACCGTTCGGGTAAATAATTTTGATATCAATGGTATCGCTGTTAACCAAGCGATACGGTAACCTCACAAAATCTACTTCCATCTTTCTCTGTGAAGCATCCAGAGGCCCTTTGGCAAATAACATGTCGCTGGTCAGCAGCGTATTCTTAAAGGAATTGATTTTTATGGTCTTGCCGATAACATCTTGCTTCTTGGTGATAAAATTGCCAGGAATAACGTAATCGGGCATGTTCTTTTCAAGAAGATTTGATTCCTTAATTACATCCCCCGCTTTGAGGTCGTCTTTTAATATAAAGCCGGTTTGCTTTGGCCGTTGTTCGTTAAGCAGTTGTTCAGCATCTTTTATTTTTTTCTCGTAGGCAGCTCGGTCCTGAAGTTGGTTATTCCTGTTGACGCTATACATTGCAAAACCTACTCCTAGACAGAGAATCAGCATCGCTGCTGCCCCGTACGCACCGGTTTTTATGTACTCCTTTTGGCGTGGACGTATTTTAGACATAAGGTTATTCCCCCTCTATTTTTCGATTAGCAGTAAGACCAGAATGACAATAACCAAAATAAAAGCGACGGTCATTGCTTTCATGAGTCTCATACTTTTTCCACGGTCATGGCCATTAACCAAGTGACTTCTAAGAATGTGCTCTAAGATCTGATCCGTCTCCTTCGTTTGCCTAAACGGATCGGGGTGAGTTGGAACCGAATATACTGAATCGTCTTGGAGGCCGGCTTTAATATCTTTTATCGCAGCATCATCCACGAAAGGAACACAATAGATCCATTCATGCTCCCCCTGCTCTTCATATGATTTCGCGAAGTCGTAAATTTTCTTTTGCCGCCATTCGCTGCCGTGTCCGATTACCAATTGAATATGTGATCGTCGAAACTCATCAAGCACATCAGATTCTGCAAAATATCCAAAATCCAAGATTACATAATCATAGTTCCGGTAAACTGATACGTCCTGCTCATAGCTGTATTTATAGTAATCTACACCGAACATCTCGAACTTACGTTCTTGGTTTTCAATCTGCGTTGTTCCTTCATACGCAAATTCCAATGCCTCAAAGTCCCGTTTCTCGGACAGTTCAACAACCGCCACCTTAAACGACTTTCGGTTAAGAAAATTAGCCACCAGAAGTGCTGTATGCGTTGTTCCAACCGCTGACTCCACACCGATTAGTGAGATAAGAATTGTTCCCACAACCGTTTCGTTGATCATTTCGCGTTTGGATGTTATAGGAGGAAGTAATTCGAGCGAATGAATGTGATCAAGTAGCGATTCATCTGGCTCAGCAATTTGCTTTTTCTCAACAACCTTCTCAACTACCTTTACAACTTCTTTCTCGACGACTTTCTCAACAACTTTCTCAACCACCGTAGGTTTGGCTGCTGTTGTTTCTACTGCTACGTTAATGCTTCTAGCACCTTCAGTCGCTGTAGTTCGATGACGCCACTGGATATCAGGATTTACGTCTCGTAGGTGCTTTACATCGGCAAACGCTTTTGGGTGCTCCATCAGATTCACAAACTCATCGATATTTAAATTAGTAGATGTGTTTCTGGTGAAGATATTGTATATTCCGAAGGTAATAAGTTCCGCTAGTAAGGGGTGCCCTTCGTTTTCATCACTTAAGAAAATGAAGCGAATATCGGAATGCCGTTCACGGATTGTGAGCATCGTATCCGATAGCAGTTCCAAGCGCTTCCCGTGCAGCGCGCTCTTTGCAATTGAACTAGAAATAATTAAGCCGTAGATTGGCGTACCTTGAGCTATCTTCTCCTCGAGTGTTTCAAGTAAATGATCAAGAATCACGACAATCTCAATTACTTTCAGCCCTTTAAGCTCAAGTTTCTTTTTTATTTGCTCAGCAAACCTATGATCTTGATTAGCAATGACGATATTCTTTGACTGCAACTCAGTTTCCACTACCCTACCCCTTTACTGCTAAGCTTCCTTATTATTCTGGGTCCAGATTAGCCGCCCCAGGGCACGTTCAATAGCAGACTTAAGTTGTTCGTTAGGCTCTTCGATACCTGCCTCTATACGACTGATCTGCATTTGGTATGTGAGCTGAGCTAAGTATATTTCATTTATGTCTATAGCAAGTTTTTCTTGGCTCAACTTCTTTCGAATCCTGCACAATTTCATAATTTCACCTGGATGAAGATCCACCTTGCCATTTACTCCCCTTTCTCGAAGCAAAAAAGCACGCTGAGTAACCCCAAACGGGTTTCTCAGCGTGCTTCGCCTACGTGTGTTATATATTCAATTTCGTTTACTTAAACAAATTCACAACCCTATATTACCGCCGCACATGTACGCTGTCAATGTTTGGATGCCTTATTAATGTCCCTGTACCCCAGCAACCCAGAGTGACGTTTATCCGGTTTAAACACGACACTCTGCACCCACAAGGATTGACCAAGTATTAATCATTTGTGATGTATATTCAACATGTAGTTCACTTGTGATTAACATCAAATGACGAATGATTCATATGTTACCTACCGATTGTTACTAATAAATGACGTGTTATTTATATGTGATTCACATTTAATTAACCGAATGTGAAAAGTGATTTACTGTTGACAAACATGTGATTAATAACATGTTGCTTGTGTTTTAGAAATGGTTCACAGTTGATTAACATAATGTGGTTTGTGATCTACAACTTATTTATATTTTACTTATCATATGTGATGTGTTTTTAGGAAATGATGCCTAATTGATTCACCACATGTGATGAGGGATCGCCGTGTAGCTTTTGCTTTGTGCACCATTTGTGATCAAGGTGGGGGATGTGGGTGCATTTTTGTTCATCATTTGTATGAACTTTCTTACAAGTGATCTATTAATGAGAATGCTAGAGTGAATCATATGTGAAATGTTGATAGACGTTGAAGCAACATTTGTGTATCATAGAATGAGGAATAAATGCGGTTTTTAGGTCACATATGACTCATATCATACATATGATCCATAACTCATGGTGGGGAAGGGGATAGCAATGCAGTTAGAAAAGGCGTGGAAAATCACTGAATTTGCTAAATTAATAGATAAGCACTATAACACTGTAGATCAATGGTTCAAACAACTCGAAGATAAACAAGTTCATTACGTTAATCGCGTAGCAGGAGAAAAGGTATACGATGAAACAGACTTAGACATCGGCAGATACATTAAGGAAGCACGTGATAAAAACTACAATCTACAAATTATTTTCGATCAGTTGAAAGATGTGTTTGATTTACGTCCGTTTCCTGAGGATTGGATCACTGGTGATGCATTAGTAGACATAGAGGGAATCAAACGCTCAATGGAAATTAGATTTGAATCGATGCTTCAGGAGGCAAAAAGAGATATTCTAGTTGCTGCAGCGCAAGCAGCAGCTTCAGATCTGGAACAAAACGTTACAAAGTATCTCCCTGCGCCAAAATCTCATGAGGAAATAACTTTCGAACGTTCGAATGAGATGCTTACTAAAATAAGAATCGATAACCTACTTGAGGAAAGGGCAGTGGCTGCATGGAACGCTCTTCCGGAGTCCGAAAAAATGAAAAAAGTAGGTTTATTCCGGAAAGATCTAGACTGGGAAAAACGAGATGCTTTTATTCGAAAATTTAAAAACGAGAATTATGAGCAGCTTGTTAAAGAACAATATGGAATAACTGATGGGCATCCTAAGTGATGCCTTTTTTTGTTCGTACATAGTTTTATACAGTGATCACCTTTTAATCGGTGATGCCTTGGTGATGATGATGTGATTCATTATCAAGTAGAAATCAATGTTTAAGTTGAAAGAAATATGGACATAAGTCTCTAATATCTAATACTGAAAAGACTTAATTATATTGAAACAATAACTGCATTCAACTGATGCAATTACTGATGCAATAATTGATGCAATAAGATGCAGTGACTGATCCAATACAAATAGAAAAATCCCCCCGCCCTAAATTGCAGGGGGTAGGGGGGACCTGGAGTTATTCTGACTTTAAAATAGCAAATGGGTCAAGATCATCATCATTAGTTTGCTTCGTACTAGCTACCTCAGAGATAGCAGCGAAAGGATCGTCTGAGTTCGATTTTGACTGCTCTGCTTGCTTCTTTTTCGTAAATCCACTTAGAGCCGATAGGGCACTGTCTTCCTGTCCAAAAATATCGTCAGCTATTTTTTGAGCTTCTTTAGCCTTAACCACTAATTGATTAACTCTATTGGGAAGACCCAGACCAGCAACGATGGTATAGATCGAAAGATCGTCACCTTTGGGGTCTTCATACGCAGCAACTGGCTTTTCAGAAGCCATTGGAGACAATCCATCGATTGTCGTTTCGATTGAATTAATAAAGGACATTGAGAAGATGCGTTTGGCCGCGCCAGGGTGAGTAACCATACTTACAGCAATTCTTGAAGCTTTACTTAAGTTATATCCATCGGAAAGGATCCCACGCTCAATCGATCTTTTGAAATCTGGCAGGAAAGTGCTTTGGTTAGCTGTATCAATGGTATTTGATGCGAATTCCAATTTACCAAGTGAGATAAGACCTGATGTATTCAGCGTATTAAGTAGCTCTGAGCTATCATAATGGTAACCTGCGATAGGGTTAAAGCTTGCTGTAACTACATTAATTTCATGAAGCGTTGTTGCTATGTATTTGTTACTGTAATCAAGATATTCGGAAATGCTGGCCTCAGGTTGTTCCTTAATAAAATCGTTATAAAGCTTTTGATTATCGACAACAAGAATGCAACCTAGATTATTCATGGCTTTGGCTAACATCTGGAGTCTTTCTAGAGCATTCTCGATTACCTTCGATCCTTCGTTATCCCTTGGAAGAGTGATCATAAGTCCACAACGGTTTTTAAAGCCACTAGCATATAGCATTCTTATTGCTTCTAGAATACTTCCTGTGCCAGTTCCTCCACCAAGTCCACCCGTAACCCACACAAAATCGCGGTCAGCGAAATGTTCAATTGCTTCTCTTTGGATCAATTCTTTATGTTGCTTGAACGCAGCTTCGCCTATCTCAATATCACGTCCGGCTCCTTTTTCATATCCAGAGAGCTGCAATTTGCGGACGTTACTAGATTCTTTGAATTTCCGCAAATCTACTTCATTGGTATTAATTAAGAGGGCAGTATACGGATTATGATTATTTGTAATCGTCGTTCGGATCGATGCGCACTCGTATGCTATTGAACATCCGCCCATACCTAACCCCAAAAATCCGAATTTCAAACTGAGATTTAAATCATTTCGGTTCAATAAATTTCTCATTTGGCACCTCTACTCAATTTTTTGATTTTTGTACTTGAATGAAGTCTATAAGCTCTTCTCCCAAGTCTGAAAGCTTGTACAATCTGGCCCGTCCAACCTCCGAAACCTCGACTAAACCAGCTCCTTCTAGTCGAGCAGCCATCTCATCAAGCATGTGCCTCGATCCTAGAAGCTTTACACCTTTTTGCTTATCATAATGTTGATTCACAATATCACCAAGTAATTCTTTGTTTAAGGCCCGATTCTCCTTTTTTAGAACTAATAGTGCCCACAAACCGTTACCAAGGTTTTTATTGAGGATTGAAAGTATCTGCTCACGTGATAAAATATGTACCACCGCCTTCCGGACTGACATCAACTGAGAATTGAAGCAATTATTGCATCGAATCAATTCAATTATTGCATCAATATTTAAATCATACTCTACTGGATAATTTTTCTGCAAGTGTTTTTTAGCTGCATTTATTTATAACTAGGGTTAAAAGCCGCTAATTCCCGGCATTTATTCTATTGCGGCAATAGTTTCCTATGTTACGGCTTACCTATTGATGCAATAGAATAATATATTGCATCAATTATTGAAGCAATAAGCTCTTATTGATGCATTAATTGATGCATTTATTGAAGCAATAAACTATTTCTAAGAAATGCTTCGGGCCTCGTCCAGTACAAGAATTCCCCCATACGTCGGTATCCAAGATGTCAGAAAAAATCGGTTATCGACCTTCTATCCCTGCTTGTTCTCGTACACCAAGCCCCTCAACAAGCAACCGGCCACGATTCCTTTCCGGTCGAAATTAACAAGCCCCGTTATCCTATTTCCCAATCATTACGTACCGTGACGATATCTTCGCAATTAAGGTGCTGCATTTGCTACAAGTGCTACTGAGAGGGGGCAAGATCTTGAATGCTGCTTTAATCCCAAGATTAGCTGTTTTCGAAGGGCACACATAAAGTGAACAGTACTGCCAAAATTGTACGTGATTGTAGAGAAGGGGGGTAATCGCTTTTTTCGCCATAACCTATTGACCTATTGATATCAATCAAGAGCCACTAGAACACTAATTATGACTACACTGAATTAAAGGTATTCATCACAATCATTATATGGTTCATCATATGCATGGGCTTCAGTTAATCACTAATGACATATGAGTCACATGTAACTATAACTATTTAATTAAATAAATTAGAACGACTGAGCTTCACACCATCCATCCTTGTCACAATCTTTAGTCCCCTGACATCGTGGGTGAGAGGAGAGTGGTCCTTAGCTTCAGTCTGTTCAAAAACTCTGGTATCTTTCCTTCGCCAAAAAAGAAGATCAATCGCCGATACAATATTATATTCAACCAATATACCAACTACTTTTACTTTTAATATACCAATTGACGGTACAAATACTTTGACAATTTGAGTTACAACTTATTCATCACTATTGTCAATCTCATTGTCACTTCAATTGTGAAACTAAAATGGGAGCATTACGCCCATATACATCAAGAGATTTCGCATGCTAATGTAAATGACAATAGATCCGACAACTAAACGATTGACTCCAAAGCCGAGTTAGTTTATTCGCTAAAGGACTTAATAATGGGGGGATTGAACATGCGTTATTTTTTAGACGGTAGTTTCGAACTCAACAATATAGAACAGGTGGCTCTACGTAACTTATACAAGTTTCGGCTTCTAACGACGGAGCAACTACTGTTTCTCATTTATCCAGATTTGGTCACAGACTCATTTCCGATTAACCCTAGAAAGTCTGAAGCGCTGGTTTGGAGAAAGAATTATGAGTCAAAATATTCTAGAGTCCGCAGAGAACTTATTGGACTTGAGAAGTCGAAGTTCATTCGCTCGCTTCCTTATAAGATAAGCGGCAGGTCTGCTTTATTGGTATTCACTTTAGACATCGAGAAGTTTAACCTTGTAAAGGACAAGCTAGACATTGAGCCTCAACATATAGGTTCAGGGTGGAGTGACGATTTCGGCGATCTCTCAATAGACTTCTTTGATTTTCCGAAACGGATAGAGCATCATTTGGATTCTGTTAACTTCTGTATTAGGATGCAATTTTTAAGTTCTCAGTTTCCGTTCATGAATGTGATCGACTACGCCGACAACGTATACGCAGCTCGCACGTATGCTCATGAAAATGGTAGCTCCATAAAATTTAGGCCAGATGGCGAAATGAAGATTCATGGATTTCGCCATGAGAAAAAGAATCCGATGCCAGGTTTCCATGCGTGGATCGAAATTGACCGTGCTACGGAATCATCGGAACACCTATCGCAAAAATTCGAAAACTACAGGGGCTTTTTAATGTCACCAACTACAAATGAAATTGCACGGCCGCCAATTATTCTGGTGTTCACCGTTGCGACAACGAAGATCAGTAGAAGGTGGAACTCCATGTTCAACGCTTATCAAACAAACTTAATGAACTACAGTCCATTCATAAACTTGCTTCTTTGCAATGCCGATAATCTATTCCAGAGCATTTGTTCCTTTACGGAGAGGAATGCAATGTTCATTAAGGTCAAACAGCGGGTAGTAGGACTGGCTAAGCCGGAGATGGGGTTTTTAGGGGCAGTACATATGGGCGCAGTAAGAAATTCCGAACAGGATCAGGACCTATTCACGTCACTTCAGCTGGCTTGCCAAGACGTGCTTGGGTGGGCCCCACAATTTGTGATCACAGAGAATACTCCCAATAGGGTTCAGCTATATTTGTTCAATAAGTTTGACGGATATGAAACACAAGGGATTTGCCGTGCACTAGACTTTATGAGGAAGAGGTCACTATTGCCAGATGAGTTGAAGAAAGTAAAGGAGATTATTCCGGTCTTTTACTTCAAGGACGGTACACCGGTTGGGGTACCGAAACAGATTCATAATTGTTCAGACGAGGAGCGATCTTTCCTCTCTAGGACATTATGGTACGGAACGGAACTAGGAACGTGGTATGATGAATCACTCAAGCTCATAAACGGCATTAATCCACTTACCTACGGATTACACCAAAATGCTTAAATACAAAGACGGAGCTAAGATTTTTCTTAGCTCCGTCAAATGATCAAATGGACAAGTGGCCCTGAGCTAAGGGAGGCTAAAGGGCCTCAAACTTCAATAGGGGGAGAGAGGGACCGCTGAACAGCTGGAATCGATTCGGGTGTTGGAGAATAAATCCGACTAATATAGCTAGGGCAAAAAGATGAGGCTGCCGACATCGGTGGTCCTTCTGGCATTTATTCCTCGCTCAACGATGCGATCAGCTCATCGAGCACGACCTTTTGGTTGGTGCGAACCATACCCATAAACTGAGCGAAGAGAAGCGATAAGAGCTGCTCCAACGTCATGTGAAACGAAGGGTCTATGTGCTGCATATCCTCTAAGGCGACCTCGCCGCGAAAAGCATCTCTGCGATTCAGTGTAATCTGCATTTCGTAGTATTTGGGTCGCGCTGCAGCCTTTTGGGTACGCTCCTGTAATGACCAGTGATTCTCAGATTGCTGGCGGAGCTCCTGCGTCGTGATAGTGTGCCCCCGGTAGGCCGTATGGGCCGCTTGAAGATCCTGAGCCAGTTTGTACAAATCCAGCGGTTTGCCTTTCACCTGGCCCTCCACAATATGCTGCAGAAACTGCTTATACAGCAGGGCAATAATCGTGTCAATGCCAAACGGGGCCACAAACTCACCAGCCACCTCGCACAGATCATCTACCAGCACATCCGCGCGGTAAAATTCATCTTTAGTACCACGAATCCGTAGTTGTACCGTTTCTGGCTTGCGTTTGTTACGAGAGAAGAAGGTAGGTTGTTGGGGTTTTGGCGAAAACAGTTCAGTCAGCCGATCTTGGATCAAATTCAGTTTGCTTAGAGGTCTCAAAGAAGTTCATTCCTCTCTACAAGAGTGTACATAATCCGAAAAATGGCTTTGCGCTGGGAGCACTTCCATTTAAGAGCGAGCTCAAATACCTTGTCACTGTAGAATTGAACAAGATTCACATGCTTGTACATCTTCGTGTCCTGATACGGAACCTCAGGGAACATGCTGACATCCTTCATTAAGGCCTTCTCCAGTAGCAGGGTATGGTATCCGGTTTCAAACAATTCGCCGCGATGCCTTTTCTTATAGATCCGGTAGCTCCGGGTTAGGGCTTCTAGCATGGCATCTGTAACCGGGAATTTGATATCGTCCTTTTTATCTGAACGCACTTGCCGCGATTTCTTGGCCGCCTTATCTTGTGGGAATGCAGTTGAACTTCCGTGTACGATCGGCTCCTGAAGTCGTGGAAGCATTGGCGGATTGCCGATCAGCGGGGGAACCGAAGAGCCGGCGTGTGTCTTCGGCACCGACGATTTCTTTTGCAAATTTGAATTAAATATTGGATTCAAACCCATACACAATCATCTCCCCTAGCTTCGGATGGAACCAAGTGACCCCTTTAGCTTAAGGTCATTTGTCCATTTTTCCGTTTGGCTTTCTTTAATACCACTTTATGAGCAGGGGGGAGGGGACATGCCTCGTTTAGAAAACTTTTTTTCGGACATACTGAATAAAAAGATCTGAAGCGGGGGAGGATATATGGCTACTGAAAAAAAGGAATTCATCACCAAGGAACAGGCGCAAAAACTAATTCGAATGGGATACAAGGCGCAGAAACAAATGGGGATCAAATTTCTTGGATTGACGTTAAAAAAATAGTGCAATCCAAATGTACGGAGGATTGTTATCACCTACCTCTCGCACAAATGGGCTTGCACTGATTTAGATTGCGTCCTTGTCGCTAATATCCACCTTTAGTCCACCTAACGATGTTCAGAAGGCTGGGCCCAGGTTTATTTCGTTCGGCAGTTTCATCGGGGAAGCGGGAAAACCGTTGCCATTAGGTGGAGCTGCTGTTTTTATTTCTTCACTGGCTGAAGCATCCCTTGGTTATTAGAACGTCAACGGATATCCAGCCACCCTTGAAGAACTCACCTCAATTATGACAATCGACTTAGCCATTACTAGCTTTCTAAAAAACGAAAAACTAGCGAAGCACAGATACGTCCTGGGGTGAAATGGTTCGTCAACTGCGATATAAAGGAATGTGGTGCGGGCGCACGGTAAATATTCAATACGCAGCTGAGAAACGAGAGAGGAGAGGCGCTGCATGTTGCACTCCATAGGTTTGCCCATTGGTTTAGTTATCGCTTGCGGCCGACATAAAGCCAATAATAAATGCAACTACGAGAATGAACATCATCTTCATCTCAACTCCTTTCCTTTAGTACCTTTAGTTTAAAGCAACAATGCGATCTCAGCATTTTTGTAAGGCCCTATATGCAGCAAGTAAACACTTTTGCTAGTGGTTGTTGCCTCAAGGGTTATCCGTTATAATTGGACTAATACAATTTCATTTAATTCATGCGAGTAAGAAGTACTTACTTGGGCTTAACGGCCTGAGTAGGTACTTTTTTTTGCTTCTGGAACGGAGAGGAGGGATTTCATCGTTATGATGAGACGGCTTAAGCTATTCGTCCTTCTGCCGGTTGTTCGGTCCGGCATCGGAGCCGAGGAACGAAATTGTATGTGCTGCGACCCGCTATCGCCAGTCATAAGCAGCGGCCATCTATTCGTCTAATTTTGGCTGAGAAGAGGGGATATCAAAGGAGTTGAATCATATTGTCTAAGGAAGTCTACATGACTGAGGAACATCAGTTTGGAATGGGATTGCTCCCGGCATACGGACAAAAAGTATGGATAGACACACGGGAACGGATGATGGAGGTATACCGACTCTACTTTCACACGGGATTGGCCACCCTGTTCATTCTTTTCAATACCGCTGTCGCCCTGTCTTCAGCGATGCTGTTCATCAAGCAATTCAATCAGGCAGCAAATGGTCCCGAGGCCTTAGCGCGCTTACTACCGGAACACATGAGTTGGATAGCAAAGCTACTTGCTGTCTTCTACATGCCTCTTGACCAACGCCCGCTCCTGTGGCTGTGCTGTATCTTCATCTGCTACCTGGCATGGTGTTACTCCACCGTCACACAGCCCATCCAACGTAAGCACAAGACGATCCTTTCCTACACGTCGGAGCAGGGCCGCAAGAACACCTTGTTAATCACATACGTACAGATGTCGCTCATGTACTGCGGCTTATTTGCATGGTACATCCACACCTTTACCTACGAATACTTTTCAAGTATACGAGTGGAGAACAAGCCATATCTAAAGATCACAAACATGGAAGGCTTTATTAATTACCTGATGGCTCTTCCTGTGATCCTTTGCCTCATTGTCGCATTCTATATCGCGAGGGAATTCTACAAGAACGAAGATTTTAGGAAGCGTTTCTATAAGTGGGAGTTTTCCTTCCTATCGGATCAATCGTTTTCACTCCGGAACAAGAGGTGTGATGTCGTGGTCGGGTGGGAGAAGGCGACCAATAAACCGATCGTGTTGTCAGAAGACTCCCGCTACCTTCACGAACTCATCGTAGGGGCGACGGGGAGCGGGAAAACGAGTACCGCGATTCTCATTCGGATTGTTCAGGATTTGATTCGCATTGCCCGCGGGCACAAAATGGGGATCATTGTTCTAGAACCTAAATCCGATCTAATTCGGGACGTGGAGAAACTAGCTCAGAAGCTTGGTATTCCTCAAATTAAGATTAAAGTGGTTGACCCTACAAACTTGGTGAAATCCATACGGTTCAATCCAGTGGCCGGACCACTTGAGGTAGCAGCAGAAACCTGGCGCGGGGTCCTCGATGCTCTAACTGGAGACCAGGATCAATTTTTCAAGGATCAGCAAGGTGAAACGGCAGCTGCATATGTTATGCTCGGGAAAATCCGCCATGGCAATATGTTCAACTTCATTACCCATCTCCAACGGATGTATACCGAACCCCGCTTCCTTGCAGATATGACAGCAGATGTGCGGAAGTGGATTGAACGTAATATGGAAAACCCTGCGATTACACAGGAAGAGAAAAACCTCCTAGAACGTTACGATCGCGTTTGTTCCTACTTTGAGAATGACGTATTAGATTACGTCGTCATTAAGGACAAAGAAGGGGGACAGCTTCCGGTCCTGTATCCGCAGGGGCATAAACACGCAGGTAAGCAAGTAGTGCAAAATAAGAAGGACAAGTTTATAGGTGGCGCCAAAAAATACGTAACGGATATTAGCATGAACGCAATGCTCAGTCAGCTACTAATGGCAAACGAAGGGCAAGAAGTCCTTGATTTGGAGACCTTCCTCCATGAAGGTGGTGTCCTGTTGTTTAACAGTGCTCTAGCGGAGCTTGAGGAACTCAGCCTCATGTTCGGCCAGTTCATCATCCGTCAGTTTCAATCAGCCGTATTCCGCCGCCCACCGGAGGAGAATGGGTATAAGCGGATTCCGATATTCTTTACAGTGGATGAATTCCCGCTTTACATCAACGAAGCCTTCCAACGCTTGCTTACACTCGGTCGCTCGTTTAAGGTAGGCACAAAAATTGCACTTCAGAACTTAGGGCAGCTGAGGGTCGTCAAAGCCGGTTATGACGAGACGATTTTATCCAATGCCTCAAACAAAACAGTATTCGGCCGGGGTGAGGTAAAGGACAACGAATACTTCAGCAAATCATTTGGTGAAGAGTACGTGTTAGAAGAATCGATGAACGAATCGGTCACCCCGATGAGCATGCCGAATCAATCCCGAGGGATCCGATATAACACGGCTCGCAAGCTGCAGCCCCGGTTTACGGCAACACAAATCAAGGAACAACCGTTCAAACATTATATCATCGAGGTAGTGGGGCGAGACGGTAGTATTACGCCGGCAACGCAGGCTTACGGTAAATTTGTGACAGAAACCAAGTTTCTGAAGCGGTTTGTTGATATCGGAAAAATAGAGTTTGCGACCAAAAATTACAAACCATTATCGTTCAAAGGAAATATCCATCAACTATCCTATTTGGTCAATCAGCTCGAAGATGAGAAGCAGAGAAATGAATCGGCGGTCGTAGCAGCTGTTGAGACACACAAAGCGCAAACAGAAGTTCCAGCCAAAGTAGAAGTCGACCCTCAAGTTCAGGGGAGCAGTGCAGGTGATGCCACAACGTCCAGTCCACATGATCCATTGCCGCCTGAAAGGAAGCATACCGACGATTCGGTTTCCTTGGCTAAGGCTAGCGATAACGACGGTACACTCTTCTGGCCGGATCTAGAGGCAGAAGACGACGTGTCAGGTGAACTAACTCTAGAAAACGTTGCAGTGATAACAGAGGATCACAGCGCTCCAGTCGCGGCAGCCGGTCAAGATGAGAGTCCGATTCATCAACAGGAGAAGCGGGAGGATGAGTTTCCCAAACAGACCTATTCCGTTCCCGATAACATTGATGAGCTGGTGAAGTCAGTGCATGATAACCTTATTGGAGCGGGCACGGCAGCCTCGCAGTATAACAGCTCTTCTCCCGCCCCCATCAACGAGACGAAAAATCCAGTGAAGCCGGTGGTAGAGCAGCTACCGAAACCGGATATCAATCATTTTGATGACCTACTCGATGATCTTGCTGCATCTGACAGGCAGAAACCCGACAAACAGAAGGAGTATGCCAATAAGAGTATGCAAAAGGTTAACGACTACAAAGAGGATGATATGTAGTGATTGATAGGCTGTCACAAAAGTTATTCATCGGGACAGTCCCGTGACAAACATGAAAAAAATCAAGGAGCAAAGCATACTCTCGCTTAGCTCCTTGATTTTTTTTGTCCACCGCAACTTTCTTTTAGTACTTTTTTGGCAAACGAAAGCTACCTGACCTCTAGAATTACTTTCAACCAGCCTCAAAGCGTTGCTTTGAGGCGCAGAAACGAAATCTGGGCATCTGGAAGGCGAAACAGAAAGAATGGATGATGGTGAGCGAAGGTAGATTTTTCACTGGTTTTAGAGAAACTTGGCGAATTCGATCTGGACGGATGGAGAAGATTGACTTTAATTATTTTAGCAACATCTACAAGCATGGGGAGATGGAATTCTCAATCCCCTAAGTTTAATCACAAAAACGCCCAAATCCCTTGTACATAAGACTTATAGCACGCAGTGGAGAGCGACTTTCAAGACACTTGGATGGGTCGGCGGCTTTCATATCCATAACGCGTATGCCGTTGCAACATGTGGCTGCGGCTCCAACTTCCGGACCAGCGAAGAGTACGCGGCGTCGGCTCATCCTTGAGGGGATTAAGTGTCCTATTCCTTTGACTTTGCCTTGGATAGACCCTTCTTCGACATGAACCACTAACCAAATTTTATAAATTTTAGCTAATAATAATAGATTAGTGTGGTCTTTGTAATATAATTTAACCGTTTAGGAGCTTTTGAACTATTTAATCTGTGTCAAAATGATTCCACAGAACCAGATGTGAGGAGATGGTGGCATATACGATTTGTATATTATTTTTTAGTAACTTAAAGCAAGTTTGACTGGCTGTAAGAAAGAGATTTGTGATGTATTACTAGGATCTAACGAAATTTCAACGTAGTTTCACAAAGGTAATAGGTTGTAACCTAATCAACAGCACATTGACAATTAATCGGTTTATGTAAACGATCGCAACGATGGGTTGCACCCAACGACATGTGATTAGTCTCAAACAGGCATAAACTCATTCCAACTTCATTAACGTGCACAGTTCGCGAGCGGACTGTCACTTTATATAGATATAAAATCTGTTGGAGGAATGGTTTGTTTGTATTCTAGACATTTTCGGCAAAATGTGTCGCTCATGTTGATCTTATCCCTCCTGTTTTCATTGTTTGGCAACACCGTTTTTGCGATGGATGCCGACGTGAATACAATCGGGAACGAAGGCGTCAAGATGAATGCAGGCAGTACATTTCCCGATTTACAGGACTCCTATGCCAAGCAGGAAATAGAGGCCTTGGTCCAGAAAGGGATCTTGTCCGGCTTTGAAGACGGAAGCTTTAAGCCACACGATTCCGTAACTAGGGCGCAGCTTGCGAAGCTTTTAGTCCTTTCTCTGGGAATGCAGGAAGACCCGGATGCATCCGCTCGTTTTAAAGACGTGGCACCGAATTCCTGGTATAGAGGTTTTGTTGGGGCATTGGTAAAATCGGGTATTACCGATGGAACGTCCTCTGAAACTTTTTCCCCTGATGATCAGGTATCCAGAGAGCAGCTTGCCGTATTCTTCATCCGGGCGTTCGGTCTGGAAGAATGGGCAAAGCAGCTTCAACCGGATGCTCCATTGGCGGATATGCAGGAAATATCCGATTGGGCGAGGCCTCATGTTTCCTTTGCATTTAAAATTGGATTTCTGCAAGGGGTGCAGAATGCCGATGGCATGCTGCGGTTCGCTCCTAAGCAATTCGCTGAACGGCAGGCTTTGGCCCGCTTAACGTATGAGTTCTCAACTCATTCACAAAAGTATACGGACGAAGCGAAGAAGCAGGTATCCGAACTTTTGCAAGCAGCTGTAAGAGCAGCCAATGACGCTATTGCGGCGCTTCCGTCACTTAATTCTTTGACAAAAGACAAGGCGATGGATGTCCAGGAAGCTCGCGCTAAAGTGGAAGCTGCTAAAAAGCTCGGCGCAGTCGACAGTGACTTTCCCGAGCTCAAAAAGCTGACTGATTCGGAAAAGAAAATCGCGGATCTGAACCAAAACACCCCCTCTTTCGGAGGAGGCGGCGGCGGTGGTGGCGGTGGCTCAGTAAACCCGCCCGTGACACCTGCAGGACCGCAAGTGCTTAGCTCAATTGAAGCTGGAACTCACACCGGTGACGTTAAAGTGGCCAATGGAGTTAGCACATTCGGACCGAATACGGGTTTAGCCGAAATTAACGGTACGTTAACCGTCGACCCGGGTCCTACGGGAGAGCTGACGCTGCAGAACATTAAAGCGACGAAAATCGTAGTTCTGTCAGGAGCAGACCATTCGATTACTTTCTCTCAGACGATGCAAGCCGGAAGCTTAATTGTAGCTGCCGTCTCACAGCAAAATCCTGTGAGAATTGTGGCATCTTCGCAAACGATCGTCGGGACAACCGTGGTTGGATCTCAAGCCATTTTGAATTCGGTGGAGGGCTCACTGGGGGACATCAATATCGATGGAACTGCAGCCGGCAAACAAGTAAGCCTTGAAGGTACATTCAGCGGAAATATCACCGTAGCCGCTTCGGGAGCGACGTTGAGCGTAGGTCAAAGCACGGTCGTCTCACAAGTGTATGTCGCGACGGGAGCCACGATCAACTCAAGAGGTACGATCAGCACGTTGGCGATGACTTCCGCGGCAGCTGGCGGACAGCTGAATTTGATCGGTTCCTTTTCTTCCACAATAGTTAGTGTAGCTGCTTCGGGAGCGACGCTTAACGTAGCCCAGGACACGACCGTTTCGCAGGTATCGGTCCAATCCGGAGCCACGATCAGCTCGAACGGTACCATTGGCGCGCTGACGATGACTTCTGCGGCAGCGGGTGGACAGCTGAATTTAGTCGGTTCCTTTTCGTCTACCGTAGTTAGTGTAGCGGCGGAAGGGGCCAGGATCAATGTGGCTCAGAACACATCCGTTTCGCAGCTTCACGTTTCCTCTGCCGCCAGCATTAATTCGAACGGCACGATCCATGAAGTCTCGGCGGATACGGCAAGTCAAATTATTTTAACAGGCTCTTTTGTATCTTCTACGATTAATGTAACGGTAGACGGCTCCAAGCTTGTCATTACCCAAAGCACGGTCGTATCTACTATTCGAGTTTCGCAAAATGTAACCAACGCTTCAATCGTTACCGATGGCACCATTACCTCCATTGAGTCGAGCACTCAAGTTGTGATCGATTTGAGCGGAAGTAAAAAGGACGAAATCGTTCAGAACGCCATTAAAGCGGCACATGATGCGATCGCTGCTTTGCCTCGCCTAGATCAATTGACGATTACTGATGTGAGTTCCGTGACGGCGGCGAGAAATAAAGTGTCTGCCGTAACTGCCTTGCATGCGGATATCGAGAGTGGCGATAAGGTGATCCTTGAAGCAGCTGAAGCGAAAATTGCTGTTTTTATTCAGGCGAAGAACGAAGCCGTTCAAACTGCTATTACTGCCATTGACGGATTGCCGGCTACTGTCGGTTTTGGCAGCAAAAGTGCAGTTGAAGCAGCTAGAGCGCTGGTTTCCGAAGCTTTGGCTAAAGGCGCGGTGAACGCTGAGATCACCAATTTGAACAAATTGGTGCAGGCAGAGCTTACCATGACCCAGCTCATCGCGGCCAAGAACGAAGCTGTTCAGGCAGCAATTTCTGCGATTCATGTCCTTCCTGCGACAATCACTTTGAGTGATAAATCGAGGGTTGAGGCGGCCCGTCAGCTGGTTAATACTGCCATCTCCAAAGGAGCGACAGAAGCGGAAATTACGAATTTGTCCGTTCTTAGCGGCGCGGAAGCCGTCGTTGCCCAGCTGTTAACCCAGCAGGCGGCGGAGAAGAATGCAGCTGTACAAGCGGCGATTCAGGCCATAGGGGCTTTGCCTTCTACGCTTAGATTAGGCGATGAACAGAAGGTAATCGATGCCCGTACCTCGGTATCTGCTGCGCAAGGGAAAGGCGCGGATTTAAGCGAAATTACGAATCTCGACAAGCTTACTGCTGCAGAGGGGAAAATCGCCGCGCTTAAAGCTGATAAGACGGCGCCGGGACTGTTATCGGCTACGGCGACGATCGGCGGCAACGACTATCCGGGCGTACTAAACGGTAGTACGATGAAATTTACGATCCCGGCGAATGCCCAGAATACGGCGATGTTTACCGGATTCGTTATCCACGCAGATAGCGACGCCGATAAACTGACGGTTTCTGAAGCCGGCATTACAAAGGACATTCCGTTCCAGAACGGAACCGCTAACGCTACCGTAAGCCAGATCCTTGGATCTCTCGATCCTCAGGGTGACGGAGTATCGGTAGGTATTTTAAGAATGTTGATGGGATCCAGTTCATTCTCCATAACGGCTGTGTTGACCGACCTTGCGGGCAACACAAGCAGCATTACGCTGCAAATTACGGATGCCTCGAGGCAAGATGCGATAGCGCAAGCCATTGCAGCGATTGATGCATTACCAGCGGCAGACGTCATCACCTTGAGCGATAAGACCAAAGTCACCAGTGCGCAAAGCTTGGTGGATGCGGCTAAAGCGAAAGGCGCGGTGGATACGGATATCGCGAATTTGTCCAAGCTGACTGCAGTGCAGTCAAAGATTGCAGAGCTTCAAGCAGCGTTGGAAGCAAAGCAGGCGGCGATAGCGCAAGCTATTGCAGCGATTGATGCCGTACCAGCTGCTGACGTCATCACCTTGAGCGAGATCGATAAGGACAAAGTCGCCAATGCAAAAGCCTTGGTAGCGGACGCCAAAGCGAAGGGTGCAGTAGAAACTGACATTACGAACGTGTCCAAGTTGACTGCGGTGCAAGCCAAGCTCGACGAGCTTCAAGCAGCGTTTGATGCGAAGCAGGCGGCGATAGCGCAAGCGATTGCAGCGATTGAAGCAGTGCCAGCTGCTGACGTCATCACCTTAAGTGATATCGATAAGGGCAAAGTCGCCACTGCAAAGGCGTTGGTAGTGAACGCCAAAACGAAGGGTGCAGCTGACGCGGACATTACGAACTTGACCAAGCTGACTGCGGCGCAAGCCAAGCTTGATGAACTTCAAGGAGCGTTTGATGCGAAGCAGGCGGCGATAGCGCAAGCGATTGCAGCGATTGAAGCAGTGCCGGCAGCAGACGTCATCACCTTGAGTGATAACGATAAGGGCAAAGTCGCCAACGCAAAAGCTTTAGTAGCCGAAGCGAAAACGAAGGGTGCAGCAGACTCGGACATTACGAATCTGTCCAAATTGACTGCGGCGCAAGCCAAGCTCGACGAGCTTCAAGCAGCGTTGGATGCCAAGCAGGCAGCGATTGCGCAAGCTATTGTAGCGATTGATACAGTGCCAGCTGCTGACGTCATCACCTTGAGCGAGATCGATAAGGGCAAAGTCGCCAATGCTAAAGCCTTGGTAGCGGACGCAAAAGCGAAAGGTGCAGTAGACACGGACTTTACGAACCTGTCCAAATTGACTGCGGCACAAGCCAAGCTCGACGAGCTTCAAGCGGCTTTCGATGCCAAGCAGGTAGCGATAGCGCAAGCTATTGCAGCGATCGATGCAGTTCCAGCAGCAGGCGTCATCACCTTGAGTGAGATCGATAAGGGCAAAGTCGCCAATGCAAAAGCCTTGGTAGCGGACGCCAAAACGAAGGGTGCAGTAGACGCGGACATTACGAACCTGCCCAAATTGACTGCGGCGCAAGCCAAGCTCGACGAGCTTCAAGCAGCGTTGGATGCGAAGCAGGCGGCGATAGCGCAAGCTATTGCAGCGATTGAAGCAGTGCCTGCGGCAGACGTCATCACCTTGAGCGAGATCGATAAGGGCAAAGTGGCAAATGCACAAGCATTGGTGGCAGAGGCGAAGCTGAAGGGTACGGTGGATGCGGACATTACCAATCTGTCCAAGCTCACAGCTGCCCAAACCAGGATTGCTGAACTGGAAGCGGCGCTTGCAGCGAAGAATGCAGCGATTGCTGCAGCCTACGAAGCTATCAATAAATTGCCTCCAGTCATTACGATCAGCCAACAAACTCAAGTGGAAGCTGCTCGTGCCCTTGTAACAGACGCTAAAGCTAAGGGAGCAATAGATTCGGATATCACGAACCTATCTGTTCTCATAGCAGCGGAAGCTGTCATTGCCGAATTACTTGCCCCGCCGGTTTTCAAATCGGCATCGGCAACGATCGGAGGAGCAAATATCCCGGCTGCAGTTAGCGCGGACGGCAGCATGATTACCTTTAGCATATCGTCCGCTCTGAGCGATACCAGCATGGTGACCGGCTTTACCATCAATGCGTCAAGTGATGTGAAAGATCTTGTGGTTACCTTTATGGGGTTGTCCAGAACGGTTCCTTTCACGAACGGAACTGCGGTGGCAACCGTCAGCCAGCTGCTGGGTTCGGCCTTCGACCCGCAGGGCGACGGCGTATCGGTAGGCGTTCTGAGAGGTATACTCGCGGATGGAGCGCTCAGCGTGCCAGGCGCATTAACTGACTTGTCCGGTCATTCCACAAATGTTGTTTTGAAGCTGGCTAAAACCCCGGGCGTTTCCGCTCCGGTTTTAACTGCGGCATCGGCAACGATCGGCAACCAAAGTGTGCCGGCGGTAATCAGCCAAGGGAACTTCATTACGTTTACCTTGTCTGACTCCCTTCCGGGCAGCGCCATGATTACCGGTTTTCGTATCGAATCCGGGGACAGGGCGTCCAAGCTGACTTTTGCTCCCGGAGGTGTGACAAAATCCGTTTATTTTGCGGGCGGAATGGCGAACATGGCCGTAGCTGACCTGCTCGGTTCGCTTGACCCGCAAGGAAACGGGGTATCCGTAGGCGCCCTGAGACAAGTGATGGGCAACCAAAATCTGACCTTAACGGGAATGTTGCTGGATACGGACGGGAATTCGTCCGTAGTTACCCTAACGATCCTACTCACCACAGATACGGGAGCGCCGACCATCACTTCTGCTTCCGCAACGGTGAATGGGGATGAAGTACCGGCAACCGTGGGCCCGAACGCGGGACAGATCACGTTTGTAATGAGTAAAATGTTCAGCGACACGGACATGGTAACCCGCTTTACGATTTACGCTTCCGCCGACGCGTATGAGTTAACGCTGACTTCCAACGGTTTGACACGCACGATACCGTTCCAGAACGGTACCGCCCGTATGTCGGTCGCTCAACTGCTCGGAAGCTCCTTTGACCCACAGGGCAACGGAGTATCCGTAGGTCTTTTGAAGCAGCAGATGAAAGGTAGCAATGTGGTTGTAACGGGACAGTTAAAGGATCAATCCGGCCTTGTCTCTAATGTGACGGTAATCGTTGCGCAGCCACTTGATACGGAGGCTCCGAGCATTAGCGCGGGGGCGGCCGTGATAGCGGGAAATACGATCGCAGCTGTGGTGCATCCCGGCAACGAGCTCGGCTTTACGCTTCCTAACGCGCTTAAGGATTCCGATATGTTTACTGGAATCACGATCAAGGCGTCTAGCGATGCCTATAGATTGGCGATTACGGCATCCAATACGACCAAATTGATTTACTTTATGAATGGCTCAGCGAATGTGACGGTCAGCGAGCTGCTCGGACGCGCCATCGATACGCAAGGCGACGGTGTCTCCATTGGCATGCTTCGAAGCCTGATTCTAGGCGATAAGCTGATGGTGACTGGCAAGCTGACGGATCTGTCAGGCAACGAGTCCACAGTGACCTTGACCCTCGAAAAAGAGCTCGACATAACGCCGCCGGCCATCGAAACCGTTTCGGCAACGATAGGCGGAAGTTCTTATCCTGGTGTCGTGACTGCCGACAATAAGATCACGTTCACTGTCAGCGAAATGCTGAAAAATACGGCGATGTTTACCGGACTTACCGTAAAGGCTTCCGCGGATACGGATAAACTCACGATGAGTGATTCCGAGCTGTCCCGGACGGTTGCGTTTACGGACGGAAATGCCAATATTTCGGTCAGCGATCTGCTTGGAAAATTGCTTGACCCGCAAGGCGACGGTGTATCGGTTGGAACTCTCCGCAGCTTGATCGCTGATGGCAAGATGTCCATATCCGGCACATTGACTGACAGGGCGGGGAATACAGCACCGGTAACCTTGGAGATTGTGATTGCTAAGGATATGGAAGCGCCTGTTGTTACCGCTTTGAATCCGGCTCCAGGCTATATCGGAACTACTGTAAACCTTAAGGCAACTGCCACGGATAAAGTGGGCGTGGTTACTTTCAAGTTTGAGTATGCTTTGAATCTCGAGAACGGAGTTTGGAATAAAATCGCTGAGCTTGCGGTTCAAGGCGAGCCTGCAGTCGCAGATGTAACCTATGCTTGGAACACGTCCGATTTGCCGGATGGACCATATTTCGTCCGTGGCGTAGCTATCGATGCAGCCGGTAACGTAAGCACGGCAACACCGGTCAATCAGTATCTCATCGACCGAACAGCTCCGGATGCACCAGGCGGCTTCAGCTTAACGGCAACGTCTGCAGACATCACGCTTACTTGGCAGCAAGGAAGTGAATACGCCACTTACCAAGTGTTCAGAGCAACCAGCGAGGATGGGCCTTACACATTGCTTGTTGGCGGCTTGGCTGCCCTTGGATACCAGGATGTTAATGTAAACCAAGACGTTACGTATTATTACAAAGTGCAGGCGGTGGATCGTGCGGGCAATGTGAGTCCGGCAACCGAAATCAAATTCGCCTCTCTGCTTCCGGATAAGGAAGTGCCTATCGTACGCAGCTTTGGATGGACGAATGGTGTGACTCTGCCGGCGAACCCATCGATCCGCGTGCTGGCTTCGGATAACTACCGGTTATCCGAGATCAAGCTGGAGTACCAGGACACCTCTGGAGTCTGGATTGAAATCGGCACCAAATCGGGCATTAATCTGCAATACGATTCGCCTGAATTTGTGTGGAATACGACCGGATTATCCGATGGAGCCCTTTACACCCTTAGGGCGACAGCTAAAGATATGAGCGGCAATATAAGTGATGTCAAGGAAGTGTCCTATAAACTCAATCTGGCTCCTCCTGCAGCACCTGTTCTTACAGTCACGCCGCACGGATGGCAGAACGAGCTTTCTTGGACCTCGGGCAACGAGGATGATCTCGCGGGCTTCATTATTAAACGAAGCACCGTTCCAGGGGGGCCTTATGATTGGTCTAAACAAGTCGTAAAAGGAACCACGACGTACCTGGATGAGCATCTCTCTCCGCAATCGACTTACTACTATGTCGTGCAGGCTATCGATCAATACCGCAACGTCAGTGACAGTAATCCGGGGAATGCAAGGCCGCTGCCGAACGACCCGTATCCGCCTACGGCCGATGCAGGTTTGGAAAAACAAAGGGTGGCGATTGTAAATACGGATGTGCAATTCGACGGCACGCTTTCGAGCGATCATGAAGGTCTGATTGCAAGCTATCACTGGGATTTCGGGGATGGCCAAAGCTCAGCCCTTGCGGCTCCTAAACATTCGTTTGCCGCAGTGGGGAATTATACCGTTACACTTGCTGTATATGATCAGTACAATAACTCTGCCAAGGATGTCGTTACCGTTCAAGTTGTCGAGCCTTCCCAGGAAGGCACCGTTGAAATTACGGCACTTGATGCTCGCGGTAATAAGCTCGACGGTGCTCTCGTTTCCATCGTGATGAGCAATGGAGACATTCGTAAGGATTGGACCAGAGGCGGTAAAACAACTCTTGTCGTTCCGCCGGGTGAATATACCGTTTACGTCTATAGCTCGGACTATATGCCTTCTTCTACGAAGGTGACGGTGGAGCTAAACAAGACGGTGAGCACACAGGTTTCTCTCCAAGATGGGAAAGTGCTTTTCGGCGAGCTTCATGTCGACCGCATGAGTCCCGATCAGGTTGTAGCCGCAGGAATTGATATCAACGCCCCTGAAAACCAGTGGGTCTATAAGTTTGAGGTTCATCTTGCGTTTAACGACCAGCCATTGCCGCAGCCGCAGCAATTTTACGCGAACTCGGCAGGTCAGTTATTTGGAATCGGCGGCGGAGAGCCTGCGCCTTTTGTAATCTCGGCCGGGACTGGCGGTCCTGGAGGAGACAGCGGCGCAACATTGCTTGCTTATCCAAAGATCATTCCATCCACGCATCCGGAGATTAAGCCGACCGTTGCCTATATGATCATCCCGGGCGAAGCAAGATGGTTGAAGGAATTCTTCGATGTCACTTTATTGCTCCAGAATAAGGCGGATGCGAATAGCCCATTTGTGATTACCGATTCGAAGGCCACCTTGGTGCTGCCGGACGGATTGACGATGGTGCCGAGCACCTACAGCAAATCCTTGACCTTGGATGTCGAAGATATTGCCGGCCAAGAGGAAAAGAAAGTGAAATGGATTGTCCGCGGGGATAAAGAAGGCGTTTATTCGGCGGAAAATAACAACGGCATGAGTGCAACGTTCCAAGGCACGCTGAAGCCGTTCAACGAGAAAATCACTGCTAAATTTAAGCCGGATAAGCCGATTAAGGTGTGGGGCGGAAACGCGATGACGATGAGCATCGATGCTCAAGATCGCGCCGATGCAGGGTCACCGTACCATGTTACTTTCACGCTGAAGAATGTAACGAATTCCGATTCACAGAACAGTACGAAGATTTACAACCTGACCTTCGAGCTTAAAGAAGAGGGCAAGCTCAACTATATTTATATGCCTGGTTCGCAGCTGAAGCAATTTATACCCGTACTTGAGCCGGGTCAGTCGGTGAGCTTCGATTACTGGCTCATTCCGCAGATCAGCGGCGATTTGGATCTCAGCCAATCGTTCGTGGTGCAATCGGGAGGCAATACGTCCATTCCGGCAACGTTCTCGCACCATTCCGAACCGTGGAACCAGCCGGGCAATGCACCGGTAATGAAGGAACAGATTCATGCCGATGGAACCGCTTATGCCCAGTGGGGCCAAGTTCCTGATGCCCAAGGCTACAATGTATACGAAGTGCATATGGATGAGCTGGGCCATGTTGTTTCCGATTTGTTGGCTTCATTGAACGGTTTGGCGGATAGCTTTACAACGATCATGAGTGCTTTGGACGCCTTGAACAAACATTTGATGGTTACGACGATAGTAAATGGCAAGGAACAGCTGCGTCACTCGGTACCGTTCTATGGTCTCGAGAAGACAGCTGCTCCGACTGTAACAGGAACCGTTTATGATGAATCGGATATTATTCAAGTAACGGCGGAAGCTGGAGCCAAGGTAACCTTTATGGTTAAAGGTGTGCCGACCCAGGTTCAAACCGACTCCAATGGTGCTTATTCGCTGCACATCCCGTCCTATTGGAATCTTGAGGCGGGTGACATCTTGTACGTCACAGCTTTGTCCGCTCACAAAACGGTAAGCGACACGGTTACCATCACGGTATATGCCGCACCGCTGACGGGCCGACCGACGGTTGATCAAAGAGTGGATACGGAAACGTCTTTCATTTCCGGTACGGCTGAAGCGGGAGCGTTCGTAACGTTTGATTATAAAGATCAGACGACATTCGTTCAGGCGGATCCGAACGGAAATTATATGCTGAATATCCCTTCGAATTGGAGTCTGGAAGCTGGCGACACATTGATTGTCACTGCATTGGCTCGATATAAGAAGGTAAGCGACACGGTGACCGTATCGGTTTACTTGGCGCCACCAACGGTTCTCCCTACGGTAGACCAACAGGTAGTCGATACGGAAACGACTTCGATTACCGGTAAAACGTTAACCGGAGCGATGATCACTGTTAAGGATGCCAAAGGCAATGTGATTGGAACGAACAATTCGTGGACGGATTCGAATAATGGCTACTCGATTGGATTTAACCGCAAGCTGGTGGCAGGCGAAACTTTGACAGTTACCGCTAAAGTTGTAGGAAAATCGGTAAGTGAAGCGGTAACGATCGTTGTGTCTCAAGCTCCTGTAACGGCAGCACCAACCGTCATCGGTAAGATTTACGAGCAGGATGGAAGCTACTACTATCCGCAAGTTTATCTGACAGGTACGAAGGAGGCCGGTTCCCTCGTCGCCATCAAGGATGATAAGGGTCATTCCACCTCGGAATCGTACTATTACGACTACGGCCAAAGCTATCGTTTATATCTGCCTACAGATTGGGTATTGAACACAGGCGATGTGCTCGAAGTAACAGCCAAAGCGAACGGCAAGACGGTCAGCGAAACCGTGCAAGTGAACGTTTACGCTCTGCAAGGGAAAACCGAAGCACCGACGGTAACCGGCAGTGTGTACAAGGTGAGCGAGTTCTTCTACTCGAACCTGAGTGGGATCGCGGAACCAGGCTCGACGGTTTATCTCAAATATGCGGATGGTACGAGCACTCCTGCAATTGCCAACAATCAAGGCTTGTTCAGCTTTACGCTGGACAACAGCCGAATCGCAGTAGATGGTCAGCTGGAGCTGAGAGCTCAAACTTACGGTAAGAGCTACAGTGACACTGTAACGACTACAGTGCTTGCAGCGCCGCCTGCAGATCGCCCGACCGTCACTGACAATGTCTATGAGCAGGACGGTACGAACAACTATCAACAGGTATACATTCATGGTCAAGTAGAGCGTTATGCGATTGTGACGCTTAGAAAAGATGCTTATAATGCTTACAATGGATATGCCGATTACTATGGAGCGTACTCGATTTATGTTCCATCTTGGTGGACATTGAAAGCAGGCGATCGACTTAACGTCACGTCGAATGTGAGCGGAAAAACGGTAAGCGATCCTTCGGTCATTACGGTAAAAGCACTCGAGGGTCAAACCGCGGCGCCTACCGTAACGGGGAACGTCTACAAAACCAACCAGGATAGTTACATTTACATTAAAGGTACGGCAGAGCCTGGATCTGTGGTTGTAGCGAAGTTCTCTGGCGGTACTGTTGCTTCTGCGACTGCGGATTCTTTGGGGAACTACATGATATCGGCTTACATCTATAATGGATATACAACAATCCAAGTAGGAGAAACGGTAGTCGTAACTGCCCAAAAATACGGTAAGTCCTACAGTACGGCATGGAACGGAACCGTGGAGGCCGCGCCTTTGACGGCGGTACCTACAGTAACCGGTACAGTCTACGAGCAAACGGGCATTTACTATTACAATTATTTTGACGGCAATTATTACTACTTGGCAGGCAGTATCCAGGGTACGACTGAACCATTTGCAGCTGTGTATCTTACTAAAGATGACGGATCGTATATGAATTCCAGCAATGCTGATGAAACCGGACAGTATACGCTGCAGGTACCTTACTGGTTGACCTTGACTGCAGGAGAGACATTGAAGGTTTCCGCTAAGACTGCTTGGAAATCTACCAGCGACTCGGTCAGCTTTAATGTAAATACCTTGCAAGGACAAACGTCTCAACCGACGGTAACCGGCAGTGTTTATAAGTCATCGGATAACTATTATGATTTCGTTCAAATTAAGGGTAAGTCCGAGCCAGGTGCGTTAATCCTTTTGACAGCGGGCCAAACTACTTATCCTAAGGTAGCAGATCTAAACGGGAACTACTCTATATCTGTTTACAACGGTTATATTTCCGTTGGTGACCAGCTGGTGATTTCAGCTCAATCGTATGGTAAAACGACAAGCGAGCCATTGACGGTGAGTGTGCTTCAAGCACCGCCGACAGCCGCACCGACGGTTACCGGTGATGTCTATGAACAGACAGGCAACTATGATTGGGCCATGCCGACCGGATACCTCACGGGTACCGCAGTGCAGGGAGCAACGGTAACACTGACGACGTACAGTGGCACTTCTATTGCTGATACCACTGCATACGATGGAAGCTTTACTTTGGAGCTGCCTTATTGGGTGGCCCTGCAAGCAGGTGATTTCCTGAAGCTAACGGCAAGAGCGAATGGATATTCCAACAGTGAGCCTGTTATGATTACGGTTAAAGCCCTTACGGATAAAACCGCAGCGCCGACCGTCACTGGAAATGTCTATAAGTCATCGGATTACTATTACTACTATGTCAATATTAATGGTACTTCCGAGCCGAACTCCAAGGTTACCCTGAAGAACGGTCAAGATACGTATTCGACGAAGTCAGATTCCGCTGGGTATTATTCATTTGATATTTACAATGGATCTCTTACGGTAGGAGAGCAGTTAGAAATTACGGCACAATCGTATGGGAAAATGCCAAGCGATTCGTTGATGGTGCCGGTACTAGAGGCACCGCCGACAGCTTCGCCGACCGTTACCGGAGATGTCTATGAACAAGATGGCAACGGGAATTGGTATGATCCGAGGGGCTACCTTAATGGTACTGCGGAAGCAGGAGCAACCGTAACGCTGTCTACCGATAGCGGAGCATATATTGCCGATGCAACTGCATACTACGGCAGCTATACTTTGGAGTTGCCTTATTGGGTGTCGATGAAGGCTGGAGATACGCTTAAACTTACGGCAAGAATCTATGGATATTCCGACAGCGCCCCAGTTCTCATTACGGTTAAGGCCGTTACGGACAAAACTGCTGCACCGACGGTCACCGGAAATGTCTATAAGACATCGAACTACACTGACGTAACACTATACGGTCATACCGAGCCGAATTCCGTAGTCACTGTAAAGTATCAAAATGGATCTACGAATAACGCTTACGCCGATTCGGAAGGGAACTTCTGGTATTATGTCAACTATTGGTCTATTTCAGTCGGGGATCAGCTGGAGCTTACGGCTAAATCGTACGGTAAATCGGTAAGTGATCCATTGAAGGTGACGGTACTAAAGGCACCGCCTACGGCAATGCCAACGGTCACCGGCATGGTTTATGAGACGGTTTCCGGGTATTACGAGCTGAATTCGATCCACGGAACGACCGAGTCGGGTGCGAAGGTTATCGTTAAGGATGCGAGCGGTGATTACGATTACAACTACGCAGACCAAAACGGAGCTTATTACCTGAGTGTACCTTCGAATTGGAATCTTAAAGCCGGAGATGTGCTTTATATTACCGCTCAATCGTATTTGAAATCGGAAAGCGATGCGGTCTCCGTACAGGTTCTTCCGCTTCAAGGCGAAACCCAGGCACCGACGGTAACAAGCAACGTATACGCAACTGAAGCCACGTTCCCAAGTTATATTGAGGGAACGGCAGAGAGCAACGCGTCGATCCTGGTAAAGTACCCGGAAGGTGAAAACAACACTTATTCCGACTACAGCGGATATTTCCGGTTGAACACGGAGTACATGAATTTAAAAGCCGGTGATCAACTGGTTATTACAGCCAAAGGGTACGGTAAGAACGTTAGCTCGGCGGTTTATGCTACGGTTGCCGCTCTGCAAGGCCAAACAGCAGCACCTATCGTAACTGGCAGTGTGTACGCAACGGTGCAAGGGTATCAGGAAACCATCGAAGGAACATCCGTTCCAGGCAGCACCGTGCTGGCAACATTCCCGAGTGGCGAATCGAGCAGCATGTTAACGGGAAGTGACGGGAAGTTCTATTTATACACACCGTATTACAGCAGTCTGAATCAGGGCGATGTAGTCATGGTTTCGGCTAAAGAAAACAGTAAGCTGGCCAGCCAGCCTGTTTCGCTCATTGTTCTACCTTTGCAGGGCAAAACGGGAACACCAACGGTGACGGGTCAAGTTTACGCCGCCGACATGGTAACAGGGACGGCAGAGCCGGGAGCAATCGTTCGAATTCAAGCGCAAGAGTATTGGCAGTATACGACCGGAGTAGCAGGGCTCGATGGGACTTATTCTATCGAACTTCCTGAATGGTGGTCCTTGTCTCCGGGAGCCAGCCTACTAGTTTCTGCGAAAGCGGCAAGTAAACTGCCGAGCGATGCGCTTCTAGTAACGGTTTCCCCGACAATAGGTCAAACGGAGCTTCCAACAGTCACAGGATCGGTCTACGCCGGAGATGCCGAGATTCGAGGAGCTGCTGAGCCGAATGCGTGGGTGTACCTGACAAGCGGCAAGCAGGGCGGTCAAAACGGAAACGGATTTGATACTCGTTCCAAAGCAGACTCGAACGGTTCTTATTCCTTGTATGTGCCTAAAGAGAATTTGCAAGCCGGGGACGTTCTTTATATCTCCGCGAAAGCTGTAGGGAAGGCGCACAGCGATCTGGTTACAATCACTGTACAGACGACGAACGGCGTTTCTCAAGCACCAACCGTTTCCCAAGCAGTATATGAAGGTCTTCTCTGGGTTACCGGGACGGCAGAAGCTGGGTCTCTCGTTACTGTAAAGACGAATGGAATGGAATTAACCAATGTCTCTGCTGACAATCAAGGGATTTACAATGTCATGTCCTACTACACTAATGTAACAGCGGGAGAGGTTTTATCCATTACTGCAAAAGCTGCAGGGAAAGCAGAAAGCAATCCGGTTAATATTCCAGTGATAAAGACTGTGATATCTACTTCGGCACCTACAGTAACCGGGAACGTGTATCAGGGAGCAATGTCCATTACAGGATCTGCTGAGCCAAGCGCGTTGGTTTTTGCAACCCTGGGGAATACCTTATACACAGCCTCCGCTTCGGCTAATGGAAGCTTTACCTTTACCTTCAACGGTGGCTTAACCTCAGGCCAAACCGTTGGGTTAAAAGCTTTGACTTACGGTAAAGCACTTAGTGGAGTTACTACGGTGTATGTGCAATCCGCTCCAATCAGTGTCGCGAGGTCAGTTTACGGTTTTTATCCGACTGTAACGCCAAGCATGGCAAACGGAGTGGCAGGATCAGCTGCCGTCGCCTCCGCAGTGTATGCGAATACCGTAACGAATTCGGTGTACGCCGGACAAAGCTTTACTTTAACCGTTACTGTAAAAGATGCGAACAACAACCCCATCACGAAACTGCCCACATCGGCATTCAGCGTCCAGGGGGCTGATTTGATGGCTGTTTCCGAAACTGGAAATGGAAATTATTCATTAACGGTTCAAATCAATACACCTGGTACTGCGAATGTAAAAGTAACGGCATTACAAGTATTGAGCAATACCCTATCAATAAACGTAGTAAATAGAATAAGCCATGTCGCGAGCTGACTATTTATTACAAAGAATTCTGGTAGCACGGTGGGTTGTCCCAAAAGTAACTCTTTGGGACTGTCCCCGTACAAACAAGAATAATTAACTTAAAAAATCAAGGAGCTAAGCGTTCTTGCTTAGCTCCTTGATTTTTTACATCTACCACCTCTAGACTTACTTTCAGCCAGCCTCGCACCAGGAGCCAAGCCTTTTGAATGTTTTTCATATCTCAAAATAGGCTCTGGTTCGATGCGCTCGGCTACCAACACATAGCCATCTTCACTGTGGAGGTTTTACCTTGCCTAGTTCTTTAGCCGTAAATACTTCATCATGATGATCTTGACTTCGCGATCACTTTCAATACAAAGTACCCGCAACCCAAATCTACACTTATCAATTGACAGTAAGACCCGTTCGCTTTACAATAAATTCAAGTGAAATAGTGTCCGGATCATCTCAGGAAGCACCTGCGATTTGGGGAACCCCCATGCGCAGGTGCTTTTTTGCGTTCCAGACCTACTCTATACCAACACGAAGGAAAGGTGATTTTTGCATGTCGAATCCATTCCCGCAGGATTTCGAAATTACTCCTGCCATGCGCGCTTGGGCGGATATCAAGGAAGCACATCGTAATGGCCGGATCATGGTTGGACACACGATCGGTATTGAAACCAAGTCGTTAGGCGACCGCAAAGAAGAAGTATTAAAAATCGATTTTCACGGCGTTTACGGCTATTTACCGAAATCTCACGTTGATAACTATAATTTGCGAGGCATCCAGTTCTACTTGGACCGGGAACTTGAATTCGTCGTTGACGACATCATTATCGACAAATCAGCAACCGTAGGTATTTTCCTCGCCAACCGTGCAAAGGCGCTGGAGAAGAAAGCGGAACGGTTTTGGAAGGAAGCGCAAGAGGGCCACGTATTCGACGCATTCGTCCGTGGCGTCGATCAATATACCCTGTACCTCCTTGTGGAGGGCATTTCGTACGAACTGAGTCGCTCCGACGTCGGTTACGTGTTCTACGAGGATTTAAGCGAGGCCTTTGAAATCGGCGATACACTGCCAGTAAAAATCACGAGCATTACCCGTCCAAGCAAAGATCAAAAGGGCAGAATCACTGCTGACAGCCGCACGCTGCAAACCGATCCGTGGACCAATATCGTCAATTACCAAGTAAACGGTGTCTACGTCGGGAAAATCAATAAAATTCATCCGGAACACGGTATGTTTGTCGAGATGCTAGATTCCCCGGGTCTTGTCGTTCGGACAAACTTCCCAGCTTACAGCGGGAACCATGTCTTCAAGAAAGACGAAAACATTCGGGTACGTATTGCACAAATTGACGCGGCGGGTCGGCGCGTGAAGGCAGTTGCATTCGTTCCTCAATTCTCAACGAGGAAGCGGGAAAGCGCCCGCTACGGTCAGTACGGATCCTATGGCTCTAGGTAATTTTACTAGCTTCGAAGAAGAAACTGGTCCGAAGGGTGTGACGGGAGGAAGGGACGCAGCGTTCCTCCTGAGCTCCCCGATGGTACCTGAGCACCTAAATCCGTATACCGACTCCGTCTATCCGAGCGATATTTATGAGCTCCTGCTTCCGGACGGATCGCGGTTTGGGATGTTCTCCGACCCGTATGCCACCATCGAGTACCACGAACCGAAGTTCGGCTTACAAAACGGGAGATACTGGCTGGACGGTCAACTACATGGCGCAGATGTATCCAAAAACGACTTGAAGTTGGTGGATGTGCTATCGACGAACCGAACAATGACAAGAAGGCAGCTAGAACGGGTCATATTCCCGTACCTAGAACCGGGCGGTCGTAGCGGCGTCGATTTCATTAAGCGATGCCGCAGCCGAGGGATCATTTGCGCCTATCGTTGGGCCAGCCCCTTGAAAGATGAGCAGCGGAAAAAACCGCTCGCGTACATGCTGACCAAAGTAGGGGCAGAAGCGGCCGAAATCCTATTCCACCGCAAATTAAGCGATGAACAGTGGGCTAGACCCGTTGAGTATGCCGCCGCTAAAGGCCCGGAGATGAATCCATATTTCGTTGATCTCACTTCAAACGAACTGTATGCCGAGCTCGTCCGTCTCGATCGGCTCATCTCTTGGCACCGGAGGCCGGTGATCCGTGCCGATCAAAGCTTGTTTCATATTCCGACTGCCGTCTTTGAGATCATTCGCGATCGAAACGACTTCCTCCAGTTCTGGGTAGAGGTATTTCGACCGGGCAAGGATTTTATCCGCAAGACGGCTGAACGATTTGTACGATTAAATCAGGTATATCAAAAACTTCCGGCACACAACCGGCCTGCCCGGGTTATGCTTATCGCGGATGGCGATAGTCGAATTCCGCTGCTTAACCAGTTAGCCGACCGTTTTATGCCAGATGTCCCGCTCCGCTTTACCACCGATGAACGCTTATTAGCGGGTATGAGCCGAGATACGTTCCTAGAATACAACAACGCCGAGAAGAAGCTGACGGCCAGCACAATCAAGTTCCTCTTAGAAGACGCACCTGGTATGAGAGCTTCCGAGTACTTCATGGAAACCAGCGGTAACAATGGTGACGAATTCGAAGATTGATCACATGGGAAAAGGACTTGACGAACGTTCGAGCCTTTTCCTGCTTCTATTCTTCTTACGAAGAAACAGGTGACCCTATGAAAACCATCCCAAGCCAAGGACAGGGAAAAGCAACGGTTGACTTTATCATGGCCAATGAAGACAATGAGATAGTAAAATGCTCATTTAAGAAGTTGTTTGAATATAACGGAGACATGTACGTTGCCGTTGAAGACACAACCGAAACCATGTATATTTTACGCGTGAAGGACCCCTTCAGTAACACACCAAAATTAGTCGAGCTTCCCAAGGAACACACCCTCACAATTCATAACTTCTATCGCTGTTTGATTGGTGAACGCCCTTTATATGCCGAACCATCCTAAATATCGAACACACACAGCCCGGAATATGGGCTGTTTTTTTCTTTTGAAGCATATATATACTTTCCTAGCAGGCAGCCCATATGATATTATTAATCCATACTTTTCTCTTTTATTTTGCTCCTGCCACGCGGCCCATGGAGTTCCGTTGGATTCACCTTGTTATGTAATTGAACTAGGGTGTACTATGCCCAATTTCAAAGAATCGTCTCTTGAGACGCAGATATGAAGTCCTTTTTTGGATTTCAAGAATGATCTGCTGCTGAAGAGTCGGTTCTTTTTTTGTTTTACCGATTAATCAAAAGCCGAGGGGGGAGAATGCGTGTGACATGGAGGTTGAAACGTATGAAGACGATGGGGGATCTCGTTGAGGTTGCCGTGCCAAAAAAGCATGGATACCCAAAAGTTGTAGCATTCATAAGCTGTCAACTACCGGCTTGGCTCGTAAAGAAAATGGCGGACGGTATGTTGTACCTGGAAGATGTGATCGAATTGGGAATGAACACCTTATCCCACGTAAATCCAAAAACCCTGCGAAGGAGCGAGTTACCTATGTCCAACACAGCAAACAATCTTAGCATTCAGCTTAATGCACCGTTTCCTTATGCCGCTTATGGCGCGAATTACGAGGGACAAGCCTATGTCAGTGTCCAGTGGGTGGTCGATCGTCTGAATGAAGTCATTGGTCCACTGAATTGGCGGCATGAATTCTTCGATGTGACAGAAAACATGGACGATTTCTCCGTCGAGTTACTCGGGCGCCTTTCAATTTGGGATGAAGGAAAGCAGAGTTGGATGGACCGAGTGAATTGGGGAAATTCGACGATGACCATCCTGAGAAATGAGACCGTTCCAATGGCACAGGACCGGATGGACTGCAAAAAGGCGGCGGTATCCGATTCACTGAAGAAGTGTGCTGCCTGGTTTGGTGTAGCATCAGATGTGTTCAAAGGTTGTATCGACGTGATTAAGCCGAAGAAGGCGGATGGCACAACAAACATCATCTATAGCCGTCTGATTGGTGCCTATGGCTTCGTTGATCAGTACGGGTCGCACAGGAACGGTATCCCAATCCTTCCGGATTCGTATCAGGTGTATTACAAGGAAAAGGGATGGGAAGGAATCTTCCAGTCCGATCTCAATGCCTTGTTTAGCGGGAACCGCACCAATTGCGGTGAGTCGACAGCGAAAGACCAAGGGAAATCGGTTCAAAACGAATCTTCGCAGCCTTCGTCGATCCTTCCAGAAGAGCAACATCCAGGCGCATCCACTGGCAAAGGAACCACTTCTGTTTCACGTTCCCCGTGGAACTACGTATCTGGCAGCGGTTCAGAGGGAAGTGGTAGCCGAGGTGGTACTACCAGTGGAAGTACCAGTGGCTCAGGTCATGGTTCCAACAAGCCGGCCCCCCTCCGAATGAAGGTGCTTGATTCGCCAAAATTCAACCAGGATGGTTCGGCTACATTTAAAGCGAAGCTGGAGAACAACAGTGATGTTATCGTCTTTGCTGGGAAGGAGCTGGCAGAGGAAGTGAGAAAGATCCGTCCTAACTACGTTCTTAAGACGAATGGATGGTATCGTGAAGATCAGCAGAAGGTCACGCTAGCAACCAAAGGCGGCAAGATCGATATCGAAGCTGCTGCATAAATCGGGCGAACCTGCCCCCGTGTAGAAGTGCCAAGGAGCTCAGCACCGCTGGGTTCTTTGGCTTTTTGATTATTCCCTTAAAATCGGAAGGAGACAATGAACATGAAATTTACGAGAAATACACTACCGGGTATCACAGCTAAGCAATACAAGGAAAAGATTCTCGACTACGTATCCCGGATAAAACGTGCTGAAATCGTCGAGGACGGCAAGGTTGCCACGTACTTGAGAATCGATTATATGGACGGTAACAAGAGCTTGTGGGTCAGCAAGGAAGGACAGTCAGACTATGTACATTACTGCGAAGCCTTCGCTGGTAAGCGCGCATGCCCACATCTTGCCTGCAGCGTTGCCATTGCTGATATATTGTTGGGTAACATTGAGCGCTTTGCTCTTCCGAAAGATCCGGATGAGCTAAATGCGCTCATAGCCGCTATTCCGAGTTCCGAATTCCACGACGTTTCTAAAGCGTTTGGTATCCTGGCCCCCCCGGAAGAAGAGGAGCTCCCGGACGCAGTACCCGTTGCACCCGCTCCTGTATCGAAACCATCAACTCCCGCTTCAGCTGCAACTCCGAAAGGTAAGCGCGACTGGAAAGTGGGTTGGACGGAAATCGAAAATTACTTGCTTGGTCAAGGCATCGATCGCCGCCTGCTAGTGAAGGTTCAGAGTAAACGCAAGGCCATTTGTGACCTGACGGCCGCCACGCCAATGTCGATTGAGCCCATGGCTCCGTCAACTCCTTACCAAGGCAAGATGCTGGAGCGGGCGCTGCGCCACATCATCATGGGCAAATCGTTGTTGCTCGTTGGAAACAAAGGGTGTGGCAAAGATTCGCTCGTCAACACCATCGCTTGGGTTTTGGGATACCCGTTGTACCTGCAAACAGGGCACAAAGGATACACCTCCGAGACGATTGTTGGCGAGAATATGCCGACCGGAAAAGGCCTAGAAGTAGCATTTAAGTACACAGCATACGCAACCTGCGTCATGAATGGCGGCTTGGTTCATTTCGCGGAGTTGAACATGCTGATGCCGGATGCCACCTCGATCTTTCACTCCGTCTACGACGATAATAAACAGCTGTCCACGCCGTATGGCACCGTGCCCTGTCATGCGGAGCATCTGTTCATCGCATCGATCAACGTCGGGGAGCAATATGCAGGCGTAAAGGCTCTTAACGCGGCGCTGAAGGACCGTCTGGCGGTACTTCACTTGCCGTATACGGCGGACTTTAAGCTCTTAATCGAGAAGAAATCCGGACTCACTGACCGTCATGTACTTCAGTGGTTTGAAGACATCAAAATTCAAATCGATCGCCTTTATGTAACCGAAGGCGTCGGTGAAGAATCCCGTACTATACGTGGTTTCATTGATGCCGCTCGGTACTTAAAGGAATTCGGTGTCACAGATCAGAGCAAAATTGAAGCGATCGAGGACTTTATTCTAAACCGGTGCGAAGATCGAGAAGAACGTTTCGCCATTCGTAGCCAACTGAGGATGTCAGTATGGAAATCGCTGCCGAAGACCAAGGAAGAGGAAGATTACGAATCTGGAGTGGCCTGAGAGATGGAGGGACCTCTATAGGAGCGTCCCTCTTTCCCATTTTAGAGAGGAGAGTGATCGGTATGTCGAGGACGGCAACCGTATTGAAAAATAAAGCCCAGGTAGTTAAGGAACGAGAAGGCGTCCGCGTCAAACGCTGGCTGCATATTCTGTTTGGCGGCCGTAAGTTTGGTTTCCAATGGACGAACGCACCCACGTCGTATACGGACGGTAAGGATGTATATGCCAAGTACGATATTACTCGGCCCGGCGGGGGTACTGAATTTACGGAAGAAGAGAGGCGGGTTATTCGGAAGGCCACTTCCGTGCATGAGAGAGGTCATATTCAGTACGACACCGTAGAGGATTACGTAAAGTGGGTCAACGAGAATTCCAGTTCGCTACGTTCGGATTGGGAATCCAACTTCAAGTATCCGGAGGCGTGGACGAAGTTCTACGGCAACGTCATCCTTGACGGCAGAATGGAAAATTTCATAATCCTTGACCATCCCGAAGTGGGCGAGTACCTCCAGTTTAAAAATTACAACTGGAAGTGCGCACCGATGACCCCGGAAAACCGGGTCCAAGATTTTCGTCTACTGTTTATGATACGTTCCCTTGGGATGCTGGATCCTGAAGGGCTGCATCCTTATTCGATCGCATTAATTGATTCCGTGCAGCCATTGATCGAGAAGGCCCGCTTCGAACCAACAACTCTGGCCTGTTTGGACTGTGCCCTGGAGATTATTCGGGCGACATGGCCAACGCTCATGGCGTGGATGGAAGCAGACGGGCAATCTCCATCGGAGCCGGAGTTTGGTTTCCTCAGTGATGCCGATGACCCCAATGTGTCTTGGGGGGAGCGGGAGGACGTGGAGAAGAACGTCCTGCGCGTAAAGATTCGAATTCAGGCCGCTGAACAGCCCGAAGAATCCAAAGCCAGCGGTGAAGAGGAAAGCGATAGGAACGCAAGCGATGGAGCCCCAGAAGGCACTGAGGAGCACGAGGAGTCTTCTGAAGCCCCGGATTGTTCTGGCGCCTTACGCACGGCTGTGAAGGAAGCGGACGCGGACGAGAAGGAAGCAGATGAAGAGGTGGGCCCGTATGAGGAGATCGAGATGCAAATCGAAATTGATCCCGGTAAAAGGCGCCCCTCATTCTCTGCGACCGCCATCTTTAAGCCTTACCAATACCAGAATCATTATCGGTACCAGCTCACCGAGCGGAGGATGCAGCGAGATATCGATTTAACCTCGAAAGTCTTAAAGGAGTTGTGCGAACCGACACCGGACGAGCTGCTCATGAACCAACGTAGCGGGAAGGTATTGGTGAACCGGATGTGGCGCAGCGAAGCCCTTGGCGAAACCAACTTTTTTGCCCGCAAGCTTCTTGGCACGCCAGGTGCGGAGGTCCGAATCGCTATGATGGCCGATATATCCGGTTCGACAGGCGATCCATTCCGTGGGACTTCATCCAAGGTGATCGACGAAATACGCAAATCCCTCATTTTGATGACGGCATCTTGCGAAAAAGCCGGCATTCCGAATGCAGCCTATGCGTTTACTGAGAATCATTACACTGAGATCTTTCCGTTAAAGCCGTATGGCCGGTTCGGTAACAACGAGAAGGGATTTCTTGGCGGTATTGAGGCCGAGTGCGGGAACCGCGATACGCTTGCTCTCCAGCACATGATTAACGACATGTCTACGTATAACGAGGGGATTCGACTTGTGATCATGATTTCGGACGGTCAGCCGTGCTTTGAACGGCATGAGGATGAAAATACGATGAGGCTGATGGTGCAGCAGGCGGAAAAGCAGGGCATCGATGTGCTGTGCCTTTATTGCGGACCGGAGCGGCCGGACACCATCAGGATGGTTCAGCACATGTATCCGGGCGGCGCAGTAAACGTCAAGAATTTGGCCAGGGATCTTGCCCGCCATGTAAAGCGGATTATCCGCAAAAGAAGAGCTAGATAGTCATTGGACGAGGGGAGCACAATTGTTGCTTCCCTTCCCTTGCTGAACTTGAGATAGGAGACAGTTGATCTTTTTTCTTCCACGTATCACCATGAACTAGAGGAGCTACGCGACAAGTTAGTCCAACAACTAGAGAGCGTATAAAGAATTGATGGGGGAAAAGCGTCTATCCCCCTTTTTCGTTTATCTGCTGAGCATAATTTTACCGATCACCAAAATGGAGGGAACACAAGAATCTCGAATGTCCCCGGAATACGATCCGTGTTGTATTTTTGTAATTCGAGGAGTTATAATAGAGGTATAAAGCTTAGCTCACTTGGAAAAGACTAAGACCCGGATCCGCTGGTAACGTATCCGGGCCGCATCATTAGTCGCCCGTCAAGGGGGCTGGCTCATATGTGGGTGAGAAGGGACCGTTCACTTTGGCGAAGTGGGGACGGTCCTACTTCTTTTTTTGGAAAGTTGTAATTAACGTGATCATAAGATTGACGAACAGGATCGTAAGGGTTACAGCTCCTATGACAAGCGTTGCTACGTCTTTTGCTTCCACCGGCTCACCTCCTTTCGGAGACAGCCAACACCCATGAGAGCACACTCGATGCAAATCTATTATATCATACGTAAAATATGGGATGCTATAATTCGAGATTCGTATATTCTGATTATCCATATTGTCAAAACTCTGTCGTAAGGTGTACGATAGTCACAATAGTATGTTTAACAACTCACGGAAGAACCGTCGGGTCATGGCAAAGCCATGTCCGGCGGTTTTTTATTGTCTATTTTTGTGATTGTTTTGTTCGCGTATAACAGATAAAATGAGGGGAGAAGCTGTTGAAATGAAAGTAGGTGAGCATATGAGCAAAGCTATACTAAATGTTCTCGAAAAGTGTGCTCCGAAGTTAGTAGAGCGTCGGCGATATCTTAGATCTATCTCATCTAATGAATCTATGATCTCTGGCCAAGTAGATGTTGAAGCAGACACCTATTGCGCGCCATTGCTAAATAAAAAGATATATGAATTGAAACGAATCTCAGGTAAATTGGTTGAAACTCGAAATGAGGTATCCCGAAATATCCTATTGAACTTGGAGAATCGCGTATCCCCAGATGAAGAAGTTCTTGATTATCAAGAATATTTAGAGATGCAAATCTTGATCCTGGAGAAAGCAATTGGCAAAAAACAGGAGCAAAATCGCCAGTTTAGCCATAGCGTGGAGAGGAATCTAATCGATCATCCTTTTATTTCATCCACCACTCCAAATGAGACGACTCTCCGGAAAAGTAGGAATGCCCGGGGCGTGTTGGAGTTGAACAAATCCGGTTTTAGAAATTTATATTATCAGAATGGTAACGGAACACTCTTGCTTCCATACGATGCTCGAAATTTGTTTGGTATTTTTAAATTATGGGAGCTCAAGGGAAAGAACATTGACTTTGAGTTTGACTTTAGAGAATTATTGAAGTGCGTTTACGCAGATATTAATGGTGGCGAATACGAATCCCTACATACCAGCTTGGACAACCTCGGTAAAACGTCCATCGTCATGGAAGAGTTTTATGATGCGGAAGCTAAAAAGCGAAAGAAAACCAAAATTCATAACCCTATTCAGACCATTGAGATCGACCGCGAGACCAATCGGGTTTCTATAAAGCTTAGCGATGACCTACATAAGAACTTAATGGCAGGTCATGTCGTAGCGATAAGCATGTCATTGTTTAATGACTTGGCCACGCCGACATCGAAGAATCTTTATTTGACAATTTTGAATAAGGTCAAGGACGGCGAGTACATATTGGAAGTTGAAAGCCTGATAAACCACCTAGGCCTTCATGCATACGAAAAATATAAAACGTACAATATGCTCAAGAGTTCATTCGAAGAATTACTTACCTTTGATGTCATTAAGAGTTTTGAATTTATAAAGCAAGCAAGGGTCCCAATCAAAGTTATCTTCGAGCCGAGTGAATGGGTATTAGTAAGGACAAAAGAAGATCAGCCGTTACTATTAGGTTAGTTAGAATCCTCCTACTCAGGAGGTTTTTTTGTTTTCACTTTGTTTTTATGTGGAATTTGTCCTGAATTTATACCCTTGGCTAATGTGTATCAGTCGCTTGGTGAAGGACCGGATGGGAATTGAATCACTTAGATTAGGAGTGTCTTACGAGGCGCTGCAGGACTTAAGGGCGTTGAGACTGCTTGAAGGCCTAATCAATAGGGAAAAGGTGATCGCGCTACTGTAGGAAGATGTAGAGCGGTCTATCAGGTTTTCCGAGTATCCGTGGTCAGTCAGGACGTAATTGAAAGTGGTTCCACTTAGCATTATTCGTTACAAAAGGTGCTTCTCCTCCTTTTCATTTCGTAATAATAGTGAACTACACACCACCTAAGAGGTGGGTGCTTCGTAGTCAATAGAGCTACTGCTCCAAGTTTAGCTACGCTCCAAGGGCAGTTCCTGCCCCGTTGGCAGTTGCAATCTACATTGCGAGTTTTAGCAAGTTTAGCGCGGCGTTGACATCCCGATCATGGGTAGCGTTGCAAGCT
>NZ_VNJI01000038.1 GCF_007786445.1 Paenibacillus cremeus | reverse complement strand
TCTACGCTTAACCCGCATCGTTACCTTTGCGTGTTCAAGACTCGATTCCGGGTAGGGTGGCTGTACCCTTTACCCGGGTGGGAATCGCACCCACTGAAAGCACCCAGCTTACCTAGGCGCACCAAAGAATTTCGCCAAATCCATGTCTACGACCCATCGAAGGCCGCTTTGGATGTAGGTTTGGGCTTGTTTCACAGCGTCGTGCGCTCGCTTCCCTTGGCGAAAGCCGTAGCTGTACCAAGAAAAGTGAGCATCAAAGATCGGATTCATCACTTGCAAAAGCGCCTGCTGGAGGAACCGATCCATCACGGTCGGAATGCCGAGCAGCCGTGCGCCGCCTCCGGGTTTGGGGATTTCCACCCGTTTGACTGGTGCAGGTCTGTACGTTCCCGCGAGAAGTTCGGATTTCACCGTGTCCCAATGCGTTTTCAGGTAAGCTTGTAGCTCCGCTACAGTTACACAGTCCACACCGGGGGCTCCTCCGTTTTGTACCACTCGCTTATAGGCGAGCCGAAGATTATCTCCTTCGAGCATTCGCTCCAACAGGTCGTTGTGGTCTTTGCGAGCGGATGGGGCGATTTGTGCCGACGAGGAACTCGGCACTCCGACATACCCTGACGGTTTCACCGCTTCTCTTTGCCGCGAGCTCTCTTGTGAGATTTTCTGCTGTCTTTGCTCTTCATTCGAACGCATCGGTTTCCACTCTCCTTTCGGTTCGGCCCTTCCGCTTTCCGGCGTCCCGTACTAGCGTACTATGGCCTCTGCTGACTCCTGCGGATTCAGCGCGGCTTCTCAACCGCGGTTACGAAGATACTTCGCCTATTCCGCAGGCCTCCCCAGATAAGAACGTCATCTTTCTGCCCGCAACCACTGGAGTTTACAGGATTAGCCTTTGGCGACTTCGGATTTTGTCATGGCTTGGTGACTCATCCAACTAACCCTGCCTCAAATCCAGTTCGTGTACCTTGGCTCGTGCATTTGCCTCCTGCTTCCTTCAGATTCCGCCTCACGGCGGACACCTTTGCTCTTGGCTAACGGTAGGCGTTCGCCAGCCCCCGTTCGGGACTCACACCCTAGAGATGACGCCCATGCTGGGCGTACAAAACCAAGGGACCTTGAGTATATCTCAAAGTCCCTTGGCTGCTTAATAACGGTGCTATGGAGCTAAAGGCCCAACATTGGCTGTGGTCAGCGGCTGACGTACGATCGAACCGGTGGAATATTCGTCCGCTCCCACATCATTGACCCCGGAACGGGCTTGACCATCCATGTCCTCGGTTACAAAAGCGTACGTCCCCTGCGAAGCGTTAATGGCCGGGCTGGTGCTCGACAGCTTCTGCAATCCGCCCACGGTTGTGAACAGCGGGTTGGTGTTGCTAATTTCGGTGGAGGTTCGGCTGACATTGCTCAGTGTCGAGCCATTCCCAAAATTGCCTTGGAACGTCGTGTTGCTCGTTTTCACTTCATTATAAAGGGTCCCGCTGGAGTTTTTCACGATGTTGTTGGCGATGATGCTATCTACTGGCGCGGTGGTGTAATGCTCACCGACGACGATGCCCGTGGCGCTGTTCACGATCGTGTTGTTCACGATTTGCGCGCGATAAATTCTCCAATGCTTGCTCAGATCGGAGCTCGTAAAGGTAGAGCCGCTCGGGCCGCCGTCAAAATCCCCACCATCGATGCTGATCGCAGCAGAATAGCCAGTTCCCGTCAAGCCTTCGAAATAATTATTGTACACCTTGTGGTCGTTCGCATATAAGCGGATACCGCCGGTACCTTCCTTCACGCCGTCGCCCAAGAAGTAGTTGCCGTAGAAGCTTTGCCCGTGTCCGTGACGTGCAGAGAGAACGCCCTCGGAGTTACGGAAGGTGTTGTATCGCACCGTGTTATGACCGCTCTTAACGGAAATGTACTCCGGATCGCCGTCGGCATTTTCAAACAAGTTGTATTGAATCAGATCAAACGCATCGGACATCGAAATTTGGCTCCAGCCAACACGGATCGATTCCATCTCGTTGGTTGCGCGAGGGCCGATATCGTGGAAATAGTTGTACTCCACCGTATCATATTGCGAAATTTGGGTCGCCGAGCCGTCGAAGGTAATGAAGTTGCCGAGATCGTGCTTCGGACCGAATTCGTTATGATCAATCTTGTTATGATGGCTGTTCGCGCCTCCGACATACACCCATTTGAGCGAATTGCCGTCTTCCGTCAGCGCGAAGGTATTGCGGGTAATTTGGATGTTATTGCTTTGGTCCAGCTTGATGGCGGTATTGCCGGTGTTTGTGAACTTCAAGCCTTGAATCACAATGTACGAGGAGCTCGACACGATAAAATAAGCTCCCCCGGAAATGATTGCTTGCCCTGTATTGGCTGCTTTGATCGTAATCGGGCTGCTGGAAGTCCCATTCTTGCTGCTAATGCTGAAGTTGCCGCTGTTCGTGTACGTGCCGTTCGCCAAAACAATCGTAGTTCCGGCGGTTGCGGTAGAAAAAGCGCTAATAAGCTGCGCGGAAGTGGAGACATTGACTACCGTACCGCCGCCGGCTTGTGTGGTTGCGCTCGCGGTATTGCTCGCAGCGGAAACATTGCCTGCCGCATCCCTGGCTTTCACGGTATAGCTGTAGGCCGTCGAAGCGCTCAGACCGGTATCGCTGAAGGAAGTCGTGGCAGGCGACCCTACGAGCGTCGCGCCACGGTACACATCGTACGCGGTAACGCCAACGTTGTCCGTGGATCCTGTCCAGCTCAAGTTAATTTGGCTGCTAGAAACAGCCGTTGCCGTCAAGCTCGACGGCGTTGTAGGCGCTTGGCTATCACCGCCACCAACAGTTCCTGTCCCTCCCCAAATTTCCGTCTCACTGATGCTGTTCCAGTTGTTGACCGTGTTTCCGTGACCGACAATGCGAACAAAACGTGCCGCAGCATCGGTGAAATCATAGGTTTCAAGCGAGTCGGTCGTACCGCTGTTGGCACCGCTATAAACCGTATTAAAATTCGTCCCGTCCGCCGACGTTTGAATATCGAACGTTTCTACACGGGTATCACCGGAGTACCAGGCGATTTTTACATAGCTAATCGTTGTGCTTGTGCCGAGGTCATACAAAATCCACTGGCCGTCCCCTTGACCGGACCAACGCGTGCTGAGGCTGCCATCGAGTGTATTTGCAGGCACATTGCCATCGTCCGAGCTGGCGGAAACCGCCGCCACCGCCAATTTGGCCGGGCTTCCGCTGGCCTGTGTGGTTGCGCTCGCCGTATTGCTTGCAGCCGAAATATTGCCAGCGGCGTCCTTGGCTTTGACCGAATAGCTGTAAGCTGTCGATGAACTGAGCCCGGTGTCATTAAACGCCGTTGTAGTCGGCGACCCTACCAGCGTCGAGCCGCGGTATACATCATAGCCGGTCACACCGACGTTGTCGGTCGAAGGAGTCCAGCTCAAATTAATTTGGCTGCTCGATACCGCAGTGGCCGTCAAGCCTGTCGGCGCCGCTGGGGCTTGGGTGTCTGCCGCTGCTTGCGTCGTTGCGCTGGCTGTGTTGCTCGCTGCAGACATGTTGCCTGCCGCATCCTTCGCTTTGACCGTGTAGCTGTAAGCGGTGGAAGGGCTCAGCCCGGTATCGCTAAATGAGGTCGCGGTCGGCGACCCTACCAGTGTCGAGCCGCGGTATACATCATAGCCGGTCACACCGACGTTGTCCGTGGATGCCGTCCAGCTCAGATTGATCTGGCTGCTTGATACAGCGGTTGCACTCAGGCTTGTCGGTGCTGTAGGCGCTTGAGTATCCCCGGTGGACACATCGGTCACCAGCACATCGTCATACTCCGCTACTCCATTGGCATAAAATCCGACCAGACCGGTCGTCAGGCTTGTATCCGTCCCTGATACCATCAGCGTACCATCGACGTAGCCTTGTACGGACGATCCGTTGACGGTAAGCTGCAGATTATAGAACTGCGTCGTATTGGCTGTAAACGGAACCTGCTGAATCGTTGTGGTGGAGCCGCTTACTTTTTTATTCAAAAGCACATTCCCGTTATACAGAAGCAGGAAATAATAGTTGTTGCTATTCACATAGCGTGCCACGATCCCGTTGCGAACAGCGGTCGAGCCCACTTTGACTTTAGCGGAGTACGTATAGTTGCCCCAAGTGGACTGGCCATTGGTGACAATATACGTGTTAGAGGTGGACGACGTCTGCTTGGCTACCTTCGTTCCGTCCGTTGCTATGCTCCAGGAGCCATTGCCCGAGGCGTTCGTCCAGGTTCCCGCGGGGAACGTGCTGTACGATTCCAAATCATCGCTTAACAGCGTAGCCGCATAGGCTGGAGCAACAAAGGGAACGAGAGACAGGACCAGCATCAAGCTTAAGATGAGAGAGATTAGCTTCGTGCGCTTCTGTTTATTCATGAAAATATCAACTACCACCTTTTCGGTTTGTTTTGTTAGCGCTTTCATTGATTTTGAAAACGGTCTGCTGATTCTGTGATGTAACGGATTTCACCACCTCCAGTAGCAATGAACATCAACGGCTACAACATCAAAAGCTTGAAACAAAACAATACGAAACCAAACGAAATGGTACTTTTTGGAACTGACTAAATTATAATGAACCCCGAAAGCGGTACGAGAGTGGCAGGCTTTATGTGATGTTGTGTTTTTTTTAGAATCCGCAGCGATATGAATAGATTGGCTTCCACAAGTCAATACTTTACACAAATAACCTATTACGATTCCAAAAAGGGTGAGCGCCATGTTCTCGAAAGTGAAATCGTTTGTGAAGGATTATTTTATTTGGCCGCAAAATGGATACACCGCCTATTTTCCCAACGAATTCGGATTGTTTCCGGTAGCGATCCAGCAGGAAGAGGAAGAAGAGCCTGCCGCCGAAGTCGTCGAAACGGAATAAATGCTCTCTCTTTGGTAATCCTATCTTTAGCCCAATTTTCCGTGGAAATCTACGGTAGGTTGGGCTTGGATATTGAATCAAGGAGGAGTCCTTATGCCGCAGGAACCCGATCGTCAGCCCGCGAATGATCCAGAGCACCGGAAGCCCAATGAGCAGTCCGTCGTCGGACTCACATTTTCGCAAACCGAAGAGGAGTATGCCGACCAAGACGAATATATCGACGAGCCCTAGCCTCTCAACTCCAGCCGCCTCGGAAAGGCGGTTTTTCTATGGGTCGGTTTATGAAAAAAGCTTCCTCCCAGCCTATACCACACTGAGAGGAAGCCTTCTATGATTGGATTAGTACGGTTGCTGCAGCAAGCTGCGAATATCCTTCATATCGATGATCAAATGGATATTGTTCATCGTTCGGAGCGAGCCTGAGATGATGCCCGACAGCCGTCCGAGCTGATCGATCAACGGTCCGCCGGACATGCCGCTGACGACCTGCGCCGAGGTAAGGATCCGGTCTCTGCCGTTGATCTCCGCTTTCGGCGAGTTGACTATGCCCTCGGTGATGATCGGTGTGTTCTTCATCGGATAGCCGATGGCAAACACCTTTTCCCCGTGCTTGACCGCTGTCTCGCGGACCGGAAGCGCGTGGTAAAGGGCGGCTCCACCTGTGGCTGACTTCAGCTCCGGCAGCTTCAAAACGGCTGCATCTGTGCCTTCGTCTGTGCCTACCACCTCGATCGGCGCCACTACTCGTCCATCATTGAAAATCGCTTCGAGCTTTTCAGCCCCATCGATCACATGGTAAGCGGTCGCTGCGAGCCCTTCCGGGGAGATGACCACCCCGGTACCGGCCGCTTTAAGCGAATCGTCTGCATTCAGAGCTCGGATATAAAATACCGCATCCTCCAGCTGGTCGTAAATTTCTTCTGCATTGTACGTAGTCGGCTGATCCGCCTTCACTGCGTTTTCTTGCCCTTGAAACGGAAGGGAGAACCAACCCAACAGCAGTATGCCTATCATGAATGTTATGAGTTTGAGTTTGAGCTTCAATTCGATTCCCGCCTTGGTTGTAATTTCGCGACAGACGTAATGTCCTGGTACGCCCAGTGGGATGGCGGCAGGTCATCGAAGCTCACCGTACCGGCTTGCTTTTTCGCTCCGATTACACGGTTGATCAGCACGACAGCCTGTGCTCTTGTGATCTGGCTATCCGGTTGGAACGTGCCGTCCGGGAAGCCTTCCACATAGCCCGCTTTGGTAAACGCATTGACGTATTTCTCGGACCAGTGGCCCTTCACGTCACTCAGCTTCGTCTCCCCTTGCTCGGATACATCAAGCTTCAGCACGCGAGACATCAACACGACAAACTCCGCTCGGCTGAGCCCTTTGTCACCACCGAAGGTGTTGTCTGGGTAGCCCTCGATAATGCCTGCCGAGGTGAAGAAGGCCACAAGATTTTGTTTGTCGCCAGCTACATCGCTCAGCTGGCTTCCGACCGTGACATCTTCTTTATCCAGCAGAGGAGCCAGCACTTCCGCCATCTCATAGCGGGTCAGCGCCGCATCCGGCTTGAACGTGTTGTTCTCGTAGCCGGCAATGTATTTTACTTGGCCCGCATCGGCCTTCAAATCGTACTTCGCATTTTCAACCTGATAATTGATGGTAACTACTTTATCGTCCTGATCCGTGATCATTTTAATGGTCATATTGCCCGTAATGAGCAGATCGCCATTGTATTGCGGGCTGTTCTTCGTTGGCGTGCTTCCATCCGTGGTGTAGTAAATGATGCGGCCCGTCGGCGCGGTTAAGGTCAGCTTGCTGTTTTTTGCCACCGTAACGGCCGCGCTGCCGTTCACTTCCACTTTGTTCTGGCCAATATTCGCCGCAATGGATGGCGTGGAGACGATCATTCCACCACCGCCTCCTCCAACCTGAGGTGGTATCTTCGTCCAGACCGTGGACAACTGCTCGCTGTCTTCCCTGTCTTCCGCAACCGTGATTGCTTTCAAGGTCGTGGTATCTTTGAGCACGATTGGCGCAGTGTACAGGGTTGACCAAACGTCTGGCTGACTTCCGTCCAAGGTGTAATAGATTTTTCCACCTGTTTCGCCTGTCGTAAGGGTCACGGTAATTTCATTATAAAAATTGTTGTTCCCACTTGTGGATACCGCATTCGGCTTCTTGGCGGCTTGAGCAAACAGTAAAGCAGCTCTATTGATCGTCACGCTTCGGCTTATGCTGCCTACGGTCACTTTCAATGCTGTACTTCCCGTCGTTTTCAGGGTGACTTTGAGCGAACCAGTCGCATCGGTGATCACTGCCGCCGTCGGATCTGCTGTCCAGCTTACCGCAGCATCCCGGGTCAACGCGAAGTCCGACTTCACCTGATTCACTGTATCTTTATCGGCAAAAATAACCGCCGACGTGCTCAGCTTGGAAGCCATCTCATTCAAAGCAGCCAACTGCGGATAAAAACCTTGAACTGCCTGCCATGTGCCTGCTGTCCAGTTCGCCGGAAGCGATCCGTTAGACAAGTCCTTGCCCAGCATGCCAGTCGCTTGCTCGTCCGAACCGGCCACTCGTTTGCCTGCAGCATCATAGTATGCTGTGTTCGCTTTCAGCATCTGCTTGTTAAAAGCAGTCTTAGTGATCGTCGCAGCCGCTTCTTTCTGCCCGGCAATCCCGCCAAAGTAGCTTTGACCCGATACAATTTTGCCGCCAACAGCCGCTGTGATTTCGCCATAGTTCAAGGAATCGCTGATGATGCCTTCGATCGCGTAACCGGCAATACCTCCAGCCCACGCTTTGGTCGTCCCCTTCGCACTGATGCGACCGGAATTGTAGGTGTTACGAATCGTGCCGTGATTCACCCCTGCGATCCCGCCTACTGTAGCCTGATCGGCTGTCAGGTTGATATCCGCCATGGAGAACGATTGGTTGATTTCACCTGCAGCTTTGTTCTCGCCGGCGATCCCGCCCCGGATCAGAGTAAGTGCGGCATTATCGCTGCTGAGCGTGCCTGCTGCATACGTTTTGCTGATCTGGCCTTCATTGGCACCGGCCACGATTCCTGCCACAGTGCCTGTGCTCGAGATTGCTGCATTCACGGACGCTCCTACGATTTTGCCGCTGTTCAGCCCCGCGACCCCGCCGGTATAGTTCGCGCCTTCAAGGGTCAACGATTGAACGGCTGCTTCCGAAATGACACCTTCATTCTTCCCGGCTATACCACCCGTGTAATCGCTGCCCTTCACCGTGTTTGTGCCGCTCATTGTAGTTCCATTAATTGTAGCTCCGTTATGGTTAATGCCCGTTACGGCTCCTGTGCCCGATGCACCTTCGACGGTTACGGACTTCACAACAGCATTCATAATCATGCCATCATTCGTACCTGCCACAGCCCCGGTGTTGTCACTCCCCTTGACTGTACCGCTGACGGTGACTCCGCTGATGGTTGCATTACTGTGGTTAATACTTGCTACAATCCCCGTGTTGTTACCGCCTGCGATCGCTGCATCCGCAAAGGTTACATTGGCGATCGTGCCGTTGTTTTCTGTGACAAAGCCGTATGCCGACGCACTGCCTGCCGACCCGTGGAGTCCTTTGATGGTATGGCCTTTGCCGTCAAACTCCCCATTAAACACCGCAAATGGAACCCATCCATGGCTCTCCACCGTAATATCTGCACCAAGCGAAAGCTTGTCCAGACTAGGCTTCGTTGCAGCCGTACGGTTAAACAGCTGATAATACGGTAACCCGGAATCATTGTAAAGTAAAACCGCACCATCCAACTGCTTTGCGCTATAGATGGCAACATCCAATGTTCCGCTCAAGCTTAAGAAAGCCGTATCCACTTCAAAAACAGTACCCTTAACCGCATACGAGTCTGTAATATCGCTTGCCGCTTGGGTCACAGCCGCAGTACCCAGATTTCGACCCACTGGATTAGCTACTCCTAAATAAGAAGATCCAGTTACATTCGCATTCCGGAAGTTATAACCGATGAATACTCCGCTAAATACATTAGCGCCGCTAACGTTCATCGTAAGAGCAGGCACATTGGCAAATGCACCCGTGACCACGCCATCGTTATACCCTGCAAAGCCGCCGGCATACGAACGGGTAGCGTGGTTGACGCCGGTCGTCTCCACTTTACTCTGCGCTGCGAACGCTCGATTCACGACAGCTGCACGCTCAATGATGCCTGCAAAACCGCCGCTTCGGGTATCAAAGCCCGTATTTGATACATCTCCGATGGCATACGCATCCGTAATCGTATAGCGATCAACAGATCCGACAAAGCCGCCGGCATAAGCGCCTGTGATCCCTTGGACACTCAAGCTTCCCTTGGCATAAGCTCTCTCCAGCACGCCAGCACCTGGGTCGATATTGCCCAGCATCCCTGCAAAGCCCCCGGCATAGATCGTGTTGTCCTGATTGTCATCTACAATCTTCACCGGAATATCGGCAAAATCATTCGTGAATTTCGTGCTGTCCCCCATACCGACGAACCCGCCGACATGCGCAGATGGCATCATATCCGGTTTGGTTACCGCGCTGCCCACCGTGATCGACTCGCCTCCGGCAGCCGATGCGTTGGAATAATGAAATTCGCCTCCAGCAGCTTGTCCTACGACACCACCGACATGATAGACGCGACTAGTATCTGCTGCGATCGCGCTGTGCGCCACATCATTAACCATAATCCCGCTGCTGTAGCCAGCGATGCCTCCAACGGCTGCGGTTTTGGCTCCGCTCACAGTAATGCTGGTAGCAGAGGACGCATGATAGATCGAAGCGGATTGGTTTTTACCTGCGATCCCGCCCACGAACAGGTCCGGTCCATTATCCAAACCTACTGCTTTGATCCCTTTCGTCGAAACCGTTGCGTTGTAGATGCCTCGATAAAACGGAACCAGCTTGCCGAAATCAAAGCTCTTATTGATATCGCTCGACGACACCACTCCCGCTACTCCACCAACGAGCGTTTCTCCTGTTTTGGAGCTGGAGATAATGTCAGACTGAACGTCAACCATGTACAAAATTGAATCATTCGCTTCACCGGCAATACCGCCCGCCGTCACTTTAGCCCCGGCCGCTTTGAGCCCAGAGCTCATAGAAGCTTGCCTCAGCGCCGCATTGTTCAGCTTCCCGGCAATACCGCCGAGCACCGCCTGCGTGCTTGGGTCTGTGGTAGCCAGTACAACCTTTTCTACCTTCACATTATCCAGATCGAAGGCATTCGCACCTTTGCCGTCCTTCATCCCGACGATCCCGCCGACAACGCCGGTGCCCGTCAGCTGCTGACCATCGCGCTGCGTTGTTACCGTAATATTGCTGATTACATTGTTCGCATCAGATTGCCCGATGACACCGCCGAGGATCGACTGGTCTCCTTGGGCCTCCAACGTCACGTTGGTCAGGCTAAGCGTCATGCTGTCCGCTTTACCGGATGCTTGCTTACCGGCTACACCGCCGATAATTGCGCTTGCGCCCGACGATGTGATCCGATAATTCGCTCCTACATTCATCGTAAAGCCAGTCACATCACCGGCTTGCTTCCCGATAAAGCCGCCAACGATCGCACTCGCTGCCGAGCTGCCCACGCTGCCGTCTGTCGAATTAATCGCCATGACGCTTGGATTGATCGTCGATGTATTGTCACCGATGACACCACCAACGACGGCATTCGCACCCACTCCCTCGACACGGCTGCCGCCGTCCAAGTTCAGGGTCAGAGAAGCTATCGAGCCTGTGTTTTTACCAATCATACCGCCAACCGTTGCGCCGCTGATTTTCACACCGTTCAACAAGGAAACATTGATGCCCGTAACCGTCCCTTTATTGACGCCTGCCAGTGCTCCGGCATATTGTCCGCCTGCGATGGACAACGGCTCCATCTTGATGCTCATCACTTTCCCTTGCTGGCCGATCACTCCGAAGAGACCTGAGAACGCATCGCCCGAAGGCATGTTCAGCCCATCGATCAGCAGGCTGTTTCCGTTAAACGTACCTTGGAAAGTATTGTCTTCTGTCGCACCAATTGGCACCCATTGCTTCGATTGAATGTGAATCGGACTAGTTACTTTAATCGTTCTGCCTGCAAAATCAAATTTCGTTACGCCAGGAATCGAGCCGTTGACGATCGCTGCAAGACCTGCCAGCTCCGCCTCCGATTTGATCTCGAAGTTAATCGCTCCTTGGTCCCGCGTGTACCAATTGATATTGGCATTCACGTCGCTGCCGCTTCCTGTGTTGTCTCCGCCTGAGTTTGCAGTCCGGATCAGTTCTGGATATTTGTACTCTGCATTCAAGGAGCCGTATCTCCAGGTCGTGTTAAAATCCCAGCCAGAAAGCCCCGGGAAATAGCTTCTGTCCTGCAGCGTGGAAGTCAGAATCGTACCGAGACGCCCTGGGGAATAAAGCCATATCAAGCTGCCGTCCGCGAAATCCGGCAAGTCGGCATTGATATCGTTAGCTACATCCTTCACGTAATACGTCTTGTACAGCAGCTCTCGGTTCGCGCTGTCGTACCGTCCTGCAAAGCCGCCTGCCAGCGACCCGTCGACGGCCGAAACGCGACCAGCGGAGTACGCGGTGGTTACCGTACCGTTCGTGATTCGGCCCAATAAGCCTCCGGCATACGAATGATCGCCGTTCGCTATAACCTCTTTGGCTGCGTAGGAATTCGTAATGCTGCCTGACGCATGCTCACCGACCAAGCCGCCCACAATTGTATAGTTACCGTTTGCCGTTACCTTAGAAACGGAGTACGATTTATCCATGGTACCGCTGTTACGGCCTACAAGTCCGCCTAAGTAGACGGAGTCACCGTCCACGCCGTGCGCAGCGCTTGTGATATCGATGTCCACATACGAAGCGATTACCTGACCGCGATTTTCCCCGATCAGACCGCCGACCAATGTGCCTTGACCTTCAACGGTCAGATTCGCATTGGAGTAATCGTAGTACAGTGTCCCCTGCCCGGTGTTCAAACCGACCAAGCCGCCCACTACGCTTGAATCCCCTTTGGAGATCACCGCATTTTTATCGGAAATGCTGCCGTTGGCAATCAAGCTTCGGTTCTCACCGACCATACCGCCCGTCACAGTGCTTGGCGCATTTACGGACAACGTCCCAACGTATCGGCTGTTTTGAATCGTACTGACCGCCGTGCTTGGATCCGGTACCGGATCTCCCGTGCGATGCTCGTTAAGCCCCACGAGTCCGCCCACGATGTTGGACGCCGCCGATGGATTGATTTTCAAGCTGAGCGCTGCCGTATTGTTGTTGATCAAAATCGCTGTATTGCTGCCGAGATTGTATCCCGCCATACCTCCGACCGTGCTGTTAGGGCTGTTCACGATCATATTCACGGTACCGGAAAATACTTTTTCCAGCCGTGTATTGTCGATATACCCTGCGATCCCTCCGATATAGGAGTTGGCAGCAGCAGCCGTGCTCATCATCAGGACATTGTCCGAGTTGGTCTTCACCGCATCGCCGAGAATCTGGCTGTTCTTCATTTGGCCTGCAAGTCCGCCGGCTTTTGCACCTGCACCCGTAAGCATAAGCGTCGCTGTATCAGGAAGCTCCGCTTCCACTTGGAAATCCTTGATTTCGGTATTTTTTGCATAGCCGACAATTCCGCCAGCAACATCATTTGAGCCTGTTGTCTTGACTAACGGATCATCTCCTGACGCATGAACCCATACGTTCGTTATGCCGGCCGGCTGTGCGCTGTTGTCCGGAACCTCGGAATGGCCTACGATGCCACCAGCTTCAGATCCGTCGCCGTTTGCTTCAAGATGGCTGCCTTTTACTTGAATGTTGTTCAGCATGCCAGTGCTTTTCCCTGCTGCTCCGCCAAGCTGATTGGCATTGCCTGTTGCCGTTATCTTCACATTGTCAGCCAAGCTCATCGGGTTGTTCTTCGTCATTTCCCCGAACAGGCCGCCGATCTCCTCGTTGCTGCCCTGAGCAGTCACCGTGATACTCTTCGCTGAGAAGACAAAGTCACCGGCCGTTGTGCTTGGAAGCACGACATCCTGAACGCCAGCGATGCCACCGAATTTCACTGTGGATGCTGGGATGGATTTAACATTCAGATTCTCTACAGCCAAATAGGCCAGTGGCGAATGGTTTATCCCGATTGCACCGCCCACAACCGTGTTATCCGACAGGATGTCCATGTCGACTTGTTTCACCTGGATTGGTGTACCTGCCACCCCGAGCTTCGCGTCTACGGTCGCTAAGCCTGCTACTGAGCCAAGAACATGACCGCTTCTTCCGACTTCACTAAGCAAGGCACTGCGCGTAACCAACCCGTTTGTGACTGTAAGTACATTGTCATTCTGACCCACGATGCCGCCAGCAGTCATCCGATCAATACCAGTGGATGCTGCGAGCTTCACACTGCTGCTGCCCGTTGCACTTGCGCTTGGATCACCAACCGTTGCTCCATTGATGGTGCCTTGCGCCGTACCGGCAATCCCGCCGGCAAAGCCGTTCACCGTATTGACGGTGATCGCTGTAAAGTTTACTTTTGGCGCTTCGATCGTTCCTTTTAAATATCCTGCAATACCGCCGACGTTCCCATCTGATGTAATGGTGGCAAACTGAGCGGATGTTTTTTCACTAGTGGCGTTGTTAATGGAGCCTCCATCCACGTAACCGGCGATCCCGCCCGTAAACGTGTTCAAACCGCCGCCTGTAGCGTTCAGCTGTCCTTTAAATGTAGAGCTGTTAATTGTGCCGTTCAACGAATAGCCTACTACCCCACCAGTGCTAACTGTGCTGCCCTGGCTTGATGCTGCCGCCGTAACGGTGATCTGATTTGCAAATGTGGCTCCTGTAATCGTTTTATCCGCGCTATCCGCCGGAAGCCAGCCGATAAATCCACCGGTATACAGCTTACTTGAACCTGTAACGGAAATATTGCCTGTGCTGTTCACATTCGTGCTTAGAGTACCTGTCGTTGTCGCATAGGCCCGATTGGACACGATACCGCCAGTGTATACTCCGGTGCCTCCAGTAACAGTAATGCTTCCGCTGTTCTCGTACGCATTAGCTGCCGTACTGTCGAATAACACACGGCCAACGCCATACCCAACAAGGCCACCTGTATAGGCTTCATCTGGCTTGCCCGCTGTCCCTCCGCCGCTGACTTGGATCGCTCCTGTATTTTTGGCAGTACCTTTCAAGCTAAGATCTCCTGTTAAGTACCCTAGAAGTCCTCCAGTGTAAACATGATCCTTACCCGATGCTGTAATGCCGACGGTGCCGGTAAAGTTTTTGTTCCACGTCAGAAGACCCTCGATGTAGCCGGCGATCCCCCCCGTATACACATTAGATCCACCGTTATTCGTGATGGAGCCAGTATTTACAAAAGGAAAATCGAGCGTATTGGTCGTGGCTGTATTGAGCGCGCCCACCAAGCCGCCTGCCGTAGAGCTGATGGCCGTTGGCGCAGTGACGTTCACTGCCCCGCTGTTTGTCGTGTTCTGGGAGAAGGTTACAAGCCCACTCACTTTCCCCAAAATGCCTCCGACATAGTTGTTCAAGCCATTGACACCAGTGATAACCCCTGTATTGGAGATCAGTGTTGCATCTTCGTCCATTTTAATCGACACGGCAGAGTACCCTGCAATGCCCCCTACATATGTATTTTTGCTGCTCATGCTGGTTGCTGTGATTGCGCCGTTATTCGTTACTTTTTTGATGATTAAGCCGCTCTTGTCAGCAGCTCCCGTAATCCCGCCGGCATAGACATCCGAGCCCAATGCATTCACTGGACCGGCGTTCACGGAGCCCGAAATCGTTCCTTCGCCCTGGCCGACAATCCCACCGGCATACGTTACTTTAGTTACGGTATCCACGGTAATCGGCACATTGTTAATAATGTTATATACCGTACTGTTGCCCACCATCTTACCTACAGCCGCACCGACGTAAACATCCTGTGTGACCGTTGGCAAATTGATGCTTCCTGTATTCGTAAAGGTAAAGCTGCCTAGTGTAGCATTGCTTTCCCCATCCATGAGACCGATGAAGCCGCTATACGTCAGGTTGCTTGTGATTTTCATGCCTTGGATCTCAAACGTGTTGACGTTCTGGGCGGCCATGGCTGCCCCGCTGGCAATTAACGTACCTTTGAAGGGCTTGCCTTCTACCCCGATCGGTACCCACTCATAAGCCGATAAATCGAGGTTTCGATCAATCTCGAGGATTTTCCCGCTTAACCCATTGATCACCCAGTTATTCGGTGCCGGGCTAACGCCGTCATTGACCAGCTTAGCTACGCCGGCCAGCTTAGCTGCACTGTCGATTTTAAAGGTGGTATAGGTAGGATTATACCAGCTAACATCTGCGTGATCCGTCCAGCGATCTGGCGTGGCACTAACCATATACGCGCCGGTTCCTGCCGCAATCACCATCACTAAAACAGCAAATACAATCGCTATGATTGATTTTTGCCTTCTTGCCATTTCCACACCGCCTCAATTGGTTTAGCCTTCGCTAGAAGTAGATTTAGGTACCAGCCCCCATCCTGCTGGACGTGAGCCGGTACCCATCTGTCATTAGTTGCTTGTAATCCAGGCATCCAGTCGAACTGCAATAGCCGCAGCCTGCGTCCGTGTCAACTGATCCTGAGGATTGATTTGGTTGTTGCTGCCTTCAATAATGCCGTTCTTGATGCACAACGCTACAGGAATGCGTGCCCAGTCTGGAATCGATGCTCCATCCGCAAAGGTGCTCAGCAGCTTGGCTGCTTCATCCGCTTGCAGGTCTCCGCCGCGTCCGACCGCTTGCAGCAACCGTCCCGCCATAGCCATCGCTTCAATCCGCGACACTTGCGCTTGTGGTGCATAAGACCCGTCTGCGAGTCCGTTCACGACGCCCATGTTCGCAGCGATTGCTACGCTTCGGTTGAACCAATCGCTCGAGTTGACATCCTTAAAGTCAGCTTCTGCTGCCTTATGCATCATCCCTGCTGCACGAAGCAGCATCGTAGGATATTCAGCGCGGGTAATCTTGCTCTCCGGTTCAAAGCGGTCCGCGTCTTTGCCCAGCACGAACAGCTTGGATGCCGCTTGTCGTATGCTGTCCTTGCCCCAGAAGCTGTCGTCAACATCACTGAACTTCTTGTCGTTTTGCAAGAAGACGACGTTACCTTGTCCCGTCAATTGAACTTGGACATTGCCGGACGTATCCAGCTTCCATGGCAATGGCGTCCATTCGCCGTTCGGGCCTTGCAGCACAACGGCCGTAATATCCTTCGGTTCAATCGTAGTCGGCACCGGAATTTGAGTGGATACATAAGAGCTCCAGTTCGAATCCGGGATGTTCGTTGTAATCGAAATCCCTTGACCGGAGGCCAGCATGGAAGCGTCCACGCTTGCTGCGATCTGTCCGAAGGCGTCTATTGCACCACTGCTGTTTGGACGAATGTCCAGCTCCACATTCTGATTCATGCCCGCAAGCATTTGCGGTGTCAGGACCACTTTAGCAATCGGCAGGTCAATCGTAATATTTTTTTGCTTGCTGACGGCTTGTTCACTCAATGCTTGCTCCAGGTTAATCTTGAAGCCTTTGACCGATGTATCCTGTGATGCGATGACCAGGTCTTGAGTTCCTGCTGGATCAGCATTTTTGCTTGTCACTTGAACGGATGCGATGCCATCCTTCACATCGGAGGATACTTTGCGTCCGTTGATCAATGTGTCGGACGTCGTGCTTCCCATCATACCGCCGCCACCGCCGCCTGCGGCTCCAGCAAGACCTCCTTCGTTAGTCCACACCTTGGCAGAAATGACTTTGCTTGCAGCAACCGCCAGCTTACCTGATGAAGTCCTCTTCGCCACAACCACAAGTTCCCCGTTCTTTGCAGGAATCAAACGATTATCCGGCAGGAAGCTCCAATCACTAACATTTTGATTCAATGTCGTCTCCGTTACGCTCGTCCCTTTCGGGAATACTTTATATACGAGCTGGTAACCGAGCATTTCTCCAGTATTACTCAGAGCTAAGCTTGTTGTATTTGGTTTGTTCGCTACAGCTGTAGAAGTAACACCTAATGTCTCCAATGCCGTCGGTGCAGGCACTGCTACGGACGCCGCGACCATGGCCTGAAGCGTAACCCCTTCAGCCACTTGATAAGACGCTTGCACAAGGCTTGCCCCAGTCGACTGTGCCGTAACCTTGCCATCATCGCTCAGTGTAATCGCATCCCCTGTAAGAACGGAGTATTTGACCTGGCTGAGCAGTTTCTCATCGAGCGGTACATCCCTAAATCTCGGCTTGCCTTGCGCGTCTTTGCCGTCCGCCATACGCAGAAGCGGCTGCAGATTCTGCTGGTCCCCCGGCTTCATCACCGGCATTTGCTGCAGGACGAGTGCCGCAGGTGCAACGAACTTGTCATTCGTGACTACCACGGAAGCGACATTCTCATTGCCTGCATGGTCGACCGCTTTGATGGTCACCTCGGCTGTCGGATCGCTGGTCACGATAGGAATCTGACTGGTGAATTTACCATTGGCCTGCGGGGTCACAAGAGTCGCATGGTTCTCGTCCCCGTTCACAATCACCTTCAGATTACCATCGTTCGAGGTTGTCCCCGCCAGCTTCAATACCCCGCCAACGGTTCTAGCACCTGGCATCGGTTCATCCAAGTACAGCACCGGTGCAATCGTGTCCACGGTGAGGTACAGCATCTTCACCGCACGGTCCTTCGTCCTCGTATTCTTAGCACGCAATTCAATGCCATACGTTCCGTCGGTCGTAAACGAGCTCAGCTTCAACGTCCCGTGGCTTCCGCTCGCGTCATTTTGTAAACTTACTTTTCCAACCGATTGATTGTTGTAGAAGGCTTCAACCTCGACATCCTGCTGGTCGGAGTACAGATCGATGCTCTGTTCCGTTTTGTTCGTCAGCAGTTCAATCTTAGGATTGTGTGTACCGAGCTTGCCTGGATCAGCTTCGAGAACAGGCTTTACAGGAATCGGCAGTAAGGTATTTGCACTATCGATTCGTTTGGCGTAATGATAATTCTCATTTTTGTCCGCGTCCTTGGTCGGCTTAGTCACGGCTGAAACGCCTACGACGTAGTTTTCTCCAACCTTAAGACCCGTGTATTTCACGTCTTTCGGATCTACCGCGCCGGTTTTCGGATCCTTGGTGGTCATGGCTGTCCAGCCTCCGACCAGAATCCCTTCATATCGGCCGGTGTCCTTATTCAGATGACTTTCCAGCTCGGATTCGGTAAACATGAGCTCTCCGAAGTTCGGATACGGCGCCAGCTTCCCGTTATCTTGCTGTAGAGCGTTAATCACGAAGCTGCGCTCAAATCCATCTTGACCGTTCTTCTTCTCTCCCGGTTTAAAGGAAAGCTCGAAGTATCCGTTGCCCGCAGGCTCGATCTTAACATCACTCACTTCTTGCGGCGCAAGCGGATCAATAATTTCAAACTTCTCCGCCGACGTCTTGGTACCGAACGCGACATCAGATTTGAGCTCGGCACGCAGATAGTAATCTCCCTGCTGCAGCAGCCCGCGAATGTCTTCATCCTCGTTCATCATTCGAACCTTGGTGGCATCAATCTCCATGCTTCCTCGTGTGGTCGAACCTGTAACTCCGCCATTCTGATTCACCGGTAAATCCTTGGCAATCAGCATGCCTGGGTCGCCCGAATCGAGCACTTCGATTTGTTCCTCAGTGCCATCCGCATTCTTTTTGGTGACTTGAGTCTTCTCAGCATTCAGTGCATTTTTGGCCAGATACAGATTGATCGTGTCACCCGGCTTCGCATTGTCTACCGCCCAGTTCGCTGTAAACTTGTTGGCATCCGCACTGTTCTTTGCCAAGCTGACTTCCTTCAATTGCGGCAACGTCGGGATATTAATCAAGCGCGTTTCAACGCCGGATACAGCCGTCAGCGTCCATTTGCCGCCGTCCTTCAGACGGTCTTGCGGAATAATAATATACGCTTTGCGATGATCCACCTTATCGGAGGATTTGGCCGCTGGGATGAATTGGGTATACGCATTGGCTTCCGGATTCGTGCCGGTATTGTCAAACACAACTGGATACGGCTTGCCTGCAGCATCCTTCAAAGTAAAGCTAGGCATGTCTTTATCGGTATACTCCATCTCGATGATGCCGTTACCCGATACAGCGCTCATTGGAATTTCGTGAACGCGTCCACTGTTTTTCACCGTGATGCCGCCGATGCCAACGCTCATCGTACCGTTGTCCATCATCTTGACTCCTGGAGCTACGTCACGATACGTAATTTCACGGGTTTCCTTCTCCGTCTCCACCCAAGATGTAGCCACAGTTTTCATACCTTGTCCGATCACCATCAAACGCGGTCCGTGCTTAGGATCTTCAATGAGCAGATTGGCAAAGCCCTCCGGCTGCTGCTCGCTGTTCGTGCCGAATTCCACGCCGCCCCCCCAATAGTAGGTGATCCCGATCGTGATGAACAAATAACCAATGCTTCCCCAAATTTTATCGTTATTCAAGCCGAAGAATACGCTCGCGAGCGGCAAGCCGCCTACGACAGGCACATCTTCAGGAATAATGACTTTGGCACCGATGTAGCCTTCGAAGTCGATCCGGTGCTTCTCCAGATTTTGGCCGACAAAAATGCCCGCCTTTCCGATCACAAAGCCCCAGCCGCCGACGTCCACTTCCGCTTCCAATCGTACGAACCAAGGCTTGACCCACTGTGCCTCAAGCAAAGCGGTGGTCAGCATCGGAATCAAATCGTCTTCCTCCGGCTCCGCCTTCGGAGAGAACGCCAAGCTTCCTTCCAGTTTAATTCCAGTCCGCTTCAGCGTCAGGTCAATATCGCCAAAATGATACGCTGGAGCTACGCCGAACTTTAAGCTTACTCCCGCCTCAATCGTCAGAGGAAATGGATCCTCATCGGTGCCGCCGGCAATGGTATCTGCCAGCTCGCGCACCGCCCCCCGTACTGCGGTTAAATAGGTTGCGCCTGTGATTAGCACACCCGGTTTAGGCAATGTCGTGCCGAAAGCAATGACATCCGGCAGCACCCTGCCATCGTCTACCTGTTTAAACGACAGCTCCGCCTCGATCTCCATCATATTCTTCAGCTGCGCGCTGAACTTAATGCCGTACTCGTTGTTGACGCCCTCTACCTTCTGAACGTAGTGGACGATGTTGATTTCACCGCTCGGCTTAGACGGTTCTTCCGGCTCGCCTTCTTTCTTCTCGGGTTCCTCCGGATCGATCAAGCCCAAATGCTTGTTGAGATCGAACTTCAGTCCCGCATCAATACCTACGAAGCCTTGATCGTTAAAAATAACATTGCGAACCTCCGCTTCGACGACCTTCATGGAAATCGTACCGCCGAAGGAAATTCCGCCTTCTCTTAAAATATAATCGTTAAATGAGACCCCAAAGCCGCCTACCATAAAGCTTGGTGCAACGAACAAACTGTGTTTGTTAAAGTAAACTAGTTGAATCATCAGCTGACGGAGCGGGTTCAATCGGTCTCCCAACGCCCCTGACGCCCAGCGTAACGATCCGTTCAGGGTGTTGTCTTCTTCGTTATCCTTCTTATTCTTCTTCACCGGATATTCGGCTTGCTTAATCGTATAGCCTTCGCCAAGCGTTTTCTCAAATCCGTTGAAGAAATCGAGCGACCATTCGCCCTGGTGAAAAATGAAGCCGCTGCTGGCTACACTCAGCGTGCCTTCGCCTTTTACAAACAGGGTGTCAAAGAACGGAATGTCACCATACCCATGCGAGCCCATGCCTAAAATATCGAGCTTCCCACGGGAGAACACCATATCTTTCCCTTTGTAAGCAACGGCGCCGTTAATAATGGCACGCTCGGTTTTCGTATCGACAATGACTTGCTTCTTATCATCCGTTCCGACCTCACGGATCATCCCGCGAATATCGAGCAGCTTCTCCTTGTCCTCATCCTCGAAGAATTCGTCCATCTCTTCTTCGGATTCAAACAGCTCATAATTGTAAGCCGGTACTTCTTTCAACGATTCCAGCGGGTCTGTAAATTCCCCAAGCTCAAACTCTGGATCGAGCGCTTTGCTGGCTGCGCCGAGGAACATTTTGGCATTCCTAAAATTATTCACTGCCGTGTATAACGCCGTACCATCCTTAATCGGATCACCAGGGAACGCTTCATTAATCTCATCCAACGACTGGCTCGCTGTGGATACCGATACATGGCTTAAATCCACGGTTTGCTTATAGACGGCGATAATGCTCGCTTCCCGAACTCTTGCTACATCATTATCCGTTACAGCAAACGTTTGAGTGGTGGTAAGGTTATACATCGTAGCGATATCCGCATCGCCGCCGGTATCCCCTTTATAAAGAATCTCCACCTGGTACTCACCGAGCGGAAGCTCTGGCCCAAGTCCCGTCTGACCCGGTATAGTCTGGCCATCTTTGTCTACCTCGTCGCCGCCACGATAAGTAATCCGCATATCCCCCTGAAATCCGTCATCCGTTGGATTCAGCAGCACGGAGCTTTGTACCGGCACCTTGTACCGTTTGCCTGTAGCTACTTCTTTGAAGTAGACGTCAAAGTTCGGCTTAACCGTTTCATTGCCCGTAGTGTAGGCGTCAATATTCGTGAGATTGACATTGATATATTTCACGTCGGTGCTGTACGTTTCTTTCGGCGACACCGCGTAGGAATACGTCGGAACCGCTTTGCCAATCGGCGGAAGGACAATAAAATTGGATTTGCTCGACTCGTACTGGGCTTTAATCCCTTCATCCGTTTGCCCTTCAAGCTTGCTTGTCGTCTCTGGGCTTCTAGCCGTCAACAGGTACTGCTTGTTCGTTGGCCAAGGCTTGCCCTTCGCTTGAACTTTAAAGCTCGCCGTAATCGTATCGCCCGGCTTGAATTTCGGAATAATACCATTCTCAGCTTCCTCCGGCGTCGCCGTCTTGCGGAATTCCAGCTGCTTGCTGCGGAAAGATTCAAGGACCGCCTTGCCGTTTCCATCGCGCACAATGCGCCCCTGCTCATCCAGCTTCACAAAGCTCAAGCCGGATTCCAGCTCCATCTGTACCTGAATACTGGAATGCTCCATATTGAACGAAGGAAGGTTCTCGATTTCAGCGTTCAGATCAAAAATCCCTTCATCCACATAAGCGCTGCTGTCGCTTAATGTTGCCAGCTGCTGCGGAGGGTCCAGATAGCGGATGGAGAACACTTTGTCCGGTTCCACGATCTCACCTAAACCATAAACCGTCTCAAATGACTGAGCCGCATTGACAGCCAAAGACTTCGGATTCCAATAAAACGCCACCGCAGAATCCGCCGTACCATAATCATTCGTATCTCGGGTGTAATCGAGGTTCCTGTTCGGGGTATAATCCCACTTGGTGTTCGCCAGCCCGTTCCAGTGACCGACGATCATTTCATCGACTATATTAATGTTTTTCTCGCTAAAATTGTTAAAGCCGTACGCCATCACGTTCGTCGCCTGCGGATTCGTTAAATCGAGCGTATCCCGCATGACCCAGTACGGAGGAAGCTTATATAACGGCCGATCCTCTTCCGAAATCGTCGGATCGTCCTCTGGATTATGTACCAGCTTTCGTTCAACCAGCAGAGGTGCTTTATAGGCCGTCCCGACCTGGAAGGCCGGGCCGTCGTTGCTTCCTACCATCGTATCCAAAAGCATCCGCGATCCCAGCTGCACCTGAGCGCCGCTATGGTTGACCACTTCGTAACGAATATTGACATTCCCAACGTTCTTCTTGTCAGTGGGATCCGTATACAGCATCAAAATTTGCTTGATTTCAACGCCTTTAATGGTCCAAACGGTTTCAATCTGCCGCGTCCCGTTGCTGTTGTTGACAATGCGGGGCGGGGTGATCTCCGAGAAGAAATCCGCAGCGAACTTATAGGGATTTCCAAAAATATAGTCCGTCCCATCAATCCGAAACGTCGTAAAAGAGGTTTCAGGATCGTCCCCTTTAAACATCAGGTTGACGTTCTGATCCTTCTTGCGGATCGGCTGCCCCTCTACGGTACGAATCCCATAGCGGCCGGTATGGTTATCGACGGTAATTTTAATAAAATCGTTCTGCAGCACCGTGGTGTCCGGCTGACTGATTTCAGCTGCAAGAACGGATGCAATCTGACTATTCGTGCCTAATATAAAAATAAGTGCCAGCAGAAATACCAGCGTCTTTTTGAACAGCCTCAAGTGAATGCCTCCTGTCTTGATCTTACAAGCCTTACAACCGTGCACGGGACAAAAGCGATCTGATTCCTCCACCGCATTTCATCCCGTGCATGGCGAGCTTATTGCTTCCCGCCGACGAAGAAGGTCGAATACACGCGTTCCCGCTCCTGCGTTCTCACAATAATCGTGTACCAGCCCACTTCAGGGAAGGTGACTTTAAACTGGCCGTTCACCAGCTCGTTGTAGGTGATTTTGCTGGCGATATACTTCATTTGCCCTTCACGGTACAGTCCTGGCTGATACAGCACATCGTAGGTTCCCGCTTCATTAATCGCATCCTGCCCGTTCACGTTCATCACGTTGTACTTCGTAATGTTGAAGGTGAGCGTATTGGTGTCAAACAAAGCGGATTCTCCGCTGGACCCCGAAATAAGCACATCGTTCGCAAAAATGAGCATGCCTGCGTCAGACACTACAATCACATCTTGATACACCAATGTCGTATTGCCGACCTGATCTTTAGCCGTGTACGCGATACGCTGACGTCCAAGCTTGCTCAGATCCAGCCCGCTGATCGATACGGCGATTTGATCGGCTTTCGAGACATTATCAGTTGCTGTGTAACCGCCCAGATCGGTGCGGAAGTTAAAGTTCGGCTTGTTTTGTGCGATCCCGACCGTAGCCAGCTTGAGCTGCAGTGTAGGTGCCGTGTTGTCCAGACCTTTAATGGTCACCGGCACTTTCTTCAAGTTTCCGAGTACGTCCGACAGAGCTACAAGGGTTGAACCTTCTCCGGAGAACGTTCTCGAGTAAGTAAACGTACCATCCTGCGCGCTGATTTGGTTCGTATATAGGCCGGTATTGCTGTCCATCACTGGTGTCGTTCCCGAAAATACTTTATTCGGTGCCGTCGTTTTACCGATAAACGTAACTTTCACTTTTCCTTTGGCATACTGCTGACCGTCGATCGTGACGATCTGCTCCGCAGGCAGTGGATCGCCGTTCTCATCTACGAACGTATAAGTGATGTTCGAAGGTGCTGGTGGTGTATTGATAATGTTGTCGACCGTTTCCTTAATGACCGTCGTATTGCCAAACTCATCTTCGACCATGAAGGAGGCGATGCCATTTTGCTCCAGCGTGATCGTCTTTTTGCCGTCCAGTACGATGAAGTCCTTATCTGTTGGATTCACCTTTTGCAGCACCAGGCTAACCCCCGCGGAGAAAATGACATTGCCTGAGCCATCCCGGATCGTTCCGTAGGTTTGGCTGTTGTTCTCACCGTATGCGTACGAACGAACCACTTTCACATTCGGCGGTGTTTTATCGATCGTGTAGACGTTCGCCGTTACGGTCCCTGCATTCCCTGCTTCGTCCATGATATTAAAAATAAACTGGCCGTTTTCCTCGAAGGTATGCGTCAATCGGCCATTGTTATTGATAACCGTCACCGGCTCGGAAAGATCGGTGAGCTTCACTGTGACATTACCATTCGTTGCCCCTGTGGTCAGGTATTCAATCGTTCCTTCCGGCGGAGTACCGTCAACATTCTTGATGACGATATACAGCGTATCTTTCCGTGTTACGTCCGCTGGATCCGTAAGATCGAAGGCATACAGCCCGTTTGTCCTAACCGTAAACTTATTGCCCGAACGCGTCGGCTCGGAAGGATTCACTGCAGAAGGCACTACCTTGAGCCCTAACGGAGCTGTAATTTCAATCTCGGCCCCTGTGCTTGGATTAACCGGCTTAGGGTTATTTAATGTAGCAAGCGCGTAGACTGGTTCGTTCTTCGCCACATTGGCAATATCCAGATTCCTTGGCTCACCTACGACACCGCTCGGAGTCCGGTATTTCACTTGAATATGCAGATCGGCCGCATTATTCGTCGGCACCTTCAAGGCAACAAAATTCGTGTACGGACGCCATTTCACCCAGCTTGCTCCATTATCCGGAGATACCGAGAAGTCATAGGCGCCTTTATCTCCTGCATCAGCGACAAGACCCAGTTTTACGATCGCGGTGTAGCCGTCTTCTGCATCTCCGTACAAGTATAAGAGGTCGGATTTGACATCGACCGGAGGCTTATCGGAAGCTTCGGGCTTCATGATTTTAAATGCGCCGGACTTGATGACTGCGCTATTTCCAGCGCAATCCTTAACTAGTACGAACACACGGTAGCTAGCTGTATCTCCTGGGTTTAAACTCAAAGCTTTGTTATCAATGGACACCGCTCCACCGGCAGGTAGCTCTGTCCAGCCGGCAGTATTTTCATCCGGGGCTGGCTTCGTATCATCCAGCAGCATGTAGCGCTGCGTTACACCGGCCTTACTATATTTTTCATCTACAGTAACCGTCAGATTGACCGACTCCAGCGGATACTCGCTCCCGCTTTTGCTAAACTTGACGTCTGGCGGCAGGTTGTCGAAGTAATACAATTTGGAATAGTAATAAAATTTATCGATCCCCGAATCGCTTACTTTGACCATGATGTGAATGTACTGCTCGCCGTTTTTCGTCGGATCGGCTGGAACCGTGTAAGTTCTTACACCGTTATTATCGTCGTAAGTACCAAGCCCAACGAAAGAAGCTGCATCCGGTCGCACCAAGCTATCGCTGAAAGCATATCCAGCGTAGACACTGCTTGTAACTGTCATTAGCGGCATAACCGATTGAACGACCCCGTGGGTCGAGTAAGTTACGGTGGTCACTGATCTTAATGCCGGTGCTGCCGGCAACCCGCTAATCTTGAACGTAATCGGGTGACTTTTTACATAGCTCGGATTGGCTTCCGGCTCGAAGCTTCCGCTGATCGTGTTCGTCGAGTTGACGGTAATGAGTTTGGTATGTTTCTCTAATCGCTCATTGCCTGCATTATCCGAGGTTTTGACATACAGGCGGTATGTGCCGTCCTCAACCACTTGATTCAAGGTCGACAACGTCGCGCTGCCCCCGGTGAGCGTTGCATTAATCCAACCTGCATCCGAAGGATCACCAACTCCGCCAGTTTCCTTCACCCACTGATACTGGCTCGTCTTGACGCCGCTATGCTCGTCCACAATCGTCAGTGGAACTTGCACCGTCGCTGAATTATCGTTAAGCGCTTCGCCGATCGTAACCTTTGGAGCTCGATTATCAATCTTGATCGTCCCAACATCGTGCGTCCAGTTGGAATCGTCTTTCTGAAAATCAGCTAAAGGCCATGTATTAAGATCGCCATACTTGCCGACTTCAGCGAGCGCCTTGCTGTCCGCATAGAACGTTTTGTCCGCATCGGAGCCAGAAGCTTCGTCTTTCCATGCCTGGTACTGAGCTGGGTTATTTAAGACATAATTCTTTTTCTTCTCATATTGCATCAGCTCTCTCGCTGTATCCCAGGTCATGTCAGCGGTCCAAGTGTGCAAATACCACTCGCCGCTGTTCTCATCCGTCAAAGCCTCTGGCGGCAAGGCGATAAGATTCGTTTTGTTATTTGCAATCTTAAAATCATACTTCGCGTCCAATTCCGGATATAAATCTTCCCGTGGCTGTTTGGCAGAAAGGGAATATCGCTTTACGGCCGGTATCGGATCAAGTCCCCTTTTCACGAATGGATCGGTCTTGTCTTGACTCCACATGTAATAGACAAGTCCTACCGCCGGCGAAGACGCACCGGTCATATTCGACGGGCGGTAAATGCCCTTACTCGGCCTGGTCGTTCCTGCTCCCACAGGATCCTTCGATGGCACATAAAGCGGAGCGTCGTCAGCGTCAATCGTGATTTTGCCATTCTTCATGTAAACTGCGTTCGTTGCACTGCCAAACTCATAGCGATAGCTAAACGTTGGCGGTGTATTGTCGATGGACAGCTGCGCCCAATCGATCTTGGAGTTTACGTTCGATGACTCCCAAAATTTCGGATCTAATAGTCGGTCATCCGGTGGCACGAACAAACCATCCGTGTTGGAATCGTAGTTCGCTGGCTGCACCAGCATGTTTCCCGCATAATCCTGCAGTACGTTTGAGTCGGCGCCGTTTGCCATCTCATGAGTTAAGGCAATGACCTTCAGCAGAGGAGCCTCCTCGTTAAGCGTACCTTGGATATCCAAGTGGAAGGTCCACGTGCTGGTACCGGAGCCGCTCACGTACTTGGCTTTCATTCCATTATTAAGCAGCAGATAGGTGTCCGCGACTGCCCACCCTCTCTTTACAATGGCTGGTTCCGTCATCTGTACGGTAAAGTCAAAGCCGTCGTTCTTGTTGAGCGTAACTCCGGTCAAAATTTCCGGTTGAATCCCGTTGCCCACCTTCGTATATTTCGGCGGCACCGCATCGACAATCACGCGATAGCCTCCATTGTTGTAGTCGAAAGGATTGACGGTTTTGCCGTCTAAATAATTGTTGCTTGCATTGTTCGGAGTAATAAAATTAGTTGAGGTTATAGTAGCAATATTTCCGGCAAAATCCGTAAATACGGCTCCCCTCATCTTTTCCAGTATGGATTTGTTCATATCATCTGTTCCGCTAGGTGACTGTCCGTCAATTTTTTTAGGATCAAGCGGGAGGTTCCCGGAACTATGGTATTTGGATCCCGTGTATTGGAACGTAATGCCGTTATGAAGGGTATCCAGGTTACCGGCCGTATACGTGGTATTCAGCATATACTGCTGTTCTCCCGCCGCCGGAAGCCCCGTTCCGTCAGGATTGATAAAGATGGGTTGTTTTAAGAAATTATCGCTGTTTTGCGGGAACACTGCAGTCGGCATAACCGGCTCACTAAAGTTGTAGGTTAGCTTCAGATATTCGCTCTTCTTCGCATACAGCTCGTTTTGTTGAATGGTGGTGTTAAAATTTTCTGCGCCATTGCCTATGAATGTATAGTCATCCAATACCGGGCGCTCTTTATCTTCGAACTTTATGTAAAATCCCCGGACGCCAGTAAGATCACCGTCATCGTCGTCGCCCTCGCCGTATAATTCAATGTGGATTACAGAATTGGGACCAATATCGACTGTAGCAGCCCTGCTCCCTGTATCATCACCATGGTCCGCTCTATCGGACAATACTTTAACCCCATCCACATAAACCGACATCGAAGTAATTCGGGTCCAAGTTTCTATGCCCAAGATATGGCCCGCATAGCTGACCAGCTTATTCCACCCCAACCGCACCTTAGCGTGTCCACTTTGGGCAAGCTTGGCCAGATCAGGGTTATTTGCGATTCGAATATCGAATTGTACCGATGCTTCGTTATCATCAACACCGGTATTAATATCGCCATTCGCCCAATCGTAGCGGGCATCTTTATCCGTCTCCGTTTGAACGAAGCCAGGCGTCATGTTGTTATAAAAATTTTGAAACGCATTGTCTGCGCTGCAGGACAAATTCCCAATTCTCGTGCCCGCGCCAAAACGCACCTCATGGTCATTCCCATTACAATCGCTGGCCGCTTGGACCGTCTGCGAAGGCCAGAACGGCATCAGTGTAACGACCATACATAAAATCAACAGCTTTGCGACCCATGGCATCGCAGTCTTGTGCCTACCCATTCACTCAACCTCCATTGATAACCTTTTATTCCGAAAAATTCGCAGATGATCTGTCAGAAATAGAGTAGTTCTATGGAACTACTCTGTAAAATGGAAATATCCCCTAATCCGTCCCTCCCATTTCCCCAATATTTTTTGTCGAATTCTACACACCTCGTCCTATCATACGACAAAATACCTTAAAGAAACCTTAAAAACTTTGGGTCTTTCGGCATATAAAGACAAAAAAAATAACGACCACTCCCTCGCCTTAATACGAGAAAATGATCGTCTAATGAAACGTTGTCCCTCACAGTGGAATTTGAACAATGACTCTGGTCCCAATTGCTGGTAAGCTCTCCATTCGCAGCTCCGTATTATACTCATACTTCAACCGTTTCATAATGTTCCTCAATCCGACGCCGTACGTCGTTCCTGACTCCTGCCGAAGCAGCTGCTGCAGCCGCTCGGGCTCGATCCCGACACCATTGTCCGCGATTTCGAAGCAATAGTGGTTCTCCTCCGCCCTCGCCGAGATCGTGACGGTTCCGCCTTCGGTCCGGCTTCCGATTCCGTGCCGGATGGCATTTTCCACCAGCGGCTGAAGGAGCAGCGGAGGGATGCTGACACCCTGCATTGATTCTTCGATGTCATATTCGACCCGCAAGCGGTCTTTGAATCTCGCATGCTCAATCTCAACGTAAGACCGGATCAAGCTGAGCTCTTGTCCGAACGAGGTACGCTTTTGCGTATTGCTAAACCGGAAGCTCCCGCGCATATAATCGGCCAAATCGATCGTTAATTTCCGCGATTTTTCCTCATCGGTATAGCTTAAGGCGACAATTGTGTTCAGCACATTGTATAAAAAATGCGGCTTGATCTGTGACTGCAAAAACGCCATCTCCATCTTGATCGCCTGGCCGAGCGTGTCCTTCATCAACAGCAAGCCTTTGACTCTCGCCTTCAGCTCGGTCGTATCGAACGGCTTCGGCAAAAAGTCATTGGCCCCCGCCTCAAAGGCCGCCACCTTATCCTGAGGCTCCACCGCCGTCGTGACCATCAGCACCGGCATCTCCAGCAGCGAGTACGTCCGCCGAATCGTCTTGCAAACGTCGTACCCCGACATCCCGGGCATCATCAGGTCAAGAATAACCAGGTCGATCGAGTTCAACTGCTCAATTTGCTCCACGGCCTCGAAGCCGTTTTGCACCGCAATGAGGTTATAGCCCAGCGGCTCCAGCGCATCGATGAGAATCTTCAGGTTGGCGTAGTGATCGTCGGCGATGAGAATCGTTTGCTCTCCGGCATGGCTGCCCAAAACATAAGGTGTAGTAAACGAATACTCCGGGGCTTGATACTTCAGCTGAGCATGGGCCGTACCGAGCTCCGCACGCTCAGCAGGTCCAGCAACAGGAAGGCTGAACGTAAACACGCTGCCCTTCCCTTTCACCGAGGCTACAGTAATGCGGCCATGCTGCAGCTCCACCAGCTGCTTGACGATCGACAGTCCCAGGCCGAAGCTATGGGCTGGAGTGGACTCGAACGATTGAAACGGTTCAAAAATATGCTGAAGCTCATCAGGGGCAATCCCCGAGCCCGTATCCTGGACCGAAATTTCAAGCCATCCGTCCTGCTCCACTGCCAAAACTTCAATAGTACCACGATCGGTGTACTTAACCGCGTTATCCACCAAATTGTTCAAAATTTGACGAAACCGGTTCTCGTCAGCCAGTGCATTCGGCAACTGCTCCGGGACGCTGTTAATAAGCTGTACGTCTTTACCCGCCGTTAAATACGAAAAAATCCGCAGCACCATCTCCACCGTCGAGCGGACGTCCACCGCTATTGGGTTCACCATCAGGTCGCCCTGCTTGAGCTTTGAAAGGTCGAGGATATCGAAGACAAGCTGAGAGAGCTTCTTTGTAACGCTGAGCACGAGCTCCAGCTTTTCGCTTTGCTCCGGCGCCAGTGGATGACGCGGGTCCTCCAGCATCGATTGGGAGATCGTAATGACGCTTTGCAGCGGGGCTTTGAATTCATGGGATGTCCTGAACAGAAACTCGTCCTTCAGTTTATCCACATTCATTAATTGCACCGACAGCTGCTCCACCTTCTTGAACGCGTTTGAGAACCTGAGGGACATCATCAGCGCGAGCATCAGTAGCACCAAGAACACCTCGAATGGCACGGTGGAATACAACGCCACATTCGAATACACATTCAGGCTTTGGATCATGGAATAGTGATTCAAGGCAAGGGCGGATATGACTAAATACACGCTGCCCTCCGCACGATGCAAGGCCGCCAGCACCAGAACATAGGTCGTATACATATAGGGGAGTGTTCCGTAGACCGTCGTAATCAAAAGCATGGGAGTCGTGTTGGTAAAATCAATAAAAACTAACGCCCAAGCCGTAAGGCACACGCCGACGGCAACACCGGCATATACCATCCTTTGGGAACAATAAGGACGAAATGCGGTATACACATAGAGAAAAAAACTGATGCTAACCCCATAAACCGAGACGGCTTGAAGCCGGATATAAAGCCAATAAGGTACGTAATCAAACAAAATCAGCAGCAGCCGCTCACCGCGCGTTGACGAAAAAGTAGCAAGCAGCAGACACACCAGGCCGAAATAAAGGAGCGAGTGGTCCTCTTTTCGCTGCGCATATAAGCCGATGAAGTATAACCCTATAATCAAAAAACAAGCAATGGTTATCAAATCATGTATTATGCCGCTGTCCCGCAAGCGAGAAATCTGGTCCGAATATCCGAAGGAAATGGAATTCATAATCCCGCTGCTGGCCTGAAAATCGTAGTTAGCCACTTGCACGACGATTTCATTCCAGCCCGGCTGCAAGGTGAAATAGCTGACATACGGCTTATTGCCCGCTCGGTACATCAGCTTGTCCGCTGCGATCCCGCTGGAGCCGACTTCGATGCCGTTGACTAGAATACGGTTCGACATTTGGAGGGACAGCGTCTTTAAGCCGAAAATTTTGCCGGCATCGCCTGCCCCTACACGGACTTGCAATCGATAAGTCGCCTTGCCCAGCGTCTCCATCTGCTTCGACCATGAACCGGGCACATGAATCGTCGCCGTCCCGGGGGCGCCCTCACGGTTTACCCTATCCCGAATCGCCGCGGAGCTCAGCAGCTCGTCCGGATAAAATTGCCATTCCCCATCCAATGGAATGACCCCATCCCCCGCGAAACGCCACGCGGTCAAATCCATTTGGCCGCCCCCTGCAAGCGGCAGCTTCTTATCCTTCGCGAAGAGGAACTGTACCATAAGCCCGTAAGTCAACGCTAAAATAACGATCGTAATGACTACGGCTGCAAGCCTCCGCCTCATGTCTCTCTCCTGGCCGGGCTGGGTACGAGGACGTTATACAGCTTAAGCGTCGCTTCCTCCAGCTCCACCCCCAGATGAACCCTAACGGCTGCCGCGAGGTTCCGAAACACCTTGAGCGCTTCATTGCGCTCGTCCAAGTGGACGAACAGCTTAATCAATTCGCGGCCGTCCTTCTCTGAATCCGGCAGAAGCGCCAGAACGCGCTGCAAGCAATCGATCGCGAGCGTCAGCTGCCCCTTTTGCAGAAAAGATTTATGCAGGATCCGCAGCACCTCAGCATACCTGGCCTTTAGCTCTTCCCGCTTCCAGATCGCCCAATCGAAATCGCAGCCGTCCAAATAATCTCCTTTATACAGAGCGTTCATCGCTTCGTACTGTCGCTCCTCCAAGCGTTCCTCCGAAAAGGCCGTTTCCGTCAAGGCAATAAATTCGTCTACGTCACTCTTCAGCCCTCTGAGATCCATCATGTATCCGCGGCCGATTTTGTCTACGCTTGCTGGCACACCGTTAGCCTGAAGGCTTTTGCGCAAATACGAAAGGCATGTGTACAAGTAGGTACGCGCCTTCTTCAGCTCGGAATCGGGCCAGATCGCTTCAATGATCGAATCGGCCTCCAGCTGGTGGCCGCCTTGCAGCATTAAGAAGGCGCAGAGCTCCTTCTCTTTGTTCGTTTTCCACGTGAACGGTCCGTTCTCTGTCTGGATCAGGAAGCCTCCGAAGCACTGAATCGAAGCCGATCCCTCGCTGCCAGCGTCAGTGGAGGGGCTGCCGAGGCCCAGCTGGACCAGCCGGGAGACCGCTTTCTGCAGACGCTCCTTCGAAAATGGCTTCAACAGGTAATCCACGGAGTTGATCTCGAATGCTTCCACTGCGTACTCGGAATAAGCGGTGGTAAAAATAATCTGCGTACCGGGCTGCTTCGCCATAATGCGCCGGGCCGCCTCCGTCCCCATCATTCCAGGCATCTGGATATCTAGGAACACCGCATCCGCCTGCCACGTTTCCATCGCTTCGAGCGCTTGCAGCGGGCTCATGTATCGGCCGACAATCGTGACATTGCCGAGCTCCCGCAGCAAGATTTCCAATATATCCAGTGCGCTTTCCTCGTCATCGATCAGCACCACACAGAGCACAGCGCGATTCTCCCCCTTTCTTCTACTTATCTATGTAAAAACACCCGTCATCCTTGACTATAATCCCCGAATATCGTATCTCACATTTGGCTATTATGTCCATAAAAAAGAAAAGAACCCCGCACGGGGGTTCATCATAACGATTAGCTTCAGCCTATTCGGCTATGGCTTCCAGCTCGATGCAGGCCATAATATACGGCGCGGAGCCCTTCGGATCGTCTGCACGGGTCGGTTCGCTGATATAGTAGGCGAACGAGCCGTCACGATACGGCTTGTTGCCGAGTCCGGCCACACTGCAAATATGGTTCAAACGCAGGTTGCCGTTCTCGTCGGCTTCCACGCAGCGCTCGAGCAAGCCTTGGTGTGCGCGACGCGCAGCCTTGAGCGCATTGCCGCCCAAATAGCCGAGGCGTGCGCCTTTGGCCATCGCGCAGGCAAACATGGCCGTGCCGGACGCTTCCAGGTAGTTACCTTCGCGCGTGCCTTGATCCAGCACCTGATACCACATGCCGCTGGCCTCGTCCTGCACCTTGAGGAGCGCTTCCGTCAAGCGGTAGAAAATGCCGATAATTTGTCCGCGCTGCGGATGATCGAGCGGCAGGAAATCCAGCACATCGACGATCGCCATCACGTACCAGCCCACGGCACGACTCCAGAAATGCGGAGAGCAGCCGTTTTCTTTATTGGCCCAAAGCTCTTCCTTGCTTTCGTCCCAGCCGTGGTACAGCAGTCCGGTCGCAGGGTCGCGGGATACTTTTTCCATCAGCAAAATTTCATTGGCTACATCATCGAACCAGTGCGGCTCATTAAACATCGCGGCATATTGCGCGAGGAGCGGCGAGGTCATGTATACGCCGTCGAGCCACATTTGGAACGGGTAAATCTTTTTATGCCACAGACCGCCCTCGCTGGTGCGCGGGTGTCCCTTCAATTGCGTCACGAGCAGCTCGATCGCCTTGCGGTACTTCTCTTCACCGGTGCGCTCAAACAGCAGGAACAGGGTCTTGCCTTGGTTGATCATGTCTACGTTATACTCATTCAAATTGTAAGTGGTAATCGTGCCATCCTCTCGGATGAACATGTCCATATTTTCTTTAATGTAGTTAAAATAGCGCTCATCGCCCGTTTTCTTCCACATCCGCTCCATGGCGGTCAAAGCGCAGCCATTTTCATAATGCCAGGATACTCTCTTGTGCTGAGGCATCTCGGCAACCTTCGGGTACTTTCGAATAAAGGAATCCGCCATCTCCACGGACCAGCTCTTGCTCATATCATGCTCCTCCTTGGGCTACGTTCACGAATGTAGACATCGAGTCCTTATGCATCCGACACGCAGCGTCGAAATTTGGCCATACGTGCCGAATGCATAAGACTTATTATAAAGGATGCGATATGTGCGTTCTATATGGATTCTTGCTCCGAACCGTGAAAAACTTGCTTTTCTTGTTCTAGTAATTTGGAAAAACGATCGAAACCATGCACTCTCACTTGGGCATCTACATAAGATATCCAATCAAATGCCTATAGCAGGGAAGGGTAGGAATACGAAATGCCGGCTCCGGGTTTTAATTATGCTTCGCCGTCCGCTCTATTCACATTCGATGTTAATACTAGCCCCTTTTTCAAAAAGGATGCGAATAATTACATTAACGTTCTGGGCATTCAGCAACTCAATACGATAGGGAATGCTTCACTGCTGGATATTTATCTCAGCGCGGGCAACGTCGTCGAGCCCCACATTCATCAAAATTCCAATGAGCTGGTGTATTGCGTTTCCGGCTCGGCGGTCGTCTCCGTGATCAATCCGTATACGAATACGTTGAACAACTATCCGATTCAGGCCGGTCAGGTGGCGATGGCGCCTCAGGGCTGGCTGCATTATGAGGTTGCGCAGGCAGATCATACCCATCTGATTGCGATCTTCGACGCCCCCCAACCGGACGTCATCTTCGGCTCCGACATGCTGCGGTTAACACCTCCCAATGTCATCGCATATACGTATTGCCTCGATACGGCGAAGCTGAAAGAAGTGCTCGCACCCCTGACGAGCACGGTGATCATCGGACCGCCTAGCGACTGCAAGATCGCCCAAGTCCAAGGCGTATCCACTTCGAACCAGCCGACGCGTTCGGTGCCGAACCGGCCGAATGGGTCCGGGGAGCGCAGGTGCGTCATTGGCAACGGCTGGGCTTACCAGAACCAGGAGAATGTCGCGATCGAGTAAGGGTACGACAAAAAGGGTGATAGAGGAACGAGTGTTCCTTTATCACCCTTTTTGTGTTTCCGTTAAGCTTCCGCTCCGCCGTAATTAAACCGCTCGACCTCGGTTAGTCTCGCGTCGATTAGCGGCTCGGAGTTGTCGAAGTACAAAACCGACGCCGCGGGGAGGCTCCACTGGATCTCGCGGAGCGCAAGCGAGCGGCTGAACGTACTCCAGTGGTCGAGCTTCCACAGATCCAGCGCGGAGCCCCGTTCCTGAATACGCTGGCGGTAATGCTCATCGCTCGCTAAGTGCACGAACACGACCTTGACCTCCACCTCCGTCAGCGACGCTCCGATCCGCGACAGCTCTTGCTCCAGCCACTGCGGGTCATCGGTCTCCTTCGTGAACGGGCCAACGACCATCGCGTCCAGCTCCAGCTTCACATTGTCCAGCGCGGCGTCCATTGTGATGCGGTAGCCCAGGTCGCGGCAGCGCGCTTTGTACTCGGCGGAATCGCGATCGTTCGGGTCGAGCCCGGACAGCGTCATGATCGCCTCTGCCGCGGGCCGCAGCAGCGTATCCATGTCGAAGAAGGCGGCGCGGCGCCGCTTCGCTACCGCTTGGGCGAGTGTGGTTTTACCCGCCCCGGCCGGACCTAAGAAAAATACGAGATGGCTCATCTAAGGCAGCGGCTCCTTCCACATTATTTACAAGCATAATCGTTAAGCTCTGGCGTTCCTCACATGAGTCGGTTCGCTTTTTATCATATCGTTTAGTAATTGTACCATGAAATCGCTCTTGATCGTTATCCCAGCATTCCCTTAAGCCGGTCGTGTTAGAGAAATTATGTGGTAATCATCTTAAAAGTGTTAAATTATTAACAAATTGTTTGATTGAATGAAAATGATGAAAGCCCGCAACCACTTCCGTGATCACGGGCCTTTAAAATAAAACAACCCGTTGCGCTGTACAACGGGCTGCTCCATGATTTAACCGAACGCTTCCACCTCTTCACGAGTAGGCAGCGAGCTTTGTGCGCCATGCCGGGTTACCGTGATGGCTGCGACCTGCTGGGCGTAAGCGACGGCTGCATCAAGGTCGCGCTGCTGTAGGTAGCTGACCGCGAAGCCTGCGATAAAGCTGTCACCGGCAGCCGTCGTATCCACCGCTTCAACCTTGCGTGCCGGATACGTTTTCACCTGCTGCCGATCCAGATAGCAGCAGCCTTTTTCGCCTAAGGTTACAAGGACCGCCTGCGCCCCGAGCTCAAGCAGCGATTGAGCCGCCACTTCGAGCGAAGCCGGATCTGCCACCGCTTGGAACCCCGTCAGGCTTTGCAGCTCATGCTCATTCGGGATGAGGAAGTCGACCAGCTGCAATAGCTCGCTGCTAAGCTGATGGGCAGGCGCCGGTGCAGGATTTAAAATCGTCGTTTTGCCCAACCGCTTCGCTAAACGAAGAGTATAGGCTACCGTTTCGATGGGGATTTCGAGCTGAAGCACTACCATCTCGCAGTGCTCGATCACCTGTCGCTGCTCATCGATATCGAAGGGTGTCAGATCCGCATTGGCTCCGGGAATGACAACGATGTAATTATGACCGGATGCGTTGACGGTAATGAGCGCCCGTCCCGTCGGCTGATCCGAGGGGAGCAGAGCGCAGGTATCCACCCCGGCCTGCTGCAGCGAGTGGATCAACTTGTCTCCACTCGCATCTCTGCCCACCTTACCGATCAGGCTCACCGCCGTGCCCAGCTTGCCGACCGCTGCGGCTTGGTTGGCGCCTTTGCCTCCTGCGACCTCCGACAGCCCGCTGCCGAACAGCGTTTCCCCTTCCTTTGGGAACGCCTCCACCTGCATCACGAGATCCAGATTCAGGCTGCCGACCACCACGATGCGGGGCCACACGCGTTCATTAGCTTCAACTGCCATTCACGAGCTCCCTAGCGCCTTCCAGCTCCAATAATCGAAGCTTATCGACCCGGCGGCGGAAATGCTCCTCCGTGCTAAACTTCGCGTCCAGAAAGGCCCGGACCAGATCGATCGCCAGCCACGGGCCGATGATCTGAGCGCCGATGCACATGATGTTCACATCATCGTGCTCCACGCATTGGTGTGCCGAATGAATGTCATGGCAAACCGAGGCGCGGATGCCCGGAATTTTATTGGCTGCAATGGCCGCCCCGACGCCGGTTCCGCAAACCATAATGCCCCGCTCGAACAAGTTTTCGCGCACCGCATCGCAAACCTTTTTTGCCACATCGGGAAAATCGACCGGCTCCGTCGAATGGCAGCCGAAATCGACCGCTTCGACTCCCATTTGCGCAAGCAGCGGCTTTAACGCAACCTTCATCTCATAGCCGCAATGATCGCTTCCGATCGCGATTCTCATCGCTCTTCCCTCCTCGTCTCGCTTTCCTTCATCGCCTCGATCAGCATACGGAATAACTGCAGATCCGACTTGGAATCCTCCGGCGTCGTTTTGGGCGTAAGGTCATGGGCGAGCACGTCATAAAAAGCCTCAAACTGGCACGTATACGGGTCTTTGAAGGTAGAACGAATGACTTTTTCCTCGTACGCTTCTCCTTCGGTTGCACTCACGTGAAGGGTCGTCGGCAGATGTCGCATGTATGGCGTATTGTACTGCACCTTCAGCGATTTATCGCTGCCGTACACCTGAATGTGGGCATCGAATAGACGGTTGCTGTCGATCCCCGTTTCATACGTGACCCGAAAGCCGTCATATTCCAAAATCGCGCTGATGAACCGGCCCTGATTCCACTGCGTCGCAGCCATAACCCGCTTAGGGAAGCCGATCAGCTCCCGCATCGCAGATAAATCATGGCTTCCGAGCCCGCATAGCAGCCGGTAGGCGGACTTCAGGTCCGTGGACGCGTCCTCGCCGATCGCTTCCTCCACCAACCTGGCGGCACGTTCCGTCCGGTCGAGCTTGGCGTGCTCGGGAATATCGTCGAACCGGTACACGTTACTCGATTGATTGATGAACAGATGGTTGCCGCCGATCAAATCGCGGACCCGCACATAGTTGATTTTGCTTAAGCGCTTGACTTCCTCCGCCATCTGCACAAACGCCGGAGCATACCGGCGCATGTAACCGACCATCACCTTCATGCCCATCTCATCGCGAACCCGGATGATCTCGTCGGCTTCCTGCATCGTGAGGCACATCGGCTTCTCAATAAGCACATGTTTTCGGTTCTGAAGCGCCGAAATGACACATTCGGCATGGTATTCGTCGCTGTTGCAGATCAGGACGGCGTCCAGCTCTGCCAGGCTCGTCAGCTCAGCGGCATTCGTAAATCGGCGCTGCACCGGCACACGATACCTGTCGCCTATAACCTCCAGCAGCTTCGGCGAAATATCGCAGATCGCAGTCACCTCGAACCGATCGGACAAGCTTTCGAGGACCGGCAGATGAATGATTTGAGCGACTTCGCCGAGACCGATAATCCCGACTTTATATTTGGTCATGAATAGGTTCCTCCCGGTGTACGATCTCAGCCATCCTCTCAGCCTTTAGCTTAGCTGGTCGCGAGCATGGTCTCGGTAAACGTGTTGATTTTTTGCAGACGTGCGTGGAACGCTTGATACAGACCGTCGGCTTGCTGACGGATCGTAAGCTGCTGATTCGTGTACGGGTTCAGGGCCGTCGCCTGATCTACCTGTTGAATCAGCTCCTCGGGCAAAGTCGCTGAGCCGCTCAGCGCTCCAGCCAATCCACCGGCGATGGAGGCTACGGAGTCGGTATCTCTTCCCATATTTACGCCCGCCAGGATCGCATCATGCACGTTGCCTTTGACCAATCTAAGGATGCAGAGGGCCTTCGTCAGTGCTTCGTTGGCAAAGCTGTTGCAATACGGCACGCCGCAGCCGTAATAGATTTTATCGAAGGCTTCGCGTAATTCGCGGAAATCCTGGCAGTGCACCGTGCGCTTGAGGCCCGAATCCAGCTCTTGAATGACATTATCGCGCAGATAGCCGTACTTGGTCCCGTCGATTTTGGCGGCCAGATCGGAGTAATCGCAATAGCGGAAAATATCGCCGATCACGCTGTCCACCGTGGCCCCCGGCTTGGTTGCCGAAGCGATCGCCGCAGCGGAAACGCCTGCCCAGCGCACCGCATAGCTCTTCGACGCTTGATACAGCTGCCCGATCTCAAACGCATCGGCCACGGCATTGCGTACATCGCCCGCATTGATGAGGCCGATCGGCTGGCAGGAACCAGAGGCCGTGCTCAGTCCCGCGTAGTCGCAGTACTTGCCGAGGTCCCGCGCTGGAATGCCGCTTTTTGCTACCCCGAGCAGAGTCGTCTCGAATGGCTCCGCGATCGTTCCTGCCGCTTCCGCCCGAATGTCTCGAACCCAGATCGCGCGAATATCCTCCGCATTGACGCGATCCTGCTTTTCGATAATCGCTGTCGCCATCAGCTTGTGCCGCTCGACTCCGTCCTCCGTCGTCCCCTTCTCACGCACCCAACCGCTGTTGTTACGTTCGTAGGACAAGAGCCGATCCAAGACGCCGTACTTCGCTTCAATTTCCTGATGGCTCAAGCCCTTAACTGGTGCGCCCATTGCTGCCCCCACATAAACACCGGCGATGCAGCCGTAAAATTTATCCTTCAGACTGATGTTCTGGCTCATGCTCAAACTCTCCTCGTATGGTTAGTTTTTTTACGTTTGTTAAATTGCTGCCATTTGCTCGGAATACGCCTTCAATTTGAGCAATCGGGAATGATAGGCTTGATACAGCCCCTCCGCATGCTCCTTCATCGTACGGTGGGAGTTGCTTACAACATGCAGTGAAGTGGCATAATCCACCTGCTTGATCCACTCCTCGGGAATCTGCTTCGTCCCGCTTAGCGCACCGGAGATGCCTGCCGCTACTGCCGTCACGCAGTCGGTGTCTCTTCCCATGTTGGTCGCGGTAATCAAAGCGTCCTTAACATTGCCTTGAACCATCCGGAAGATGCAGATGGCCTTCGTTACCACTTCGTTAGCATAGCTCACTTCATAAGGAATCCCTCGAATGCTGTACGACTGATATAACGTCTTACGCAATTCGCGGATGTCGGAGATATTTTGCGTACGCTTCAGCTCACGGTCAATCTCCCGCACGACTATATCCGGGTCGCAGTAATTATAGATGGCCCCGATCACGCTATCGACGGTCGCATTTGCCTTCGTAGCCGTTGCAATTGCCGTGGCCGTCACGCAAGCCCATTTTAACCCCCGGCCATTCGTCGTTTGATACAGCTGTCCGACTTCGTTGACATCGTTAATCGCATTCTCGACATCGCCCGCGTTAATTAAGCCAATCGGGTGGCACGAGCGGGAGAAGCTGTTCAGACCGGCATAATCGCAATATTTGCCGATATCCCGGGCCGGGATGCCGCTTTTCGCCATCGCGAGCAGCACCGCTTCGAACGGCTCGGAAATCATACCGGCCGATTCCGGCTTGATCTTGGCCACCCACTGTCTGCGCACATCCTCGGCTGTCACGCGATCCTGCTTCTCGATAATGGCGGAGATCATCAGCTTCTGCCGCTCGACGCCGTCTTCGGTCGTCCCCGCTTCGCGCACCCAGCCGTTGTTGAAATGCTCGTAAGAAACCAGCTTATCCAAAATACCGTAGGTTGTTTCTGTGCGTTCAAAATCCCAGCCTTCTACTGGCGCACCCATCGCAGAACCGATATGCACTCCCGCAATACATCCGTAAAATTTGTCCTTTAAGCTGACTTGTTCACTCATCGTTTGCTCTCTCCTCATGTGTTCTTTATAAAAATGGCATCGATGCCATTTTTGCGTAAATTAAAGTATCCATTCCTTGCCGCAAGCGCACACCTTCATTCCCGCAGCGTCGCCATACAGCACGTTGACCTCTGCCTCCAGCTCCCCGGCCTGATTCTTGCGCTGCAGATACGTTCCCCATGCCTTGCCCGTACTCCAAAAGGCAGCAAAGCACTCCTGATCGATCACCGGCGCGAACTCCATACGTCCTTGTGCCAGATCAAACTTGAAGCCGCTTAACGCAAGGAGCAATCCCCAGCTAGCCATGGACCGGACATAATGATGACCGCATTCCACTTCGTTCCACGGGCTGCGCCGCACGCCGTCGTAACGGTCGCGAATCGCCTTCACCAGCTTCAGCCCCTCATTTATGAAGCCTTCATAGATCAAGTGCGTCGCCACCTGGTATTCAATCCCGGTCCACACCTCATCCGAGTACACAAACGGCAGCTTCGGACGTCCTCCCTGCGGCCAGGAGCACAGCAGCAAGCCTTGCTCATCATTCAAGGCATAGACGCGCTGGCAGTTGGTGTGCGAATAAAATTCGTCGCGAAAATTGTACCGGTATACGGCGCTCAAGGCACTGCGAATCTTATCCCGCGGGAGCAAATAACCAAGCCCATATAAATGAGCGAATTGCTGGCCCAGCAGCTGATCGGACAAGCATCCCCGCCCAAGCTGGTGCTTATGCTGATCGACGTCGTCGACCTTTTGCACGTAATACTCGCCGTTCCACATCAGCTCATCGAGACGGGCGGCGCTTTGCTCATACAATTCCCGGTAGCACACAGCTTTGCTGTCTTCCCCGAGGTACGCTGCCATCTCCTCTGCTGCTCTCAGAGCTCCCAGAAATAAAATCCCTGTCAGCGAGTTCGGACCATGAAAATCGATATCGTACGTGTTATGCTGCTCGCCATCGAAGACGTAGTCTCCATCGGTGTCCCAATGTGTAAGACCATAAGCCAGCGCTTTCTGAACGGAAGGCCACAGCTCCTGCAAAAAATCATCGTCCCCGCTCAGCTTCCATTCCCGGAACACCCGCATGATCGCGCCCATCTGCCCATCCGCTGCACCGGGAGCAATGATATTGCCCGGCCAGACAAATACAGACTCGAACACCCTTGTTGCGCGGTAGTTCATCTTGCCGTCTTCGTGCAGCTCCTGCAAAAACTCGGTCCGCCTCATGCTACGCTCCAGCTCAGGGAACAGAAACGCTGCCGTCTGCGCGTAGTTCCACACGTGGGTGCAGGTCCCGTCGCAGCTGCCCAGCCGGTTCAGGCTGCCCTCGAAGCCGAAAAACTTACCGTCCTGTAGTCGGAAGCAGGTAGGACTCCGAAGCACGGTGATGTTCGCGGAAATTGCGTCCAGCACTTCCTCGGGCAGCGTACTGCTGAACAGGGCATCCCGGAACAAATACGTCTCCCGTTCGAGTCGTTCCAGGTTCCTCGCGATAAACGCTGCAGCTGACCATGAGCTGTCAAAGCGGTTGGCGTAGTAATTTTGCGTGGTTTCCCGGCCCTCGGCCCGTACCCGGAACTGCTCGCCCCATCCGTTAATCCGATTCGGAAAATACCACGACAGGATGAATTGAAACGGCTTCGTTTCCCCTGGAGCCAGCGTTTCGTAAACACCAAGCGTGCCGGTATCCGTCTTATGCTCGTCAGAGGGAGAGTCATAGCCCAGATCGTTCAGGCGGCCATCCTCAGCAAAATCATCCCAGAACTCCTGCAAATAATCGAAATGAGCGCCCCGCAGCCATACCCTTTTGTACGTCACATTCGGGTTCGTGGTTACCAGCGACAAATTTCCGTAGAGCAAGCTCGACACCTCATGCTTGAGCGAATGCAGATACAATCCGCTGAACCCATCCCCCTGCACGAGGTCATTCACATTCCGCCCGGCGTTTGGCAGCTCCATGCCGCCAAAAGCGTTAAACCCGATTCCGCCGACCGGATTAATCAACGACCCTGCCACGGTCACGTCGACGGACCGATCCGAGACATTCTGGACCCGGTAGGTCAGAATAGCGCCGGGAATCCCGGAATCGTCAGCGTTGAGTGGAATGAAGGGCGTGTAGGCCTCCAGCTCCACCTGCACCGGCAAGTGATCGTCCTCGAACGCAATGCGGCAGATCGGATACTCGCCTGTCATGCGAGATGCTTCCATTCTTGGCAGGCCTCCGCCTGCATACGGTGAATACCCTTGCGACCGGCTGTGCGGCGGCTTGAATTGCGACTGCAGCACCTTAGCCATCGGCGGCTCCCCTTCCTTCTTCGCCCAGATGGCGAAATAGGAGTTGGGGTACTGCATCCCTTTATCGGGATGATTGAACAGCTCCCAGTCGCGGAATTCCCCTCGGCTTCCAAGGGATACATTCCCGGTGCCGATCCCTCCTAGCAAGAATGCGGCTTCCGTCGCTTCTGCTGTGTAGGTTCGCGGTGAGCGGGAATCCGCAGCTTTGCTCTGGGTTTGAAACACCATGCTTACCGCTCCTTTAGCGATTCGACTGAAGTTGATCTAGAACGCGAGCTACTTTTTCGCTTTTCGCTCTTGATAAATTTTGTTGACCTCATCCGTCCACTCTTGACCGCCACGCTTGTTGAACTCCTGCACGTATTTGTCGAAGTCGCTGAGCGGGGTTTTGCCGGTGATGAAACGAGCATAATAGTCGGCAGTCAGTCCGCGTAAATCGGCGGAATACTTGAGCTCAGCCTGCGTGTTCATCAGGTCGGCGGCATTTTTAATGACCTTCCAATTAAACGCATCCCGGCGGGACTGTACGGCATACGTTTCCACCTTCAGCAGCGGGGCTTCGTTCTCAAACAACGAGTACCATTGAATCCATTTGCTGTCTTTATCAAACTGCGGTGTCGTGTAAATTTTGCCGTCCTTCTTCTCCCACTGAATGCCTTCGATGCCTGTGTAAGTATTCATTCCACCTTCATCGGAGTTGAAATAGTTCATGAACTTGGCCGCCGCCTCCGGATGCTTCGTATTCCCCAGAACGACGACTCCTCGTGCTACGAGCGGTGTACCGCGCATCCCCGACTCCCCGCGAGGCCCGATCGGAGGAGCAATACGAAGCAGCTGGACGTTCGGATCCGACTTCTTCATCGTTACCTCTTGGTTGGACTCCCAGGTCCACCAGTTGGCAGAGACGCCATACCGGTTTTTCACAAACTTCTCATCCCGCACGGCAGAGGTTTGGGTGAACATCTCCGGATCGATGAGTCCCTCTTGGTACCACTTGGCAAGCACGGTCAAGGCTTCCTTGGCTTCTGGACGCGTCGTTTGCGGAATCAGCTTGCCATTCTGCTCCGTGAAATAGACGCTTGCCTTCGTCGGCGTCACCCATGGAGCGTCGCCGGCCACCACCCCGAACGCACCGAAGATGCCGTCGAGCGAATCGAGTCCCAGCCCGCTAAAACCGTACGTATCCTTTACGCCGTTGCCGTCGGGATCCTTCTCGGTAAACGCGACCAGCACGTTGTGCAGCTCATCCAGCGTTTTTGGCACCTGCAGGTTCAGCTTTTTTAGCCAGTCGCCCCGCATGACGAAATTATAGCGATATGGGCTGGTCCAGATCGGAATGGCCCACAGCTTGCCGTCCACCGTAAAATAGTCCAGCGCTTCCTTGGGAACCGACTTCTCCACATCCGGCATCAGCTTCAGGTACGGCTTCAAATCCAGCAGCGCGCCCTGCTTCGCATAATCAAAGACCGCCTGGCTCGTAGGCATCACCGCGACGTCCGGCTTATCGTTGGACGCCAGAATGACCGGCACTTGATCCGCGTAGTTGGCGGATGGCGGCGAAACCATGTCAAACTTCACGCCCGAGCCTTTCTCTATCGCGTCTTTAATCGGATTGCCGTCCGGCGCCTTCTCGAAGCCGCCCTTGGTATAGAGCAGCTTGATAGGCCCGGTGTCATTGGCACCGTTTGCCGCAGGCGGGGGTGGATCGTTCTTGCTGCATGCGGTGACCACGGACAGAAGCAGTGCTGCGGACAAGCCTAAGCTGATTTTCTGCTTTCCATTCATTTGACCATAACCTCCCATAAGTTTGATCATCTATTACAAACCTGCCATGGGGCGGGGTTTGCCGGTGGGTGGCGAAAGCGGATTAGCCCTTGATGGAGCCGACCATCATGCCCTGCACAAAGTACCGCTGCAAAAACGGATAGACGCACATAATCGGCAGAACAGCGACCACAATGGTCGTATTGATAAGCACCGAGCTGGGCGGCCGGATATCCGTAAGCGAACCGCCGAGGGCGAGATCGCCGATATCGTTTTTGACCAAAATGTCCCTGAGAATGAGCTGCAGCGGCCACAGCTTCCGGTCGGTGATGTAGAGCACCGCGTCGAAAAACGCATTCCAGTGAAACACCGCATAAAACAAGCTGATGGTAGCCAGGGACGGCAGCGAGACCGGCAGCATAATTTTGAGCAGCGTGGTCATTTCGGAAGCGCCGTCGATCACCGCAGATTCTTCCAGTTCAACCGGGATCGTCTGGAAAAAGGTGCGCATAATGATCAAGTTGTATACGCTAAGCGCGCTGGGAATAATGAGCGCCCAGAAAGTGTTGGTGAGATGCAGGCCATTGACTACCAGGAAGGTAGGAATCATCCCGCCGGAAAACAGCATCGTGAAGAAAAAGATCGACATTACGCCGCCTCGCCCTGGTAGAAACTTTTTGGACAGCGGATAGGCCGTCAGCACGGTGAGGGTGAGACTAAGCGCCGTACCTACAATCGTTCGGACGATTGTAATCGTGTAGGCGTCGATGATCCGCGAGCCGCTTCGAAACAGCCACTCGTAGTATTCGAAGGTGAGGCTAGTCGGGATGACGATAAAAGCGCTCGGCTGCTTAATGACATCATCCATCGGCGTGATGGAGCTGAGCAGGACGGCGATGACAGGCAGCAGCGTGACTATGGTAACGACCGTTAACAGCGTAATGTTGACGGCTCCAAACCATCGGTCCGCGTCGAGCACGGACTTTTTGCGCTGCGCTGCAGGCTGCGAAGAGGTTGGCTTCATCATTTTTCCTCCACTTTTTCCAGGAAGTAATAGGTGGTGATGACCATGATGCAGGCGATGACGGATTTGAACATGCCGGCTGCGGCCGAAAGGTGGAATTTGTTCTCGAGCACGCCGATTCGGTACACATACGTATCAATGATATCGCCCACGCCGTACAGCATCGGGTTGTATAAGTTGAACACCTGCTCGAAGCCGACGTTGAGAATGCTCCCCATCCGCAGCAGCAGCATGATCATGATGACCGGCATAATGCTTGGCAGTGAAATTCTCAGCATGCATTGCAGCCGAGTTGCGCCGTCGATTTTGGCCGCCTCGTACATTTCATGGGATACGACCGTTAAAGCAGCCAGATAGATGATGGCGTTCCAGCCCATTTCCTTCCAGATATCGGAGAGCACCAGAATGGTTCGGAAGTAGATTTCATCACTGAAAAAGAAGATCGCCTTCTGCCCTGTCAGCTTGATCAGCTTGTTGATCGGGCCTTGCTCGGTGAGGAAGTTGAACAGCAAACCGGACATGACGATCCAGGACAAAAAGTGAGGCAAGTACAGAATCGTCTGCACGCTCCGCTTAAAGATCAGGAAGCGAACCTCGTTGATCAGAAGCGCCAGCAGGATGGGAACCGGAAAGCCGAAGATGATTTTGTACGCTGCGATAATAAACGTATTTTTCATCGCGGTCAGGAATTGAGGGGCCTTAAACAAGTACACGAAATTATCGAAGCCGACAAACGCGCTCCCCGTCACGCCTTTGAACACCTTATAGTCTTGGAAGGCGATCACCAGTCCGAACATCGGGGCATAATGGAAAATCGCTATATACAGTAGACCGGGAACGAGCATCAAATAGAAATACTTATAGCGGATGACCGTTTTCAGCAGCTTGGCAAAGGCCAAGGCTACTGTCGGATTAGCGGAGCTTCCGGGCAGCGACGCCAGTTTTTCTCTCATACCAGCACCTCACGATTCACGTTTGATAGCTTAATCTTAGCTCCCGTTCAGCGCTGACGTATATACACAGTTTGCTTGCCTCCTTGTGCAATTCTGAAACAAATGTGCAATTCCCGCATCCGGCTTCGGTTCGATAATTGACTATTTCGGCGCCTCCGGCGGCTCGCCTATAATCAGTTTGTATTTGGATTTACAATTCATGGGTATTCCAGGAGGATGAAACGATCATGACCGATTCAAAATGGCCCAAGCTGGACGACGCCACCATGCTGCAGCGACTCGCACATCCGAAAGGCCGGGTCCGCATGGTGCTCGATACCGACACCTTCAACGAAGTGGATGATCAATTTGCGTTAGCCTACTCCTTGCTGTCCCCGGAGAAGCTGGAGCTTCTGGCCGTGACGGCGGCGCCCTTCTACAATTGGAACTCGGTCAGTCCGGCCGATGGCATGGAGAAGAGCTACAATGAAATTATGAACATCTTTGGTTTGATGGAGCTGGATCCTGAGCATACACCGCCGGTCTACCGTGGCTCCACGCAGTACATGAGCAGCCCCGGTGAGCCTGTGCCGAGCGAGGCCGCGGATAAAATCATTGAACTGGCGCTGACTTCGCCTGAGCCGGTGTACGTGGTGGCCATCGGCGCGATCACGAATGTCGCCTCGGCGATCGCCAAATGCCCGGAGATCATCCGCAACCTGGTCGTGGTATGGCTCGGACCGAACAGCTACACCTGGCCTACGCAAAAAATATTCAACGTCTCGCAGGACTACCATGCCTCCTCGCTCATTTTCGACTGCGGTGTTCCGCTCGTTATACTGCCGTGTCATGGGGTAGCGTCCCATCTGTTGACCACGCCGTATGAGATTGATGCGTGCCTGCGCGGGCGCAATCGGCTCGGCACTTACTTCAGCGACATGATTCGCGGTCGGTTCGCGCGATTCGGCCAGAACCGTCCGGGCTGGTCCAAGGTGCTGTGGGATGTGTCCGCCATTGCTTGGCTGATCAGCGAAAATTGGGTGCCTTCTTCGGTGCGCAGAGCCCCGATTCTCAATCCAGGGTTCACGTATTCGTTCGACGACTCGCGCCATTTCTATAAAGAAGCGATCGACATTGATCGAAGCGAGGTGTACATCGACCTGTTCGCCAAGCTTCAGCACGCGTCGCTATCGCCCGAGGAGGCGAAGCACGATCAAAAAGCCGAACATTCATGATGTAGCCCAGCGCGCCAATGTAACGACTTCGACGGTCTCCCGCGTAATGAACGACTCCAGCCTCGTCAAGCCGAGAACCAGGCAGCGGGTGCTGGATGCCGTCCAAAGCCTTGGGTATATCCCGAATAAAACGGCGCGCGTCTTCAAGTCCGGGCGAAGCCATATTCTGGGGCTCGTCATCAGCACGCAGCATATTAGTGAGCTCGCTTTTAACGCGGGCTTCCAGTCCCGCTTCAAGGCGTTGACGGAGAAGGCGCATAGCGAGGGCTACAACATTCTCATCATTACTTCCGCCGATGCCGAGGGCCGTTCCTACTTTGAAGTGATTAAGGACCAGGTAGCGGACGGCTTCATTATCTTGAGTCCATCGGTGAACGAAGCCTTGACTCCCTTATTGGAGGAGGCGGGCATTCCTTACGTGTATAACATGAAATATTCGAACCGGCCGGAAGACTGTTACTACGTGTCCTCCGATGATGTTGAGGGGGGCTACATTGCAGCCAAGTATTTGCTGGATTTGAATCACACCGAAATTCGTTTTATTGTGGGGATTGTAAAAGGGAACTTCATGCCGTTCAATGTGGATCGAATTGTCGGCTTTAAACGGGCCTTGGCCGAATACGGCATCGCTTTTCGCGAGGAAATGATTGTTTCTGTGCCGGGACAGATGGAAGAAAGCTATACCATGTTTCATCACATGTTTCAAACGAGGCGGCCGACCGCTCTGCTGATTTCCAACGAAACTACGACGGTGGCGGCCCTAAATTATTTTCACGATCATGGCATTCGGGTGCCCCAGGACGTTTCGGTGATCGGCTTTGGGCCATCGGAATTTTTCCGCCATTTGCGACCTAATCTAACGAATGTCAGCTATGACATCGCCTGGTCCAGCAACAAGCAGGTCGATCTGCTTCTGCAGCGGATCGAGGGCCAACCGATTACACCGGAACGGCCGAAAAAACCCGAATTGATTATTAGAGACAGTACGGCGCGGAATGTTCAGCACTGATGCCGGGCGCAGCAGCACAAATAGAGGAGATAAGGACTGACTGAAAACTCCGTATGGCATGGGCCGGGGAAGCTTAACTACCGGCTGCTGCATACGGAGTTTTTGGTTTTGGGGCTGGGGTTTATTCGGCATACAGCGCGTCTGGACCGACCATAAGATCACGGAATTGTCCCGGCGTAAGGCCCTCGCTGCGCTTAAAAGCACGGATGAAGCTGTGCACATTGTTGTAGCCCACCTCGCTGCTGATCTGATTAATGGTCCAGTCGTTTAAGGTGAGCAGCTGCTTAGAGCAGGCGATGCGCTTTTCAGTGAGCAGGTTGTAGAACGTGCTGCCCGTATGCTGCTTTAGCAGCCGGTTAATGTACGTGGCCGAGCAGTTCATCCGCTCCGATAGCTGCTCCAAGCCGAAATCGACGTTGAAATGCGCCTCGATGTAGGCTTTGACCTCCCAGACGATGCGATGATTTTTGTCCATGCGCAGCCCCATCATATACCGGCCGATCGTTGCGCACAGGTCTCCAACAAAAGCATGAATCTCTTGCTTGGTCTCCGCCTGCTCGATGCTGGCATGATAGTCTGCATGATGGCTAAGCACATCGCCTAGCGATACTCCCGACTTGTAAACCGTTCGAAGAAGCGCATGAATCAGGTGCAAATACACGCGTCTTGCAGTTACCGTATCGGCCGATGGGACGAAGTCGAGCGTGGCGTCAATGAAGTCCATCGTTTCCTGCAGCCTTCTGGGTGTGCATTTCATCACCGTATGGCACAGCTTCTCCTCCAGCTCGATGACATGAGCATATTCAAGCGACAGATTGGATTCAATGGACTTTTGCTGTGTAACGACGGGTTTGTAACCAAAGTACTTCTTCACTGGTTCAATCATTGGAGCAGGTTGCATGTTCATCATACCCCTCTCTATGATTCAAAAATGGTATCGTTGCCATTTTTCTATACACGTCCTTGTAAGCCCTTCCATAACCATATTATTACTACTTTTGTGGATTGTCAACTCGATTTATTGCCGTTTGTAACGCTAAAAGAAGGTGTTTAAAATTGAAAATATCTGGTATAATGATATCGTTTACATTTTAAGTTTCTTATATTGTTTTAAGGGGTGAGGCAGATCAAAAAGCCCACAATCCGCGACGTCGCCCAAGAAGCGAAGGTAACCACCTCCACCGTATCCCGGGTCTTGAACGAATCTACACTCGTGAAACCGCGCACCAGGCAAAAAGTACTCGATGCCATCGAGCGCCTCGGATATATTCCAAGCAAGACCGCCCGGATCTTCAAATCCGGCAAAAGCTACATCCTAGGCCTCGTCATCGGGCAATCCCATATAAGCAACATCATGTTTAACGCCGGATTTCAAGCTCAATTCAAAGCTTTGACGGAGAAGGCACACAAGGAAGGCTATAATATTTTGCTGATTACAGCGGCCACTGCAGACTCGGAGTCGTATTTCGAGGTGATCAAAAATCAGGTGGCGGACGGCTTCATTATCTTTAGTCCTTCGCAGAACGATACCCTCACCGCCATGCTGGAAGAAGCAGACATTCCTTACGTCTACAACATGAAGTACTCGGACAACCCACAGGACCGCTACTACGTTTCCTCTGACGATGTGGAAGGCGGGTATATTGCGGGCAAATATTTGCTGGATTTGAACCATAAGCACATTCGGTTTGTGGTCGGTAGTGTCAAGGGAGGCTATCTGCCGTTCAACGCGGACCGCATCCGCGGCTTCCAGAAAGCGTTGAAGCAGTATGGCGTCCCGTTTCAGGAAGAGATGATCGTCAAAATTCCCGGCCAAATGGACGAAAGCTACAACGGCATTCACAAGCTGTTCCAGACGGATCGGCCGACGGCACTGATGATTTCCAACGAAATCACGACGGTCGCTGCCCTGAATTACTTCTTCGATCACGGCATCCGCGTGCCGCAGGATCTGTCCGTCATCGGCTTTGGCCCGTCGGAGTTTTTCCGCAGCTTGCGGCCGAACCTGACGAATGTCAGCTACGATCTGGCATGGTCCAGCGCCAAGCTGGTTGACCTGCTGCTGCAGCGGATCGAGGGCAAGCCGGTCACCCCGGAGATGCCAAAAAAGCCGGAGCTCGTCATTCGGGACAGCACGGCCCGGTACAGCGAAGCAGCCCCCAAGCCTTCCTAAATTTGCATTTCCTGCCGCTGCTGTTGAATAATGAAGACGTACCCTATTTCTCAATAAGGCGGTGTTCGCAGTGGCTCCATCCAGCACAGGCATCAAAGCTCTTCAACTGAATTTAGAAGTACGAGGCAATCCCTTTGTTATTCATCCGACCGTACTGTGGGATGATCAAGATGTAATTCTCGTCGACACCGGCATTCCCGGCCAATTGGAGACCATTCGCGACGCGTTTCAAGAGGCACAGGTTCCTTTTGAGAAGCTGACCAAAATCATCATTACCCATCAGGATATGGATCATATCGGCAGCCTACCGGAGCTGGTTCAGGCTTTTGGAGATCAGGTGCAGGTGCTCGCTCATGAGGTCGCCGTGCCGTACTTGGCCGGAGAAGAGCCGCTCGTCAAGAGCAAGAAGCTCGCTCCTCCCGTGAAGGTGGATGTCGTGCTGCATGATGGCGATGTTCTCCCGTATGCGGGGGGCATTCAAGTTGTGTTTACGCCGGGGCACTCGCCGGATCATATTTCGCTGTATCATATCCCGAGCAAAACACTGGTAACCGGGGATGCTCTCACCGCAGACAATGGCGTGCTGCAGTCGTTTAATCCGGTACATACCCCAGATCCAGCCACCGCGCTGCAATCGATTGCCAAATTCCGAGCGTTGGAACTTAACACGGTTATCGCTTTCCATGGCGGTGTCTGTACAGAGAACCTGCAAGAGCGCCTCCAGGCTATTGTCGAAGCTCCGCAAATCAAGAATCAGTAGGCTGTGCGCTGAAAAGATGAATGGCGGACCACGAGCACGCACAAAATCGCCAAAAAGCACCATCGGTTGATGGTGCTTTTTTTGTTCGTTCTTTTCACTGGAAGCAAAATTTATTGATTTTATTCAGTCACCTTCACAAGCGTCATTAGACCGCCCATCTCACCGTGGGCCATCGAAGCCAGCTCGCCGCCGTTCATCGTATGATCTAGAATGTGGCAGTGGAGCATCCAATCGCCCACGTTGTCGGCAGTGAACGCTCGAGCTCCTCAGCCACGCTTCGGAGGGGAACGTACAGCTCGGACAAATCGTTGCTGCGGTAAGCTTGCCCGTCGACAAGCCTGCCGTTGACGGTAATGGCAAGTGCGCCTTCATCCGCTTCTGAGGATGCGCTCGCCCCTTCATGTTTCATGCTAGAAATACCTCCATTAATTTTAGGTAAGAAAAAGAAAGACCGGAAGAGACGGAGCACCGCTCTTCTCGGTCTTTCCCCAAGATGCCTTGTGAATCGCTATTACTTGTTCAAGAAATTCATCAGCGTTGCCGTTGGAAACACAGCTGATTCGTTGTCAACCTTCGCCGGGGATGCCAGCTTCACGTCCTGCCCGTTGACCTTTGCCATGGAATCGCCGAGCTTCACGACCAAGGTATTCGATCCTTTGGTAATCGTGATGCTGCGGTCGGCGTCATTCCAAGCGACCTTCGCACCCTTTACTTCTGCCGTGCTGCGCAGTGGGGACATCGACTGGTCCGTATCCTTCCATGCGAGCATTTGGTCCATGGTCGGAAGTCCGCTCAGGTAGCCTACCGCACCGGAACGCTTTCCATCCCAGTACTTGTCAATCAGCGGGGAAACCTGCGCCTTCAGCGCGTCCGAAAGAATCATTTCATCACCCGGATGCTGGATATTGCTCATGACATAGCGGAAACCGTTATAGTTATCAACGAACTGAAGACCGGTCGCTTCCGCACCTGCAGGGGTTGTCAAGATACGAGACAGCTTTTTCGTGTCAATATTGTAGGCCCAGACGTAGTTGTTAGCATGCATACCGCTGTCTTCGCCGATGAACAGCGTGCGGAGCTCTTCGGAGTAGGAGATGTTATCCGGGTTGCCGATCGCATTGTCGTCGGCCGTATTGCCTTTCCAATCGGCTTTTGCAAGGTCTTTACCTACGACCAAGCCGGACATGGTCGAAGCTGCGTAATCACTGTTGATCGTATTGCCCGCGGAATCCTTCACGCCCCCAGCGAGATCAAGCTGATACACGGCACCGGCTCTAACTTTATTCACGTGAATTTCGTCGATCGGATCGGCATTCTTCGTATCAGCTTCCATGGATTTCTCGACATACGACATCGCGATATAAATCTTCTTGTCCTTCGCGTTGGCCGTAACGCCTTCCATCTTGTTCCACTCGGATGTTGCGCCAAGCATAGCCGCATAACGGCGGGATTCGAGGAAGGATGCCGCTTTTTCCATACCTGGCTTTACTTTCAGCCATTCGATTTTACCGCTTGGGTACGTCTTGATTTTGGTGAAGCCTTCGGTATCTTTATCCGCTGTTTCGAACATGTCGCTGAATTTAAGACCTTTGTTGACATAGTCTTGGATCTCAGCATCCGTTGCATGTCCGAGGCTAATCCACTGCAAGGAGCCGGCACCGCCGTTCGTGTCACTTGTTTGATTGAACTTCGCCGCATACAGTGTTCCCGACGAGAGGTCCTGAGATTTATCAGCTACGTACATGAAGAGCATGGTGTTGCCGCCGTCATCGCCGTAAAACACTGTTTTTTGGTCTGGAGCCACTTTGCCAAGCTCGTGCGAGAAGCGGCCCATCGAGTAGTGCTTTACAACGGAGGTTGTGCCGTCGGCTTTCACTGTTACTTCCGGCAGATAGCCGTATGCGTACGGGTTGCCGGCCATTTTGTCGTCTTGGAAATAGGCTTTCGCGAACGGACTGACGTAAACGCTCGACTTAGTCGGGTCGGCTTCGAATGCGCGTGCGTCCGCCTCATATTCCTCGGAGCCAAGGTGTGTGTTCCAAGGCGTCAGGGAGCCGTTACAGGGAATCCACAGGCCGTCTACACCGGAAAAATCGATTTTCTTCAAATCCGTGGCGACCAGCTCGCCGGTGGTCTTGTTCTGGTCGATCGTCGTCAGGCTCATCGAAGCCGGTACAACACCGTAGGCCGATTTGCCCGCGTTGTTGAGGGTAACATACTCATAATGCGTAACCAGTGACAGCGGATTGCCACCCTTGGAGGTCGGTGCTTGGCCTTCGATTTTCATCAGGGAGTTAGCATCCGGGTCATCCGAAACGAATGGCACGGGTGCGCCCGACACGCTCGTATCGACAATCGGGTTGCCCTTCACGTCGACGGATACTCCGGCAATCATGCTGCCGACTTTGTCAGTCGATTTGAACAGCATTTTGTATTGCAGCGGGAAGGAGCGGACCGATCCGTCTGTATACGTAACTTGGAGCGAAGCGGTTGTATAAAGCTTAGCCATTTCATCAGGAGTAGATGGAGCCGGCATGCCGATGAACTCGACGGATTTGACTTGAACGCTTTCTGCCGCTGATGCCATGGTTGGGAATACGGTGGGAGCCAGAAGTGTAAGGCCGAGAACGGGAACGAGCGCTTTGCGGATAAATTTATTTTTTTTCACGTGTGCACTACCTTTCCTATGTATGAATAATCTCTCTTCATAAAGAATAGGACATGGATGTAAACCGAATGTAAAAAGAAGGGTAAATTTTAATCAATTCAAAATGAATCTTTTGTAAAGCCGTATTTAGCGAAAAAAAAATCCCGCCGAATGGTTCTACACCACTCTGGCGGGATTGAATTAACATCTGACATGTTTACGCTTGAAGCCAAGCTGCCCTTTATCTACGGCCTTTTGAATATGGTCGGAAGCGTTCAGGAAGCTGCTTTTTTTCTTGTCTCGTTTGACTTCTACTGGCCCGACGGCCTTTGCGGTCTCGACGGCCTGATCATGCAGCGGTGAATAGGATACCGCAACCGTATAAATAAAGTTGTTCATGGCGTATTTAGCTCGTTCGGGGGCATCGTGAATCGTCTTTTCTACATGGTCCAGCATCGTACTTAGTTTGCTCTCGGAAAACTCACGGTCCGGGCGATTGCCGAGCAGCCAGCAGTAACAGCTCCATCCCGCTGACATTCGCAGCTCCTCGCCGCTTGCGATCCATTTGTCGGCAACTTGCTGTGCGATATCGGCTTCGGCCAAGGTGACTGCAACCACATAATCGGACAGCATATAAAAATAAGCCCCGGCGATCCAACGCTCAAAATCCGCTTCCGTCATCGCTTTAGGGTCGGCAATGATCCCGGCGAAGTACATAGCATCATAGTTCCCTGTGCTGTAAAGCTGTTCAGCTAAGGGCTGATTGATTTTGATTAGCTTGGCCATCGGCTTCATCTCTCCGGTAGCGACACCAAAAAGCGGTTCATGCGCACCATTGGATATGTAAATTTTCTTGGTACGCTCCTTGCCTAGTGATTCAAGCTCCTGCATCACCGTTTCTAAATTCATCGTCATGGTTCTACCCCCTTTACACCATAAATCGGTAGCCTGATCCCCATACCGTTCCAATATACTGAGGCTTGGAGGGATTTTCCTCAATCTTCTCCCGGATTCTTGCGATATGCACCGTGACCGTAGAAGCATCACTGATCGCATCCATCCCCCAGATCCGTTCGAACAGCTCTTCCTTCCCAAATACCCGGTTAGCATTTTGGAGCAAAAATAACAGCAGGTCGAATTCCTTCTGAGCGAGCATGACCTCGTTCCCATTAACGAACACACGACGGGAGTCCTTCTGAAGCTCGAGCCCTCGGACGATTAGCCGGCTTCCCTCATTCTGGCCGAAGCGCTCCTTCATCCGCTCGAACTTTTTCAAATGCGCACTGACCCGGGCTACCAGCTCTCCGGAGCTGAACGGCTTGGTGATGTAATCGTCCGCACCGAGCCCAAGTCCGTTGATCTTATATATCTCCTCCGCCCTGGCAGAGACCAGCAGCACAGGGATGTCAGCCCGCTCGCGGATCGTTCGGAGCACTTCAAACCCGTCGATATCCGGCAGCATAATGTCCAGCAGCACCAGATCCATCTCGTCATTCCTCAGCACCTTGAGCGCCTCGGAGCCGCTGTTTACGATCTTCACCGAATACTGACTCAGCTCGAGGTAATCCTTTTGGAGATGGGCAATACTGGGGTCATCCTCAACAATCAATATCTTTTTCATACCGGCCTCCAACCTTCTATAACTTCTTCAGAGAGATCATGAACCGGGTTCCTTCTTGAACCACGCTTGTAGCCCATATTTTCCCGTCGTGCCCCTCCACAATTTGCTTCGCAATGGCAAGTCCCAAGCCGCTCCCTCCGGCATTGCTTCTAGAAGGATCCCCTCGATAAAAGCGCTCGAAAATGTGGGGCAGGTGGACCTCCGGAATGCCGGCTCCATTGTCCCTAATCTCGATGATCGCCGAAGTCGGCGTCTCTCTAACAATGACGGACACCCTTCCGTCCGCCTTGTCCATATAGCTCTTCGCATTGACTAGGATGTTTTGGAGCACTCTCCACAGCCTCTCGCGGTCGATTAGGACGGATACGGGCCCCTTCAATTCATTCCTAAACTCTAAGGCTAGACGAGCTTGTTTATATTCATATTGGTAATCCGCCACACCATCTTCCACATAGCGGGCCAGATCGATTTTTTCAAAGTGATAGGGGAGCTGGTTCAAATCCAGCTTCGAATATAAGAGCAGATCATCGATCATTGCATTCACCAGAACCGCCTTAGTGCGGGCTGTTTCCAAGTAGGCTTCCATTTTCTCCGGTGTACTGGCGATGCCATCGATGATGCCTTGAATGTAGCCGATAATCGAAGTCACAGGTGTTTTCAAATCATGCGAAATGCTCGATACTAAAAACTTGCGGTTATCATCATATTTTTGCTGCAAATAAATCGATTCCTTCAGCTTGATCCGCATCAGCTCCAGCGTTCGGCTGAGCTCCCGGACCCCGCCCTCGCCTTCCTCCGCGATTTCCCAGCTTAAATCGCCTTCACTGATTCGTACCGCAGCGTCCTTTAGTCTGGACACCGGCGAAATAATGCCCTGCGAGATGCGGTATGAAACCCAAAAGTTCATGAGAAGGAACACAAGGATAAAAAAGCCGAACGTAAATAAGCCAAGCACCAAATAGAAGCTGGTCTGCAGCTTCACAGGCGCAAACAGCAGCAGCACTCCCTGATCCCCGGAAGGAAGCTTGTACTCCGCCCGGGCGTAAATGTAGGTTTTGCCATCCAGCTCGAGCGTATCTTGATTCGTCGTACCGCCGGACAGCAGAAGGCCTTTTTCAATATCGATCGGGTTCCATTGGTTAGTGGAGTAAAGCACGTCCCTGTTTTTGAGAAGGATCGCAGTCGCACCCCATGGCTTTAAGCGGTCTTGCAGCTCCTGCTGCGCGTTCTTATTCATCAAACGTTCAAATCCGTCGGCCAGCGCCTCCTGCTTGATTTCACTGATGGCAGCTCGGACCTCGAATGCATTTTTCATGTCACGGAAATACGCTTCACGGCCAAACAGCTTTGTATAAGCCGCTACAAAAATCATTACAGCCAGAGCCGTGAGTGCTATGGAAAGCAGTACAGCCAGTGCATTCATCAGGAAAAAGCGTTTCGTTAAATGCATGGCAGCTCCCTTCTAAATGTCCTTTCTGTCAAACAGATAATATCCAGCCGTAAAGAACATTATACCACAGCCGAGCATGATCATGATTTGCCTTACGATTTTGAGCACATTGACCGATTCGGCAATCCAAAGCGTATACCAGTCAAACATCGACGTGATAAAAAAGCTAGAGTACGAAGAGAAGAAAATGCCCAGGAAAGTAAAGCCAGCGAAAAGGATAACGGATAGAAAAAATACAGCCAAGCCGCTCTGAATCCCGTTGGACAACAGCACCACGAGCAGCGTAAACACGAACACGGGAAGAAACGTTGAAACATACGACAAAATGACGTGCAGCACACCAAGCCAGCTTGCAGACGCGGGATTGAAGATCAATCCGACCAGCAAGGACAGCAGCATGACGAATAGTAAATTAGCAAAAATAAATAAAGCGATATTCGCTACCTTCGCGCTGAAGACTCCCAGCCTGGAGACTGGTCTCAGCAGCGTAATTTTCATCGTATTGGACGAAAACTCGCCATTAAACATATCAATTGCCACAAAGACAGCAAACAACGGCAAGATCGAATAGCTAAAAATTGACAACACGACGATCGGAAATTCAGTGCTCCCGACCACCCGCAATCCAAGCCCATGCTTAATTACCGTCACGGCGATTTGACCGATCACGACGGCGAGGATGGACAATACGGCAGCAAAAATGATTTTTTTCTTCTTCAAAAGCTTGACAGCTTCAATCCAAAAAGCAGCCTTAAACCCTTCCATTCCTGTCCACCTCACTGACAAAATAATTTTCGAGCGAAGAGTAATTGGAAAGAATGTTTCGGGTATAGTCCACATTGACAAGCTTTCCTCCGTACACGACCCCAATTCTCGTGCAGGTCAATTCCACATCATGAATCAAATGGCTCGAAATGAAAAATGTCGTGCCTTCCTGCTCGGCAAGCTGTTTAATCAGCTTTCTCATCTCCAGCATCCCCTCGACGTCCAATCCGTTTAAGGGCTCGTCCCAAATGAGCAGCTTTGGGTTCGACAGAATCGACGCTGCCACTCCCAGCCGCTGCTTCATCCCAAGCGAAAACTTCTTCGACTTCTCATGCTTATATTTCAGCAATCCGGTAATTTCCAGACACTGATCAATTCTCCGCTGGTCCACTTCTGGATAATAGTTGGCAAACAGCTTCAGGTTCTCGTTCGCCGTTAAATAAGGAAACGATTCCGCCGTCTCAATAAGGCAGCCGACATGCTTCATGGCATCGACATACTGCTCTGTTACACTCGCGCCAAATAGCTTGACATCGCCGCGATCCGGCCTTAGCAGCCCGGCCATCATCTTCATCGCCGTGGTCTTGCCAGCCCCGTTCGGCCCTAGGAAGCCGAAGATGTCGCCTTGATCGACCTCCAGATTCAAATCCTCGATCCCACGGCCGTTTTTATATACCTTGGTCAGGCCGGTGATCTCTATTGCTTTCGTCATGGATGGTAACCTTCCTTAATTAGAATCGGGAAACCGCTCTCGCGGTCTCCCTTGGGCCCTTACTCTGCAAATACGCGGTTGAATTCCCCATCGAAGTTCGGCTTCGAATTGCTTCTATAAGAATTGTTATCCATCATCTGAAGGTTCAGATCGAGGTACATACGTCCTAAGCCGCCCTGATTGAGCCGCCCGTTCAGCTTCTCACCCTTGGCATTGGTATAAGTGAACGTAGAGAGCGACTGCGAATTGTTGTCCGTGTATTCGAAGGTGAATTGATCTCGATCCGGATAATCCGCTTCGAAGCCTGGTTTCACCGTTTCGGCATAGCTGCCGGTAATCTTACCGTTGTCCACACTTGTAATGACAAGCGTTCTCTCGCCGATTTTCACGATTTTCCCATTCTTCTCTTCAATAATGTCATTTTTATAGGTACCTACATTTTTACTGCTAAATCCGTTAGTCGTCTTGACTACCTTCTCGGACTTGGCATTCGACAGATCCGGCTGCATAACCTTCGTCGTTCCGATATCGGACAGCTTCAGCACGACTTTCAGCGTCAAATCGTGCTCTGCTCCCGATTTATCTTTCCCTGTCAACGTCACGTCTCCCGTAACATTTTCCAGTATCCCCGCTTTGGTTTCAACTGCGGTCCCTGTCACCTTTTTCACGAAAATATCGCTGGTAATCTCCGGCAGGTTGGTATTTCTCTCGCTCCGGAGCTGGTCATTGATCATCTGCTTAATACCAAAGGAGGAAACGGCATTCACGACTGCCGGAACCTGAGCCGCGGACAAGCTTCCCGAGTAAGATTTGCTGCCATCCGGTTTTTCCTCTGCTTGCACATAATCCTTCAGATTGCCGACTACTGCGTCCACAATCTTCTCCACTTCCGCTGCTCCGCTCTTGTCAAACGGATTTTGGAAAGCCGCCATGCCCGTTCGGCCAACATCGTTCGGATATTCCGAAACATAGTAAATGTCGTCTCTGCCACTCTTGTAGATCGACATTTTAGGATCGGAATAAGTATACCGAGATGTCGTCACCCCGTTCGAATTTTGATCGCTTGACGTTTCTTCGGAGGCTTTCTTGATTGTGTCAATCTTCTGGATGCTGGTCGCCTGCTGCAGCACCTGGTTGTTGTCCTTCAGCGAGAACAGCGCTTCGAGGGTGTAATTATTTAATCCGGTTTCCATCTGAGCCGCCGTCGTTTTCGCCGAGCTCTTCAATTGGTCATAGCCCGATCCCAGAAGCGTGTCAGCAAAAGCCGTTGATACGAACAGGCAAGCTCCGATCGTGAATGAGAGGGTAGTGATGGTTTTTTTACTCCATTTCATTTCTGTTTCTCCTTCTCCTTTGATGGTCTGTTTGGAGGCGCGTCTCCTTACTTTTTATTATAAAACGAGCCTATTGAATCCATCTAAATGAACTATTAACAAAGTATAAACTCTTGGGGAGGGGGGAGGAATCTTCATTGACAACAAATAAAAGCCACCCACAGCAGTTCGTGCCGCAGGCAGCTCATAGGAAGTCATCCGCTTGTGACTCCACTCAGGCGCTCCGTTATAATTCATCAAACCTTTTCATTTTACTTAATCGATTACAAATTAAATAAATGACAATAAAAATGGGAAACGACCACCACAAGTGCCACTTGACCATTCTATAAAATCCTAACCAAAGGAAAAGGGGTTCAGCTATGAAAGCGCTAGCCACTGCAAAAATGACCGCTTTCATTAAAGCCGAAGCATGAGGCTTGATCTGTAATAAAAACATGATGAACACAGGGATCAAACAGAAATCCCATGGAACATAACTAGGGATCGTAGGGATGGCCAACCCAGAATAATACCATAATCCCAATTCTACGCCGATAAAATCAAACCATGATGATATGATTAAAGCAAAAAATCCGACGAACAGAAGACGTCCTGTGCTTTCTTTTTTTCTGTATCGTACCCATAGGATCCAAGGAACGATGGCGAAGGACCACGACAACCAAAAGTCCCAGTGGAATAAGGTGTTTGTGGTCCAATAATGAATGTATTCTTTCGTGGTTTCAGCAATTTCCTCAAAAAATGTCCCTACTTTTTTTACTTTCTCTGGATCTTGAATAGGTATCATTTCGCTAAGCTCCTAATACAAATATGGCTTAGGTTTTCCAGTTATTTTTTCAATCATTCTAGGAGATCTCGAATATTTCCAATCAGGCATGGAATATTATGTTCGAGGTGATGTACTAACATGACGACCGTATTTGAATCCGTAAAAGAAATATTTAGTCAACTGGTGGATGATGAACCTGAACCACCAATCAATGTCGGCGAAGTGATGGACCTATGGAAATATATTCTTTTTATTGATGAGGCCAAAGTGCTTGAGCAAATCGCTAGAAATACAACAACGGATACGGAATTATTAAATCTGATCGAAGACGCCATACAAATTTGTAATTCCCAAACCAAGCGAATTAAACAGTTAATGGAAGAATTAGGGGTACCTATTCCAGCTTTACCCGAAGATAAACCCAAATCAGAATCGAGCTCTATCCCCATGGGAGTAAAATTGACGGATAACGAGATCGCTGTGATGCTCGCTGCAAAACTACTGCAATCCACAAAGGAATGCAGCCGGAGTATGATGGAAGCGATTCGGTTTGACCTGGGGCTGATGTGGGCCAATTTTTTTTACGAACAGTCAAAGCTAGGGGCGGTATTAAAAAGTAAAATGCGAAAGCGGGGATGGATCAAATACCCTCCAGCCTACCATCCCCCTGGAATGCCTGATCAATAAAGGGGATTAATGCCAACAGACAGGTCCTGCGCGCGGACTGAACCCCTTTGTCAGGGGGGATCTCCCCAGCCTCCAGCCTAGGCTCAAAAATAAAAGCATCGACCCTTATTGGTCGATGCTTTTATTTTATGGAGCCTAGGGGGATCGAACCCCTGACCTCATCGCTGCCAGTGACCATGCACAGTTATTTTTGGTTATTTGAAAGACACGGAAGTTATCTCTACTAAGGGGTGTAACTATTTTGAATGATCTCTAGTTATCTATAAATCACCCTAATTATTGCTGTTATATTACCGGATTGGTACCGTGATTTTACCGTCCATAGATTATTATGACCAGTTAATCAACCAATATACTCACATAAAATATTTTGCCGTTAACGTCGTTTTGCAGATGCCGATCTATGTGCCGGTAGCTTCATCCGAACCAGGATCAGCGCCTTGTGTTACGTTTCGAACTCCTTCTGTTTCGTAAGAGAAACAAGAAAACGCTACCCTAGGGTTATCAATCAGTTTAAACACCAAAAGAGACGCGCTTGTTCACGCGGCTCTTGGCGGAGGCTTGATGTTTACCTTGGAACGAATGCTTTTTGCCATTGCCTCAGCTTCGTCAAGGGTCTTTGCTTTGCCTAAAGTGATTAAGGTTCCAGCAGCCACCGCGCCGGTTCGACCACTGCCGCCGCCGCAATGAAAGCCAACTTTCTTACCGCTTTTGTACGCCTCGATCACATGGCTAATCGCCTGCTGGAACAGTTCGTATTGTGGACCTTCAGCATTGTCTCCCAGGGGGACTTTGATCCATTCCACCTTCGTGGTTGGATCTGCGCATTCCGTCGCTTCGCCGCGCAGATCGACAATGACCTCTACGACTTCGTTTTTCACCATGTCTGTAACGTCCGCGGCGCCGCGAAGAAGATCTTATCATCAATAAGATGGTTATCTGTAACCCCTCGCCGCATTCTTTAAAAGAAAAATGCTGCTCATTGTGGCAGCATTTTCGTTAATTCAAACAACGTCGGAAATCATCGCGCATTTTCTACCACTTGCTATAATCATCTCGTCCATTTAACCCGGACGCGTCACCTCTTTATGAACTCAGCAGGCATAATTAATTCCCGACCTGGTCTTTCAAAATACTGAATTATTAGTGAGTGCAGCCTGTTAGTCAAAGATTGCAAATACGGGTGACGGAAATCCATATCTTGTTCTGCGGAGAGGAAGACAATTTTCTTTTTCAATTGGTCAATCTCATTTTTAAAATTCATCACTTCGTCCAAAGTTCACAATTCCCTTCGAAGCAGTACTCCATTGTATTATCGCAAATTGTTTTAGAAGAGTGTAAATCCTAAACAAACATTTAGGAGAACCTTCATTTTCGCATTTTCAGAAAGTAGTACGCCAAGAGCGCAAAAAAATACAGTGGGACGGCGACGATCCCTGCAGCCAACATGTACACAACCCCTGTCAATAGGGTTTCTTGCTGGTAGTCGAGTACCATGAATCCGGCAACCACGATGAAAAACCATATCGCAGAAGCCACCAAGCCGAATTTATAGAGTGATTTCACGATGTCATTGCCCTTTCGTCCGTCACACCGACTCAGGGAAGATGAACTCCACAAAACTCGGTGTTCGAAGAAGCCCTCCCTTTGTAAAGCACTGGAATTTCACCTGACACTGAATGCGCGCGTCCAGGTAAAGCCAGTGCTTATCCTCGGAGCGGACCAACTGCTGGGCGACCCGGTAAAACGCCGCGCGTTCCTTTGGAGGGACCAGTTCACAAACGCCGGCATAGCTGCCGTCGGTGTTCTGAAGCAGCCAGGCGAACTCGGTTTTGCGGATCCCCGCAATCGAGACGACGGTGTACTGGTAGTTCTTCACCTTGATCCAGTCCGGCGACCGGTGGTCGAGCGTGTACCGGCTGCCTTTCAATTTGCTGACGATCCCTTCAAGCCCCAATCGCTTGACCGCTTCAAACAACCCTTCGCCATCTTCAGTGCTTTGAACGGTAGACATCAGCTCCGTTGGCTCTGTGAGCAGTTCCTGCAGTGCCTCTAGGCGCTTCTCGATCGGCTCGTGCATGAACTCTTGCCGCCGAGCATCAGCAGGTCGAACGCGGCGAAATGGACCGGCTGACGGCGCTGTCCGCGCCGGGACTTCAGACGACTCATTACGTCCTCTTGTCCAGTCTGCGGTGGGCGTATTTTTTATTTTTGAACCTACATAACCTCATTAATTCTTGATTTCACTAAGGGAAATCCAGTTAGTTAGCATTGCCCTTTTTTTATAAAGAAGGCGGAATTGAATTTCGACATTACCTTTCAAATCGTATATTTTTTTGAAAAAAGGGCGCTCCCAAATAAATACGAAGCCACCCGTATGAGTTAAACACTTATACTTTGGTCATATTGTCTCCTCAGTCGCTTCATATCTTCTTTCGGTGGAAGACCAAACATACGGGAATATTCGCGACTGAATTGTGACTGACTTTCATAGCCAACACGAAATGTCACATCAGCGGCATCAGTTGATTCCGATAATAATAGTCGCCGCGCTTCTTGAAGTCTCAGCTGTTTTTGAAACTGAATAGGGCTCATAGCGGTTACCTCTTTGAAGTGCCTATGAAGCGACGAAACACTCATATTCACTTTCTCCGCAAGCTCCTCAATCCGAAATGACTTGTCATAGTTATTGGTAATATGTTCGATAACGTCTTTAATTTGATGGGCTGAACTACCCTCTATTGCAATTTGTTCGAGCATAACCCCATGCTCCCCTTGCAGAATTCTATAGATAATTTCCTTTGTGAACAGCGGCGCAAGTATTGGGATATCCTTTGGGTTATCAAGCAGTCGAACCAACCTGATGACCGCATCCAACAAAGAAAACTCTATCCGACTAACAAACATGCCTCGCTTAGCATTTTCTTTAGGTCCTACCCGGATTTCAGAATCACGTAAAACCTCTAGGATTTGGTTCACCGTAAATTCAAGTTTAAAACCCAAATACGGAACGTCGGGAGATGCTTCAATCACTTGGGAAGTAACCGGCAAGTTTACGGATGAAACAAGGTATTCTGCAGGATTGTACTCGTATCGCTCCTGCGCAAGCCATACTTCTTTTGCCCCTTGAACCACCATGCAAAAGGAAGGGTTGTACACTCCGTAACTTGGTCCGGACACATCAGAGCGACGTATGAAAAATAAAGATGGAATGGCAGTCGCGTGAACACCATCGTTTTCAGCATAACGCTTAATAACGTTGGCTAGCTCATTTTGCTGTTTAGATATTATTTCCGACATAATATCCTCCTTATTCTTCAATCCTTGGTAGTTTCATTATAATGCATATTCATTTGTATCGGAAGTTGTTGCGAGAGGATTAGGCAAACATTTGCGACGAATAGGCTAAGAGATACCAATTCATTTGGTGCATAATAAGAATGAGCACGGCGACGGATGCCTGTTGTGGATGTAGTGGATAAGATCAAATCCGATTCACAAAACAGTTTCAAAAAAATGGAGGATTTTATATGCAAAAAGTAATTTTGAACAATGGCGTTGAGATGCCAATACTTGGCTTCGGTGTTTTTCAAATGGTAGATCCAAATGAATGCGAACAAGCAGTTTATGACGCGATTATAGCAGGTTATCGCCTGATTGACACGGCTGCCTCTTATCAAAATGAAGAAGCCGTTGGTAGAGCAATCAAACGTAGCGGCGTGGCAAGAGAGGAATTGTTCATCACAACGAAACTTTGGGTTCAGGATACTGGTTATGAGCGTACAAAACTAGCATTTGAAAAATCATTGAAAAGATTGCAATTAGATTATTTGGATTTGTATTTAATTCATCAGCCATATGGCGATGTGCATGGATCTTGGCGCGCCATGGAGGAGTTCTACCTTGAAGGGAAGGTCCGTGCAATTGGCGTAAGTAACTTCCATGAGGATCGTCTGATCGATTTGATTCTTCATAATCAAGTAACTCCTGCTGTAAATCAGGTCGAAACGCATCCTTTCAACCAACAAATCGAAAATGCAAAATTCATGAAGGAGAACAATGTTCAGATCGAATCTTGGGCACCTTTTGCTGAAGGGAAAAATAACTTGTTCCACAATGAGGCATTGGTATCCATTGCGGGCAAATATAATAAATCCGTTGCTCAGGTGGTTTTACGTTGGTTGACCCAAAGAGATGTCGTTGTGATTCCAAAGTCAGTTCGTAAAGAGAGAATTATCGAGAACTTCAACATCTTTGATTTTGAATTAAATCAAGAGGATATGGAGAAGATTGCTGCGTTAGATACTAAACAGAGCCTGTTCTTCTCACATCGCGATCCTGCAATGGTGAGATGGATCGGTACCCGGAAACTTGATATTTAAAGATCTTCTTATTAAAGCCTGTAATCTGAGGATTCACACGCTTTTCTCATTATACAAGCAACATTCGTCTGAAAGGATGTTCTCTAGTATGTCAAATATTCAAGATAAAAGCGAAAGTGTAATTTTCCCGAAAGGTGTTAAAGTTTCAAATGACTATTTCATCGGGGCAGCCTTTCTTGAAATGCTGGTTCCTCACGACAATATCTTTAATTGCCCTATAGTTAATGTAACTTTTGAACCACGTGCGAGAAATAATTGGCATAAGCACCCCGGCGGGCAGATTCTGCTTGTTACCGGAGGCAAAGGATATTATCAGGAAGAGGGCAAACATGTACAAGAGCTTCACGAAGGAGATGTAGTAAAGATTCTGCCAGATGCGAAACATTGGCATGGCGCTACACCGGATAGCTGGTTTACGCATATCGCGATAAATACAAACGTCCAAGCGGGAGCCGTCGAATGGTTAGAGCCCGTAACAGACGAAGAATATAACAATTTAAAATAATCGAAAGAGTGATATAAAATGTCCAATTCTAAAGAACCTACTGTTGCACAAAAACTGATCGGAGATATTGCGCCAAAACTCGCGCAATTAACCGACGATGTTTTGTTTGGAGATGTATGGGCGCGTAAGAATGAGCTTTCCCCTCGTGACCGCAGTTTAATTACTGTTTCCTCTTTATTAACTGGTGGAAATACAGAACAACTGAAATCGCATTTAAATTTAGCAAAACAAAACGGTCTTACGGAAGAAGAACTCATTGAAGCAATAACTCATCTTGCTTTTTACGCTGGTTGGGCGAAGGCGATGTCTGCCATGTTAGTTGCAAAAGAAGTGTTTTCGAAATAGATTGAGATTTTTTTAAAAAAAGGATGGTTTTTACAATGCCTAATAATCAAAATAAGGTTGTCATTATTACTGGTGCCTCCAGCGGTATTGGAGAAGCTACAGCAAAAGAACTCGCATCCAAAGGCGCGAAATTGGTACTAGCTGCTCGTCGTGAAGATCGATTAATGAAACTGCAAGAAGAGATTCGAAATCATGGCGGGCAAGCGATTTACAAAGTAACAGATGTGACGTCGTCTGAACAAATGGAAGAGCTTGCGGAATATGCGCTTAAAGAATTTGGACAAATCGACGTATTAGTTAATAATGCGGGCGTCATGCCGCATTCGTTCCTTTATAAGAAGAAAATTGATGACTGGAACAAAATGATTGACGTAAACATTAAAGGTGTTCTTTATGGCATCGCGGCAGTACTACCTTCGATGAGAGAACGTAAATCGGGTCACATTATCAATCTGTCTTCAGTAGCTGGACACTTCGTTGGGGCTGGAAGCACTGTTTATGCCGGAACGAAGTTTGCTGTACGGGCTATTTCTGAAGGACTGCGTAAAGAAGAGTACGGCAACAACATCCGTTCAACCATTATTTCACCAGGAGCAGTTAAGAGCGAGTTGACGCAGTCCATTACTGATATCGATCTAAAACCTGGAATCGATAAATTATATGAAGATCTTGCGATTGACGCTGAAAGCATTGCCCGTGCCATTGCATATGCAATCGAGCAACCATCAGATGTAGCGATTAATGAAATGATTATTCGTCCTACGCACCAAGAGCGGTAGGAGGTTAAAGTTGCATACACGTCTAAAAAAACTATTTGAAATCAAGGGATATAGTTTATTTGTTATTTGTGTTCTCTTAGTTGGCACTGGAATATCAATTACTCTGCCATACTTGGCTCTCTATTTCACTGAGGACTTGAGAATAAATGCGGGACTCTTCGGTGTTTTTACAGCCGTGAGTTCATTGAGCGGTGTAGTCGCGAACTCCTTAATTGGTAAACACTCGGATCTCAGTCTTGACCGAAAATTAATTATTATTTTAGCCACAGTTTCTTCTGCATTGGGCTACGGTTCATATTTAGTATTTGACAATTTCTTAATTTTACTAATTACCGTTAGTTTCTTTAGTGGTTTGGGGGCAGCCGCGATGCCTCAAATTTATGCCTATGCTCAGGAAGCGGCAATTGAAAGCAACTCCGATGACAAGACTTTTGCAATGTCCGCTTTACGATCACTTGTATCGCTGGGATTCCTGGGGGGTCCTTTGATCGGAACCATCATTCTAGGATCTTTCGGATACAAAGGACTCTTTATAGGGACTTTCGCCATTTTTCTTACAGTTGCATTACTTGTGGTTCTATTTCTGCCTAAAAAAGGTGCCGTTCAAAAAAAGAGACCGGGTATAGGCACAACTCCACTCAAACGCAGGCAGATCTGGTATCCGTTGATTGCCTTCATCATTCTATTTGCGGTCAATGCCATTAACGGCATCGTCACACCATTGTTCATTGTAAACGAGATTCACGGTACGCATGCCGATGTCGGATTTGTTGTTAGTCTTTGTGCTGGTTTGGAGATCCCCATTATGTTCGCACTAGGAGCCCTGGGCAGAAAGATATCGAACCATACTTTGATGATCAGCGCCTGCGTTATCGCAATAACTTACAACATTATCTTAAGTGTTTCAACCCATTCCTGGCAGCTGATGGCGGCACAGCTTTTGCAGGCGGTGTTTGTTGCGATTGTTATGGGCAATGGACTAAGCTATTTCACGGAGTTGCTCCCAAATTCACCTGGGCTGTCCACATCGATCTATTATAACGGGTCCATTATTGGAAGGTTAGTGGGGAATTTAAGCGGTGGTATCATTGCTCAGTATGCAGGGTTTCGTGACGTCTATTGGGCGTGTCTGGCAATTATAATTGTTTCGCTCTTTATCTTATGGTGTATAAGACCTCATAAAGATATTGAAGTAGTGACTACTTAAAGATATCAGACTCAAAGGAGTGTTTTCGTAATGGAGTTTACGAAACTTGGAAACACCGGTTTGGATGTATCTCGTATCTGTCTTGGTTGTATGAGCTTTGGTGTAGCAGAGAGGTGGCATCATCATTGGGTACTTGATGAGGAGGGAAGTCGTCCTATCATTAAAAAAGCTCTTGAATTAGGTATCAACTTTTTTGATACGGCAAATGTGTATGCAGATGGAACGAGCGAGGAAATCGTTGGAAGGGCTCTTAAGGATTATGCTAATCGTGATGAAGTTGTCATCGCGACAAAGGTATTTCACCGTATGCATCAAGGTCCAAATGGTGCTGGACTATCCCGAAAAGCAATATTAAGTGAAATTGATAAAAGCCTCAAGAGACTGGGAACCGACTACGTCGATTTGTATCAAATCCATCGATGGGACTACACTACTCCTATTGAAGAGACCATGGAAGCCCTGCATGATGTCGTGAAGGCGGGCAAAGCAAGATACATTGGTGCTTCAGCGATGTATGCCTGGCAGTTCTTGAAGGCGCTTCATGTGGCAGAGAAGAATGGGTGGACGCGGTTTGTATCGATGCAGAATCATTTAAACCTTATATACCGTGAAGAGGAACGCGAGATGTTGCCCCTTTGTAGGGATGAAAAAATCGGTGTGATTCCGTATAGCCCGCTTGCATCAGGAAGATTGACGCGCGATCGTGGGGAAAGAACACATCGTTCCGATACTGATCAAGTTCAAAAAATGAAATACGATGCGATGGCGGATGCTGATCAATTGATTGTGGATCGCGTAGCGGAACTTGCAGAAAAACATGGAGTTCCCCGCACTCGAATCGCACTTTCATGGTTATTGCAAAAACAACCGGTAACAGCACCTATTGTCGGTACTACGAAGGCGTCTCACCTTGAAGATGCGGTAGGTGCGCTTTTGTTGAAGTTAACGCCTGAAGAAATTGCGTACGTGGAAGAGCCGTATGTGCCACATCAAGTAGTTGGTGCAAACTGACATAACCAAAAGTTTAGCTGCTGTCCCAAATAGTTTTTGGGGCAGTTTTTTTATGCGAAAATTCCTATTTTTGAAAAAACGACGAAGTTGCAAACGATCCGGAAAAGGCATCTCCTTCACTTTGCCCTTAATAAAAGGGCGAACAATATGACAAGTCTTATTCGATAAGGTTCTTTTTATTTCTGCCCTTTTTTAAAACTGGACAAGGCTTCAATACCGGCTTCCCGTCTTCGCCCAGCGCAATCATCTCACCGTCTAGGATCGTTCCCTCCGGCAACTGGACGCCGGCAAACTCTGGGAAACTTAGCGTGCAGTCGTTTTGTTGCCGGGTGTAGAGCTTAATTTTGCCGCAGCTCCCCACATGAAGCAGGCAGCGAAACCCGTCGTACTTGAGCTGATGGATATAGTCGCCTGCCAGCGGCGCGGTGGATTTATGTAAAAGCATCGGCTTTAATGAAATTACGGCGGTCGAAGCCATGCATCGGTTGGGCTTAAAGAAGAATACCTTTTATCGGCGTGTACACATATATGAAGAAAAGTCCGGGACTGAATAAGACCCGGACTTTTTTTTGTTTAGGCGTCTCTGCCGGGCAATATTACTACTCCAAGAAATTCTCTTTGGAACTTTAAAGGATATTTATAGCTTTATAACTATTATAAAGAATATAAAAGGGGGGGATTTTGTGATTGGACAAGTTATCAATGTATTCAGCACGAAGGGCGGCGTTGGAAAAAGTACTACCGTGAAACTATTGTCTCTTGTCGCTAATGAGTTGGGAAAAAAGGTCTGCATCATTGATACATGTGAAAATAGCTCCATCGCTACAGGTTTTCTGCGCGACCGAGATTCGTTTAAAAAAAGTGCTTATGATTGGTTCATCGGCGATGCAAAACCAAGCGAGGTCATCCAACAATTTGGAGACAGCAACATCCACTATATTCCTTCAGACGAACGTATCTGCAGTTTTTCAGATTGGGTCAATCAGAACATTCCCAAGGTAAAACAACTGCAGGTACTAAGCAGTAAAATTGAGCCGCTCAAGAAGGCTTTTGACCTCATCTTTATTGATTCGCACCCGACGGCAACGACCGAACTAGTCCACTACGCGATTGCTGCCTCCGACTACTGCCTAATACCTAGTGAAGTGGATAAAGATGCCGTTGATGGCGCCAACCGTTGTTGCCAAATCATCACGGATTACCAACAAGCCGGGTACGTAATCGATTATGGGATTATGTTTAATAAGGTGGAGTTGGGGTTTAAAGTAAATGAGCAACTTAAAATAATGAAACAAACACTTATCGATCTCGGGGTGCCGGAGGCTAAGTTTTTAGGGAATGTCCGCTATTCAAAAACGGTGACTACGACCAAAAATGAAGGTGTTATGCTCAATCGTACTCGTAACAAATACGCTGACAATGTCATGAACGACATCCGTGCGGTTAATTACCGTATTTCATTCGCTCTAAAACAAAATGAGGTAAATCCATGATGAATATAAATATGGATATGTTGGATAACGAAGATAACAGCCTGAAAAAGAAATTAATTGGTTCTAGTTTACCCGGGCGCCCAAATCGTCTAGAAAAATTTTTCTCATCGGAAAAACCGGCGGCAAAAAAATCAGAGGAGTCCAAAGTAAAAGTAACAGCCGTCTCTCTAAGCACAGCACTATTTGAACATCTCGAGGAATACTGCAAAAAAACGAATCTGAAGAGATCAACTGTCTTAAGTATGGCGTTGGAAGCATATCTGAATCGCCAGATATAAGTTTTTATAATTTTATAAAAAACCTGATTCAACCCTAAAGCGCTGCCGAGCTAGCGCTTTATTCTTTTGTTTTGAGAACTTTCACTCGAGTCGGATCGCAACAACCCGAATACCGGGGATATGTTGAATTTCTGTAATGATCAATTATAAATTTTTATAATCTTTTTATTTTTACAAAAATCGCAAATTATTAAATTTCAACTCCCCTTCTGGGCAATTGTTCCGGATAATATATAGCTATTACTTTTGACCAAACTAAGAAATTTTGTTTTCATTTCCCACCCTCCCCATCATAGATATCGACCGAATACTCCACCCCATTGTTTCGTTTGAAAGCATACACCGAGTACCAATCGGCGGATACTTCCAGGTTTATGCTTGCCTACTTGCCCTTTTTTGGTTTCTGGCGGATGATCTAGCCTCCTTTATCATCCCACTGATTGTATATGCGATTCTGATCTCCGATACGATACGCTTGCTCTTTATTATTCTCCGGAGTATGCCCAGTGTGTATCCAAGCTGACAAGGGGCATCGCACCCCGGATTCTTTAGCTCGAGTTATCGCAGCAGCGCAAAACCGTGCTGATCATCTACGGCATCTCCGTCTTCTTCGGCGGCTGCGCGATTTTCCTCTCCATGCACTACCTGTCTTAGCGCGCTAACAAAAGCTACTCCAAAAAAAACGGAGTAGCTTTTGTTGTTCCCCGAGCCCGATCACCACGTTAAGTCTAGAGTAAACTCCTTCCCCCTCTTTTCCCGGTAAAACGCATAGAAGTCTTCCGGGGTCGCCGTTTCTTTTCCATATTGACCGTGAAATTCATCATGTGAATCGGAACAGATGCATACGCCAAGCCCGTATTTTTTATGTAACTCCAGGAGCTTTTGTTCGATGAGCTGGATGGTTTCCTTGTTATATGTCTCCATCGTTTCATGTACGGGGATCATCGTTTCTTCGATTAACTCGTCAATGATTCTGCTAAATGGAGTCAGATGGTGTATTTCATCAAATCGCTCTCCCGTGATGACACAGCGGTAGTTTGAGACCTTTTTGCTTTCCTCTTTCCAATCTTTTAATCTGGACCTGCAGTATTCGGTGATGGTCGACGTCCCTTTAAAGTGCGTCTCGCTGGCTCTTTCTTTTTGATAACATCCGCAAGATACCGTATTTCCATTTCTCAAATTCACACCTAGTACTTCGGCTTCGTTCCCGCAATCACAGATGCACACATAGAACTGCCCGCCCTCAAACTTCCCTCGGTCCACCACATACAAGCGATTAAATTGTTTTCCGATAGTCATATCGTCATATAATTTCCGTTTATAGCAGCCGCAGGAATGCGTGTGACCATGAACTAACGCACCGTAGGGTATATCCTTTACTGAACCGCATTCACACTGGCAAAGCCACAGGGAAACCCTCGGATGTTTGTTCTCGCTTCTTCCTAATACAGTCAGCATATCAAACACTTGACCGGTTAAATCTTCATGAATGAGACATCCGCAAGACTTCACACTCCCGCTTGTCAACTTCCCATGAACCACCACTTTCTCTCTACCGCATTCGCACCGACAAAGCCATGTACTTACATACTGATCACCACTTTTGATCATTTTCCCTCTCTGAATCACCTTGAGCCGGTGGAACACTTCTCCCGTCAGATCTTCTTTTCTTCGTTCACTGGACAACTCGCGTGCAAGACACCCGCAGGATTGAGACGTGTTGTTGAGCAAATTTGTTTCGAACACTTCCCTTTCGTCACTCCCGCAATCGCACTGACACATCCAATGAAAATGCCCGTTCTCCTTCCGGGAAAAACGCATCACGGTATATCTCCCAAAACGCTTTCCAAGCATCGTGAGCTCCACTTCCTTCTCTCTGGCGCATCCGCAAGATGTGACCTTCTTCGCTTTTAAATTGTGCGTGGTGACATCCTTGTATTTCCCGCAGCTGCATTTGCAGTGCCAGTATTTCTCGTTTTTCTTGTTCGTTTTTCCCTCGACAATGAAGAGTGCGGTTAAGCTTCCAAAGACTTTCCCGGTTAGATCATTGGATTCCTGAGCCGTAGAGATTTTTTCTTGCGGCTGACATCCACAAGATCTCATATTTTTCCGTTCATTGCGGTTTTCCAGCCGGCTCTTTGGCAGGTAGATGTCATCCTTCCCGCAAGCGCACACACATCGGTAAAGAACCTCTCCATTTTTAGGTCGCGTTCGTTGATTCGTTCTTTCTACGACCTTGAGCAAACCAAATGTTCTTCCCGTTAAATCGATTTTGATTCTCATCGCTGCACCTCGCTTCAACTTGGTTACGCCCAAATTATACGAAGGAACCGAAAAAAGATATAGACTGTTCTTTACCGGCATATTATAATATGTTATAGGAAGAGATTCGGTAGTCCACTGACAATAGAAACAAATTCGGTAGTCCACTGACAATAGAAACAGATGATGATACAATAATGACAAACAAATGAAGAAAGGGTTTCGCTTTATCAGCGAAGCCCTTTCTTCTTTCGATAACCAAATGTTACCACAAATGAACTATGAGTTAACTTACCCACGGACGGGTGGCTGAACTTCTGCCTCTACCATTTGTACGGATTAGTGCTACTTGGACGGGAGTGACCAAAAACTTCTGCAACGTACCGTTCGATGATCTGGTCACGCAACAGCCCCATTAGCTCCTCCATGGTCCACTTGAACTTGTGGTCATATACCTGTTTCCCATTTTCATCGAGCCGAGGTACCAGGACTTTGCCTATAGCCTTTCCCCCGGAATTTCTCTGCCAGACAAACCGTCCCTTGTCATCCCGGGCGTAATCTTTTTTGGCAACGACCGGGTTTAGCTGGGCATGTGCCGACACGTGTTCCATGATTTTCTCTTCGATTTCATGACCTGCGCCACACTTGCGCAACGTTATTACTCAGCAAGAACATACATCCCAAGATCGTACAAGATCTTCTTGGTCATTCATCGATCAAAGTTACAATCGATCTCTATTCACACTTGTTCCCAGATATGACCGCCAAAGCAGCTTTTGCTATGGAAGAACTTCTAACAATGAAAAATTGACTTTCCTACCAAGTCCCTACCAAAACGCATAAATCGCCAAATCCCCTACCAAGAAAATCTTTAAATCCCTTATAGGACAGGGTCTCTCAGCCGCACAGAAAAAAAGAGACCCTCCAACGGGGAGGGCATCGCGTTTTGAGGAGGATTTCCGGAGGTATCCTACTGTAATCTAATATGTCTCCCTGAGCACTTGATTTACAAGGGCTTCAGGGATTTTTTAAATCATGCAATTTCCTTGTGTACCCCTTAAGAACCGATTATTATTTATCATTCCCTACCAAATCCCCTACCAAATTTCCGAAAAGCGCTTTTGACCTCTTCGCTGCCAGCGCCAAATGGGGACCAACTAGTAACAGTTGTCCCCATTTGATTTTAATTTTGTTTCCAAATAATTTTCCTAAGCCCATCCGCATATTGCTTTAATATTTGATTTACAATTTTCATTTCATCAATAATTTCTTGGTAATGATCGTATTCTTTTTGGATTTCTTGTGGCGGTTTCTTTTTATTACCGTCTGCTGATTTTTCTGTGTCATACCATCTTTTAAAGGCAGCTTGATACTTTGTTAAATGGGGTCTTAACCCTTTGTTAAGAATGTCCCTGCTTAAATTTAGCAAATCCTGAGTTCCTGGTTCATCTAAATATTTTGCTGGAATATTCTTCATTTCAGTTCTTATAACACCGAAAAGGTTATACCAAGAGTTATATAAATCCTCAATAACATCTTTTTCTGGTTCTATATCTATTGCTGCTTTTCTTGTTTCTAATTCAACAAGTATTCTATGGGCAATATAAATATTTTCCTTGCTTCGGTCGACTTTTGCCTTTACCTTAACACCTGCTCCAATTTCCACTTCAATGTCAGCTGTCCCAAATATTTTTTTTGAAAACCAATGGAATAAGTTGAGCTTTTTCAATAAAAAAATTAAGCAAATTATTAAAAAAAGGAATATAAGAATCGACCAGTCGGATGTGATTGTTAAAGCGGGTTTTTTCCAATCTAGTCCAATATTGATGATATCCTTCATCTTCTCCCACCTTAACTAGAAACGTTTTACATATCTATTATTCGACATACGATCTCTTGTATTATTTATGCGGTCTGTATTTTTTCTATATTCAAAAGCATATTGAATCCATTTTTCTAACTCAGCTCGTTTTCTGTCAATTTCCTGCTTAATAAAGGGATTGAAATGAGAAAAGTTCCAACCATTAGGGGGGGCAATACTCTCCCAATTTATCAATAATGCGTATCCTGTTTGAAAGGTCCGACCCAATTGATCCGTCGTTTCTCGATAGTTGTCTTGAAATCTTGAGGGTAAGGGTCCGGAGTTAGGCAACAATATTCCAAGCAATCCATTGTTGCTTCTTGAACCATATCCCCGTAAAGACGAATATATTTCCCAATCCACCCATTTTCGAGACCATGTTTCACTTCCAATTAAAACAATTGTCACTGTCGAATCCTTTAAATAACGAGTTCGGATTAACCCCAGGATATAGTCGTTATCGCTGCTGTTTATTGCTTGAGGAAGCGAACGATTAATAAAAGCATCATTTCTTCCGTAAAAATCACGAATTATATTTGCATAATGTTGATCTCTACTGTGCTGGTAACTTACAAATACTTTATGGGTCATATGATTCCCCCTTATCGATCTGTTTTTAATTGCCCATTTAAGGCATGTGTAGAACTTGCAGTTTCCAGAAGGTATTCGTAATTTGTAGAACCACTTCGAATAGAATTAAGATATCTATTTAGCCCAACAACGCCTTCAATTGCATGTACGATAACCAAAAAACTAGGGAGATATGTTACATCTTTCAAAGAAAGGGTTGATAGATGCTTATCGGCTTTTTTTCCATAACCAACCTCGTAAGGAACCCACCAAGAGAATTTTGTTTTCTCACTAACAATACACATGACATGACTCGAATTTGATATTCCTTTTTCTATAGAGCTAGTAATTCTTGCTGCGTCATTTCTTTCGACTGCTCGTTGAAGCTCTTCATCATAAATATCTAAGTAAACATTATATCCAGCATTCATTATATAATCGCCGATTTTGATTGCTGCATCCTTATCGACACTGATATGGGATAAGAATATACATATACTCTTTCCTGTCGTATTATTTGATGCGGTTTCGTAAAGACCATAACTATTTCTAATCGCAAAATTTTTTCCTCTAGTAGCCATTCAATAACCCTCCTTGATTCCATAAATATCCTTATACTATTATAGCAAATACAGTCAGTTTTCGCTGTCGAAATACAACGAAACAATTACATACGACTTAGAAAAGACGAAGTCGCCCGTCAAAGGCAGGTGCTGTAATTTGAGCATGAAGCAAGCAGAATACGTGGATGCGCTTATGACTGAGGAAGATCATTTAATTCAAGAAATACGTTAACTCCTACACCTATTAGACGGTATGGGAGTTAGTGATGTTACGCTGTTGCTTAATTATGTTCGTCGTTCCCTCTGGTTTTGAATATAAAAAGGGTAAACCTTTTGAAAAGCTAAATGGTACCTATATTTTTCCAATACAAGTAGCCGTTCTTTTCGCGTTCGCTTAACTTATTTGCATCGAAAGCGTAGTCGGAATATATGAGATCTTCTTTTTGTTTGGTTGTATGATTGATCTTATACATCGTAATGTTACTGTCCATATATCTCGCCCATGGGTTTAGGTAATATGGATGAGTAGGATCAAAAAAACCTAGGTGCATACCCCATTTGTGAGACTTTTTTTTCCACTTTTGTTGTCCCTTATCCTTGCCTCTTGTAACAATGTATGGTACACAATCGAGTTTTTGCTGATTCTCATGTTCGGTCACCATAGCACCGATGCCAAAATGGTGAAATAAAAACTCTAACGCTTCCTTGGGGACGTGTAAATTTTTGTTCTCTTTATTTTTCCACACCAAGTCCATCAGCACTTCTTCAAAGAATAGAATACGAACAATGTGATCGTGTTGTAGTTCATTTAGTTTTTCACGGTCGTCATTAGCTCCAGCTTCTACGTTCTCGTTAAGCTTTGTTAAAGCGTCCTCAGACCAAAAGGGGTTATTCATGTGGGCGATATTTTCTGCATTTTCATCGATACCGGTCCAGCTTGGCAGGAAGTCTTTTCGGATGTGATGGAATTTGAAGCTTGGACTAAACTTATTGTCATTTAACAGATGATGTAAGTCATCTAGCAACCGGGGCTTTGTACGAGTGTACCTTGCCACTTTGGTATCTTTTCGTCTGCTCATAACCATTCTCCTTACAATCAATTGTTATGGGTATTTTACAAGTTATAGTTTTTGCCTGTCACTTTACTGATTAGCCTTCGATGATCCGTATCGTACTCACATTGATAATTAGATTGTACCAGCGGCTTTTAATGTTACTGATGCTCGCCATCTTCGTCTGAATCACTTTGTTGTTCCAGTCGATCGCGTACAGATTGGAAGAAATGCTTCATGCTTCTTTTCCATTCTTCTTCGTAGGCAATGGGATCAATAAGATTTAGAAAACGAAATCCAATAACGCCTTCTCTCCCGTTTTGTCCGTTTCCTATAATCATCTCAGCAGGGTAGGCAACGCCTAAACGATTTAACAACTCACTTAGTAAAACTTTATCATTTAAAACGAGAGTCTCTCTTTCATGATCATCTGTAGCAAATACCATTCTGTGCTCCTTGACCCTTTTGTACTTTGCGCCAAACATTTTTGCTGTCCCTGTTTGGGGATCATTAAATGGTTTAATTGTTAAGCTTTGCATCTGTTTCAGAGCTTCATCAGGAACCCATTTGCGAAGATTACCATATAAAATTTTGTCGGCAGCCCAATCCCATGCCTGTAATTTCATTTCTTTTTCAATCTTTTTGGATTGTTCGATTTGAATATAATTTTTAATCATATCATGTATTTCTTCATAGTACGTGGTAACGCTCAAATTAAGGAATTTGTTTTCGATGTTTTCAAAATATCGTGGAAGATTGATTCGAATGATTTTAAAAATAAAAGTATTATCATCATGCGTATTCCGAAAAGTTTTAGCCACCTATTCCGAAAAGTCTTGGGCATCGAATCCGGAAAGTCTTAGCCAGCAATTCCGAAAAGTCTTGGGCACCCATTCCGGAAAGTCTTAGCCACTTTTC
>NZ_VNJI01000037.1 GCF_007786445.1 Paenibacillus cremeus | reverse complement strand
GGCAGGTTGCCTACGTGTTACTCACCCGTCCGCCGCTAGGGTCCGAAGACCCTCGCTCGACTTGCATGTATTAGGCACGCCGCCAGCGTTCGTCCTGAGCCAGGATCAAACTCTCCATTAAAGAAAAGCTGATAAGCTCAAAAATTTACTACTGGCGAGAATTTGCATTCTCTTATTTATTGCACTCACTCGATGTTCAGTTTTCAAAGGGCAACTACTTGTTGTTTCTCTTCCGCTTCAGCAGCAGACAAGAAGTTAATTTAGCACATTACGTTATCATTTGCAAGCCTTTATTTTCTTCCATTTCTCGGGATAATCCAGCAAGCTTCAGAAGATTATTATGTCTTGCGTCCAGCACGGTTATTCACCGGCGAGAACGTAATATATCATATGGTGCGGTTCTTGACAAGCACTTTTTGTTTTCCGTTTCGACCGGTTATTCACTGGCCGGAAAAGTAATATATCACACTCTTTCGATCATCGCAACCCCAGTCTAGGCATTCATCCAAGCATAGACATTTGCCGCCTCATATATTGCATTAGCCTACTAAAGACAGGAGTGCAGCCTAATGTCGTATATGTATCCCACACCACACTTTGGTCCTCCGCCAGGACATCCAAGCCCGCCACACGGGCACCATCTGCCACCGGTTTTTCCGCCCCCGCATTTTGAACCTCCCATTCCTGCCCATTTCGTCAATCCACGCGCCATCTCCCATTGCTTGTTTAGAAATACCTTTGTTTGGCTGAATAATGGCAATCGCTTCTGGTTTTTCCCGACGTCGGTCGGATTTGCTACGGTTTCAGGCTTTTGGTGGACCGGTCGATTCTGGCTCGTTTTTGTCCTGCCTTTAAGAGAGATCCGATCCTTTACTTGCTTTTAAGAACGATTCAATGTCACGAAAAGAAACCGAGCAGGCACCCAGGGCGCTTGCTCGGTTTTTTAAATTTATGACTTCGGACCGACATCGGCACCGGTCAGCGGCCGGTTAATGACCGCCTCATTGGAGGACTCATCCGCACCCACATCGCTGATCCCGGAGCGCGTCTGACCATCCATGTCTCCGGTAATGAAGAAGTAATCACCAACAGAGGCGTCAATGGCAGGACTCGTATCAGAAAGTACCTGCAGCCCGTTTGCTGTGGTTAGTAGCGGATCGATTGTTTGGATTTCGGACGAGCTATGGGAAGCATTGCTAAGTTTGGAGCCGTAGCCAATATTCCCTGCAAACGATGTATTGCCTGGTTTCGGCTCGAAATACAATGTACCCTTGCTATTCATCACAAGATTATTAGCCACTACGCTATCCACCGGAGCGAGCTGGTAGCTCTGGCCTACCGAGATTCCTGTCGCACTGTTCACGATCGTATTGTTGACCACCTGAGCCCGGTACACCCGCCAATGCTTGGCCAGCTCCTCGCTAGTGGCAGGGGCATCGCCATCCGTCCCGCCATCGTAGTCACCGCCGTCGATCAGCAGCGTCGAAGCCGCCCCTGTTCCTGTCAAACCCTCGAAGTAGTTGTTATACACTTTGTGGTCGTTGGCGTACAGCCGGATGCCTCCCGTCCCGGGCTTAACCCCATCCCCCAGGAAAAAGTTGCCGTAATAGCTCTGCCCATGCCCGTGCCTGGCGGAAAGCACCCCTTGCGAGTTGCGGAAGGTGTTGTAGCGCACCGTGTTATGACCGCTTTTGACGGACACGAATTCCGGATCGCCATCGCAATTCTCGAACAAGTTATACTGGATCGTGTCAAAAGCATCGGACATCGAAACAGTACTCGTGCCTACGCGAATCGCTTCCAGACCATTTTCAACTCGTGGGCCGGTATCATGAAAGTAATTGTATTCCACCGTATCATACTGTGAAATCTGGGTATTCGTGCCCCCAAAGGTAATAAAATTACCCAAATCATGCTTCGGTCCGAATTCATTATGATCGATGAGATTATGATGGCTGTCGACGCCGTACACGTACACCCATTTTAGCGCTTTACCATTCTCCGTCAGGGCAAACGTATTTCGGGACACTTGAACATGGCTGCTCCCGTCCAAGCTAACCGCGGTATTGCCCGTATTGGTAAAGCTCATGCCTTGAAGGACGATGTAGGACGATTTTTTGATGCTAAAAAACGCTTCTCCGGTAATGACCGCCTGACCTTGATTGGCCGCTTGGATCGTAATCGGGCTGGAGGACGTGCCGTTCTTCCCGGTGATTTTGAAGCCGCCTTTGACATCATACGTACCGTCCTCGAGCACGATGGTCGTACCTGCTTGTGCTTTTTTGATCGCGCTTTGCAATTCGGAGGCGGTGGAGACATGAACAGCACCATCTTCTTCTGCAAAAACGGGAACCATGCATGCAACCAACCAGCTGCACAGGAAAACACTCAGGAATTGAAATTTCTTGCCGCGATAAGCTGACATTCCTTAGTTACCTCCGGATTAATTCATAAATTCAATGCTAGCCAGTAAACGCTTCAGCATGACTGTCGCTTGAGCGCGGGTCGCGTTTGTTTTTGGCGCAAACTCTTTATCGGACAAGCCGTCGATCAAGCCACTATCCACCGACTGGGCAACGGAGGGGGCCGCCCACGAACCGATGGACTTAGCATCGCTGAATTTGGCTAACAGCTGCGTCTGCTTCTCTTTATCCAATGTCTTCTGCTTACCTGCAAATTTGACGGCTCTGGAGATCAAACCGCGCTGAAATTGCTCCGTTGGACAATTAACTGAGGCGCAAGGGTAAAGCCAACGGCGGAAGTAGAAGTTTCTTTGCTATAAAAGGTTGAACTGGATACATTGGAGCCGCCGCATCCCGAACTCGCTTGACACTCTCCGGCCTTTTCTTGGACTATAAACGTTACTTTACCGCTATTAGTACCGAATTTCTTTACAAAATTCGTTACATCCACGTAAAAATCAGTTGTTGTCGTCACCGTCGAGATCGGGATATCGCCGAAATACCATGCTGTCGGTCCATTGGCGGAAGTATTGTCAGGATTATTGTCCACCAAGGACGCAAAATCCGATGCCACGTTCTGTACACCGTTTCCAGTACTTGGGAATGGGCTGGTCGAAGAGCTATAGAGGTATGGATACTTCCCTGTGCCCGTACCGGAAGCATTCACCCAAGTCAGGTCAGCTTCGGTCCATGTCCCATTAATTGTTGTTCCGTAGACCGATAAATTGAAAGTCCCCGTCGCTGCGCTCGCTTTTCCTGATATCTTGAAATAAACCTGGCTGGCATTGGCTGCATCATCCACATTAAATCTATAAAATGCGATTCTCGTCTGATTTCCCGCGCCTAACCCGGCTCGTTTGATATTATAGGTCCCCGGCGATGAGGCATTGAGAGTAGCTACGTCAAAGTTAGAGGTATTGGTGGGCGTGGTGTTGGGTTGAGTTGTAGTTGTCGCAGAATCTACAATGACATCATCCGACGGACTAAGCCAAATCGATCCCGGCAACGGATTTACGCCTTGCGTTTGCGTGAGATTAACCGCGTTCGCAGCCTCAGCAGCATTGACTACAGGGAAGATGCCCACCCCGATCAGCAATGCGGCTAACGTGCTGTGGATCGTTTTTTTAAATCGGTACATAGGCTTATTGAACATTATGCATGACCCCCTAGATTAACTGTCACAACCGAGCTTGAACCAAAAAAATGAATACGCTTTCACTTTGGGCTGAGTTATTTCCTTATTCCCCCCCCTTTCACTAAGATGCGGCTACAATGGTCCTTATTAAGGCATAGACTAACCTTCACCTAACCCATTAGTAACCCTCTTCTGACCTTTAATTTAATGTAAATTATTTATGTAAGCGCAGTCAATTATTTTTTTAGGACCAGAGACACATTTTTCATTCCGAGGTGTGATGTATTCAAAATAATAAGCCAGCTCCAAGTGCTTGGGATGGTTTGGTTTCACAACAAAAAAGCACAAGCCGAATCCAGCTAGTGCTCCATTGCTTTTATCCTAATTAAACACGCCATGCTTGGTAATTTCCGCGTTGACCTTCGCTTTATAATTTATTTTGGGATAAACCTTTTCCCAGCTTCAGATTGGCCCTTCCTTGGACAACAGCCACATTAGCTAGAAGAGAGCTTTTCGGATCAACCAAACCTGAGGATCACCATCGATCACTACAATGGAAATCTTTTCACGGATGGAGCTGAAAGGTGTACCCCCCCATTTATTCAATCAGCCGTTCTTTTTGCAAAATATGCGACAAATAATTTAGCAGTTGGAATTTTAAATCTTCACGCTGCAAAGCAAATTCAATGGTCGTCTGGATGAAGCCCATTTTCTCCCCGACATCATACCGTACGCCTTCAAAATCATAGGCATACACCGCTTCGGATCGGTTTAGCTCGGCAATCGCATCGGTCAGCTGGATTTCTCCGCCCGCCCCTTCTCTCTGCTCGCCCAAAGCCTCAAAGATCTTCGGGCTCAGAATATAGCGCCCCAAAATCGCCAGATTGGACGGCGCCTCCTCCCGTTTGGGCTTCTCCACCAGGTGGCTTACATTATATAACCGTTCATCGAGCTTTTTTCCATCTACAATGCCGTATCTTGACACCTGATCGTCGGAGACGTGCTGGACCCCAATAATGGATGCGTTATACCGCTCATACTGCTCCATCAGCTGCTTCAGGCACGGCTTATCGGCCTTCACAATATCGTCGCCGAGCAGCACCGCAAACGGTTCATCGCCTATGAATTTGCGGGCGCACCAAATGGCATGGCCCAAGCCTCTCGGCTCCTTTTGGCGAATATAATGAACATCGGCCATTTGCGACGACTCCTGTACGGCGTTAAGCAAATCCAGCTTGCCTTTTTCCAATAAGTTGTACTCCAGCTCAAAGGAATGGTCGAAATGATCCTCGATCGCCCGTTTGCCTTTGCCAGTCACAATAATGATATCCTCGATGCCCGATTCCACAGCTTCTTCCACAATATATTGAATCGTTGGCTTATCCACGATCGGCAGCATTTCCTTCGGCATCGCCTTTGTTGCAGGCAAAAATCGCGTTCCGAGCCCGGCGGCCGGTATGATGGCTTTTCTAACTTTCATTGCGTCGTTCCCCCATGAATGAAGTAAGTGATGTTATGAACGCTCTTTTTCCATATTTTAGTTTTGGCAACTTTCACATAAATATTCGGCTCGCTTATAAAAACCCTTCAAACGTGGAATGGTTATTAAAGTGTATTTTTACCATTTTACGTGTTGGGGGATACCAAATGAGTTTGTCTAAGCACGAGTTGCAGGAGCACGCGCATAAGCTTGCGCTTGAACATGACCCGCGCGGGAAGCGAACTTCCTCGAACGCGTTATGGAGCCGGGTGGCGATCGATATCGAGGCGCTGCGGGCTTTTTTGAAAGAGCTGCATGAGCATCGGAGCGCCTATGAACATCCAGCTGAAGATTGGCTGCTGGATCATTCCGAATTTCTGGAGGCCGAATTCCTAGGGGTGCAAGAGGAAATTATGCAGCTCCAGGTGAAGCCTCTTCCCACAGTAGAGAAAGGGACTCGGCTTCGCGTTTCCTCAATCTGCGAAGCGTATTTGGAGCAAACCGACGGACTTCTCGATGAGGACAACCTGCTGGCGTATTTCAATTCGTACCAGGAGGTTTCCGTGCTTACGGTCGCCGAAGCCTGGTCGGTCCCGCTGTTTATGAAGCTGGAGATGATTCGCAGGCTCGCTTCTCTTATCCAGCCTGTAAAGGATCGGCGGAGCGTAAGCGAGCTTGTGGAGCGCATGCTGGCTGGCATTCCCCACTCGGAGCTCACACCGGAGCGATTAAAACAGGCGCTCGAGGAGGCCAATGTGGAGCTGCCGTTATCCGGGGCGTTCATCGTTCATCTCGTCAAGCACTTGAGAGAGCATGCGGAGGACTCGGCCCACCTCGGAGAGTGGCTGATCTGCAAGCTGGAAAACCCGCCGGACAATCTGGATGCCGTCCTCTCCTACGAATACCAGCTGCAAGCTGAGTATCAGGTCAGTATCGGAAACGTGATCGCAAGCCTTCGCAAGCTTTCCCGATGGATCTGGAACGAGCTGTTCGAGCGCATCAGCGTAGTGGAGCAGACGCTGCGTGAGGAGCGGGCAGGCGACTATCCGAAGCTGGACGGCGCGAGCCGCCACACGCTGCGGTACCGGGTGGAGCAGCTCGCCCGGCGGATGAAGGTGCCGGAAAATCTGGTCGCGTCGCAGGCGGTTGAACTAGCCAACCAGCACTTTGAAGCGGCAAGCCCAGAAAGCCGTGTGGCTTTGGCTCCTCGCGATGCGAGTGCGGCTTATTTTTTACTTGAAGGCCAAGGCATGGGCAAGCTCCAGCAAGCGCTAAAGCTGTGCGGCAAAACAGGTCCGCTGCCGGAGGCCGGCATGAAGCGGCGTGCCGCCGGTCTGTATATGCAGCTGCTTGCGCTGACGAGTGCTGTTGTCCTTGCAGGCTTGGCGCTTTGGGTCGGGTTGACGGCGCCGGCATTCTCCCTGTTCGATTGGGTGTGCGTGCTGCTGCTGCTATGGCCGGCCAGCGAATTCGGCGTTACGGCCGTTCACTGGGTGATCGAGCGTACGGTGCGCCCTACGCGACTGCTGCGGTACGATTTTTCCAAAGGGGTGCCGGAGGATGCCGCGACGATGGTCGTCATACCTGTCATCTGGTCGCAGCTGGGCGCGGTGAAGGAGACCGCCGAACGGCTGGAGCTGCATTACTTGGCGAATCGGGACCCTCACATTCATTTTGCGATTCTCAGCGATTTCAAGGATGCGGCTGTGGAGTCGCTTCCTGAAGATGAAGCGATGCTAAGCATGGCCAAGGCCGAGATCGATCGGCTCAACCGCGAGTATCCCGAGTGCACCTTCCACCTGTTTCATCGAAGCCGGAGGTGGAATGCTGCCGAGCGTATTTGGATGGGCTGGGAACGAAAACGCGGCAAGCTGGAGGAGTTTGTCCAGCTTCTTCAAGGGGAAGAAGGAACAAGCTACAGTACCGTCCACGGCGACACGAGTGTTCTGAAGCATATTCGCTACGTCATCACGTTAGATTCCGATACGCGTCTGCCGCTGGAAAGCGCACACCGGATGATCGGCACGATGCACCTGCCGCTGAACCGGCCAAGGCTGAACGAGAGCCGAACCCGCGTGATTGACGGCTACGGCGTACTCCAGCCGCGAATTGGGATGACCTACGAAAGCTCGCAGCGATCGAGGCTTACCTCGCTTTGGTCCTATGAGACCGGCTTCGATCCTTACGCCTTCGCGGTCTCCGATCCGTATCAGGATGCGACCGGACATGGCATTTTTACGGGGAAAGGAATCTTCGATGTCGCGACCTTCCATGCGGTGCTCGGCAGCCGGTTTCCGGAAAATCGGGTGCTCAGCCATGACCTGCTCGAGGGCGGTTTTCTGCATGCAGGGCTCCTGTCGGATATTGAGCTGATCGATGACCATCCACCGACCTTCGTGTCCCATCAGAAGCGGCTCCACCGCTGGACGCGCGGTGACTGGCAGCTGCTGCCTTGGCTGGGGTCGAGCGCCCGGAATGGCAAGGGAGAGCGGGTGCCGACCTATTTGTCTGCCGTCACCAAATGGCAGATTGCGGACAATCTGCGGCGCAGCCTGCTCCCGCCGGTGCTGATGGCGATGCTGCTGCTGGCCGGTCCGGTGCTGCCGGGCGCGCCGGCGGTCTGGTACGGTATCGTCTTCTTGACGATGCTGCTCCCGCTGCTCCGTCAGCTGGTGACCTTCCAGACGATGCTCTATCGGCCTTGGAGCTTGCTCCACACGGCTGGTCATATCGTCATCGCCTTTTTGACTCTTCCCTTTCAAAGTCTGGTGCTGATGGACGCCATCATTCGCACGCTGTATCGGCTGATGTTCTCCAAACGCCGGCTGCTGGAATGGGTGAGTCAGACCGAGGTGGAACGGTTAAGCAGCAAGAAAGGGACGCCTCCCCTATCCGGACTCACCGGCGGGTACGTCCTTGTTGTGCTTATGGCGGCAGGCGCTTGGTGGACCGCATCACCGGCCATCCAAGTGATCCGAGTTGCCATCGCGCTGGTCTGGTGTGCAGCGCCGCTGGTAATCCGATGGCTCGATCAGCCGCCAGTGCGCGAGACGGAGACGTTTACGTCCCAGGAAACCGCAGACCTGCATCAGCTTTCGCACGACATTTGGACCTTTTACGAGGATTTCGTGACGGAGAGGGATCACTGGCTGCCTCCGGATAACGTGCAGATCGAGCCGGATCGCGGGGTTGCGCATCGGACTTCCCCTACGAACATTGGGATGTATGTGATGTGTGCGCTCGCTGCCCGGGATTTCGGGTTTATTACGACCGCCGGTCTGGTCGAGCGTCTGGAACGCACAATCGGGACCATCGAACGCATGGAAAAATGGGAGGGGCATCTGTATAACTGGTACGATACCGAAACGCTGGCTCCGCTCTTGCCTGTGTATGTATCGACCGTCGATTCCGGGAATTTCGTCGCGTGCTTAGTGACGGTAAAGGAAGGGCTCATCGAATGGCTGCAAAACGATCTGGGCGGCCAGGTGGAGTACCTGCCTCCAAAGAAGCCGTGGTCCAAGGAGCAATTCGAAGTCGCTTTTGCCGAGGAGCTCGGTTCGGGCTCGGACGACTCCACCTTGATGACTCGTGGAAGCCGTCTCGCCGCTAGGATCGAGGCTCTGATTCAGGCCACCGACTTCCGGCCGCTCTATGATGCGAAGACGAATCTGTTTTCACTCGGCTATCATGTGAATCAGAAGGCACGGGATACCATCCTGTATGACCTGATGGCATCGGAAGCGCGGCAAGCGAGCTTTGTCGCTATCGCCTTAGGGCAGATCTCGGTCTCGCATTGGAAGGCGCTGGGCCGAACGCTCACCAAGGTCGGCACCCGCCCTGTCCTGCTCTCGTGGTCCGGGACGATGTTTGAGTACATGATGCCGTGGCTGCTGATGAAAACGTATCGCAATTCGATCTGGGACAGCACCTATCAAGGCGTCGTGGACCGTCAAATCGATTACGCTCGGCAGCATGGCGTTCCGTTCGGCATCTCCGAGTCCGGCTATTTCGCCTTTGATTTTCAATTGAACTATCAATATCGGGCATTTGGTGTGCCTGGTCTCGGATTCCAACGGGGCTTGGAGCAGGATCTGGTCCTCGCGCCGTATGCCACGGTCATGGCCCTCCCCTACGCCCGGCAAGAGGGAATCAAGGCGCTGAAGCGCTTGGAGCAGCTGGACGGCCGCGGCAAATACGGCTTCTACGAGGCGATGGACTTCACTCCGAAACGGATGCCGGCGGGGCAAGACCATGTGGTCATCCGCAGCTTTATGGCTCACCACCAAGGGATGAGTCTCTTGACCTTGTCCAATCTGCTCTTGCCGCGCACGATGGTGGATCGCTTCCATCGGAACAAAAAGGTTCGCGCCGCCGAACTGCTGCTGCAAGAACGGGTGCCGACGCGTCCCAAATGGGTCAAGCATCCGGCCATGTACCGCTCTTCAGTTCGCGGGGAGAAGGCTGTCCAGGACGCCGTACCGGTGCGGGAGTTCGTCTCTCCGCACACACCGGTGCCGGAGACGTGCCTCCTGTCCAATGGCCGCTTCACCACTATGGTCACGGCCAGCGGCAGCGGGTACAGCAGCTGGGACGGCCTGTCCGTTTCCCGCTGGAGAGAAGAGCCCGTGATGGATTCGTGGGGCAGCTACATCTACATTCGGGACGTCCTGACCGATCAGGTCTGGTCGCCCTCGTATCAGCCTTGCCGCACGGAATCCCCCGAGCAGCGTGTTACCTTCGAGCCAGACAAAGCGACGTTCGTGCGTCAAGCAGACACGATCGACACGTGCATGGAGCTGTGCGTCTCGCCCGAGGCCGACGCGGAGGTACGGCGCATCACCCTAACGAACAAGGGAGATCAACTGAAGGTGCTGGAGGTCACGTCCTTCATGGAGCTGGCCTTGTCCAATCCGATCGCGGACGACGCCCATCCGGCCTTCAGCAAATTGTTTATCCGCACCGCCTACGAAGCCGGAAGCGATTGTCTGGTCGCGAGCCGGCGCAAACGGGAAGCGAAGGACCGCGCGCTCTGGTCCGCCCATCGGCTGGCGGCTGACTGCGCTGTGCCCGGGCTTCCGGAGTACGAGACGGACCGGTGCGCCTTTATCGGCCGAGGCTACCGGCTCTCGGAGCCGCAAGCGATCCGATGTCCGCTGAAGGGGAAAACCGGGTCGGTGGCCGACCCTGTCTTTGTTATGCGTCGCCGTGTACAGCTGGCTCCAGGGGAGCAGGTGCGCCTCTATGCCGTGACCTCCGTGGCCGATTCGAAGGAAGAGGCCATGGAGATGGTGTCGCGGCTGACCCAGACGGAAGCGATCGAGCGGACCTTCCAGCTAGCGTGGACGCGCACTCGAATCGAGCTGCGCAGCCTGCGGCTGGATCCGTTCGAAGCGATGACGTTCCAGCGCCTGGCCGCCCAAGTGCTGTACACGCCGCCGCTGCGAGCCGAGCGCAGCGAGCGAATCGCCGCGAATGCGAAGGGGCAGCCGGGGCTATGGGCCTTCGGCATCTCCGGCGACCGGCCGATCATCGTCGTCCAGATCGACAATCGAAGCCATCTGCCGTTCATCGTCAAGCTCCTGACCGGTCACGAATACTTAAGAAGACTGGGGCTCCAATTCGACCTGGTCATTCTCAACCTGTCGGAGGCCGGCTACCAGCAAAATCTACAAGATTCGCTGGCACGCGCGGTAGAGCATGGCGTCGACCGGTTCGGAGCCGGCGCTGTCGGCATTCAAGTGCTCCCGGTAGGCCGGCTCAGCGAGGAGGACCGCACGCTCCTTCTGTCCGTCGCACGGGTGGTGCTGAAGGCCGGCGGAGCCAGCCTGGTCGGTCAGCTTCGGCTGCCGAAGCGCGACGCGGAGTTGCCGGAGCCGCTGCCACTTCAGCAGGCGTCTTTGCAAGCGGTCTTCTCGAAGCGATCGCCTGCGCTTGAGGCGAAGATGAAGGACCTCCTCTTCCATAACGGCTGGGGCGGGTTTACGGGGGACGGGAAGCAGTATCGGCTGCTGATCAAGGACGGGAAGCATTTGCCGGCCCCCTGGATCAATGTCCTGGCCAATCCCGGCTTCGGCGCCCTGGTCTCGGAGCTAGGCACCGGCTACACCTTCTGGCGGAACAGCCGGGAATGCAAGCTGACGCCTTGGTCGAATGATCCGGTGCTGGACCCGCCTGGGGAGCTGGGATTCGTGCGCGATGAAGCTTCAGGCGAGCTGTGGACACTCACGCCCCCAGCCGGAAACGAAGCGGCACCTTATCTGGTCACCCATGGCCTAGGCTTCTCGAGCTTTGAGCATGAGCGGCTGGGCATCCAGCACCGGATGACGCTGTTCGTTCCAAAGGACAATCCCGTCAAAATCATCCGGCTGCGGCTTAGTAACACGTCGACCGAGCCTCGTCAGCTATCGGTCACCTACTATGCGGAATGGGTGCTGGGCGTACAGCGTCAAGCGAACGCCCCCTATATCGCTTGCGAGTGGGATGAGGAAGCGGCTATCTTGACCGCGCAGAACCGGTATCAAGATCACTTTCGGGAGGCGACCGCGTTTCTGGGAATCTTCTCACCGAAGGCCGCGTCCGCGGCTTCCGATGACCTGTCCTGGACTTCGGATCAGCTCGAGTTCATCGGCCGCAACGGCAGCGTGGACCGGCCTGCGGCACTGGGGCGTTCCCGTCTGTCCGGCCAGACCGGGGTGAACTATGCCAGCTGCGGCGCCATCCAGCGCAAACTGAGTCTCGCCGCCGGCGAAGAGGCCGAGGTGGTGATCCTGCTCGGCTGCACCTCGTCCCGCGCCGAAGCGGCCGCTTTGGCGAAGCAGTACAGCGATACCGCACGCTGTGATGCGGCTTGGGCGGAGACGAGCGGCTACTGGGAGCGCATGCTCGGCCAAGTCGTGGTCGATACGCCGTCGCCGGAGACCAATTTTCTGCTCAATGGCTGGCTGCTGTATCAGTCGCTCGCCTGCCGCATGTGGGCCCGCTCCGCCTTCTACCAATCGGGCGGAGCCTTCGGCTTCCGGGATCAGCTGCAGGATTCGCTCTCCCTGCTCCATACGGCGCCGGAGTTCGCGAGACGGCAGGTTCTGCTTCACGCCGCCCACCAATATGAGGAAGGCGATGTGCAGCACTGGTGGCACGAGGAGACGGAACGCGGCATTCGGACGTTGTTCTCCGATGACTTGCTCTGGCTGCCTTACGTGGCTTCGCGTTACGTGGAGCATACCGGAGACGCCTCCCTGCTCACCGAGACGGTGCCGTATCTCACCAGTCAACCGCTCAAGGAAGGCGAGCATGAGCGGTATGAGCCGACCGTCGTGTCGAGCCTCAGCGGCACGATCTACGAGCATTGCCACCGAGCGATTGAAAAAGCGCTGTCGCGCATCGGCGAGCACGGCCTCCCCCTCATTGGCGTGGGGGATTGGAATGACGGCATGAATCTGGTGGGTGAAAAAGGACGCGGCGAAAGCGTTTGGCTCACCTGGTTTCTATGCGATGTGCTGCAGCGGTTTGAGGGGCTAAGCCTGGAACGCGGCGAGACCGAGCGGGCAGCACGCTACAAGCAGGCTCGTGAGCAGCTGTCCCAAGCGGTCCAAGAGCATGGATGGGACGGGCAGTGGTACCGCCGGGCGTTCACCGATGCCGGCACCTGGCTCGGCACCATCTACAACGAAGAGTGCCGGATCGACGCGATTGCCCAGTCCTGGTCCGTCATCTCGGGAGCCGCTCCGCTCGACCGCGCTTCGCAAGCCATGCAGTCGTTTGACCGCGAGCTGGTGGATCGCGCATTGTCCGTGGCGAAGCTGCTGACCCCTCCGTTCGACCGTACCGAGCCTAGCCCGGGATATATTCAAGGCTACCCGCCGGGCATTCGGGAAAATGGGGCGCAGTACACCCACGGGGTCATCTGGAGCATCATTGCGTGGAGCAAGCTCGGGCGGGGAGATAAGGCGTTCGAGCTGTTCCAGATGCTGAACCCGATCAATCATACCCGCACCGATCATGAAGTGCGAGAATATGTCGGGGAGCCTTACGTGATGGCCGCCGACATCTACACCTCCGATCCGCACTGCGGCCATGCAGGCTGGACGTGGTATACCGGTGCCTCCGGCTGGATGTACCAGAGCGGGCTGGAATGGATTCTGGGCATTCAAAAACGCGGAAGCCGGCTGCTCTTAAACCCGTGCGTTCCTGCGGAATGGCCGGGGTTCAAGGTCACCTACCGGTATGGAAGCACGAAGTATTTCCTTTCGTTCACCCGGGAGCCTGAACATGCGTCTGTGACGGATCAGGCCCTGCAGGCCGGAGCAGACACCTTCATTGAGCTGGTGGATGATCAGGTTGAGCGTCACTTCACGGTAAGCTTATAAAACGAGAAAAAGGTCAACCAGCTGCTGTGCCTGGTTGACCTTTTTGCCGTTATATCGGCATTCACCTTACGGCGTATTTCTCCTGAATCGCTTGAAGCGCCTTCGCCTGAAGCGAATCGGGCAGCAATTGCATCAGCTCAATTCGGTTCCTATCCGGGTCTAAGATCCAAAACTGCAGGCAGCCGCTACGTCCCTGCTGGATTTCTTTATCAATCGGATAGCCCTTAGCTTTAATTTGCTCTACCGTAGCATAGGCATCATCCACCTCATAGCAGAGGTGGTTCGTCCCAACCGCCGTCGGAATATATTTGTACTCCTCCTGTCCTCCTGGAAAGAGCTCTACGAACTGCTGAGTTCCAATATGCAAATACACAATTCGAAGCGACCCATCATCGTTGTGAATCCGGAACGCTTCCTCGAAACCGAGAATACGGGTGTAAAAATCAACTGAGCGTTCCATATCCTTTACTTTGACACCATAATGCGTGATGCCGGTAATCATGGCTTTTCCCTCCAGATATTTTAGTAGTTTTAGCTTACCAAATGATTCAAGCAGTTCTTCGGCTTCTGGCCGACGATTAGACGGGAGCCGTCCGAGTACCCCTCTTCACGATCCTTCAGCTCATAAATTAGCCGATCCCGCCAGCTGGCTAGCAGGGAAGCATACTCCCTGGGCTGTGCCGCCAAGTTACGTAGCTCCTGAGGATCCCGCTCCAGATCGAACAATTGCTCCACCCCGGTTTGGGAGTACCAAATATATTTTTGCTTCCCGTCCGTGAGATAGTGATAAGACAGCTGGTCAAATGCGTGCTCGCCATGGATGTACTCCCGCCATGCCGGCGCCAGCAGCGGTGCTTCCTCCGATGAAGCCTTTTGCGCCAGAGGGACGACGCTCGCTCCGTCCACTGTTGAAGGAATCGCGATTCCCGCCGAATGCAGCAGGGTAGGCATAATATCCTGAAGCTCCACCACATGCTCCACCCGCTTCCCCGGTTTTAACCGCAGCGTCCCCGTCGGATCATTCAAAATAAACGGCACCTTAGCACTGCCTTCATACGGAAGACGCTTTTGATACAACCGGTGATCTCCCATCAAATCCCCGTGATCGGAGGTGAACAAGATGATCGTGTTGTTTTTCACTCCATATTCGAATAAGGCATTCAGCAACCGCCCGATTTGGTTATCAATATGCGTAATGAGTGCGTAGTAGGCGGCTAAGGCTTTTTGGCGCATCCGCTCGTGGACAATCCCTCGTCTGGTCGTCGGATTCAAGCCTTCGCGTGCTTCATCGTCCTGTATCGTCCAATCGCCGATCGGCGGCTCCGGCAGCTCTAGGCCGTCATACAAGTCCAGAAACGCTTGCGGCGGATCGAGCGGAGAGTGAGGGCGGACGAACGACGTCCACAGGAAAAACGGCTTGCTCGGATCTCTGCGGCGTAAAAAATCAATCGACTGCGTCACCGCCCAGTTGGTCGGATGAAGCGACTCGTCCAAGTGCCATGGGCGGGCTACGGTCGAGGCGTTGCAATCCAGCCCATGATCCATCACATCCTGTCCGTGGCCTGCTTTATCCCGGAGCCAGTTCAAATAATCGTCGCACTGGTCCCACCATTCCAGCGGGGTCGTTCTTGAGCGGTCACGATTGTAGTGCATGTACCCGTCATGCAGCACGACGTTGTGGAAGCCGCACAAATTGCGGGTCGGGTACACATGCATTTTGCCGACGCACTGCGTATGATAGCCTGCCTGCGCGAACTCGCCCGCAATCGTGTGCTCATAGTTCCATAATACCTTTTCCTGGTACCCTACTCTTCCATGATTTTTCTGGTTCATCCCCGTCATAATGGCCGCCCTGGCCGGGACACAGGAAGGGGTCGAGGTGTAAGCGCTTGTAAAGGTAGCCCCGGTACGGCATAGGTTGTCTAGATTGGGCGTTTGAATGACCGGATGGCCCAAAGCGTGCAAACAGTCTCCTCGCATTTGATCCACGGTAATCAGCAGCACATTCGGGTTCATAGTTACACAATCCTACCTTTCTTCTTCCTCAAACAGCTTCTCGCCGCGGTATAAGCGCCACGCAATATGGGCCGTATGGGGCAGCTCTCTCGCACTTGGGGCATGAGCCGCCAAATAGCGCGTACAGGCGATAAGGAACGTCTCTTGGGCCTGCTGTGCGAAGGCATCGGTGCGTGCCACCCAATGATCATATTCGGACACGGCGGCCTCGTAGAGCTGAAAGGTGTGAAATTCAGCGTCTTCACGAAGCAGCGCCAAGCCCAGCGTGCCGAGCAGCTTCTGCGGATCATGGCCTTCGCGGAGATACCCCGCCACCCAGCCCGCGGCCTCATCGACCTGCTGCCTGCGGTCCATCAGCTCAAGCAGCTCCTCCGGAGCGAAGCTTCCGCCGCTAGAAGTCCTCGGCTTCGGCTTCGGCTTGGGTGCCCGCGGCACATTGAGAAACCGGTCATGATAAATGGCCATGGCCCCGTAATACAACGCCCGGCTCAGCAGCGGCTCCTTAGAGCGGCGCAGCCGTTCATGCACGGCGTGAGCGTAGGTGAAGGTATGCAGCACGGAGACCCAATCGCTGAACTCATTTTGCGTGTGGAAGCGAACGATTCTTTCGGCCGCTGCGACAGCAATCAGCTGTGCCAAGTGCGCAGGCTCTGCGCCGCCCAGAAGAAGCTTGGTGAGCTGCTCGACGGTCTCCTCGGGCTGATCACTAAGCAGCTGCGTCACCAAAGCCTGCTCGTCGACGTGAACGGATGGCTCCGAAGCCTGCGCCTGCTGCAGCCTCTCAAATGCCCGTCTAAGCGGTGCTACCAGGTCGACCGGCGCCTGCCAGTGATGAAGCTCCTCGCTTCGCGTAGGCGAGCCGATCAGCGGGACGAGCGAAGCGAGGATCGGCTCCGTAAGGGAAGCGGAAGCCCCCAAGCTTTCCAGCGCCTCGAACGCTTTGTTATGGAAGTCGAAGGTATGCCCGCCGTCCAGGTAAAAGTGGTCCGTCACCGAGATCAGCATCAGATCGGCCAGCTGCTCGATTGCTGCGCCGCCCGAAATGGCCGTCAGGAGCAGCTTCTCCGCGCCTTGCGTGTCCCGTACCTCGACACAATCGCGATACCATCCCCTCAGCCTTTCCATAGGAACCGTAGACGACGGCAAAGCCCCCAACAAATGACGCGGCGCCTGGCCGGAGCTGGCTCTTGCTACATGCCGCAGGCCGTGGTATAGGGCAAGAATGCGTCCCGTAGTGTCCAGCTTGGGCAGCACATTTCTCATGGCCGTCAAAATCGTCAGGCCGGCTCCCCAGCCACTGCCTTGCGAGGTCCCGAACGTAACGCCGATCCGAACGATGTCATCCGCCGGAACGCCGGACTCGACCAGACCGATCACCGCCTTCGCGATCACGATGCCGATATTCTGCTCCAGCCCCTCCCGCAAACGCCGTTTCAGCTTCTCGCTATTCGCGCTGTTCCTAGGCCTGGAGCTGACCCAGACCTCCTCGTTCTCGATCTTGACATCGTAAGCCGGCACATCGTCCGCCCAAGGATCCAGCGTCCCCCCGCTGCAGATGTCAAAACGAGCATGGTGCCAATGACAGGTTAAAATCCCATTGCAAACGCTTCCCAAATGAAGTGGAAAGCCAAGATGCGGGCACCGGTTATCGATCGCTCTTACCTCATCCTCGTGGTAGAAAACGGCGATGCCCCCTTTTATAACCTTGGAATGCACCTGCTTCAGCTCCTCCAAGGTACCTGCATGAATCCAGTCCTCTGTCCGCATACCCTCGCCTCCTTTTCCAGGCTCTTCCTTCTCCCTAAGTATACAATATTTATGAGCGCTTCAGACGATGGATATGGATTTCGATTCCGGAATAATGTGAAGTCATTATGCAAAAAATTTGATCTGTACATCCACTACAACTTTGAGGCTCGAGGGGGGTATTGTTATTAAAAAGCTACTTGTCATTGCCGCCACCATGCTCGCCATTACTGGCTGTACAAGCAATCATATGACTAAAACTCAATCCACGGCGGATCGGACGAAAATGCTTTCAACACCATCCACCAATCCGTCCAATTTGACGCATGCTTCGTCAACCTCAACGACAGGGGTAGGCGAGAAAACGGTCAGAATCAAATCAGCGCCCGCGGAAACGTACAATTGGTCGGAATGGTTCAATCTGACGAACGGACAGATTCAATACCAATACCCGAATAATCCTTCCGGTTATTATCAGCAGCCGTCTTATCAGCAACCGTCAACGACTCCATCGCAGCCATCCTATCAGCAGCCTGCAGCGAGTCCAGCCACACCGTCACAATCAGGCGATTCCTCGCAGTTTGCCCAGCAGGTCTTGAATCTGGTCAATCAGGAACGCTCCAAAGCAGGTCTGAGTGCTCTCAGCATGAGCAGCGCGCTCAACAATGTGGCGATGACCAAAGCGCAGGATATGTACAACAACAATTATTTTGACCATCAGTCCCCGACCTACGGCTCGCCGTTCGATATGATGAAATCGTTCGGAGTCACCTACAGCGCGGCTGGAGAGAACATTGCCAAAGGCCAAACAAGCCCTCAAGAGGTCATGAACTCGTGGATGAACAGTCCAGGACACCGCGCCAACATCTTAAACAGCAGCTTCACGCAAATCGGCATAGCGTATTACAACAGCGAGTGGGTGCAAGAGTTTACAGGCTAAACGGTGTATAAAGCGACAGCTTGGATGCGAAGCGAAAAATCCATCCAGGTCTGTCGCTGTTTTCTTTGAGCTAGCCCAATGGTATAATTATCCATGACTTTTAATGAAGCGAGGCGGTATATACTAATGGAAACAGGAAATCAAACGACGATCACGGTAGAAACCACGGTTCATGCACCCGTTGAGCAGGTATGGGCCTATTGGACCGAGCCACAGCATATTACCCAATGGAGCTTTGCTTCCGACGACTGGCATGCACCTCGAGCCGAGAATGATGTAAGAGTAGGTGGAGCCTTTCTCACTAGAATGGAAGCGAAGGACGGAAGCTTTGGATTTGATTTTGGCGGCGTTTATAACGAAGTAAAAATCAACGAGCTGCTGGTTTACACCCTTGGAGACGGACGTAAAGTGACGGTCTCGTTTAGTGGTCGAGAGAACGGCACGCAGATTGTCGAAGTGTTTGAAGCTGAAGAGACTCACTCCATTGAGCAGCAAAAAGAAGGCTGGCAGATGTTCCTGAACAATTTCAAAAAGTATTGTGAGCAATCGAAATAAATCATTGTTGTAGCATAAAAAGCCTTCCTTGTTGTCGGAAGGCTTGTTTGTGTTGCTTTTATTTATAAGGATCTATCGTCTCGATGGTGCCGTCTTCCCGATAGCTAAGCTCCGTATATTTGACACAGCGCTTATGGTTCACTCCCCCAGATAACGAGCAATCATGGTAGAATAAATACCATTTTTCGTTGAATTGAACAATAGAATGATGCGTAGTCCAGCCGATGACAGGGGTAAGGATCGTGCCTTGGAAGACGAAGGGACCCTGCGGGCTTTTACTGATCGCATAGACCAAACAATGAGTCGTACCGGTGGAATAGGAAAGGTAGTAATACCCATTATGCTTGTGAACCCAGGGGCCTTCAAAATATCTTCGTGCCTCGTCCCCGGCAAGAATCGGCTTTCCATCAGAATCAACAATGGAAATTTCTTGAGGTGCTGCTTTCAACGTGAGCATGTCCTCGTTTAATTCAGCCATTCTCGGCCCAAAGGCCGGCTCAGTCGCAGCTGGACCGACAGCGTTCGGGTCAAAGGTGCCCGTTTGCCATTTCTCCAACTGCCCACCCCAAAGACCTCCAAAATACATATAGGCTTTGTCGTCCTCATCGATAAACACAGCGGGGTCGATACTGAAGCTGCCTTCGATATAATGCTCCTGTGGTGTAAAAGGTCCACTTGGAGACGCGCTGGTAGCTACGCCGATTCTGAAAATCCCCTCCTGATCCCTCGCCGGGAAATACAAGTAATACGTATCGTTCTTGTAGGCCGCATCGGGAGCCCATAGCTGTTTACTCGCCCATGGAATATCGTTCAGGTGCAGTGCTATTCCATGGTCTACGCAAGGAGAGTGGAAATCCTCCATGGACAGGACATGATAGTCCTCCATGGCATATTGATCTCCGTTATCATTCGTCGGTCCATCATGATCAATATCGTGTGAAGGATAAATATAGATCTTTCCCTCAAACACGTGGGCGGAAGGGTCCGCGGTGTAAATATGAGTGACTAGAGGCTCCTTCGGATTTACAATGGGTTTCATGCTTTTTCTCCTTTTTAAAAAGTATCTATGTAGATGAGTGGTAGTACCTATTGCCTTATCGTCATCGTAACAGAAGAAGCTTTGTTTGTATAGTGAATAAACTAAGTTATTTGTAAAAAAACCGTCCAGCCTTCTATGCCCAAACGGTTTGTTAAGTATTAGAGCCAAATCCTGCGCGTTCGAGGGCTGCCGGTGGCCACCGTCACACTACCACACGGCATTTCCGCTCCGCCGCTTCAAGCAGCGCATCCATCACCCGCGCTTGCTGCAGCGTGTATCCCAGCGCCTCGGCAATCGCAGGGCGCGTTTCCCCAGCTCGTGCATTCAGCACCGCCTCCGCGAACGACTCCGCCTGCCGCTTGAACGGCTCGATCCGGTTCATCGGCCACACCCGTGGGGTACCGCCGTTCAACGTGCACACCACCTCCAGCACCTCCGTCGTCGCCCGAAAATCCACCCGCAGCTTGCCCTGCGTGCCCAGCAGCTCGAAGTACGCCCCCTGCGCCACATCAAAAAAGGTCTCGATCTGCACCGTCTTGCCCTGCGGAAAATACAACGTCCCGACGAACCGCGAATCTACACCGTGAACCGGGTGGAGCCACGCCCCCGCTTCCGCCGCTTCCGGCTCCTCACCCGTAAAATACCCCGCCCAGGACACGAGATAGCAGCCGATATCATACAGCGCTCCACCGCCCCAAGACGCATTCCAACGGCTGCTCGCCACATCCGGGATGAAGGAGTAGTGACCGCGGCCATGAATCCACTCCCCGATCGTCCCGTCCGACAACAGCTTTCTAATCTCAGCTATGCCATCATAATGAAGCCATACCCGAGCTTCTTTTAGCAGCACCCCATGCTTCTGCGCCGCCTCTGCCATTTGCCGAGCCTCTGATGCGTTAAGTGCAAACGGCTTTTCCACCAGCACGTGCTTGCCAGCCTCACAGGCTTTGATCGCCCATTCATAATGCAAATGATTCAGCAGCGCAATGTATACTGCGTCAATCTCGGGATCAGCCAGCAGCTCCCCATAGGTTGCGTAGGCACGCGGCACATCATAACGCTCCGCAGCCAGCCGGCCGCTTTCTTCCTGACGCCCGGCGACGCCGAGCCATACGCCATTGCGCGATTGCTTCAATGCCGTTCCGGCCTTGCCGATAATGCGGCCCGTACCCAATACACCCCAGCGCACCATCTGTGGATTCCCCAACACCATTTTGGCCCCAGCCTCCATATTCGACAAATTTCCCGGGAAATGGAACAAGAAAAAAAGAGGCAACTCTTCTGTTCGCCCCTGCTGTAAATTTGCTCTATGCTTTTTTCCCTGATGCGGATGACGTGACCAGCTTATACCCGACTCCGCGGATCGATTCGATTTGCACCGATTGCTGATTCATCTCCAGCTTTTTGCGCAGTGAGCTGACATGCACGTCAACGGTCCGTTGACCGCCGATGTAATCGAAGCCCCAGACAATGTTCATCAGATCGTCTCGCGTCACTACCACCCCAGGCCGCTGCACCAAGTAGAGCAGCACCTCGAACTCCTTGGGCCGCAGTGAAATCGACTCCCCGCCCAGCATGACCTCATATTTCTCCGGATAAATGAACAGCTCGCCTGCGGTAATGACCTTCTCGCCCGCGCCTGCCTTCTCCTGCAGCACATCGTCCGACAGCGTACGCCGAAGCACGGCGGAAACTCTCGCCAGCAGCTCGGCCACCCCAAACGGTTTCGTAATATAATCATCCGCGCCGTATTTAAGTCCCTGTACGACTTCTTCTTCGGCATTCCGTGCAGTCAGGATGATTACCGGCGTCTTATTTCCCTTTTGGCGCAGCTTGGATAGGATTTCAAAGCCGTTCATGCCCGGAAGCATGATATCCAAAATAATGAGATCGAACGGCTGCTGCATCGCAATCTGCAGACCATCGCTGCCATGATCGGCCACCTTCGTCTCGTAGCCTTCCTGCGCCAAATTATACGTCAGCAGCCTGGCCAATGTCGGCTCATCTTCTATTACTAATATGGTTTGTGACATGAAAAACCCCCGATTCCTTGTTAAGTCAAGCTTAACATAGCCAGCATATCGGTGACAAGAAATCAAGCGATTCCTCTCACTGAATCACCGGCAGCTCAATCATAAACTTAGTGCCTGCTCCAACTTCACTTTCCACCCGGATCGTCCCTTTATGCAGCTCGACCAAATGCTTCACAATCGACAGCCCGAGCCCTGTACCACCTGAGCTGCGCGAGCGCGCCTTATCCACCCGGTAAAAGCGCTCAAAAATCCGCGGCAAATCCTTCTTCGGTATGCCGATCCCCGTATCGGAGATAGTGAATCGCACCTTGTCGAGCTCCGCTCCTTCGGCGCCGCTGGCGATCTGCTCCACCTTGACCTTCACCTTGCCGCCCTCCGGCGTGTAGTTAATGCCATTGGACAGCAGATTGATCAAAATTTGCCGCAGCCGATCCTCATCCGCTTCAATATAAATATCTTCAGGGACCTGCATCTCCAGCTCGATGGACTTTTTCTTCGCCTCGGTATTCATCACATGAAGACCATTGGTTACGAACGTCTGTACGTGCACCGGTGAAAAATGCAGCGGAATCCGCTTCGACTCGATTTTGGATAGCTCCAGAATGTCCCCGATCAGACGGTTCAGCCGCTCGCTCTCATCGAAAATAATTTGCAGGAACGACCGTGCCGTATCTTTATCCTGTAAAGCTCCGGCCAGCAGCGTCTCGGCAAAGCCCTTCACCGCCGCGATCGGCGTCTTCAGCTCATGCGATACGTTAGCTACAAACTCGCTGCGCATCCGCTCCAGCCTGCGCATCGCCGTAATATCGTGCAGTACGATCAGTACGCCGGCCCAGTCCTCATTTTGCTGCCACACTGGGTTCAAGTTGATCTCCAGCATCCGTTCGGTCGGATAGTAGAAGATCATCTCGTCCCGAATATGCTCCCGGATATCGATGCATTCTTGGATCATTTGCGTAAATTCGAACGGCTGCTTCGCTTGATCGAACGGCTTGCCTAACAGCTCCTGCGACGAAAAGCCCAGAATCTCCTCCGCCGATCGATTCAGCAGCACGATCTTGCCTTCGTGGTCGATCATCACGACCCCGCTGCTCATATGCTCGAGCACGCTCTTCAGCCGATTCTCATCCTCTGAGATTCGCTTCATCTGCAGCTGAAGGCTGTCCGCCATTCGGTTAATGGCATGCCCTAGTTGGCCGATCTCGTCTTTGTTATTGAGCGTGACCCGATATTTGTAGTTCATATCGGTAATCTGCTGCGCTACGCGCGTAATTAGCTCAATGGGGCGCGTAATGCCGTAGGCAACCCGGTAGCTTATCAGGCCGGCGAGCACAAACACGAGGAATAAGCCGGAGATCAGCCCGTACCATACTTGGCGAATGGACCGTTCCACATCCTCCAAACTCATGGCCAACCGCAGATAGGCGATGAGCTTTCCGTCGATTTTCACCGGGACCGCCGCATACAGCATATTTTGATTCAGCGTGCTGCTGAAGCGTGTGGCATAGCCCACTCCGGCTTGAGCCGCTTGTACAATTTCCTCGCGCGTCGCATGATTCTCCATATCCTGTGCCCGAAAATCCGAATCGCCCAACACCTTGCCGTCCGCACGGATAAAGGTAGCCCGGGCGTTCGCCGATAATTTGAGCTTCGCCGCGAGCTCCGTATAATAGCGCATTTGCTCCGCCTCGGTTCCATCCCGATGCCAGTCCATGGTCACCAGAATCATCTGAAGCTCCCGCGCCATATTGTCCTGAAGCGAGTCGATATAGGAATCCTGCATTTTCTTGGCCACAAAAATACCCGCTACCAGCACCGAAGAGCCGATCAAGAGGATGAAAATCAGCGTCAACCGGACTCTAAACTTGTTCATCAAGGAAATTCCCACTCCTCTAGCCCATTTCCGCGCTAGCCAAACCAAACCCGCGCAGTAGGCTGGGCTGTTAGCTGCGTTTTACTCTCTATCGTACAAGTTTGGCACGCGAAAAGAAAGTTAACGATTTGTAAATGCGAAAATCACCACTAAAAAAGCCGCCATCCCACACTACCCGTGTGAGCCTGACGGCTTGGACTTATGAGCAACGCGTCATCTTACGCGAAGACCGTTTCTTTAAATTGAGCCAGCTTCTCGCGGGAGTCTTTCTCCACATCCGCGTGCAGGCTGTTCCCGTGCGAATCCATCGTAACGATCGCTGCGAAGCCTTCGGTTTGCAGGTGCCACATCGCCTCTGGAATACCGAATTCCATAAAGTCGACGCCTTCTACCTTCTTGAAGCACTGTGCATAATACTGCGCCGCGCCGCCAATGGCATTCAAATAGACGCCGCCATGCTCTTGCAGCGCTTTGAGTGTCTTCGGCCCCATGCCGCCTTTTCCGATGACCGCGCGAATGCCGAACTTCTTAATAATATCCCCTTGGTAAGGCTCCTCGCGAATACTCGTCGTCGGGCCAGCCGCTTTTACAACCCAATTGCCTTCCGCGTCCTTGGCCATTACCGGACCGCAATGGTAAATGGCTGCACCATTCAAGTCGGTCGGAGAGTCGTGATCCATCAAATACTTGTGCAGCGCATCTCGACCGGTGTGCATCATTCCGTTGATAATGACCACATCGCCGACACGCAGCTCGCGGATTTGCTCCTCGGAAATCGGCGTTTGCAGCACGATCTCACGGCGCTCGCCAGCATCGGAAGCTGCTGCTGCATCTTTTTCACCGCCCATCGGCACTTGCTCGCCCTTCGCGTACACCCACTCATTGATGTCGCCGGTAGCGGCATCGATCAGCACGCCTTGGCGGCGGAACGCCCAGCAGTTATAAGCGACGGAAACAAAGAAGCTCGCCGGCAGACGGTTCGCCACGCCGACTTTACAGCCGAGCAGCGTCACTTGGCCGCCGAAGCCCATCGTACCGATACCAAGCTTGTTCGCGTTGTCCATGACGTACTCTTCCAGCTGGCGCAGCTCGGGGTGCGGATTCACATCATCGGCTGCACGGAACAACTGATGCTTCGCGAGCTCATAGCCCGTCGTCCGGTCGCCGCCGATGCCTACGCCGATGAATCCGGCGCTGCAGCCTTGTCCTTGCGCTTGGTACACCGCATGCATAATGCACTTGCGGATGCCGTCCAGGTCGCGGCCGGCTTTGCCGAGCCCTTCAATCTCCATCGGAAGGCTGTACTGAATATTCTTGTTCTCACAGCCGCCGCCTTTGAGAATCAGCTTCGCTTCAATCTCATCGCGCTCCCACTGCTCAAAGTGAATGACCGGTGTCCCCGGTCCGACGTTGTCACCGCTGTTGGCTCCAGTCAAGGAATCGACGGAGTTCGTGCGCAGCTTGCTGTCCTTGGTCGCTTGTGCTACCGCAGCGATGATTTGCTTTTTCATCTCGATCTGATTGGCTCCGACAGGCGTATGAACGATAAAAGTCGGCATCCCGGTATCCTGGCATATCGGCGACACATTGCACTCCGCCATATGAATATTGTCGGCAATCGTGGAGAGCGACAGCGCGGAACGCGTTCCGGCGTCCTCCTTCTCCTGGGCAGCTTGAATCGCCTGACGGACATCGGCCGGCAGGTTTGTGGACGTTTCGACGATCAGCTTATAAATACTCTCTTGAAAATGCTTCATGATTAGTAAAAAGGCTCCTTTCCCTCATATGAATGAGGCTCAGATAACTATAAACATGCATAACTCTATCATACCACATCACGGAACCAAAAACATGGTTTTCATAGATGGCCACCGCCTGAACAACCCGAAAATTAATGCCATTAATTATATCTCGAATGCAGGAAAATGCTCATGTTTCTAGAATAACTTCTTTATAGACTACTAGGCATTTATAACTATCTTTTAAGGAGTACGGTACTATCATGAGAAACCTCATCCTCAAGGCGCTCGCACTTACTCTCATCGGTCTTAGCACCCTGCTCCCTTCCCTAAATGCCGCCAAAGGCAACCTGCTGTACAAGGACCAGGTGGCCGTTATTATGTATCATCATATCGATGATGATGCGAAGAGCGCAGGCACGATCACGACCCAGCTGTTTCACGACCAACTGACCTTATTGAAAAGCAAAGGGTACCAGTTTATTACACTCAAACAGTTCAAAGCCTACATGGCCGGCGCGTCCGTACCAAACAATGCGGTGCTGGTGACGTTCGACGACGGTTACGAGAGCTTTTATGTAAACGCTTATCCGATTCTAAAAAGCATGCGTATCCCCGCCGTCAACTTCGTCATTACCGGCGATTTGGAGAACCCGCTGGCGAGCTACGTTCCTTCCATGTCCAGAGATGAGATCATCGAAATGACGAGCGATACGAATTTCATCGATGCGCAGTGTCATACGAACAATTTTCACTATACGCTTCCAGACGGAAGTCCCGCGCTGCTTGGACGCTTCGTGACGAATGGGCATAAAGAGACCGACGAGGAGTATAAAAACCGCGTCGTCTCCGATACCGAGACCTGCGTCTCCAAACTCAACGAGTTGTACAGCGAACCGGTCGACTCCTACGCTTACCCGTACGGCTTCTTTGATAAAACGGCTGTTAGCTACGTTATGCAAGGCGGGATTAAGTACGCCTTCACGGTTGTGCCGGAGATGGCGACCCGCCAGGTCGACCTGATGCAGATTCCGCGGATTAACGCCGGGAATATAGCGGTTTCGCCGGAGGTGCTGCATAACTCGATCCTTCGCCGGATTGTTGCCCCTGTCGCTCCCGGCACGGAGCTGAAGCTGGGCGAGACGATGAGCCAGCTCGGAGGGCAGGCGCAGCTAGCTCACGATAAAGTGTCGATCCAGTATCAGAAGATCAGCTGGACCGGAACTGTGAACAGCACCCAGCTGACGTCGCCGGATGGCCGAACGCTCACCTTGGAGAAGCCGATCACGCTGAAAAGCAGCCAGCTCTACATCCAGCTCAAAGATTTGGAGAAGGTAATCGGCTCGCAAATCGTGTATAATCCTACTGTGCAAAGCTACTCCGTGCGCCAAACCCCAGCAGCCAAATAAGCTGCTGCCGCGCGAGAATGGTACGGCCTACGGCTGGAGCGAGCAACATTAGCTGACAGCGGTCCCTTGAGTTGGAGCGTTGGCACCCTTACTGCTGCAGCGTGAATAGGATGATGTGCAGTGGACAGTCATTTTTTTGCTTATATGTACCGGTTGCGCTACATCGAGCGTTGGAGCTTGATGCGCAACGTTGTGAAAGAGAACGTCGCAGAGCATTCGTTTCATGTAACCCTGCTGACGCATGTGCTCTGTACGATTGCCAATGAGGTGTTCGGACGGGACGTCCCGACGGATAAAGCCGTCAGCATGGCGCTGTTCCACGATGCCACTGAGGTGTTCACAGGCGACATTCCGACCCCGGTGAAGCACCATAACCCTAAAATTTTGTCCAACTTCCGAGAGATCGAGCACCTCGCCGCGGAACGGCTCCTGGATATGATTCCGGAGCCGCTGCGCAGCGTGTATGACCCTTTAATCGCCACGAAAAATGAGGACTACGCCGAGCTCAAGCTCTTCGTCAAAGCGGCCGACCTGCTCGATGCGTACCTCAAATGCGTGACCGAGCTGTCCGCAGGCAATCGTGAATTCGCCACGGCGAAAAAACAGATTGAAGAGTCCATGGAGAAGCTGGCGATGCCGGAGCTGGATTACTTTTTGAAGCATATGGCGCCGAGCTTGGAGAAGACGTTGGATGAATTGTAGGATGAATTGTAGGATGGAGGACGATTTGATGGCCTCCGAGGGAAAAGGCATTTGCTCAGCTCAGATACGTTTTCCTCCCGATCCTTTGATTAGACAGGTAGGATGGATCGGAGGAAAAAACTCGCCGTTCAGACTACGATAAAACTCTCCTCCCACCTCGTCGGTTGAGGGATGGGCAGTAAAAAGCAACAGGCCAGGGATGCCCCCTGGCCTGTTTTCTTACTTTTTAAAATACGTTCGGGAATTTCATCAGCGTGATCGTCAAGAAGAACAGGATGCCGATGATCGTGCTGAGCGTGCGGATCGAGCCGAGCTGCTCCTTGATCTTGCTGCCGGACGGGTCAGCCAGTGCGAGACGCATCCGTTTGCCGACAATGCCGGATAGGGCGCCAATCGCCAATAACAAGACCACGGCCAGAACCATCCAGACTACGGGGTAGCTCCCTTTGCCCACCAGATAGCCGCCGGACAAGAACGAGATGACGAGTGCCAGTTGACCCACGCGGTTCAGTGCGAACAGCACGTGCAGAAAGCCGTATTGTCCCGCGCCGGTCGGCAGCGCACTCACTCGTGCCGCCAGAAACGGAAGCATTAAGTAAAAGCCCATCAAGACCGCACCTAAAACGTGTAAATATAAAAACACTTGCATCATGATACGGGGTGCCTCCCTATGAATTTGCGAATTTTGTCATGTACATAGTTTAGTATATCGAAGGCGGTGCCTTGAAGCAAATGGCAGCCCTGCCTTGAGCTGATTAGTGATGATGCAGCGTTTTCCCGGCCTTGGCTGCCCGCTTCATTCTCCAGCGCTGCAGGATGACGAATAGCGAAGGCACGACGATCAGCGTCAGCATCGTAGAGTAGATCAACCCTGAGATGATCGTAATGCCCATCGGACGCCACAGGTTGCCGCCCATGATGGTCATCGGAAGCAGCCCGCCGATCGCCGTCGCCATCGTAAGCAATATCGGACGAAGCCGTGCCTTACCGGCCTCCGCCACCGCTTCATACAGCTCCAAACCGCGCTCCATCGCCTGCTCGATAAATTCGATCAGAATGATCCCGTTGCGCACGACGATCCCCGATAAGCTGACGAGCCCCATCAGCGCCATAAAGCCGATCGGCGAATGGGTGAGGTACAGTCCGATCACCGCGCCACCGGCCGCCAAGTACACCGTAGAAAGAATAAGCAGCGGAATCGACAGCGAATAAAACTGCATAACCATAATGATATAAATCAACAAAATCACAATGATCGACAGCTTGCCGATCGAGGCGAAGGCGCCGTTGCGTTCTTCATTTTCACCGCCCAGCTCAACGGTATAGCCGGTAGGCAGCGTGTATTTTCCGAGCTCCACTTTCAAATCCTTTACAATCTCATCGGCGAGCCGATCCTGCGTGTAGCTGCGGACGATGATCGTGCGGGTTTGATTGCGATGATGAATCGTCTTGATGACGCTGCTGTTACGCAAATCGGCGACCTCACGCACGGCGATCGTGCCGCCTTTTTGCATCGGAACGTACATCTTTTTCATCGTCTCGACCGGATCTACGGTTTTCGCTTGGGCATACATCGTCACATCCAGCAAGTCCTCGCCTTTCTGCAGCTCGGTTACGGTGAGTCCCTCGGTAGCAATCCGCAGCGTCATGGACAAATCCTTATCGTTCACGCCGAATAAGCTCAGCTTCGCCGGATCCGGCTGCACCTCGATGCTGTTCATGTCGGTTCCGACATCGTCCGATACACTAACCGTACCGGGGATCTTCTTCAGCATCTCTTGCACATCGCTGGAAATTTGGTGCAGCTCCCCCAGCTCACTTCCGCTGATCCGAACCGCAATCGGCGCACCGACCGGCGGCCCCTGCTCAAGCTCCCGCGGCGTAATCTCCACCTCCGCAGGGAACATGCTCTGCAGCTGCTCCCGCCACGTGTTAATGACCTCCTTGGTGTGAATCGCCTTCGGATCAATCTTGACGAACAGCTGGCCGATATTCGTCCCCGTCCGCTCCATCTCAGAGTAATAGAACCGCGGCGCAGAACGCCCCGCATAGGCCGAAACAAACTTGACCCCTGGCTGCTGCTCCATCCAGGAAGCCGCTTTGCGGATCGTATAATCGGTCTCCGCGAACACTCTCCCCGTTGGCAGCTTGAAATCAATCAGCAGCTCATCCTTCTCCGCCGGCGGAAAATACTGCACCCCGAGCAGTGGGAGCAGGCCGAATGCGCTGGTCCCAAGGAGGAGCGCAACGATCCCCGTCAGCAGCGGGCGGCGGAGAAACGCATGGATCTGCTTGCCATAAAAGGTGCTGAGCCGCTGAATCGGCTTGCCCAGCAGCCCAGGCGCCGGTGCAGCCACGAGATTCGTCGGGGCAGTGTGCTCGCTGGAAGCAGCAGCCTGTGGTTTTCGCCCCCGCTCTCCCACCCACTGCCGGAAAATCGGAATGATCGTCAGCGACATCGCCATTGATGCGGCAAGCGTCAGCGAGATGACCACCGGCAAAGGCCGGATGAAGCTTCCGATGTTCCCTTTCAAAAAAAACAACGGCAGGAACGCCGCCGCGGTAGCGATCGTCGCTGTTAAGATCGAGATCGCAACATCACGGCTGCCCTCCAGCGAGGCCTTGCCTGGGTCATCCCCAAGCTGCAGTCTGCGCTGAATATTGTCATTCACAACAATCGCGTCATCCACCAGAATCCCCAGCACGATAACGATCGCCACAATCGTAATCTGATTCAAGTCAATACCCATCATCTCGACCGGAATAAACCCGATGGTGATAGAAACCGGAATGGCCAGCGCCACGATCAGCGACGTCCCGAAGGTCAAGCCGAGCGAGCAGACCACAATGACCGCCAAAATCCCGATTAACAGCTCCCGACCGAGATCCGCGAACAAATGGTTCAAGCTCTCCTGCTGTGTAAACAGCGACTCCAGCTTCACGCCTGCGGGCAGCTTTGCCGACAGCTCCTGCACCTTCTTCTCGATCCGCTTCTGCAGTGCCGGAATATCGGCGCCTTTTTCCGCATTAATAACGAGATCGAGCGCCGGCTTGCCATTATGTAAAATAGAAGCCTCCTGCTTCTTCGGCCGCAGCTGAACGTCCGCTACATCTTTGATCTTCAGCGTTTTTCCGTTAGGCAAGCCGTAAATCTCCGTCGCTGCAATATCATCAGCCGACTTCCACTCGCCGGTCATATTCACATAGTATTGCTTATTCCCCTTATCCACTGTCCCGAGAGGAACGCGGTCATGCTTATTGGTCAGCGCCTGCGCAATTACGCCCCAGGGCAGCCGGAACGTATCCAGCTTATCGGCATCCAGCGTAATTGCCACTTCTTGCTCCGGCAGACCGACGATCTCGACATTGCTGACGCCTTCCACGGTGGCCAGCTGCTTTTTCCACAAATCCATCGTTGGTCTCAGCGGCTCCAGCTGCTCCGGGCGCTCCACGACAAAATGCAGAATCTGCTCCGCGATTTTACTCAAATCATCATTGACGACCGGCTGATGAGCCTCTTCCGGCAGGTCGCTGACGGCGGACTGCACCTTCTGCCGCAGCGTGTCCCACGTACGCTTCAAATCCAGTTCAGGCTTCACTTCCACCGTGATCGTAGAAACATTCGCAGACGAAGTCGAGCTGAGCACGGAAATGCCGCTCATCTCCTTGATTTTCTCCTCCAGAGGACGGGTGACGAACTGCTCCACCTTTTCCGGCGAGGCTCCGGGATAGACCGTCGTGACCAGCGCCTGTGTCAGCTCAATCTCCGGGTTCTCCCTCTGCTTCAGCGTAGCGATATTGACAAAGCCCAATAGCACCGCCATAAAAAAGAACAGCAGCGTCACTTTGCGAAACTTGAGAAGCTTGCTGATCATGGGGAACTCACTTCCGGTTTGCAATTGATGTTGACCCCAACTAAAATTTCCGTCAGCGCATCAATCTTCTCGAGTCCAAGCCTGCGCTCGATAAACCACTGGTAGGCCGCCATTTCCACCATGCCGATTTTGGCATACGCCGTCATCTCGAGCTGCTCGTCGGTGTAGCCTGGGTAGGCTCCGAAGTGCTTCAAGATTTGCGTGATGTGCCCCGCCATTCGAGCGTAAAACTGCCGCGAAATGTCCACGATCTCCGGAGACGCTGCTCCATGCTGGTTAATAATGTTCAGAATGGTCCGGTTATGATAATAGATCGTGAGCGTTTGCCGAATGATCCGGTACATAATCGTATCCTCGCTGACCTGCTCCGAGTCCGACGAGCCTTGAGCCAAAGCCTGCGCAATCTCATCCAGGCACGCCTCCGCTACGCTGCGATACAAATCTTCCTTGCTTTTAAAATATAAATAAAACGTCCCCTGCGCCATCCCGGCATCCTTCACGATGTCCGACACCTTCGTCGCATGATAGCCCTTTTCTTCAAAAAGCTTCAGCGCCGAGGCGATCAGGCTCGTTTTTTTCTCTTCCGCCATGGTGATGCCCCTTCCCGTTCATGGTTACTTCGAACCACCCAAATCTGTCCGCTCCAATTATGACTGACTAGTCAGTCAGTAACAATAATATCATGGCAGAGAATGTCAGAGCAAACCAGACCCTGTGCAAAAAATAAAACAGCGGCAGTCCCGGACGATCGTTCTCGCCCAGTACTGCCGCTATTATTTCTCGAGGCTACCGGAATTAACCGGTTACCACTTTAATGACATTGCGTACGGAATCGGCGGATTTGTCGAGCGCCGCTTTTTCTTCCGGGAGCAATTCGAGCTCGAAAATTTTCTCGATCCCGCTGCCGCCGAGCAAGGTCGGTACGCCCATGAACAGGTTGTCATAGCCGTATTCGCCCTCCAGCAAGGCGATAGAAGGAATGATGCGCTTCTTATCCTTCAAGATCGCTTCCGTCATTTGCACCAAGGACGCTGCCGGTGCATAGTAAGCGGAGCCGTTGCCGAGCAGGTTGACGATCTCGCCGCCACCTGTACGTGTGCGTGCCACAATCGCTTCGATGCGGTCTGCGGAGATCAGCTTCTCGATCGGAATTCCGCCCACGTTGGAGTAACGTACGAGCGGAACCATGTCATCGCCGTGGCCGCCGAGCACGAAGCCGCGAACATCTTCCACGGATACGTTCAGCTCCTGCGCTATGAATGTGCAGTATCGGGCAGTGTCAAGCACACCCGATTGACCGATGACGCGATTTTTCGGAAAGCCGAGTGCTTGGAATGCCACATACGTCATAGCATCAACAGGGTTACTGAGAATGATGACGATCGTTTCCGGGCTCGTTCTCTTGATGTTTTCGCAAACGGATTTTACAATGCCTGCGTTGGTATTGACGAGGTCGTCACGGCTCATGCCGGGCTTCCGTGCGATCCCTGCAGTGATGATGACAATATCCGAATTGCTCGTATCATCATAGTTGGATGTGCCGATGATGTTGGCATCGAAGCCTTGCACCGGCGAAGCCTCGAGCATGTCGAGAGCTTTCCCCTTGGTTGGATTTTCAAGCTGCGGAATGTCGAGCAGTACGACGTCGCCGAGTTCTTTTTGCGCGAGCATCAGAGCTGTTGTTGCGCCTGTGAAGCCTGCGCCTACAACGGTAATCTTTTTGCGTTGGATAGCCATATGTTATTGCCTCCTGTGCATGGATTTAGATTTAAAGGTCTTCTTAAATAAGATTGTGACCTTAAGCGCTCTTCGACAAACGCGTTCTCCAACGAGCCTCCCATTCATGTGCCCTCGCAAGCATGATAAGCGATCCTTTGTATTCCCCGCGATCACGGTAAATACAAAAAAAGTCGCGTTCCCCTCACCAAAATCCATTGGTGTATCATCTTGCGAGAACCGCCACTCGTCGTCCACGGGCGAACCCTGGGGCCGTGCAGTCAAGCGCTAGCCTGACCGCACCGTCCCCTTGGTTCCTATTGCCCAATATTAGAAGTTTTCGATAATTTGGTTAGCGAACTCGGAGCATTTTACTTCCGTAGCGCCTTCCATCAAACGTGCGAAGTCGTAAGTAACTGTCTTGTTGTTGATCGCAGTTTCCATCCCTTTGTAGATCAGTTCAGCTGCTTCCAGCCAGCCCAGATGCTCAAGCATCATAACGCCGGACAGAATTACGGAGCCTGGGTTAACCACGTCAAGACCAGCATATTTCGGAGCTGTACCATGAGTAGCTTCGAAGATCGCGTGACCCGTTACGTAGTTAATGTTTGCGCCTGGAGCGATACCGATACCGCCAACTTGAGCAGCCAGAGCGTCGGACAAGTAGTCGCCGTTCAGGTTCAGCGTAGCGATGACGTCGAAGTCAGTTGGACGAGTCAATACTTGCTGCAGAGCGATGTCTGCAATCGCGTCCTTAACGATGATTTTACCGGCAGCTTCCGCTTCTTTTTGAGCCTTGTTAGCAGCGTCTGCGCCTTGTGCTTCTTTAATTTTATCGTATTGAGCCCATGTGAAGGTTTTGTCGCCGAATTCTTGCTCAGCCAGCTCATAGCCCCAGTTTTTGAAGGCACCTTCCGTGAACTTCATGATGTTGCCTTTGTGAACCAGTGTCACGCTCTTACGGTTATGCTCGATAGCGTACTCGATTGCAGCGCGAACCAAACGCTTGGAGCCTTCGGAGGAAACCGGCTTCACGCCGATACCGGAAGTCTCAGGGAAACGAATTTTCTTCACGCCCATCTCGTTTTGCAGGAACGCCAGCACTTTCTTCACTTCTTCGGAGCCTGCAGCCCACTCGATACCTGCGTAGATGTCCTCTGTGTTTTCACGGAAAATCACCATGTCAACCAGCTCAGGACGTTTTACTGGGGAAGGCACGCCTTTGAAGTATCGAACTGGACGGGAGCAAACGTACAGGTCAAGCTCTTGACGAAGAGCAACGTTCAAAGAACGGATCCCGCCGCCGATTGGCGTAGTCAAAGGTCCTTTGATTGCAACAATGTACTCGCGGATCGCTTCCAAAGTATCGTTAGGCAGCCAGTTGTTGTATTGGTTGAATGCTTTCTCACCGGCGAATACTTCGTACCAAGCGATTTTCTTCTCGCCTTTGTATGCTTTCTCTACTGCAGCGTCAAGCACGCGCTTGGAAGCAGCCCAGATGTCCGGACCTGTGCCGTCACCCTCGATGAAAGGAATGATCGGGTTGTTAGGAACGTTCAACTTGCCGTTAGTGATTGTGATTTTTTCGCCTTCTGTTGGCAGGGAATATTGTTCGAATTGTGGCATGAGATATGTAAGCCTCCTCTTATTATAGGTCAGCATATGCTGACGTGATACGTGTCATTCGTTTATCTCAAAAACGAACGGGAGCCGCGGCGCTAGTCCCATGGAGCCTTAAGGAAAAAACGCTCCGAACATTGCACCGCAGCAGCCCGTTGAATAACTGAGCGAATTAAGGTTGTACCGTTACCGAGTAGTCATTAGCGCTGCTCGATCGGAGTGAACGCCTGATGCGATGGACCTGTATATTCGGCGCGTGGGCGGATCAAGCGGTTGTTCTCGTATTGCTCGAGAATGTGTGCTGTCCATCCGGATGTACGGCTGATAGCGAAGATCGGCGTGAACAAGTCGCGCGGAATTTCAAGAGATGTATAGACAGACGCGGAGTAGAAGTCCACGTTTGGCTTCAGACCTTTTTGGCCGGTAACCAGTTCTTCGATTTGGATCGACATATCGTACCAATTCATGTTGCCGGTAATTTTGCCGAGCTCTTGAGACATCTTCTGAAGATGCTTCGCGCGTGGGTCGCCGTTCTTGTATACACGGTGCCCGAAGCCCATGATCTTCTCTTTGTTAGCCAGCTTCTCGTTGATGTAGTTGGTTACGTTGTCGGCTGTGCCGATCTCTTCGAGCATCGCCATTACCGCTTCATTCGCGCCGCCGTGCAAAGGCCCCTTGAGGGCGCCGATCGCGGAAGTCACACCAGAGTAAATATCGGACAGCGTCGCTACGGTTACGCGTGCAGCGAACGTCGAAGCGTTCAGCTCATGATCCGCATGCAGGACAAGCGCTTTGTCCAGTGCTTCAATTGCGATTTTTTCCGGCTGCTTGCCAGTGAGCATATACAGGAAGTTCTCAGCGATGGAAACGCCGGACTTCGGTGCGATTGGCTCTTGGCCTTGGCGAATGCGTGCGAATGCCGCCACAATCGTCGTCAGCTGTGCTTGCAGCTTGATTGCTTTGCGCAGGTTCGCTTCTGGAGTCATATCATTAGCTTCTTCATCATACAGGGCCAAGCTGGAAACTGCTGTACGAAGAGCTGCCATAGAGTTTACGTCTTTGGGATACAGCTTGATTTGATCCAGCACTTGCTGCGGAATTTGAGCATACTTGCTCAGATCGCTCAGCAGTTGATTCAGCTCGGAGCGATTAGGCAGCTTGCCGTACCATAACAAGTATACTACCTCTTCGAATGTGGCTTTCTCTGCAAGATCGTCGATGTTGATGCCCCGATAGGTAAGCACACCGTCAATGATGGAGCTGATGGAGGACGTTGTGGCAACGATTCCTTCCAAACCTTTGGTTGCTGTCAAGAAAATCTCTCCTTTTGCGTTCAATTTCACATATGTCTACTATAAAGGATTTGCCAGCCAATGTGAACAAAGTTAGACATAAAAGTTCATTATCAGCACCATAAGAAAAACTTGTATCGCTGACAAGCCTCTTCCTGCTTCCGTGATACTCGCCATGAGTAACCACACTTACATCCACTGTTTAAGCTTTTCTAATTGCTGCTATATTATACCGGAGATTCGACAAAAAAGACGCTGCCTCCTTGGCCGCGCCGTTGTCTATGTAATCCGATTTTATTTTACCCGCTTCAGTTGATCCAATGCCAAGTCGTGCTCGCCAAGTTTTCCAGCCAGATACATGACATCTTCTTTCGAAGCGCAGGTTTCTATTTTCCCCTGGATCACATGGAGCATCGCAACGACGTCTTCGTTCTGAAACACTTCGATGCGATCCAGACGCTCGTCCACCCGGTCGAAACGGACTTCCATTTCTCGCTTAAGCGAAACAATCTCCGCTTGCATATCTTGCTTAAACGACGTCATCTCAGCTCGCAATTCTTGCTTAAACGATGTCATTTCCGCTTGTATATCTTGCTTAAACGACGTCATCTCCGCTTTTAGCTCCTGCTTGAACGGCTCCAACTCTTCTCTCATCACAAGCCGAAAAGCATCCATCCATTCACGCTCCATAACTAGCCCCCTCCCGTACTCCTTTAATTTTACCCTCGGAAAATAGCAGAGTCAATCTAGCAATCGGGGTAGCTAGCTGTCACTTGGACGTGCCGGGAAAGGATGATAAAATAAAACCTATAGGTTTAGGAAACAGGGGGTTTGGCTTATGGACATCAGCTGCAGCATTGGTATCATCGATATCGGCTCCAACTCGATTCGACTCGCGATCTATGAGCAACGAAAAAACGGTGCGTACCGCGTGATCAGCGAATTCAAAGAATCCGCCAGGCTCAGTGGGCGGATTGCTGCGGACGGATCGCTTCCCCCGTCGGAAATTGAGCGGCTCATCAGCACTTTAATGCATTTTAAACGGATCTGCCTCGCTCATGGAGTGGAGAAATGTCGAGTGGCCGCCACCGCCGCCATTCGCAATGCAACCAATTCACAAGAGATCGTAGATCAGCTCTCCCGGGCAACCGGCTTCCCAATCGAGATCTTATCGGGTGAAGACGAGGCCCGCATCGGATTTCTAGGCATGGCTCATACGATGGATATTCCCGATGGGTTTCTGGTCGACATCGGCGGCGGCAGCACCGAGGTTTCCTTATTCCGCGAGGGTAAGCGCCTTCGCAGCATGTCCTTCCCGTTCGGCGCGGTCAACACGACACGCAAATTCGCCCCTAACGGCGAATTTCAAGAGGAGCAGCTGCGCAGCATCCGTGCCATGGCTGAGCAAGCGTTTGCTCAGGAGCCGTGGATCAAAGAAGCGTCAGGGCTGCCGCTTGTCGGTCTAGGAGGCGCGATTCGAACGCTATGTAAAATCAATCAGCGCAAGAAAAAATATTCCTTGCAAACGACCCATAACTATATCATTTCTGCAGCCGATATGGATGAGCTGGTGCATTGGCTCACCAAGCTTTCGGGTGAAAAACGCAAGAAGGTTGACGGCTTAGCCAAAGACCGGCACGATATCATCGTTCCTGGCCTGCTCATTTTACACACGCTCTTTCAAGCGACTGGCGCTAAGCATTACGTGGTAAGCGGTGCGGGCCTGAGGGACGGCTTGTTCTTCGAAAGCTTCGAGCAAACCGATGCCGCGGAAGCTAACCGCCCTGTGGCGGAGCGCAGTGTCGATAACCTGCTGGCCTTGCATTCCACTGCTCCGCCTGCACATAGTGCCTTTGTCTGCGAGACCGCATTAATGCTCTATGACGCCGCGGCGAATGCCGGCTTGCATAAATACGACTCGAGAATTCGTCTGTGCCTGCAAACGGCAGCAAAGCTGTACCGAATCGGCGCTTCAATAAACTACTATCAGTATGCCAAGCATTCGTTCCACATGATCGCCAATACGCGGATTGACGGGCTCAGCCATAGAGAGATTCTGCTGGCCGCCTTCATAGCCACCTTCAAAACGAAACCGCGAACCAAGCAGCAATATGTGCCGTACAAAGACATTTTGCAAGAATCCGATGTGGATCTCATTGCTCGCTTGGGGTTCTTGCTCCGGCTGTCGATCGCATTGGATATCAGCGAGACTCAGCCGTTCGAGCTTACTCGCGTCGTGTCGGAGGGCGGCTCCTTGCAGCTGCAGCTGCAAACCAAACACGACCCCTCTGCCGAATGCAGAGAGGTCGAAGGTTTACTTAAAGAATTTAAGAAGGCTTGGGGTATTCCAATTCAAACCCAGGTTACACTTCTTGAGCCAACGCTTTCCACGAACTGATTCGCATGGCTTCAAATTGGCTGCGCAGCGGCGGCTCGCCGCTCGCTTTCACCCGCTCATACAACCCGCTAGGCATCAGCTGGCGGGCTTTTACATTGTCCTCCCAGCTCAGCTGCAGAATGCGAATCAGCGATTGCTGAATGTTTTTATCGACCACCGGGCACATCAGCTCAACTCGGCGGGTCAAGTTACGGGTCATCCAGTCTGCACTGGCAATGTAAACCTCAGGCTCACCGCCATTTTCGAAATAAAAGATGCGGGAATGCTCCAAAAAGCGATCGACGACGCTGCGTACGGTAATATGCTCGCTTAACCCTGGTACTCCAGGACGCAAACAGCACACGCCCCGGACGACAAGATCGATTTTGACCCCTGCTTGAGAAGCCTCATACAGCACATCCACCATGTCTTGATTGGACAAGGCGTTGAACTTGGCAATAATGCGTGCCGGCTTCCCTTCTGCGGCGTGCTTCGCTTCACGGCGGATCTTTTCAAACAGCTTATCCTTCATATCTGTAGGAGCCACGCCAAAGGCCTTCCAATTGTGCGGCGCGGAGTAGCCAGTCACCTCATTGAACAAGGCGGAGGCGTCCTCCCCGATCACCTTATGGGAAGTAAACAGCCCCACATCCGTATACAGCTTCGCGGTGTTATCATTATAGTTGCCTGTGCCCACATGCACATAGCGGCGCAGTCCATCCGCTTCTTGGCGAACGACGAGCGTAATTTTGGCGTGTGTTTTGAGGCCGACCAAGCCATAAACGACATGGCAGCCCGACTGCTCCAGCTTTCTAGCCCACGCGATGTTCCGCTCCTCGTCAAACCGTGCTTTCAGCTCCACGACCACCGTCACCTGCTTGCCAGACTCCGCCGCACGCGCCAGCGCTTGAATAAGAGGCGAGTTGCCGCTCACGCGGTATAGCGTCATTTTGATCGCGAGCACTTGAGGGTCGTACGCCGCCTGGCAGACGAAATCCGTCACGGCATCGAACGATTCGTACGGATGATATACCAGTACATCCTGCTGCCTCAGCTTTTGGAACAGATCGTCCGTATCATCGAGCTCCGCCGGATATTCCGGTTCAATCGGCTTGTAGCGCAAATGCTCATAGCCTTGCAGCGAGCCGGCCAGCTTCATGAAATAGGTCAGATCGAGCGGACCGTCAATTTCAAAAATGTTTTCCGAAATCTCGAACTCTTCCATCAGCTGCGTCAACGCATATGGATGGATGCCTTTCTGCACTTCCAGCCGGACCGGGTCGCCCCAGCGACGTTTGCGCAGCTGAGTTTCGATCTCCTCCAGCAAGTCCTCCGCGCCTTCTTCATTCAAGGACAGGTCCGCGTTCCGTGTCAGCCTGAAGCCATGCACAGAGAGCGGAATGTAGCCGCTGAACAGCGTCTGGATATGGTGCTCGATCAACTCTTCCATCAGAATGAACTCGTGTTTCTTGCTGTTCGTGCGCCCGGGAATCGGAATATAGCGGGACAGATTGGACGGCACCTGCACAATGGCAAAATACGGCTCATCCTCCGGGTCATCTCCCTCTTTCATCAGCAGGACAGCCAAATAAAGTGCCTGCGTATGTACTAGCGGAAAAGGACGCGCCTGATCGACCGCCATCGGAGTCAGAACCGGAAACACAATTTCATGATAATATTCATCCATCGCTTTGCGCTGGGTTTGATTCAAGTCCTCGTAATCGCTGAACAAAATGTCTTCTTTGGCCAGCTGTCTCACAATGTCGCGGAAGGTTTTGTATTGCTCTCCCACCATTTTGGCGGACCGCTTCATGATGCGCTTGAACAGCCCTGCGGGGGTGTAGCCTGTAAAATCCTTCTTCGTATAGCCTGCCTTCAGCTGATCCTTAATGCCCGCCACACGAACGCTCATAAACTCGTCCAGATTCGAAGATACGATTGAGAGAAACTTCACCCGCTCTAACAGCGGAGTAGTCGGATCCTGCGCTTCCTCCAGCACACGCCAGTTGAATTCCACCCAGCTTAAATCCCGGTTCAAATAGTTGTTTGCCGTTTCCCGAGCTACGGTGTTCATCGTAATCTAAACCTCCATGGTATCGTGCGTTTTGGTCATTCGAAGCCCGAAATCCAACGCTTTTCTTTCATCATAATTCGACAATGTTAGTGGAAGAACGGTGTTTTGTAAATTTTATGTAAAGATTCTCGGATTTAAGCTTCCTGATTCGTAAATTTTATATTCTGCAGCAGGGCGTACAGCTCCGGGGCTTCCCGGTCGATCCGTTTGGGCTTCCAGTCGCGCCCCACCCACAGGTGCTTTGTGCCCCCGCTCACCAGCAGATCATTCCCGCGCCTAATTTCGTTTATAAATTGCAGGCGAAGGTTCGTATAGTCCACTATCCGCGTATACAGCGTGATTTCGTCATCGTAACGGGCCGGCTGGCGAAACTTCAGCTCCGCTTCGATAACCGGCAGCAGCAGCCCCTTCTCCTCTAGCGTCCGGTAATCCATCCCCAGCTGCCGGATCATTTCCGTTCGGCCGATTTCAAACCAATTCAAGTAATTGGCATGATACACGACGCCCATCTGATCGGTTTCCTGATAGCGGACACGCAGCTCATGTTTGAACCATTCCATGTGGATTATGTTCCCCCTAGGCTTATCAGCAGCTTGACCTGACCTCAAAAAAGAGAGCGAAACCGGTATTCGATTTCGCTCTCTTGATGTTCATATAGTTGAAATTACAATACGCGAGCCCGACCGGAGTAGATCACGCCCACTTCCGGATAGATCGAAACCTCGGCTCCATCCTTCAAAATTTCCGTTACGTTCTCCACGCCAACGATGACCGGCTTGCTGAGGCTGATTCCTACAACGGCCGCATGGGACGTAATGCCCCCCGTTTCGGTAATGACCGCAGCAGCCTTTTGGAATGCCGGCATGTAATCTTTATCCGTCGTCACGGTAACCAAGATGCAGCCTTCGGAGGCCTTGGCATTCGCTTCTTCTGCAGTGCGGGCAGTCACGACTTTGCCAGTTGCGATCTGTGTGCCGATGCCTTGGCCCTTGGCGATCATTTCGCCGATTTGGTGTACCTTGATCAGGTTAGTCGTTCCGGAGCGGCCAACCGGCACGCCTGCCGTAATGACCACGAGGTCGCCGAGGCTGACATGACCTGTCTTCAAGCTCATATCGACCGCATGCTCGAACAATTGGTCAGTGGAGTCGCAATGCTCTCCTTTAACTGGAATAACGCCCCATACCAGGGACAAACGGCGAAGCACACGCTCGTCCGGCGTAACTGCGATGATCGGCGCCTTCGGACGATACTTGGATACCATGCGTGCTGTATAGCCGCTCTCTGTGGATGTCAGGATCGCTTTCGCATCCAGATCCAAGGCGGAGTTCGCTACCGCTTGGCTGATCGCTTCCGTTACCGTCTTTTGCTGCGCGTTGCTTTGACGAATGAAAATTTCGCGATGCTCCAATGCCGTTTCAGCACGTTCAGCAATGCGGGCCATCGTCAGAACGGATTCGATCGGGTATTTCCCGGCTGCCGTTTCACCGGACAGCATGACGGAATCCGAGCCGTCGAAGATCGCGTTCGCCACGTCACTTGCTTCTGCGCGAGTTGGACGCGGGTTGCGCTGCATCGAATCGAGCATCATCGTAGCCGTAATAACCGGCTTGCCGGCTTGGTTACATTTCTTGATCATCGCTTTTTGCACGATTGGCACATCTTCAGCTGGAATTTCTACGCCCAAGTCGCCGCGCGCTACCATCAAGCCGTCGGAAACCTCGAGAATTTCGTCCAGGTTGTCCACGCCTTCTTGGTTCTCGATCTTCGAAATGATCTGGATATGCGTCGCGTTGTGACGCTCCAGGATTTCGCGGATTTCGATGACGTCGCTGGCTTTACGTACGAAAGAAGCCGCGATGAAGTCTACACCCTGCTCGATACCGAAAATGATATCGTTGGCATCCTTCTCCGTAATCCCTGGCAGGTTGATTTTGACACCAGGCACGTTAACGCCTTTCTTCCCGCCGAGCAATCCGCCGTTCTTAATGCGGCAGACGATATCCGTACCGCGGATGTCTTCTACAGTCAGGCCGATCAGACCGTCGTCGATTAAGATCGTGGAGCCGATCTTCACATCTTTGTACAGGTCCTTGTATGTAATATAAACGCGCTCTGCGTCGCCTTCGATCTCTTCGGTTGTGAGCGTGATCATGCTATCTTGAACCAGCTCTACCTTTTGGTCGCCCTTCAATTTCCCTGTGCGGATCTCTGGTCCCTTAGTGTCCAGCAAAATCGCAACGGTTCTGCCGCCCATTTCCTGACAAGCCTGGCGCACGTTCTTAATTCGGTTGCCATGCTCCTCAAAGTCACCGTGAGAGAAGTTAAGCCGAGCGACGTTCATCCCGGCTTCAATTAATTTCTTAAACATGTCCAGCGATTCGCTCACTGGACCGATCGTACAAACAATCTTGGTTTTACGCATGGTTTGGATTACCCTCCTGAATGGTTGTGAAGCGACCGAGTTGTCTGAATTTATTATAACGGTCTTCGACTAATTCATTCTCCGCGAATTTCGACAATTCCTGCAAATGCGTCCACAAAACGCGCTTGATCGCCTCAGCCTGAACAGCAACATCCCGATGAGCTCCGCCCTTCGGTTCAGGTATGATTTCGTCGATGACACCGAGCTTGAGCACTTCTTCAGCCGTTATTTTCATCGCTTCTGCCGCTTCCATCGATTTTGAAGCATCTTTATATAAAATCGAGGCTGCGCCCTCCGGACTGATGACCGAATAGATCGCATTCTCGAGCATAAATACACGGTTACCCAGAGCAAGCGCAAGCGCTCCGCCGCTGCCGCCTTCGCCGACGACCACGCACAAAATCGGCACGCCGAAGGAGGCCATCTCCATCAGATTGCGTGCGATCGCTTCGCCTTGTCCCCGTTCCTCTGCCGCACTGCCCGGGTAAGCTCCCGGCGTATCGATAAAGGTGATGATCGGACGTTTGAATTTGTTAGCCTGCTTCATAAAGCGAAGCCCCTTGCGGAAGCCCTCCGGATGCGGCATACCGAAATGGCGGGAAATGTTGTCTTTCGTATCTTTCCCTTTCTGGTGCCCAACAACCGTTACTGGAACGCCATTCAATCGACCGATTCCGCCGACAATCGCCTGATCGTCTCCATAGAGACGGTCGCCATGCAGCTCAATGAAATCCGTGAAAATATGCTGGATCAAATCGAGCGTCGTCGGACGCTGCGGGTGTCTGGCCAGCTGCATCTTTTGCTTGACGCTTAAATTTTTGTACAAGTCAGACTCCAGCTGCTCATAGCGCTGCTCCAGACGAGCGATTTCGTCGGAGAAATCGATCTGCTTGTCCGTGCTGAATTTCTTCAGCTCTTCAATCTTCCCGCGCAGTTCGACAAGAGGCTGCTCAAAAGGCAATTCATTTGCCACTAGCTGTCTCCTCCTTCACTGTATGCAAGCCAAGCAATTGGGCGAGCATGCCGCGCAGCTCTTTGCGTGGCACGACCATATCGACCTGACCGTACTTTAAGTTCAGTTCCGCCGTTTGGAAATTGTCCGGCAGCTTCTGGCGAATCGTCTGCTCGATGACCCGAGGTCCCGCAAAGCCGAACGCTGCAGCCGGCTCGGCAATTACAAAATCACCAAGCATCGCATAGCTGGCCGTAACCCCTCCATAGGTAGGGTCCGTTATGACGGAAATATACAGCCCGCCCAGCTCATTCAGCTTGGCAATTGCAGCACTCGTCTTGGCCATCTGCATCAGAGAGAGAATGCTCTCCTGCATCCGTGCGCCGCCCGACGTGGAAAAAATAATGATCGGCAGCTTCTTCTCGATTGCCTGCTCCACGGCCCGGGTTACCTTCTCGCCCACGACTGAGCTGAGCGTACCCGCCATAAAATCGAAGCTCATTACGGCCAGCACACAGCGGTATCCGCCAATTGTGCCTTCCCCGGTAATCACGGCATCGTTCATCCCGGTCGCTTCGACGGCCTTATTATATTTCTTTGGGTAGTCGGGAAAACCGAGCGGATCCACCGACGCCATCTCACTGTCGTACTCTTGGAACTCTCCGCCGTCCATCATCATTTGAATCCGTTCGACCGCATTCAATTTGAAGTGATATCCGCAAGCCGTACAAACCTTCAGATTCTTGTCCAGCTCTTTATTGTACTGGATCGTCCCGCACTTGGGGCACTTGTTCATCAGGCCTTCCGGGATTTCACGCTTCGGGCGTTCCTCAGGAACGTCCACAGCCCCGTCCACTACCCGGCTTTGTACAGGCCTGTCCGTTGAAGGAATGGTAGCATATTTTCTTTTCTTCTGGAATAAATCTTTAAATTGCATGAACTACACCTCGCCTTACAATAGTTGAACCTGATCTTCAAAGGCTCAATAAGGAGTTACGATCTATGCAAAATGGAGTTCAGCACCTCTTGAACCTCTTCCACTTCACCTTCGGGCACCAAAATCTCGAATTGGTTCTTCGTCATGTTGATTGCGCGTACTTGTACCAGAAAGCCCTCTTCCGTGAGCCTTTGCTTGATTCTTTCCGCAATTTTCGCGGTCGGAGCGATGTAAATTACCGTCCACATGAAAAAAGACCTCCCGAACATAATGGAATAATGATATCATAGTTCCACTTTTGCCCGCAACCGAGCATTGCGGTGAGCCGGGAGGTCTATTCAAGGTAAATATTGGGCTTCACGGAGCCGAAAGGCTGTCCAATTCGTCCTGATGCTCATGCGCGATTCGCGCCGATGCCGCCGCCGCAAGCCCGCAGATCAAGTCATCCAGAAACACATGAATGCCCGTTGGGTGATCGTTCAGCTCGCGGATGACGCCGATCTTGCTCTTGTCGAGGTAGCCGAAGCTAGTGAGGCCGATCATGCCGTACACGTGGACGATGCCGAGTGCAAGCGTCTCATCGACGCCGTACAAGGAGGCATCGGTTTCCATGATCGTCTGCAGCGGCTCCGGCAGCACTTTCTTCTCCGCGAGCTCATCCAGCGCGATTCCGGTGTATAGCACGTACTGTACCTCCCGTTTCTTAAGCACGGAAAGCACACTGTCCTTGCAGGCTTGCTCTGTAAGCGCAGGGTTATACGGGTGCTGCAGCTGATAGACGATATCGGCAATTTGCTTAATGGTGACGCCGCGTTTCTCCAAGCATTCGATAATGTGCTCCTGGGACATCGAAACAACGCCTCCTCCGATTCCTTCAGTAATTAGCGCTTCACGTGGTTGCAATTGGATTCGATTCATCGCGAATTCAATTGCAACGTGGTTGCAATTGAGCTTCGATGGCTTGCGGAGTTCAATTGCAACGTGGTTGACAACTTTCCTTCTATACTTCGTGAAGTAAAGTTGCAACGCGATTTCGTGGTGGATTACTAAATGTATGCGGGGGAGGCGGATTTTATTTCACCTTTACGGTTTCTTTGCCGAGCAATTGCTCAATTTGTTGAAACAGATCGGGTGATGGCTTTACTTTATATTGATCGCTCAATCCGAGCGACTTCTGCGTCTTCTCGTAATAGAGCACGACCGGCAGCGGGCCGCTGTGCTTCGTGATCAGCTGCTTCAGCTCCGCGAGCACCGAGGGCTCCTCGTGCGAAGGGGAAATCTTCATATATACGCGCTGCACGGCGGCGCCGGCAGGCCGGGGCACCGTGCCCGCGGCAGCCGGTCGCGGCTGCGGGCTCCTGGCGGCAGCTGCAGCGGCTACCCCGGCAGGCGGCCTCGTCGCCGCTCCCGTGCGCTGCGCCGGCTGCGACGGCGCTCCGCTACGGGCGGCGCCTGGCTTGCCGCTCTGCGGGCTCGCGCCCTTCACCGCCTTCAGCTCCAGCTGCGGATCGCTCAGCGCGAGCAGCTGATCGGCTAGCAGCTTGTAGTCCTCGTCGCCCAGCTGCAGCTTCGCAAGTACAAGCACCGGCTTGCCCTTCTGCACGAGCGGCGCGAATTTCTTCCACACCTCGGGAAACAGCACGACCTCCGCTTTTCCGACACGATCCTCCAGCTCCATGAAGGCCATCGGCTGCCCCTTCTTGGTCACGATCGTCTTGTTCGACAAAACAAGACCGGCGACCATGACCTCGCTGCCATCCGGATACTCCTGCAGCTGATGCAGCGGATCGATCTCCAGCTTGCGCATCACAGGCTCGAAATCGTCCATCGGACTGCCCGAGATGTACAGCCCGAGCAGCTCCCGCTCTAAATCCAGCTTCTGTGTGAGGGTGAACGGCGGGATCTCGGGGTATTCGACCTCCCAGTTCGCCTCCTCCTCAAAGCCAAAGCCGTCGAGCACCAGCTGCAAATCCTCGCGGTCCTTGCGCCACTTCACCGCGGCCTCGACCGCGCCCTCCAGCATCGCCAGCTGCTGAGAGCGGTGGCCCGGCAGCGAATCGACGGCGCCGCCCTGGATGAGCGACTCCATCACGCGCTTGTTACACACGCGCAGATCCACTCGGCGGCACAGATCGATCAGGCTCGCATATGGTCCAGTGCGGCGCTCCGCAATGATCGACTCGATCGCGTGTGTGCCAACGTTCTTGATCGCTGCCAGCCCGAAGCGGATGGCGCCTCTGCGTTCCTCCGATGAATGAGCTACCGGCGTGAACAGGAACCCGCTCTCGTTCACGTCAGGAGGCAGTACGTCGATGCCCATCCGGCGGCATTCGTCGACATATTCCGCCACCTTGTGGTGGCTCCCCATAACCGCCGTCAGCATCGAGGCCATAAACAGCACCGGATAATGCGCCTTCAAATAAGCGGTCTGGAACGCCAGCACCCCGTAAGCCGTCGCATGCGCCCGCGGGAAGCCATAATCGGCGAAACGGACGATCATATCGTAGACGCGGTTCGCATCCTTCTCGCTGTAGCCTTGGCTCATGCTGCCCCGTACGAAGTGGGTGCGCTCCTCATCGAGCACCTCCCGCTTCTTCTTGCTGACCGCCCGGCGCAGCAGGTCCGCTTCGCCGAGATTGAAGCCCGCCATCAGCGAGGCGATCTGCATGATCTGCTCCTGGTATACGATAATGCCGTACGTATCCCGCAGAATCGGCTCCAGCGCCGGATGCGGATACTCCACCTGCTCTAGGCCGTGCTTGTACCCGATATATTTTGGGATAAATTCCATCGGGCCCGGCCGGTACAGCGCGAGCACCGAAATAATGTCTTCGAATTCGGACGGCCGCAGCTCCTTTAGCACCCGCCGCACTCCCGCCGACTCGAGCTGAAAGATGCCCGTCGTGTCACCCTTGCTGAGCAATTCGTACGTCGCCGGATCGTCCTTGGAGATCTGCGTCCAATCCAGCGACTCGCCGGTCTGCTCGCGAATCCATTGCAGCGTGCGCTCAATAATGGAAAGCGTGCGCAGTCCGAGAAAATCCATCTTGAGAAGGCCGATCGCCTCCAGATGCTCCATCGGATACTGCGTCAGCGCCGTCTGCTCCGTCCCTTCCTGCAGCGGCACGTACTGCGTCAGCGGCTCGCGCGAGATGATGACACCCGCCGCATGCGTGGAGGCATGGCGCGGCATGCCCTCCACCTTCATCGCGATCTCCAGCAGCTCCGCAGTCTTCGGCTGGCTGGCGGCCAGCGCCTTCAGCTCGGGGCTCGCCACCAGCGCTTCAGACAGCGTCATGCCAAGCTGATGCGGAATCAGCTTCGCCGCCCGATCGACCTCGTTGTACGGCATGTTCAGCACCCGGCCCACATCGCGCACCGCCGCCTTCGCGGCCATAGTCCCGAAGGTGATGATTTGGGCGACCCGGTCCCGGCCATATTTGCCGACGACATAATCGATGACCTCGTCACGCCGCAAATCGCTGAAGTCAATATCGATATCGGGCATCGACACCCGCTCCGGGTTCAAAAACCGCTCGAAGAGCAGGTTATACTTGATCGGATCCACATCGGTAATCCGCAGCACGTACGCTACCAAGCTTCCCGCCGACGAGCCCCGCCCCGGTCCGGTCACGATGCCCTGCTCATGCGAGTAGCGGATAAAGTCCCACACAATCAAAAAATAATCGGAGTAGCCCATCCGCTCAATGACCGACAGTTCGTAGTCGAGACGCTGAAGCACGTTTGCCCGCCAAGCCTCGTCCTGCCAGGTTTCAAGCGCCGCATATCTTGCCTTCAGCCCTTCCTGGCACAACTCGGCAAGATATTCGCCCGAGGTCAGCCCTTCAGGAATCGGCTCGAACTGCGGCAGGATGGAGCGTCCGAATTCGAGCTCCAAATTACACTGCTCCGCGATCGCCACCGTGTTCGCCATCGCCTCCGGCACATGCGGAAACAAGCGCGCCATCTCGCTCTCACTCTTCAAATACAGCTGCGAAGAATGAAACTTTAGCCGCTCCTCGTCCTCTACCGTTTTCCCCGTTCCGATGCAAATGAGAATGTCCTGCACCGCATGATCGGGCTCCCGGACGTAATGCACGTCGTTCGTAGCTACGAGCCGGATCCCCGTATCCTTGCTCAGCCGCAGCATCAGCTGCAGCACCTTCTTTTGCTCCGCCAGGCCGTGATCCTGCAGCTCCAGGTAGAAGTCGTCGCCGAAAATATCCCGGTACCGCTCCGCCGCCGCCTTCGCCTCGTCATACCGCCCGTGCAGCAAATGCTGGGACACCTCGCTGCCGAGGCACGAGCTTGTGCAGATGAGGCCCTCCGAATACCGCTGCAAATGCTCTAAGTCGATGCGCGGCTTATAATGATAGCCCTCCAGATGCGCGATGGAGACGAGCTTCATCAAATTCTGGTAGCCGGTCATATTCTTCGCCAGCAGCAGCAAATGATAGATCGGCTGCTCCTGCCGGTTCCCCTTCGTCCGAAGCGACCCTGCCGTATAGTAAACCTCACAACCGATAATCGGCTTAATGCCGTGACTCTTGCATGCTTTATAAAAAGGAATCGCGCCGTACATGACGCCGTGATCCGTAAGCGCCAGCTCCTTCATCCCGAGCTTCGCTGCCTGTCCGACCAAATCGTCGATCCGTGCGGCGCCGTCGAGAAGGCTGTACTCGCTGTGGACGTGCAAATGGACAAAGCCGCTCATCCGGCCGCCCCCTTCCAGGTAATAATCGCTTTTTCATAATATTTTAGCATAATGCGAACAGGTGTGCCATAGAGTAGAAAGAGGACAGCTTGTTTGAAAGCGGAAGGAGGACAAGAGGTGGCATCCTTTATATCCAAATGCTTGCTCGATTTCCTGGTGGCGTTCGGTGTGGTGCTGGGCGGGACTATGCTGGCCGGCATCTGCGCCGTGCTGACGCTGGAGCCTCCGGCATGGCGCATGGCCAGCGTGGCGGAGCAGATCAAAATATGGGCCTTGGTCGCGGCCATCGGCGGAACCATCGATCCGATCCGGGCGATCGAGACGAACTTTATTGAAGGCCATATCTCGCCAGCCATCAAGCAAATTATGTACATCGTCTGCGCATTCACAGGAGCTCATGTGGGATCGACGCTCATCCAGTGGATTTGCAAAGGAGGGAGCAACGGTTGATGCCGCCTGAGAAGGCCGAGCAGACCGGCAGCGTGCTGCGTTATGTCGGTCTGGTCATTGCAGGGATGGTCATCGGCGCCGCCCTGTTCATGAGCATTTATCATCAGCAGCTCAGCTTCATGATCGAGCAAAATCACCTGCTGCGCACCGAAAACAACAAGCAGGCGGACGAGATCAGCGACCTCAAAAAAAGTAAAAACCAGCAAAGCACGATCAATCTGCTGAATATCTATGTGGAGGGCGCCGATCACACCGTGCTGGACAAGCTCGCCGAGGCGGAGCTGAAGCGGCGCATTCACACTGATCTGCGCAAGGTCGTCATCGGGCGGAAAATCAGCAATTTTGCCGAGAACCCAGACGTTTACGAACAAATCTTGGTGCAAAAGCCGTACCTCGGCGTCATGGACAAAGATTATATCGTGCAAAATGTCAAATGGATGGTTGTCACCCAAACGGAGCTGAAAATATGGGTGACGGTCAAGGAGTGGAAGCGTCTCCCGGTATCGTAGCCGTTTCATATGGAGGAAGATTGATTTTCTGGGGAAAAATCGCTAAAGTAAACAGATGATGCCCTTGGATGCCGACGTCCCTGTCGGATCGGGAGGCGACTTTGTCCTAGAAGGATGTGCTTGCTTCCGTATGCAAACAATTCAGATCGTGCTCAGCGCACTCATTGTCGTTACGTTATTCATAACTGTGTTCTACAGCTTCCGTTACCGCCGGGAACGGGACCCAAAGCTGCGGGGACTCTATGCCTCCCGCATGAACATGGCCATGGGCATAATGCTCGTCATCATTGCGATTACTCAGCTGTTCTTTTTCACCGATTCGGTCACTCGGCGCATTTTCGGAACGATCTGTCTGCTCTTGGGGCTGTTCAACCTGTTTGCCGGGATCCGCAATCATAGTCATTTTAGCCGACTGGGACAATAGGGGAACTGGATTCCGTTATTCGTCGGTTTTTCCTGCCCGTGGTGTTAAAATCGCCCCATCCTAGGTTCCGCTACTTTAAAGCGGGGCCTTTATTTTTGCCCAATAACGGAACTCCGTTCCTCTAACCGCCTCTACGCCTGCTCGATGACCTGCGCCGTCAGCATCGCCTTGGCCACCAGCGCTGCACCGTGGAACATCTCGACATCGATTTTGCCGAATTTGCGGCTGACCTCGATAATTTTCGCGCGGATCTCGACCTCGCTGTCGATCTGTACCGGCTTGATGAAATACGACGACATGTTGTCGAGCACCAGGTCCCCCTTCTTCACATCCTGCACCGCATGGTAAGCGGCCTGTGTCATCAGTACGGTCAGCACGCCCTCAGACATCGTCCCCAGCTGATTGGTCATCTGCGGTGTGATGATGCCGCGGAACACGATCTGTCCGGACACATCCTTGACCTCGTTAAAGCCCGACCAGATCAAATCCTCGAATGTCTCCCCGTGCTGCGGCTGACGCTGAATATGCTGCATTGCCTTCATGACGTCCTTGCGGCTGATGACCGCCACGACCTTCCGGTTCATATCGACGATCGGCAAAAGCTCAATGCCCTCCCACACCATCAGGTGCGCCGCCGAAGCGACCGACGTGCTTGGCCCCGCCGTGACAGGCCCGCGTGTCATCCGCTTGTCAATCGTCTGGTCCGGCTCGGCGCCGATCAAATCCTTCGAGGTGATCATTCCGATCACCCGGTTCCATTCATCCACCACCGGAAACCGGCTGTGCCCGGTCTCCTCATGCAGCCGCTGCCAATCCTTCAGCGTATGATTCACCTTGAGCGAGAAGACTTGCATTTGCTTGGGGACGATGTCCTCGATCAGCAATATTTTTTTCTTGATCAGCCGGTCGTAGATGGCGCGGTTGATCATCGAAGCGACCGTAAACGTATCATAGCTGCTGGAGATAATCGGCAGCTCCAGCTGGTCGGCGAGCTTCTTGACCTCTTCGCTCGTTCCAAAGCCCCCGGTAATAAGCACGCCTGCGCCTTGCTCCAGCGCCCCGCTGTGGGCTTTGCTCCGGTTCCCCACGATCAGGAGGCTGCCCGGGTCGATATAGCGCATCATCGCTTCCTGCTCCATCGCGCCGATCACAAACTTGTGCAGCGTCTTCTCGAGGCCTGCACGGCCGCCCAGCACTTCGCCGTCCACCATGTTGACCACCTCGGCGAACGTCAGCTTATCGAGCTGATCGCGCAGCTTCTTCTCCACCCGCACGGTGCCGACCCGCTCCTTGGTGGCGACAAGCCCCAGTGTATCCGCTTCCTTAATCGCACGGTAGGCAGTCCCTTCGCTGACACCCAGCTTCTCCGCTATTTTGCGTACGGAAATTTTGCTGCCGATTTTAAGCCCTTCGATATATTTAATAATTTGTTCGTGCTTGGTCGCCGCTTCCTGTAAGCTTGTGTCCGTGTCCTGCATCTGTTTGCCCCCCACCCGATTCAACTGTACCAGTCTGTACTATAAGTATAAAGATTTTTCCAGAAAAAGAATAGCCCAAGAACAAGAATTTGCCGGACATCGCATACAATGTATCAAATTGCCTACATTACAGGAGGTGTGGCTGCACTATGGACATTAATCCATTCGAGGGACCGACGCAAAAGGTTTATCAGCAGGAGCCCCATATGGTCGAAGCGCTGCATAAATGCAAAGAAAGGCTGCATTCGATTTGCAAGGAGCACATGCACAAGCAGGTGCGGGTAACCACGATCCACGGCCAAACGCACGACGGTGTCATCGTACATATCGATGCCTATTACGTCTATCTGCAGATGCTGCCGGGACACAGCCGGGCGCTGCTGCCTTACGGCCCGTACAGCTATTATAACAACGTGATTTTGCCGCTGGTGCTGTTCGAATTGCTGACCATTGCCCTGATCGCTTGACCTGGACGACCACTGACGTGAGATGACCCAAACAAAAGAGCCCGCCAGCCGATGTGTGAACGGCCCCGCGGACTCTCTTTTTTTACGCAAAACGATTTACTTCTTCACCTGCAGCAGCTTCCGTCTGCCCAGCACCGTCTGTTCCAGCTGCCAGCGCCGCATACGCTTCACCCTCAGCTGCTCCCGCTTCGCTTCTTCCTCGACACCCAGCAGCTCATGCAGATGGGCCGCCACCACGAGCAGCGCAAACCCGATCCACGCGACCACAAAAACGGACTGCAGCGACAGCCCGCCGCCAAAATCAAGCCGCGGCACCGCGTAAATGATCATACCGAGTGCGAGTCCCATGTAAACCAAGCTTTTTTTCCCTTTCAAGTCGGTGTCCCTCCCAGCCGTGCGCACCCGCGCAAACTTGTACACTACAGTGTATGAGAAGGACTTGCAAAATAGCACTTGAGCGTAGGGACGATCAGGCGCGTCCTGGAAGAGCGGCCGGCTTGGACTTTTTGCGAAACAGCTTCATGAATTTGCCGTATCCGTAGACGAGCAGCCACGGCACAAACAGAGTCAGCACAAAAGCGACAGCGACATAGGCGTGGTACAGACGAATATCCCCTACATCGCTGGACACGTGCGACTTCCAATAGGTCAGTACCGCCGGATGGACAAGGTAGATGCCGAAGGAAGCGGCGCCGAGCGACAGGAACGCTTGGGCCAGCTTCGGAGCGCGGTTCACCAGCACCCGGCCAAGCCAGATGAAGCTCATGCAAGCAAAGGCGGCATAGGCAAAAAACAGCAGCGTATACCATGTCCCTTCGAGCATAAACGGCAGCCGTCCCTCCAGCACGAACAGCAGCATAAAGCTGCACCCGAGAAGCACCGTGACCGGCAGCACGAGTCCAATCCACCTTTTCAGCCACCCGAAGAAAACCTCGTAATTCAGCCCCATCCAACCGCCGAGCATAAACATGCTGAAGTAGTTCACGCACAGGGATGGCATGTTAGCGATCGGCTCCACCCAATGGTTGTACGAGTAGAAAACCGCTTGAATCAGCAGCCCGACCCATATAAGCCCTCGGCGAAACCAAGAATAGCCGCACAGCCACATCATAATCGGGAAAAGCAAATAAAACTGCACGATAATGACCATGAAATACAGATGGTAGGAAGCGTCCGCCCACGGGAGCAGATCACCGAACTCCGACCAGTTAAAATGCAGCGTAGCCCGCTGATAAATCCATTGATTGTACATGTAGTAAAAGAAGGACCACAGCAAATACGGGAACAGCACCTGCTTGACCCTGCGCAAATAAAACTGCACCGATTGCCGCCCGCTCCAATCTCCGTCGTAACGGTAAAACAGGACAAGCCCGCTGACCATAATAAACACCGGCACGGCAAAATTGCACAGCTTGTTAATGGCCAAATACAGCGCATGCGATCCGCTTCCAAACGCGAGATCCACCGTCGCATCCGAGGTGGAATGAATGGCTACAACCGCCAAAATGGCGATAGCTCGCACAATATCAAGCTCAAGCAGCTTGGGCTTGGATTTTTTCTTGGGTGGTGTTGTCGTCAAAAATCTCTATCCTTCCTCTGAAACATTTTACCTGTCATTGTAACACATTACGGGATTTTTTCGCGAGGCTTACCCATTTTGCTTACAATTACTTATTTTTACTTGCACAATTCAAGCGATTAACTTATGATTTCCTTATTCATACGTGCAGCTCCCTGCTCATCAGGAAGTTTGAAAGGAGAAGGTTTCAAGCTCATGTATCAAGAGGAACGACTACAGGGCATTTTGCAGCATATGCAGCAGCATCATCGCATTTCGATCGAGGACATCTGCGAGCTGTTCGAGGTGTCCCGGGATACGGCCCGGCGGGATATTGTAAAGCTGGAGGAGCTCGGCAAAATTCTCCGTACCCGCGGTGGCGCCATCTGGCCTACCTTGAACAAGGAGGTGTCCAGCTATGGCGATCGGCTTCAATCCGAGCCCCAGATCAAGCAGGCGATCGGACGGCTCGCAGCCTCCCTGCTCAAAAACGGCGATTACCTGTTCATGGACGCCTCCACGACGGTGCTTCACGCGGCGGAGCATATCCGGACGGAAGGCCACGTGCTTGTCACCAATTCTATCGATATTGCCGGAATTCTATACGAGCGCCCAGGGATCGACGTCCATTTGCTGGGCGGCAAGGTTCACCCGAGGCACCGTTTTATATACGGGGCGCGAACGCTCGATATGCTGCGCGATTATCAGGCGGATAAGCTGATCCTCGGCACCAGCGGGATTACGCCGGACGGTATCACAAACCCGTACGAGGAAGAAGGCTACGCCATGCGCGAGATGATCCAGCGGGCGGACCAAGTGATTGTGCTGGCGGATCATACGAAGTTTGGGATGCGGCAGTTTTTTCGCGTGGCCGGGCTGGAGAGCATCGATATTCTCATCACCGACCGGGAGCCGGAGGAACGAATGAAGGAAGCGCTCCTTCAGCACGATATCAACATCATGATTGCAGCTATATAAAAGGAGAGATGAACCATGATTAAACTGGTTGTCAGCGATTTGGACGGCACCCTGCTGGTCGGTCATACCAAGTCGATCCGCGAAGAAGACCGGCAGGCGCTGCTGAAGGCGGAGGAGCTCGGCATTACCGTGGCGTTCGCGTCGGGACGGATGCGGCCGGAGATAACCGTCATCGCCCAGGAGCTGGCGCTGCCCGCTCACGCGATTTCACAAAATGGCGCCTACGTGCATCTGAAAGACGGGACGCTGCTGCAGTCCGCCGCCTTCGAGCGAGAGCTGATCGTTCGCCTCGCAGAAGCAGCGGAAGGTACACCACTCCTCACCGTGATTGCCGGACCGGACAGCTATATCGTCCAGCAGCTGGATGATCGCACCCGGCCGCTTCAAGCCAATCTGATGGCTCCCTTGGAGGAAGCGACGAACATGCTGGAGATTCTTGGCCGGGAGCTGATTTGCGGCAAAATCTCGTATATCGGCGAGGTTCCCCGGCTGCTCGAGCTGAAGCAAGCGCTGGAGGCGGAGCATGGAGACGCGGTCGACGTGTACATCTCCGATGTCAACTGTCTGGACGTCATGCCGCGTCAAAGCTCCAAAGGCGCCGGTCTGAACGCCCTGCGAGAGCTCCTTGGGGTGCGTCCGGAGGAATCGGCCTGCTTCGGCGATGCGTTCAACGACTTGTCTATGTTCGCGGTCACGCCGCATAGCTTCGCGATGGCTACGAGCCACCCGGAGGTGCAGCGCCACGCCGCTCGGACGGTTGGCAGCGTGGCGGAAGCGCTGGATTGGGTGTTCCGCCACAACGAGCAGGAGCTTGTGAAGAAGCAGTAGACATATAGCAGCGTTTAGCGCTGACGGAAGAGCGTGCGGGCTGGAGGCAGCTTTCGCGCTCTTTTTTTGCGTTTTCCCCAGCTCATGTCCCTCCCTTCCGTCTGTCCCCTTCGCACTTGCAGGTTTGGCACAGTTTCCTTTCACCAAGGGGTAAGCGTCCTCATATGATGAAGTAGTTCGTTTGTCATTGTTCCAAGCATTTAGGGGCTGTCTCTACGGCAAATCGATGCTGGGAAGGAGTTCCGCATGAAAAGAACGAAGGTAAAGTTGCAACTACAAAGTCCCAGCATCTCCATGGACGGCTCAGCCATCATGCTCAGCGAAGCCATAGCAAAAAAGTGGAAAATTCCTCTCCGCCAGTCTCTGCAGCTACAATACGGTTCATACCAACAGGAGGTTATGGTCGTTCCCGTATCCCAGACGGCCAGCGTCATGCGTATCAGCGAGCCGCTGCTTTCCCGCTGGGGGCTAACCCATGGCGACCAGCTGTGCCTTCAGTACCGCCCCGGTACCCGGCAGCTGCTGATCGGACCGCTCATCGGCGTGCTGGTCAGCCGCGTATACACCTCTAACCCAGATAAACCGTTCGGTGCCAGCACCGCGTTTACCAGGGAACTGACGGACGCTTGCAAGCTTTATGGCGCTGCGGTCTTTTTTTGCACGCCGGATGATGTGCAAAGCCAAAGCGAGACGATCCGAGGCTGGCAGTATACGAACAAATGGGTCCGATCCACCTTCCCCATTCCGAACGTGATTTACAACCGTCTGACCTCGCGGAAGCTGGAAAACCAGGTCAACGTGCAGCAGTTTCTCGGGTACGCCAAATCCGAGCATAGCGCCATTTTTTTTAACGAGAAATATTTGAACAAAACGGAAGTGTTCGACGCGCTGCGGAAGGAAAGCGGCCTTCAGGTGTATTTGCCGGAATCGTATTTGCTCAAGAGCCCCCAGCTGCTGAAAATGATGTGCGTCAAGCACCCCGTCGTCTTTCTCAAGCCGATCACAGGCAGCTTAGGCAAGGGCATTATCCGCATCCGCCGCAATCCGGAAGGCACGTATACGTGCCATTTTACGGATTTGAGCGGGGCGCGCCGGCAGTCGTACCCCAGTCTGAGCACGCTGTTCTCGGCCATCTCCGGCAAGATCAAATCGCAAAACTACCAGATCCAGCAAGGCATCAATCTGCTGACGGTAGGCGGGCGGCCGGTCGATTTTCGGGCACTGGTGCAGCGGGATGAAGCCGGAGCCTGGAAAATCACCTCCATTGTCGCCCGCATTGCGGGCAACGATCATTTCGTCTCCAATCTGGCGCGGGGCGGCACGCTCAGCACGGTGAAGGAGGCGCTCTCCCGAGCCGGTACGGCGGCGGCAAGCGGCGGCTACTCCAAGCTGCAGCTGGCCGCGCTCCGCATCGCCAAGGGGATCGAGACGCAGGTTTCGGGGCATTTTGCCGAGCTGGGCATTGATTTGGCCTTGGATACCCAAGGCCGGGTGTGGCTGATTGAAGTGAATTCCAAGCCGTCCAAGGATGACAATACCCCGCTATCGGCGGAAGAGCGCAAAATACGGCCTTCCGTGAAGCGGCTGGTGCAGTATGCTCGATTTATTTCCAAGTTTTAATCGTCGGAGGTGAGGCGTATGTGGAGGCCTTCTTGGCAGCACAGCGGTCAACATGCGATGGGTATTTTGACGACCCAGACGGAGGACGATCCGCCGTTTTTGAACCGGGATTTCTATCGTCGGCTCTGTTTGTATGGCCGACGGAGCGGACTGACCGTCTTCGTGTTTACCCCGCAGGGCTTCGATTGGCCGCACCTGGAGGTCTTCGGCTTCACCTACGACGACGCGCACGGCTGGGTCCCGGGTCGTTTCCCCCTCCCGGCGCTTGTGTATGACCGATGCTTCTTTACGTCAAAGCAGCAGTACGCCGAGTATCGTCTGGCACTGCGTCGCTTGCAGGAGCACCGCTCCGTTCGGCTGCTGGGCTGCGGTCTAAAAGGCAAGTGGGACACGGAGCAGCTGCTCCGCCGGGACGGCCGCTTCGACCGCTACCTGCCGCAGACGCAGGTGCTGCGCAGCATGCGCACGCTCGCCGCCTGGCTTCAGGACCGCCGGGAGGCGGTCTTGAAGCCGCAGGGCGGCTCGCAAGGCCGCGGCGTGCTGCTCGTGCGCCGCGAAGGCGCGGATGCGCCCGGGAGCACGGAGAACGACGCCGGGGCGTCGTTCTCCGTGCGCGGGCGCGACGCGCGCAACCGCGGCCTCGAGCGCCGCTTCGCGGGCGAGGCCGCGCTGTTGCGCTGGCTGCGCCGCTTCGTGGCGCAGCGCAGCTATTTGCTGCAGCAGTATCTGCTGCTGCAGACCCGCACCGGCGACGCGTACGACGTGCGTGCGCTGGTGCAAAAAGACGGCGCCGGTCGCTGGCAGCTGACCGGCATGGCCGTCCGCCGAGGTCAGGGCGGCAGCCTGACCTCGAACCTGCACGGCGGGGGCACCGCGCTGCCCGCCGAAGGTTTTCTGGCCCGCGAGTTCGGGCCAGCCCGCGCCGAGGAGCTGCAGCGCGAGCTTACGCGGCTCGCCCTGCAGCTGCCGGAGGCGCTTGAATCCCGTCACGGGCGGCTCGCTGAGCTCGGCATTGACTTTGGTGTCGACACCGGCGGCAATATTTGGATCCTTGAGGTGAATTCCAAACCTGGCCGCTCCATTTTTACTTATGTACAGGATCACCACGGCAGACACGAAGCGATCGCGAATCCGATCCGGTATGCGCGATTTCTACTCACACAGCTGCAACCGGCCGTAACCGAACGCCAGCGCAACATCAACGCGCGCTAACGACCTGGCTACCAACCAACGGAGCACGATTCCGTTTCATGCGATAAATTACGTTTTTCATTCAGCGGAACACCCACCTTCACACACCGCAAACACCCTCTCCCCTTCACACCCGTCATCCTTTCACACGCTGTCCCCCTTTCGCTTACTTTTTCTTTTTAGCTTCACGACCTACGAAACGCACATCCTTACGAAGCCAGTTTTGCCTGCGGCAAAACTCTCAGGAGGTTCAACATGAGTTTGACAACTTGCACGATTCATGTCACCCAGCGGCAGGATAGAATGCTTTACTTGTCTAGCGATCTAGCGGACGCCCTCAAGCTGGCCAAAACCAGAAACGTGACGTTGATGCTCGGTAGCAAGAGTGTCGCGTTAGGACTCAAGCTGCTGAAAAAAAGCGGCAACCATCTGTATTTGCCTCATTCCCTAAGCAACCAGCTTCGCTTGCCGAGGCTCGGAACCAGCATGATCGTGAGCCACGATGGAAAAGAGCTCCGGCTCGGCCCGATGATCGGGATCCTCACGAGTGTAAACCGCAGCAGCGAAGCCCCGTTCGGCTCCCGCACGGAGTTTATCCGTTCGTTTATGCGCGTGAATAGCGATAAAGCCTTCTATTTCGGCTTCTCGCCCAGCGATGTAAACTGGTCGCAGGAAACGGTCACCGCCACCATTCCGAAAAGCGAAGGCGGCTGGGTCCGCAAGGTGATTCCGCTTCCGGACGTCATCTATAACCGGCTTCCGAGCCGAAGCGCAGAAAAGCTGGCCTCCATGAGCGCTTTCAAGCAGCGATTCGTCAAACGCGGCATTCCGCTGTTTAACTGGAGCTTCTTCGATAAATGGGACGTCTATAATCTGCTCGAAGGCACCAACGCATTCACACACGTGCCGGAGTCCAAAATCAACCCGAGCAGCGCTCAAATCAAAGAAATGCTGGAGAAGCATAAATTCATTTACCTGAAGCCGACCGCAGGCAGCCTCGGCATCGGCATTTACCGGCTGACCTACAATCCGAAGCGCGGCTATTACGCCCGCTTCCGCCGAAGCGATAAGAATGTGCTGCTGCGCTTTAGCAGATTCGACTCGCTCATGAGCCATCTCAATCGGCAAGTCCGCAGCCTGAACGGTTACGTTGCGCAGCAGGGGATCCGTCTGATCGAGATTGACAGCTGCCCGATCGACTTCCGTTTTCACATGACCAAAAACAACGCGAACGAGTGGGTCGTCGCCGCCATCGGCGCAAAGAAAGCGGGCAAAGGCAGTGTGACGACACATGTGCGCACAGGAGGCCAGCTGATGACACCGGAGCAGGTGCTGAAGCAAATTTTCGGCTCCCGCGCGGACACCGTGCTGACGAGCGCCAAAGAGTCCGCCATCAAGCTCGCGGAAGATATCGAGAGAAACTATCGCCACACGCTCGGCGAGCTGGGGTTTGATATCGGGATCGATATGAATGAGCGCATCTGGATGTTCGAGGCCAACTCCAAGCCGGGCCGTTCGATCTTCAAGCATCCGGCGCTCAAGGAGCAAGGCCGTGCGTCGCTGCAATATATTTATGATTACTGTCTCTACCTGAGCCGCTTTCGAGCAAGGAGGGATACGTGAGTGGACGTCCTCATACAGCAGAAACAGAAGCCGACGCTGGCCATTCTCACTTACGCGGATAAAACGAGGCTTTTTCGCGGAAATCAGGAAAATTTTGCAGACTTAGTCCGAACCGGGGAAGAGCATGGCGTACTGGTGTACGTCATGACGACCTCGGATTTTAAACTGGACGGTAAGCTGGCGATCGGCTACAAGTACTACCCACTCACCAAAACCTGGAAAAAAGAATTGCTGCCGCTGCCGCACGTCATTTATAACCGGATCCCCTACCGCAAATTCGAGCTGCTGCCCGAGGTGCAGCAGATTATTCAGACGTGCATGCGTCATGGGCAAATCCAGTTTTTTAACCCGGCGTTTTTTAACAAGTGGGCGCTGTTCGAATGGCTGAACAAATCCAAGGATACCCAGCCGTTCATCCCGGCGACCCTGCAGCTCACGAGCGAAAGGGATCTGGAGAAGCTGCTGCAATCCTACCCTTCTCTTTACCTCAAGCCGATTCGCGGCAAGGCCGGCTCAGGCATTATGCGCGTCAGCCGGTCTACGACCGAGAAGGCGAAATCCCAGCTCTACGAGCTCAGCATCCAGGAAAAAACGAAAAGCCACATTTCCCGCTATCCTTCGTTATCTCAGCTGTGGACGCAGGTGCGTGAGCAGACGACCGGCAAAGAGTATATTATCCAGCAGGGCATCACCCTCTCCAGCTACAAGCAGCGTCCGTTCGATCTGCGGGTGCTGGTGCAAAAGAACGGTAAGGGTGAATGGAACGTTTCCGGCATCGGAGCACGGCTCGCAGGCAAGCTGAGCATTACCACGCATGTCCCGCGGGGCGGGTCGATCGACGATCCATCTAAGCTGCTGGCTTCCTCCTTTGGCACCCAAGGGAGCAAACGGATTATTCTCCGGGCCAAGAAGGCGGCGCTGCTCATCGCCAAGCAGATTGAATCGGCCTGCGAAAACATGCTCGGGGAAATGTCGATGGATCTGGGGGTCGACACGGAGGGGAGCATTTGGTTTTTCGAAGCTAACTCCAAGCCGATGAAATTCGATGAGCCGCCGATCCGCAAAAAATCGCTTGAAAGTCTAATCCGATATAGTATTTATTTAACTAAACAAAGCCGTAATCTCCTCGCCAAGAAATCGGCTGATTCCCCATCGGAAGGGACCACACTCTTGAAGAAAAAAGCGAGATAGGCAGGTGAAACCCCATGAGCTACCAGGTTGGCGTACTTGCTTTGTACTTGGCAGGGCGGCGGCTGGAGGAACTGGCGTTCTTCCGGAAGCTGTGCGTCAGCGGTCAGAAGCTCGGCGTCGAGGTGCTCGTGTTCACACCCGATGATGTGGATGAATCGAAGAGGCAGATCCATGCGATCACCTACAACACGGCCTCCGACAAATGGACACGAAAAAAAGTCGGCTTCCCGCCGATTATTTATGATCGGTGCCGGTATCACGGCGCAGACAATTACCGTAAAATCTCTCACTTCCGCCGCACGTTCACGAAATTGAATTACGTCAGCCGGCCGCTGGCCAACAAGTGGCGGATGCATCAAATTTTATCGGAAAGTGAAAAGATTGTGCCGCACCTTCCTTCCACTACGCGCTACAAGGATTCCAAGGAGCTGCTCAAAATTTGCAAGCGGTACAGCACGGTCTATTTGAAGCCGCAAGGGGGTACGGGCGGGCGAGGCATCCTGCGGCTGCAGCGCCTGCAAGGCGGCGAGGCGTTCCTTCTGCAGGGCCGCGACCCGTCTCGGCAGATCATTCCAGCGCACCGGGTGGAAGCGACCCAGCTGGCCACCCGGCTTAGCTCCTTGAAGCTGAACGATCGATATATTGTGCAGCAGGGCATTCAACTAGAGCTGAAGGACGGCCGAGTGCATGATTTTCGCATGCTGGTGCAAAAGGACGGCACAGGCCAATGGCAGATCACCGGCTGTGCCGGACGCATCGGGCCACGCAAGTCGGTGACCTCGAACCTGCATGGGGGCGGGACGGCTTCGCCCATGGATTCACTGCTGAAATCCCGCTTCGGCTCCAGCGAGAAGGTCGCTGAAATCAAGGAGACCGCATATGCGCTCGGCCTCAATGTCGTCGAGCATCTGGATACGAAGTTTGACACGTTCTGCGAGGTCGGCATTGACCTGGCCGTCGACCCGAAGGGTCATGTGTGGCTGCTGGAAGTCAATCCGAAGCCGTCCCGGGAAGTGTTTTATCGCATCGGAGAAAAGGAAACGTACCGCAAAGCGATCCGCCGGCCGCTGGAGTTCTCGCTCTGGCTGCTGAAGCAGCGCAAGCAGGCCGACAAGGGAGCGGCAGCGGCAGCGACCGCTAGTGTGAGACCTACGTTTTTAAAATAAAATAAAAAAAACAGTCGCGCGGGGCGTGCCGTCTAACCTGATCTACAGGTAGAACGTTGCGCCATGGCTCGACTGTTTTTGTTTGTTCTTACGGGAGCAGCTCCACCAGCTGCTCAAAGCTGGCGATGCGCACATCCGCCTGATCGAGCTCGCCTGCTTTGCGGAAGCCGGCGTAGTCGCAGCCGACTACGAACAGCCCGTTGGCGTGTCCCGCCTCCACATCCGAGGAGCGGTCGCCGACCATCCAGGCGCTCGAAATGCCGTGCTTGTCCAGCAGCATGCGCACCAAATCCACCTTTGAGCGGGTTTGATGCTCCCCGGCGCTGTACAAGCCGTCTGGCTCAAACAACGGCTCCAGCCCTTTTAACCGGATGACGCCTTTGACGTACGCCTCCAGCCCGTTGCTGGCAATAAACAGGCGAACGCCTTGCTCTCTCAGCTTCCGCAGCGCTTCGGCCACACCATCGTATAGCTGGCCCTCTCCGCGCGCCAGTCCCTCTTCTTGAAACTTCAGCAGCAGCTCGTCCGCTCTGCGGTGTGCCTGAACGTCGGACTCCGGCATCACGTTCTGCCAAATATGCTCCAGCAGCATGCCCAGGCAGCTAAGGATCGCCTGCTCCGGCGGCGTTTCCCCTTCATACAGCCCCTCTGCGCGCAGCTGCTCAAATGTTGCGTGATAGGCCGGCAGCAGCAGTGTCTCCGTTTGGAACAGCGTTCCGTCCAAATCGAAAATCATCGCCTCCGGCTTGTTTGTGCTCAGGCTCAACGTCCTTCCCTCCCGATAATCATGAAAGTTCACGTTCTATCGAACCATGATTTGCAGGGAATGTCAATGCAGACCGCTTGCGCCTTGGCTATCGGTTGCGCTATAAATCGTAGGCCGCCCAACGCCTGAAGCCCAGCCCCAGTGCCATTTTGATGCAGCACGGAAGCCGGGCTTTTCTCCTTATTAGTCTATTCAAGCGGTCTGTTTGGTTTGTATTAAGTTTTCGTAAAAGCTCGCGTTCGTCGCCGCAAAATAAGGAATTAGCCAAATCAGTCCAATGCCGAGCGTGACCACACTTAATAGGCCCCAGCCCAAAAAACTGAGCGCCAGCTTGAAATATTGCAGCTTGTGCCCATCCATCAGCTCCTTGCTTCGATCGATCGCCTCCATCGCGGTCAGCCCGGGATTATCGTTCAAAATGTAGAAGGCCATGGAATACCGGATTCCGGCGATAATTCCGGGGACGATCAGCAGCAGCATCCATAGGAACACAAAGATGGACGACAGCAGGTGCAGCAGGAACGCCTGCGCAAACCGGGAGAAGCCCTCGAAGATGTCCGCCACATTCGTCGCCTGCTGCCGAACCAGACGCAAGTAAAAATATGCTGCGCCAAGCGTCAGCGGCCCCGTAATCACGAAGCTGATGAGCGATCCGACCCTCGGCAGTTTGGACAGCACGATCGAGATCACCATCACGATGAGCGTCACGGCGACCGCTTTGCCCCAATGGCCCTGAAGATGGCTGAGGGCGCGTCCTTTCAATTCCGCTCGGGTCGCAATCGGTACGGTTTCCACTAGGACCAGTCTCCTTTTTTACGTAAACTTAGAATACTTTCTTCGTCCCCTGCTCGGCCTTCAAAATTTCCACCGCCTCACGAAAACGCAAGGAATGGATGATTTCCCGCTCCCTCAAAAACTTGAGCCCATCCTGCAAATCCACGTCGTCGGTCATATCGATCAGCCATTGGTACGTCGCCCGGGCTTTCTCCTCTGCAGCGATGTCCTCATACAAATCGGCAATCGGATCGCCTTTGGCCTGAATATAGGTAGCCGTCCACGGCACGCCGGATGCACTTTGATAAAAGAGCCCCCGATCGTGGGCCACGTAATGATCTTCCAGTCCTGCCGCCTTGATCTGCTCAATCGAGGCATCCTTGGTCAGCTTATACACCATCGTCGCAATCATCTCGAGATGAGCGAACTCCTCTGTGCCGATGTCCGTCAGCAGCCCGACCACCTTATCCGGGATCGAATACCGCTGATTGATGTATCGAAGCGCCGCTGCCAGCTCGCCGTCTGCTCCGCCGTATTGCTCCAGCAGCAGCTTTGCCATTCGAGGATCGCATTTACTGACCCTAACCGGGTACTGCAGCTTTTTCTCATAGATCCACATGAAACTCCTCCTCTCCTAAGTGTGCACCCGATTCAAACCTGCCAGGGCCAAGGCGTCTCGATCCACTGCCAGGGATGACGTGAAAAGCTGTGTCCGTAAGCCATAAGCGGGCCGAACTCCATCTCAAATTGCTGCGCCAGCTGCATCCGTTTTTGAGCCATTTGGTTGTACTGCTGAAGCGCTGTTCCATCTAACGGGTGCGTATCCAAATAAAGGGTGAGCTCCACAAGCACAAAATCAACGGCCTGCAGCTCCTGCAGCATGGTGTAATACCGGTCTGGCAGTACATTTTCTTTCATGAGGGCCGCTCCTTTCGTTCTGCTTTACGTCATTTTAGGCTGATACGGGCTGTACAGTGCAGGCCACAGCGTCCCGTAGCGGAGCGCCTCCTGCGGCGAGAACTGCGGCAAATTCATCGGCTGATATGTCATATAGAGCTGCGGCGGCGTACTGTAGAACTTCTCTCTAATGGGCGGACAAGGATCGAAGGGACCGACATAGGGGTACCACACTTTTACCTGTTCCATTCGGCGGCATGCCTCCTTAGGATTGCTATGAATATGTATACAGGGCTGGCTAGTCCATTATGTGTAAAAAGCATGCAAATAAAAAAAGCCCACCCTAGGGCTGTTAACCTTCCCCTAGGGTGAGCACAATGGCTTGTATAAGTTCGATCCATTCTTAAGCTTAGTGAATATCCTTCTTCTTAAAGCGGCCGCCCTTCACGTCATGGATGTTGCCCACGGCTAGGAACGCCCCAGGGTCCTTTTCCTCGACGATTGCCTTCATCTTCGCTTCTTCCAGCCGCGTAATGACGCAGAAGATGACCCGCTTGTTGCCGCCGGTAAACCCGCCTTCGCCTTGCAAGTACGTAATGCCCCGGCCTAGCCTCTGCATGATCGCCTCGCCGATCTCGCGGCTGTTCTCGCTGATGATCCAGACCGACTTGGACTCATCGAAGCCTTCAATCGTGACATCGATCATCTTATACGCGATGTAGTAGGCAATGAGCGAGTACATCGCCCGGTCCCAGCCGAACACGAAGCCCGCGCTGGCCAGGATGAAGAGGTTGAAGAACATGACGATCTCGCCGACGGAGAACGGGGCCTTCTTGCTGAACAGGATGGCGACAATCTCAGTCCCATCGAGCGAACCGCCGGAGCGGATGACCATGCCGACACCGATGCCGAGAATGATTCCTCCGAACACGGCAGCTAGCAGCGGATCAATCGTAAGCGGTGGAACAGGATGCAAAAGCCACGTTCCGATCGACATGATCATGACCGCAAAAAGAGTGGAGTAAGCGAACGTTTTACCAATTTGTTTATAACCGACGAATAAGAACGGGAGGTTGAACAGGAGCAGGAAGACCCCGATGGGGATTTTTGATAAAGCCGAGGTAATAATGGATATACCGACAATGCCGCCGTCGATGATATTGTTGGGTACGAGGAAAATTTCCAGTCCCACGGAGACGAGCGCCGCTCCAAAAATAATAAATACGGCACGGCGAATAATTTTGGACAGGGCTAGCTTTGAATGCTGTTTGATTTTGGTTCTTTGAATACCTGCGTTCATGCGATTCCCCCTCAGGGCTTTCCGTAGGAAAGCCAGCTTCGTAAGCATTTGCCGAGTTTTGCCGAAGGAAAAACTGACTTCGTAAGCGTTAACTGGACTTTCCGTAGGAAAGCCAGCTTCGTTAGCGTTAAGTATCCAGTTTAATGTTAATTTTCAACAGCCCCGCTTTACGCAGCGCTTGATACACAATAATGAGCACCGGCCCGAGAATCAAGCCGATCACTCCGATGAGCTGAAACCCAACGTACATGCTGACCAAAGCGGCAAGCGCGTTGATCCCGACGGCATCTCCAATAATTTTCGGCTCGATCAACCGGCGGAAAATCATCAGGCCGAGCAGCAGCACCAAGAGCCCAATTCCCAAATGCGAGTTGCCCGACAGCATGCTGTAAACAGCCCACGGTATGAGGACCACACTCGTTCCCAGCACCGGAAGAACGTCCACCCCCACGATCAATAGAGCAATGGCGAGCGGATAATCGACTCCAAGCACCAGCAAGCCGACCAGCGTCACCACATAAGTCAGCACACTGATCATAAACTGGGCGAAAATAAACCCCAGAATGGCCCGCCTCAAATCCGCCAGCACGGCCGTCACCTTGCCTCGGGACAGCTTATCGAACAAATTCAGGAACGATTCATGCAGCTTCGGCAGGCTGAACGAGATCAAGTAGAGCCCTATGACGAAGACAACAAAGAAAATGAATAAGCTCGGGATCGTTTTCGCCACACTGACGAAGTAACCGGAGATCGCAGTCACGATCGTCTTAATGTTCTCAGTCAGCACCGTGAGACCGGTTTCGATCCATTTTTGCAGCTGAAGCGCCATGCCCGCAGGCAGTGTCTCATAGAACAGCTGGGTTTTTGCGGTTGCGTCCTCGAAAAACAACTGCGCCTCGTTAATATAATCCGGCGCATTATTCCAGAACTGGATCAGCTCGGTAACCATTTTGAAACCGACCAGATACACAAACCCGAGAATCAGGCCCGTGAACAGCGTGCACGCCGCCGCGGCAGAGAGCATCCGCCCCATCCGAAAATACCGGACTAATGCCTGTACGACCGGCTCCAGCAGGATAGCCACCAGCATGGCGAGCAAAAACGGGAAGCCGATCGTAAACAAACCATACAAAAGCACTACACCTAAAAAGCAAAACACGAGCGTACGAAGCGACATCGAAGAGCGTTCCCCCCTATTCGTTGTGCTGGTGGCTGGCCACGGCATCGGCCGTTTCTTCTTTAGGCAGGCGGCGAATGGTCACGCGCAGGACGCGAAGCCTCTCGACCTCCGAAATTTCATAGCAATAGCCCTCGTATTCCAGGCGCTTGCCTTTGGCTACGCTGCCCTCCAGCTGCTTGAACAACCAGCCGCCGATGGAATCGACCTCCTCGTCGTGAATGCCAAGACCAAGCAGGTCGTCCAGCTCCTCAAGCAGCATACGACCGTCGACCGAGTAGACGTCGCCCTGCTTCTCCACCTCAGCGCGCTCCTTCTCGTCGAACTCATCGTGAATTTCGCCGACGATCTCCTCCAAAATATCCTCCGTCGTGATCAGCCCGGCCGTACCGCCATATTCGTCGATAACGACCGCAAGCTGGGAGCGCTTCTTCTGCATCAGCTTCAGCACATGGCTGATTTCCATCGACTCCGGCACCATCAGCACCGGACGGAGAAATTCCCGCAGATCGTGATCCTTCTCGGGGTCTGCGAGCAGCAGGTCCGACATATGCACGAAGCCGATAATCTCGTCCTTGTCATCCATTGCCACCGGATAGCGCGTATGCTTCGTTTCATAGACAATTTTCAAATTGTCCGTAAACGACAGCTGGGTAAATAAGCATTCCATATCGGTTCTCGGCAGCATGATTTCCCTTGCCACCCGATCGGAGAACTCGAAAATGTTGTCGAAGAGCGCCAGCTCGTCTTTGTTGATGTGACCGCTTTTCGCGCTCTGGTCCATCAAAATCCGAATTTCCTCTTCCGTATGCGCCCCTTCATGCTCTGACGCGGGCTCGACGCCGACCAGCCGCAGCATGCGATTAGCTGCGCCATTAAGCAAATTAATCGCCGGAAAAAAAATCTTATAAAACACCATTAACGGTGCGGACAGCCACAGCGAGGCAGCCTCCGACTTTTGGATGGCCAGCGATTTGGGCGCCAGCTCGCCCAGCACAATATGGAGAAACGTAATGACGGCGAACGCAATCGCAAACGATATTGCGTTGGCGTACCAAGCATTCTCTAATCCCAGGGCCTCAAAGGTCGGATCCACAATGAGATGGGCAATCGCCGGCTCCCCCACCCAGCCAAGGCCTAGAGAGGCGAGCGTGATGCCCAGCTGTGTCGAGGAGAGGTAGGCATCCAGCTTTTTCGTTACGGCCAGCGCATATTTCGCTTTCCCGTTGCCCTCGCTGACAAGCTGCTGCAAACGGGTTTGTCTGACTTTCACAAGGGCAAATTCAGCCGCCACAAAAAAGCCGTTCAGAAGGACCAGGATCAGCACCAGGAGGATATTCAGCACGATCGATCCGAAATCAAACCCTGTATGGCCATTTCCCAAGGATGTTCAAACTCCTTTGCTGATAAAAATAACGAAGAGACCCAGTGTTGCTTAACCTGCTAAAACGATAAAATCGCTTAAACTACCGCTTGCCGTGACGTAAAATCCGTTTGCTTATAATACATATCCGCTACCAGAAGGTTAGGGCCGCAGCAGCGGGCCGCCGGGCAGTAGCAGTCGACCGTGACGCCGAGCGGGTGCGCCTTCCACCTTGCGTACACTTCGTCCAGCCGATCCGTGTGGACATTGCCGAGTGACGGGACATCGGAGAAATCGGTCACGTACACATCGCCTGTGAACAAGTTCACATTCAACCGGTTGCGGCCGTCCGGATCGTTGCGCACCGTGACATTCGGCTCCTCGCGAAGCCGTTTCACCAGCTTCAGATCCGCTTCGAGCGAGCTGCAGGCGTAGAAAGGAAGTGTGCCGAACAGCATCCACAAATCACGGCTGCGGCCGTCCAGCAGGCCATGAATGGCTGCGCGGGTTTGCTCCAGCGTCAGCACCGGCAGCTTGGAAGCGAAGGCGCTCGGATACATCGGATGTACCTCATGGCGCCGGCAGCCCATTTCCTCGATCAATCGGTGAATCGCGGTCAGCTTCTCATGCGTACGATAGTTGATCATCGACTCGGCGGAGACGAACATGCCGCCCTTGGCGAGCGCCACCGTATTGTCGACCATTCGATCGTACATTTTCACCGCGGTTTCCTTACCCACCTTGCGAGCGGAATTAACAAACCCGACCTGGTAAAAATCATCCGCATTCAAATAATTGAAGGAAATATGCATGACATCCAGGTAAGGCGCCATCTGCTCGTATCGCGACAAGTCCAGCGTGACGTTGGAATTGATCTGTGATCGAACTCCGCGCTGCCTGGCGTACTTCAGAATAGGGACTATATAGTCGCGTACGGTTTGCTCGTGATAGCTTGGCTCACCGCCCGTAATGCTGATCGTCTCCAGCTCTTCCACTTCGTCCAGCCGCTTCAAAATCACAGCCAGCGGGATGCGCGGACCTTCCGTCAGGGTAAGCGATTCACCTACGGCACAATGCTCGCACCGCATATTGCATAGATTGGTCACCGTAAGCTCCACACTAGTCAGCCGGTGTTCCCCATGCCGCTCTTTGGAGCGAATGGGATCCCACGGATCGTATTGCGGGCTGATCGGCTCGAGTGCCTGTTTTGCTGCTTGATCGTACATCTTGTTCCATACACCTGTCTTTGCCAAAAGTTTTTTTAAACTATATTACCCAATATATTACCCATTGTATCTTAATACTACAAAAAAGCCCAGCTTCCCACCATTTCAGGAAACTAGGCTTTATGTGCACAGCTTACGAAAATTCCATCTTGTCCTCATTGACACCGGTCACCATGACCGACAGCTTCTTGGATAAATCGATCTCGACGGACGGATTCATCAATTCTTGACCATCCGCATCCTGCAAAATACGTACGACCGGTCGATGCGGCATCTTCGCATTCAGATCGACTACGACACCGGATTCCCCAGTATTCAGCGTAACGGTGATGCCGATGGGATAAATGGCGATTTTATCGCGGAACAGCTCAATCATCTTCTTCTCATACAGCGTCTGGGAGCCGGTAAATAAAATTTCCATCGCCTGATGTGGAAGCATAGCATTGCGATAAACGCGGTGCGTCGTCATCGCATCGTACGAATCGACGAGCCCGACCCAACGGGCATATTCGTGAATCTCATCGCCTTTAAGCCCGCGGGGGTAGCCGCTTCCGTCCATCCGCTCATGATGCTGAAACGCGCAGTGGGCCGAGATCAGCGGGATGTTGGGCTCGTCCTTCAGAAATTGATAGCCGAAGGTCGTGTGCTTCTTGATCCGCTCGTACTCCTCGTTTGTCAGCGGCTCCTTCTTGCGGAGCAGCTCGAGCGGGATCTGCGTCTTGCCCACATCGTGCAGCAATCCGCCCAGCCCCAGCGTCATCAGCTCATCCCGGGAATAGCCATAGGACATCCCTAGCATCGTAGCGTAAATACAGACGTTGAGCGAATGCTGGAACAAGTAGTTGTCCATCACACTGATGTTGGACAGCATGATCATCGCATCCTTATGACAGGTCAGATCGTCCAAAATCATGCTCATCATGCTGCCAAACGTCTTGCCTACGTTCAGGCTGCCGACCGCTTTGCGCTTCATCTGATCCTGCATGATCGTACGGAAGGAGCCCCGAATCTCGGAGATCGCCCGCATCCGCGTCTCATCCGAGATCATATCCTGGACCACGATGTCTCTCGTTCTCGGATCGTCGATGTACACAAAATCCACACCGTGATCACCCAAGCGATAAAGCAGGCTCTGCGTTAACTCGACCCGTTCGCCAAGCAGCGTCAAGCCTTCTTCGTTATATATTCTTTTACCCAGCTTCATGCCAGGTTTAACCATCGTTAAAGGAAGCAAGCGCATGCAGGTGCCCCATCTTTCTTAAGAAAAATTTACAAAAAAGTCATATAGGCTTAGCGTATAAGATTCAATCGGAAGAAGCAATATATTTTTTTAGCTTTTTTGACAAAAAAACCGGAAACATAGACCTTTTGTCCTAGTTTCCGGCAAATTTTTATATGAAATTAATCCTATTTTTGGTACTATCGCAGCAGAAAGAGCCAGTAGAGCACAGCGATGATGAAGCGATAGTAGGCAAAGTAAGACAGGTTGAACTTCTGAACGAACTTGATGAAGGTGACGACCGCCAGCAGCGCTACTACAAACGAAACGATAAAGCCGATGGCAAAAAAGCCGAATACATTCGAAGTAAACTGGTCGAGGCTCTTGAGCATCTCGTACCCGGTAGCGCATACCATAACCGGAATCGCGATTATGAAGGTAAAATCGGCTGCCGCCCCGCGGCTAGCACCGGCCAGCATCCCGCCGGCAATCGTCGATCCGGAACGGGAGAAGCCCGGCCATAAGGACAAAATTTGCCACAGACCAATGATGAAGGCCTGCTTATAGGACAGCTCGTCCACGTCGTGAGCCGTAATCTCGGTCTTGCTCTTTTCCCCGATGATCAGCAAAATCCCGCCCAGCACCAAGCCAATCAGCACCGTATACGGCGAGAATAAATAATGCTTAATAAAATCCTTTGTGGCATAAGCCAGCAGCAACACCGGCACGATCGCCAGCAGGATATGAATCAAATTCATTCCTCTGCCCGATCTCGGTTTATCCTTGCTAAGTCCAAACAGGCGCAGGATCCGCTTCCAATAAACGATCACCACCGCCAAAATCGCGCCGAGCTGAATGACGATCTCGAACGTCTTCATCATTTCGTCCGAATCCGGAATGCCTAGAAGCGATCCCGCCAAAATCATGTGGCCAGTGGAGGAGACAGGCAAAAACTCCGTCAAGCCCTCCACAATCCCGATTATTACCGCTACCCACCAATCGTACATATAAAGCCTCCTACGTGTTCTCGAAAATAGTTGTTAGGTTTGTACAGCAGTTCCTATTCTAGCTTGTTTTCCTGGTTTTGTGCAATCCTTCGTGCTTTTTTTACAAAAGCTTTGTATACCGCTTAGCACGGCTTTCAACTATCGCTTGGGGGCTTTTCAGCTCCCGCAGCAGCACATCGCGCAAAAACTCCGGCAAAAAGTATTCGATCTTCGTTCCTTGGCTGAGGGACATGTACCCGATGCCAAACGTGAACATGTCAATCATGCCGACCGTATACTCCCGCTCCGGTACCAGATGCTCCGCTCCTACGCGGATGCTTCGGACTTTATGATAGGGCTCGCCTTGAGGCTCATATTCGATCTCCATTCCGTCTACACTGAGGGAGCCAAGCACCTTGCCGCGGAAGCCAAACCCATAGATCGGCTTCTCTTGGAACTCGGGCAAAAGCGATTCCTCCAGCGCCTGGATCAGCTGGGCGCCTGTCAGCTTCAATCGGCAGGGGTTGATCGGCGAAGGGCACAGCTCCAGCAGCATCCCCGCGCTGATCGCGCCTGCGGGAAGCCCCTTCAGCAGCTGCCCCGCGTTCACGAGACCGATCTCCGCACCGGTACGCCGCCGCAGTCCTGCCGCCAGTAAGTTGCCTAGAGGCGACTCCTCATACCAATCTACGGCGATCGCATCGGACAAGCGCACCGCCTCCTGATCCAGCACCTCAGCAGCTTCACCTGCGAACCGCTCGATCAGCTGCTTCACCGCCGTCATCTGCGGCGCCTCGGCTGCAGGGATGACCCGGGCGGTTAACCCGGCGCGCAGTCTGCTTTGCGGATCCCAGTCCACATCGACGACGCCAACGTATTGCCCAAATTTGCCTGCGGCGCAAATATGCGTGTCGCCGATGAGCAGAGGCTGCTCCAGCAGGTGGTGCGTATGCCCGCCCAGGATCAGGTCGATGCCCGGCACCTCGGCGGCTAGCCGTTCATCATTGCGCAAACCTAAGTGCGACATCACGATGATCAGATCCGTCTGCGGCTGAAGCGCCTCCACCGCAAGGCGGACGGCCTCGAACGGGTCCTCTATGTCCCACCCCAGCAAGCGATAAAAATCCGTAAAGCGCGCGGTCACACCGATTAGGCCGAACCGTACGCCGGCTTTTTCAATGATATGCGCCGGCTTCGCCCATGCGGGAACCTCTCCGGACTGCGCCTCCCTCATATTGTCCAGCACGACGGCAAATTCAGCGTGACGCCCGTACAACTCGGAGAGCACCTCTGAAGAATAGGTTAGTCCTTCGTTATTGCCGATGGTCACGGCATCATACCCTGTTGCATTCATGACCGCGATATTGGCGCGGCCCCGCGTCCCTTCCGTCGCCGGCCACATCCGGTCGATATGATCACCGATGTCCAGCGTAAGCGTACGCTCCGCTCCTGCTTCCGAACGCAGGCTGTCCACTATCGAGGCAATGGCAGGCATCGCTTCAAATCGGCTGTGAATATCGTTGGTATGAACAATGCGCAGCCTGATTGAATTCGTTTTATTCAACACTATGCCCCCTTTGTGCAAAACTGGCAGCTATGTATTTGAATTCGGTGCTTTCCCCTTTTTTAGCTGATCGGGGGAGACGACATTTTTGAAGCCATAGGTTGCCGTTAGATCCTCGCTGTTCCCATAATCAAAACGGATGCGTACGACGCTTTTCACATTCAGGCACTCGCTGCTGCCATCAGGAACGTAAAGACGGATCGGGTACCCTTTTTGCAGAGGCTCGCCATTTTCCTGTGCGTATAAAAACATCGCCTGCCCCAGCTCGTTCCAAGGCACCGACGCCTGAAACTCATCGGCCGCTTCCACTTGAAGCCGAGTCGGGTTTTGAAGCACGCTGCCTTTGCGTATGCGGCACCACGCCTCATACCACGCCATCAGATCAAACGCTTTGCCCGTGACTCCGGGAATGCGTTCCTCCGCACGCAGCTGCATCGGACCAAGGCCAGCCAGCTCCTGTACCTCCAGCTCGGCTGAGCCGTGTATTTCATCATATACCGCGATTTTCATCGATATGCCTCCATCCCCTGTCCCACTGAAAACACATCCTACATTATATCATTTATTTGCTAAAATATGATATGCTTGAGGAATTACCGTGTGGTAGGAGGCATGTAAAATGAAGCTGCAGCTGCTGGTATTTGCAGGTTTGGCGGAACAGCTCGGCGGACCGATGCTGACGCTCGACATAGAAGGGGACAGGCTGTCGCCTGCCCAATTAAAAGACCATTTAAAGGGGCTATTCCCCTCTGCCGCAGGGGCGCTGGAGCAGGCTTTTCTGGCGGTAAATCAAGCGTATGCGGAAGCAGACAGCTGGATTTACGAACAGGACGAGGTGGCGCTGATTCCGCCGGTTTCCGGGGGAGAGCCCGCTTTAGAGCCCGTGGAGATTACGCTGGAGCCGATCCGGGTCGAGGATGTCACGGCTAAGGTGCTCCACCCCCATCATGGGGCGGCGATTTCGTTCATCGGCACGACCCGTGAGTTCACGAACGGCCAGCGCACGGTGCTGCTCGAATATGAAGCGTACACACCGATGGCGCTGCGGACGATGCAGCAGATCGTCGATGAGATCGGGGAGCGGTTTCCAGGCACGCTATGTGCGATAACACATCGGCTGGGCCGCGTTCCTGTAGGGGAGATCAGCGTCGTGATCGCCGTCTCCTCGCCTCATCGCGACGCCGCTTATGAGTCCAGCCGGTATGCGATTGAACGGCTGAAGCAAATCGTCCCGATTTGGAAAAAGGAAATTTGGGAGGATGGCTCCGAATGGAAGGGCCACCAGCTAGGCCCTTGGAATCCGACCGCCAGCATAGGAGGAGCTCCATCATGATCGATCACCTAGGTATAGTAGCTGATGCCGAGCGCTATTCGCGGCAAATGCTGTTCGCGCCGATCGGCGCGGAGGGGCAAGCGAAGCTGCTGCGCTCGCGCGTCGCGATTGTAGGGATGGGCGCACTCGGCACCGTGCTCGCGAACCACATGGTGCGCGCCGGTGTCGGCTTCGTGCGCCTGATCGACCGCGACTTCGTCGAAAAGAGCAATCTGCAGCGGCAGATGCTCTATGACGAAGCCGACGCGGTCGGATCGTCACCCAAGGCGGAAGCCGCGGCTGCGCGCCTGCGCGCGGCCAACTCGGGGGTGACGATCGAGCCTGTGGTCGCGGATTTGAACGCGACCAATGTAGAAGAGCTGCTGACGGATGTGCAGCTCATTTTGGATGGCACGGATAACTTTTCCGTGCGGTTTTTGCTCAATGACGTGAGCGTTAAGCACGGTATCCCGTGGGTTTACGGCGGCGCCGTGAGCTCCCGCGGCGTGAGCCTGACGATTGTGCCGGGCGAGACGCCATGCCTGCGGTGCCTGTTTGGCCAGCCGCCGGCGCAGGGCACGGCGGAGACGTGCGATACGTCCGGAGTCATCGGCTCGATCATCCACACCGTCGCGTCGCATCAAGCGACGGAGGCGCTCAAGCTGCTGGTAGGGGCTGACGCCCAGCGCAACCGCAAAATGGTCCACTGGGACCTGTGGCACAACCAATACGCGGCCGTCGACGTGTCCAAGGCCCGCAAGCCGGACTGTCCCTGCTGCGGAGAGCGCCGCTTCGAATATTTGGACTCCGCAATCGAGGAGGACACGATTCAGTCGCTGTGCGGGCGCAATTCCGTCCAAATCCAGCCGGTGCGCCCCGCCCACCTGAAGTTATCCGAATGGGCGGACAAACTGAGGCCGCTCGGCCGCGTGGAGCAAAACCCGTTCCTGCTGAAGCTGCACCTGGAGGGCGACATCACCCTCGTGCTGTTCCCGGACGGACGTATGATCGTTCAGGGCACCGATGATCCAATCCAGGCCAAGAGCTTATACAGCCGCTATATCGGCATGTAAGGCAGCGCGGCCCATTCGAGCTGCATTTTGTGATATGCGTGCGCTTGACGGACTTTACGGAACTGTATTCCGTTATCCAGTCGAATCCCGCACTTGTCCACTCACTAGCGGAACAGCGATCCGCTATTTGCCTCCAATCGGCTCAGTATGGAGCCCAAATGATCAAATATCGGAAGCCAGTTCCGCCAAGCTTCGGAAATGGCTTGCTCGCAGCCCAATAGAGGAACTCAGTTCCGCTATCACGGCAGCCTTAACGCTGAAAGACCGACAGAGATCACATGAACTGTGAATTCTGTCGGTCTTTTTCCTGCGTTTTCGCCTAATATGCAATCCGTTCGGCTTTGAGGAACGTCTTTTTCCAATACGGTTTGTTGATCATGCTGATCTGCACCCCATTTTTCGGCTCCGGCGAGGAGTGGATCATTTTTTGATTGCCCATATAAATCCCCACATGGCCTACAACCTTATTCGTGCGGAACCGACCTGGTACATAGAAAAAGAGTAAATCCCCCTTTCGGAGCTGCTTTTTGCTTACCGTCGTCCCTACCTTAGATTGCGCCCTGGCCACGCGCGGGAGCTTCACACCAAATTTAGCAAAATTGTACTGCGTAAACGTAGAGCAGTCAAACCTTCCGGAGACAGGGTAAGGCTTCGCCCCGAACTTGTATTTGACTCCCATGTACCGTTTCGCATTCTGAATGACACCGTTGATGTTAATATTTTTGATCACCGGTACGGCCGGTTCGTCCTCATTGATGGAAGAGGCCGTAGGAGCAGCCGAAGGCTCTGTATCGCTCTCGCCTTTCAACGGATCCGCCGGATCGTCTTCAAAATCGTCCTCAGCCCCCGTATTCGCTTCTTCCGGTCCGTCCATCGCGGCATCCACGGCCAAATCCGACGCGTGCAGCACTAGTGTTTTGCCTTGAGCCTCCGTATTTACATCCTCCGAGAATAAGTTCAATGCCGACACCGGAATATGCAGCTGTGAATTATGAAGGATCGGCGGATCGCTCAAGCTGATTTGATCCTCTTCTTTAGTGGCTGTGGTGCTGCCCGGCTTTAGAAGATATTCCGCATCGTTATCGCCCATTTGAAAGGTTTGATCCTGCGCATTCCAATCCGTATTGAAGCCCAGCGCCTTGGCCAAATCAGCGGCTACAATGTAGTCTTTTCCCCCAATGCTGACGATCGGAATGGACATGTCCCCCGATGCCGGAGCCGCGGATTGAAGCTTAATCGTATTTCCATTGGATTGGGACTGGGCTGTGCTAGAACCGGACGACGAAGCGCCTGGCATCTTCTTGTATCCGTTCAGCTCCTCGCTGAGTTTTCGGTCGGCTGCATATCCGCTCGTGCGCGGCATACCTACTTGTCCACTTTCCTTCTGTTCCTTAGACAGCTGCGCTCCACAGCCCGTTGTTGCTGCCACCATAATGGATAATGCCGTTAACGCCGTACACCGCCAAGACAATCGCAATCCCTTCATGCTCTCATGCTCCTTGCTGTAGGTTTTTTGCTCGCTCATAGCATGGGAAAAGCGAGCCTCGCCTATGCATAGGCGTCTCATTTCTCTGAACCTTGTGCCAAAGACCTCCTGTCAATCGCTTCCGGCTGTTTCTCTAACCACCCATGTTTAACCAAAATATTGTAACAAGAAGCGCCAGCCTCTGTCGCATGTGTAAATACTTTTGTGTAATTTAATATGATATCCGATCTTAAGCTGGAGCCTATGGCTGCTCCATAATATGAAAGGGCTGCATTGATTAAAAATGCACAGTGAAACATCATCAATTTATCCGAGAACGGACTTATCGTAGAATCCGAAATCTCCGCATCCCAGCTCTCAGGAATGGGCAAATGATCCTCCTTTAATATTTTGTTAAAGCTTTCCGCATCTCTCCCTGCCAATTTCACATTTTTCAACATAAAATCACGAGTATCTTCTGTCTTGGCCACTTGACTAAAGGCTAAACTTAAGGATTTGACCATTCCCGTTTTCATGGAATTAAAGAATAGATTGCTAATCTCCGAGCTATTCAGCGGCCTTTTGTCACCGATTAAATTCGAAATGATTCCCCTTGAATTCACAAACTCATTCCCAAGCGGCGAAGGAATCCATGGAACACTTGTATACTTGGATTGGGGTTGCGATTTTGCGGTTTGGACTATTTTTTGGAAATATTCTTTTGAGTCTGCCAAACATTCAAAGAAATAATTTTGGACATCTTGTCGCTCGGAATTCGTGATGGCCAAGCTATAAGCCGTTAACCCATGGATCGTCATAATGTAGGAGTAAAAAAGTAAAAATGGATCCGAAAATAAGCGTGGAGCATTCGGATTCACATCCTTTTCCGTAAATCCGATTGGAGTTTGGAATCCACCTCGTTTCATAAATTCATTGATCTTCGATATCTGGTTCTCCGCTAATTGTAATCCGATCGCTAGTATCGACTTAATAGGTTTGTCCTCAACAATTTTAAGAAAATAGTTGTAAACACAGATCGCCATACTATCGCCCATATACTGAAGCCAAAATGCGGATACTTCCGCAGCAGTTAATTTATTTATCTTGGTTGATCCAAAAATACCCAATCAAAATTCCTCCAATTTTTCCATATGAAAATAGAATGTTCTCTTGGATCGGAAATATACAGATAAATCGTAGGATTTTTTTCAAGCACAAAAAAAACGTGTCCGAGTGACTAGAGCACGCAAGCGTGATCGGTCACAGCGGACACGTTCTTTATGTTCACTAGAAACCTTGATGTATCAAGGTTATCCAATACTGCCTTCCATCTCGAACTTTATTATTTCAACCATATTGGGGTTGATTTTGGAATATCGCATTTTATCATAAATCCTTTATTTATGCGGGTTCCCGATGATTTCTGTATCACGAATTATTTTACTCAACTTTCGCAGCTACAAATTAGCTTAAACGCCCTACGGCTGTAAGGACGGAGCGCATTTTTTCCTTCTCTTGACAAAAAAACACCTTCTTTGTTTGGTATCATGGAAGTGTCCAGCAAC
>NZ_VNJI01000036.1 GCF_007786445.1 Paenibacillus cremeus | reverse complement strand
GGACCATCTATTTCGATTATCCCACTGGATCTTCCTCTATCTCGTTCGGTGGCCATCTTTTCCTTCGAGGGACGTTATATCTCGCCGGCAGCCGATATTTTTATGCGTTATGCAGAAAAGTATCTAGGTACGGATATTCCATGAGGGGATAGACTCGCACTCTCATCAATACTCCCGCACTTTCCCCAACAAATTTTTTATGGTAGGTTTCACCTTAATGGTCATAACGGCGAAAAAGGCGAAGAGCTACATCGGCAGCTCCCTTTTTAGTTGCTATACTATTACGCTGATGTACGCGGCAATTAATGAGATAATGTTCTTGTCACCCGACATGTGTTAAAACACTATTCTCACGGCTTCGCCTGTGCACAAAAAAGAGCCGGAATATGCTCCGTCTCAATCGGTCAACCTGCTACCTATATTTAAGCCCGCCATTTTTTTAAAGCTTTGGTTTCATCGGCCTTTCTTACTCTCACTTGAACCACACACTTACCGGACAATTGCGGCGCCTCAAGAGACTCTTGGCAGCCTGTTGTTATGGAGATCTCGTACTGTTAATTTGACTTATGATTTCGAGCTTTTTTAATTTATCATGTTCCAATGTTAATTACTACATTTCCCTTCTTGCGCCCTTTCTCCACATATCTGTGAGCCTCGGGAACTTGTTCTAGTGGATAGCGTCTATCGATGAGGGGTTTGATTTTCCCCATTTCAACAAGCTCTTTGAGGAAATGTAAATCCTCGTTGCGGACTTTCGCAATACCTTGCCCATCCACCGTAACGTACTTCCCGTTCGGTGCTATTGCTCTCTTGCATTTAGCTTTAGAAATCTTTCCAACTGCATCAAATATGAGATCATATTGTTGAATTTTATCCGCAAAGTCGTCTTTCATATAATCGATGACATAATCTGCTCCCAAAGATTTTACCAGTTCCATGTTGTCAGCGCCACAAACCCCTGTAACTTCCGCACCAAAGTACTTGGCAAGCTGAACTGCTGATGAGCCAACCGCACCGGAAGCCCCATAGATAAGAACTTTTTGTCCATTTCGGATATTCCCTTTTCTAAGGAAAAACAATGCTGAAGTTCCCCCAAACGGAATGGCAGCAGCTTCTTCATATGTCACATTTTTTGGTTTTAAATCCACAACGCTTTTCTCATGCAGGCATGTGTACTCTGCATAAGCCCCAAAACGCATCCCAGTTAATGCAAAAACTTGGTCTCCTTTCTTAAATCGTTTCACATTTTTTCCTATTCGTTCGATTTCTCCAGCTAACTCCACGCCTAATATTGGATTTCTCGGTTTTCTAATTCCTAAAACGATTCGCATGGGAATCCAGAATAAAATAGGACTATTAAAACCTCGAACTCTTATGTCCCCAGCAGATACAGTTGTTGCATGAATTTTTACCAGGAATTCTTTGTCCTTGGGAGTAGGTTTTTCTACCTCCGTAAGCTCAAGAACATCCGGTAATCCATATTTTTTGCATACAATCGCTTTCATGGGTTTCCTCCATACCTCAAATTGCAATTAGTATATTGAGTACGCCACATAAAGATGTATTTTTCCCACAGATGCGTACTTTCTTTTCTTTATTTACTGAATGGACACCTACGCTCAAACAAGGATCATACGCTCAGTTTTTTTGAAGGGATCCGTCTTCAAGAACCCGGAACGGAATTCAGCTTAGAATGTTGATGACCTCACCTGCCAGCCTGTTTTTCTTTCATAGCATAAAAAATCAACACTCCGGCTCCAGAGATAATAAATAATTACATAACTTTGGACGTTGTATATACATTAACAGTTGCGTATAACTGCCAGTTAGCTCAATGACAAAGAGAAGTTACTACGTCCCCTCTCCATCCCCAAAGACGTCACCCTTTCTGTAATTTCAGTTTACTTAATTCATCCTGTCACACGGCCAATAATGAGATCAAGCTCTTGTCACCCGACAATTTCAATTTAGCAATCAATTCTCTATTCAAGGATCAGCGAAATATTTTCATGAGAGCGTAACAGCGAAACTCGTCGTGTTAGTCCCACTAAATCAGTTGAATTACTTTCTCAGTGTTGGAATGAGTCGGTGATGCATTAATAACAAATCTAATCCATCAACTACATCCTTAACAACTATGTTACTAGCCATTAACGTCGCTGTTGCACAACCTTCTTTCCCTATTACAGCGATCGAAAGATCAGCTTCACGAAACATTAGTTCGTCATTTACCCCATTGCCGATAACAGCAACACCCGGTGCAATCCTACGTACAAAATTACTTTTCTCCTCCCGTTGGTTATCCTTACCGATGACGTGTATCTCCACGGGCAACCCCTCACATTGTCTATAGGCACTACCATTACTATCAGCGGTTAGTACATGGATTTTAACTAACTTGTCTAATGCTACAAGCTTATCCCTAACAAATGGAAAAATCTGTCCGTCCAAAGCAATCGTTCCATTAAAATCCAAAACGAGATGATTAATCATAAGTCTTTCTTGTCCAGGAATTAGTACCTCCATCACATAGCTCCTTCGGCATACGCATCTAAACTCTCCTAATCTTAACACATATCAGAATACACCAACCAGAATTACACTCCACTTATGATACTTTTCGCTCGAACTCCCTAATAGCATAGCTAAGCTGACGTGTTGAACCAGCGGCATCCTCTTGTTGTAGGTATTATGCATTCGTACCCGTCTACCTTTACGTTCAAAAGTTACAAATCTGCATGATGACCAGCATATTCATACAGGTGAGGAGTCACTAAGCAAAATTAAAAAGAGAATCCACCAAGACCTTCGCTGATCCGATGACCCTATCCTTGGAATACCATGTGGACCCCCCTATGTTTAAGTAATGATTACATTGTAATTAGGGGGATGTTTACGTGCATTGACTTAAGTCAAAAGACGAGTCTGAAATTTTGGAACCTTAGGTTCGAAGATCCCTCGCATTCTGGTGAGGGTTTCTTCATCTTGTACTGGAGGTTTGGAATTATTTCCAAACAATTGGGCAGAATAAGGGCGGAGGTGATTCGATCATGGAAGTACAAAAAGAAACAGTCACTTCGGTTGACCCTAAAACGGGTGAATCGAAGGAAGTTACCTTGGTTTTAGATCATGACGAACATAATAATATGAAATACTCTGTAGATCATGAACCAGACCATGAAGAAAGCAACGAGGGCCGCTGAATTCCAGCAGCCCTTTTCTATTTGCTTGGCTTAATCGTTTGATGAGACATTCCGGTCAGATATCGCCAGTTACAGTACGATATTGGATATCCATTGGGTGATTGCCTGATTCGATTCATCATAAATCTTTGCTGCGAATATATTCGGCAACGTACCCGAAAATGCCGATCCAAGTAGATTCAATTCCGCATTACATTGACTATGTCCAATTCTCTAGGATCAGTTTCAATGAATCAGGGGGTTATGATATAAAGAAAGCTGCTTTAATTTTGGGAGTGCAAACAAATGCCGCGCAACAACCCAGAATGTCAGATGGAGAATATCAAAACCCTGCTGTTACGACAATACCGATCAGCGATTGATACAATTCCTGATATGTTAATAATATCCTAAATTATTATTTGCAGCGAAGGGTCTTTGATTCAAATGGTGCACATCTCGTTGCACTAAACATTCCTGTATAGCCTAAGAATGGGCTTTGTCAAAAAAGGAGCGCCTCGGTATGATGGGTTTGTCCACGGGTTCGAAACCCAACACCATCAAGGAGGCGCTCTTTTTCCATGTAAGCCTCCCCCTAGCTAGATGCAAATCGACGTCCATATTTTAAAGGCGTCCTTTGCAGTCTTCAATTCACAGCCCGTCGGAAATGATATAAAGTTCTTTGCAACATTTGTAACTTTGATCAAACTATTCTAAAGATTTCTTAATTCACTAATTAATTAGGATTAGTGGAAGTTGTATTGGATAAGATACTAATTATTGGTAAGTATATGGTGGGGTGAGAATTTGTATGCATTTGGCCATTGCCACATTAATCTTAATTGTAGCATGGAAACGTGGAGATTGGAAAAACTGGAGAGACTATCATACTACAATGATGTATTTCGCCCTGGGAAATTTACTATATAATTTTCTCACTGCAAATCATTTTTTATGGAAATTAAAGGCTGACTTTTTGCCTAATCATAGTTTAACCGAGATGGTTTATACATTTGTTACCTTCCCGCTTACGGCCTTTCTTTTTCTCTCCAACTATCCAAAAGATAGGATTGGAAAACAAATTGCACATAATTTGAAATGGATCTTAATTTTTACTGCTGTTGAATACTTCCTTATGATTACTGGTCGGATTATTTATCAATATGGCTGGAATCTTTACTGGTCTATCATATTTGATTGCACCATGTTCCCGATGCTTCGATTATTCTATAAACGGCCAGTACTTGCTTATGGTATCTCCGCAATCATGTGTGTTTTTTGGGTATGGTATTTTAAAGTTCCTGTTAATGTTCCTATCGAACTAAGACGTCCTTAGCCGTTTCACACTTACGATAATATGCGAAGCTGACCCACTCCCATTCATCCTCGCGAGTTACGACCTTAATCCGGCGGAGTTGTTGATCCACTCTCTCGACAATGAAGAAAGTAACGATTTAACATTCTCTTCCATGAAATCACCTCTAACAAGTATTTGTGTTCATTTGAAATATTCGAGAAGTGTTTAAACTCTCCTGCCCCGTTAACGTAGCGACGACAATCAACGATAATAAACGATGGCTGGATCATTAATCAAACTAATAATATTGTTAAATTTATTAATAGTATTAAATGTTCCGGTGTGAAGTACAAACCGTATCAAAAGATGTCGTCACACCGAGGAAAATAAAGGGAGCCACTCCTGAATTGGAGAGGCTCTTAGACTCCTTTAATTTAAACGTAGCGATGTCGTTGTCTTCTCATCCACTGGGTCGCTACCCATTTCTCTCCGGCTTCGACGAGATTTCCCCCTCCTCCATGTAACGTTAGTTCATTAAGCGATTATCCTTATTAAAATATTCAAAAAGACGGCACTGCCTTTTTTCGGTGCTACTGAAAAATGAAGGTTAGGGAAGTACGTTTCTCCTCCCTTTTCTACGTCATTTAAATACATCACCAATGTGCTGATTCGATTGTTAACAACATTTTCGGAGGTGAAATAGTCCAAATGAGGCTGATACTGCTCGCCGTCTTTATAATGTAAAATTTGCAGCGGTTCAGCATGTGAGATCGGTATATTCATCAGTTCAGAAGCTCTGGTCTCAATCTTCTGAACCCATTCATTCTCGTTTTCCTCAAAGAACATGCTGCTGTTTGTTCTAATATCGCTTACCACACGAGCTTTGCCAATTCATTTTGCCGATAATACAAATCTCTTTATCTTTAGTCCTAATTTTGTTTTCCAATGAGTTAACAATCGTCTGTTCTATCATGGCCATCGTTGCATCCTCTTTCATAAGAATACATAACATTTATTATGTAAACAAGTTTCTAAAAATCTCAAGGATCGATTCATTATTTGGACATGCTCCATTTTTATGCCGCAAAAAAACGTTTTCATTGACGCCATTAAAGCATCCTACTAAAATAGCAATAGCGCTTTCATGCGTTTATGCTTTTATCTAGTGAACCATCACATCAATAGGGGGTACAGAGTATGAAGTCAAAAATGGTATTATCCGCTTTACTTAGCATTTCGCTGATGGCGTCAGGATGTGCGGCAGGCGGCAAGGAAGCATCCTCGGGCGCATCAGCGGGACAAGGCGGCAAACCGGAAGCGAAAAAAATTGTGAAAATCGGAATCACCCAAATCGTCGAACATCCGTCACTGGACGCTGCACGCCAAGGCTTTATCGCCGCACTAAAAGACAACGGCTATGTGGAGAAGGATAACCTCGAGATTGACGTGCAAATCGCTCAAGGCGATGCAACGAACAACCTCTCGATTGCACAAAAATTCGCCACCAACAAAAAGGACCTGGTGCTAGCCATTGCCACTCCATCCGCCCAGGCTGCGGCGCAAGCGATAAAAGATACGCCTATTTTGTTCACCGCCATTACAGACCCGCTCGGAGCGAAGCTTGTACAGAGCCTGGAGAAACCGGGAGCGAACGTAACCGGAACATCGGATACGCATCCCGAAGCGATCACCAAGCTGATGGACTTTATTGCGAAGGATTTTCCAAAGACGAAGACCGTCGGCATCGTGGCGAATGAAGGCGAGCAAAATTCGCTCGTCAACGTGAAAAAAGCCGAGGAATCGCTCTCGAAGCTGGGTATCAAGGTTGCGAAGGCATCGGTCTCGAACGGCTCTGAGGTGAAGCAGGCGGCGGAATCGCTCGTAGGCCGAGTGGACGCCATCTACATCCCAAAGGATAATACAGTGGTCTCGTCGCTTGAATCGGTCATTCAAACCGCGGAGAAAAACAAAATACCACTGTTCGTCGGAGAAAAGGATTCCGTCAAACGCGGCGGCTTCGCCTCTTACGGCTTTGACTATTACGATCTTGGCTATACGACCGGTAAAATGGCCGTAGACATTTTGAAAAACGGCAAGAAGCCCGCGGACATTCCAGTCGGATTCCCGGACACGCTCGATCTTGCGCTCAACATGAAAGCAGCGAAAAGCGAAGGCATCGATGTGACGCAGTCGATGAAAGACAAAGTGAAAGATAAGAAAAATATTATTGAATAGTATTCCAAAGGAGCGGCATCGCCAAGCGAGGGCTGCTCTTTTGTTTGCCGCTAACGTGCACATAATATTTAATGGTTGTCGTGCCCACTGAACCCTGTTATTTGTTCTTGACGGTTCGTGTAAGCTTCCCACTCGATGGCCATTACCAGCCCCCATAACAAACTTCACCATCTAGTTAATCGCCGTGCGTGGCACACTGAGAAGAGCCAGAGGGAATTTCCCCTTGGCTCTTTCCTGCATGCATTTCAATATATTACAGAACCACTCGGGTCCGCTCATTAGCGGATTTTATACATGCTTCTAGAACGCGCATATTAGAAATGAAATCTGAAGGCTCAAAGCTTAACGGCTCGCCATGTAGCACGCTCCTGGCGAAATTGTCGGCTTGGATAGCGTAATGATTGACATGCGGCACCTCGATTTCCTTTCGCTCTCCACCTATGGTTACGAATAGATTCGTAATTGGTTCAGGACGAGTACCAAACCCGGAGGGCAGGTCAATTCGGCCGTTTGTACCAACGATCTCCATGAAGCTTCGATTCGCCGCCCACATGCCGCAATCGAAAATCAATGCAACCGACTCGGGGAACTCCACGAGCCCGGAGGCCATCATGTCCACATAATCATGCTGGGGCGACAAAAGTGCATGCACGGTAACGGCCTCGGGCTCTCGCTCAAGTAAATATCGTGCGGCGTTTATCGGGTAGCAGCCCACATCATAGATCGACCCGCCCCCCCACTCTCGTTTAAATCGGATGTTTTCCATATTAGCAGAGTTGTTGAAGGTGAAGGCACCGCGGATCACGCGGATGTCTCCGATTTCACCGGAGCTTATGATTTCTTTTAGCATTTGATAACGGGGATGATGTCGATACATAAAGGCCTCCGCCAGCTTGACACCGGCTTTGGCGCACGCCTCCGCCATTTCCTCCGCTTCCTTTACATTCAGCGCGATCGGTTTTTCGCATAAAATATGCTTCCCAGCTTTAGCTGCCTTAATGGTCCACTCTTTATGCAAGTGGTTGGGCAAAGGGATGTAGACTGCGTCGATGGAGGGATCCTCTAGCAGGTCTTCGTAACTACCAAATGATTTCGAAATACCAAACTGCTCCGCGACCATTTTGGCCTTAGATTCCTCCCTGCTAGCAATGGCCTCTACGACACAAAGCTCAGATTCACGCACGCCTGGAATGAATGCACGTTTGGCGATACTTGCGTTTCCCATAATCCCCCACTTTAATTTCTTCATACTGAATCTCCTCCTCAGGTAATAAAAAATAGGGGCTCTCCTGTCTTCCAGACTTAAGGAGTCCCCTTGGCGAGGTTGTTACATATAACCGGTTTTGCCGAGCAGTTCTAGGATCTCTTCATTGTCCTGCTTTTCAAGAGGCTTGGTTAATCCATCCGCCGGCTGGACGCCATATAGGCCGCGCTTTAACCAGGTCGGGTAGTAGCTGAGGATCAATAACCGGCGTTTGCTCCCTTCCGAGGTGGTTGGCATAGCGCGATGCCATAGGTTTGCATGCTGCAGTACAGCAGTCCCCGCTTTAGGCCGCAGCACGATACTTCCCTGCATCTCACCGAAATATTCGGCCGGCGGCTCTTCTTGTATTCGCTCGTGTGAGCCCGGCACAACACAAAGCGGACCGTTTGCATCTGTAACATCGTCGAGATACAAGAGCACATCCAAACAATGCGGTCTAATAAACCATGGGGGCAGCGGCTTGGGAATGTAGCGCAAATGCTGATGCCAGATCGTCTCTTGATTTTCAGGACCGGGATAGCTGATGCGTGCCGACATGCCCATTTGCACCTGGGGTCCCAACATGGCTCGGGCAATCGATAACAAGGGCTGAAATTGAAGGAATTTGAGGAAGGTTTCATCTTTATCCATCAAATACCGTAAAAAGAGACCTCCAAAGTTGCCCATTGTGTTAACGCCCACATCGTCCTTCTCCTTAGCTTCCAAACGATCCAATGCGCTGCGAAGCTCCTCAAGTCCCGTTCCGGAAAACAAGTCTTCTTTTATCAGGTACCCTTGCTTGATCAGATGAGTTAGCTCTTCTTGTGTGGCGAGAACCTCGATCTCTCGTTTCGGCTCATCGGGCTTCATATTTAGAATTTCGTAGCTGATTCGATGTCCCTTTTCACTCATTCTGCGTCCCCCTCTTCCTGCTTATAGTCAAGCATGAAACAACCGGGCCAGCTTCTCGTTGCGAGAATCGCTCAACCATTCGGTGATTAAAGCTTCCGCTTGCTCCCGTGTACGGGTACGTTGATCATGCAGCAAATATTGCAATAGATAGTCGCGATCCCCGCTGCGCATAGCCTCCACCGCACATTCAGCCTTCCTCCAGCGAGGCACCATTTCACCTACAACAACCTTGGCCGGAAGCGGAGGTGTGACTACCCCACGGATCCCCGAAGCGTTGACAACCCCCTTGCATTCAATCACAAGGTCCTCCGGAAACCCTTGGATGAGCTGCCCTTTGTTCGGAATATTGACTTGATAAATACCTTCCTCATCATTCACAAGCGAATTAATGATCGGTACGATTTGCTCGTGGCCTTGGACAGGGCGGAAAATGTCGGTCACCTTTTGACTTTCATCCAATACGACACGTTCAATCTTTTTTACATTTTCATTCATTTTGTTCAAATACCTTTGCCAGCCTAGCTCCGAGTCAAATCCACCCAGCTTCCCGTACCATTGCTGCTTGGCGGCAAGATCGGTATGATACCACCAGCCGACGAACCTAGGCGTATCCCCAATCGGCATCAGTCCATATAATCTATATTGATCTATTGCCGCTCGGGATAGCTGTGTATCGTGAAATTCAAAGTTATCTTGAGCCCAATAAGCTTCGGCATGCTTTTCTATCCATTCGTTCAAAAGCGGGTAAGCATCCTGGCCCTTGTAACGAAAGTCCGTCATCCAGATCCAATGGTTAAACCCTTTCGTTTCTGCTGTTACATAGGCGGGGTCGAGACCTAATACCCTAGCAATATGCTGATAACCGTAATGGCCGTGACATAAGCCGAGTACTTTAACCTTTGTTTCACGGTGCATTAAGGTACAGCCTTCAAATACAGGGTTAGCGGACTGAATCAGCCAAGCGTTAGGACAGATCCGCTCCACATCCCGGGCAACGTCAAGAAACAGCGCCATTTGTGGAAAATCGTGAAGTCTCGCTCCGCGATAATAGCCATGTTTTTCGGCTAGCCTCCGCTGTGCCTCCGTCCAATCATGGCCCCCGACCTGTGCCGTATTTATGACGAAATCCGCTCCTTGAAGCGCCGTCTCACGGTGCGTGGTTTTGGAAAAGCTGATCTTTCCTCGGATCTCGCGCGTTAGTCTTTCAGCAAGCCGGTGTACCATTTCCAAACGTTGTTCATGGATATCCATCAAGACAACATGGCTGCCTTGTAGTCCAGGGTTTACACAAAGGTCACGAACAATTTCCGCGGAAAATTGCGCGCTTCCCGCCCCGATTATGGCGATTTTCACACTCGTTTTCATGTTTCCCTCCGGATTCATTAAGGATGGATCCTAAATACTTTGGCAAGCTGTTCGTTACGCGGGTCGGCAAACCACTCCCGTAAATAGCCTTCGGCCTGTGTAAGACTTCGAGTCCGTTGATCCATGAGCAAGCATGAAAGCAGTAAATGATAGTCGCCGAGGCGCATGGCCTCAATCATGCATTCAGCTTGACTCCAGCGTGGATTCATTGTGCCAGCCACCAGCTTTGCAGGCAGCGGCTCCTGGCTCACGCCCCGGATTCCTGAACCGTTCACCACGCCTTGGCACTCCACAACCAAATTTTCCGGGAACCCTTTAACGATACCTCCGCGATTGGGGATGTTAACTTGATAAATCCCTTCCACGTTATTCACTAAGGAGTTAATAATCGGTACAATTTGTTCTTTGCTTTGCACAGGCGGAAAAATATCGGTCACCTTCAAGCTGGCATCGGTGACGGCTCTCTCAATGTCGTCAACCTTATCCGACAGCCGGTCAAGGTACTTCTGCCAGCCCAACTCTGAATCGAAGCCTCCAAGGCTACCGTACCATCGCTGCTTTTCAGTCAGATCGGTGTGATACCACCAGCCCACACCCAAATTTTCGCACGTTCGCGGCGTGTCCCCGATCGGCATGAGGCCGAACATTTGGTATAAATGAATGGCTGCCCGCGACATTTGATTATCCCAAAATTCAAAATCAGCTTTCGCCCAATAGGCCTCAGCTTTCGTTTGGATCCATTCATCCAGCAGTGGGTATGCATCCTCACCTTTATAACGGAAATCTGTAAGCCAAATCCAATGGTTGAACCCTTGTGTCTTAGCGGTAACATACTGCGGTTCCAGTCCAAGAACATTAGCAATTTCCAAATAGCCGTAATGCCCGTGACAAAGCCCGAGAATATTCAGCTTCGTTTCACGATGCATGAGGGAGCAGCCCTCAAACACCGGATTAGCGGATTGGATCAGCCAAGCATTTGGGCAAATTCGTTCTATATCACGGGCTACGTCTAAAAACAAGTGCATTTGAGGAAAGTTATGTAATTTGGTACCGCGATAATAGCCATGCTTTTCTCCCAACTTGCGCTGATCCTCCGACCATTGGTGCCCTCCCACCTGAGCGGTGTTCAGTACGAAATCAGCATCCTTGAGCGCTTTTTGGCGGTCCGTCGTTTTGGAAAAACTAACGTTCGCCTGAAGCTCCGCGGATAATCGCTCGGCCAGCTGCAGCACGAATTCAAGACGGCGTTCATCGATGTCCATCAGCACGACATGGCTTCCGGCTAACCCTGGATTGACACATAAATCGCGCACAATCCCTGCAGAAAATTGTGCGCTCCCCGCCCCGATGATACAGATTTTCACACTCGTTCCCATCGGCTTCGCTCTCCATTCCTCGGGAATTGTCACCCCTTGATTTCGCGTCGCTTTTCCCAGCCCGCTTCAAATAACCGTAAGAAGTTTTGGTCCCCATACGGATATTTGCTCATTTCCTCTTCATTCAGATCCACGCCAAGACCCGGATCGTCCGGAATTTCAATATAGCCATCCTTGACCTGCACCGTACCTGTCATGATCCGCCTTGACCACTCAGCGTTGGTATCATCGAAGCACTCCTGAATCAACAGATTCGGCACCGCAGCGCCTACATGAGTATTGATTACGGTGCAAAGCGGGCTTTGCGCATTATGAGGCGCGATGAAGCTTTCGTGGGATTCCGCGATCGCAGCGGCTTTCACCATCCCGCTGATCCCTCCGATTTTCAATACCTCCGGCTGAGCAATGCTCACGACCTTGCTGCCGAGCAGACGTGAAAATTGCGCTAATGAATCAAATCGTTCCCCGCTGGCCACCGGTATTGGCACTTGGCTCGCCACGGCTATAGTCGCTTCCACATCGGTGGACATCACAGGGGTTTCAAACCACATGGGATTAAATTCCGCCAACGCATGCCCGAGCTTAACAGCCGTGCTAACGGAAAAGCGATCATGCGCCTCAATGAGCAGATCCACGCTCTCACCGACAGCTTCTCGGACCGCCCGCACAATATTCAAAGATAACCGTTCCTCATCCCGCTCCATGAAACGATAGGCATTGCCGAACGGATCAAATTTAAGCGCCGTGTATCCCATCTCTACCGTGCGAAGAGCCGCTTCCGCAAAAAACGCCGGATCGCGCGGGCCACGATACCAGCCGTTCGCATACGCACGAATCCTAGGGCGCATTTTACCTCCAAGCAGCCGCCAAACCGGTACACCCAGACTTTTTCCGAGAATGTCCCAGCAGGCCTGCTCTATTCCGGACATCGCCGTGGAATAACCGAGAAACAGCCCCTTACGCATACTGTCCATAATTTCATGGACATTCCGCGGGTCCTTCCCGATATAGAGCGGCTTCAACTCATGGACGGATGCTTCGTTGGGCTTTGTCTGCAGCCCTCCGGTTGCTTCGCCAACCCCGGTGATCCCTTCATCGGTGTAGAGCTTTACAAATACCCAGTTTTTCCAAGGGTTCCCGACAACAAAGGTTTTAGCGTCAATAATTTTCATATGACAAACGCCTCCTAAACCCGAAATAATGGCTGCAGATCCTCTAAAATAGCGCTTAGCTCTTTGCGATCATAGTCGTCCAGCGGAAAATGTCCTGCATTGCGCATATAAGCGCTGCTAATAATTCCTCGACGTACTAGGACCTCTTTATAAACGGCCACGCCATACATGAACTCCAAATTGAGCAGCGGAAGCATCCGGTTAAATACATCCCTGGCACCACGCTGATCTCCTGCTTCCAACAGCTCCCACAGGCGCACATGGACGTCACAAATTTCGCATGCAGGCATAGAGCCGCAAGCTCCGCGCGCATATTCATCTAATAAGTAGCGACCGGCCATGCCTCCTTGAATGCCTTTAACTGTGTCCCCCGCCAATTCGAGCAGCTCCGTCATATAGTGACCAGCGGGCCAGCATTCTTCCTTGACGTAATGGACGGATTCGGTGGACTTGACGATCCGCGCAAGCAATTGCGGAGACATCGGGGTACCCACGGGAGGCATATTATTTTGAATCCATACAGGCAATCCCTGCGCTTCCCGATCGAGTGCCTGGTAGTAATGAACGATTTCATCCGGCGTCGCTTTTTTAACATAGGGCGGCATCGCAATCAGGGAGTCGGCTCCGGCCTCTCTTGCATGATGTGCATGATATACGGCATGCTCTTCACAGGTCCCCGCCACTCCAGCAACCACGGGAATTTGACCGCTCACAGTGTCCACGGCAATCCGGACAACTTGCTTTCGCTCATCATCAGTCAAACTGATAAACTCGCTCGCATTAACGGGAGTTACGATGCCATGGGCGCCGGCGTTAAGGCAAAACTGAATAATGCTGCGCAGCCCTTGTTCATCCAGCTCCCCATTGTCCTTAAAAGGCGTCGGTGGGATTGCATAAATTCCTCTCATTTGTTCCATGTTCGATTTCCTCCTCTATGATTAAATGAGCGAATTACTTTAAACTCATGCCACCATCAACTGAAATAACCTGGCCGGTCATCTGACAGGCTGCATCCGAGGTCAAGAATTGGACCATCGCCGCAATATCGTCCGTCGTTTGCAATCTTCCAAGCGGAAGCTTCTTACCCTGCTGTTCTAGCCAATCGTCGGGTAGGTTAACACTGCGGCGCAGCTCGACTTCTCCTTCAGATGCCACCCATCCCGGATGCACGCAATTCACTCTAATCCCGTGCTGAGCCAGACTTCGAGCCAAATTCATCGTTAGTGTCACGACCCCTCCCTTCGATACCGAATAAGCAAACAAATCAGAAGCGCCACCCCGAGCATGTAGCGAACCAATATTGATAATGGCCCCGCCGCCCCTTTGTATCATGCATGGAACAGCAGCGCGGCACATCAGATATACACCCTTGAGATTGACATCGATGACCCTGCTCCATAGCTCTTGCGTCGTTTCGAGCAGGGTTGCTCGCGGGAATATTCCTGCACTGTTTACAAGCACGTCAATACCACCAAATTCACGTTCCGCCGTGGACATCAAACGAGCGACATCGTCTTCAAGGGTTACATCGGTACGGATTGCGATCACATCTTCTTCGGCAATTGTCGGTTGTTTAAACACTGGAGGCAGTTCGTCGGAGCGATCCGCTATAACCACCTTCATGCCGGAACGTAGCAAGAATAAACCCACAGCTGCCCCGATTCCCTGTGCGCCCCCTGTTACAATAGCTACTTTACGTCCCGCTTCTGAGGACATGATTTCACCTCCTAAAGTGTTAAGCCGTATTATCCGAAGAAGCCTAAGCGAAGGGAGAGTTTATTCGCATAGTGTCGTACCTCCTTTGCAATTTCTTCTATTCGAGGTTCCACCAGCTCCCTTTGCGAGCTTACGCTGATCGAAGCTACCACACGACCTCCCTGTTCACGTACAGGAGCTGCTACACACCATGTGCTCTCACGCACTTCACCGCGATCAACGGCATATGCCTTTTGAGTTACTTCATCTAGCGCAGCGTCAAGCTCCTCCGGAGTTCCGACGGAATGCTTGCTTAATTTTATGAAATTTGTGGACTTCACAATTTGATGAGCCTGGTCGCGGGGCAAATAGGCTAGCATTACTTTCCCCATGGCCGTACAGTGTGCTGGTGTACGTCTGCCAATAACGGTATACATCCGATCAACCTCCGTTTGCACAGAGTAACAGAGGTGAAAGGTATCGCCTCTATACAAAACGCCTAAATTCGCATTCATTTTCAAGTTGCCGGCGAGCGCGTCCAGCTCGATTTGTCCATGTCGTCGTACCTCGAGGTGACCGAGCGCGATGCCTGCCAGCTCAACAACACGAAGTCCGATGACATATTGACCCGTTTCAGGATCCCGCTCGAGGTAACCCTCGTTTTCCATGGCTGAAAGGTAACGATAAAGTGTGCTTGTGGTCAATCCCAATTGGGAACCGATATCCCCGGCTGTTAACTTAGGCTGATGGATGGAAAAGCAATCGAGAACTGCCAGCACTTTACTAATGGTGGTTGGGACATAATTATTTCGTTTGTTGGACTTAGTCGGAATCTGTTCTTCCAATAGGATCACTCCGTTTCTTAATATCGATGATATTAGGGTGCAAGGCAGAATATTATACTGCATTGCTAAATTTAAAAAATTAATTCTCACATTGTGAAGAACGTGAATTAATATCTGGAAAGGGTCATAGGGTAAAGTAACAATGGTGATAACGCTTTCGTGTAGGAGGATGTACCTAAGCTTGGGGGTGATTGTGTAATCGTAACTCGTCAGCCTTAATGCAGCTGGATAGTACACAAGCCATTAATCAGGGAGGGATTCTGCATGGCGCTGGATAACAGAAAGGGATCACGCAGAAGAAGCGGGATTGCACTGCTGGTTATTATGATGTTGCTGTCGATGGTGCTTGCCGCATGTACTGATAGTGAGGATAAACCCGCAAATGGTAAAGTAAAGCTCACCTGGATGGTTTGGGGTTCCACTGAAACCGTGGAAAAAGCCACCGAATCACTTTTTAAAGCATATCCAGAAATGAAGGATAAAGTGGAAATTGAAGGGCTTGTTGGTGGGGCCGGCGATCCGGATGTCGCAAAGAAGCTTCGACTCGCGCTCGCGGCCAACGAGGATATGCCGGACATCGTCATGTTAAACCGTACGCAGTTAACGGAGTTCGCTGAAGCCGGCATCCTGGAGGATTTAACCGATGTGATGAAGCCGGTTCAAGGAAATCTTACGCAGGCTGCAATTGAGCTAGCCAGCTACAAGAACAAATTCGTCACCTTCCCTTATGAAGTAAAAACAAAAGTGTGGTTCTATCGTAAAGATATGTTCGACGAAGCAGGCATTGATCCCTCTAAGGTCAAAAATATTGATGATTTGATTGCTGCAGGCAAAAAGCTTAGGGAGAAATTCCCCAACAGCTACATTTGGAATTTAGGTAAACAAATCGCCGGCTACGATTTGGGCATGATTGTGAGCGGTAATGGTGCTAAATTTACGGATGATAAGGGCGAATATGTCATAGCCTCCGATCCCGGAGTACGGAAAGCGTTCGAAATGTTTAAACAGCTGAAAGACTCGGGAGTAACGGTCGATATCAACGATTTTACCCCGGATTGGGAGAAAGCGTTTGCTAACGGCACGATTGCATCAAGCTTGATCTCCAACTGGTTTAAGAACTTCCTTCCCAAATATGCCCCAGATCAAGCAGGCAAGTGGGCCACTGCGGAATGGCCGATATTAGCCGATGCGGACGGAGGCAGTGAAGCCGGCGGCTCGATCTTTGTTATTCCAGCCAAAGGAAAGCATAAGAAGGAAGCGAAAGAAGTACTGAGCAAACTGCTGCTCACCAAACAAGGCGCACTTGCTTTGAATGAAATCCGTTCGATCACACCGATCCTGAAAGATGCACTGCAGGATCCGCAAATTACACAGCCGCATAAGTTCTTCGGTGCGACTCTGCCACAAACGGAAGCTAAGGCATTGGAAAAAGTAAAAGTGTTCAGCTTTAGTCCCGCAGCAGATTTGGAGAGATCGACGATGAACGAAGCCTTATCCAAGTATTTGACCGGCGGCGGAACCCTTGATCAAATTCTAAAGCAAGCGGAAACCGACCTGAAAAACCAGGTTGGCAACCCATATAAGAAAAAATAACCATGTGCCAGGTCACGATCCCCGGATTCCATTCCGGGGGTCGCAGCTTAAGGGGGAGTCGTTGATGTCTTCCATATCCAATAAAAGGGCTCCAAACTCGCTTGCATTGTGGGACAAATTGGTACCCTATGTATTTATTGCTCCTTTTATTATTTCCTTTGTTATTTTCTTTGTGTTCCCGTCGGTGTACTCTTTCGTGCTCAGCTTTTTTCGCTATAGAGGGTACGGCTCGGCCACCTTTGTAGGACTCGACAACTATATTGCGCTCTTCATCTACCCTACTTTTTGGACTGCGGTGTACAATACCCTTTTCTACTGGATCGTGCATATCATTCCTGTCATGGCAATCTCCTTTTTATTAGCGGTAGCGGTGAACTCCAAGCTGGTGAAGTGGAAGGGATTTTTTAAGCCGGTCATATTTTTGCCTCAAATAACAGCGGCTGTGGCATCGGCGCTCATCTTTAAAGTCATTTTTGCTACACGGTATGGCGTCATTAACAAGTTACTAGGCACGCAAATCTTTTTTCTGGAAGACCCTTTGCTGATGAAATGGAGTGTCGTCGCTCTTATCCTGTGGCGGGCTATAGGCTGGTATTTCGTTATTTACATGGCTGGATTAACGACCATTAGTGACGAAATTCAAGAAGCGGCGACGATCGATGGCGCCAATGCCGCACAACGCTTATGGCATATTACCGTTCCGTTAATGAGACCGATATTTTTGTTTGCTTTCATGATGGATACAATCGGTTCCCTCAAAATTTATTCCGAGCCCTTGCTCATGTTCTCCACGGGGATGGATGCGCCTACCGATGTCATTCCTATTTTAAGTATTTTGACCAGGAACATTAACGGTGGGAACTTCGGCCTCGCAAGCGCCGTCGGCTGGGTTTTGTTCGTCATGATTTTGCTTGTCTCGCTAATACAGTATAAGGCACTACGGGGAGGGAATGACGAATGACCAGCAAGCAATGGCAACAAATTATCATACACCTGCTGCTCGCTGTCGTCGTTGTTTTCTCGGTGTATCCTCTCTTGATTATGCTGGTGGGCTCCTTTAAAACTGCAGAGGAGCTTTCTGCCAATCCTGCGGGTCTTCCCCATCATCCGACGTTTGATAACTATCTGCGACTTTTTAATTACAACAGCAATACATTGGTACGGTCATTTATTAATTCGATTTATGTCTCAACGGCTCATACGATTTTAACCATTTTGGTATCCGCTTTGGCCGCATTTGCTTTCGCCAAGTATAAGTTCAAAGGGAGAAGCTGGATGTTCGTTGCACTTTTGGCTACTATGATGGTACCTGGCGAATTGTCTATTCCCCCCTTATACATCATGTTCAGCCGGATTGGATGGCTAAACAGCTACGCTGTACAAATTTTCCCAGGCATTGCGAGCGTATTTGCGATGTTTATGATGCGTCAATATATGCTCAGCATACCGGATGCACTCATTGAAGCCGCCAAAATGGATGGAGCTCGTCACTGGCGTATATTTAGCAGTATCATTCTTCCCGTATCGTCCCCCGTGATCGGAGCGCTAGCCATCCTGACCTTCCTTCATAAGTGGAACGATTTTTTGTGGCCGCTCATAATGATCAACAAGCAGAAGTTTATGCCGATTATGGTCATTCTGCCAACATTAAATGAGAAGGACAGCGTCTGGTCAATCCCATGGGAGTTGATTATGACGGGATGCGTTGTAGTAACATTGCCACTGATTATTGTCTTCTTAAGATTTCAAGATAAATTTATGAGCAGTGTTACAATGGGTGCGGTCAAGGAATAAAGGACATTTTGAAAAGTTATTTCCTGCGGGAAAAACCCGCTAATAGAGCAGGCATAATTCCCACCTTCAATACAGCAACAAAAAACGATCCTTCGGCTGGATCGTTTTTTGATATGTACTATTTCGTCAAACTAAACTTTTACGTAATTAAAATAAAAATGAGCCCACCACTCAGTTGTAAACCTTAAAATAAGTTCCTTAAAATTATCTAAATAAAAGACTATTCTCTCCTCATTCGGAGTGTAATCTAAAGTATCCCAACCCAACTTTGATTTTGTACCTTCAACTACCTTGAATAAAAAGTCTCTTTCAACTTTAAATTTGGAATACTCCCAAGGAATTTCTTCTATGTCAAACCCTGCATTTCCCTCCCGTGACGGACTTGCACGGCTAGAAGATGCGTGCTTAGCTGGGCACGCCAATAACCAAAATAACCCCTTCATCGGAATGAAGGGGTTACTCATACTAATTGCCTGAGTTATTACGTGGGACTTTGACGACAACGGAGACAGACTTCTTATTCCCTGCCTGATCGGTTGCCGTGTACGTGATGGAGTAAATGCGCTCCGATACAACATCCGGCTTTTCGGCGCGAAGGCTAAAGGACAGATCCAAGGTTCCGTATTGCGCTCCTTGAATGTCCTCATCGGCTCCCGGCTCATTCACGGTGATTGAAGTTAATACTACTCCGGCTAAGGAGCTAATACTATCCGAAGCATAGACAGCAGCATTCACCGTAACCAGCTTATGATTGGCCGGCCACAATACCACTGGATCCACGCTGACGGTTAAGCTAGGCCCGGTTTTATCAAGCTTGATGGGCATCGCATGGACCGCCGATTCATTCCCTGCGTTGTCCATTGATTTGTACTCGAACGAATGAATGCCTTCCGTTGAAATCGTCACGGGCTGGGAATAATCAGCCCATACGCCGTTATCCACCCGATAGCGAATTCGCTGAACTCCTGACAAAGCATCGGTTGCAGTCAGGGTGACGGCAGGATCGGACGTGTACCAGCCATTCTGACCGTTTACGGTACTGGCCGAGGCGGTCGGCTCGGATGGCGTTTTGTCGATGCGAACGGTGGTAGCCTTTACAGCTTCACTATTGCCTGCCCGGTCAACGCTCCAGTAGGTGATCGTATGCACACCTTCCGTGTTCAGTGTGACCTGGGTTCCCGTCTGACGCACGGAACTATCGACCGTATAAAACACATCGGCTACCCCCGAGCCTAGGTCAGACGCCGTGAGATGAACGACGACGTCATGGTTCACCCAGCCTTGAGGCGCATCGTCCGTTGTCATTGGCGCCGTCGTATCGGCGGGAGGCAAAGTGGCGGATTGTTCTGCAGACAACCCGCTGGTGCCCGCCGCACTCGAAGCGGTAACAGCATAATAATAGGTCGTGCCGCTGGCGACTGCTGCATCCGTGTATGAACCCGTCAGGCTGGTTCCAATCACGGTATACCCGCTTCCGCTCGTCGTGCTGCGCAAGACGGTGTAGCTGGTCGCGCCACTAACCGGCGTCCAGCTTAAGCCCACTTGACCGCTGCCCAGCGCTGCGGTTAACCCTTCAGGAGCTGCCGGTGGCAGGGCCGCTTGATGCGTGACGTTCAGGCTGTAGATTTTGACCATGCCGCCTTCAGAGCTGTCCCCAACATTATCCTGCGTATAGGCTCCGGCTTTGAAGTAGAACAGCACGTCTTTCCAATTCGGGTCAGCCGCAATGAAATCATGGGATTGCGTCACGCCGTTGACCGTCATGTAAAGTACGCCGTTAACGACTTGAATTTGGGCCGAGTACGAATCCCCGACTTGGATACCGTTAAACACATAATGGATGTCACTGCCACCCGCCGCCAATGCTTTGACTAAAAAATCCACCGCGTGCTTGTTGCTATCGTACTGCATCTTAACCAGCGGCGACGCGCTGCCTCCGGATGCGGTCACGCCATGAATTTGCAGGGCGATGACTTTCCCGGTTGACGGAACAACAGTCACTCTCTCGGTGGCGGTCATCGTATGGTTGCCTAGCCACGACCAGTTGACGTTATCGTCGGTCGGATTGATCATCTCCCGTAATTCCGAACGCGGGTAGCTCGACCCGCTCGTTGTGCCTCCATTCACCGGAGCCCAGAAGGTCATCGCACCATCCTGCGGATCGGTGTAGAAGTACGGTCCAGAGTACCCGGCTTGAAGCTGCGCAGCGGAAATTTCCGATGCCCCTTGGTCTGGCAGGGTCAGCTTCCAGTGGGACAGATCGAAGTTTCCACCTGGCGGAACGACGGCAATCGCGCTGACTTGCGCTGAATTCACACTTGCCCCGACCTCGTTGACCGCCTGAACGACGTAATAATAAGGGATGCTATTGATAACCGTGAGGTCACTGTATGAAGCTACGCTGGTCGTCCCGACTTGGACATACCCACTTCCATTTACCGTACTGCGCCAAATCGAATAACTCGTAGCATCGTCTACTTGCTGCCAGGATAAGCTGATTCTGCTGCTGCCGCCCACCGCGGTTAAACCGGTCGGTGCGCTAGGAACCGTCGCAGGTGGTGTCGGTGTGGAAGTAACCGAAGTAGAATTCGCACCCTCTCCGATGCCATTCACCGCGCTTACGACATACGTGTAAGCCACCCCATTCGTTAACCCCTTATCCGTATAGGTAAGCGACGTCAGATTACTGGCCACAACGGTGTATGCACCGTCGCCTGTACTACGCTTGACGTTATAGCTTGTCACCGTCGAACCGGCAGGTGCCGTCCAGCTGAGGGTGACTTGACCGCTGCCGGCCGTGCCGTTTAACCCGGTTGGTGCGCCAGGAGCACTGGGAGCCGAGCTTGTCACGATCCGCAGCTCCGGATAAGGCGAGGTTCCGGGGTATGTGGACGCTTGCGACTCTTTCGAGTAAAACGTCGTGCTGACATTGGCCCCCGACGGCTCCAGCAGCATAAACGTGACCTTGCCATCGAGCCCATATGTTCTAACAAAGCTGGTCACATCCACCACATATTCGTTGTAGCTGGCGTTGTTCGCCGGCAAGGCGAGACTGCCCAGAAGGAACGCCGTCGTACCAACACCGGTGACATTCCCTCCGGTTTGATACGAGGAGCTTTGGTTCCATGTAAAATCATTCTCCGTCCAAGCGCCATCCAGCGTCGTGCCATAAAGCTGCAAGGTAGGCGGCGTAGGTGTAGCGGTATTGATTTTGCCGACAATCCGGAAGCGGGCTTCGGAAACCGACGCAGCGTCCGCTACATTGAAGCGATAAAAGGCAATACGCTGAGAGCTGGACGTTCGGCGGATGTTGAAGTTTCCGGCTACGGAGGATCCGGAGGTCATCGTATTGTACACCGTCGTCGGACTGGATTGATCGATGACCACGTCGTCGCTGGGCAGAAGGCCAAGTGTCCCAGACACGCTGGCCTGAGGCTTCGCACTGACCTGAACCGAGTTCGGACTGACCGATACGGAGTCCGTCGCTTGAACAACATAATAATACGTTGTCGCATTGTTCACCGAGCTGTCCGTAAAGCTAGTCGTTCCACTGGTGCCAGCTTGGGCATACCCGCTCCCGCTAGTCGTGCTCCGAAGGATGTTGTAGCTTGTCGCACCGGATACACCGTTCCACGTCAACGTCACTTTGGCGTCTGAGGCCTGCGCACTTAACCCTGTAGGTGCATCTAACCCCGGCAACGGAGCTTGATTAGAGATGGTGGTATAGATCAAAGCGGGCGCTTGATTAATATCAGTGCCTTCAAGTGTTTTCACACGAGCGGTTAAGTCCGCTGCCGACATGCGAATTCGGAAGCTCAGGACAGAATCCGCATTTGCGCGATAAAACTTGGTAACATCGAAAGTCACAGCGCTGTTGGAGGTGAGCGGAGCCACTTTTCCCAAATAGACGTCGCTCAGACTCTCATCAGGCTGATTGTTATATGTAATGGCGGCCGGATCCCATGCATCGTTCACGAGACCATACACCTGCAGATCAGCGCCCGAATCGACCGTTCCCGTATACAGCCGCAACTTGACGGAATCGACCGGATCGACGATCGATGGTAGTGTCACCTTCAGGTAGCCGTCGCGGCGGCCGCCCGAATTTTTGATCAGCAGCTCCGGCTGGCTATTGTAGTTGGTGTCGGCATTGGCTGCCGTGACCCCGTCTACGTACGTGTCCGCGTCCACCACCTGAACGACTTGACCGGACGGTTTGACCGTTATCGTAAGCGGCAGTGAGGTGATTCCTTGATACGAAGCCGTAAGGTTCGAGCTTCCTTGGCCTACAGCCGTGACCGCCCCACTGGCCGAGACCGTCAAAGCGTTTAGATTAGAGCTAGTGAAGGTAGCACCAACCGTATCATCTTCGGTGGAGGCATCCGAGAATTGACCGGTAACGATCAGCTGCTTCGTCGAGCCTCCCAGTGCGATCTCCGCCGGTACGCCGGAGACACTCACACCCGTTAAAGAAGGTGTCGTACCGGTTACCGTATTGCTTACCGCCTTGTAATTGCCCTCGTCGACCGCTTCGATTTTGAACGAGTAAGCCGTCCCCGGCTGCAGGCTCCGGGCGGTGTAGCTCAGCACATCTCCGAACACCGAATCGATCAACGCATTATTCTGATAAATGTTGTACGCAACGATGCTGGTGTCATCCGTCGCAGCCTGCCACTGCAACTGGATTTGCCGAGGCTTCACCGCCGATAAAGCTAGAGGCTGACCCGCTGTCCATGCCGGAGGAGTAAGGTCTGCCCCACTTCCGCCCGAATACTCGTCTGCACCTACGTCTGGAATCCCCACGCGCGCTTCATGCTCCATATCTTCCGTAACGAACTCGTAAGTCCCTGTAGAAGCATCAATCGCCGGACTCGCGCCGCTCAGCTTTTTGTATGGGATCGTACGCAGTCTGGCATAGCTGTCATCCCGCCACAGCCAAGAGTAATCCGACTGCGACAGCTGCAGTGTGGCATCCTTCATCAGAGGATTCACGATAGCCACTTGTGCATTCGTCAGAGAAGCGGGGGTGCCGGTGATCAGTGGAACGCCGTTTTGCGGGAACATCATGTTCCCCTGCCACGTCAGATTCACGGGCGGAGTCATGATTTTGATCAATTCCTTTTGCGACCCGACGACCAAATTGTTGGCAAAATTAATATTTTGCGGCGCCATTCCATACCGCTCATATCCAAGCTCGATGCTGGCCCCGTTATTCACCAGCGTGTTGTTCGCCAGCGTAATATTTTTGGCAATAAAGTGGGCACTCAACGAACTCAGATTGTTCATAATGTCGTCTTTTTCGCCGGTGGTAATGGTGATCGGGGCATCCCATTTGGATCCCGTTAAGGATTGGAAATAGTTGTTATAAATCTTATGATTTTCCCCGTAAATGCGAATACCGCCGGTACCTAATGGATCACTTCCCGGTGTATCTCCCGGCACAATACGGTTATTCCCGATAAAATAGTTCCCATAGACGCTGGAATTATTGCCTTGCCGTAACGAAAGCGTCCCCAGCGATTCGATGAAATAGTTGTAGCGGATCGTGTTGGCCCCGCTTTTGACCGAAACGATCTCGGGGTCGGCATCGCAATGGTCGAAGATGTTGTACTGAATCGTTGCATGCGCGTCGTAAATGGACAATTGCGAAACACCCAAGCGGATGCTCTCCGATTCATTCGGCTGGCGAGACAGCGTGTTGCGGAAAATGTTGTATTCCACAAGGTCATATTGTGTGATTTCATAAGGCCTGCCGGTTCCCGAGCTGACGCCGTCAAATTCGATGAATTTCCCTTGATCCAGTTTGTTTTCCATCAAGTTATGATCAATTCGGTTATGATGGCTGTTCGCCCCGTCAATCAAGATCCAAAGCGAGGAGCCAGAAGCAGAGACAGTGCTAGGCGAATGAAAATAATTGTTCGTGATCCGGATATGGTTGGACCCGGTTAATCGAATCCATGTGCTCGCCGGCGTCGAAAACTCCATATCTTGAATCGTGATATACGAAGAATTGGTCAGCAGCATGCCGTTTGTGTTGAATTTGGCCATGCCTTTGTTTTTGGCCTTGATGACGATCGGATTGTCCGCCGTGCCATTGAGACCGTTAATGGAAACGCTGGAGGTGTAGCTGCCGTCCTCGAGAACGATCACATCTCCTGCTACCGCTGCAGCGAGCGCAGCATTTAACTCCGTCGAGTTGTGGACCGGCGGTTTTACGACCACATCGGGCACTGCGCTGATCGCGGCACTGTCGGCTCCTTCTCCAACGGCATTGACGGCGCTGAGCTTAAAATAATACGTTTGAGATACGTTCAGATTCGATACGGTGAAATTCGTTGAGGTGATTGGAGTGGTATTGACTTGCGTGTAGGGTCCGCCCGAAGTTGCGGCGATTTTGACATTGTAGCTTGAAGCATTGGACGAAGCCGTCCAAGACAGTCTGACACTGCCGGTTCCTGGTAAGGTAGTCGTGATGGAGGCAGGCGGTGCTGGAGGATTGACTCCAATAGCCGCCGTAGGCGAGGGGCTGCCTTCGCCGATCGGATTGACGCCGGTCACGATATAGTAGTAGATCCCTTGGGTTAAGCCGTTATCGGTGTAGGACAAGGTGGGGCTGATCACTCCCTGTCCGATTCCCGTAGCCAGCGGTGTATTGAATGGTCCTCCGGCAGCCGTGCTGCGATAAACGTTATAGGATTTGGATCCATTGACACTAGGCCATTGCAGCGTCACATTATTGTTGATCTGGGATGCGGATAAAGAGGCAGGAGCACCTGGAGGCGTCGTCAGAGGTTGCGGTGTAACATCGATGGATGCAGAATCGGCCGACTGGCCGCTATCGTTTCTTGCGGTGACGATGAAGCTGTAGGTTGCGCTGTTCGTTAAGCCCGAAGCCGTATAAGTAAAAGGTCCTGGCAATGCGCCGTGTGCCACGTCGGCAGCCACAACCGTATACGTGCTTTCGCCCGGTCCTTTGCGCTTCACATCATAGCTATTGCCCAGCGCTACCGTCCACATCAGATCCGCCGAGCTGTCGCCGTCGACCTTGGTAACCGCGGGAGTGACCACCGGTGGTGCATATGGCGTAGCCTGGAGGTCGTCAAAAGCGGTCGCTCCCGCATTGGTATACAAGCCGACTTGGCCAGACAAGTAAGGCGTTGCATTCACCGGATCCGTAGCAGACAGGACCAGTGTGTTGCCGTAGTAGCATTCAAGCAGAACGCTGCCATCCGGATTGTTGATAACGTTCATTTTCAAAGGCAGGTAGCCCAAGCTGTCAAACGACGACGTCAAGCTGGTATTCGGAATGGAGACGCCGCTGGCATTGGTCGTTCCCGGTGTTTGAGGCACCGTGGTCTTGGAGTTACCGGTCGTGCCGTACGCTTTTTCAATATAAAATTGGTACGAGCTGGAATTCTTCTTCGCATTAAACCGGTAGTAATTTAAACTGCTCCCCACCGGCGCATACCTGGCGATAATCCCGGCGTAGATGCTCGTTCCACCGGTAACCTTCACCTTGCCCGAAACGGTAATGCTCGAGCTCGTGATCTCAGGGTTGCTCTGCCCCCAATAGTCATCGGTGATGACAGCGGCGTTCGCGGTGGTCTGTTTCATGTAATGGTTCTTGTTCGCCGTCCCGGGAATCGTCTCCTCGTCTATCGTCCAAGCGCCGCTGCCAAAATCGTTTTTCCATGGCTGAGCGGCAGTAACAGCGGTCCCAATGGGCGCGATTGACCCGGCTTGTCCTGTCGTGCCATAGCTTTCAAACGTGTCCTGGAGAGGGTAACTCAGTGCGGCGTAGACGGTTTTCGGTTGAACTAGCGGGATAATCAGCGATAAGAGCAGTGAAATACAAAGCAACAGGCTGAGCTTTTTCTGGATTCCATGAGATCCCATGTGCTACCTCCTACAGGTTAAAAATGATGCTTCTGGATCAATAGCTCCACTTTCGTTTAAGCGCTTACATTTCATCCCCCTAATGTTCAGCTTGTGTTCCCGGTCTAATTTGTAGTATAACGCTATTTTTATCATGTGTGAATATTTCTTTTTATGTTCGTTTGTGTTTTGTTTATCGCCTCTGTCTGAGTAGTCATCTCCATATGAATCGCAATCACGCACTTCAGCCGCTCGATCCGAGTTTGCAGCGGTTTTGCTTTTGTTTCGGCGTAAATCGGGAAAGAGATAATGTTTTTTTCAAAATCGGAAATGGGATCAAGTTCTTGTCATTGAAATTTGACAAAAACTTGATCCTATAAATGACAAGAACTCGACAAAACCCAAAACCTTCTCTCCCTTATTTTGCTCCTGGGCTTATAATTTCCAGAACTTTAGTTGTTCGATTAAAATTAAGAACATATAACTTTTCTTCAAGACCGAAAAATTTCGCAGTTTTTGGGCTAGTATCAAATTCAGGATCAAAGTGTTTAGGAGTAACAAATAAAATATTGAATCCTCCCTATGCTTCACAATCCGCATCAAAAGAAATTTTTTTACTTATTCCTCCCCTCCGAAGCGTTATAATACTTCCACTTATGGAATTAGTCGCATTGTCGAATACATCGTTATTATCAGGGTTGCAGTTTTGTAAAAATATCTCATTTGATTTTAGGGTGTCATCAATAGCTAATACGACTTCACCAAATGCCATTCTCATATACTTGTTCACGTTCCTTTCATCTTTCACCTTAATTCTTGTGCTATGGAACATGGTTTAGCCAGGAAACGTCATCATTCGTTCGTTCGATTTCCCTTCTGAGCCGCTGCCAAAACACCAAGACGTCTTCTTTCTCTTGCTCGATCGCCGCGGCGCTGGGAAAGCTCTGTTTCTAAAATGATCCATTTAGCAACGGGTTACGCTAGGTCCCGACAACCCGTCTGATGCTAATGCAAAAATTGTCAAAAGATTCCCCCCCAATACCAAAAATTCACTTTTAGATAATTATATCCCCCCGATGGGGTAGATTTCAGTAAGGTTATTCGTTACACATCAAGAGACTCCCTGCCAACCGTCGGGAATGAGATCAAGTTCTTGTCAAAAATCGGGAATGTGATAAAGTTCTTGTCATTTGGTTTTGACAAGAACTTTATCTGATTAAACAAAAAGCCGCGATTTTCGCGGCCATTAATGAGATAATTTCTTGTCACCCGACATCCATAAGGCTTGCAGGCCCCCCGCCCCGGTTCCTAATTTTGACACCCAGAGATGCGTATGCTCTTGAGTCATTGGCAAAACTGTAATATTTTATAGGTTGAAACCGTTTGCCTCTTGTGCTAATTTATACCAAGGAAAAAGATACAAGATTATGCCGAATACGGTCGTATAAGGACCGTTACGGGGGACTTCTTAATGGGGTGAATGTATTTTCCGGCTATTTACCGGAGAGCTAGGGAACCCTCTCCCGAACCCGTCAACTAACCTCGGAGGCTCTGTGGAGGAGATCTTTGTGAAACACCCGGGTAAAACCTTTATTTTGTCATGCGCAATTTGGGCTACCGGCGCCGTGCTTCATTCAAATTCTGCACATGCTTATTCCGCTCAATTCGGAGTCAAGCTGCAGATCAACGATACCATCGTCTCGGGTGCAACACCATTCATCGACGATAACGGGGATATGCAAGTACCGATCCGTCCCGTCGCCGATCAAATGGGTTACAAGATTGATTGGAGCAAGAACGGGTCAGAGATCCAAATCGTACTTCAAAGCGACAATCAAATCATTAAAGTCAAAAGCGGATCTGCAGATGCAGAAGTAAACGGCAATTCGAAGAAGATGTCGTCACCGGCCCAATTCAAGGATGGAAAAGTATTTTTGCCGATACGATTCATTTCCGAGAGCTTTGGAACGAATGTGCAATGGGATGAGCATAATGGCATCGCGATCATTTGCAAGGACGGAAAATTCCATGCCCCAGCATGGTGGGCACCAGCACCAGCACCGGTTCAGGCTCAGACTACCCCGTCCGAAAAGCTCATTAACACCGCCAAACAGTACATAGGTGTTCCGTATGTATGGGGAGGCACAACGCCTTCAGGCTTCGATTGCTCAGGATTTATCAGTTATGTGTTCAACCAGCAAGGAATCGATGTGCCAAGAACTTCGGTCGAGATGCTGGACGAGTCTGGAAGCTCCATATCGTCTTCAGACTTGAAACCGGGAGACTTGGTCTTCTTCAAAATTAGCAAATCAACGAGCCATGTCGGTATCTATGTCGGAGATAATTCATTTATTTCAGCCACCTCATCTCGCGGTATTCATATCGATTCGTTATCGAGCAACTACTGGGGATCAAAATACGTAGGCGCCAAACGAGTCATTTAATAGTAATCAAAAAGCAGCGGCAATCCAGGGCTATGGCCCGGACTGCCGCTGCTTTTTCTATAAGCGTACACGGGTTTATGCGCGGTGAGTGGCTCAATGAGGAACGTGGTTCCGCTATTCAACAATCGTGCTTATCGTATAGATAACCCTCGTAAGATTGCTGAATATGTTCTGGAGGGGTATGAATTTCTATTTTGACGTTAACCGTACTTTAAATCCAAAAAAAGGCTCGTACCGCACTCTGCAATAACCTGTTCAGCAGAGGGTATCCTCCCGTTTCTTAACGACACGGGCACCTTCATTTTATTACATATGCCCTACTTAGACTGGCCGCGGCTAAGGATATAAGTTCTTGTCCCAGAAAAAGCCAAAAACATTTATCCATAAATAAAAAAAACGCGCAGAGCGCGGCTACTAATGCACAAATGTTCTTGTCGTCCTACAGTTGTTGCTTGTTTGCGGCTCGCTTTAACTACGTACACTGCTGCAGCCACAACTTTTTTCAAGCTCGGCTGTAAATTGCATTAGTTCGGAAAGCAGTTTTTCCAGCCTTATCATTCTTCTTTCCTTTCGTACAGATCATTGGTATCGTATACGAATTGTTCCTCAACATTTTCTGGAACCGACCTTTTATTATGCTCATTCTGCCACTCATTGTCTATATTTTCTATGCTTTCAACCCAAAGTCGCAGTAGTTCGTTCATAACAAGCGACGCTTTTGTCGGGATTTGGTGCCCTGTTCCTTCAATTTTATGGAGTGTACTGTGTATCAAATTAGCATGAAGAATTTCCGCATAATTATGGAAAGGGCGGGTGTCCTTTTCACCGTAAAGGATAAGCACCGGTGCTTTAATTTCTTTGAGCCTCTTTGTACAGCTGTATTTCAAGCAGCAAGCATAATACTGATATATATTCTTTATATCGCCCTTTACAGCTGCAATATGCAACTTGTGGCGAGTTACCATATTATCTCCGTTAGTCCCGGAAACAGAGGCAGAAAGGATTGATTTCAGATTTAGACTTGAAAACATCATAGCAACCATTACTCTCGTACGGTTTAGCCAATCTGTCATTTCCGACATTCCGCTTACAATGATACCGCTAACGAAGCGTTCAGGAAAAGCAAGCAGCGCTTCAAGTGCAATTGTTCCGCCCGCGGAGTAGCCACAAACATGGGCCTCTTTAATATGTAATTCTTCAAGAATCAAAACCATATCTTGAACGATCCGTTGATAAGTTAATGGCTCTTTAGAAGGCGAACTCAATCCGTGACCACGGATATCAAATGTTATGGTTTGGAATCGGTCTGAGAGCTGTTTTTTTTGATAATAAAAGTTTTCGCTAGTTAATAACGGCGGATGAACAAAAATGATCGGTGTCCCTTTCCCCGCAACATCATAGTGAATCGTGCAGCCATTTATTTGCGCGAGCAACATGTTTTTTACCTCCGGCAAATGGATCTTTAACTACCTTAGTTTAACCAAAGTCGGTCAGAACATTCCCGGACGCGATTAATTCTTTCATTGTGCCATTCAGGGTATTCTGATTGAGCTCGATCACCTGCCGCTCTAGCCGAACGCGAGGTGGTTTTATACGAAAATAATAATCGACAAGGTTAAAGGAATGACGGCCGAGATGAGCATACCGATCAATAATTTGGCAAATAGCTCCTTTTAAACCACATATAAAAAGTCCTCCCACACCTGCACCCTCTATCCCGTCATTGATGCTATTGCCATTTTAGCAACAAGCCCTAGATACCCCTCAACCATTAAAAACCTGCTGACAAAGAGGAATTACTATACCCTCCCTCCGACGATCGCTGACGTATCTTCAGTATACCTTTGATAGGTATTGTCGGGAATGAGAAAATGTTCTTGTCAAAATCGGGAATGGGATCAAGTTCTTTTCATTGAAATTTGACAAGAACTTGATCCCATAAAACAAAAAAGCCGCATTTTATGCGGCAATTAATGAGATCAAGTTCTTGCTTAATTTCAGAATGTCGCTGAGGCTTGCCCCTTCATTCCATATATCTCACCTTGGAACAAGGGTTCAAAATTGCCTCCCCCAGTGTCCTGATATGCTTCTTCTCCACCAATGTACCAATCGAAATGAGTTATATTGAAGGGCTTCAGTGAATACAGTGGTAACCCAATTGACTTCTGGAAGCCTCCTCTTGCCTCAATGATCGCTTCTTTTACACGATGACCAAGTTCCGAACTTACGCCAAATATACACCCGCCGCGCAGTTGGATTTCGAGAAATTTTATAAAGGAGATGCAGCCAAGATTGCATGAAACCACCACCTGAGTCTAATGCATTAACGGATAAACAAGTATGCCGACCACAGCGGCTACCAGAATAATGAGCGGTTCCGAAACCTTCTTACTCTTCCACAGCAAAGCCAATGTAATAATCGCGAATAACGCTGTTGGAATATCAATAATCGAACGTTGACCCAGCACGATAACAGCGCCACTAATTGCTCCTGTGGCAGCTGCGGTTACACCATTTACAAAGGCATTGATACCAGGTAGCTTTCCATACTTCTTAAAAAATGGCGCAGGAATAACCGTTAACAAGTAGCATGGGAAAAATGTAGCCAAAGCTGCGACACTAGCTCCTGTAAACCCGTCAACCAAGTAACCGATAAATCCTGTGGTGATAACGACTGGACCTGGGGTAATCATGGCAACAGCAACGGCATCAACAAATTGCTGTGCATTTAACCAACCATATTCCTTTACAACGCCACTATATAGAAAAGGAACGATTGCTAACCCACTACCAAAGACAAACGTTCCCGCCTTCGCGAAAAACGTAAATATTCTCCATAATGTACTGGACTCTGTCGTACTCATTATTCCAAACGCCGAGACCAATGGAAGCACAGCAATACTATTTAAGTTTGTCTTTTTCCAAAAGCTTTTGGGCGGTGCCTTGACCAACCAATAAAGAATACCCGCTCCAAGAAACAATAACACATTTTCGGATTCGGTGATAACGGTAACTAATCCAGCAACGAGGAAGATAGCCCAAAGGAGCCGATCCTTACCTATAGTTTTCGTTGTCAATTTAAAAGCGCTAAACGCTATGATACCAATAACACTTGCTCCAACTGCATAGAATACAGCCTGCATCCATGCCAAGCCTCCGAATGCAACATATGCCCACCCCAAGATAATAACCATCAAAAAAGACGGAATAACAAAGGCAAAACCAGCCAGAGTCGCTCCAAGAACACGATATTGAACATAACCCAAATATATTGCCAATTGTGCCGCTAATGGACCTGGTGCAAGCTGTGCTAATGCTAAGCCATCTTTATAATCGGATTCACTAATCCACGCCTTCTTCTCCACAAGGTCTCGATACATATAACCAGTCAAAGCAACAGGTCCGCCAAAGCCAATTGCACCTAACTTAAGAAAATACAAAATAATTTGCCAAAGTGAATATACTGCTTCTTTGGCTTGAATCTGCGCATCTACCCGAATCTTCGGTTCACTCAAGAGTTATCCCCCCCACACCAGTAAAGTGTAACCATGGTTACATTATATTTGATAAAGGTTATTTATTCCACATTTTTATAAGAATGATTGCCAGACATTAAATGGGTCACTTAGGCCGCTAAAATGTATGATCGAGGTCGACTTAACTACCGCATTTAGCTTAAAGCTCCGTGTCATCAACGGCACAACGAATAAAGTGATTGCGACAATCCCCGTAGGTGAAGGTGAACAATCGGACTTCGCCGGTCCGAACAACATCGGCTTTAATGAGCGAACGAATCGAATTTATGGCCTCAACACGGGGGGAGGGTTATCAGTATAGGTGCTAAAAGTCACTCCCCCTATTATGTCCTGACATTTGCTTCGTTTGAGCATTATGTAGGAGCTCTTATGTCGCTAAGCAACGACATGAAAGTTCCTACATAAAAAAGAAAAGCCGTTACTACTGCAACACAAATGTCGGACGACAAGAACTTCTATACATTAATGCGCTCACCGAAAAACAAAACAAATCAGCGCGGTCGTTTTGACAAAAACTTTATCCCATAAAATAAAAAAGCCACGATTTTCGCGGCATTTAATGAGATAAAATTCTTGTCACCCGACAATAATGTTGTTAAGAAAAACCTCAAATTCCGCTGGCTCCAAGACTTGAAATTGCTGTCCGGATTTCCAATTGGTCGGGGAAACATAGATAAAACGTTCGAATCGGTCCAAAATATGGCTTTTCTGCTCCGGATATGTGGCGTAAAGATGATCTAGAAAAATATCCCGGATTTAACCCGTTTCCTTTGAACATGTCATAATGCATCGGTATGACCGTATTCATTCCGGTACTGACGGCCAACTCCACCGCTTCCCTGTAATCCATATTGCGATAATTCCTTGGTCCGTCCGGAATGCATCCCTGCCGTTGATCGGCAGCATCCCGACCTCGATCGCTTCGGCCTTCGGAGACTCGATTAATCCCGGATAGACTGTTGTATCTCAGGCATGGTACAACTTAACTCCGTTCAGTTCCAACAAGTATCCGATAAACCGGTGTCTCCGTGCCGGATCATAATCCAACAGCTCGTGGGCGGCCGGAATCGGTTTTATTCGAATGTCAGGCATTGCCCTCCATTCATCTGTTCGCGCATCCAGCAGCTGCTCCGGGTTCACGCCAAGACGGATCATATGATCTCTGCAAAAGCCTGGTGCCATAAATGTAGCAGTCGGGTCGGCGTTAGGATGGTTCCTTTATTATGGGTGGTACCCGCTAAATAGGACAAGTAATACTTCCCTGACCCCGTTCTCAGTTCTTTCGTTTTATCCTTTGACAGATCCTGCAGCAATCCCTTCTACTATCCGGTTGCTAAGCAATACGAAGGCCAGCAGAATTGGCAAAATGCTGATCATCAGCGTTGCGCCGATCGCGCCCCAATCCGTCGTATATTGGCCGATAAAGTTTTGGATACCAACCGTCAGCGTTTTGTATTTATCCGAACTAATAAACGTATTGACGAAAATAAACTCGTTCCAATTGTAGATCATATTGATGATCACGGCGGTCGATATGACCGAGGCCGTCATTGGCAGTGTAATGCTGAAAAATAGACGATTCACGGAGCATCCGTCCATGATCGCCGCTTCTTCCACTTCCCGCGGTAGCGTGTAATAAAAACCGAGCATGATCATGATCGTTATGGGCAAGTTAAACGCGATATAAGATAAAATCAGAGACAGCGGATGATCCGTCAGATGGGTTTTTGTAAATAAGCTGAACAGCGGGATAAGCGTTGAATGCACCGGAATCATGAGTCCCACCATAAATAGCCCCAGCACGAACGACTGAAGCTTCCACTTCATTCGCGTTACCGCGAACGTTACGAAGCTCGCGAACAATGCTGTCACGGCAACCGAAGTTACCGTCATCCACACACTATTGAAAAAGTAAGCGCTAATATGGCCCTGCGTCCATACTTTCTCATAGTTCTCCCAGTGCAACCGTCCTGGAAGTGCAAAAGGAGTTAGATTAAATATTTCTTCGTTGTTTTTCAAAGAAAACAGCAGCAGCCAAAGGAGCGGAAATATTTGAAATATAGCAACAACCGTCAACAGGATATACAGAACGCCGTATCCGATTTGTATGGGAAGCTTGCTTTGCACCGCTGCTTTAGCCTGCGCCTGCCGTTCTATCGTTTCGATATTCATCGGGGTCTCCCTCGCGTTACGAGTATTGGATATTGTCTTTGGTAGTCGTTGCTTTACGGATCAACCAGGTCATAAATAGGCAAATGACAAGCAGGAAGAAGCCGATTGCGCTGGCATAGCCAAAATCGTATTCTTTGAACGCCTTGATATACATATAGGAAGCCATTACTTCACTGGAACCGTTTGGACCTCCGCCCGTCATCACGTAAATCAAGTCAAAATATTTGAGCGAACCTACAACGGCGAGAACGACCGTTACTTTCATGACTTCGGCAATTAGCGGAACTCGTATCGATATCGCGATGCGCCATGGACTAGCACCATCTATGCGGGCAGCTTCAAGCAGTGAAGAAGGAACGTTTTTCAAAGCTGCATAATAGATCAAAATATAGAATCCTGCATACTGCCATAAAATCGGGATGAAAATCGCATATAAAACAATGGAAGGGTTCGAAAGCCATTCAGGTGTATTTTCAATTCCCAATGACATCAGCATATGATTCAATATGCCGTTTGTCGGGTGAAATATTTTCAACCATAGTTGGGCAATGGCCACAGAAGACAGCAGCATCGGAATTAAGTATACTTTTCGAAACGTGTTTGCGCCGCGAATTTGCGCAGAAAGGACGAGCGCGACGAGAAGATAAACGATGAGACTAAGCGTCGAGAAAACGGCAAGTAGAAAGGAATGCTTCGCGCTGTTCCAGAACATTTCGTCATGAAGCAGCTCTGTATAATTTTGCAAACCGATAAAACTCATCTTGCCTACGCCGTTCCATTTCATTAATCCGTAATAGCCTGTCAATACGATAGGCATATAGATCAGCGCTATAATCAGAAGTAATGAGGGAATGACGTATAATGCAATTATGGATTTGTTGGACATGACTTTATCCACACCAGGCACTCCCCTTTCTTACAAAATAGTGGGAAAGGACATATCACAGTAGAGCGATATGCCCTTCCGGCTAATCTTTTGATGACCTCGGTTACTTGGCCTCTTTCGCCAAAGCATCCTCATGCTTCTTTGCGAAATCTTCCGGCGTCACGGCTTTACCGTACAGCGCTTGAATCATGTTCAAATGCACTTCTGCGGAAGCAGGCTTCATTTGTACGTCAGCAAACAGTGTGATGTTGCTTGCTTTATTTAATTCATTAAGTAGGTCAATATACATTTGCGGCAGCTTCACTTTGGAAGTGTCTACTTTCGTCGCCGGGATGACGCCTGCTTCGGAAATCGCGTGCTCGCCCCATTTTTGAACGAAGAAATTGACGAATTTTTTGGCCTCATCTTTCACTTTGGAGTTGTTCGCTACGAACAAGCCCACGCCCGGTCCGCCAACCCAGCTGTCTATGTTCCCTTTTCCATCGCCGACAGTCGGGAATTTGAAGAAACCGATTTGGTCTTTGAACTCTTGTTTCACATCTTTATTCGTTGTGTAGTTCGGAAGCTCCCATGTGCCCATCATGTACATAGCGGCTTTGCTGTTCATGAACTCTGCCTTGCCTTCGTCGTTGGAAAGTCCGTTGAACCCTTTATTGAATGCGTTCATGTCAACCAATTGCTGAATTTCAGAAGCAGCGCGAGTCAGGCCTGGATCGTTGAAAGTACCTGAGCGGTTAATCGCATTTTTCAATGTATCCGAACCAGCGATACGATCTGCCAAATACATGTACCACAGCGATCCTGTCCAGCGGTCTTTGTTTCCGAGTGCGATGGGTTGTACACCATTAGAGCTAAGCGTTTTCACAATATTTTTAAACTCGTCGTACGTTTTGGGCGGTGTCAGATTATATTTGGCAAAGATGGCTTTATTATAGTAAACCGGCACGATGTTAAGCTCTACAGGAAGACCATACGTTTTGCCGCCAAAAGCGTAAGCGTCCGTTGTACCTTTTACAAATTTGTCTTTCAGATCGCCTTGCAGCAAATCGTCCAGCGGAGCAAACATGTCGCCTTTGACATACGGGTCCATGTAGCCTGCCGCCCATGTGAAGCCAACGTCAGGTAGAGCATTGGAAGTCGCAAGCACTTTCATTTTGTTTTTGTATTGCTCATTTTCAAGTACTTCTTGTTCGATCGTAACATTTGGGTTTGCCGCTCGGTACTCATTGATGATATCGTTTACAATCTTGTTTTGCGTTGCCGAGCTCCCAGCCGGCCACAGATGCATCATTTTGATTGTGACCTTATTGGCGGTCGTGCTATTGTCCTTCGGAGTTTCCTTCGCCGCCGGTTGGCTTCCGTTGGTGTTGCTAGTGCTGGTGCAGCCTGCGAGAACTAAACTAAGGCCAAGCGTCGATGTTAACGTCCATGTAAGCGCTCTTCTTATCATCAGTCCATCCCCCTGATTTCGTTTGTGTGCTACGTTATTCATTGTAGCGCTTTCATTTCGATTATAGGAGGTAACGACCATCGGCAAATATTCCACTATTTTTAGATGTTTGCTTCTAAGTCAGCCTCAATCGACCTGCTTGCGATATTGATTCGGACTGATTCCTTCGTAATCTTTAAAGATCTTGATAAAATATTTCGGTGTTTGATACCCCACCTGCTCCGAAATGTCGGCAATCGTAAGCCGCGTTTGCAAAAGCAGCTCTTTAGCTTTCTGGATTCGGATCCGCGAAACATATTCGCTGAACGTCATACCCGTCTGCTCTTTAAACAGCGCGCTGAAATAGCTTGGATTCAGATGAATTTGGTTCGCGATTTCGCGCATGCCAAGCGGCTCTTTCAAATGCTCCTCCACATAAGCTACGGCCTGTTGAACAGGCGGGCTGTAGTGATTCGCTTCCATCTTTGCCTGCATAAGTCGGGAATCTACGATTTTCTCCATCGCTTCCACCCGACCTCGTTCTTCTTCAATCCGCAGCGCCTGCTCAACGGCTTCAAGCAGCTTGCTTTTTTGTACCGGTTTGAGTAGGTAGTTGACGACGCCCAGTTGGATCGCGGATTGGGCATACTGAAAGTCGGGGTGACCCGATATAATAATGACAACCGGCTTATGAAGCGTGCTATGGATGGCTTCCACCACCTGAAGACCGCTCACCTCCGGCATCCGAATATCGGTGATGAGCAGATGGACGAGGCGGCTTTTGAGCAGCTCCAAAGCTTCTGTGCCATTGCTGCTGCTTAATATTTGATGGCGTCCTGCCGACCAGGACTCTAACGATTTACGAATGCCTTCTCTTGTCAACGGTTCATCGTCAACGACTAGAATTGTTTTCCCCGATGGAATCATGGTGAACCTCCCTATGAATCGGAATATCAAATCGAACGCTTGTCCCTTGTCCGGGCGTGCTGTCAATCGACAACCCGCGATTCTCTCCGGCTTGCGATGGGTAATAGAGCTTAATGCGGCGCATGACATTGGATAGTCCCATGCCCTTCCCTTTGCCGGATGAAGTACTTTCGCTATTGCCAGCCCCCATGACGTCTCTCCGCGTACGATCATCCATACCCGGTCCATCGTCACTGACTGTAATCCGCAGATCGGACGGGTTCATTGGCGACGGCTCCACGGTAATCGTAACTAGACCGGGGCCTGTTTTCCCTTCCATGCCGTGAAGAATCGCATTCTCCACCAAAGGCTGTATCAGCAGCTTCGGAATCGGAACGCTGCTAAATTGATCCGCGGCATGAATTTGCCATTCCAGACGGGAACCGAATCTTACGCTAATAATGCCCAAATACCGTTTCACATGATCCAGCTCATCGCCCAATGTCACCCATTCTTCCTTATTCGGCCCGCTGATCACATAACGAAATAAATCGGACATCGAGACCACAAGATTGGCCAGTTCTTCCTCCCCTTTTCCTTCTAATGACCAATAAAGCGCCTCCAGGGTATTATATAAAAAATGCGGATTGATTTGGGCTTGCAGCGCCAGCAGTTCCGTCCTGCTTTGGAGTATTTCTTTCTCATAGACCAGTTTAATGAGTCGATTAATATTTTCTACCATCTGGTTATAGGTCATATTAAGGTCGTTCAGCTCTGTCGTATACGTTTTCGATAGATTCGGCTTTAAAACGCCTTGCCTGGTATTTCTCATCGCCCGCATCAGCCGTAGAATCGGCTGCGTGATCATCATCGAAAGCAAGAAAGACAAAATAGTAAAGAGAACAGAGCCTATCGCTCCGGAGACGAAAATCGCCACACGCAAGATGGATATCCCGTCAGTAATCTCGCTGACCGGATACAGGATCATCAGCGTCCAGCCGGTCTTCTCTGAAAGCTTTTTAACTAAAATATATCGCTGCCCCTCGAGCGTAACCTTATCGGAATCCTCCTGCATCAGTTCGGATACAACCGCGAGTGCTGAACCATCGCCCACAATCGGTCTCGACGCGCTATCGGCTAGCAGCATTAACTCCCGATGACCTGACTGAGACATCTCCGCCTGAAATTCAAAATAGCTGCGCTTAATTGTCACAAGCAAATAACCGCCGTTAGAGAACCAGCGATCAATTAAATTAATACGTCGAATCGCGAGGACTGAATCAGGGTCTCTAGGATCGTTGCCGATCCAAACCAGCTTTCCTTTTTCCTTGTCTGCCTGATCAATCCAGTTGCTCGTCACTCGATTCGTCAAGCTTTGTTCATCCAGTGGATACATCCGCTTCAAATCTGAGGAATACAGCTCGACGCTGTTTACGCCGTTACTATACGCTTGAATATGATTGTAGATTTGCATCATAGCCTGCCGCTGGCTGAAACTTACGGCTTCGCCGTTTGCAAGTGAGAAAAAGAGCTGCTGTAGGCGCGGGTCGTTAATCGCTTGCAATGTCAGCGTATCCATCTGATTAATAAGCGCTTCCAGCCTGCCGTCAGTTAGACTAGCGGTTTGCTTCATCTGCGTTTCTGCCTTCGTATTCAGAAGCGTGGAAACTGAATTGAACGTAAGGAGGCCCACACAGACCAAAACCACGATCATAACCGACACGAATCCGGCCAACATCTGATTGCGCAAGGTGTTCCAGTTCGCGAGCTTCTGCCACAAGTGGGGTCATCCCTTTCATATCTTTGTTTGACGGATGGCCCAACCTCCCGGTCGTGCCTCCTCCGCCGTCTTACAGTTCTCATCGTGTAAAGTCGAAAAAAAGGCACCTCATGGGTGCTTGATAGCGGTCTAAGTGCAGGTTGCGATAATCGCTCTTTTGAACAACTTTCTCCTCTTCCCCCGACTAACATTACAGGGATCTTAAAGCGCCTAAGTTTGTGTCGCTGGACAATACGCGGTTCATCCATGTGTCGTATCCGTGTGCTCAACGCCTTACGGCGGTCAAAAAACTAGATAAAAAAAGAAAAGCCCATTACTACGGGCCTTATTAATTTATGTAAGTAGCACCAGATTCACTGCGTTGCAGACGCCGCTTCCCGCTCCTCAATTCTACTCCGCCACTGAGCACGAATTTCCTAATACGAACGTTTGATTGACTCGAGCAACCAGTTGGCGCAATTCCCGTCTTGCTAGATGATCCTGGAACCAAAGTAGAAAGACTTCAAATTCCGCTGGCTTCAAGGCTTGAAATGCTACCCATATTTCCAGTTGGTCGGATTCTTCAAGCTTCAAAAATTGTTGAATGGTCATAATTGGTTAATCCCCCCCGATAATTGTTATACCATACGGGGTATTGTAAAGTATAGTATGTAAATAGTGGAAAATGCCGGTGTCTGCTTGACCTGCTCGATCGACAACTTCCACTAAAACCAAAAAAGCCGCGATTTACGCGGCATTAATGAGATAAAGTTCTTGTCAACCAAACGTATTATATACATTTTCACATTCTTTCACGGTCGGTTGATAAAAACAGTGCTTCTTCCATCGTCCTACGTGCGGCTGATTATATTCGGCTGGCCAATTCCGCTCCCCATTCACAACCCGTTGCGCCAGACGGCGTTCCCTCTCTCTTGCATTTTGATAGTACACCCATGAAGCAGCGCTTCGAACGCATGTGGCTGGTTAATCATTTGGGAAATTGTCCGGATTCCTTTAAAATCGGAGCAATTCGCTCTTATTCGGTTAATGCCAACATTTCCAACAAGGAGCATGCCCATTTCGCCTTCGGTCTCAGCTTCAGCTCGAAGCAACCTGCCAACATATCAATATCCTGTTTCATGGTTTTTACGACTGCCATAGGCTCACCTCTTTAGATTTCTAGACACATCTCCGCGGGTAGAGCTTCTCTAATGGTTTCTTCCACTTTTCGCTTCCCCCTGCCTGTTTATTAAACAAATCTGCCAGTTACTTCAATGAAACAGGGATTAGCTCCGAGTCGGTCTGCTCCCTGTTATGGTTGAACTGATATGAACGAGGCGGTCAACACCCCATTTTTTGGAATGGTTTTCTTTATTCTTTACATTCTTTTTTTCAGCCTAATAACCAAAAGATTCTTTCGCGAAGTGATTGTCAAGGACGGTGACTTTGCGTCCTTGACAATCAAACGGAGAGAAAGGATATAATGTCCACGCTGAAAAAGAGAATGCTTTAAGATCTTGGCACGAAGGCAAAGGAGTTGACGGTGGTTAACAGTCTGATATGCGCGGGTTGGTTACCGCATTTCAATCCATCCGTCGTGGAGCTGCCTCGGACTAACGGCGCACATTTGGTTATAAAAACAGACCTAGTGCATAGTTCAACAAGAGGGTTCTCCTTACCAGAGCTTTGCCTCCGAGCCAAAACCTCAAATTATTCGTTTAAACCAGTGCGATTCTAAATGAATGGTTAAGCTGCCGAAATAGCTTCTGCTTGCTTCTTTTCAATTTCACAACCAATAGCCCAAATGAACCCCATGAGTTCCCTAGCAACAGCAACGGCGGCCTTTTTACCAGCATTCCCTCGAGAAGTGATTTGAGAATATTTTTTATGCAAACGATGTTGAGCTTTCCAAGCAATGCGCCTGGCCTCGGGATCTTGACCTTTCTGGCGAACAAGGAGTTGCCCTTTTAAGGAAGGGGAGTAACGGTACGCCCAGGCGGATTCTACGACGACATGGCGAATGTGAGCATTGCCCACCTTGGTGATGGACCCTTGCCATCTGGTAGCTCCACTTGAATATTCTTTAGGTACAAGCCCAGCGTAAGACATTAATTGCCTGGGGCTTGAGAAACGAGAGAACTGTCCAATTTCGGCTACTAATGTGGTGGCAGTTACCTCAGCGACACCACGCATGGTTTGAAGAGCTTGGATGACAGGAGCGTGAACACTGCGCATGGCCTGCTCATGAATTTCAGCTTCGATACGCTTCATGCGGTCGGACACTTCATCGATAGAATGAAGATACTCTTGAAAAACAATCCGTAACGAGGATTTTTCAAAATGCAGACTGTTCAACCATTCGCGATGTTTAACCGACCAATTTCGAACTCCTTGGGGAGAACGCAGATCATGACGAAGCAAAAATTGAACGAGGCGAAGACGAGCGCGCTGCAGATCTTCCTTTGCGTCATGGCGAGCGCGGACAAGGTCTCTTAATGCTTCATGATCTTCATCTGGAGTCCAAACCGGTGTAAGTTCACCGGCACGAAGAAGTTTTGCAAGTTTTAAAGAATCCCTTCGGTCCGTTTTAACGCGGTCTCCAGCGCGCTTAGGGATAAGTGTCGGTGCTACAACGATACAGTCAATTCCTAGGGAGATGAGGAGTCTGAAAAGACCATAGCCTGTTGGTCCTGCCTCATAGCATACATGCAATTGCTCAGGAGTGCCTATTTTTTTCATCAACTTGCGAATAGCTTCAGGTGTATGCGGAACGTTTCCGAGAAAACGTGGCTCACCCCGACCTGCATCAGCAACAGCAACAGAAATTGAATCTTTTGATACGTCTAAACCAACGAATTTTGTGTAATCCTTCATAGTAGCGGCTCCTTTCGAATGTAGCTCTGCATTTGGTTTTAGTAGAATCCACTACACATTTTTACCAAATGTAACCTACGTTAAGCGAAATGGGGCCGCCTCGTTCATTATGACTATCGTACCCGTCGTATAACGTAAATTTCTTATTGTCGATGGAATAGCTTTTCAGACTTCGGGTCTTTTGGCTTCTCGTTGATAAATATCTTTTCTTGTTCTAGATCGCCTATCCTATTCGCCAAAAATTATCCTGCTTAGTTCCTTAATGGAGGGGTTGTATTTCCCTGAAGTGTCAATATAGAATTTAGGGACGTCGATCTGGGGTTCCTCGTAAGGGCTTACGCTCAATTCAATTCCTTTTCTGGCCATGTCGACTCCCTTATCGCCATGGAAGTACTCCCGAAGTGGGTTGTCAAGCCCCCGCCGGACAAACCTGTCGAGCGCGATCTTTTCGTCAACCTTGCAAATCAACAGATAGACCCGCGCCTTTCCCATGAACTGCTCAAGCATGGTCGACCATATCCTGTGCTGGAACGCTGCTTCAGCAATCACCGACACGTTGTTTGTTATCAGCCCCATGAGCGTATCAAAGAAGATTTCCGTGGCCGTTTTATTGGCTTCCTCCGGAAGCTCGTTATGTCTTTTGCCGAAAGTATGTACATACCCTTCCTTAATCTGATCCCGGCTGATTACTGGCATAAAAATCTCATTACCAAGCTCCTTAGAAAATGTTGTTTTCCCTGAACCTGGCCTTCCAGTGACAACTATTAAATACGGCTTTGACATGTGTTTCACTCCTTATGACGTAATAAAATGATAAATAATTGTCCATTAGTGTATAGTATCAATCCTAACCAGATTCGCATTACAAAAATAATTAGAATTTGCTATAAGTAAAAATGTTAGCATGAAAATTTTACCAAAGAAATATTTAATTATTCAACTCAACGTTCCTTGCTGCGGATCACGGGAGCGTAAAATATTGAACGGAATTAGGTAAGGTATGGTTGGAGAAGCACGGATGGGTTTAAACTCGTCCTCGTATTGTTCAATGCTTGTAGAAGGGCCACGTCACGCGACGGGGCCTGAATTTTTATGTACAAAAAACAAACCAACTACCGGGTATCTTATATCCTCAATAGTTGGCTTGAATTGGCAAAACCTACTTTTTCCCCGATTGATCGTGAGGCACCACTATAATTGCGGAAGCATTCGTTGTATTCCCTGCGTTATCCGTAACCGTATAAGTTATCGTGTACATACGCCCTGTTCCATTGCCTGTCCTTTCCGCACGGAGCATAAAGCCAGTATCGAAGGTACCGAATTCCGCCCCTTGAATATCATTCGATTGATCACCGGCCTCCAAGCCGTTATCCGGTTCATTGCTTGTAATTGAGGTAAGAACGATAGAATTTATTCCCGATAGGCTGTCGGCCGCTGTAACCGATGCCGTGATGGATGCAAGCTGATGATTTGCCGGCCAAAGCGTGTTCTTATCCAAAACAACATTAGCCGTCGGTGCGATCTTATCGATTCGAACTGTTGCCGTATGCTTCACTTCCGCAATGCCTTCCTGGTCAACGCTCCAGTAAGTAAGGGTATGCGTCCCCTCGGAGGTGATATTGACCGTTGTACCGGATTGCTGAGCCCCGCCGTCCAATGTGTAATAAGTAGCAGCTACACCTGAACCGCGGTCGATTGCTGTCAGTGTCACGGTTACATCTTTGTTCACCCAGCTTGCCGGAGCATTATCAGTCGTAATATTCTGTATTGGCGCCTTCGGGGTTGCGCTGACTTCGTTGGACGCATCGCTTGTGCCCCCTGGATACACTGCTTTTACTATAAAATGAAAAGTCGTTCCATTTACCAGACCAGTCGCATCATAGCTGCTCACAGATCCATTCACGATTGCCAGCGCAGCACCGTAAGCGCCTTCGCTTGTTCGTTGATACACCGAATAGGTAACAGCGCCGTTCATTGGGCTCCAGCTGATCGTGACATGGCCCGTTCCCGCCACAACCGTTTGAATGGTTGGTGCAAGCAGCACTTGACTGGAAATATCAACTAATGTGCTTCCGGATACGCCGGAGCCGTCAGTAGCCGCAGCCACCACCTTGACCTGACCGTTTTTCGCAGCCGTCAGCAAGCCACTGCTGCTGATTGCCGCTTTGTCGGTCGTCGTATTGTCCGTGTTATAGACTGACCATGTAACCGTTTGGTTGCTCGCATTCGCCGGCAGCACTTGTGCCGACATTTGCAGCGAGCCGCCTTTAGTGGCGATAGCTGCTGCTCCGCCCGCTCCCATTACGGCAATAGACTCGACCGCAACAGGCTGCCCCGTTATTGTGATCGTTGCACTGCCGGTTACGCCGGAACCGTCATAGGCTCTGGCCACAACCTTTACTTGTCCGTTCTTTACAGCCGTCAGCAAGCCGCTGCTGCTGATCACCGCCTTATCGGTAGCGGTATTATCCGTGTTATAGACCGACCATATGACCGAGCCGGAGCTTGCATTCGCCGGCAGCACCTGCGCCGACATTTGAAGCGACCCGCCATTCGTGGTGATTACCGCCCCGCCGCCCGCTCCTGTAACGTTAATCATCGAAACAGGCACCCAGTACGGTATGATCGTGCCATTGACATTAAAATCGGTAAATTCGGCGGTTTTGGCAGCCGGTCCCAGCTTTCTGACAAATATCCCTACGCTCGGATTACTGCCTCCATTATTCGGGTTCGATAGTGCCGGGTTAGGGGTGAATGTATCCGCCGTTGTAGTCCAACTGCTTCCATCACTGCTGTAATAGCCCTTATACTGCGCCCCGGTTTTTACAATCTTGAGATACACATCTCCGGTTACGGAATTCACGACGTCTGCATAATTTTTATCCGTCTGCGCGCTGTTCTTCACCTGGGAGAATCGAATCTGCTTGGAGCCGGAATAGTCACGCCCTAATGAAATCAAATTGCCGTCATCCTGGTAAACAATGAGGCCTGCCCATTCAAAATTCGCGGCAGCATTAAAATTCAGCTTAGTAGATATCGTGAAATCGCTGGCGCCAGGATCCCTCAGAAGAATATTGCTTGGCTTCGTACCGCTCCAGCTGCCTTCAATCGTCGTTAATCTCATCACATTGGGATTGCCCGTAAGCGCCCAATTATCCCGGCTTTCCCTTACCCATGACCATCCGTTGTTCAATACAAGCGCTTGGCCGCTGATAGCAATCGTCTGGGTTCCCTTCACACCGGAGCCGTCACTGGCTGTCGCTACAACGGATACCGTCCCGTCGCTTTTCGCGGTCAACAAGCCGGAGGAATCGATCGTCGCGCTGCCCGTTCCGTTCACGACAGACCAAGTAAACGCTTTGATGTCCGCATTAGCAGGCAGCACATTGGCAAGCATTTGCAGGGTTCCGCCTTTATAAATGATCGCGGCAGCATTATTTTGACCGACTACGGTAATGCTCGAAACCTTGACAATTTGGCCGCTGATCGTGATTGTTTGACTCGCCGTGACGCCGGTGCCGTCGACGGCTGATGCCACTACCTTCACCAAGCCATCCTTGGCAGCGGTTAGCAGGCCTCCCGCACTGATCGTCGCCTTATCGGTAACAGAACCGTCCAGATTCAATACCGACCAAGCAACCGCTAAATTGTCCGCATTCGCCGGCGTTACCGTCGCAGCCATTTGCAGCGTACCGCCCTTCGTCGCGATCGCATTTACGTTTCCTGCTGATGTTACAGCAATATCCGTGACTGCAACGTTCGGCGCAGGATTGACGGTAACATTCGCCAGCGCCCTAACCGGATTGTTGGAGGCATCCGCCGCAGCATTTACCGTTCCTTGAACAGTGAACGTCCCGACGGACGCATATTGTGAAGGATCGATGCTGCCCCACGCTACAGGAGCCTGTTTGGTGGTGGAATCGGTGAATTTCTGTGTAACAAATGCAGGCAACGCAGGAGCTTTTCCTGTGATCGTAGCGATATTAACCGGTGTAATGCTTGTCGTCGTTCTAGGAACGTAATCTGTAAGCGTTGTCCTCATCGCACCGCTTTTCACCGCGGTCCCCGTCTTATTGGCGATATGAGTAATTTCTCCGTAACCGCTCAAGTAAACTGTTGTAGCGTGGTGAATTTTAACGCCTGGTGTATCCGGGGCTTCAATCGCACTTTCAAGCTTTACATCCGCATCTCTGAAAAACGAATATACGCCTATGCCATAAGCTTCATGCGTAGTCACCGAATCGGCTACTTTATAAGAAGCAAAGCCATTCACTGCGCCTCCGCTGCTCATCCAAGCGCTTTGACTTGGCACATCGTAAGGAATCTCGGATTGATAAAAATATACCCGCCCGCCATTGCCATTCCACAAAGTCTGATACTGCTCATGATGCTCGTTGAATAGACCGTACATGATGACGTTATTCCCATTGACAATGAGTCCGTTAATACTCGGATTCGAAGTCCAGCCGGCCCCCGCACCGTGGTCTGCGCGCCATATCCAAAGATCGTCGCCTATGACGTTGTTGCTGTTAATTTTAAGCCCAACGTCAGCCGATCCGGCAATCGCCCCTCCTATTCTAAGGGTCAAATCATAAAGAAACGTAGGATTGGCGGAATGGTCCGCCGAGCTGCCTGCAGACCCGACTTCCATCAACGAAGCTGAATGATTCGAACCGGCTTCGAAAAGCAATCCGGAAATTTTCACTCCGTCAACATCAGCGACTGACATCGCTACCTGCCCGTTATCCGGTATCAAAGTAGCGAAGCCAAGGCCCATAACAACGGTATTCGGATTCGTGACCCGAATCGTATCGTTCAGGTGATAAATACCTGGTGTGAACAGCAGGTTCTTGCCTTGATCCAGCGCTGAATTGATGCTGGCAATGGACGTGGAAGGGTTTGCGATGAGGAAATTTTCGATCGGGATCGAAGCTCCGGCCGTATAGCCGCCCGCCCAGCTCGTTCCAGACGTATCGGAAGCGACATTCGGAACAAATACTTTATATTGATTGACGGAGGTATCGAATGTAAGGAATGGTTTCTCGCGAATCATCGGCGTTTTGTCAACGACAGTATTAGCATTGGTCGGCCAATTATCCGCAGGCGCATTGACATCACCGACAAAAGTCATGTTCCAGAGGGACCCGTTCCAATTGGACCATTGGCTGTTCCTGGACATCCACTGCTGCTGAGAGCCGGACACGACACCGCCATCCACCCGGGAATCCGCCAAGAAGCCGCCGCTCGCCCAGCCTCCTTGATCATGTAAGGTCAGACCTCCTTTAACGTGCAAACGTCTCATAGGTGCGGCCTGTGACACGGCCCATAGCATATTGCCGCTTGATGGCACTACTGAAAGATTTTCAACCGAGCGCCAAAAATTATCGGTTGCGTTGTGATTCGCCATCCAATTGGCGTCAACCGTCACGCCGCCATTAATAGTAACATCGTCGGGGACTTGTCCTAAACCAGATACTTGCGTGTAGAAGCCGACCCGAACGTTGGTATTATAATTGCCGGGCTTGAACAGCAGCGCATACCTATCGCTGCCAAATTGATTGGATTCTTGCTGGGTAAACACATTGGTGCTGATGGATTGAATATCGACTGCCGGCATCGTCGGATCGAATACGTAAACATTGGGACCAAAGTCAGGCTGTGTTAATCCTGAGGCCGCTACCGACAAATAGGATTCCACGCCGCCTATGACGAACGAGATTTTATAATCATATCTTGTATTAGCGTTCAAACTAGTGTCCGTATAGCTGTTCGGTACAACAATGGAGGTATTCACCCGAAGAAATACTCCGTTACCGCCTTGAGAACGGTATACGTTATAGCCATCGGCACCTTGTATCGCCGCCCAGGACAAGCTTACCGAATTTGTTGTCGTCGCAGTGATGCCTGGCTGATCGGGGATGTCGGTATTTATCGCATAAGATATGCCCGCCCCTACCGTAAATACACTTAAAAATAGAACAAGTGCAATTATTGCAGAAATGCTTCTACGAAACATGGTTTCTACCTCCAGTTACGATTATTGCGACCCTTGTAATAAAGTATGACAGAATTCTCCTGGAACGAAGCCCCCTTCCTACTCTTTGATCCTTGATTTTTGGAGTATCGTGAAAATAAGAGGAGTATTCGTATCGTACTAGAATCCCGGTAGTCCATGCTGTCGAAACTCAGTGTCGAACAAAAATATTTAGCAAAAAGTGGGAGACCATAAGTAGCATGTCACTCTAATATGGACCTTCATGGGAGAGGAGAAACCGGGCTTGCTTGAGTCTGTTGCAAGCGGAATCCGCAGCCGTGGTGCCGCGAACTCGCTCTTTCCGTTGAGCTGCTTCTAAAGTCCTTCAAATATTCTCTGAAAATAAAGTTGTTTAAATTGGTCACAAAAAATGCAGTAAACCCGGCCTACGATGTGGGCCGGGCCGGGTTGAAATAAAGTTGTTAAAATCGTTGAACTAACGTACCTCTGTTAGTTCAATGCCAACCCCATTCTGAGTAATAGTGATTATTAGGCACTGTTAGAGGGAACGTGATGTAATCGACTTGGACAGGCTCTGCGGATTCGATCCGAAGTGCCCAGTCTACCGCTTCATATGTCATTAATTGCAGTTATAGTAATGCGTGATTGGATCTTGACCACATTCACACGGGGCTTTGATATTTATATAGCTTACTGGTGAACTACACTGACAGAATTAAGCTCAACAATGGTATATGGCGTAGTGGAATTCGAACCGGCTGTCGCCGTTTGATCGTAGTTGCCGGTCTTGAAGTAGAATTGGTCTCCTGAGAGGTTTGGATTTTTTGAAAATACCGACTGACCATTTACGTAAACAGTCAGTACGCCGCCTGAAAGGGACAACTTATAAGTAAATTGTGTATTCAATGGAACAACGTTGCTTAAATAGGTGTAGGTACCGTTTCCGGATGATTCTTCATACAAGATTCTGAAGTTACCGCCATTGGAATTAGGAGTTGCTTCATATTCAAACTCGCACAACGGAAAGCCACCAGTGCTATCGAAAACTTGCCCAATTGTAGTATTACCACTCGTACCGCCACCTTGTAATGTCACTTTAGCTGTATTCGTCATTGTGTTCGTTCCGGTCATACTCCAAGCTGCATTGGCTCCGCTAGTAGTTATTTCCCTTAACTCTGAACGGGGGTGAGACGAGCCCGATGTAGGAGTTCCGGTCTGAGGATCCATGAATGCTTGATTTCCATCGGATGCAATGTAGAAATAGGGACTGGAATATCCCGAAACTAATTGTGACGAAGAAATCGTCGTATTATCGGGTTGTTGCAGCTTCCAAATATGATAATCAATATTGGGTGCAGCACATACTGGAGCTAACTGAATCGACAGGAGCATTACAGCACTTGTAACGGTTGCAAGAATCGCTTTAACTTTCCGGTTCATACAATCCTCTTCCTCTCTTTTCGGGTGTTAAAATCGTTAACGACCTAGCTAACCCCCTCCTCCTGTGACCGCTTTCAATATTTAATTTACACTATTTACCAACACTATTGTTTTATTTTATTGCACAAAAATTTTGTTTAATTGCTGTTTCTAAATTTAGTTAAAAAGAACCTTTTACTCGCTTTCGGCTACTTCAATCAATGTTGTTTTCATTTCAACAATTATTTGACTTCCACTTTGATAAGTATATACTTTGGCCACGGCAACATGTAGCAGACGCAAAAAAGAATGACCTCCTCGTGGAGATCATTCTTCGTCCTGCTAGTTAATGAAGTTTTCGTACTGCAGAAACCGCTTGAGCATCACGATCGCTTCCGCTCTGGACGCCAGGGCGCCGGAAGCAAACGTGGAGTCCGTCTGCCCTTGCATCAGACCGGCACCAACCGCTTGAGTGACAGCCGCTTTCGCCCACGGGCTGATATTGCCTTGATCAGCGAATGAGTCCAGCAGCGCACTCGATGGACCGGTAAGCTCAAAGGATTTGCCGGCAGTTGTCATCGCCCGAGTCAGCATCAACGCCATTTGCTCGCGGGAGATGTTGTCATTCGGTCTGAACGTCGCGTCTTCAAAGCCGCCTATAATGCCGGCTTTAGCCGCTGCGCTAACCGCTGACACATACCAGTCACCGATTTTAATATCTTTGAAGCTGGTCGTACTGTCCCCTTTCAAGCCAAGCGATCGGACGAGCAGCGAAGCGAACTCAGCTTAGATGACCATATTTGCCTGCTGTAATCGGGCTCTCAGCTCACGTACATCCACATCCCTAGCCGCTACTTTCGCTGCACAGGCGATGGCCGCAGCCGTTCCCGCAGCCTGTCCGGTCGCCATGCAGCTTGGTGTAAGCCGAGTCGTGGCAAGTGCTTCATGCGTTGTGGAAATACATCTGCCGGCAGCCAGCAAATTCTCGATTTGCTGCGGTACGAGGCAGCGATACGGGATATCGTAAGCACCGTCGCCGCCCACATCGGCATCGATAACGCCTTTGCCTGCCGGATCGTGAATGTCTACAGGATACCCGCTGCGGGCGATCGCGTCTTCGTATCTCCTGCCCTGTACGACGTCGTCGATCGTCAAGCTGTACACCCCTTCGATGCGGCGTGTTTCGCGAATACCGATTTGCGCGCCTACCGAAGAAATCGACGCTTTCTCGAAGCCCGGAACATCGCGTTTCAAAAACTCCGCCATCATCAGCACCTGCTTGCGCCCAAGCTCCTCGGCAAGCGTCAAATCTTCCACATCCGTGCCGTCCAGTCCCTGCACTCTGGTGCAATTGACCAGCACTTCGTCTTCCTCCGGTCCGATGAAAAACAGCACCTGATCGCGGTTGATCGGCACGCCGCTTGCTTTCCACTGCGAGTAAAAGCCCTGCACGCCGCTGAGCGGAAGTTTCGGCAGCTCGGCGATCGGCGTCTTTCTGTAAAAGTTGCCCGGATTGTCCATCATATATTGCTTGATGGCCGGCACATTGACTCCGCGCATGCGGAATTTCATCGTCATCGGCTGCATTTTGCTGTCGCTCTCGCGTCCTTTGAGCGTAGGCGCACCGGACAAATATGCAATATCCGCATCTCCCGTCGCGTCGACAAACATGCCGCCGCTGACGTCGATACGTCCCGACTTGCTGGTTAATTGAATGCTTTCGATCCGGTTCCCGGACGCCTTCACTTCATCAACAAAGCTGTGTACAAGCAGCTTAACGTCCGCTTCCTTCAGCATATCGACGGCGAGCACCTTATAAATCTCCGGATGATACGGTGTTACCGTGTGCACAAATCCGACCGTATCGCGCAGGTGACCCGGAGAGCCGCCGCGTTCGGCCAACCTGTCTACAATTTCTTGGGCAATGCCTTTAATCACCTGATTGCCTTGCTCCGTATGAAACGTCATCCACGGATAAACGGAAGCTGCCGTCGACATGCCGCCGAGAAAGCCGTGACGCTCAATTAATATGGTAGAAGCGCCCATTCTGCCCGCCGCTATGGCGGCGTTAATGCCTGCCGGGCCTCCTCCTGCAACGACAACGTCGGCTTGCAAGCTTTTGACTGAACGATTCATTTCACAAACTCCTCCTGAATGATTAGACTTACTCCTTCAGACCGGTCATGGAGACCCCTTCGATAAATTGTTTCTGCGCAAAGAAAAACACAAGCAAAAGCGGTAGCGTCGCCATCACGGAAGCGCTCATCAACAGATGCCACGCCGTACCCGCTTCATCCGTAAACAAGGACAAGGCAAGCGGCAGCGTCATCAGTTTTCGGGCGCTCAAGAAAATAAGCGGATCGAAAAAGTCATTCCAGCTGGTTAGAAACGTAAAAATGGTCAGCGTCGCGATGGCCGGTTTGGCTAAGGGCAGCATGATGTTCCAATAAATTCGAAAGCGCGAACAGCCATCGATCATCGCCGCTTCCTCCAGCTCCTTAGGCACTCCGAGGAAAAACTGCCTCATCACAAACACGCCGAATACGCCCCCTGCGGCAAATATAGGCAGGATGATGAGCGGCACATGCGTATTGATCAGCCTCAGGTCGCGCATGAACAGAAACATCGGGATCGCCGTCACTTCATTCGGAATCATCATCGTGCTGAGCAGCAGCAAAAACACAACGTTCCGCCCTTTAAACGGGATCTTTCCAAATGAATAACCTGCCAGCGAAGAAAACAGCACCGTTCCCACCGTAACCAGCACCGCGATGTAAAAGCTGTTGAAATAAAACAGATGAAACGGCGTTGTTCTCAGCACTTCCAAATAATTCTCGAAACGGACCGGAGACGGAATCAGCTCCGGCGGAAACACGAACACTTTGGCCGGTTCCTTCAGCGATGTGGACAGCATCCAGAGGAACGGAATCAGCATAAACACGGAAACCAAGGCAAGAACCGCATAATGAGCGAAATTAAATATATGGCGCGACCAGTGGGGGGATGTCATTTCAGTTTTCATGGAAAACCCACCTTTTTCTAAGCTGCCACTGAATGATGGTGAAAATAAGCGTGATAAAAAACAGGACAAAGGCAAGAGAAGAAGCGTAGCCGAATTCGTTCAGCTTAAACGCTTTTTCCCAAATGTAGTACACCAGCACCTTCGTACTGCTGCCCGGTCCGCCTTGCGTCATTACATAAATTTGGCCGAATACTTTAAGGGAACCGATAATCGTCATCATGACAGTTAAAAACACGGTTGGCGTAATCATCGGCAGCGTGACGTTAAAAAACATGCTCGTGCGGCCTGCGCCGTCGATTTTGGCCGCTTCATACAAATGAGTCGGCACCTGTTGCAGCGCCGCGATAAACAGCACCATATTCAGCCCGACATTCTTCAGTACACTCGTCACGATCACGGCGGGCATCGCCAGATCCGGATTGTACAGCCATGCCGGGCCGGTCACGCCAAACAACTGCAAAATCTGGTTAATAAAACCCGAATCGGTGGCAAACATGTACTTCCAGACAATCGACCAAACGATCAGCGAAGTGATCACCGGAACAAAGATGGCGGTTCGAAACAAGCCCATCCAGCGTTTGTTCTTCGCCAGCATCAGCGCTAGCGACAAAGCAATGACAATATTCAGCGGTACAAGGCCGGCGGCAAAATAAAATGTATTCCCAAGCACCTTCCAGAATAGAGCATCGGAAACGATATTGCGGTAATTGTCAAACCCAATGAAATTGGCGTCGCCCAGCAGCGGCCAGTCGGTCAAGCTCATATAAAATGCAAAGAACAGCGGACCGATCATCAATATCAGAAAGCCAAGCACCATCGGGCTGACAAACAGCCAGCCGAAAAAGTTTGCTTCGCGGGAAAGCGGACTGGATCGCCTCGGTTTGTTTTTGCTCGCGGCCGACCTCCGCCCCACCTCACGGACAGTCGCTTCCATCTAATTTCCCCCCAGCCGATCGATGGCATTGCGGAGCTCCGAGACCGTCCTGCGAATCCCATCCTCGGTCTTGCCCGTCGCCATCGCGCCGATCAGCACCGCTTTGACTCCAGAGTCGTATAACGCCGGAATGTCCTCAGGCACGATCTTCCGCTGGGAAGGTACGATAACCGGCACTCCTGACGTCTCAACCAAATAGCGGTATTTCAGCAGATCGGCGAACGTCAGCTTGCTTCCGTATTCGTCTCCCGGCACAACGGACGCTTCCAGCGCGTCGATACCAAACGGCGCCGCTCCCTGCACAAGCTTTAGATCGAAGCTGTCATTGACAGCAAATGTTCTGGCTAATTGCTCGGAACGGAGCAGAAAGGAAGGCAGATGAAACGCGTAGATGGAATAAAAATCAATGCCGATCCCCGGCAGCTTCTCGATTTCCTCCGGATGGATATCGTCCGTGCTTCCCCCGGGCACGATTCCGAGCGGACCATCGTATAATGCGCGGATTTCACGGAACGTCATCTCATATTCAGCAAGCGGCCCGAAATGATTGCCACTCGCGCGGTGACCAACATTCATGTGCACCTTCAGCCCTTCCGCTCCTTCCTCCAGGGCGGCAAGAGCAAGCTGCGCATCGTTGGCGTACAAGCTGACAAATAGCGAAAAACGCTTATTTTGTAAAGCACTGCGTAATCGATTCATGTTGGTATCCTCCTAAAATCCCCCAAATAAAAGCTGGCATCGTAAGCGTGACTTAAATTTTGCCTAAGCGTAAACGCTGCACACAAGCGGCCCGTTGGCGCGAACCGCTTGCGCATCCGTTTTATTTGCTTTTCATGATCGGATTCACTTTATCTTCCAACGACTTCACGATTTGCTCCGGTTTCGCCGTTTGTCCGAACAGTTGGTCGAAGCCGGCTAAAATTTCGTTATCGATTTTGGTCCACTGCACGTGGCCCGGCTGAACCCGTGCTTTCGGCATCTCGTCGATGACCGCCTGCTTGATGTTATCTGCAGGAGGATTGTCCGGCTGCTTGAGGAATTCGTCCGAATTCAGAACCGTTTTGCGCGGTGGAACAAAGAAGGTCTGAGTCGCTTGGATGCCTTCCTGGCTTGCCAAAAATTTGAGCAGTTCCTTTGCTTCCTTCGGATGCTTCGTTTCTTTAAAGATCGTGTATCCCGCTTGCCCCATCATCGGCACGGAACCTTTGGAGCCGGACGGCATCGGCGCGATGCTCCATTTGAAGTCCTTGATTTTCCGCGCATTGGAGACGTAGCTGTACACATCGAAGAACATGCCGATTTTGCCGGATTCAAAGCTGACCTGCTCGCCAGCCTTCGGATGAGATTGATCGACAAACATCATGCGCTGCAGCATGTTAAACGTATCCACGCCGTATTTATCATTCCATGTAAATTTCGTCATATCGTTATCGAACGGACCGCTGCCGTTGGACCAGGAATAGGACGATAGCAAAATCCATGTTTTCCAGTCGCGGAAGAAATTCGCCCCGTAAATTTTGCTGGCCCCAGAGCCGCTCGACAGCGCTTTGGCCGATTTCTCAAACTCTTCCCATGTCCATTTTCCGTCTTTGGCAAGGTCGTTCGGCGATTTCAAGCCTGCTTTGTCGAACAGGTCTTTGTTGTAGAACATAACACTTGGCGGGGTAGAGAACGGAAGACCATATAGCTTGCCGTCCTTGCGGAACAAATCAAGTGTGGACGGGATAAAGTCATCTAGCTTGAAAGCCGCGTCGTCCTTCACGTCGGATATGTCCATCATGATGTTGTTAGCCATAAACTGTGGCACCATCCGCTCCGATACCCAAGCAATGTCAGGCAGCTCGCGCCCTGCGGCCAACACCGATATTTTTTGCTGGAAGTCCGGGAACGGCACCGATTCGATCGTCACATTAATATTTGGGTGCGTTTTCTTGTACTTGTCAAACAATCCCTTAAACAAATCGGTATGAGCCTGATTGCCCCAAAACATAAATTTCAAATCCACTGGCTTGTCGCTTGTCGCTCCTGCAGCATTTCCTCCGCTGGCCGCTGCCGGTTGTTCCTTGCCTCCGCCGCCGCTCGAACACCCTGCCGCCACCGCAACCAAACATGATAATGCGGCTAACGTCCATTTTTTTCTCATCGGACACCCTCCTATGTATCTTGTAATGGCTTACAAGCTCATTATAGGTGTAAGCGCTCTCTCTAATAAATCACGTATCCTTCAGGTTTGGTACGATTTTTTTATAGAATTCTACCCTTGGCGTCCAGTTCAAGAATAGCTTGTGATTCCCATGGCATTAGCTCCTTTGACGCCCTGCTCAAATTGTTGCCCGCCATAATCATCCCAAGCATATCCCGTTCGCTGAGATCAAGCGCTCCAATTACGGCTTTACACATCCGCGGACTCGGCTTATGCGTTTTAATCAGCTACGGATTCGGTGCCGAACTGCTCCCTGTACATCCCGGGCGTAAGCCCCGTTTGCTGCTTAAACACCAGCATGAAATGCTTCGGGCTTTGATAACCGGATAATCTGGCGATATCGTATATTTTCAGACTGGTCGTCCGCAATAAATGCCTGGCTCGCTCCAATCGAACTTCCATCACGAAGTCGGAGAAGTTTAGCCCTGTTTCCGCTTTGAACAGCTGGCTTAAATAAGACGGGTGCAGATGAACGTGCTCCGCCAGCACCTGCAGCCGCAAATCTCCGTCCGGACGCGCTGCTACATATTCCTTGACCTTGCGGACGAGTCGTCCGATTTCCGCCCGGCCTTCCTCCCGCTGCTCCGCCGCATTGCCCGTTTCCGGCTGCCTCATCTTGATGCCGCGCTGTCCCGCAAGCTGCGATTCAACTTTGTCCAAAGCTGCCACGAGAGCTTTTCTGTCTACCGGCTTCAACAGATAATCGGTTACTCCGTATTTCAATGCTTGACGGGCGTATTCAAATTCGCTATAGCCGCTAATGATGACAATCGGCATATCCGGGTACCGCTCGCGGATTTTGCCGGTCAGCGTTAGTCCGTCCATTTCACGCATCCGAATATCGGTAATGACCGCATCCGGCAGCTCCTTCTCCAAATAACGCAGTGCCTCCTGACCGTGAGCGGCTTCCCAAGCGACGGTAAAACCGTGGGAAATTTGTCCGATCAGATGCTTTAACCCGTCACGGATCACTTCCTCATCTTCAGCAATCAGCAGCTTGTACACGTTATCCCTCCAATGAAATTGGTATAGTCAGCGTAACGGCCGTCCCTTCTCCCGGACTTCCGTCAATATGCAGCTCATAAGTTTGGCCGAACATCAGGATGATCCGCTGGCTTATGTTGCGGAGCGCCAGCCCACCTCTCCGCCTGCCTCCACTTTCCCAAGACGGATAATCGGGCTCTTGAAGCGACTGTTGAATCCGCTCCAGCTCTCGCTCGGTTAGACCCCGCCCGTTGTCTCTGACCGATAGCAGCAAATCGTTCTCGAATCTTGCCGCGGTGATCCAGACGGTGCCCCCTTCTTCGCAGTCGCCGATGCCGTGATATATCGCATTTTCCACCAGCGGCTGAAAAATCAGCCGGGGAACTGCGGCCTGCTGCAGTCCCTCTTCGACGTCGAAAATCACTTCCAGCCTTTCGCCGTAACGAACCTGCAAAATTTTGACGTATGAGGCGGTGGCGTTTAGTTCCTCCTCCAGCGACACACACCGGTCGTATTTGTCCACCGTATACCGCAGCAGCTTGCCCAGCGCGGTGACCATCTCTGACGCCTCCGCATTCCGCCCGCGCACGGCCATCATGTTGATCGACTCCAGCGTATTGTATATGAAATGCGGATTAATCTGGCTTTGCAGTGCGGCCAGCTCCGCTTCTTTCTCCCGCAAGCCGATGACGTACACCTCGTTGACGAGGCGGTTGATTTCCTCCACCATGCGATTGAAGCCTTTGCCGAGCTGCCCAATCTCGTCGAATGACAGGACAGGAACACTTTCGTTGAAATGGCCCTGCTCGACCCGAAACATCTTTTGCTTCAGCTTCAGCAGCGGCTCGGTAATCCTAAACGAGAAATAAATCGCCAGCAGCCCACCGGAAATAAGGCATACGCCGGCAAGCCCCATCGTGAAATTGCGCAGCCGGATCGTTTCCTTCAGCAGCGCCTCAATTGGAATCAGACTGATCACCTTAAGGCCGGAATAAGCCGAATAATCGACAACGGCGAGTACTTTTTTTCCCTTGATCTCGATCGTGTCGGATCGGGTTTCGTTAGGAAAACGCCCACTGTGGACCAGCTCCACGGTATCGGTGAAGATGTTTTTGCTTTCCTCAAAAAAAGGCTCGTTGCTGCCATTCACGACCATAAAGCTGCCCTCGTCCGCAAATTTCAAATTGGCCAATATTTGCCGGAACACGTCAAGCTTCAGATCGATCTTCATCATGCCGAGCACGTTGTTCGTATTAGGCTCGCGAATCAGCCGGGCAACGGAAAAATAGCTTTGACCGTCCGTAAAATAATACGACGGAGCATGAGTCGGAATGACCACAAATGCGCCGTCCGCTTCTTTGACTCGCGGGTACCAGCTTTCCTTCTGCGGATCGATATAAAAGCTGATCAGATTCGGATCGACGTTGGAAAAAATATAACCGCTTCCGGTAATAAACTGAATGCCCTTAACCTCCGGCCGGTTGTAGGCCGCTCCGGAAATGTACTGCGACATTTTCTCCATCTCTTCCAGAGTCGGGCGCTGCTGCCGCAACCCGGGCTGGGAATACTGCCTGAGAATCGCCAGTAACTGCTGATCGTACAGCGGCATTAACGAAAGCCGCTGCAACTCTATCAGCGTCCGATCCAAATTGCGGTTGACCTGGTCCGCGATCTGCACCGTGTAATCCGCCGTCCGGCGCTCCAGCGAGGAGGAGTAATCATAGTAAGTGATCATGCCTTGTATCGTTAATGGAAACGCGATCAGCAGCAAAAAGATAATCATGATTTTGTTGCGCAGACTCAGTCTGGGAATAAACAAACGCGATACCCCCGTTATTTACATGGCTTAAGCAGCGATCAATTCCGCGCCCGCCGCTTGCTTGCAGTAATTATAATGTAGGGAATGCCTTTCGCTCAATAAGAAAAACTGTACCGAAGCTCACTCTTGGATGCACGATTCGGTTTAGCAGAGCTTCCCGTGCGCAGCACCCAGTGGTTTTTTGCAACCAGTTAAAGCATAGCTAATACGTCCTATACTAAACCTCAATTCAATCATTCTATAAATGAAGTAAAAAAAATCACTTCTAAAAACGTCGAAGCATCCGGTTAAGGATGTTTTTCTGCAAAAAGGCAGACTTCGGCATTTTTTAGAAGTGATTTTACTTACCAAACAAGTTTGCTTGAATTAAATGCGGCGATCGAGGCGGCACTGGACGGGAGTTACAAGCATATGCATCCAAAATATAAGCACTCATCGCGAAGGCTACTGGTTATTGGTATCCCTTGAGCTATCGTACCTGTTAGTGGAGTATCTTAACGTACTACGTAAACTGTGATGGAACATATAATGGCATTCGACTCGTCCCATTCTTCATCATAATCTTTGATGTCCTGCAGTTCCTCGTTTTTTTGATATTCATCATTGTTCATGCCAAATTTGGAGGATGTACCGTCTTACCTCTTTGCCATATTCTTTATCGGTTTTATTAAATTTCGCCTATTCTGACAAACACCTTTCTGCCAATTTTTTATTGATAAACTTTAGCAAAAATATCCTCCGCAACGTTACCCAGTAGCATCCAATTGTTTAAGACTAGACACGAAGGAGTCGTCGATTTTTTAGGATCCCTGCAACCAATAATAACAGCGGGATGCCAATCATATGAATTGGAAATATCCATGGGATCCATATTGTTTCCCTGTATAGTTTGGTTATGTGACCCAGGTCTGAAGTTAAGATCACGAAAAACAAAGCTAAACCAGCAACAACCCATGCCGTCCTCTTCCAGTTTTTCAAATTGAACGACTGGGCAAATCCATAGCTTGTCCCAAATAAAATTGTCGAGATGGATATAAAATGAGCAAGAGTGTAAATGCACACAGCAAATGCATCTACATTTTGAATGAAATTAAGGATCGAGATCAAGCGGATCGTGTCTACCCAAGGGATGGTCAGTTGTGGAGCTTGATGAGAGCCTAGCGCCAAGACGGAAGCTACAGAAGCAAGAAAAACCCATAATGTCGATAATCCTATAGCCCATATCGCACCTTTAGTAATATTCGTAGGCTCAGAATCAAACTCGGTTATCATGAATGGAACCGTAGTACCTCCCATCATTAAAGCCATCGTAGGAACCGTTCCCCTCAACATGTGGCGCCACCCCGTATCTTGATAAACAGGCAGCAAATTCGTCCAATCCATAATTCCAAACAGCATGAAAAAAGGCACGAAGCTAATCAAAAAGTACAGTGGCCCAATAATCTGGCTGCAGCGTCCAACCGCTGTAATTCCTCCTTTTAGGTTCACGTAGATCATGAGTAGAACGATCGGCAACACAACCATTATTACCGGGGTATTGGGAAGTAGCTTCAAAAAAACGTAATCCGCCCACTCTCTAAGCGTCACGACAAGCAGCATAAACCAAACAGGCAAATAGAGAAGCACAATGCCCTTTCCAAGCCCTTTCCCCAACACCTTTTGACAATAAACGACGAAAGCCTCGCCTTTCGACATCAAGCTAATCTTAACCATAACTAGTGTAAGGAATACCGCGGCAATGCCGCCCATCGCACAGATGATCCATGCGTCTTGTTTTCCATACAGCAGAGCCGGATTCAGAGCATAATGCACTTGAAAGCAAAACATAATCCAAAACAACTGATTGCCCGAGATCTTCACATGCTAACTCCTTTCACTGCTTCAGAGTGTGTGTTATTTGGGACCTCTTTCACCTATATGACGTATGGCGAGCTGGCTTGTAACGGTCACTTCGACCTCGGGAAAAAGCTTGTCCCAATCCTCTTTCATGTGCTTCCATTGATCTGGATACTTTCGATGAAGCGCTTCGCCAAATCCAAATACATCCGTTCCGAAATCTTTCTGAACCATTTTTATCACATTGACCACTCTTTGACTGACCTTCTCATTGAATTCTTTCTCCAATGCCCGAATATCTCTGTTATTGAATAAATCGAGATTCGTATCGTTCTCATCCAGCATGCCCTTCCCCATTAAAACTAGTTTGATGTGGATCTTTTTACCATTTATAGTCGAATCGATTTGACGTTTTATGTGATGAAGGTCAACAGTCGCGAGACCGTTTGCTTTACTCAAATACTCCGTTATCATTTGAGTATCAAGGTACCCTGACGCCCACAAAACTGAAACGGCTTCCTCTTCTTGTAAAAAACCAACTACTTGCAGCGACTTATTGAATAATGCGATTTCACGGGTGGCGGATAGTGATCCTTTGGTCTCCATCTTTTTATTCTGCCCCGCTCCGTCCTTTGGGCCTATGACTTGCAGTATAGGTCTCATTCCATCACGCTGCATTACTTCCTTGAAATAAACCATCGTGGTCATTCTGTCTCTTATCCCGTTGAAGTGGACTTGCCGAATAGCCTCAACAGATGAGAATTGCTCAAGTTCCGCTTTCTCCATAAGGAAGTTTTGGGCGCTTCTGTATTTGATGAAAAATAAATTAGCTCGAATGTTACTTATGGGATTCCGTCCAAATTCATCAAGAAATTTTTTAAACCCTTGCTTACCTAATTGTTCTCCAATGAAAATCACATCGCGATGTCCAAGGAATACTTTCCGTGACAGCTTGGCTTGAATTCTTTGAAATGAATCTTCTAAATTTTTGCCTATTGCTGTTTTCACGAAGTATGTATCATCCGTACCTCCTCCTCCACCGCCTCCAGCTTCTCCAGCAGCTTTAGGAACGGCAATTTGCGCACTTAGAAGGAGATTTCCTTCAGGGGACAAATCCAATCCTGTTCCTACCCAAACAGAGCGTTGATTGGGCTCGATCATATCCCAACACCCTGTTGTAACCATCATTAATCCAGTAAGTATGATGGCGTATGCCAGGTAATTTTTTCGATGCAGCCTCTTCATCGATTTAAGATTTCCTCCGTGACCACCGAGTCGTTCGAAATAGGACATCTTTCAAATGTTTAACATTTAGAGGAGCAATGGGGGTTAGATAGCGGATCCCAAACGATTCCAGGGTCACTAAATGGATCAGAATGGCGATAATACCTAAAGATAGGCCGTATAATCCATAAATCCCCGCCAATATTACTAGAGCAAAGCGAAGAAGTCGAAAAGGAATTGAAAACCCATACCGTGGGATGCCATATGAAGCGATTCCCGTAAACGCTATGACAATAACAATGGGTGCAGAGATAATATTGGCCCTCACAGCGGCTTCGCCGACTACGAGCGCGCCCACGATGCTGACTACCGGTCCGAGCTGAGATGGCATGCGAATTCCCGCTTCCTGTAACCCTTCAAAGACGAAATCCATGAGAACAATCTCTATAACCGTAGGAAAAGGAGATTTTTCGCGTGCCGTTCCTATACTCACATAGAGCGACCCTGGCAGCAAATCCGGATTGTATGTTGTTAATGAAACATATAACGACGGGAAGATCAGGGAAATGACCATCATGCAATATCTAACCATTTTTCTGGCCGCAACAAAATCGAACCGTTCATAATAATCATCTGCAGACTGCATACCGACCAAAAACGTTGTAGGAAGGATTAGCACAGACGGGCTGCAGTCTACCAGGACAGCAATTTTACCTTCCAGAAGACTTGCTGCCGTCGTGTCAGGGCGATCTGTTTTCTGAACTTGAGGGAAAGGTGATCTAGGGTTGTCTTGAATATACTCTTCGATGTAGGAGGAATCCATTATTCCTTCTAGTCGGACATGGTGGAGTCTTTGTCTTACTTCTTCAAGCAAATCCGGATCTGCAATCCCTTCAACATAAGCTAGCGCTGTATCCGTACGAGTCAATTCTCCGATCGTGAACGATTCCAGTTTTAATCGAGCGCTGGGAATTCTTCGTCTCAGCAGCATCGTATTGGTACGCAAGGTCTCAGTAAAGCTGTCTCTTGGTCCCTGGATAACGTTTTCCACTTTTGACTCTTCAATGGAACGCTTATCAAACCCGCCGGCATCGGCTAATAAAGCCCTACCTTCGCCTTCAGTTAATATGGCAACATGGGCTTTGAAAACTTCATTCACTAGATCCTGAAAATTCGTTACAACCTTTGTTTGCGCTATAAAGACAAGGTGCTCCTCGAGTACCTTGCCAAGGTGTGAATGGGGTCCTTCAACAAAAGAGGGATTTCTTAACATTAGGGGGCGCAGAATGAATTGTTCCATTGCTTTGGTGTCCACTAAACCATCGACGTAAACCATTAGTACTTCAGGTTGATTCTCAACCGAAATCAAGCGGAATACAACGTCTGAACACTGATGAAATACCCCTCTTAATGTTTGCTCGTTTTCTCGTAAATTATCGCTTAGCGACTTCTGAAGATCCTGCTCTGAATTGGTTTCAGGCTGATCCTCCGTTGTATTTTCCATTTCCTTCATTACACTTCGCCATAGAAATGAACGCATAAATCCACCGCCCTGACAAATGAAGTATTTGCATAGTTTATCCAGTATGCAATATTTCATTCGCATGAGCTGAGCAGCTAGAACTGCAACCATTCCCGATAGAACCAAAAGCATGGAACTCTGTAACGGTGAGAACATGTCCTAAGTGCCAATGGAGATTAGTTTCAAAACCATTAGGAACTACTTTACGTTGATCTTCAGGGCACTTATTCATCAATTCAATAAAAGCATCAAGTGTTGTTTGTCAAACAAAAGGAATACGAAATCTTCTTTCATATTTCCGATCATTCTTTCGAAAAGCCCTCCACTATCATGCCTCGATAAGTGCCGCCCTTCAGTCGATGCTTGACAGCATCTTGATAAGCAGGACTGTAATACCAAGCTCTAGCTTCCTCGATCCCTGGGAATTCCAAAACAGCTGCTCCCTCTACGTCCGGTCCTTCAATGACTTCATGCGTACCGTACATTACAAGAGGTTTCAGAGAATGCCCCGCAAGGCCGGATGGCGCTTTAGAGGCGTAGATTTCTAATTCTTCTATATTAGTTGTTTTCTCTCTGATAAAAATAACGTAAGCTGACATTGAAACATCAAGTCCTTTCAATAATAAATGTGAAGAAATCCCTTTGTAGCTAAAATAGTGACATGGGCTCTTCCTAAAGTAACTATACACATCAGAATTAGTGTTGTATAATTTATAGTTTTCATAATATCTATTAAAATAAGTAATGAAAAAGGGGCATTAGCGCTAGTTTGCACTTAAGAGAGAATACTTAATTAAACTTGTCTTCAATATACCTAACGAAATTTTGAGTAGCCGGCGATAGGAATCTGTTTTTTTTGTAATGCAAACCAACTTCCCAAACCCAGCCTTTTTCCTCAATTTTAATCCATCTTAAGCCTTTCAGTTCCAATCCAGCTGTTTTTGGCAATACAGATACCCCAAGACCTGCCGATACGAAGCCTGCCACTGTTGGTAGATCTTCAGCATCGTAAGTGGAGACTAAAGTGAAATTCATATGATGAACACGGGCCAAGAGTGAATCCTTTAGCGAACAGTTTTGCTTTAAACCTACAAAAGGCTCTCCGGTTATCTCCTTCAAGCTAATGGATTCCTGATTGGCAAGCCGGTGCTCTGTTGAGACGATGAGATACAGAGGTAGGGTGAGAATCGACAACCATTCATATGTATCGTCCACAGGTCTTTCAGATGTTATCATTAAATCTGAATCACCGCTCTCAACCCGATCTAGAATCAATCCTTTGTCTCCTTGAGTCAACTTAAAAGTGATTTTGGGATTGGCTTGTTGATATTCACGAATAAGATGTGGAATAAAATCAACTCCCAAGATATTTAAATATGAAAGATGAATGACTCCTGAATCAGGGCTGGAGTATTCTTCAATTTCCTGTTTTCCACGCTCTACTTCTTTCAATATTGTCTCTACACGCTTCGCAAACATTGTGCCGTATCGATTAATCTGAAGATTTCTGCCCTTACGTTCAAATAAAGGTACACCGAGCTCAGCTTCTAGTTTTGAAATCGAATGACTTAGAGCAGGTTGTGTAACTGATAATGATTCTGCCGCTTTCGTCAAATGCTCCATTCTGGCAACTTCCAAGAAATACTCTAATTGTGTAAGTTCCATAGGCTCCTCCTAAACTTCTTCTCGACCTAATTTCTGTTACCATCATACATACCGTATTTGATTGAAGCAATAGTAACCAATGAGGGTGCAATTACCGTACATTGATGTTACTTGAAGAAAGGACGCATCCGTTGCGTCCTTTTTTCATTCTCGAAAACCGTATTATCACATGAAAATAATTAATATATAACATAGATATCATGCATTAGACTGATTGAATGTACGTTGTTATGATAATTCAAGTGTTGCGGATGAAAGTACTCACAGCTTAAACAATTCTGCTCAGAAAGGATGATCATGCATGCAGTTCTATCTGTTTTTTCGTTGGATAACCTATTAGCGAAACAAGTGTGTTCTGTGCTGCCAATTAATCAGATTTAGATGCAGAGGCTATGAACTAACACTTTATATAAAGGGGTATAAACATGTCGAACTCATTAAAATTTGTACTTCTGGCGATCGTTACCTTCTTCGTTGGAACTTCTGAATATGTTATCGCTGGTTTCTTAGATATCATTGCTAAAGATACAGGAATATCTGTTGCTTCCGCAGGTCAACTGATTTCTATCTTCTCACTCAGTTACGCAGTCGGTACACCGATTCTCGTAGCTTTAACGGCGTGAATGGATAGAAGGACGCTACTTATTGCTTCACTTGTTACATTTGTCATCGGTAATGCCATGGTTATTTTCTTGCCAGGATACTTACCTCTGCTTCTATCAAAGAATTGTCCTTGCTCTCAGTGCGGGTATTTTTCTCACCGTAGCAATCACAATGGCTACAAAATTAGCAAAGCCTGAAAAGATTGGTAGTGCTATTTCTACAGTGGTGATGGGCTTTAGCACATCCTTTGTTATCGGTATTCCACTTGGAAGATTGGTTGCCGCGAACATGAACTGGAAATTAAACTTTGCTGCACTGGGCATTCTTGGCGTAGCTGCTGTTTTCATTTTGATGGCTGCTATTCCACGCACGGAGGGTGAAGCACCTATACCATTAGCTAAACAACTCGCATTCCTTAAAAATCCAAGAATTTTAATGGCGCTCATTGTGATTTTCTTCTGGATTCTAGGGTACTCGATTGCTTTTACTTATATCACACCATTTCTCCTGAACGTGGCCAATATGAGCACAAATACGATCAGCGTGGCTTTATTCATGTTTGGACTTGCAAGTATGATCGGGGCTAAAATTGGTGGTTCTGCAACCGATAAATGGGGTGTACGAAAAACATTGCTTTCGGGACTCATTATTCACGCCATCTCTCTCGCTCTTCTAGCGCTAAGTGCCCACTCCATTGTGGCTGTACTCTTAGTCCTGGTGCTCTGGTCCTTGTCACTATGGTCTTCTGGTCCAACCCAGCAGGTTAACCTTGTAAGTCAGGCTCCGGAAGCATCCAGCATTATGATCAGCTTATATTCTTCCACACAGCAGCTATCCATGGCAATTGGTGCTGGTCTTGGCGGTATTGCGCTTAAAAATATGCCAATAAGCTCTGTTGTGTGGTTTGGTGCACTTGGCGTAGCCATTGCTGCGATTATTGCAATCCGCGTTGTTCGTCCTGGAGTCAAAGTATCAAATTAAGATTAGCAATTTCAGGTGATCATATATATCTTCTTCTATAATCGTTAAATATATTATTGTGATCTGAATTTTTCATGAAATAAAATAATAATATTTATAATTATTATCAATTAGAATTATCTTTAATGCAGGGGTATGCTAATACTTGCGATCAAGAATAATTTTTATGGAGGATACACAAAATGAATTTTTCTTCTTATGAGCATGAATTTAAAGGAAAACGAGCATTAATAACCGGTGGAACAAAAGGGATGGGCTATGCGATTGTGAAGCGCTTGGCCGAAGCTGGAGCCACAGTGCTCACAACGGCCCGTTCAATCCCGACGGATTATGATATTCCTGGAGTTCACTTCATTCAAGCAGATATCACCAAGCGCGAAGGCACTGCGATTCTTGTTGAAGCCGTGAAAGAGAAGTTAGGCGGCATCGACATTCTCATAAATACGGTTGGAGGAGCTTCTACGCCTCCCGGTGGTGCATTGGCCTTAACTGAGGAAGATTGGCTGGAAACGTTGAACATGAATTTGCTTGGATCAGTCCGATTGGATAGAAGTGTACTACCAATGATGGTAGCGCAAGGAAAGGGTGTCATCATCCATGTAAGCTCCATCCAGAGAAAATTGCCACTGTATGAAACAACCCTAGCATACGCTGCATCAAAAGCAGCGTTGACCAATTACAGCAAAGGTTTGTCTAAGGAGTTTTCGCCAAAAGGGATTCGAATTAACACGATTGCGCCAGGCTTCATTCAAACGGAAGCAGCCGATCGGATGATCGACCGGATCGCGACGGTTGCTGGTAGCCGCGATGCGGCGTTACAGGAGCTTATGGACTCGCTTGGTGGCATTCCAATCGGTCGTCCGGGGTTACCCGAAGAAGTTGCGGAGCTTGCAGCTTTCTTGGTATCCGATCGCTCAGCTTCCATTACGGGAAGCGAGTATGTCATTGACGGTGGTACGATACCGACAGTTTGATCGGTTTTTCTGGTCATTTATAAAAAGGAGGAGTTAAATATGATTCAATTACCAGACTCCGTAAAAACATATTTTCATGCATCGAACGAGGAACAGCTAGATTCATTTCTTGCTGCATTTAACGAAGATGCTTATGTTTTTGACTTTAATCGGGAGTTTAAAGGTCTGGAAGCCATTCGAAATTGGAGTAAAACTGATATTTTTGGATCTCACGTTCGCTTTGAAATAACTGATGCCATTGAACATGATGGCGTGTACGCCGTTATCGCGTCGCTTGACGGCGATTTTGATAAAACGAATTTACCCAGTCCTTTCTTTTTGAAACACACATTTAGGCTTTCTGGCGATAAAATTAATGAGTTACATGTATCCTTGCCCTAAATTGGAACGACAATACAATCAGCGCACTTCGATGCGCTGATTGTTTCTGTTTTGTTGTAAGCCTACCTCCTGGTAGTTGGCCAACGAGTTTTAAGAAAATGAATTTAACACAAGGATTTCTATTCCTTAATTTACAAACTCTGAATGAAGAAACTGACATACTTAATTTGTTATCCTTGGGTCAATATAATTGATTACCGCGGAGCTAGTAACAGCCCATGTAAATTACGAAATGACTTGTTGTGTAATACTAAAAAGTCAAAGCGTTCTGACTCCGACCAGTAGTCAAGTCAATACCAATATCTCTAAACAGCTTTGGCACTTTTTAAATAAGACTATATACACTCACATTGTGAAACTAGGAAAGATCGAGTCGGTATAGTAAGGATATTCTATCAGGATAATCGTATTGAATTGGCAATTCATCCTTGTGAATTTGAATAAATCCATTTTTTTCATAAAAGCGATGTGATCTTTTTGCTATAGAAGGTGTATCCAGCAAAATGGTTTTTGTTCCCTGCGCTTTCGCATACTCAGCAAGTACATTAAACAGGTTTTGCCCAATAGAATGTTCTTTACCTCGATAGTGTTCATATACAAAAAACTTCTTTAAAACCGAAATCTCATTGGAAAGATTTAATAATCCTATCGAGCCAATGACTTTTTCCTTATTATCTAGAGCTACCCAAAATTGTCCCCCATTATGTAAATAGTGAGTTTCAATATCTAATAAATCCGGTTGTTCTTCGATGGTAATATTTAGATCGTTTTCAACGTTTTGAACATGCAATATTAAATTAATAATTTCTTCTCTAAACTGTTGATTAAATACTGAAATCATTGTGAATCCCTCCTATAGGATACTTTATAAAACTGCCCCTATATATGCGCATAATAGCCTACTAAATTTTACATGTCAATTATGGATTTATAAGCTACATTAGCAAAGGCCGTAAAGCAGTTTTTGATTACGGCCCTCGAGATTGTAATAACTAATCAAGTCATGTGATTTCAAATGTAATTTCAAATGAGTAAAGTCTACTCGACTAGTATAGGAATTAAGTTTCTTAAAGAGTAACATCCTTTACCAAGAGTAACTTTATTTAAGGTAGATTAACTAGCATGAACCTTGTATGATCGACAGCAAAAAATCGAAGTGATGATGTACTCGTTATTCGGGCGGAATCTCTTTTATTATGAAGTTCTACTTTATTTAACCTTAATGAACCTTCAATGATGAAGACAAACGGCTGAAGTTCTTGGCATCATATTGAATGGATGAAATAAAAAAAGCCCGCAATTAAGGGACTGTTGACAAACGGCACTTCACCTCTTGGTGATACAATATATGGAATTAAAAACGCTGATGATCCACTATATATTGTAGTGAATCATCAGCATTTTATTTAGCTAAGGACTTTGTCAACAGTCCCATTAATGCGGACTTGGTAACTAGTAACATGATGTAGGTTAGAAAAGGCACAACCCTTTGCTCTAGCGCTGCTTCCTTCCGGACCTGACGCGGTTTGAACTACGTGTTTGCCTCACATATATCTTATCAAAGGAAAGCCGAGAAGAAAAGCGGAGATTAAAGCCAAGGAAAGATCTGTCTATTTCTGGTCTATGGCAATCCTCATTTCTCCTCAATTTAACTTTCGTTCGAATTAAACGCTGCCTTTCAGCTCCGGGTAGTGTGAACGAACCAAAGCCTATCACTGTCGCCTTTGAGCCGGCGCTGCTGAGTGAGATGTATTTGGCGACGCGAACGGCTTGTAGGCAGAGTTGAATTTTGACATATCTACGCCGTTCCACAAGTTGTCAACCTTTACTTTGTCAGGCTGGTCGAATATTAAGAAGGCTGTTGGCAAATATCTCATCCCATAGCTGCTGGAGGGGTGATTAACCACCGCATTATTTTTAACTAACACGGAAGAAGAACCGCCATCCAGATTGGCTGCGGTGACCGCACCCTTTTCCAAGAGCAGCTGCTGTGCGTCATAAAGCGTTGCGCCGACTGAATAACCGGGCTGTCTTCCGTCAATTACTAAAAATATGATCGTTCCATCCTTCGTTTGAGCCATGCAGGTGCGGGGCGCAATACCCCATCCGTCAGCTTCGTTTTTGATAAGTCCTTTACCATTCACGATGAATTTGGGTGAAAAAGAAACCGCATCCTTTACCCCCATTTTAATTAATTCCGAAGGTTTATAACGCCCAGCCACCATAAGCCCATTCCGATCAATCCCAACAACATTAACAGGGTCTTCCATGCCCCCGTCGCTGTATAATAACTTACCGCCAGACATAACGACACCGATAGGTCTAAAGCCGTTGCCGTCATAGTTCGGATCGTCAAATGCACCTCCGTTTACGCCGGCAATAGCACCGGTTCGCTTGACCATACTGAGAATTTGCTCGCCTTGTCCGGGGATACTGGTCGTCACAACGCGAATCATTTGCGGGTTATGAACGATGAGCATGTAGCCTTTAAAGCTTTTACCCGAAATCGGCTCTACATCAACTGCGTTATTCTTTTTTGGAGCAAGCGCAACGTTATGATTATCCTTTATCGTACCCATCGCATCGAATTTCTTCATATAATCATCGACTCTGTGGTTCAACTCATCCTGACCAATCAAATATTTGGCATATTCGCGATGTTGAGAAGTGATCAATGTATCTGCAAGCATATAGCGCCACGACGTACCGGAGGGCATGAAGTAGAACCACCCGACAAACAGTAAAACGGCTAGCAGGATTACATATATGAATAAACGCGCAAAGCGCCTGTATCGCGGCTTAACACGAGACGGCAGACTTTCAGGCCAGGATAAACTGGTTACTTGATTTTGTGACAAATTGATTCACCTCTTTCTATACACACTCTGATCTACTTTAATATGCAAACCTTAATTTTTGATGAAAAACGATCAATTTCGCGAACAGAACATTAACCCGGAAGAATTCAAGCTCTGTCACCCGACATTTGTTGACTATGGGATTATCATCATGAATTTTACCAGTCTTCGCTTTCCTATCTATCAAATATTGATAAAGCTCTTATTTTTGGATTCGCTAACGTCAACGCATTAAATCATATCTCGATCAGTACATTTGGTCTACTTGTAGTAAATTTGAAATTAGTTCTTTTTCACAGAGAAAAAGTAAAAAGCATGAACGATTAAGCTCATGCTTCGATATAAGAAATTACTGTATTATTGCCTTTTCACACTAAACCACCAACGTGCTTCGTCCCAACTTGTCTGAAGTCCTAACGCTTTAGTAATATCCCAAGTCATAGGTAAGTAAGTTACATCTTTAAAGGATAGTTACGGATATTCTTGGTTTGAGTTATCAACCCAAGAGTCATTGATAAAGAAATTATAATTGGAGATTGTAGCTACATTACCAAAAATGTTATTACATCCATATTCTTCATTATCAAGTGATTCAACCTTTTTATTACTGTTACACTCGGTAGAAGACAAACATCAATAAAATCGTAAAATCATAATGGAGACTCAGTCAATCTAAATCAAATATGACTAGCGTAATGACGATAAGTATTTTAAAACATATATACAGTTTGAATAAGCCTTTTAAGTTCCTTGAAACATGCAAGAACACCTCGCCCAATGATTTAATCTTGTATGAGCTGCCTTCTCTTTCTACATAAAATTCATATTTACTGCTAGTTAAGCTACGTTTGTAGTACATTGTTTTACCACAACAGGAATAAATCACCACGATTGTTAACTCCCCCCTTTCAACTTCTTCCGGCAAATTTTTGCAAATTTGATTTGTGCTGAGCTGCATATTCATCATGTTGCTTGGCAGCAAGCTGGGACTGCTATCCGGGCAGTAACAAAGAGTTGCAATTGCCAATCCTCTCAGTTTTAAGAAGTCACTGGTTTACCTGCTTCTTGCACCGGAAATGCAAGTGTGCTTAAACATACAATAAGCTCAAGTACCTTGTCCTTGGCTTTGTATTGTCCCTACCCCGATTGCTAATTTACAACACGAACTTTCTTTTTGTTAAGGAGTCTTCGACAAATAGTCGCTCTCGTCCTACTATAAAGACAATTTCAACATAAAAAAATCCTCCCAGACGGGGGGAGGAACGAAATAAATATAGGGGATATACCACATGCCAATATGTATTGTATAATAATATTTCTATTCAATTGTCATGAATAGTGCACTACAGCAATTTTAATTCTTTTCGTTGCCTCAGATGGCTCTTGACAGTCGTAAAACGATTATGCACCTATATTTGTGTCGCCGGACAAGTCCTTTATAATATTTCTCTACATATGCGTTCGCCATCCATGCAGCGCTAGCAACGCACCACAAAATGACAAAAAAGAAGCAGCTTCAAAATCCGCATACTCTAAAGGTTCTTATAGGAAACAGTGTTTTGTCGATAATGTCGGTCCGATATTGGAAACTGGATGATACTTAATAATTAATCAACCCCTTGGATCTTGGGTGAATCATAAGCAAATGGAAAGTCTATTATAATAACGATTATTTTTAAATAGCTCTATAAGAATGTTAATTTACCGTAAATGATAGCCTTAAACACATTGGCCGAATACTTGTTCTCCGAATATATTCGCAAGAAATTGTGCGGTTATATGCAAGGGTACGTCTTGGGTCACTACTGTGGGAAAAAATCGGAGGCGGAATATCTTTGGTTCTGAGGGGGGTTAGCTGGAAGGTGCGAAGACACAGAAAAGGAGCTCCGTTAAGATTACGTTTGCTCCTTTCGATCGCTCATCCATTTGGTTGTTTCAATTCCAGTAAAAGCTTTTTGACCTCTATTAACTCGCCCTCAATTCGATGAAGATGGCTCTGCATATCATCGATCTCTTGCTCTGCCTTGTAGTTTATTGCAAAGTCGATAATAGACTCGTGTTTGTCCCGTGAAGCCTGTCGATTTTGACTCATCATAATAACCGGGGCTTGGAAAGCTGCTATAAACGATAGGCACAGGTTAAGAAGAATAAAAGGCGGTTCATCAAAATGGGCAGATTTATTAAAGGGAAACGTGTTCCACAAGATCCAGACGAATAGGAAGATGGCGAAATAAATAATAAATCTCCAGCTGCCGCCAAAAGAGGCGATTCGATCCGCAAGGCGGTCAGACCAGCGGGTCTTTCTTTGATATGCTTCATCTAAGTGGGCTAGGATACTCTTTTCGTAGCTGTCCACTAATCGATCAATGCGACGAGTATTTTCCTGATTTAACTCAATATCAAAGCCTTGGATATGAGCTGCCAACTTAGTTTCCGTTTTTTTGTGGAAAAAATTCATTTTGGCCATTCGGACTACCTCCTTGTAATAAGGCAGTCTGATTCAACTTTACCCCGTAGGAGAGGAGCCGCATCCATACTCAAATAAGGTATTTAGTTTTAACCCGACTGCCAATAGACTCTTTGGTTCTGGTTCCGGTTCAGCTAAACTTCGACTACCCATCAGATGTCTAACTCCTCTCCATATCTTAATTTTGTGATGGCTCCATAATCTATTCTTTAAACTGGAGTCATGCCACAACCAACGCCTAGACTATGAAAAATAAAAACGCCCATCAGCTTAACTGAAGGGCGTTTTTTTGCATGGAAAAATATACATGCAAATAACCGATTCCCCCCAAGTCGAGCTTTGGCACTATACGACGTAAAAGAACCTAGGTTCTTCAGCCACATTAAAAAGAGCCTTAATCCGGCAATTTCTGTTCAACCCATTGGCATCTTTCGATGTTTCCGGGCAGTGGCGTGTGTTCGTATAGGAGCCTCACCTAACGAGGACATCTCAAATACTTATTTATAATAATCTCTGGCGTCAGTTACTGTCAACAACTTCCCATTGTCTAAATCCACTTTTTTTTCTTAAAATATACAACCATCACTAGAACCATAACGATCATCAGAGCCCAAACATAGCCATACCCGAAATCCCAATCATACTCCGGTATCCCCTTCAAATTCATACCGTAAAGCCCAACCACAAAGGATAAGGGCAGGAAAATCGTGCTCCATATCGTCAAGACCTTCATAATTTCATTCATGCGATCCCCTTTCATGGAAATTTGCATATCTAATAAACCGTTCAATGAATCGCGAAACAAATCAATAGAATCTACCACCCGTGTAAGATGGTCATAAACATCCACGAAATAGACATCTGCTTCAGGCAAGGTATACGGAAATTGCTGATGCGTCATGCTGCCCAATAGGGTTCGTTCCTCGATAAAAATTTTCCGCAACGCATGTGTAGTCCTTTTAAGTCGAAAAACCTCTTGTGCTATTTTGGAATAAGGATTTTCGTGAATCGCCTCTTCCCATTCCTCGATTTTGTCTTCCATATGGTCTACGATCTGAACGTACTCATCTACGCATTGATCCATGATATGGTATAAAATTTGGGCGGAAAACTCCATCTTTTCTGCAATCGTTTGGAATTCCTCATATAAGCTGTCCAGCACTGGGATATCCTGCTTATAAATCGACACCACATAGTTGGGACCGGTGACGAGAGCAATTTCGAGCGGATTGTACTGCTGGTCAATAGCGAAAAATGAAATGAAAATGTGATTCGGATACTTGTCCATTTTGGGACGCTGATTCAGCTTAATGCAATCTTCAACCATGAGTGGGTGACCATTTAACAGTTCCGCTAGGACATGTCTGGTTTCTGCAGCATCCGGAGACCGAAGTCTGATCCATACCACCTCGTCTTCCTTCGGTTTTCTTACCTTTTCCGTTGTGATTTGTTTCGTGTCAGTATTGTAAATTACGATCGTGACGTCACCTCATTTTAATCTATGAACTGATACACTAAGTACTAGGCCCATACACAGCATATTGGTTACAAGAGAGCTGCCTCCGTAGCTAACGAATGGGAGTGCAATACCGGTAAGTGGCATAAGCCCCGTATGCATCGCTATATTCTCGAAAATTTGCAGCGTAAACATGGAAATTACTCCGATGATCAAATAAGAGCCGGCTAAATCTTCCGATGCGATACAAATGAGGATCATCCTGTAAATCAAAACAAAGTAAAACATCAAGAGCACCGCCGATCCAACAAAGCCAAATTCTTCACCAATGACCACATAAATCGAGTCCGCATAATCATATGGGATGTATCCGCCTTGTATCATTTTGCCGCGTAGGAAGCCTTCCCCCATTAACTCACCAGAGCCCACGGCCTTGATCGAGTTGACTACATGGTAGCTTTGGTCAGGATCAATAGCCGGGTTCAAGAAAGTTTGCACTCGATGAAGCTGATGCGGTTTTACAAGCTTATTAAACAATGAGTTATCAACAAAATACAACGATGTGATACTACCTATGATCCCAACGAGCACAACGAACCCGGCTAATCCATGCTTGATGCGAATTTTGCCGATCCACAGCATCCCAATTAATATACATATAAAAACGATGGATGTCCCCAGATCCGGCTGATTCATAACGATCAGGCAAGGAACTCCCATCACCCCGAGCATCGGCAAGATGTCTTGGAATAGCCGGAGATCCTCACCCTTCCGATTTTCCAGCATTTTTGCTAGAAGTAAGATCACAAACACCTTTACAAGCTCGGAAGGCTGGAACTGCATGAACTGGAGATTGATCCATCGCTGCGAGCCGTTGATGTTCATACCTTTAAACATGACAAAGACTAAAAGCAATATTCCGATGGCATATAGAATTAGGGATAAATGCCGCACCACGACTCGGTAATCGAGCATAGCCAAGAGCAGCATAGGAACAAACATGGCTGCAAACATGACCAGGTTATTTACATGCAGTCCTGCGTATTTGGTATTATTGGTCGCACTGAAGATGACCGCGGTGCTGATCCCCATAAAACAAACTAATATCCCGATAATGATAAAATCAATTTTTTTCGCACGATGTACAAGCTCTTTGAACACTCGCAACTCTTCCTTTTATGGTGATTATAGTTTTTACAAATGGTCTGACTAGTGCCAAGAATGGATTGCCGATTAAAGGATAAAATAAGTAAAAAACTTAATAAAGGAGAACTGCTGTTGCCTCTCTTCACTCTATGGTGGCTGCTCATGCTGGGTAATCCAGCTTCTCAGCACTTACCTTCCGTTCCAGTACTCATGTATCATTCCATTTCCTCTGCTGAACCCCGAAATGACCTATGCTTGACGCCTGAAAAATTTGAACAGCAAGTGATCGCCTTGAAGGAGCGCGGATTTTCTTTCATTACAGCGTCTGAGCTTATTGAAGGCTGGAATCACAAAAAATCATTGCCTCCGCATCCGCTTGTGCTTACCTTTGATGATGGGTACCTGAATCAATACAATCAAGCATACCAAATTTTAAAACGGTATCAAATAAAAATGACCCTGTTTATCTCAACGGGATACATTGGAAAAGCGGGCTACGTGACTTGGGAGCAACTCGAAGAGATGAAGGCCAGCGGACTTGTGGATATTCAATCTCATGGGGTTCATCATTTCGATCTGACAACCATATCCAGTACGGCTTTGGTAAAAGAACTGACAGAATCCAAACAAGTGCTGGAAGAGCGCTTGCATCAGAACGTTAACGTATTTTGCTATCCTTCAGGAAAAGCAAATTTGAGAGTAGAGAACAATGTGAGTCAAGCCCATTACCAAATTGCTTTCGGTATAAAAAAAGGACGTAGCAATCCGAATTTCGACCAATACAATTTACAAAGAATAAGAGTCGACGCCTTCGAAACACTAGCCGCTTTCAAACAAAAGATGGAGCACGAATTCTAGCGCGTCATTAAACTAAAGCTTCATATAGTCCAATGCCGATAAGTATGATACCGCCGATTAAATTGGACCATTTTCCAAGCCAGGTTTGTGATAGCTTGAGACCTGCCCGAACGCCAATAGCCATGGTGAGCAGCGAAAAGATACCTATGGAAATGGTGGTTGCCAAAGGTGATAAGCCTGTCACTCCGGCACCAAATCCACCAGCAAGGCAATTCAAAGCGAGTGCAGTTCCTAGAGCAAATGACTCCTTCCAAGTCAGAATATTGTTTCTATCTTTATCCGCTTCTTGGGGATGCTCTAATAGGTTTGAAATGGGGTTAGCACTGTGTTCTTCGCGTACAATTGAAGCATTACGAAGCTCTGTTCGAATTGCCCAAAGCCCCAAGAGGATGATCATTATCCCGCCACACCAGTTTGCTAGATTGCCAGGTATATAGCTGGAAACGAAACTGCCTAGCGTAATAGAAATATAGCTTGCGATCATGGACAAAACGGCAATAATCAAATTTGAAATCAAAGTCACTCTGATGGAACGGGCTCCAAATGAAACACCAATCCCCAAATTATCTAAATTCGCTGCGATTCCAATTCCCAAAATGGAAAACCAATGCATGATTAGCCTCCTCCTTATTAGGATGCTATGATATGCGTGCTCAGCCCAAATGTTTCTTCTAGGGTTAAGGAGGGAGTTGAACTAGCCCATGAGACACTAGCAAAGAAAATATGAGTGACGATAAAATCTGCACCCACGGTAAAATGGTCCGCGGCGCCTTTTCCATACTCGTTGCCAAACACGTACGAGAAACAACAAAGGTCAAGAACGAATCCACGTTGATTTTGACATACTAGTACAACGTTTTGCAAGTTTATTCTAGTATTTTGGCCACCCATGTTTAGTGGCTTTTTTTTGCGTTGTGCCTCATACTTTTTCTCCAGATGCTGTGATAAATGTCAATGTAAAACATTAGTAGGGATCACCTTGAGCCTCTCCATGCTTGCGCCGGGCAGCTTGCTGCTGAATACGGCTCCGGCACATGCGGCGTCCGTATCGTCATCCACTGCACAAAATATCATTTCCACAGGACGGAGGTTTATGGGAGTTCGTTATCAATTCAGCGCGCAAACCGGCAATACAAGCTCGTTCGATTGTTCATCATTCACTCAATATATTTTCCGAATCAATGGGGTTAATATCCCTCGCTCTTCCAGGCAGCAATCCCAGGTGGGAACTTACGTCCCGAGAAACCAGCTGCAGCCGGGTGACCTGGTATTCTTCTATTCCCCAATCCATCACGTAGCCGTTTACATCGGTAATGGAAAAATTATGCACACCTACGGCAGGCCTGGAGTAACCATTTCGGACTTGAATACCGGCTGGTGGAGCGCGCACTATGCGACTTCACGTCGTGTCCTTCCCTAATGGAATGGCTTACCTGCATTATCCGAACTGCAATGATCTACTTAAGGGATGCAGAGCTAATGAAGGTTTATTCTTCAGATCGACATATTAACATTTACATTCAAATAATAAATCGGAAAAGTCATACCATGAAAGTTCAAGATCGTTACTGGCTAAAAAATTGTAAACTGGTCAAGTACATCACGAATTTTAAGAAGCTTAATTCAAGGCTTAATGTTGACGCATGTTTTCGATAGCATTATGCCTTATTTGTATTGCTTCCTTGTTAATCTTGTATAAATTTGGACAAGGAGTATAATGGAAAATACAGTAACATGTTAAAGGAGGAATCTCATGATGAACAAGGCTAAAAAGATTATTGCAGCCGGTGTTGTCTTCTCTGCCTTAACGGTTGGCGCAGCTTCTGCTTATGCTGCCCCCGCTGCAGGGTCGTACAAGCATTCGCAAAAAGCAACGGTACAGCACAGCACGCACAAAACAAGCACTCCGGTTTCCAAAACAAGCCATACTAAGACGGTCGAGAAAAAACAAAAGGTTAAACAAACCAAAACGTCTAAACAAGTCAAACCGGTTAGACAAATCAAATCCTCTAAACAAAGCAAAACGAATACTCAAAACTAGCAATAAATGAACAACAAAAGGAGCCCCGACCAATTACAACGGCAGCTCCTTTTATTTTATATTTCATTCATTCTGTTACATCCATCATTACATATACGAAATTGAAGACTGGTTAATGGGGTGTAATAGTGATGTGTTATGACTATTCATAAAATAAAAAGCTCTCCCCCATTATCTTTGACGAGCGAGAGGTATCATGAGTTTGACCATATCATGATATGATTTCAACGAGATCCTACATAGGCGGCAGACCATATGCTCTGAGCAAACAATATTAGAATTAGGTGAGAATCAAATCACGTTAATGATCTCGACCTTTTGCCATGGCACCATATACCTTCCGACTTGAAGGCTGAGCAGCCATACCGTCTTTAATTCACATCATCTCAATCTTCCTCCGGAAAATTCCACCAAAGGTGATAAACGCCACTGGATGCCGGCATTAATAGTAGCTCGTCCAGAAACACTTACAGCTATCGCAGGGCACCGAAACTGCTGCACTAGCGTTCCCTGTCAGCCAACGTAATTGATATAACGGTTGCTCCAGTTCGAACGCCTCGCCAGCCTCGGGTAGGGATTGCCGACGAGGCGGCTCACAGGATTTGTAGCTATGCAACATCGATATGCTTACGTGCATCGATAATACCCTCCATGACGTGGAACTGCACGAAGTGGCCGATCAACAGATCGGCCGCCGGCGCATCGGTGGTGCCGCCCAGCCATTTAAAAAAACACATATTAATGCAGATTAGGACTGAGTACTCTGATAAGTTATCTAGTCGTTATCAAATGAAAAGAATAAGCCTGCGATTCCAATTAATAAGAGTGTGCCAAGTAGTCCTAATGCCAAGAACCCAAATCCTCCAAAAAACCAAAAAAGGTGTGGGAATACAAAGAAACAAACGATTCCCATTGGAATCAACCAAAATATTAGTTTGAAGGTGACCTTAAGTACTTTCCATAATAACAATGCTGCAAGAATCCCGATAACTAGATGAAGCATGTGGCATCCCCCTATAAATATTGTCCTTATTAAACGCTAATGAAAAGAAAACGAGCGCGAAAAGTGCATCTGCTGCTCAGCTAACATACTCCGTTAGAATTCCTGCAATATGAATAATTGGGAGTTTGAACAAAAAGGAGCGCCTCGGTACGATGGGGTTGCACACGAGGTCATAGCCTCAAAAAGCCCATCCAGGAGGCAATGTCATTTAGTTAAGGCATAGTGTCCAAAATCAAGAACAAGAGCAGGTTATCGAAAAGATAGCCCGCTCTTTTTTTGCGCAAAAATGCGAAATAGGTATTGACAAGCAGTTAAAAAAATGTGGCGAAGCCCCTTGAAAAACGAGGAGGTTTTGTCATTGGAATTGTACGCGAGCTCTTTAAAAGAAACGCTGACATCCCTTATTCGAGAGATGTCAGTGGCACCCGAACTTTATGTTA
>NZ_VNJI01000035.1 GCF_007786445.1 Paenibacillus cremeus | reverse complement strand
TCTACGCTTAACCCGCATCGTTACCTTTGCGTGTTCAAGACTCGATTCCGGGTAGGGTGGCTGTACCCTTTACCCGGGTGGGAATCGCACCCACTGAAAGCACCCAGCTTACCTAGGCGCACCAAAGAATTTGGCCAGGTCCATGTCTACGACCCATCGAAGGCCGCTTTGGATGAACTTCTGTGCTTGCTTGACCGCGTCGTGTGCTCGTTTCCCTTGGCGAAAGCCATAGCTGTACCATGAGAAATGGGCATCGAAGATCGGGTTCATTACTTGTAGAAGCGCTTGCTGAAGGAAGCGGTCCATCACGGTCGGGATACCGAGCAGCCGTACGCCGCCTCCGGGTTTGGGGATTTCCACCCGTTTGACTGGCGAGGGTCTGTACGTTCCCGCGAGGAGTTCGGCTTTCACCGTTTCCCAGTGCGTTTTCAGGTAAGCTTGTAGCTCCGCTACCGTTACACAGTCCACACCGGGGGCTCCTCCGTTTTGCACTACTCGCTTGTAAGCTTGCCGAAGGTTCTCTCCTTCGAGCATTCGCTCCAGCAGGTCGTTTTGGTCTTTGCGAGAGGAAGGGGCGACTGGTGCCGTCGAAGAACTCGGCGCTTCGGCATACCCTGACGGCTTCACCGCTTCTCTTTGCCGCGAGCTCTCTAGCGAGATTTTCTGCTGTCTTTGCTCTTCATGCGAACGCATCGGTTTCCTCTCTCCTTTCGGTTCGGCCCTTCCGCAAGCTGTTGCAACATCTTGCGTACTATGGCCTCTGCTGACTCCTGCGGATTCAGCAGAGCCTCTCGGCTCTGGTTACGAAGTCACTTCGCCCTCCGCAGGCCTCCCCAGATAAGAACGTCATCTGTCTGCCCGCAACCACTCAAGTTTACAAAGATAGCCTTTGGCGGCTCTGGATTTCATCATGTTCCGGTGACTCATCCGACTACCCCTGCCTCAAATTGAGTTCGTGTACCTTGGCTCGTGCATTTGCCTCCAGCTTCCTTCAGATTCCACCTCACGATGGACACCTTTGCTCTTGGCTACGGTAGGCGCTCGCCAGCCCCCGTTCGGGACTTTCACCCTAAAGATGACGCCCATGCTGGGCGTACGGAAAGAAAATCGCCCTGCACAGCTCCGTGCAAGGGCGATTTTGGTTTACTGCAATCCGGAAGAGAAGACGAAGGCATCAGCGGCAGCGGTGGCCGCCACAGAAGCCCGCGCAGCTATGGCAGCGAACGCCGCCGCAAAAGCCGCCACAAAACCCACCGCAAAACCCACCACAAACTCCGGCGCAAAACGCGCCGCAAAATCCGGCGCAAAAGCCGGCACAAAATCCGGCGCAAACTCCAGCGCAAAGTCCGACGCAAAGACGCGAAGGATCCCCCGGCGCTTGGCCGTTCGGTAACTGGCCGGCAAAATACTGAGCCTGCTGCTCCCAAGGCGTCATTTCGGTTGCCTGGAACTGCGAAACATCCAACTGCTGAAGCTCATTTTGAAAATTGGTCATGTGATAAACCTCCAATAACTTTTTTTCATATCGACATGATTCCAATTTATGGTCGACGCTCCGCGTTTGTTACTGAGTCAAAGGCCCATTTTTTGGGCGTCTGTACCAAATGTCCGGACACACAAAAACGCCGGCCCCCGGATAACCTCAGAGAGCCGACGTTGATTGCCTTGGCGTGAAGATAAAACCATATACCTTACTAAGCTCTATGGAACCTTCGGTAAAATAGGCCCCCAATCGCTCGATAACGAGTTTCAAGTTCTGAAATTGCTCAATGTGCGTTTAAGGTAAGCAACACTTTCCTGTAGTTGATCCTCCTCGTAGGCCATGATTTCACTCTCCGGTTTACCGAGCTCGTAAGGAGTACGCCACTCCCCAAGTTTGGCATTCGTCAAAATAAAACGCATCAGTCGGGCGAATTGAACGGCCGTACGCGGGGGATAATCGGGCCAATAATCTTCAGAAAACACCCGAACCTCCCTCGCCTCTAACGCCCCCACTTCAATTGCCATAGTTACGTCAGGGCAGCTTTCCACAAAAACTTCGAACATCGCTGTAAAGTCTATCGCTCCCCTCCCGAGTGGACACCGCACCAGGCGGAACCCTTCTTCGCTCATATAGAGCTCGTAGTCCTTTAAGTGAACATGTTTGATATATTTCGCTGCCTTTTTGCAGAATTCGATAGGCTCGTCGGCCGTTGCCAATGTGCTGCCCGTATCGAAAACGATGCCGAAATGATTCGATGCCATCGACTCACAGAGCTCAATGAGTTCTTCCGAGGCGATATCCTGATGATTCTCGACCGCCAGAGTAACCCCCAGCTTCTCGGCTGCCTCCGTCGCCTTTCTCAGACCATGATGAATGTCTTCCAAATAGGATTTCCACCGGCCGGCCATAGGCCGACGGTCTCCTCCCAGCTTTGCCCCCATTACAATGGTCCGCAGGGTAGGCACCCCCATCCTAGCGGCCACTTTCAATTGTTCGGACAAGTGAATGGGATCGAATCCTACCGTTTCGAGGCTAATGAACATTTGCCGGTCACGCGCATATTGTCCTATAGCGATCTCGTCTTCTCCATTCATTAGTTCAACTGGCACTTCGACCCCCTGCAGCCCCAATTCCAGTGCTTTATCAATAAGTTCTCTCGGCCTGATTCTGGGACGGGACGAGGCCTCATTCATCCCCATAGAGTACATAGTACCGTAAACGGACAGTCCTAGACGCATCTCTAAGCCTCCTCAAAATAAGCGAAAGCCTGGCGATCTGCTCACCGCCAGGCCTTTGGCATTACTCAAGCAAATCGTATTCTCCCTCGGCTTGGGCCTTTTCGAAGGCGTCTCGAGGGATTTGCGTAGCCAGCTTGCCGCCGCTGACATTGATCATCGTCCCGGTAATGTATCCGGCGAGATCGGAGGCGAGGAAGCAAATGACGTTGGCCACCTCCTCCTTGCTGCCCCACCGGCGCAGCGTCAGCGTATCTAGCAGCCGCTGCTGCCGCTCAGGAGGCTGTTCTGCGAAGTGGTTCATATCCGTCGGAATCATGCCCGGCGCATAACAGTTTACCGTTACGTTCCAGGGCCCCAGCTCTCCAGCCAGCACACGCGTGAACTGCTCGACGCCCGCCTTGGAGGAAGCATAGGCGGCGCTCCCTATCGAGGGTACAATGGCGGCGAACGAAGCGGCGTTAATGATTCGTCCCGAACGCTGTTTTTTCATGATCGGCATAACCGCCTTGCACATGAGAAAGGTACCCTTCAGATTGACGTCCATGTTCAAATCCCAAACCTGCTCCGGCAAAGTATCGACCATACCACCGCCGAGCACGCCGGCATTGTTGACCAAAATGTCGATCCGGCCATGCCTCAGGGCAATATCCTGAACGATCGCTTCGATTCGGCCATAATCGCGAACGTCGCAAAGGTACTGGCTTCCCTGATACCCCAGCTCCGCAAACTCACGGTGAACCTCATCCAGATAGGACTGGTTGATATCCGTAATGACCGTAACCGCCCCTTCGCGAGCCAGTGTGTAAGCGATCTCTTTACCTATCCCGCGTCCTGCACCGGTCACGACGGCCACCTTGCCTTGCAGATCGATTAGCAAGCGACATCATCTCCCTTCGGTTGGTTTATTTCCAGCAAACGATCGTCTCTCCCGATAGGGCATCGGACATTGGGCCGCACAGAAACATCACGATGTCCGACATGTCCTGAGGCTGGGCGATTTTTTGCAGGCGCGAACGGCCGCTTTCGTCAGGTACAGAACGCGTCGCTCGAAACCGGGCCGTATAGGTCGGCGCCGGGGAAATGCAATTGACGTTGACATCGTAGGGGCGCAGCTGTTCCGCCAAGCTGCGGGTATACTGTGAAACACCCATTTTCGCCGCTGCGTAGATGAGTCCTTCCCGTACCGGGATATGACCGGCAATAGAGCCCACATTGACGATTTTGCCGGAGCGGCGCTCGCGCATATGCAGGCCGGCGAATTTGCAGGCATACATCGTTGACAGCAGATTGCGCTCCACGACCGAACGGATGTCCTCTACGGAGATGTCAAGCGCATCGTTCGGCTCCGGCCGCGGTGTATGAAGGCCGATATCGCCGCCCGCATTATTGACCAGAATATCAAGCGAACCGAACGCGCTTACCGACCTATCGATCAAGGCCCGGACCTGCTCCGGGTCGGACAGGTCCGCCGCAATGAAGCATGCTTCCACGCCGAACGCCTCGGCGATCTCCTGCGCTGCCGCACTGCCGGAGGACGTCTCGCCAAACCGTGCTGCCTCTTCTTCGCTGATATCGTGAATGATGACATTGGCGCCGGCGCGCGCCAGGTCGTTGGCATATTGTCTTCCGAGGCCGCGGCCGGAGCCGGTGACCAATGCATTTTTACCTCTTAAATCGATGGTTGTCATTCTCATCACCTCTGGAATGGAATAGTATAAGGACGCTGAATGGGGAGCCGTTCAAGCGTTCTGCTTCATCAAGCGGGATAAATAAGCGAGGCCGGTATGGAGCTCTTCCATCTCATAAGAAGCGATCTCTTCTGAAGAAGCCCCTCTCTCATATGGAGTTCGCCAGTCTCCCCGCGATCTCGCGTGATCCTCCACGAACCGGAGCAACCGGGTCAGCTGGCGTGCCGTACGCTCAGGATACTCCGTCCAGAAGTCCTCCTGAAGCACCCGTACATGCCTTGCTTCCAATGCCCCGTGCTCTATCGACATCGTCATCTGCGGGTTTACCTCAGAAAAAATACGCATGAGCTCAGGAAAATCGATCACGCCTTGGCCCAGCGGCTTCCGGACGAGGCGATAGCCCTCCTCCGACGTATAGATGGCGTATTCCTTCAAGTGGACATTCTTCACATAAGGAGCGACCCGCCGAAAGAAATCAATCGGCTCCTCTGCCGTCGCCAGCGGGTTGCCGGTGTCCAGGGTGATGCCGAATTGGGGAGAGCCGACCGTTTCGCACAGCCAGAGAAGCTCCTCGGAGGCCAAATCCTGGTGGTTCTCCACAGCGAGATTGACTCCTTGTGGATCAGCCTCCTCCATGACCTGTTGAAACGAATGCAGAATAGACTTTAGAAACGGCTGCCAGGTACCGGCCATATGGCGCCGGTCCCCGCCGAACTTGGCGCCGCCGACCACCGTTCTTACCGTTAGCGCCCCGATTCGGTTTGCGAGCTGCATCGCTCCCTTCAGGTGCTCCGGATCGAAGCCGCCTGTGGCGATATTGATAAACAGCCCTCGCTCCCGCGCGTACCTGCCCGTCTCCTCCGCATCGCCGCCTGTCAGCAGATCAAGCGGGATTTCCGCTCCCGTCAGCCCGTACTGCTCCGCCTTCTCGAGCAGCTCGCGGGCAGTGATCCGTGCGCGTCCCGACGCCGGGTGAATGCCCATGGCGTACACGGTGCCGTAAGCCGTAAGTCCGAATCTCATCGATATTACCTCCCTGAATGGAGTTACGTTATTCGGAGGTCCAGCCTCCGTCGATCACAATCGCCGAGCCCGTCATAAAACTGGACGCATCGGATGCGAGATACACCATCAGTCCGGTCAGCTCCTCAGGCTTGCCCCAGCGCTTGACCGGCAGGTGATCGAGAAACCATTGATTGGCTGCCGGGTTATTCATCACAACCTGATTCAGCTCCGTGGCAAAAGGACCAGGGCAGACCGCATTGGCCGTAATGTTATGCTCCGCCCACTCCAGCGCCATCACCTTCGTCAGCTGAATCAAGCCTCCTTTGCTGGAGCAATAAGCGGAACGCTCGGGAAGAGCGACCGTACCCAGCATGGACGAAATATTGATGATCCGTCCGAACTTTTGCCGAATCATCTGCGGCGCCGCCGCCTTCGCGCACAGAAACGGCGCCTTCAAATTCGTCGTCTGCACCAGATCCCAGCTCGCCTCGTCATACTCGAGAATGGGCTTGCGCACGTTGATTCCGGCGTTATTCACGAGGATGTCGAGTCGTCCGAACGCTTCCGTCACTTGACCTACCATCCCTTGAACCTGTGCATAGTCCGTCACGTCCACGGCGATCCCCAAGGTGTCACGCCCGGTTTCGGAGCGGATCTGCTCCGCGTACTGTCGCGCCTTTCGTTCGTCCCGGCTGGTTACCGCTACATTCGCCCCGGCCTTCGCATAGGCGCGGGCAAACTCGAGTCCAAGCCCCTGGCATCCGCCGGTAATAAGAGCGGTCTTTCCCGTCAGATTGAAATCGCTCATGCTCTGCATCCCTTCGTCTGCGTAATCGCTTTCAATACCGATTATAGCTACGCCCGGGCTGGGACTGAATGGAATATTTTTGGGCTTATCCGTAAATATTTTTGTGTTTACGATTGTAAAATTTTGCTTGGGACGATTCCGAACTTTTTCTTAAAGCACCTGCTAAAATAGTAGGGGTCGGCATACCCTACGCTTTGCGATACATCGACGACCTTCAAGGAAACCAGTCCGGCGGGTGAAGCCTCTCTCAGCAACTCCATGGCACGCTCGAGCCTAAGATCGGACAAATATTCCGTAAAGGCGATGCCCGTTTCCTTTTTGAACATATGACTTAAATAGCTTGGGTTGACCCCTATGCTCCTTGATGCCAGCTGAAGCGTGACCGCCTCATCGGCGTAATGCTCTTGGATATAGCCAATCGCCTTCTGAACGATCTCGGAGCTTTTGCCCCGTGGGGAGCTTGGCTTACTGAGTTCAGCAGCCACCAACTCACCAAAAAAGCACTGAAGCCAACGCTCCATGGCATCCACCGTCTCGATTCCGTACATTTGCTTAAACAGCGGGTGGCTTTCCATCAGCCATGCTTTCGGCAGGGAGCCTCCGCGTTCAAGGATGATCGCACTCCCAAGTGAAATGCATTCCATTAACACAAATAAGGCCATTTCCTTCCCCGCCTGAGTGTCAATGAGCCGCTGGCAGGTTTCCCTGATCTTGGTTAGCAGCCCTTCCCGGTCGTTATTTCGAAGAATACTGACCCATTCGGAGCGGTCTATCGGCAGAGAGAATACGAAGCCATCCCAGCCCTCGCGGTCGGGTGCGTAGGCTATAACCCGGTTGCCCCCTTGGATAAATTTATGCTTCAACACATAGAGTGCCTCTGCATACGAGAGATGTGCCTGGCTTAAGCTTTCATAGATCTGGCCCACGGCGAACGTGACGAAGATGCGCATCCGGCCGTTGATGAACGACCGTGCCCGCTCGCAAAGCTCTGTGAGCCGAGAGCTCCCGAATTCGGGAAGGGCCAGAAAAACGGCAATTTTACCGTCATCGCCGTCGATGGCTGCGCAGTACACCCCTGAGGCTTCCATCGTTTCCTGTACAATGTTTTTGACCGCGAACCGCCAAAGCTGACGCTCCTGCTCTTTATTGTACCGAAGCGCCAATTCATCGATCTCGGCAATCAAGGCGGCATAGCCGCAAGCATTCGCCGGCACTTCGTAGAACTTGGCCTGCTCCTGAAGCACTTCCGGACCCTCCGCCGGCTCGTGCAGCATGTGCTGCCTCAGGAATTGCTCTCTAAGCAGCGGCTTGGCCCTCTCCAGCTGCAGCTTCAGCCCCGCGGCCGTCTCGGATAGCCGCCTTTGCTGCAGCAGCTCCTCCCGGATTTCCTTCAATGCCTTCTCCAGCTCTTCCTCGTCGACCGGCTTCAGCAAATAATGCGATGCCCCCAAGGCGACCGCGGCGCGGGCATATTCGAATATATCGTAGCTCGTAATAAAAATGACCTTAGCCGGAATGGCAGCGAGCCTCAACGCCTCCACGAAATCCAGGCCCGTCATACCCGGCATGTTGATATCGGCGATGATGAGGTCAAATTTCCGGGAATGGGCGAGCTCCAGTGCCTCCGCCCCGTTCTCGGCCTCAGCCGTTACGGTAAAGCCAAGTGCCGGCCAGTCTATCAGATGGAGAAGCAGTTGTCGAAAATAATACTCATCGTCTACAATCAACACCTGCAAGTGGTCCACCGGCATTCTCTCCTTTCCTTAAGGAATTCCTTTGTCCGATATAATCGGAATCCGCAGCTGCACCTCGACCCCTTCCCCGGGCCGGGAGCGGATCGTTAAGCCGTAGCCTGGGCCATAGCGCAGCATGATCCGGTCATGCACGTTTCTAATTCCGAAGCTGGACAGCCCGTGATCCGTCTGATCGCGATGCCAGATCCTTTCCAGCTGTTCTTCGCTCATGCCTTCGCCGTTATCGCATACGGTGAAGCAGATGACCGGAAGCCCGCCGTCATCCTCCAAGGCTCCGAAAATTTCACAGAGCGCCCCGTCGCGCTTATTCCGAAGCCCGTGATAAATTGCATTTTCGACCAGCGGCTGCAGCAGCATATTGGGCACCCGGCTGTCCTCCAGCCGGCTGTCAAAGTCGATCCGGTAGTCGATATGGTGGTACCGCATTTTTTGAATATAAAGATAGCTCTCCAAGTGCTTTCGTTCCTGCGCCACAGAGATCACCTCTTGCCCCCCGTTAAGCGAGCTTCTGTAGAAATCGGCCAGCGATTTAACCACCTTGGCGATATCCCGCTGCTGAACCATCAAAGCCATGGAGCGTACCATTTCCAGGGTGTTATATAGAAAGTGCGGTTTGATTTGCGAGTACGAGAGCCGCAGCTCCAGCACTCTCTTTTGTTTTTCCTCCGCATTGACGGCGGCCATCAGGTCCTGGATGCGGCCGACCATTTCGTTAAATTTCCGGGTCAGCCGGCCGACCTCATCGTTGGTGCGCACCGGGGTGCGTGTATCCAGCAGGCCGTCGCCCACGGCAGTCATCGCTCTGGTCAATTGCGTGATCGGGGTCGTTATCCAGTTGGAGAAGATCATGGATAATATAAGTGCCAGCAGCAGCCCGGCACCTCCAAAGCCCAGTATAAACAGGGTGATATTCCATTGGTCCGTCAACAGCTCTTTTGTCGGAACCGCATATATGGCCCTCCAGCCCTCTTTTCCTAAGTCCCTGGAGGAAACGAGCACGTTCTGCCTGCCGCTGTGCACGATGGCCGAGCTTCTCATCTGAGCAACGTTACTGCCGTAGAGGCTCTGTAGCGAGCGGTTGACGATATCCCGGTCGTTCGAGGAAACGATTTGGCCGAGGCCGTTGACGATCATAACCCTGCCTTGGGTGCCTCCGCTGCCGTAAAGGCCCGATAGCTTCAGTTCGTCCACATTAATATAGAAAAAGCCCGCCAATAGCCCGTTATTGATATTGATGACCCGTCTGCCGATAGAAATCAGACTTTTGCGCTGGTCGTTGACCAGAAACGGGCTTTCGAACGTATCAATCCACACCGCCGTGCCCTTGGCGTCAATAAGCTGCTGTACAGGATACACGCTGATGGAAGACAAGGTGACGTTGGACATGTTGTCCGAGTGGTATATCCTATCTCCCTCCGCCGATTGAAGGATGACGGAATCGATATACGGATTGGCGGCAGCGAGCGTATTTAAGCTTTCGTATACCGTTTGGACATCTTCGAGCCGCTGCAGCTCGCTGTTCTCCGGACTTGTGTTCATCAGCACGGATTGAAACGTTTTATTGATCATCGACAGCTTGGAGAAATTTTCGATATCGCTGAACAAATTCCCGATCGTATTCGCAATGAGCTCAATCTTCTGCTCGGAGCTGCGTAGTGCCCGTTCCTCGGCCTGCTTTAAGGTCATCTGATACAACGTGAAGGTCAACAGAACGATGCTCGGTAAAATGATCAGTACATTGATAAACTGGAGCTTCTTGCGAATGGTCAAGTCCTGAAACCACCGGAGCACCTGCATAGATCCTAGACCCCCCTCCACCCTCAATTATGCTTAGTCTGGGCCACTTACGGCTTCCGCATAATGTGCTCCATCATTTGCACATACTGCGACGAGGACAGCGTTCCCGTGTACAGCTTCTGGTTGAGATCCCTGTAAGCCTCCCCCATGGTGGCGGGGATTGTCCCATACCAATATGGCTGAATGTAGGTGAAATTTTTGAAATCCTTCAGGTACTGGGCGTAAGCGCCGTTGATTCCCACCTGTGGCTTCTGAGGAGTTTGTGCGTAAGAGGAAAGCCCGAGCTTGACGAGCTCATCGTTGATCTTGAGAGAATAACGGACGGCAAACTCTTTTGCCTTCTGTAGCTGCTTGGATTGGGCGTTGACGAAAATGCCGTAGGGATTGGTGCTTCGCTCGCCGGTATTGGAAGTAATCGGCCCCTTGATCGCTCCGGTCTGCGGGAATACGGTGTAGCCCAGATCATCCCCGAGGCTGGAAACGGCATTGGGAAAAACCCATGAGCCGTTTATCAGCATGAGAGCTTTGCCGGTATAAAACAGATCCCTGGCCTCAAGATCGGTTTGGTTCAAAAAGCCCTCCTGGAAGGCATTCGCCTTAACCAGCTGAATTACTTTGTCCGCAGCGTCCACAAAGGGCTTATCGGTAAAGCTGATTTCCCCTTTTGCGGCACGGCTGTATGCCTCTTGGCTTTCCCGCAGCACCAGCGTGTTGTAAATTAAATCGCCCGGCCAGCGGTCCCTGCCTCCAAGCGCGATGGGGATGATTCCGCTATTGCCCGCGGTTTTCACCATGTTCAGCAGCTCTTCCCAGTTGGCCGGCGGCTGCAGCCCCAGCTTGGCCATCAGCTTCTTGTTATACAATACTACCTGGGACTGCTCGGGACGGTAAGGCACCGAATAGATATTGCCGTCCTCCTGCCGGATCAGGCTTTGGTTAGTAAATTTGATTTCCAGTCCGTTCCTTGTGATCACGTCGTTTAGAGGAGCGGCGACCTTGGCATTCAAAATTAATTCCCACTCCGATTTCCCCGAGTATTGCGTAAATACATCAGGCAGCTCGTTCGCTGCCACGGCCATCTTGATTTTGGTTTTGTATCTCTCCGGGTTGCTGAATTCGTAATTCAGCTTCACCTTCATTTCCTTGGCTACTTCTTCCGCCGCCGGCTTCAAGTATATATCCGTATTAAACATCCACAGGGTTAATGGCTGCACCTCCTCTGTGCTTAGAGACGTTTCCATCATTTGAGGATTGGAAGCGCTATCAACACATCCGGGCAAAAGGCCCAAGCTCATGGTCAGCAGCAACAGCATACTTCGAGTCTTGCGAAACTCGTGGTCCATGTTGACTTCCCCCAATGAATAAACCTGATTTCTCACCTCGTCATGCCTATTGTAAATTATTGTAACATAAATCAATTCTTTCGGGATACCTATGTGAACACGAAAAAGGCCGGCCCCTACGGTCAGGCCGACCTTGCTTCATGGTGATCAATATTTGGTTCCTCCGTCGGCCAACCCGCCGATCACGAAGGTTTGTGCACCAAGGTACAGAATCAGCGCGGGAATGGACGCGATGACAGAGGAGCTCATCAGCAGCCCCCAAATAAACGAATCGGAAAATTTAAAGCTGGCGATTCCAACCATGGCCGTCAGTTGGCTCGGACTCGTCGTCACGACAAGCGCATATAAAAATTCGTTCCATGACATGGTAAACGCGAACGTCGCTACCACCGCGATGCCCGGAGCTGCGAGCGGAAGGATGATCTTCCGCAGCGTTTGCAGTCTCGTGCAGCCATCGATTAAAGCCGCCTCCTCAAGCGCCTCCGGGATCGCCTTGAAGTAGCTAAGCAGCATATAGCAGCAATAAGGGACTATAAAGGTGGGATAAATGATCAGGAGGCCGTATTTGTTATCGGCAAACCCGAGCTTGCTGACCAATACGTACATCGGGATAAACAGCACCGCCGCCGGCATCAAATAACAGATGATGATGCTCTTCGTCACGAAGCTCCTGCCACGAAATTTAAGCCTAGTCAGGCTATAGGAGCCGAAGATGCTGATGACTAGAGAGATGACTGTGGCCAGCAGGGATACGAGCAAGCTGTTTTTGATATTGGTCATAAATTCGGTTTTGTGGAACAAATCCGAATAATGCTTACCCGTGACAGCCGTCGGCAGAAGCTTCGGTTTGGCATCATACATCAGCGCATCGGGCGTGACGGACGTCTTAACCATCCAATAGACCGGAAACAAGGTCCAGATTAGGCCGACGGCCACGATCACATAAATGAGTGCTTTGTGGCGAACATTCCGCAGAACAGTTGCTTTCATATCGCTTAGCCTCCTCTCATTCTTCCTTGACCAGCTTGCGGGTCATGAAAAACATGAGCACAAGCAGAATCGGAATGATGGAACCGGCCACGCTTAGCGATTTCCCCATATTGTTCTGAAGGAACGCCGTCTCATAAGTATACACGGAGATCACCGCCGAATTGTACAAGGGTCCCCCGCCGGTAATCAAATAAATATTTTCAAAATCGTTGAAGGTCCAAATCGAAGAAAGCATGGTCGTAATGACGATCACCGAGCTGATGGACGGCAGAGTGACCGAGATAAACCGGCGGATCGGGCCCGCCCCATCGATCGTCGCAGCCTCGTACATCTGCTTGTCAATCGTTTGCAGACCTCCGAGAATGCTGAACAGGAAGAACGGCACACCGCGCCAAATATTAACAATGATGACCGACACCAGCGCAATCTGCGGGCCGCTGAGCCAAGCGACGGGGGCCTCGATAAGCCCGGAATTCAGCAGCAATTGGTTAAAAATACCATAGGAGTCGTTGTACATCCATTTCCACGTTAACGCTGCCACCAACCCGGAAATGGCCCACGGCACCAGAAACAGGACCCGGATGACCGATCGCCCGAAAAACTGCTGATTCAGCGTCAGCGCGAAAATCATCCCTAACACGAGCTTGAAGAAGACATCCGTCATAAAATAGATGAACGTATTTTTTAAAACCTTCCAATAGACGGGATCGGAAAAAATTTCACGGTAATTGTCCAGTCCGATAAAATGCGCTTCCGCACCGACCGTCTTGTCGGTAAGACTCAAGTATAACGCGTTGATGAAGGGGATGCCGATCACCACAAAGATGACGAGGATAACCGGCAGCACCGACGCATACCCGAGCAGCATTTCACTTTTTCGATTCGAAGCTTGCAGCATGGTTTCACCTACCCGGGAAAAAGTACGTCGGTTGCCGCTCCTTGCTTATTTCTTTTCGTACACTCGTTTATAGTTCTTCTCAATCTCCTCGAGCGCTTTTTTAGGATCTACATTATTGACGACAATGCTGGTGACCGCTTTCGATAAAATGTATTCACCGACCACCTGAGAAGCTCTGGCATCGGGAGGTCCAGGATCACCAAGCGGTACTATATTCTTTGATGCGCCGAACCAGCCCTTGTTTTCCGGCTTTTGCCAGAATTCTGAATTCTCATAGCCGTTTAACACTGGGGCGGCCAAGCCGTTCAGCTTTTCGATCAGCTTCCCATAGAAGTCCTTGTTGTAGAAGTAATCAATATATTTCTTCGCGTTCTCGATATTTTTGCCCTTATTGAACATCACGAACACTGTGCCGCCGCCTGAACCAAACTGTCTCTTAGGCCCTGCCGGCCATGGCAGGATGAGCGTTTTGGCGAGCAGATCAGGCTTCTCGCTTCTCATCGCCGCATAGATGCTGCTGGAGTTGAATACGATGCCGACCTGACCGTTGAGATAAGCGGTATTGTTCCAGGAATCGTCCCCGGTGACGGCGCCGGGAGGGGTCAGCTTTTCCGTAAAGAAGCTGGCGTCCATTTTGATCGCTTCCAAGGCCTCTGGCGTGTTGACTGTCACTTTGCCGTTCTTATCGACCAGATCGGTTCCATAGGTACGGATCAGGTTCTCGATTCGGCCGCTCGAGTCTCCGCCGCCGCCCAGCTGGAATCCGAGCCCGTAGAAGTTATTTTTCGGATCGTTGATCGCTTGCGCGACCTTTTTGACGTCATCCCAGGTTTTGGGGGGATCGAGCTTTTTCTCTTCCAGCTTATCCTTACGGACATACATGACGTTAGGGGTATGATACACCGGAATCTCGTACAAGCCCTCTAGCGCATAAGCATATTTTTTGGAATCCTCACGGAAATCGTATTTCTTCAAAATGTCGGAGATTTCCACCAGCTGATTGTTGGCTACGAATTGCTTTGCGACGAAATCGTCCGCCAGCAGCAAATCCGGCGGATTTCCCGCTTCCACGGCAGCCAGCAGCTTCGTCTTCAAATCGGCGGGAGGGATCGCCACATACTCTACGTCTACGTTAAACTCCTTGGAGAACTGGGCTACCCTTTCCTTTTGGGCTTCGTTATACTCCTTGACATATTCCGATTTGTCCCAGAAAATCAGCTTGGTCTTTTTGGGGGCGCTATCCGCGGACTTGGCAGGCTCGGCGCTTTTCGGGGATGGAGTGCTTGCGGCCCCGCCGCCCGAAGTGGCGGTCGAGCTGCTGCAGCCTGCGACGGCGACCGCAAATGTGAGTGAGAGTACTGCAGGTAAGGTTAAAGCCTTTCTGAACTTGAACATGTCACTCCTCCTCTTATGAATCCGTTTACATTTCCGATTATACCGTCCTGGACAGTGCGACTGAATGGATAATTTTTAGGGCCACCCGTAAAAATTTTGTAGGTTTTGCCGTTCTCCAATGTGAAATTTATTATATGGAAATTATTTATAAATTTAGTGTTGACAGGTAACAGATTACAGGTTATGATCTGATCAATCCTTTCTTTATCCAACTTATTCTATAGGATTTATCGTAATTTGATTTCTGATGTTGACTAGTCCACTAGAAGCGTCATGAACGGCTGTCTCCGTGCGGCCGAGCATGGCGTTTTTCTATGGACTCTAGTTAATAAATTTAATGAAAACTAGGAGGATGCGCTATGAGTAATCAAACCAATACTAATGAAGTAGGTTTCGAGGTTATTCCTGTTGCCGGGCGAATTGGAGCGGAGGTTCGCGGCATTCGTCTATCCGCGGAGTTGCTGCCGCAGACGACACAAGCGCTTCGGGCAGCTCTGCTGAAGCATAAGGTATTATTTTTCCGGAAGCAGGATCATCTGGACGACGCCAGTCAAGAAGCATTCGCCCATCTGTTCGGTGACCCGGTAGCGCATCCGACGGTTCCGGTCCGTGAGCAAACCGACTTCGTACTCGAGCTGAACACCGATCACGGGGGCAAGGCCGACTCCTGGCACACGGACGTTACGTTCGTTGATGCTTACCCTGCGTTCTCCATTCTTCGTTCCGTTATCGTTCCCGCTGCCGGTGGCGATACCGTATGGGCCAATACTGCGGTAGCGTATGAGACGCTTCCGAAGGAGCTGCGTGATCTGGCTGACCGGTTGTGGGCACTGCATACGAACGATTATGACTACGCCGGAAGACATAACCAGATTAAGCCGGACGCGCTTCGCCGTCATCAAGAGGTATTCGCATCGACGGTATATGAAACCGAACATCCGGTCGTGCGTGTACATCCCGAGACGGGAGAGCGCACACTCGTGCTGGGTCATTTTGTAAAGAAGCTTGTCGGCCTGAACTCCGCGGATTCGGCTCGCCTGCTGTCCGTGCTGCAGGATCATATTACGAAGCTTGAGAACACGGTACGCTGGCGCTGGGAAGCTAGCGATGTTGTGATCTGGGACAATCGCGCAACGCAGCACTATGCGATTAACGACTATGGCGACCAGCATCGGATCGTTCGCCGTGTGACCGTGGCGGGAGACGTGCCCGTCAGCATCGACGGACGCAAGAGCTTCACACGCCACCCGGCACAAGATGTACAGGATGAGCAGGAGGCTAGCGCATAACATAAGAAAAAAACTGACGGCGAACGGTTGCCGTCAGTTTTTTATGCGAGTTCGCAGTCCCCCGAACTCTAGTTCCTCGTTAATTTAGCGGTTCACCTGTGAACGATGTGACGATTTCTTCAATAAAAATATCCTGCTCTCCGATGTAATAATTAGAAACGTCTTCTTGCAATGCTTTGATTCTAGGATCATTGATAAATGTCTCTAAAGCTTCCTTTGACTCAAAATACAGATGAAATATAAATGAATATGGTACTGGTGAGCCGTCAGCGGAAGATAAAACCTTTTTCACCTCGTACTTAGAAGCTCCCATTTCAAGAACGGTTTTCATAGACATGTTGGGGAGATGCGAATTGAAATAATAGTTTTCGTCAAAGCCGATATCCCGTTTGTAACAGAATGTCAATATAATCATGGCATCAACTCCTTTTGGATGATGATGCCATTATAAAGCATGACATTAGTGGTACAGTCAAATAGGAAATCGGAAGGGCGTTATTGTTTCTCTAACTCCCCGGTATGCTGAATATAAACCTGGACATCAATTCGGTTTAGCGATGAGGAAGAAAGCTTGATATCCTGCCAATTTTTAAAATTTTTCTTAAACATCACATTTCTAAAGTTGTACATGTCGGCCCCAATACGTAATCCGTCTTCATAGGTAGATCGAATTTCTTTTTTAATTTGCTCCTCCGCTTCTTTCTCGATTTCTTGCTCCGATGTGTGGCTGTCATTTAGTTCCACAATATTGCCCCTGACCTTAACTGCAATATTAAAAATATTTTTTCCATCCTTTTGCGTGACCATTATTTTAGGCTTCGGTTTCTCAAGGGAGACGATCGCGGACTTGGTCTCCACCGCGGTTCTTGACGTCTCTTTATTCATCCATCGCAGCCCGCTTACCTGATCGTGTGACATCCAACCCTGAAAATCGTTTTTTTGCACGACAAACACACCGTTTATTTTCAATTTCGGATCCGCTTTTTCTTCGGACTGCCACGAGGTTTTATCAATGGTAAGCGTAGGGACTAAAGCCGTATCGCCGGGCTCATTAAGATAGATTTGATATTCTTGTGCCTGTAGGGGCTTGATGAACGATTTCTGCAGGTAATTCTCCTCTGGAGTACCAAGTACGGTAGCAATCGGAGACATTTTGAAAAAAGACGAGGTCATGAAAAGATCTTCTATCGATCCTTTCGTGCCGAAGATCCAAGGCGAATACCTGAACTCTCGATATCTCTTTAAATTATCGAAGTAATCGCTGCCTCCCGCTTGAATGGCACTCTCGGTAAACAGGAACGCTCGAACATGACTCCAAAACAGCCTTCTTTGCGCCGTTTCGTAAATATTGCCCAGTGCCAAAGAGGGCGTTTTCCCTTTTCCCTTGCCGACGTACACTTGCGGACCGCCGCCGCCTCCCCCTCCATTTTCCGACTTTGCTACTTGGCTAAAGTTAATAATTTGAATATACGCCTCATAGAGATTATCTTTATAATCTACACCTATAGCCGTAGGGTATAGTAATTCTTGAATATTTTTATTGTCCCAACACCCTGAAAGGCACAGCATACAACAGATCGTAGATAGGAGCATCGCTAGTCTCATCGTTTCTCCCCTTGTGACGAAGCATCTGTAGGCTGCAGCATGTCCGGGCGTCTAGTTTTGGATTTAAAAGGCCGATTGAAAACAGCCAAGACGGAAGACCTGATATTCAGTTCTGCCATTGGTGACCAATAAGGTATGCCGAAGGAGGTTAATGTAGAGGTATACCCCACCACCGTGATCAAACCGATGATAAATCCGTACATTCCCAACCAGGAGGAGATCAGCAGCATGTAAATTCGAATGATGGTGACGCTGCCCGTTAAAGATTGATTCACCAGCGTAAAGGACGCCACAGCCGTAGCCGCAGTCACCATAAGCAGCGAAGGCGAGGCAAGTCCGGAACGGATCGCAGCATCTCCAATAATAAGACCTCCGACTACTGAGACCGTTTGTCCAACCGGCTTCGGCAGACGAATACCTGCTTCCCTAAACAGTTCGAACAATCCCAGAATGAGCAGGCTTTCAATCGGCGCGGAATAAGGAATACCCGTACGGGAAGCCGCAATCGTCGCGAGCAAGGGAAAAGGAATTTGGTCGATATTAAAACAGATTAAAGAAATATAGAAGCCTGGCAAAAACATCGCTGCACCCAATCCGATGAGACGTAATAAGCGTTGTAAAATCGTGTAATAATACGAGGAATGAGCGTCCTCGGGAGATTTTAATTGCTCTGCGAGATTTGATGGGCCTATGATCGCCATGGGTGATCCGTCCGCAAGGATAACGAATCTGCCGCGCAGCAGCGCATCGGCTGCAAAGTCGGGTCTTCCGATCGTATCCACTAACGGAAAGATGGAATCGCTCGAATCGCTTAAATATTCCTCCAGCTGTGCGCATCCAATCACGGTGTCCACATCGATTTGGGCAATCCGGCGTTTTGCTTCGGCAACGAGTTCAGGCTGAATTATGTCTTTGATATACAAAATAGCTAAGCTTGCGTTTCCCCTTTTACCTACTATGAAATGTTCATATTGAAGCGAGGTGGATTTCAATCGTTTGCGAATAAGGGCAACGTTGGTAACCACTTCTTCTGTAAATCCATCCCGCGGCCCCCGAATGGATAACTCGGTGGTGGATTCCTCCGGCTGGCGCTTGGGCGGATTGGAAACATCCGCTTCATAAGCGCTTGTCCTATCTTCGTGGAAACAAAGAATAATTACATTGCCCGAAAATACACTTTGTTCAATTTGAGTTAGCTCAGCATGATCATCTAAACGCTTCAGCTCATCGTTTTGAAGCATGTCCGCGATTCGTGGAAGTATATTTTCATTTAACTGTTTGGTGTCAGCCATGCCTTCACAATGAATAACCAGTGTGCCGCCGCGCTTCTCGAGCTTCACGTCGTAGCAGTTGACGAATAGCGCTCTGAAATTCTCTTCTTTTGCATCTTTAATCTTCATGACGCCCCACCTTTTCTCGTCACAAGGGTTGCTATTACAGTCCAACAGAGAACGGATATTGCGGATAGAGGAAAGAAATAGGAATTCACGAGCGCTAAAAAAACGCTATCATTTAAATGAAGCTCCGAACAGATAAATAAGGTCGCTGTAAATGCCAGGATCAGTACTTTTTTATGCTTCTGCTTGGAAGTAAGCAATTCGCCAAGCAAAAACAAACCCAAGCTGATGACAATCGCGACATTGCTAAGCCACTGGTACATGGATAAAAAGTCCAGATGCTCCACGAAGCTGCTGATTTTAACTAACCGCCACTGTGTAAATAGAGGAAAACGCTGCCTGCCTGCTTCATAAGGGCCGAAGGTGGCCAACAGCCCTATCGTCGTATTGATATAAAAGAAGGATACGACAGATACCACCATCACAAGATGCTTCCATTGGAAGCGGCCTTCAATATGAGGCGTGAGCAATAATAAAAGAAACAGCTCCATGCCCCCCCTTAAGGTGATTACAGTGCCATTCAATATGGGCCGAGCTCCTTCGCTAAATAGAGGGAGAAGAAGGTCCGTATGCCTATACTTCAAAGTAAATACAGCCATAAATATCACCAGAACCAAAATGGCCGGCAGCAATATGGAGTAGGAAATAGCGATAGGCTTGATTCCTTTGACAGCTAGATAGGAGCATACAAGCAGCAAGGGTAAAGAGATCGCCCAAATGGGTGTGAAGGGGAGAATCATGGATTTCACCCAGGTGACGATATTTTTGTGATTGACAAATAGTTCACAGAACAAGAAGAGGGAAATCCAGCCTTTCACAGCCCAGGCGATGACCCCCCCCGTTTTGCGTTCAAGTACCTCAAGAAAAGAGTGGTTAGGCGTTTGTTTGCTTACGATTCGATAAATCCAGAAGGCATATAAGAAATAAGCTATGGACCCAAAGATTGCACTGATCGCAGAGTCCCTTTTTGCTGCTTCAAGCAAACTGACGATGCCTGCAATTTGGGACAACGCAAGTGATGCGCACATACATAAAAAATAGCCTTGAAAGGGATTAATTTTAGGATTGGAAAACGACGACATCAAGCTCACCTCCACAACTCTACATATATTTTCCTGCAATGGGTGTTTTTATCCACAAACGGAATGCGCATATCAGAAGCTATGCTTCTTAAGCGCCTTGGATTAGACCATGCAACGACATTTAGTGTAATCTTATAGTGACTTATTTTGAAAAAGGAGTGTGGTAGATGATGAAAATTACTGACGTATCAGCCCAGCAATACAAATGGAAGCGCTCTAAAGCCATCATGAATGGTAAGCACACCTATAGTACCAGTTCCATGACAACCCTTACCATTCATACGGATGAAGGGATTACAGGCTTTGCTGCTATTTCTGCCATCAATTATAAAATGGATTATCTCAACAACTTTCGAGAGCTACTCATCGGCGAAAATCCTTTGGATACCGAAAAGCTGTGGCAAAAAATGTGGGTTCCAAAGATCGTCGGTAGAAGAGGACTTAGCACCAGATTTATCAGTCTGATTGACCTGGCCCTATGGGACCTAAAAAGTAAGCTAGCCAACCTGCCCATCAGTAAGCTTTTGGGGGGTTATCGGGATAAGATACCTGCTTATGTGGCTGGTGGGTATTATGAGGAAGGCAGCGGACTTCTAGAGCTTGCCAAGGAAATGGAGGAATATGTTTCTTGGGGCGTTAAGTGTGTAAAAATGAAAGTTGGGGGACTTTCTCTAAAAGAAGATGCTCTGCGCGTAAAAACGGTACGTGAGGTGATCGGAGACGATATTAACCTGCTTGTTGATGCCAACTGTGCTTATACGTTCTATGATGCTATCCGCTTTGCGGAAATGATCGAAGAATACCATCCGTTTTTCTTTGAGGAACCCGTTGCCCCTGATGATTACGAAGGAATGAAAAGGCTTGCCCAAAAAACGACTATACCTATCGCTGCTGGAGAAAACGAATTGACCAAATATGGCTTTCGGGATCTTATCAACCAGGGAAGCGTGAGCATAATTAATGTTGACGCGTGTATTGGTGGCGGCATTACGGAATTCATGAAGATTGCCGCGTTTGCTCAAGCGCATCATATTGATATTTCACCCCATGGACCGCAAGAAATTCACGCCCACTTGCTTGGTGCCATTCCAAACGCACTCATGCTGGAGTATTATCCACCCAAGTTTGACGAGCTGCGTTATCGCGTTTTCCGTGAGCCAATGCTGCTCAACAGTGATGGAACCGTTACTGTGCCTACTAGACCAGGTCTCTGTACGGAGCTGATTCTCGACGAACTGAAGCCGTTCCAGGTGTACGGATAAGTCGTTGTCGTAAATCGAGTAGGAAGGGGTGCCTAGCCCCCGACCTCTCACACCACCGTACGAGGCTCCGCGGTTGCCTTGCCAATCCCATTTGCAGCTACCGTGATGATTGGAACACCCTCTCCCTGGATAAAAAAAGGACTCTGTTTGCACAGAGTACCTGAAAAATACTTCCAATATTAACCATTATAACCAATCGCAACGGGAGTCACGAAGTGATTGGCGTTGCGATTAGACGGTTTTTGAACTCCTGCGGTGTTAGACCGTAATATTTTTTAAAGACCTTAATGAAATAGTGGGAGCTTTGGTAGCCGAGCATGCCAGCGATATGGTACACCTTCAGCTTATTCTCCTGCAGCAGTTTAATTGCTTTTTCCATCCGGCATTTCAAGATGTAGTCACCAAAGCTGACACCCGTTTCCATTGCCCAGCGTTCCCTTTTCTTAAGCTTTCATAGTCTGGCGCAGCGCAAAAACAACATCATTGCGAGTACCTATCTCTTTGCCCTGTAGACCTGCTTGTTCTCAATGACTCTAACCGGTGCAGACCACTCATCCGAATCATTCATGGAGTTCAAAGCATCTTCCACGGCTTGCAGCTTAGCGTCAAGTTGATCGATGTAATGTAACGCAACGGCCTCCGGAAGCTGCGGTTGGACCGGACTTCCCCATTCCCCAAGATTGTGATGCGACAAGATGAGGTGCTGAAGAAAGATGGTCTTCTCGTCATTAACACCGATTCCTAAATGAAGAGCTGCCTCCGTGATCCAGTTGGAAGATAGTGAAATATGTCCAATTAATTTCCCTGTCAGACTATATTCGGTAACTACTCCCATTTCAGCATTAAGCTCTTCGGTTTTGGCTATATCATGGAGGATAATTCCTGCTTTGAGCAAATCATGATTAAGGAAGGGTCTCTGTTTACAGATGAATTCCCCGAGCTCGAGCATTCGTACAACGTGGTAAGCTAAGCCTGCATAATAAGCATGATGCATACCTTTGGCTGCAGGATAATGACTTAATTTATCCCCTACCTTTGCGATACAGAACTCCACGATGGAACGCAAATCCTGATCTTGGATACTGCTGCTCACACTCTTTATTGTATTAACCAGATCAATAGCATCGATCGGAGCACTCTTAATAAAATCCTTTATTGAACAGCCATCTTCATCGGTTACCTTTCTCATCTTGTTTATTCGAAATTGAAGTCTATCTCTATACAGCTGCGTTACACCCTTGACCTTAACTAGCATCATTGGAAAGAACGTTTCTTTATCTGTCGACGAGACATCCCATAGCTTCGCTGAAATCTCTCCACTTGCATCAGCTAGGATAACGTCGAAGTATTCCTTGGGAGGATTGGCATTGGTTTGCTTTATATCCGCTGCTTTAAGTAGAAAAAAATCGGTAATCTCTTGACCCTCAGTAAAACTTTTGATTAGTGACATGATGAAGCTCTCCTTATAAAATCATCTGACTTTATTAATTGTAAGCGATTTTTCCCATAGCGACTAGCGGCTAAAGAGAGTAAATGCTATTTCGAGATTTGTCCAGTACCCTAAGAGTTAAAATAACAAACCGGCACCCCCTCGGAGTCCCGGTTCTTCCTTACCTATCCAACCTCACTCAAACGCCCATCCCAATCGAGATCAGGTCCTCCAGATCTTCACCGGTGTTGTCGAATTTTTTGACGATATGGACACGAACCGACGTAACATTCACTAATTCAATTTGGCTCCGTGCGAGAGTGAAAACAACACGGCTTGCTCTGTATCCATTCGTAACCCCTTGATCGTGATGGCTTTGAAATCTACACCATTCATTTTAGCTCCCCTTACATCAGCTCCCTGTAATTTCGCTTTAGCTAGCATTGTTCTCGTAAGATCACAATTTCTTAAGTCGGCTTTTTCTAAATTGGCTTCGGTTAAATCGGATTCAAAAAATTTAATTCCACGTAAGTCTTGCTTAACCAATCTGGCACTTCTCAAATTCGTATACGACCAATCCCCTTGGAATATGGTGATTCCATCCATGTTGGCGCTGGAAAAATCTGAACCAGTCATTTTGCATTTTTCAAACTTCGAGACAAATAAATTGGCTTCGGTAAAGTTACAATTCTCAAACGCGGATTCCTTATGAACGGAGCTATTTAACGAGGCTCCCCGAAAATTACATTCAACGAAACGGCAGTTCCTCGTTGTAATTTCCTCTAACGATCCGTTAGCAAATGTGCAACGATGAAAAGTGCAGCTTATTAGCTCGCCATACCTCAAATCTTGATTGCGAAAATCTACTTCTTCATAATTTTGATTGATATGCTCAAACATGAAACTCCTCCTTATCCAATAGTTGATTTATCAACTATCGAGCGTGCGCAAATCATTTTTTAATATTATCGCGCATCTTCATTAAAAGCCTGCGCAATTCATTCATTTCTTCAAGTGAAAAACCTGTTTCAAGTACATCAATAGTTCCTGAAATACAAGGAATGACATTTTCAGCTAAGCTCTTACCTTGATCTGTTAATGATACTTTAAAGTAACGACGGTCATAACTACTAGTAATTCTGTTCATTACACCTTTATTTTCAAGGCTCATGATCATCCGAGCGATGCTTGATTTATCTTTTCTTAAAGCGAATGCAATCTCACCCTGAGACAACCCATCCCGTTCATTGAGCAAAATAATTATAAAAGCTTGTTCAGGCGTAATATCATACGGAGCTAAACTTTTAGTCATGCGCATTGCTATATCTAATTTGACATCATGAATTAAGACGGCAATATTATCGAGTAAATCCATTTTGTAATCACTCCCCATGAAAGAATATACCACAATAGTTGATGAATCAACTATTGCGTCTATTGAAAATTTTTAAAGCCAATCCAATCGCTTGCGATGATACCTTTGGCAAAATTACCTCAAACAGGGCAAAAAGCCCCAAGAGGAAGCACCTCCGGGACTGTATTATCTTTTTGCTAATTTAAAGTTTTGAGCAACCGTTTCCGAACTCCCTATTTTCCTACCTGAATTTCAGCAAATGTATCATAGATACGGTTTCTCTTAGCCTTCTCCTCCGGACTGAGTCTTTGGGCATCTGCAATCTCATAGCCGCCAAAAGTATCATACAGCCTCGATGAGGGGTCGATTTCTACAAAAGTACACCAAGGCAGCCAGTGGTAGTGGCTCTGCAGGACTTGACTGGTAAAATTGCCGCTTTCATGCCCCAAGCCAGGCATGACGTATCCGATACTGCCATCCACGTCATTGGACTGTCGGGTGTTCTTATCTATGAACTCCGCAAAATTAAGATAATGTTCATCACCTGTAATCACATATAGCCTGTAATAGGTATATGAACAGGCGGCCATATACACATCGGCTCCCCCGCCGATGGTGATAATGCTCTGTCCGCTGATGGAATACTTGTTGAATGGATGCCTCGGCCAAGGGGTGGTCACAGGGAATGTCCACGCATAGGTCCAGGTTTCGGTATAATCGGCGGCGCCAATCGCGCCTTCCAGCCACTTGTCCTCACCGGTCAGATCATACAGGGCAAGGAAGCCGAACAAGGCATAGATCCCGGCCTCTTTATCCATGATGTCCATGTTGTCACAGGTGCCGCCCCGGTATTCCATGTTCAAATAAGCATATTCGTAAGACCAATCCCCCGCTTTGATCGCAGCTGCTTTATATCTTTCATCACCCGACATCAGATAAAACTGCACCAAGTAACGAATCACACTGGGCGTGTTGGCTTTGGAGTCCATGCGGATGGAGCTGTCGGTATTGTATGCGCGGTAAAAACTGCCGTCTGCATTCTGAATGTTCACAATCCAATCGGCAGTTTTTCTGCAGAATTCCAGCCATGCCGGCCGTTCGTCACCTATCTTGTGCATATAGAGGTAAGCATCCAGAATGGCCTCAATCCCGTCGGCAAGCATCCGGATATAATGGGGATACGGCTCGAACTCCTTGATGCCGGGATGGTAGCACATGTGCGGCAAGCCGGATTCGGTCATTGCTGTCCGCACCCAGAAATCAATGATGTTCACGCCTTTTTCGAAGGCTTCGGGCATGTTTTCCTTATCGCCGTAACGCAGCAGCTGATAGCCGATTCCGGGCTGCTGTCCGACAAAGCCGAACTGGAAGGAAACACTGGATACATCCATGTAGGGCAGTTGGCAGGAAAAGGGCAACCCGTACGAATCTCCGTACTGCTGCGTATATTGGGTGAGCATCTTCATGCAGTTGTGGAAATGGAGTTCATTATCTACATCAAATAATTTGTCACGCATCCGGTCATAGGTCACTCTCCAGATGTCTCTCATCATCAGCTGGAAGCTGCTATAGTGTCCGAAATTTACAGCTACAGCGTAGTTTTGCTCAAAACCAACCTCTACCGGGTGGCTGACACGCTGGAAGGATTTGAATTGATCTTTAAAGTCAAGTCCCGCATACCTTCTTGTTGAAGGCATCTGACCATCGCAGCCTGGGTATACGTAATCAATGGACAAGCCGTCTACTTTCGTCTCGAATTCCTTGCGCACGGCAAAACCATAATACAGATAATTCATGGATCTGCTTTCCGGCTTGCTCATGCCAACGGCTCCAATGGTAAATTTGGGATCCACATGATTTGCAGCCTGTAAAATATCCAGAGACCGCATAGTCACATCTGACGTCCAACGCGATATTGCCGCCATTTCGCCCGATGCGATGTTTTGCATGGCAAACAAAGGCAGGGCACAACCGGTCTCCAGTTTCCAGAAATACTCGCAATCCAAGTCTTTACCAAAGGAGTTCTCACGTGCAAATTCGTTTTGCTTATACCATACACCGGGCGTGAAACAGTTATAGGCACGCTGATCGTCCGATTCGGTCATTACAAAGGAGAGTTTGGTGGAAAAACCAAGATCATCCCCCGCCTTCAACACCTTGACATTCCGGCTTACCTTGAACCCGGCGCCGGCTGCTTCATAAGTATCTGCAAAGGAAAATTCAGAGCCGGAGGGCACAGTTAACGTACCTTTGGCGATAATTGTATCACCAGAAACGGCTATCTCGCTGTAAGCTTTATCGTAGAACTCGCTTAGGGCAACAACGGTCTTTACCGTGACAAACATTGGGCGTTTGTTGAAATAAAGAAGTTTGCCGTCTTTTTGAACCTGGGCGCCGCCATCCTTAAAGACCAGGGTATAGTCACCGTTTACTAGCTTCATGGATAAGTCCTCCTTTTTTCTTGAAATATTGTTTAACAAGGAACAGCATTAAATCGCTCGGTTGCTCCCTGACAAACTCGGGCTTATCTTTGAAGACCATTCCGTACGGCGCCTCGGGAGTGTATTGCTCCCACTGCGGCAAATCCTCTCCTGTGGAATCTTTTCCATTCGGATCTCCGGAACGGATGAAATTAGCCCAGTAGTTGCACATCTGGCGGGCAAGATCATAATGTTTCCCGACAAACGGCCTCCAGCATTTGGCGAGGGTTTCAAAGAAAAACCAGAGATCCACCGAGTGGAATGTTCCGGGGTTATCCCAACCCGGTATTTCCGCATCAAAATTGTAATAGTACAGCGGGATATTGGCGCCGGTATCCGAATTAGCCTGTGCAGCAATTCGGATTGCATATTCGAAACCGCTCACGGAAGCATTTTTCACAACTTCATCTATGTTGTCCGACTGAGCCTGACAAAGCGCAAGAAACTCATCGGCATCATCGCCAAACATTTCCACAGCCATTTGCCGGAATTCCTCAAGGGTCTTGACATTCGGAACACTGAAAAACTCTGAAGAAGTGTGACCCCACAGCATCGGTACCATCCAGCGCTTGTTTTCGAGGAATAGATCAAATGTGCTGCCTACGCTGAACACATGATCAATAACGGTACCCCAGAATCCGAACCCCTTATTATATTCCAGCATCTTGTCGCGGACATATTCCGCATCAAGCTTACGGGCTTCTGCAAGGGAGGAAACTCCAAGAAACTCAAAGAATTTCACGCCCTCTTGTTCGGCTTCCGCCAGATTGCGCCTGACCCTGGGCATGCGGCCTCCCGGGTAAAGCGGCGCTGAGGCACCGCTCTGAATAATTGCCCTCTGGAAGAGGCCCTCGTTTTGAGGCGAAGTGAGTTGGCTCATGACGCTTCCGCCGCCGGCAGATTGTCCGCCAATCGTGATGTTGTCGGGATCACCGCCAAAAGCTGCGATATTGCGCTTGACCCATTGCGTAGCGAACTGCTGATCAAGGTGGCCGAAGTTTGCGGGAGCTTCCGGAGCTTCCACCGTGATTTCAGGATGGCATAAAAATCCGAACACATTCAGACGGTAGTTAATCGTGACCACCACGATGCCCCTTCGAGCGATTCGTTCACCATCAAACTCCATCTCTGCCGTATGACCGACCTGCAGCCCGCCGCCGAAGTACCATACAAAAACCGGTAACTTCTCATCGGGACTGTTTGCCGGAGTCCATACATTCAGGTATAAGCAGTCCTCGTCCATGGGGATATCCGGATCCACTGCCCATTCCCTGGTATAGATGTTATTTACATCGATCTTTTGCCTTACTTGCATCGAAACCGGCGCGAAATCGTATGCTTTCAACACACCATCCCAATCCTTTGCGGGTTGTGGGGCTCGCCAGCGGTTCTCACCTAAGGGCGGCGCAGCAAATGGAATGCCTTTAAAACTTGTTATACGGGGGTCGGCCGCCGGCAGCCCCTGAACTATGCCGTTTTCAACATTCACTACTCTAAGCATACTTGATGCCTCCCTTTCTTTCACCATTTCACCTACTTAAGCCTTAATTGCACCGACCAGCATCCCCTTGACAAAGTGCTTTTGTAAAAAAGGAAATACACACATGATAGGGATCATCGTTACAATGACTGCAGCCATTTTCATACCTTCCGAAAACTTTACATCGGTTTGTACATTCGAAATATTCATCTGCTGACTGATCTGGGAATCGATAACAATAGACCTTAAAGCAAGCTGCAAGACAACCAAGCTGCCCTTCCTTATGAATATCATGGCATTAAACCATTCATTCCAACGGTCCACGGCATAGAACAATATGATTGTCGCAATGATAGGCATGGATAAAGGCAATATGATACTAAAGAGGATCCGCCATTCACCTGCTCCGTCAAGCTTAGCCGACTCCATAAGCGATATTGGTAGCGACATAAAATAGTTCATCATGATGATTAAATAAAACGAGTTAACTCCATAGGCAAGCACAACAGACCAAATGGTATTAATTAATTGCAGCTGCTTCATTAACAGGTACATGGGGACAATACCGCCATGAAACAACAGAGTAACGACAACAAAATAAATGAAAAATCTCTTAAACGGAAAATCGGGGCGGCTAAGCCCATAAGCCATACTGGTAGTCAGAAACATGTTGAGCGGCAATCCTATTAAAAGGAGCAGCAACGTTGTACGATAGCCGACCCATATGCGTCCGTCTTCAAACAATGCCTTGAAGTTTTCAAGTGTAATTTCCGTTGGTATCAATAACACCGTTGATTTCAGATATTCCTGCTGTGTTGAAAAAGATATTGCAGCAACGTTGATAAACGGTAAAATGATAGCGACTCCAAAAAGTGTGAGAATAATCAACAGGACAATATCCAATGTTTGTATTTGGTTATGATGGTAAGCTTTTTTCGGTACTGGTCTAACCCCCGCCATATTCACTTTCCTTTCCCATGGATATTCTCATACGATTTATTCCCGAACCGTCTTCTTCCTAGAGGGAAACAGTCCTTCCGCACCAAGCCATTTACAGACACGGTCAGCGAATAGCAAGAGAGCAAAGTTGATTACAGATCGGAACAAACTTACTGCACTTGAGAAAGAGAAGTCGGCAGCTGACTGAAATGTAATTCGATAAATATACATATCCAGGATCTCACCGGCTTTGGCAGTTGCCGCATTACTGATATTGAAAATCTGATCAAATCCTGCATTCATTAGATTTCCAACAGATAAAATCAACATAACAACAATTGTATTTTGTATACCTGGAAGGGTGATATACCACATCGTCTGCAAACGGCTCGCACCGTCGAGCTGAGCAGATTCATACTGCTCCGTATCAATTCCTGCAATAGCGGCCAGATAGATGATCATGACCCACCCCGCCGATTTCCAGTTTTCAGTGATATACAATAAGGGCCGGAAGATATCCGTGGAGCCAAGAAAATTGACTGCATCCCCACCCAGCATTTTGATGATACCGTTTACCATACCTTGAGTATTTAAACTATTAATCATAATGCTGGCAACAATAATCCATGACAAAAAATGGGGGAATGTATAAACCGTTTGTATTGCCTTTTTATACCTGTTCACACGCACTTCATTCAGCATTAAAGCTAAAATAATCGGAACGGGGAACTGAAACAGGATACGTCCTGCGTTAATCCATAGCGTCCTCCAGATCGATTCAATAAATGCGGGATCTCTAAAAACATAGATATAATTGTCAAGCCCAATCCACGGACTGCCAAAAATTCCGAGATTAGCTTTATACGTTTTAAACGCCAATGATAGCCCATACATTGGAATGTAGGCGAAAATGACATACCATATGACTCCCGGTAATAGCAGGAGGTAAATTTCCCTGGATTTCAATACCCGACTCATCAAGGTGGCATGATTTTTTTCCAAGGATGCATTCTTCTTTTCCGCCATTATATTCTCCATATGAACCCCCCTCTGCCAGAGTTGAAATAAGAAATTCTGATGTTATAAAAACAAGTAGCCGGGCAAATCATTGGATCCACCACAGCTACTTAATGTAATTTAATCGAAAGATATTAGCTGACTATTTAGCCAATTTTGAGTTCAGTTCATCAAGAACCGGCTTTATTATTGGCATCTTCGAATCAACCCACTTCTTCCAGTTTGCTTCTATATCTCCCTGCATAGTAACAAGATTAGCGTACTCTGTGCTGTAATCGATTTGGGCCTTTCTCTTGCTTGGCGAATCGTAGGCGTATAAATTCCAGTCAACTTTTGTGAATGTGTCAGGAGTACCTTTTTTCGGTTTTTCAGCATAAAGCTGCTTTGATAGATCCCTTATTCTTTGGTCGTAATTGGGATTGTCGAATGCGAAATCGTCAAACAAAATCGTGCTACCTAACAGATAGCCATTGGATGGATATTTTCCGTTTGCGCCGCCAAATGGCTTGCCTTCTTTGGCTTGGTCGAAGAGTGATTTTACTTTACCATTGCTGTCAAGAGTCCAATCTACATCTTTTAACCCCATATTGGTTATGATATTGCCCTCTTGAGTAGAGTTATAATCGAGCACACTCATATAGCGTTCAAATTTTTCATTGGATATTTTTGGGTTAAAGATGATTGTGCCCCAGAAATTAATGAGGTCTTCCTGATGATAATTACCGTCATCCCCCAGCACGATAGCCATATGCATATTTTGATAGGGATCAAGTTTGGTATTCGACTGAAAATCGCTAAAAAAAGTCTGAAGATTTGATGTCGGTGCCTGGTTGTAGGTAGCGCCTGCATTGCCTTTTACATTAAAATAAGAACCATGCTCCTCATTCTTCACAGTGAAGAAGTCCTTACTAAGGACACCGGACCGGTACGCTTCAGAGAACAACTTAAGCCCTTTCAGAGTATCTTCAGAAGCTCCACCCCATTTATACTTACCATCTTTGTCTTTATAAAAATTATTGTAATGAGTACTGTTTCTTGCAACAAACAATTCAACGGCATGATTCGTATTCTCAGCAAGCGGAATTAATTTGTCGCCTACTTTTCCGGGATCTTTTTCCTTTATCAACTTACCATACTGAATAATTTCAGAGGTCGTATAGGCGGACTTGATAGGGAAACCCACAGCTTGAGCCCAATCCTTACGTATATATACGGCTGGATGATTCGGCAATGGATCTCCGGGCAAGTTATTCATAAAACGTGCTCTTGGAAGGAAATAGGTTCCACCGAAGGCTTTTTCCATCTGGGGCCCGAGTGATGTTTTACTAAACACTTTGGCGACATTAGGCCAACGGGTTTTCCAGTCGTCAGGAAGCTTCTTGATAAGTCCCTGCTCGACAAAAGAGGCCGCATCCGCATGAATATAGTTATATACAGCAATATCCGGCATGTCGCCTGAGTTGATCCAGATCCGGAGTCTTTCATTCCAGTTGTCCCAGTTCAGCGCCGTCATATCTAAGTCATAGTTGAACTTGTCGGAATAATACTTGGCAACGGCATCGCCATTGGTGTAATTAAATCCTTCAATCCCCTGTACGGACGCCATGGTTAGTTTTACACGCTTGGAATTATCCGTACTTTTTTGAACCGACTTTTCCCCGGAGTCACTGCTGCATGCTGCTATACTAAACGACATGGATAGAGCAGCTCCAAGGGTTACCCATTTCCTCAACTTTGTCATACTTCGTCCTCCCTTTATTTATAAGATCCGTCAATGAAACGCTTTCATAAACATGATTTTTTTTAAAAGCGCTTCCACACTTGAATTTTATCAGGTGCAGGTAAACAACGATATGCGTTAAATTAGGTTGAAATAGGATTAAATTAGGAATATTGCGAATATTCACAAATCTTATATATAATGGTAACAAAATGGGCTAGTTCATCAATCTATTGGATAGGGAGATTATCTAATATGAGGTTTGGTAAATTCAATTCTATTCGAGGCCGTTTTATTGGGAGTACACTTCTATTTCTTTTCTCCATGGGTGTTCTAATATCCATATACAATATGGGGTTCGAATCGATCATCGAGCGCAGAGCTTATCAAGCCTTTGAGCTTCTGTCCAATGAGATGGACCGGAGACTAGCCATGGCAATCAATGAAATCGACAGGGCCGCCAAACGGGTGTCTTATTCTACTACCGTTCAGCAGTTCCTGTTAACGGATAATCCCTCTGAATATTTCAAATTGAGGGCATCAGCTACCGAAGTTCTATATGACTCTATTTACAGCAGCAAAACTATAAAAAGCATTGTCCTTACATCCCGAAACATGAATAACTTTTACATTAGTGATCCTTTCCAAGAGATTCGGGAAAAGGCAATGGCGGAAAGCGGACTGGCTCGAGACATCACACTCCGCAAACCGGTTGTCAGTAATGTATTCTTCCATAGCAGCGGCACTAACGGGCCCTACTTTTTGTACTTTCTCCCTGTCCGGTCCATATTAGATGGACATAGCGAGAAAACAAACATAGCATTATGTTCTGTCGTAGTCGATTTAAAATCTTTTACAGGCGAGCTTAGCACCGGGATATCCAGTGATAGTATCACTGCACTCATATTTGAAGACACCATTATAAATTCCAGTCGGGAGTTGAATGTAGTTGAGCAGTCTATATTGCTGGGCGCAAAAGAGGGCCGGGGCAAGGCGAACATCAATGGCGAAAAATTTCTAACCAGCTCCGTATCGATCCCCGAATTCGGATGGCGTATTGTTTCACTGACCAGCAGACATTCCCTGATTGGCGATCTTTTTCCAATAAGAAGCATCGGGATTTTTATTATACTTGCTGCCGGTTTTCTACTTTTTTTCCAGATGCAGCTTGTGCTGCGCTCCGTGACTAATCCTATAGATCAGATCATCCGTGATATGAGAAATCTTACCTTGCGGAAAGATGGTGTCAGGGTGAGTATACCGAAAATTACCGAACTTGCCAGACTTGCCGAGGATATCAATGATATGCTGGAGCGAATTGAAATTTCCCAAAAGGAGATCAGAAAATCCCAGTGGAATCTCTACCAATCCATGATTGCCCAGCAAAAGGCCGAATTGCTCTCATACAGAAGCCAAATCAATCCGCACTTTCTTTTTAATACCTTGGAGTGTGTGCGAAGCATGGCCCAAACTTATGGTGTTACATGTATAGAAGAGATCTGCACATCCATGGCTAGCATGTTCCGTTATTCGGTAAGCTCTGGAACCATCGTTACCCTTCAAGACGAGATCAAACATACCTGTGACTACCTGAAGGTAATGAGCCAGCGTTTTCCGGGCAAGTACACAATAAAGCTGGATGTACAGCCTGAGGCAATGAACCATCCTATACATGCCATGTTTCTCCAGCCTATCGTTGAAAACTCCATCATACATGGTTTTGCAGAAAAAATGCCGCCCTGTATCATAAGGATATCAGGCCAGCTTCAACAAGATGGATCCCTGTTACTAAACATTGCCGATAACGGTGCCGGCATATCCGATGAAGAGATCAAAAAAATAAATCACGTTAACCCACCCACAAGCGATCATACTTCTCATGGAAAAACAAATATTGGCCTTTATAATATCCAGCAGCGTCTAAAGAACAGCTTTGGTGACCAATATCGCTTTGAGATCCGCTCTGTTAAGGGTCACTACACAAAAGTCGTCATCTGTATACCTAAAGCGCTTACAATATTAAGCCCTCAGTTTACTCCTCCGGCATGCTGAAATTGTTATTGCTGATTGCAGCTTGTTGATTTTTTCGGTACTGACTGGGAGTAAGCCCAAAGAAACGTTTAAATAATCTTCCAAAATAACCATAATCTGAATAACCAACCATGTCGGCTACTTGCTGAACAGGTGCTTCGTTTTCCAAAAGCAGACGTGCCGCTCGCTTCATCCTGATCGCAATTAAAAAACCTGTTAACGTAATCCCCGTTTGTTTCTTGAAAAGCTCACATAAGTATGTTTCGGACAGATAAAATCTTTCGGAGATTTCACTAAGCGAAAGTTCATTTTCGAAATTTTTGCTAAGGTACACCTGGATCTCCGCTACTATAGGGTTTGCAGAATAATCAATTTCCATTTGTGCAGAACTGACCGCTTCAGAAAGCATATTATCGAAATCTTCAAAACCGGGACGTTGTACACTGATACCTAAAGTTACCCCACGTGCAGCAGCCGACAATCTCCATTGGTTGAAAAAGGGCTCTAGCTTCTGCTTTGACGAAAGCAGATATAGGCTTGTTCCATCACTGAGTAGAAAGCGTCCAACATACATATCTTTTTTTTGGGGAAGGTTATACTCTTTTGCATCGGCGACTGCAACGTAACAATGAGGATGGACAGCAGAGGATACAAGCACCTCCCGCTGTCTTTCATTCATGAGTTTGTCGGTTTGAAAGACACCCATTAGAATAGGGTGATTGGCAGGAGTAAGTTTTTTTCTGAGTCTATCCACAACCGTCCTCACTTCATCCCGTTCGAGAGGTTTAAGAATATAGTGAAACACATCATATTGCAAGGCTCTGCGGGCTACCTCGAAATCACTAAAAGCGCTTATGATGACAAACTCAGAATTGATTCCTTTTTCTCTGGATTCCCTTACCAGATTAAGTCCGGTCATTCCCGGCATACGTATATCGGTAAAGACTATATCCGGTTGATTACTCATGATGCTCTCAAGTGCCTTCCGCGGATCTAAAAAGGCCCCGATGATTTCAAAACCCTCTTTGTTCCAATCGATAATATTTTTAATTCCTGTCAGAGCCCAGGGTTCGTCGTCTACAAAGATAACTCTAAGCAATGAAAACCCTCCCTTTACCGAAACGAAATTCCTTAGATATCATTCATTTTGAAACTTCCTTTCATAAAACTGATTTTATTATTCCGTTTTTCGAGCGTAACGTTCTTTTAACTTATGAAAAAATGCTCTTATTCTTTGGTAGATATTGTGTTTTGTCCATAACACATCAACCAAAGAGAAGAGCATCTTTTATGGTAAATTGTACCATGAAAGCCGGTAAAATCAAGAATGACTTTGCATGGGAATTTTGTTTTGACCCTCTTTTAATAAAAATGCCTCAGCTCTGATACAAAAGCGAGAGACGTGACCGGCATGACCGTTCATAACGATCAGGAATTCCAGTACACGTCTCACGTCTAGCATGGACATGCTGCCGAAGGCTGGTTACCAATTCAGCATGTCTTTCAGAGGCAATCGTAGAAAAGTGGCTCCTTTTATTGTTTTACGTTGATTGTCTGCGCTATCGTAATATCGTGATCCACTTGAGCTTGAAGGGCCGTCACATCCACTTTGCCGTATCCTTGGCGCGTCAATTGCTGCGGCACATATTGGCTCGCGGTTTGGGCCGCATATTCTCGCCAATGCCCGGACGCCGTTTGCAAATGCTCGACGGCTGCCTTTTGATGGGAAGTATCGTCCATTTGTTGATACAGATACAGATGCACCGCGCCCAATATTTTAGAGGCGTAATATCTCCCCAAATAAGACATCGCTCTCAAGTCACCGATCGTCAAGCGCAGCTCCTTGTCAGTCACCATACTCATCTCCGCGACGAGCAGTAGCGTACGATTCGCGTAATCGTTCAGCTCCTGACTGACCTGTACCGGTGTCATTCCCGTAATGGAGCCATTCCCGATCAAATGTTCGCAAAAATCCGGAATGCTCATCAGACCGCTTTCAGGCATTGGCGTATCATTGATAAAATGCTGCACCGTATGAAATCCTTTGGCTCTCTCCGGATTGCTGTAACACGCCTCGGGATACCATTGAAAATCGAGATGATTCTCCTCCCAGTGAAATCGGGTTACAAGCGGCAAAATTTTCGACGCACTCGACCAAGCCTCAAACAACGTACGGCTGGGAGCCTCTGGAAAACGAAACGCAAGCTGCCGCTCGAAATGTCGGTCCGGAACGGTCGGGTCGTACGCCAATCGGCCCCAAAGCATAAAGCCGTACCATCGCTTCTTGATCATCGGCTGGCGCGGCGAATCTGGTTCCGTGCTGACGAATTCCCGCCCCCACACAATTCCGTCCGGCCCCATGTAGAATCCGGCCAGCTGCTCGGACGGCGGCATGTTTAAAATGTACTGGCGGACAAATTCAGGATCCCCCCAGCGGAAATAATAATAATCGTCGTCCCGAACGGTGAGCCACGTTTTCCTTCCCGTGGGCAGTCCGTTCAAAAAGCCAGCCTGTAATTCCTTGTATCCCTGCGTCCGATAAATGAATGGGGGATGAACCGAGGAATACATATGTGCCAACGAATATTTGTAGCTGACGTCAAACGTATCGGGATAAGCCGCAAACGCCTCGTAAATGGTTGATAACGCAGACTCATGCGCCCGGTGAATGAACCTGATTTTGCGCTCCGGGTATTTCCATTTAACATCCATAACCCCTTCCCCATACGCCCGCCACAACCATTCTTCATTGAGCTGCGGTTGATTATGCAGCATGTTTTCGCCGGCTGTCACTCCGATACCGGCAAGCAGAGGGTACGTTTCGAGCAGACAGCGGACACTTGCCCGGAAATAGTCGATGGTTACATCATTATCCTGATCGCAAGTAATACCATAACGATTACCTTCGGTACCATACGTGAAAATATTCCATGTTATGATGTACACATCAATGCCGCGATTCTTGGCATACGACATCACCTCTCGCCAAAAGGATATTTTCTCTGTAATCGTCATTTCCCGGACGGTTTCCAAATTGGCAAGCGTCGACGTGGTTGACATGTCGGTTCCCCTCAGACTCGCGCGAATCGGGGCGGTAGTTTTCTTCACGTCCTTAAGTGCGATATCCGGATACTCGGGAACCTGTACCATTGACGGGAACGGATGCAGGTTCCACAGCGACAACGTATTGTAGCGATACAATGCCATGTCGTCCAAAAACTGTCGCCAAAAGTCCATACTCCACATTTCCGCGATGTTGTGCTGCGCGGAATCGCCGTTATCGGAGTAGCTCGGCGTGCGGGCGTCGAGCGGAATGTTGAATTTGATCCCCCGCCCAGATATATACGGATTGGAAGTCTTGATCCCGATATTTTCGATTTCCGTTCCGGCATTAACCGCGTCCGCCACGTCCAGTCCACCGTACATCGCTCCAACGGGGTCGGCTCCAGTCACGCGGCATAACGTAAAATCGCCTCCCCGCTCCAGTATGATTGCATAACCTTCCGGGGAAAGAGACGGCTCGGATAGCATGCCTATATCGGCCTGACCGTCTTGCATCGATGTCAACACGATGCGAATCGGTTCGGTTGCCGCGGGTAATGAGGTGAGGGGTGCATATACAGCTGCGATACCTCTGTTCGCCAATGCTTCCCGTAGCTTGGCGGCAGCAAAGGAAATGGTTGGTAAAGCTTCGTCGAATACAATGACAGCCTGATTCATTTCATTCATCCCCTTGTTTGTCCGCGAAGAGCGGACTCATGATTACTCGCTAACGATTCATGCTTATTTCGGCATGAAGTTCCCCTTCTCTTTTTTAAGGCAAACGGACATTTATTATTTTTTGTAGGTCGAATCGTAAGCTTTTTGGTTGATCTCCAGATAGCGGTTTAATTTTAGACCCTCGAAACCTTTGATATAGGCGTTCCATTCGGCATCGTCGAGTTTTTTGCTGCCTGAGATAAATTGAACCATATTGGTCCTGACATAATTGACGATTTGCGGCTTCAGCTGTGCAATTTCGCTGGAATCTTTATCATCATAAAACAGATTTAACGGGAAATTTTCCTTCGGTTCGTTTCCTTCGTATTTTTTAGTCTCTAAATACAAGCGATGTTCATACCCGTTATCCGCTTTGGGATCTTGCGGAACCGCCCAGGATTCGCGCAAATCGCGCGGGCGGAATAAAGGTCCTATTTGCCCCCAGGTGACGTTTTGAGTCTGATAACCTAAAGCTTCGGGTTTCAGGAACCGTCTCGCAGGTCTGCCTTTCTCATCGACTTCACCCTGCTCGCCTTTTCTCCACCAGGTTCCTTCCGGTCCATATTCAGAGCCAACGGATCCCTCTTCCGAATACAGATAATTCGCCAGTTTAATGGCCGCGATTTTTTGCTCTTCCGTTGCCTTATTAGTAATCGCGAACTGTCCGTTACCTACGGAATCGTAATAACCTGCCGATTTATACCCGTCTGGTCCCGTGATTGGCGGAACCGTGTCATACTCTTTATGTCTGGTTTGGCCAGGCTTATTGCTGACCGCAACACCGATGTGAAGGGTGGTTACACTTCCCAAAATGTTATCCCCGGCTTTGTTTCCTAATTGCGATAAGGCATCCTGATTTTGGGTAAAGCTGGCCGGATCAATCAAGCCTTCTTTGTACAGCTTATTCATATATTCCAAGCCTTTTCTCCACTCAGGCTGAGCGGCGGATAATCCTACCTTGCCATTTTTCATATAGAAATAATCAATATTGTTATTATAGATGAATGCGTTCATAAGGAAGCCGGTAACGTCGTATTTGTACATTTCGGTGCCTGCCCCGCCCGCCCCGCTAAGCGGAACTTCATCTTGCTTGCCGTTACCGTTAGGGTCCTGGGTCTTAAACGCTTTTAGGACAGTGTAAAGCTCATCCGTGGTAGTCGGCATTTTTAAGTTTAATTTTTTCAGCCATTCAGCATTAATCCATAATTTTTCGGGATACATACAGTGAAAACATTCGTTAACGGAAGGAAGCGCGTAAATTTTTCCGTCCGGCGTCGTAATTTCTTGCTTCAGGGAAGGTCTGACCTGCATGGCTTTCTTAATGTTATCTCCGTATTTATCAATCAAATCGTTCAGCGGAATTAAGACGCCCTGTTTGCCATATTTAAATTGCTCCACTGGTGTTAAAGAGCCATAAGTGGAAGGAAACAGGACTGCCGGATAATCGCCGCTAGCCAACAATAATTGCTTTCTGTCATTAGCACCGGCTTCCGGAGTGACTTCGAATTTGAATTTAACGTTAAGCTTCTCCTCAAGCAGCTTTGTAAATCCGTTGGTAGACAAATCTTCAATTTTAGCGCTCGGCACCATAAACATAGAGAGGGTGACCGGACCGCTCGCTGTGCCCTTCTGATCGTATTGTTTGTCTGAGGGCGAATTCGATTTATTGCTAGTGCAAGCCGATAAAAGCATGGAAGCAGCTAAAGTCATACCTACTGTACCCGTTGCTATTTTTTTGAATTGCGACATGGACGACGCCTCCTTAGTAAATAAATAAATTTTCCAGGTCCAACACCTTCGGTTTCTCCAAGCTAGAGCAGTTCGACAACACCATCTCCTTTCGGGTGACACTTTCTTATAAACACTACCCTTTAAGCGAACCGATCATAATGCCCTGGACAAAATGCTTCTGCACAAAAGGGTAAATAGAAAGCACAGGAAGAGTCGCTATAACAATCAATGAATATTTCAATAGATCCTTTAGCCCTTGCCTTGCCGCAAGTTCATTGGCGTCCATCATCATGGATGCATCGATCGAATTCATGATCAGAATATTCCTTAACACAATTTGCAAAGGAAAGAGGTTTGCGGACTTTAAGAAGATCAATGCGTCAAAATATGCGTTCCAATAAGATACCGCATACATCAAAACCAATACGGCGATAATGGGCTTCGATAAAGGAATAACAACTCGGATTAAAAAGCCCAAATCCGTGCAGCCATCCAGTTCGGCTGCTTCCGAAAGCTCAGCCGGAATGTTCATTTGAAAAAATGTCCTGGCAATAATGACCTGCCAGACAGCGAAAGCATTCGGCAGCAGCATCGCCCACGGGGTATCCAGAATACCAACAGCTTTAACGGTTAAATAAAAGGGAATGAGCCCGCCGCTAAACAGCATGGTAAAGACCAGCAGCATTGTAATGAGCCTGCGGCCAACAAAAGTTTTTAGTGAAAGCGGGTAGGCAATCATGATCGTTAAACTTACGCTGATCAAAACACCTGAAAACGTATACAATAATGAGTTCCTATAGCCCAACACAATGTTAGGATTGGCGAAAATTGCTTTATAGCCTTCCAGACTGGGCTGGACGGGAAACAACCACACTCTTCCCTCGACTACCGCTTGAGAGGAACTGAATGATGAACTCAGGATATAAATTAAAGGATATATTTCGGTAATAAGCAGCAAGGTTAAAAAACCATAGATGATAAACATAAATATCCGGTCGTTAAAAGATTCCTTGATGACTCCCGCTCTGCTCATGAAATTCCTCTCCTATTCTTACAATAAACTCGTATCCGAAATGCGGCGCGCAATAAAATTTACGATTAGCAGCAAAATAAGATTAATAATCGAGTTAAACAAACCGACAGCAGCGGAGAAGCTAAAGTTGGCCTCGATCAATCCCACTTTGTAAACATAAGTGGAAATCACCTCGGAAGCGCTTAAATTCAAAGCGTTTTGCATCAAAAATATTTTCTCAAAACCTACATTCATGATTTGTCCTACATTAAGAATCAGCATGATGATAGCCGCAGGAAGCAATCCCGGAATATCAATGTGAAGCAATTTTTGGAATCTGGAGGCTCCATCCACTCTGGCCGCCTCATACAAATCGGGGTTTATCCCTGCGAGCGCCGCGAGATAGATAACCGCACCGTAGCCAACATGCTGCCAAACATCGGAAAATACATAAATGCTTTTGAAATATTCCGGGATCCCCAGAAAATTAATCGATTCGAGCCCTAATCCTTTTACAATCAAGTCGACGAAACCAAGTCGAGGAGTCAAAAACAGCATAATCATCGATACCATCACAACTGTAGAAATAAAGTAAGGAGCAAAGGTAACCAATTGCGTAAATTTCTTAAAAAAGCCGGCCCTAATCTCATTTAATGCCAAGGCCAAGATGATTGGAGCAGGAAAGCCGACAAATAATTGAAATATGCTGAGGAGCAAAGTGTTTTTTAACAACATCCAAAAGTTGGGCGAGCTGATAAAATCGTTAAAATGTTTCATCCCTACCCATTCACTGCCCGAAAAGCCCTGCATGACGTTGTAATCCCGGAAGGCGATCTGCGCGCCATACATCGGGATGTACTTGAAAATAATCAGATATGCCAGCGGTAATAAGATGAGAATATACATTCTCCAATGCCTTTTTATTTTTTGGGAGTAGTTTCCGGAATAGGGCTGCGAATTAATTTTTGCGCCTTCTTTGCTAAGCGGCATGGTTGACATTGAACTTAATTCTCCTTTCAAAGTATAGTCGCGTTCGCGTTCCCTAAAGCTGATTCAAATCATATATAAAGCAATCGAATCAAGCAACGATCACATTTCCTGACTGCAATGAAGTCCAAAAAATATTGCCAATGTATTTAATGATTCAATTTTCTAAACCGAACAAAATTCATCAGACCCTGCCGTCAAACGAAAAAACCGCGCGCAGTGAAATGGCTTCATCCGCACACGGCTTATTTAAAGGGCATTTCGATACTCCGAAGGTGTCATTCCCGTTAACCTTTTAAAAGTTCTTCTGAACGTAACTGGGCTATTAAAACCAATTCTTTGTCCAATCTCATTGATCGGTTCATTCGGAGATTTCAGCATTATTTTTGCCTGCTCCACCCTGATGTTGTTCAAGAAATCAAGAAAGTTTCCGCCAAACTCCTGTTTGAAAAGCAAGCTTATATATTTGGCATTTACGTTAAATTGTTCTTCCAATAAATCCAGCGATAAATTGGGATTCGCATATTGCTCTTCAATATATTCTTTAACTCTTTTCATCAATTTATGGTTGCTTTTACTTTCACGTAGCGGATTGATGTGATTGATGTAGCTGTTTAACAGATCAATGATTTCATCACGATACTCCTCCGTTGTTTCACAATGATTTATCGCCGATCTCATTTCGGGTAAAATATCGCCGGTAAGCACCTGATAATATTCCTTGGGAAGCTCCGAAATCTTAAGGTCCAAATAATAAATGAAGTAATTCAACAGGATAGAAATCTCGTCTTTGGATAAATAATCGCGTTTGATTTTCTGAAATAATTCGTCGTAAACCTTCTCCCAGTTCGGAGAGTTAATTCGGAACAAGTCAATCAGCTCATTGATCAATTTAAGATATTCGGAACTGTTTTTAAGGGAATAGTTTTGAATATCGGTGTATGGTATGACGTTATTGTTTCCTAGCGCAGGTTTATACTTTAAAGATTGGAGCGCTTTTCTGTAAGAATCGGAAATGTTCGTGATTTGATCAACCGAGTCGCCGACGCCGATGGTCATCGTAAACTTCAAATTGGATTCAACCCAAGCATTAATAATTTTACAAATTTCTACGATATTTAAAGTCGGATCCTGGTACTGGATAATGGCGCTTAATTGATATCTGCCGGTCCACTCTGTCCAGCTCCATACAGAATGATTGGTCATAATTTCAGACACGACGTTGGCTAAAATAAATCTAAATAAGCCTTGATCGCGCTGCGAATAAGTTTCGAATATTTCTCCAACCTTGTCTATTTCAAGAATCACTACCGAGCGCTCATGCAAATCGTTTGGAATATTTAATTGGCGCATTTCAGCCGTGCACTCGTCGATATTCATCGGGTGATCACCAAAAACCACTCTGTTGAAAAAATCCCTCTTTCTTATATACAGATTCTTCTCCGATTGTTTTTCAAAATCTTTGTATTGTCCGATAAATTGGTCTATGACGGATTCGATAAAATTAAATTCATCCGACGCCGCCTTTTCTATTGATTTTAGTTCTTGAGAGGAATAATCATCTATTTTGGAAACAATATTTTTAATCGGTTTATAATTTTCCTTTGTTATATAGATTAGGTAAGCAATAGCTAAAAGAAACATCATGAAACCGAATATCGTCCAATAATTAAACACTGAGGCGTAAGTGAAAATACCCGAGGCCAGAATGGTTTTGATTTTCCAATTTGTATATTCGGAAGTAACAGAGGCCAATACTTCCCCGTTTTGGGACGGGGCATTCTTACCATAGATCACTCCACCATTTTGATCCAACAATTTAATATCCGTCATTTCGGAACCTCTTAGATCCATAAGCAGCTCTTGAATGGCTGAAATCTTGACGTTAACTATAATATTTCCTCTCTCTTCGGCATAAGCCGGAACCTTGCAGATCAAACTTATAACCGGTTTCGTTTCTTGATTTGCAAATTCCTTGTATCGCCTCACACTAGTCCATTTTGTAAAATAAGCGGTTTCGTTTTCTTGTGAAATGAACGGATAATCGGCGAAATCGGGAAAGGAAGTTATATTGCCATTAAATACGACTTTATCTTTAAATCGAACGAGGTTAATGGAATCGATGCTTGGAAATTCATGTTTTATTTCCTGCAGCCGGTTGGAAACCTGGTAATTCAAATAAATATTTCGGTAATCGCTTTCATCAAAAAATTCATTGATCAATTTACCGTGAAGCATTTCGTTAATGATCATATGGTCGATGCTTTTTAAAGAAAGATCAATAGATTGCATGATTTGCTTTGCATAGATTTCATTTGCTCTAACCGCATCTTGTTTTTTCAGGACAATAAGATTTTGGAAGAAAACCAGGAATACAACGATAAAAAGGATAAGAAAGACGGGAATATAAGACAACATCATGTGAAGAAGCCAAGTGTTTTTTTTCATTCACATCATCCTTTGTCTAGGAAATAAGTATCGAAAGCAGAACATTTCCGTATATTGGTAACTATTTTTCACATTTATCGTAACAAGAAAAACTTAGTTTGTATAGTAAACTAACTAATAGAAAACAATGGAATTATATGATAAAATTGATTGAATTGTATTTGTACGTATACCTTTTAATTAGGGGGAGTGGGTGTTGCGAGGCTTAAACATTAAAAAGCTGATCGGAACAAGCCTGAATCTGCGCAGCCGAATGATGCTTCTTACCCTGGTTGTCGCTGCCGTACCAACACTCGCCGTAGGTATCAGCAGTTACTTGTTCTCCGCGTCCACCCTACAGGATGAAGTTAACCGCGCTCATATGCAGCTGTTGGAGAACACTTCTTCCAATATTGATCGTGAGCTGCAAAATATTCAGGAGAGTACCTTGCAGATGCTGTTCCACCCCCTCTTCAGCAACGAGGCACTACAGCATGTCAAAGATAAAGAGCTCGAATTCAACATGCAGGTTTACCAGTTTTTCTCCACCTTTCAATCCAATCATAACCTCATCATGGACGTCTCATTGTATGTGAAAGACAACTATTTGTTGTCCTCCTCCTCCGGGTTATTTAAAATAACTCCCATCTACGATCGCAACAAGCTGAACACTTCAATCGGGCTCGACAAAGCCTTTGAATGGCAAAACACGGTTTACCATGTCCGCGAGAACGATACGGCGAAAGGAATCACGTTTATTTGCAAGGCGCCCTTGCAAGCGCTTAACCCGATCGGATTGATCCTGGTCCGCATCGATGAGAAACTGTTTCAAAATGCGCTCAAGCGTTCTACCGTTTACCCGGGACAGATGACTGCAATCATTGATCAAGATGGGAAGTCAGTGGCCTATTCTTCCGTATCCGAATTTCCTAAGGAGCTGCTTGAGCTGACCAAGGCTAATAACGGAGACACCCACAAGCTGAACTACATGTGGAACGGCAAACAATATTTGGTAACAAGTCTGACCTCGGCTTATACCGGCTGGCAATATATCGATATGATCCCTTCAAGGGAATTGAATTCCAAATCCATAGGCATCGGTGTCATTACAGTTGTCGTGCTGGCAATTGTGCTGCTATTCGCCCTTGTCTTTACTTTCGTAGGAACACGCTGGGTTTACCGGCCGGTTGCCAATCTGATGTCTTTTATTCGAAGAGACTCTGAGATTCATGCTGCGGACGAAGATGAATTCGGATATGTCAAACAACGCTGGCTGGCACTGGAGGATGAAACGAAGAAGCTTCAGCATCAAATTTTCCGGCAGCTCCCGATGATTCAGGAATCGTTCGTGATGCAGACGCTTCAGGGGCAATACATGCATTATACGCAAAGCGAGCTGGAGAGTCTGTTTCAGCGGTACGGTCTCCCGCAGGAGGCGCTTTTTACCATTTTTATTGTAGGTTACGATTGGAGTCTGTCCGCTGAAGGGAAATTTTCCGATCAGGACAGGGATCTCATCATTTTTGCAATGAAAAATATTATTGACGATCTGGTTCATGTCAATGAACGCTACTTCCAAGGCATTTCAGTAAACATGCTGAATGACCGGCTGGCCGTACTTCTATGGGATCGAATTGACGCGGAAGCCAGTACGAAGACAATCGACCCAGCAGCATGGAATGCATCGATAAAAGAATTCGTAGATCAGGCCAGCATCTTCCTCTCCGAATATTTGCGGCTTCCGGTGACAGCCGGTTTGGGAAGCCCTACTCTTCAAATCAGCGAACTTTCACAGGTTTATCGCCAAGCCGTATCCGCTCTATACTCCTCAATGACGGCTAAAACCGAACGGCTGACGGGCTCGGACAACCCCTTTGTAGAAACAAGCGGCCCGTTTAAAGTGGAACTGGAGCAACACGAGCAAACCATTGACAGAGTCATTGCCTATATCCACGATCATTACGATGTTGACCTCTCCCAGGATCAATGCGCCCGGGACTTCGGTATCAGTCGAACTCACCTAAGCAAGCTGTTTAAAAAATTTAAGCGAATCTCGTTCAGCGACTACGTCACCCAGGTCCGTATGGAGAAGGCAAAGGAAATGCTGCGGGAAACGGACACACCGGTGACAGAAATTTCCGAGAAGGTAGGATACCTCCATACGCAGAACTTTATTCGCGTATTTAAGAAGGTCGTCGGAGTGACTCCCGGACAATTCCGGGAAGATCATCAATAGCCCATCAACTGACAGCCCTTGATATTGCAGGCGTAAATCCTGCCATATCAAGGTTTTTTTAATATCTGCCGGCAATGCTCAATCTGTGCTTAGGGATCATCCGGCACAATATGAGCATTCACAATCGGCTCATTGTCCTGCATGAAAGACTCGCATACAATACAATTTGTCAGCTGGGAAATAGCAGCAAGTACTTTCAATCATCTCCTGCATGGAAAGGATGAGCACATTGCCGAACCGCCAAAGAGTCGCTTTACCCCCAAGCGATGTAGCCGGGCTGTCTAAGAAAACCGCCCCTCCCCCACGTCTGCTGCTGTGGATGAAGAGTTGGAAACGGACATACCAGAACGAGAAATATTTATATGTCTTAGCACTACCGGGACTCTTGTTCTTCATTTTATTCAAATATGTTCCTCTATGGGGGTTATCGCTCGCATTCACCGAGTATTCCCCCTACGTAGGTCTACTGAAAAGCCAGTGGGTCGGGCTCAAGCATTTTGAAAGCTTTTTCTCCAATCCCGACTTTTGGATGCTTCTGCGCAACACGCTGGCCATCAGCTTTCTAAACATCATCTTCTTTTTCCCGATGCCGATTATATTAGCGCTTCTGCTAAACGAGGTGCGCAGTACGGCATATAAGAAATGGGTTCAAACGGCGATTTATCTACCCCATTTCCTGTCGTGGGTCGTCATTGTCGGCATCTGCTTCTTGACTATCAGTGGGAGCGGCATTATCAACAAGCTGATCGTGGATGCCGGAGGCAAGGCGATTCCGTTTCTCACCAACGCCGACTATTTTTGGGGCATGCTAACTCTGCAAACGATCTGGAAGGAATCCGGCTGGGGCACGATCGTATTCCTTGCGGCATTGGCGGGTATTAACCCGGAATTGTACGAGGCGGCCAGAATGGATGGAGCAAATCGCTGGAGGCAGACCATACACGTCACCTTACCCGGAATCAAGACGACCATCGTTATTCTGCTCATTTTACGGCTCGGGCAAGTGCTGGATACCGGCTTCGAGCATATTTACTTAATGTCCAGTTCGGCTGTAACCGAGGTAGCCGACGTCTTCGATACCTACGTTTATCGGGTCGGCATTCAAAGTGGGCGGTTCAGCTTTGCCACAGCTGTCGGTATTTTCAAATCCATCGTCGGCCTGATCCTCGTCGTCGGAGCCAACCGGCTGGCTAAAAAATTCGGAGAGGAGGGAGTCTATTGATCAAATCCACGTTAGGCTCGCGGGTATTTGATACGTTCAACTACTTGTTCCTTGCCTTTGTCTCGCTATCGACCTTGCTTCCCTTTCTTTACGTTATCATTGTTTCGTTTACCGACCCCACTGAGTACGCTACCAGGCCGTTCGTCCTGTTTCCGTATAAATGGAGCCTCGCCTCCTATCAGTTTATTTTATCGACGCCTACGTTTCTCAATTCGCTCAGCATCAGCGCATTTCTGGCCATTATCGGGACCGCCTGCAGCCTGCTGATTACAAGTGGATTATCGTATGCTCTGTCCCGCAAAAAATTCCGGCTTAAAAGGCAAGTTTTGATGGCTATCTTGTTTACGATGCTGTTTAACCCGGGAATGATCCCCAACTACCTGCTCATCAAGCAAATGGGGCTGATCAATACGGTGTGGGCGCTCATTTTACCTGTGCTTACGAGCGCGTGGTACGTTATTTTAATGAAAAGCTTCTATCAGGAAATCCCCGATGAGCTCGAGGAATCGGCCAAAATTGACGGTTGCACCGATATTGGCGTCTTTTTCCGGGTGATGCTTCCCGTGTCACTTTCGGCCATCGCCGCCTTCAGCTTATTTTTTGCAGTCGCGTACTGGAACACCTACTTCAGTGCCGTGCTGTACATAAACAAGGATGTGCTCCGACCTATGCAGGTCGTGCTGCAGGTGCTTCTGATTCAGGCATCTACCCAGGTAGGAGATCCGGCCGTGGCACAAATGCTGCAAAGCGACCAAATGCTGCCTAAAGAGACTATCAAGATGTCTGCCGTCGTCGTCGCATCGCTTCCGATTATTATCGTGTATCCGTTTTTGCAGCGTTATTTTGTCAAAGGGATGATGGTCGGCTCGGTGAAGGGCTAGAGCATGGACCCTTCGATATAATCAATACATTCATTAAGAGGAGGTTTAACCAATGTTAAGAAAAAAATCAATACAAAGTGCAACACTCGGCGCATTCGCTGGTATAGTGCTGCTTGCAGGCTGCAGCAGCGCATCGCCTCCCCCCGGGGCATCTGGTTCTCCAAGCGTTTCCGAAAATGCCACAAGTAAAGGAGCCGGCGCACCTACGGAAATCAATATCTTGACGACAACCTACAACTCTGCACCCGGCAATGACTTGGACAGTTTGAAGCAGATCAACGAGAAATTTAACGTCAAAATCAACGTCACCTACGTTCCCGCCAACAACTACACGGATAAACTGAACGTCATGCTGGCGGCAGGTGATTTGCCGGACGTGACAATGGTATGGGATATTAACACCCAAACCTTCGCCAATGCGATTAACCAGGGGGCTTTTTGGGATTTGACTCCGTATATTAAAAATTACCCTAATCTAGCCGCCTACCCGCAGCAAATTTACACGAATGTCGCCTTTAAGGGCAAGACGATGGGCATCCCGCGCGTACGGCCTACAGATGGTCACGAATCACTGCTGATCCGCCAGGATTGGCTGGATAAGCTCGGCTTGAAGGCCCCTAAGACGATGGACGAATTTTTCAACGTCATGGAAGCCTTTACAAAGCAGGATCCGGACGGTAACGGAAAGAACGATACCTACGGCTTTGTCGGCCAAGGCTCGCCTACACTGCAAAACTATTTTATCTCGATGTTCGGCAACGGCTTTACGCACTACATTGATGAGAGCGGTCAAATCCAGCCAAGCTTTTTCAACCCCAAAATGAAGGATGCATTGACCTTCTGGAACAAGGTCAACAAGGCGGGCGTGATGGTTCCGGATTTGCCACTCCTGCAAACAAGCCAGATCCGCGACTTTATGACCCAGGACAAAGCGGGCATGGGCTTCAGCAACGTGTACGACGGACACTTGTACACTGATGACATCAAGAAGGTTAACCCGAAAGCGGTCATCGTTGCTTACGAATTCCCTGCCGCACCAGACGGCAAACGCTACTACGAGCAAGCACCGGGTTCGTTCGGCGTGTTCCTTATTAATAAGAAAGTCAGCGAAGACAAGCTGAAGAAAATTTTAGACGTGTATAACTACACGGCGACCCGCGAGGTTTACAACCTGGTCGCATACGGCATCAAGGACCTTGACTATAAAGAAGCTCCTAACGGCGATATTACGCAGACGGATGAGGGAAAGAAGAAGGGATATGCCTTCGATACGTCCGCACAATGGGTTTCCAGTTACTTCGACAAATATGTAAAGGCCGATCTTCCGGGCATGACGCCAGAAACAAAGGAATATAATCATAAGCTGGTGGATTCGATCATGACCCAGTCGGTTCCAAATTATGGACTCGGTCTTGTCACCCCTACCGCTCTGGAAAAAAGTGCGGAATGGAACAAAAAAATCAACGATATGATGGTGAATGTCATTATCGGTAAAAACAGCATGGACGATTGGGATAAGTTCGTCAAGAGCTTCAAGGATGACCCGATATATCAAAAACATTTGAAAGAGCTTAACGAGCTTTATAAGGAAAGAACAAAGAAGTAACCAACCAAAGGAGGAATTGAACGATGGGTACTAGATTACAAAATAAAGTTGCTATCATTACAGGTTCCACTTCCGGGATCGGCCGAGGTTGCGCTGAGCTGTTCGCAGAAGAAGGCGCTCACGTTATCGTCAATGACGATGGCAGTCGTAAAGGGCTTGGCGAGGAAGTGGTCGAGCATATTAAGGCAAGCGGAGGCTCGGCAAGCTTTTTCCGTGCCGACGTGTTCCAAAGCGAGGATTTGCGCAAGCTGATCGAATATGCCACTGAGACTTACGGTAGACTGGATATATTAATGAACAATGCCTATAAAGGTCATGCGACCTCCGTTCTAGAGCAAGAGGAAGCGGACTGGGACATGGTGTTCAACTCCAGCGTGAAGGCCGCTTTCCTAGGCTGCAAATACGCTCTGCCGGCCATGATCAAAGCAGGAGCCGGATCGATTATTAATACCGCGTCGATTCATGGGCTGCTCGGGGGATTGCGGCACTCCGCATATGCCTCTGCCAAAGCAGCGATTGTGAATTTGACCCGTCAAATGGCGGTCGATTACGGCAAGTACGGCATTCGGGTCAACTCAATCTGTCCTGGACGAATTGTGACGGAGGGCAAGATTGAATTTTTGAAGAAGTACCCTGAAGAAGTCCGTCGTCAGCAGGCAGTTTACCCTTTGCGCCGTCCGGGCACAATGCGCGAAGCGGCATCGGCTGCACTATTCCTTGCTTCTGAGGATGCTTCGTTTGTGACGGGCCATGCTCTGGTTGTCGATGGAGGCCTAACCGCCCAGCTTCCCGATAGCGTTGCTGAGCCTTTGGAAGAGGGTTTGGGCTTGTTCAGAACGGAATAGACGGGAGTATGCCATGAATCAGATGAAGCCGAATTCAACTATTTATGCTTATATTGGTACATATACTGACGAAGGGAGAAGCGAGGGGATTTATATTTACCGCTTCTCCCCCTCTACTGGGGAGCTGGAGTATGCCGGTGTCGCTGTGGACGTGTTCAACCCAACATACCTGGCGATCGAGCCAGAGCACCGTTATTTATACTCCGTCAATACCATCGAAGGCGACGGAACGGTCAGCGCGTTTTCCATCAATCCCCACACCGGCCTGCTGACGTATTTGAACCAAAAACCGTCTGGTGGCTCCAAGCCGGTTCATCTTGTGGTCGACCCGCTAAGCCGGTACGTGCTGGCTGGCAATTTCGGAAACGGGAGCGTGTGCGTGCTGCCGATCGGCGGTGATGGAGCGTTGGGCGAAATGACCTCCTTCATACAGCATCACGGCTTTAGCATTCACCCGGTTCGTCAGACGGGACCCCGCGTGCATTCCGTCACGCTGGATCCAGCAGGCCGATTCGCGGTTGCCGCTGAATACGGAGCGGATCAATTAAAATGCTACAGGCTCGAGCCTTCGAACGGAGAGTTGATCCCCTCCAAGGTGCCAACGATAGCCGTCGTACCTGGCTCGGGTCCCCGTCACTTCGCCTTCCACCCGAGTGGAAAATGGGGCTACGTCATCAATGAGCTAAGCAATACGTTAATGAGCTATGATTATAACGCTGCGGACGGGACAATCACGCTTAAGGAAACACACACTACACTTCCCACCGGCTTTACAGACCGCAGCCACTGCGCCGATGTACAGGTTGATCCTTCCGGCCGGTTTGTTTACGGCTCAAACCGCGGGCACAACAGCATAGTCATCTATGCTGTCGATCAAGAATCCGGCACGCTGAAATGCATCGGTCATGAGCCGACGCTTGGGAAAGCCCCGCGAAGCTTCACCATTGATCCAACCGGGCAGTACTTGCTCGTTGCGCACCAGGATACAGATAATGTGGTCGTTTTTAACATCGATCGTGAAACCGGCTTGCTGCATCCAACCGGGCATCAAATCCATATTCCGGTGCCTGTCTGCGTGAAGATGGTTGCGATTTCAAATTAGAACCACCGATTTGGGAGTGAAGCTGATGGACAGATCACTGAATATCGCGATGATCGGCTGCGGAAGCCTGATGTACCAATTTATTTATGACTGTATGAAAAATATACCGGCCAGACTTACCGCCGTCAGCCATACCGATGAGAATGAGCTGCAAAAGTTTACTGACCGATACTATGTCCCCCAAATCTACCACGACTATAAGAAGTTGCTGCAACTTGAAAAAGTAGATGCGGTCATTTGTTTCCCTTCCGATACCCACACCCACTATTCGATCGCAAGAGACTGCCTGCTGTCGGGCGTTCACGTATTCATGGAACGTCCCCCCTGCTTATCCGTCGAGCAGGCCCATGACTTGCTGGAGTTGCAGCGCCTTACTGGCAAATATGTCATGACCCGCTTCAACAAAAGATTCACCACGTCGTATGTGATGGCCAGAGAAATTATCCGCAGAGATGAATTTGGCCCGATTACGATGTTTATGTCCAAATTCCAAGGGGCCGAGTGCGCTTCGGAGCAATCCTTTCTGTTTAACCATGTCAGCCATCATATTGATTTAGCCCGTTATTTATTAGGTGAAATCAAGTCGCTTCATGTGGAAAAAATTAAACTCAGTGATCAGCTGCTCGGCTTCAATATTTCCTTCGTTGCCGCTTCCGGTGCGATCGGCGTTATTCAATCCGGCTCTCTGCAAAAGATCGAATACCCGATGGAAAGAGTGGAGATTACCGGGGTAGGCAGAAACGTAATTATTGATAATATCCGGGGCCTGGAGTACAACCGGCCAGCTCCTAAGCGTGACGGATTTGAGGTGGCACCGTTGACGGAAGGCGGAGATACGCTGGTATGGAATCCGAATCACGGAAATTTAACAAACTACACCTACTACGGGTTTGAAGCGCAGCTGCACCATTTTATCGACCGTATATTGCAGCGGCTCGCCCCCGAGCCTAATATGCAGGATAGTATCCACACAATTGAGCTGCTTGAGAGCATCCAATCACTCTCCAGCTAGTGCCAAGATAAGTCATGCCGCACCTGAGTAAAGGGCAGAGACCATCTCTGCCCTTTCTTCCCAAACGGGACACGCCATTTACGGGCTAATCCATGCCTTCAAGTCTACATGTCAATTCATGCTAAAGGAGAGATTCACTTGTCAACTGAAGCTTCTCATTCATCTGTAACGCCGCAGGTTATTTTGGCGCTTGACCCACACGACGCATTTGCCTCCTCCCAGGCTGTCCTTTGGGCGCAGCAAAGGTTGGTAGAGACGCTGCAGAAGCACGGTATTTCCGCAGCCCAATTGGAGCGGCCCGTCGAGCCCTGCGGTGCAGCCGTTCAAATCGTGATCTGCGCAGCAAGCTCAATGCTTGCCTCTTCTGCGCTGAACGCCGCAGGGCTTAGCGTGCCTGAAGCCGCCGAATCGTTTGTTATCGCAGCAGCAGGCAACCGTCTGGTGCTAACGGCTTCTGACGAGCGCGGTATGGTCTACGCTGTGCTGGAGCTGGCCGACCGTGTGCAGCACGGCTCCGACATTATCGCCGAGCTGCTCGCTACGACCTCGTTCGCCGACCAGCCGGCCAATCAAATCCGTAGCGTGACACGTACCTTCTCCTGTGAGCCAGAGGACAAGGATTGGTATTACGACAAAGGGTTCTGGGATGAATATTTGACTGAGCTCATCTCCCAGCGGTTCAACCGATTTTCGCTAGCGCTTGGTATGGGATATGATTACGGCCACGATTTGAACGTGCGCGACAACTATTTCTGCTTTAGCTATCCGTTCCTGTTCCATGTGCCGGGCTATGAAGTGAAAGTTACTGAGCTCCCTGAAGAGGAGAGACAGCGGAACTACGACATGCTTCAATATATTGCTGCAGAATCCAAGCGCAGAGGGCTTCACTTCCAGCTGGGACTATGGAACCATGCTTATGCATATACCGAAAGCCCGAATATGAACTACAATATCGAAGGAATCGATGCCAGCAATCATACTGCATACTGCCGTGATGCGGTTGCGTTCTTGTTGAAGGAATTTCCGCTCATCGACGGACTTACCTTCCGCATGCATTATGAGGGCGGGATCCCTGAGCCGAATCACAAGTTTTGGAGTGTTGTTTTGGGAGGTACCTCAAATATCGGCCGTACTGTCGAAATTGATATGCATGCCAAAGGCCTTAATGACGAGCTGATGAAGGCTGCGTTAGCTACCGGCCAGCCTATATATATATCCCCCAAATATTGGGCTGAGCATATGGGTCCTCCCTACCACCAGGCGGCAATCCGCGAGCAAGAGTATGCGCCAACGCAGAACAAAACGATGTCAATGCAGTCGATTACTGCGCATTCCCGCAGATTTACGCGTTACGGCTATGCCGATTATTTGCAGGATGATCGTGAAATCGGCATAATTTTCCGCATTTGGCCGGGAACGCAAAAACTGCTACTGTGGGGCGATCCTGCGATCGCCGCTGGCTACGGCCGTTACTCCCACTTTAGCAATACACAGGGCGTGGATTGGTGCGAGCCGATGACGTTCAAGGGCCGCAAGAGCTCCGGCTCCGTCGGAGGGCGCGAGCCATACCTGGATGAGTCGCTGCAGCTGCCGAACCGCGATTGGTTCAAGCATAGATATGCGTACCGTCTATGGGGCCGGCTGCTGTATAACCCAGATGCCGAATCTGCCTCCTGGCAGCGTTATTTGCGGACAGAGTTTGGCAATGCTGCCTCAGCATATGAACAGGCTCTTGCCCACGCAAGCCGGATTTTGCCGTACTTCACTGCCGCACATCTTCCATCCGCAGCCAATGCGGTATACTGGGCAGAAATGTCCACCAACATGCCGATTGTGAAAGCCGCACCGACGCCGTTTGACTTCGATACGCCGGAGCCGGGGACATTTGGGGCGGTGAGTCCGCTGGATACCGCATTATTTTACCGTATCGACGACTTTGCCGACGATATAGTGCAAGGCTTTCGCCAAGGCAAATATTCACCAATCGAGGTCGCTGAGCGTCTTGAGCAGTTCGCCGGTAATGCGGAGCGGTATTTGAACGAGGCGATCGAAGCAGTAGACGATAAGGAAACGACAGCTTTCCGCCAATTCTCGATCGATGTGACGATGCTTATTGACATGGGTCGCTTCTACGCTGACAAGCTTCGCGCAGGCCTAGCCTATGCACTCTACGAGCGGACGAGCGACACGTCTCTGCTGGATCAGGCTGTTGAGCTGTACCGCTCTGCAATCGGTCAATGGAGGCATGTTGTCGAGGTGTCGAAGGACGTGTATAAAGAGGATATCGCGTTCGGCTTCACTCGTGTCATCCGAGGTCATTGGGCCGACCGTCTGCCGGCGATCGAGGAAGATTTCCGATTACTTCAACAGGTAGCACGCGAGGCGCGTAAAGAAGCTAATGTGAGGCCAGTACTTACGGAAAAGAGGGACGCTGCGTCCAAATTCCTGCAAACGAATTCGGCGAATCGCCAATTGGCTTTCAGTCATGACACGCCTGCGCGCATGGTAAAAGGCCAGGCGCTGGATCTGCGTATTTCCGTACCGGACACTCTCCAAGGCTTAACCGTTCGCCTGCACTATCGCCATGCCGACCAAAGCAAGCGTTACGTCATTGTAGAAATGACGGAGGATAACTATGTGTTCTCCGCCAACGTTCCCGGAGACTATACCGATTCACCATTTGATCTGTGCTATTTCTTCGAGCTTCGGGATAATGAAGGGGATGCCTGGAATGTGCCCGGCCTTAACGAGCAAGTATCGAATCAGCCGTATTATACGATTTCTGTCAAATAGGCAGTTTAGAGTATGGATTAAAGATGGGAAGAAAAAGCAGTACCGTATGGAAGCCTTTGGCTCTACTTTTAAACACATCCTGATATTTGTTGTTCGAGCGCAATTGTTTTACAACATCCACAGGAACTCCTGTCTTCAAATATAAAAAGGCTTGGGGAGTCCCCCCGAGCCCTCCACAACAACTACGAACGGTTGCAGAAGAAATTAAGCAGCCTTAGCCCGATGGAAGCTCGAGCTAATGCAGCTTAATCAATTTAATTTATTCCACTGTCTACTTGGCGGGGGGCGCTTCATTTTGGGGTTGGCCTTTATTCGAATACTAACTAACAAACACAATTAATTGTATATTCACGAAATGAACCAATATAATGCCAAAAGTCAAATTTATCTATATAAGTTTGCCCTTACAACCCATTTCCCTACCTTTGATTAAAGCCTTGAAGTGCTTAGATAATCTTTAGATAATCCGATTTGTCTGAACGACCTGTTTTTCCTTCTTCCATTTCAAATAGGCCATAACAGACCAAACAATGCCTAAAATCAAAAGAATAATAGATGATATCCAATAGGTTAGCTTTATTCCAAATATGCTTTCACCCGCATACGCTAAGATGGGGCCGCAAGCAGCACCTACGTCACCTACGATTACGTATACGGTGGCGACGGCTACTCTTACTTTTCCGGCAGCTAAGTCAGAGGCTAAAGCGTCCATAAGGGTAGTTAATGCGGTCGAGATAAATAAAATCACTAGCAAAACACAGAGCCAAGCAGTGAAAGGAAATATTGATAATTGGGTGAGGCCCATAGATATGGAAATAAGGATGAGCCCTAAAGCTAATAACGGATACCGGCCGGATCGTCCATCCGAAAGCTTCCCAACGAAAGGCGATAGTGCTGGGCCAATCGCCCATCTTGTCGCCTGCAAAACGCCTGCAAGTGTTGCGGCGCCTAAAGTGATACCCAGCAAATCAATGGACCTGGGCATGCGCATCTCTATTAGCCGGCTTAAGGTTGAAGTCAAAATACCTTCAAGGCTCATAGCCACTAAAAATACTGAACTCAGCACCCATAGCAAATAAGGATTTCCCAAAAATGTTCCTTTGTCCGCCCTTTTCTTCTCTATGATTATGTCATGCCTGGTATGAGGAACAAACCTCAGCACTAGTGGCGCAGCTAAAAACGCCAAGATGCCGAAAACCGCCGTTACACCTCTTAGCCCGTAAAGGTCGACAAAAAAACCGCCGGATAGCATTCCGACAAGGCTCCCTATCCGGTATAGTCCGTTGTACGTTCCTAAATAATATCCTCTGTTTTCGTCCGTAGATAAATCTAAGATCATAAAATAAGAGCCTAACCGAAGCAGCGACCAGGCCACCCCCCATAAGCCGCGAATTAGGCACCATTCGTAAAAATTTGTTACATGTCCGTACAAAAATGTAGTTGAGCCGGCAATGAACACTGCTAAAAAAACACCCGTACGGGAACTGATTTTCCGGTAAGCCCATCCGATAATGGGGTTTAACGGCAGCCGGACGAATCGATTAATGGATAATAACACCCCTACTTGCACAAATGAGCTTAGACCTGCCTCGCTCCAATGGGTAGGCAGGGCAACATAAAGCATAGAATCGCCAAATAACGATACGGCTGTAATTAGAGCCATAATAATGACCAGTCTACGTTTAGGATCCATGAGCGGGAAAGGCTCCTTTCAAAAATTTAGATGGCCATGTTGCATTTGGTGAAGGTGCACCCCAATTTCGTACAAAAAAAACCGCTTGATCAAAAGCGGCCTTGATTATGCTTCTCTCAACTTATTCAACGTTTCCAAATAAAAAACTTGCAGGAACTTTTTAATGTTGACCTTTCTTTTTTCCAGCGTACGTTCATCATCCATGTCCCTCATCGCCAGTCGGACATCTTGAAAGTCAAAATAGAGCGGAGCGTAGTGCTCGAACTTTGGATTGCTATAATCCGTAAGACCGATATTGGCTAGATTCGTCAAGGCGGCGTAGACCGTCCTTCGAATCCGCTGCTCCACGGCCTTTCCTTCTTTGTCCATATCGCTTCCCACGGGCTTATGCGCTTTGGCCGCCACTTCATACAGCTCCTTGAGCGGCGGGAGCGTCTCCGATTTATGATGGTGGATTAAAAATTCGATAATTTCGGTCATATCCCGGCTTCCACTCTCACTAATAACTCCCATGTCCATCAAGATGTGCTGCATAATTTCGCGAGCGCCTTCCTTCCTGCGGCTAGCAACAGGCTCCGGATGAAGCGAATCCAGCTTGGCAAGCGACTGCTTGATTTCGGATAAGTAGCGGGTGATTTTCCACTGCTCGACCACCTTGCCAAGGACCGCTTCCACCTCGATTCGGTTAATCGGCTTGTGGATGTAAAATTCAATGCCGGCCCGGTAAGCCTTGCCGATCATTTCTTTATTTTCAATCTGCGAAATCATCACAAACTTCCCCTGGAAGCCCTCCTGCTTCAGCTGGAGAATGGTTTCGATGCCATCCTGGTCTGGCATCAGCAGATCGACCAGCACCACATCCGGTGATAGCTCGAGTATGCGTTCCTTTCCCTCCACTCCGCCTCCGGCCATGCCGACCACCTCGCCCAGCTCGCTTTGCTCGATAATCGACTGGAGCATGCGGCGACTTACCGCATCATCGTCAACTATACAGTAAGTCAGCACAAGTCATCTCCCCTTTCTTCAACGCCGCAGTAGGGATAGTTACGACAAAAGTCGTTTCCGTCGCCAGCTCCTCCAGATCTAGGCATATGCTGCCGCCAAAGGATTGGACAATATCGCTTACGTGGGACAGTCCGATCCCCGTTGCCGCGATCCCGTCCTGGTTGAATTTCGTTGTAAACCCCGGCTTAAATACAAGCTCCCGATCCTGCTCCTGAATCCCTGCTCCATTATCCGATACGGAGAATAGCGTATTCGCCTGACGCTCCCAGACACGGATCGTAATTCGGCCCCTCGACTGGACCGCTTCAACGGCATTGGATACGAGATTGTTCAATACCGTCAGCAAAGGAATCGATTGTGTCGTCGAATATCCGGCCGCCTTCTCGAGCGTGAACCCCACGTTCTTGTTCAGCATGGCCGCATATTCCTGATTAGATTTCACGACAAAATCGATAATCTCACCTAGCGCCATCTCCGGAGAGGTTTCCCGGTTCGACAGCTTCAGAAGCCCCGCCAAAATCCGCTGCGAATCTTTCTTCACCTCATGGATCTGCTGCGTAATCTCCAGCATGGACCGGCTAATTTGCTTATCGCCAGCCTGCTGCAACCGTCCATACAGCTCGTAGCTGCTCGCTGTGATTTGCTCGATCGCATTCATCGATTTTCGCAAATAGAACACTTCACCATACAGTCCGCTGCCGACATTCAGCATCTGCTCCATCCGCTTCTGCTGCTCCGCATGGAGAATTCTCATCTGCCGAACCATCATGCTGCTGTACAGCCCAACCGTGAAAAAGCTGCGCACCACGGCAACGATAGCAATCAAGAGCCACTGATCGGACGGGATGGACCCCCAGTGGAAAATCATACTGCGAACGAGCAGCTCTGTCGCATTCGACGCGAAATCGGTTGCCGTGACACATAGACCGACGATAAGCGGATGCATGTCATCCAGCCGATGCTGGATCAAGCGCATACCGATAGCAAACACGATGTAATACAGCATGGCCGAAAAGTGTGTACGGAGGCTTTCCAAGAAGGTAGGATCACTCCCCGCAATCATATCTCCCGTAATCCGAAAAAGCAGCACCGTCACCCCAACCACAATGCCCATCTTCATAATCAGCTGCCGGCGCATGAATAAGATAAACAATAAAAAAGCGCTGCTGCCCAGACCTACGCGAAACATTTGCCCGCTAAACGGAGTGATTTTGAATTCCCCGGCAATCGCCACTGCCAGCGCCACCAGAACGATCTGCAATTCATCGCTTTTGAACCGATTGTGAAGCCATTCCATACGAGCCACCATCCTACTACAAGCTTACGCAAACGAATTTCGAGTTTAGAAGCCTATTATACAACAAAAGAAGCCGGCCCCGCAGTAATCCAAGGCCAGCAACTTGATGAGGTGCTTCAGCGTCCGCTGCTCTCACACCCACTTATTCTCCAATCGGCGAGCCACAAGGGAAAGGGCATAATTGATCGCAAAGTATAGAATCGCCGTTACGGCAAGCACCGGAACAACGAAGCTGTAGCTTTGACCGATGACGATCTTTGCTTGATGCATCAGCTCCGGGAGGGAGATCACAATGGCGAGAGAGGTATCTTTCAGCAAGGAGATGAACTGGCTGACCATCGGCGGCACCATCCGTCGCAGCCCTTGCGGGAGCACGATGTGCCATAAGGTTTGAACATAGCTCAGGCCGGATGACCGTGCGGCTTCAATCTGCCCCTTGTGGATCGAGTTCAGCCCGCTGCGGACGATCTCCGAAATCATGGCCCCCTCGAATACCGTTAAAGCCACGATGGCCGAATACTCCACCCCCAGCTTGATGCCCACCTCCGGTAGCGCAAAGCGCGTGAAAAAAATGAGCAGCAGCAGCGGCAGGTTGCGGATCAGCTCGACAAGGATACCGAGAGCGGGCGACACAACCGGTATTTTCGTATACCGAAGCGTCCCTACTAAACAACCGATGAAAAAACTGAAAATGATGGCAAAGAAAGCAACCCTCAATGTAACCCCGAAGCCTTCCAAAATAAAGCTTAGGTTATGAGGCGATAATGCATTCGTAATATCCATGGCTCCTCCTTGAAGTAAGACTCAGCAAACATGCCTCGTCCGCGTGCTTATCCGTTTTTCGCCAGCCTGCGCTCCAATCGGAACGACATAAAGCTGAGCGGGAGGGTCAGCACCAAATAAAGCAAGGCTACGAAAATGTAAGTATCGAACGTAGCATAGGTTTTGCTGGCTACCGCATCGCCGTAGTACATTAAATCAAACCCGGCAAATACCCCGAGGACGGACGAATTTTTCACCAAATTGATGAACTGGTTGCTTAAAGGCGGAATGACGATTTTGATCGCCTGCGGAAGAATGACATGCCACATGGTCTGCATGTAGTTTAAACCTGAAGCTCTAGCTGCCTCCGTCTGGCCCTTCGGCACAGCCATAATTCCCGCCCGGATGGCCTCAGCTACGAATGAGGCGGTATATACCGTCAAACCGATCGTACCGCATACGAATCCGCTCCAGGTCACCCCGATGGACGGAAGTCCGTAGAAGAAAACGAATACAACCAGCAAAATGGGAATGTTCCGTAAAAATTCTACATAAGCGGTTCCGATCCATTGGAGCGCTTTAACCTTCGTAATGCGCAAGACAGCAATCAATGTACCGAGAACGAAGCTTCCGATGAGGGCAATGGCGCTGGATAATATCGTATTGCCGAAGCCTTTCATATACGTGTCGAAATTGTCGGTAAAAATCGTAATGTCCGGCATCCTGATCCCCCTTATAGCTTAGATACAGAAGATGGGTGGCGGAGGCCACCCATCACTTGAACGTTACAGAAAGTCTAAAAGATTTCGATATACGCTTTTCTTCATTACTTGGTTGGCGCTTTGCCAATCCACTTTTCATAGATCTTGTTGTATTCGCCGCTTGATTGCAGCTGCTTCAGGCCGTCGTTGACCGCAGTGAGGAGTGCGGTTTCGCCTTTCTTGATGGCAATACCGTAGGGCTCATCCGTGAAGGGCGCCTCGTTTACAACCTCATAGTTCGGATCTTGAACAGCCATTCCGTAGAGGATGGCGTTGTCCGTCGTCAGCGTGTCGCCTTGACCAGCTTTCAGCGCGCTGAAGGCGTCCTGGTAGTTATCGAACTCCAGCACCGTCGCATCCGGCGCCTTCTTCTTGATGTTATCCACCGAAGTCGAGCCTTTGACCGCAAGCACCTTCGTGCCCTTTTTCACATCGTTAATGCTCTTGATCGGGCTTCCCTTCTTCACCAGCAGCGATTGCCCGGCCTTAAAGTAAATGTCGGAGAAGTCTACCTGCTTCTTACGCTCTTCGTTGACCGTCATCGTAGCGATAATCATATCGATCTCTTTGTTGTCGAGCATAGGAATCCGCGTCTTGGAAGTGACCTCCTTCAGCTCGATCTTATTCTCATCGCCGACGATTTGCTTTGCAAGCGCCTTGGCGATATCGACGTCAAAGCCCTCCACCTTGCCGCTGGCCGGATCCTTCAGACCGAAAAGCTTCGTATCGTATTTTACGCCGACTACCAGCTTGCCGCGTTTCTTGATGTCGTCAAGCACCGAAGCCGATGCAGCAGGCTTGCTTCCGCCTCCGGCCGATTGAGCACCGCCGTCATTATTTTTCGTTCCACAGCCCGCGAGTACTACTGTAGATAATAAGAAAGGCACAGCAACGTAAGTCATCCATTTTTTCATTTTCATGTTGAATTGATCCCCTTTCGCTTATGAGCTTATTTTTTTTAATGGTTTAGTACCCGATGAAGGAACAGCCGCGCTCTCTCTTCCCTGGGACTCGAGAAGAACTCCTCCGGAGTAGCAACCTCAAGAATCTGACCTTTATCCATAAAAACAACACGGTCCGCCACTTCCCGGGCGAAGCCCATCTCGTGGGTTACGACCACCATGGTCATCCCTTCATGAGCCAGTGCCTTCATGACATCCAGCACTTCGCCGACCATTTCCGGATCCAGAGCCGATGTCGGTTCATCGAACAGCATGATTTGAGGCTTCATCGCAAGCCCTCTGGCAATCGCTACCCGCTGCTGCTGTCCGCCGGACAGATGAGAGGGATAGCTTTCCGCTTTATCGGCGATTCCCACCTTCTCCAAGTAATAATTCGCCGTTTGCTCGGCTTCCTGCTTAGAGATGCCTAAAACCTTCATCGGAGCGAGTGTAATGTTGTCGATGACCTTCTTATGAGGGTATAGGTTAAAATGCTGGAATACCATACCGATATTGCGCCGAAGCTTGTTGATATCAGTCTTCTTGTCGTTTACCGCCACTTCGTTAACGGTCAGCTCTCCGCCGGAGATCGTCTCCAGACGGTTAATACAGCGCAGAAGCGTGCTTTTGCCCGATCCGGAAGGACCGATAATAACGACCACTTCACCCGGGTTTATTTGAAGATCAATCTGCTTCAATACATGAAAATCCCCGTAATGCTTATCCACTTGCTGAAACGAGATCACGGAACCTCCCCCCTTCCTCTGCTATGCGGTTCTTAAGTGTGAGTGTTCCTAACGCTTAGTGTAAATTGTAAACGCTACCTACCGAATCCTATAAAATCCTACACGCTTAAGCTGAATTTTTTTCAGTACGGAGCATTGGTCAGCCCTCTCATCTCTCGCCATTCATATTAAGGATGTCAGTCATCCGGACAATAAATAAAAAAGTACCCTGTTTGTACAGAGTACCTGAAAGCTTATTTCTTTTCACTTTACGGTTTTATTGTATTGTTGAATCTTCGTGGTGATCTCTTTTGCCGCCGCATCCAAGGCATCCTTCGGCGATTTTTTGTTATTGAGTACCTCTTCGATAGCCCCTTCGACGATTTGTCTTGCTTCTGGGAACACACCCATGACGGCGCCTTGGGTTGCCGTGTTCAGCTTGGTTTGATGGAGCTGGTCGATGGCCGTCTGGAACTGAGGGAACTTTTTCAGATTATCCTTTACACTATCCTCATCATATGCCTTTTTGGTGATAGGGAAGTATCCGGTATTGATATGCCAATACGCCTGCTCCTTCGGTGAAGTAAGAAATTTAATAAACTCCCAAGCCGCTTTTTGCTCCTCATTCGGTTTGTTATTCATCATCCACAGGCTGGCTCCGCCAACGACAACGCCGCCCTCTTTCGCGTCCGCCGGCTTCGGAAGAAACCCAGTACCAACCTCAAACTTCCCTGCTGCGCTATCAACAAGCCCTTTCAGTGAAGCTGTGGATTCGAGAATCATGCCCACTTGACCGGCAGAAAATGCTTTTTTGGAATCATCGGTTTTGCGTCCAAGATTGTTAGCAGCCTTGGTATCGATAAGATCCTTCCACCAAGCCAGCGTCTTGACTCCAGCTTCATTATTCACTAACGACTCGGTGGCCTGCGAAGTACGGCCATTTCCGTTATTGACGTAGTCCGAGCCTTGGTTGGCGAAAAACTGCTCAATAAACCATCCATAAATCGCAAAGTTGGCGCCTGTGGCTTTGCCAGTTTTGGTAATCGCATCAGCCGCTGCTTTTAGTTCCTCATATGTCTTTGGAGGCTTTGCAGGATCTAGACCCGCCGCTTTAAATAAATCTTTATTGTAATATAGGATGGGGTTGGAGGTGTTAAAAGGCATGGAATATAGCTTGCCTCCGAACGTATAGTAACCGGCTATATTCGGTTCGAGCTGCGATACATCCCATTTCTCCGAATCAATAAAATTCTGCATAGGAGTGATGGTTTTCGAGTCGATCATGAAGCGGCTGCCAATTTCGTACATTTGGACGATGGAAGGACCGTCGCTTGACCCCATCGAAGTTTTCAGTTTACTGAGCAGATCGTCATATGACCCCTGATAGACGGCTTCTACTTGGATTTTGTTCTGAGAAGCGTTGAAGTCAGATACCATTTGATCTACCACTTTGGTGTTCGATCCGCCCATCGCATGCCAAAAGACGACCTTTTGAGGAGCTGAAGACGAACTCCCCGCAGGCTTGGATGCGGCATCCGCCGGTTTTGAAGCCGTGTCGCCTCCGCCCATATTCACGTTACAGGCGGAAAGCAAAACCATCGTGGTTGCCAAAACAAGTGCCGAAACTTTCTTTTTCCCCATTGCTTATCCCTCTCCTCGTTAAACTTGATGAATATATATGATAGCCTGCAATAGCAGACTAGCCATAACGCGATTATCCTTTTACAGCGCCAGAGGTAATTCCGCGTACCAGTTGTTTTATGCCCAGTGCGAGCATGAGGAAGGAAGGCAGCAGTACGGTAGTCACACCCGCCAAAATTAAATTCCATGACATGACTTCCGCATGCTGCAGCATAGCGACTCCGATTTGCACCGTTCTCATGGAAGGACGATTCGTAATCAAAAGAGGCCACAAATAATGGTTCCAATGCGTTAAGAAAACGTAAATCCCTAAGGTGGACAGTGCTGGTCTAGACAGCGGAAGAACAATCGAGAAAAAGTTTCGAAGGTGCCCGCATCCATCGATTTTTGATGCATCGAACAGCTCGTGGGGCAGCTGCAAAAAAAACTGCCGAAGCAAGAATACCCCGAAGGCACCCGCCATGAAGGGAACGATGAGCCCCTGATAGCTATCCATCCAGCCCCAGCTTTTAATAGTTAAATAATTCGGGATGATCGTAACTTCCCATGGAATCATCATCGTGGCCAGAAAAAGAACAAATAACCCATTCTTCCCTTTAAAATTCATGAATGAAAACGCATATGCCGCCAGACTTGACGTAATAACCTGACTAACCATGATCGCCGTCGATACAATAAAGCTGTTAAGAATAAAACGGACGATTGGAAAGGCCGAGATAGCCTGTGCGAAATTGCCTAAATACAATTGGGAAGGAAACAATGGCGGAGGGAAATTGGCCACTTCTTTTTCCGTCATAAACGAAGAGAAAAGTGAAAATAAAAGTGGGTACAACACTAGCAAAGCCAACATCGTTAGCAGTAAATAGTGCGCGATCCTAGTGAGCGTTCTCGCGATCATTGATAATGCACCTTCTTTTCCAAAACTTTAAACTGAAACAAAGTCAGAGCCAATATGATGACGAAGAGGATCAAGGCTTGCGCGCTCCCCACCCCAAAACGGAAATTGACGAAGGCATCCTGGTAGATGGAATAAACGATGACATTGGTTGTATTCATTGGACCGCCTCTTGTTAAAATGTGAATCTGTCCAAAAGCCTGGAACGCGCCAATGACAGACACAATCAGAGCAAAGAAAATCGTAGGCGTCAGAAGGGGCAACACAATTTGAATAAAGGTCCGCAGCGGACCGGAGCCATCGATTTTAGCGCTTTCATATATCTCCTCCGAGATCCCCTGAAGACCGCTGGATAGTACAATGAAAAGAAATCCCATGTTCATCCATATTGTCATTAAGGAAATGGATACTAGCGCCCACGACGGGCTCGTTAACCAAGGAACAGGACTGATATGAACAAAACTGAGGAAATAATTCAACATACCCGCTGTCGGATGGAACAACAAAAACCAAATAATCGATCCGGTACCTACCGAAATAACGAGCGGAATGGAAAAGATGAACTGAAATATTTTCATAGTACGTAATTTGTTATGAGTGATCGCCGCCAGAAACAGGGCCCAAATAATCGAAGAGGGAACCGTAAGCAAAATGAACAGCAAGCTTACTTTCAAATTCGAATAAAATTGCCCGGAGCTCAGAATATCCGCGAAATTATCCAGCCCTACGAATTCCACAACACGGCCTCGCGGGTCTGTAAGTGTCATGCTTAAGTAAACCGACCTGATCATTGGATAAAAAAGGAAAGTAATAAACAAAATCAAAGAAGGTGCCAAAAATAAATAGGCCAGGATGTTTTCCCCTAACTTCCTCTTCTTAACCGCAACTTTAATATTTGTCCCGCGATTTAAAACGCTTTCATTGGTTTGCAAGCTAGTACTCCCCTCTCTGCAAAAAAATAAAAAGACACATAAAATACTAAGCCAATGTTCTAATTAGCCAGTTTTTATGTGTATCTCCAGGTCTCCAACACATCACAACTATTGAGTTGACATCATAGTACATCCACAACGCATACTTGTCAACAATTGGTTTGGATAACATTATAATCCATTGTATTCGTAAATATCACTGGTTTATGAGTCATTCCAAGTAATATTATTTCACAAAGTCATTTACAAATTGAAGAATTATTTTATATAATTTGTTAAGATATTGTAAATATTTCCTTAGGGGGACGTGCACATGAAGAAACACGGAAAGCTGTATTTCGGATCCATGCTTGTTTTACTAAGCGCAATTGTAAGCGCATGCAGTGGCGGAGTCACACCGACTCCTGCCGAATCCAAGCCAACCACCGCCAGCGAGGTAACGAAGCCGAAGGAACCGGTGAAGCTCACCATGTACAGCTGGAGACCGGAGGACAAAGATGGCTACACGAAGCTGATTGATGTATTTCAGAAGGATAACCCTAATATCACCATTGATTTTAAACCGCTTAAATCCACTGAATACAACACCATTCTTAGCAATGCTCTTCAGTCCGGAACCGATGTCGATATTTTGCAACTTCGTCCATATGACGGTGCTAAAGCGCTGGCTGACGCCAATTATTTAACTCCAATCGATGGCATCAAAGGGCTCGAAAACATATCCAGCGCCTATTTAGATGCGGCACGAGGTAACGACAACAAGGTGTACGGTGTTCCGTTCATGCTGAATAACGCCGTGATTTTCTTTAATAAAAAGCTGTTTGATGATAACGGTATACAGCCCCCCGAAACGTGGGAAGAATTTATCAAAGTTTGTGATACGCTGAAGGCGAAGAACATCATACCGATTGCGCAGTCCGGCAAGGCAGCTTATTTGCTCTCCCTAACCCATACGGTGATCGGGCCGAGCGCGTACGGCGGGAACGACTACGTTCAAGCGGTTGTAAAAGGATCAACCAGCTTCAAAGACGCCAAGTTCGTGGATTCCATCAAACGGATGAAGCAGCTTGAACCGTATTTCCCTAAAGATTTCGTAGCGATTGAAGATAAAGATGCTCAAGGGCTGTTCTATACAGGAAAAGCGGCTATGTATATTAACGGCAGCTACCGGCTGGAAACGTTCGAAGCCAACAAGCTTCCGTTCCCGGTTGACTTTATTCCGGGCTTTGCCGCCAAGAAAGGCGATCCGGTTCAAATTACCTCTTGGGTCGACGGCTCGTACGCGATTGCAAAGAGCTCGAAGCATCAGGAGGAAGCCAAGAGGTTTCTCGAATTCATAGCTTCCAGTAAATTCGCGCAGCAATTCAGCGACGATCTGGCTAGGTTAAGCCCGGTAAAAGGGGTCGAGCCGAAGCATCCGCTGCTGAAACGAATGGCAGCTCTCAGTGCGAAGAGCAGTACCCCTTACCTATTGCTAACCAATTTCAGCCAAGGCACTCCGACGACCAAGACGACGTTCGAAGATTCGCTGCAGGGCATGTTCATTGGTAAGCTGACACCGGAGAAGGTAGCGGAGGATACGCAAGCCTCCTTGGAAAAATGGTTCAAGCCTGCGAAATAAATCCGTATAGACGGAGCAAAAAAAGGTGGGCTGGGGCTCGGCCCCTCCCACACTTTTTTTACCAAAGCAAAGGAGCAGACTATGAATGCGATGAAACCGGCCGTTATAAAAAAAAGAAATTTAGCCAAGCACATGGTGCATCTTTTTTTGCTGCCTGCCCTTATTTTTTATGTCGGCTTTATGATTTATCCGATCGTTCAAGCACTGCTAAACAGCTTGTTCTCCTGGAAGGGCTTAGTCAGAGACAAATTTATCGGACTTCAAAACTTCATCAGGCTGTTTACTGAATCCCCCTTTAATGAAATGTTCACCAGGGCGCTAAGCCATAATGTCATCTATTTTGCCGGCATGATCATTTTCGAGATGGTCGTCGCTTTTCTGCTGGCGATGCTGATCAACAGCAAAATGAAAGGCAAGGAATTTTTCAAAACGGTTTTCTTTATTCCCAAGCTGCTCTCCGTCATTGTTGTCGGCTTTTTGTTCAGTCTTATCTTAAATCCTACCTATGGTGCTTTAAACACGTTTTTAAGCTTTATCGGATTAGGCGAATTGGCAAAGCCTTGGCTTGGAGACCCACATACCGCACTGTATTCGATTATTCTCGTCAACAGCTGGTACGGGTTTGGCTTCGCTGTGCTGATCTTTCTTGTCGGACTACAGGCCATATCCGCTGAGGTTTATGAAGCAGCCCGCATTGACGGTGCTTCAGGCACGAAAATGGTCACGAAAATCACCATTCCGCTGGCCATGCCATCTATTATGATTATGACGATATTAACGTTCATTAGTTCATTTGAAACGTTTGAGCTCATATTTGCGATGCAGGGATCATCCGGGGGACCTTACTATTCGACCGATGTGTTGGGGCTTTATTTTTATCGCCTAGCCTTTGGTTCCGTGAGCGGCGGAGATTCCATCGGGATCGGCTCTGCACTTGCCGTCGTTTTGTTAGTTCTGATTTCCGCTGCCACCGCGATTTCGATGTACTTCTTCAAACGCAAGGAAGTTGAGCATTAATGACAGACATGCTACGCAAAAAATGATAATGGAGGTCCATCATGGTACTGCGGCTGCAGCAAACGGTCAAATATGCGATTTTATCGTTATTCGCGTTTTTATCGATCTATCCCGTGTTTTTGATGATCGCGTCCTCCTTTAAATCAAAGCTGGAAATTATGGCTTCACCGCTCTCGCTGCCGACCAGCTTTTCGTTTACGAATTATGTCTCCGTTTGGAAGAAGGTCCATTTTGCCGATTACTTCCTAAACAGCTTATATGTCAGCTTGGTTTCCGTCGCTCTGATCGTCGTGGTTTCCTCGATGACGGCCTTTTATCTCGCTAGATACCCCTTCCGTTGGAACGGCATCCTGCTTTTTTTCTTCATGCTTGGCTTAATGCTGCCGATGAAGCTTGCAATTTCGCCGTTGTACATGATGATGTTAAAGCTAAAGCTGATTAATACCCTGACTGCGCTGATTGTCGTTTATGTAGCTGGACATATTTCTTTTGCCGTGTTCGTATTTTTCGGATTTTTCCGAACCTTGCCCAAGGACCTGGATCAAAGTGCCAAAATCGACGGCTGCAACGATTTTCAGGTGTACTACAAAATTGTGCTGCCCTTGATGAGACCGGCGATCGCAACCATATGTATTGTCGATTTGATTAAGGTCTGGAATGACTTCTTTTATCCTCTGATTTTTATCAAAAGCACCAAGCTTGGCACGATCCCGCTGGGGATGCTGACCTTGTTCGGTGAGAATGACACGGAATGGAACTTGCTGTTTTGTGGGTTGACGCTGTCCTCCCTTCCGATGATTATTGCATTTTTATTTGCCTCTAAGCAGTTTATTGAAGGCATGACGACAGGAGCAGTGAAATAATGAAACGATGGATCACGTTTGACCTGGATGGAACGTTAATGCAAAATCCGTTTGGCAAATGGGTATTTCCTGAAGTCAAGCAGTTGATTGAACAGCAATTGAATACAACATACAATTCAACGGAATCACTTGTGCGGGAGCATGAGCTAAGAATGTCGCAAAATCGGTCGGTCGAAGCCTATGATTGGGATGATATGCTCCGTCAGCTGCTAAAGGAGCTTCAGCTGGAGCTGGAGATCGATATAGAGCAGCTGGTCATCAAGCATTCGGTGGCTCCCAAGATTTATTTACTGGAGGAAACCATTATCCCCACTTTAAAAAGCTTGAAGCAGCAAGGCTACAGTCTGGCGACCGTAACCAACGGATTTTACAAATATCAATTCCCCGTGATGAAAGCACTTGGGCTCAGTGAATGCTTCGACGAGATTATTACGCCCGAAATCGCGGGTTGCGGCAAGCCGAATGAAGGTATTTTCCGCGCGCTGCTGGAATCGGGAACCATTGTCGCTCATGTGGGGGACCGGCTTGATCACGATGTATTTTTGGCAAATCATAAGAACGTTTATTCGATATTAATCTATCACAACCTACCAGATTGTTTACGACCACTGGCTCCTCATGAGCGGCCTCGTACGGAGTCTTTTTTGCAAATAAGCGAGGAAAAATTGAAGAAGGAGTCGGCTTATTTGAGTTCGACCCCCTTTCCGGAATCCTATACTCCGTCTCACGTGATCTATACCTTAGCAGAACTGCCTAGTATCTTAAGATAACGATTGGGAGGAACCATCATGACGCCTTCGAACTCCGAATTGACGGTTACAGAGCAAAGGAACGAGCACTCGCAGCATCTCGATTCTATGAGTGTGAATGAAATTGTTGAATTGATGAATCAAGAGGACAAGAAGGTAGCGGTGGCTGTAGAAGCAGCACTACCACAAATCACGACGGCCATTGAAGCGATCGCCCGAACCTTAAAGGCCGGCGGCACCCTCTATTATATCGGCGCGGGAACGAGCGGCCGGCTCGGTATCCTGGACGCCTCTGAATGCCCGCCAACGTTCGGTGTCGATCCAAGTCTCGTGGTCGGCATCATCGCCGGTGGTCCGGGAGCGATTACGAGATCCGTGGAAAATGCCGAAGATGATCATGAAGCGGGCAAAAGAGATATCGGCGCCCAAATCACGCCTAGTGATGTGGTCGTTGGAATCGCATCCAGCGGTACAACCCCTTATGTGATCGGCGCTTTGGAGGAGGCCCGGCGCATCGGTGCAGTGACCATCGGCTTTAGCTGCAATACGAATACAAAGGTTAGCACTGCAGCACAGTATGCCATTGAAGTACCGGTCGGCCCGGAGATTGTTACCGGCTCCACGCGTTTAAAGGCGGGTACGGCCACTAAAATGGTATTGAACATGATTACCACCACGACCATGATCATGCTTGGCAAAGTGTATGGCAATCTGATGGTCAATGTACAAGCAACGAATGCTAAACTGCGCAAACGCGTCATTAAAATTATTACGGATGCGACCGGTGCAGCGGAAGAAACCGCAGCCGCCATTTGCAGTCAAGCCAATGGAGATGCACGGATCGCCATTCTGATGCTGAAATACGGCATAACGGCGGAAGAAGCAGCCTCAGCGCTGGCCAGGACGAATGATCACTTTGGCAACACCATGCGTTTGCTAGCTTCAAACTAACGGATTAGGTAAAGGGACAAAGGGAAAAAGCCTGCCACCTCGGCAGGTCTGCTCCTCCTTTTCCGTATGGAATACTTCCTAACATTATAACTATACCGCTCTTGTGAGAGCGCTGCCAAATCCTAGCCTTTGACAGAGCCGATCATAACCCCCTTGACGAAATGCTTCTGCAAAAATGGATAGACGACAAGAATAGGTAATATGGAAAGGACAATTGAAGCCGAGCGGACTGTTTCTGACGGTGGAGATGCATCGCCAATAGAAGCTTCCATACCGATGGTTTTGGCACTGTTGTCAAGGACCATGGATTTAACTAACACCTGCAGCGTCCACTTTTTAGCATCAGTCAAATAGAGCAGTGCGTTAAAGTAAGTATTCCAGTGAGATACGGCAAAGAACAGCACGAAGGCTGCAAGGGCAGGCTTAGATAAAGGCAGAATGATTCGGAAAAAGGTTCCGAGCTCGTTGCAACCGTCGATTTTGGCCGATTCAATGACTTCCACAGGCAAGCTATTCATAAAGCTTTTTACAACAATCAAGCTCCAGGAATTGGTTAACACAGGAATAATTAAAGCCCAATAAGAGTTCATTAAGCCTAATTCCTTAACAAGCAGGAAGCTGGGAATAATTCCGGCGCTGAATACAAGCGAGAACACAACAAGTCCATAAATCCATCTGCGGTGAGGCAATTTCCGCTCCGTCAGCCCATAAGCCATGGTGAAAGTAAAGGCAATATTTAATAAAGCACCCACAGCTGTAATAAATACGGTACTCTGCAGTGCGTTCTCAAAGCTATTGGAAGACAGAATGTAAGCGTACGCCCCCAGTGACCATTTCTCGGGAAATAACCGCAATGCATAAGGAATATAAACGGACCTATGAGTCAAGGACACGCTCAGTACATAAAGAAATGGAAACAAACTCATGGCTGAGATGATGGCCAGCAGCGTATAGTTAATTACGTCGAATAGGGTAACTTTTTTCTGATGAACAAAGCTCATCTTTTTCCTCCTTACTAGAACTTTGCTTTATTAAAGCTTAGTAGGTAAGCATCTCAGTAAATACCTTCATGTCCCATCTTTTTAACAACGTAGTTTGAAGCCATTACAAGAGCCAATCCGACAAGCCCCTTGAAAAATCCGACGGCAACGCCTACACTGTACATCCCGCGTAATATTCCGTTGTTATATACATAAGTGTCAAATACGTCTCCCACATCTCTCACCAGCGGATTCATCATCAACAGCACTTGCTCGAAATTAACATCCGTCATGTGCCCTAAACGGAGAATTAGCAGGATGACGATGGTCGGGCGTATAGCCGGCAAGGTTACATGCCAGATTTGTCTGAATCGGCTCGCTCCATCCACTACTGCTGCCTCGTACCTCTCCGTATTCACACCGGCAATGGCGGCCAAAAAGATGATAGTTCCCCAGCCCGCATCCTTCCAAATACTTTGAGCCGTCAGCAAGCCCCAGAATAAATTTACGTCATTCAAGAAGGAGTACGGCTTCATGCCTAATAATCGAATTAGCTTGTTGATCAAGCCTACATCGACTGACAAAATAAAGAAGGTAAGGCTGGCTATAACCACCCAAGATAAAAAATGCGGCATATAGACTAAAGACTGATTGATACGTTTAAAAACTTCATGCCTCACTTCGTTCAGCATAATAGCCAATAGGATAGGCACCGGGAAGAAAAAAACAAGACCGAATATATTGATTAGCAGCGTATTCCGCAGCATAATGTAAAAATGCTCATCGGCGAACATCTCGCTAAAAAACTTTAAGCCCACCCACGGGCTATTAAGAAAACCGACAATTGGATTATAATCCTTAAAGGCGATTAATAATCCCCACATCGGCACTAGCTTAAAGATAACGAAAAAAAGGAAGCCCGGAATCACAAGCAGATACATATAGCGATATTTAACATAATTCGACCAGAGTGAACGTGAGTTTATGCGTAGTCGTTCTTTTTCCGTACGGTTATTCAAAACGGCCTCTTGAGTTTTCATTCCCCAAACTCCTTCCATATAAAAATAGCGATGGTCAACCCATACGGCTTAACAACGCTCCGTACGGGTTGACTGGATGCCTCTACTCTCCAAGTTATTTGCCGAAATATTCCTTATAGCTTTGGGCTTGTTCCAAGAAAGCTTTCTTCAGAGCAGCATTATTTCTTAATCCGTCGATAAATTTTTTATAATCGTCCATACTGATTTTCCCCATGATGGCTTCTGTTCGTTTCTTTTCGAATTCATCCGAGTATTTCGGCCATTCCGCCGTCCAAGTTGGCGAACTGATGATTTTGAACGGGTCGACCGTTAACGTATTATACAAGACCTTCACTTTTTCACGGTTGGCCAAATCGACTTCAATCGGTGCAAGAGGGCTGTCTACTTTATCCCATTCATTTCTTTTTATTGAAAACGGATCGGGAGTAAAGCTTTGAATTTCTTTCAACCCGATATCCGACATGATGTATTTCCCGTTTTCCACTTTATGATGTGTTCCTTCATATCCATAGAATAAAGCTTTCGAATTTTCGTCACCGGCTGCAAGATTGAAGACGTCAAGAAGCTTTTTCACCTTGTCCTCGGGGACGCTTTTCGGAATGAAAAGTCCGCCGGTGTAGCCTGGCTCCAAGTAGGCAGCAGCACCGCCAGGTCCTTTGATAAAGGGAACGATTTCCACCTTAGCCGTTGGCTTCAGCTTTTTATTTTCTTGCTCCATTCGGTATTGATGCCAGAAGTTCTTCGTATGGAACACCGTTTTGCCTGCAGCGAAGAAATTATCCGGCTCCGCCCCTTTGACCGCTGAGAATTCAGGAGTCATCAGACCCTCTTGGTATAATTTATGGTACCATTCCACCATTTTGGTATAGCCGTCCGTCAGCACATTCCTGTAAAGTCCTCCTTCAGCATTATATTGCGGATTGAAGGAGCCGAACGCAGAGGCCATATTTTCGAAGAAAAGCGTCCCGATCAGTTTGCCGCTTGTATCCTTGGCCTTGATTTGTTTCAGAGCGTTATACAGGTCATCGGTAGTCTGCGGCACCGGCAAACCTACTTCATCCAATAAATCCTTGCGGATCAAATAGCCTGTATTAATTTGCGCCCTTGCTCTTGGGATAAAATAATAAGTCCCTTTGTACTTAGAATATTTCCAAGCCGCTTCAGGTATATTTTTTTTCAAATTCGGATATTTGCTCAAATCGCCCAGAAAAGGCCCCAAATCCCAAAATACACCTTTATCAACGGCATTCATCGTATTCACATCATTAGGATTTTGAGCTGAAACTACGTCCGGCAGTTGTCCGGAGGCAATCGCTAAATTTAGTTTCGTTTGAAACTCAGGATCGGGTATCCACTGAACATCCATCTCCAGATTATTTTCCTTTTGAAAGCGTGTCCAAAACTGGTTTTTCATATCCGGCACTTCAGCGAACGTAGATACCATCGTGCTGTATTTAAAAGGCTTATTGCTGGCCGTCGGAGCATTGTCTGTGCTGCCCTTCCCATCGCTAGCCGACTGCGAGCCAGTACATGCCGAAAGTACAGATGAAATCAAAGCTACAGAAAGCCATGGAGCTATTGCTCTGAAACCACGTCTTTGCATCCCATTCATCCCCTTAAGATAAAATGATCGGCACAACACCAAGCTTGATAGCCCACTCATTGAGCTTCTTAACCAGATCGGGACGCAGTTCAATTGTGCCTTTGCTGATGATCTGTTTCCTGCTTCTTGCAGAACGCTGTCCAGGAAGCTGAAGACCGGCTGCTCTGGCCTCCATTCGGTTCGCCATTTCAGTCGTCCGCTGTGTGAGCTGGCGCTGTCCTAAAAGTCCATCTGCCTTGATGCAGATCGCAGTGTGAGAGGGCATGCCTACAAGTCCGGTACCGGGCTGCTGCTCATCAATAATTTGGCCCTCTGAAAGAATGCCAGTGAGGATTTCACCTAAAATGGTCAGCCCGAAGCCTTTATGAGCACCAATCGGCTGTCTAGTTCCTTTGGCTATAGCAGCAGGATCTTCTGTTGCTCTTCCTTCAGAATCAAGCCCCCAGTAGGATGGTACACTTACTCCTGCCGCTGCTTTTTCGGCCAGCACACCATTGGAGGCATAAGCAAGGCAGGCGTCGAACATGATATGATTACCACTCTCTGTTGGAATCGCGTATCCCATGGGACTAGTGCCTATGACCTTTTCAATTCTGCCCGGGGCTCCCATGGTTGGGGTTCCCCTTGTAACGATATAGCTGATATAACCGTTATCCGCAGCAGCCTCTACATAAGGCGTTGATGCTAATAAATGATGGGTGTTACGTATCGCGCAAAGCCCAATTCCATACTCGTCGGCCAGCTGCTCCGCTCTTCTCATGATGAACATGCCGCAAAGCTCTCCTAGTCCGTTATCCCCCTCATAATTTTCCAACGCGTGGTACTTGTTAATCCTTGTAATGGACGGATTGGCCTTCACCTTGCCTGCTTCAAGTCCGGCTAACCTTCCGGGAAGCTCATACACATCATGATGGCCTACTCCCCGATAAGTAGCCCTCAGGAAGACTTCAGTAACCGTTGCTGCATTCTCTTCATTTAATCCTATGGCTTGAAGCAAATGAAGCGTCAATCGTTCCAATTCCATCAGCGATATATCTACACCAGTCAAACATAACCCTCCTCAATAAATCTGTATCTCTGCTTCATTCATCTCTGATATCACAGTCGGTACAAAGCTCTCGCATTATCCGAAAATATGCGCTGGTGCAGCTCTTTCGGCAAATTAGGAAATGCTAATTGAGGTGAATCGAAATCCCAATGGGGGTAATCACTGGAAAACATTAGTATATGCTCGGCATCCATCATCTCTAAGGTCTGGAGCAAATATTTATCCTGATCCGGGCGCTCCAATGGCTGGGAGGTGAGCCGAACGTGCTCGCGAAGATATTCGCTTGGACGTTTCTTCAACCAAGGCACTTCAAATCGCAAAGCTTTATATTCGGCGTCAAGCCGCCACATCAATGCGGGCAGCCAGGCTACTCCACCCTCAACCAGCACGATCTTCAGCCCTGGAAACCGTTCAAACACACCTTCGGTTAAAAAGCTGACCAGATGCGCTTGAAAGCCTAGCGACAGACAAGTATGCCATTCTATGTAGTGGGTGGGATAGCCCGGTGTAGGCTGAATATTGATCCCCATTCCGTCCGTGCCGGGATGAATGGCGAGCGGGAGTCCATACTTTTCGCATGCCTCATAGATGGGATAATACTGCCGCTGCCCGAACGGTGCCCGTGCGCCCGAATCCGTCATGACCTGAACAAAATGAGGATGATCCGCCCAGCGTTTAATCTCAGCTGCTGCGGCCTGCGGATCTTGGTGGGCAATGGTAATCGAGCCCTTGAATACACCATCGCTGTTGTACTCGCTTAACCAGGTGGCTGCAAGCCATTCATTATAAGCAGCTGCAATCGCTGTAGCAAAATCCGGGTCTGGGTGTAAATTGCAAAATGCTCTAGGTAACAAAATACAATGGTCGATTCCATAGTGGTTAATGTGCTGTCCGCGAAGAAAATCTGGGTCGGAGCCCCCAGGACCGCCACTTGGCGGCCTTGAATCCAATCTTTCTCCATGCACCGGATTTCCAAAGAAGCCTCTACCGCTGCTATTGTAGCGGTCTTTCCATGGCTGGCTTAAGAAGGCTTTGATTTCTTCCCTGTTTTTCGGGTAGGGGTGCACATCGCAATCGATTATGCCCCGCTTGGTTTTGGCCAACGTGTTTACCTCCTAAACAATAAGCTCGGTCGATCCCAATCTCTAATGCAAGCTATCTGTTGATGGTGACAATGACTCGTTCTTCCTCCACATCAACCGGATACGTTTCCAGCTTGGGTATCTCTTCTTCCACTTGTCCCACTTCGACCTCGTAAGTCTTTACCCAACACCGATTAGGGTCGAAGAGGGAATGGCCGTTTGTAAGGTCAAACTCCCAGCCATGCCAAGGACAGCGTATAACCTCTCCCTCCCGCCCATACAGAAATTCGCCTGGTTTGGATGGTAGCGTCGTGCCGGACACTTTCCCTACACATAGCGGAGCTTGCTGGTGAGGGCAGCTGTTTTTGATTGCGAAATAAGCACCATTAACATTAAAAACTCCGATGGAAATTCCCTCTAACGATACAATCTTCTTTTGACCGGGCAAAATTTCGTTTGTACTCGCAATGATATGCTTTGCCATGCCTCCTCCTCCTCTCCTTTCCGATTCGTACTTTATGAACTTAACTTTGAGCCATAGAATTCTTCCGCATTCTCAAAAAAGATTCGGTTATACAGCTTTTCAGGAAGCTTGGGGAATGCCAGCTTGGGGTTATCGAAATCCCAATGAGGGTAATCGCTTGAGAACATTAGTAAATGCTCCGCATCCATCATTCTCAGCATGTGCAGCAAATCTTCATCGTTATCCGGCCGCTCAAGCGGCTGGGAGGTTAATCGCACATGGTCGCGCAGATACTCGCTAGGACGCTTTTTTACCCATGGAATTTCCACGCGCAGCGCTTTGTATTCCATATCAAGACGCCACATTAAAGGAACAAGCCATGTTGAGCTGCCCTCAACCAGCACAATGCGAAGATCAGGGTAACGTTCAAAGGTACCTTCGGTCAGAAGACTGACCAGGTGGGCCATAAAGCTGAGAGACATACAGGTATGCCATTCAATGTAATGGCTTGGATTCCCCGGGGACGGAAGAATATTAATGCCGATCCCGTCCAAGCCCGGGTGAATCGCCAGCGGCAGGTTGTGTCGACAGCACGCCTCGAAGATCGGATGGAAGTTTCGATGGCCCATTAGAAATCTCGCGCCGGAATCGGTTGTTACTTGAACGATATGTTTATGATCAGCCCAACGGTCGATTTCCTTTGCTGCGTGAACGGGGTCGCTGTGATTGATCACAATGGAGGACTTGAATACTCCGTCCGGATTATCCGGTCCAATCCATGTATCCGCAATCCACTCATTGTAAGCGGAGGCAATGGCGTTGCCGTAATCTAAATCAGGAAATTGGCAGCTGTTTTCCCGCGGTATCAGAATAGCTGTCTTAATGTTGTTTTCTTCAATCAGCTGCTTCCTGATAAAATCCGGATCGGAGCCTGCCGGACCGCCATTAGGCGGATTCGCATCCTGACGCATGCCATGAAACGGATTGCCGTAAAACAGCCCCCTTCCGCCTCCACGGAAGCGATCCCTCCAAAATTTCGGCATATATTGTTTTATTTGATCCAAGCTCTTCGGAATGGGATGAACATCACAATCAATAATGCCCGGTTTAACCCGCTTCTGGCCTGGCTGAAAAATAGATGGAGCTTGTATTACCGTGTCTTCATTGATCGACATACCGGATCCTACCTCCTATTTCACCTGACTTGGGGCATATTCCTTAAGCCATTCGCGAAGGGGAACATCTTGATCAGTAGGCGTATAATATCCATTGCAATTCGTACCCGCCCCGAGAAGCTGCCTGCGTATCGGATCGGACTTGTCCCATAAGCTCTGAACCGTCATATCGTCCTTCGTTCGAATCCAGCGGTAGCCATAACCGTAGAAGAGGACCTTGCGCGTAATGTCTGACCAGTTCGGACTTGCAGTATGCCACAAACGCCGATCGAAGAAGACTGCCGTGCCAGGCTTCACGCAAACCGGGATGGCTCCTTCCAGCTGCCCGAACCCACTCTCAGGACGCTGCACCGTATTCTTCAGATGGCTGTTCGGAACGATCCAGAAGTTACCGCGTCCAGCTTCAGATAAATCCGACAGGAAATACGCTACCTTCAGCGACATCCGGGGTCTTGGATCGGTTTCCATTTCGATATTCATACGGCCGCTATCCTGATGCCAGCCGAAGGTTTTGTCACTAGGCTCTTGTCCAGTAGGTGGAGTAACAATCATATGGGCATGATACAAGTAAATATTCCAGCCAAGAATTCCCCATACCTTAGGCAGTACCTTCTCATAATCAACCAGATCGAGAAACAATGGATGGTCAGGAATAAAATTTGGATGAAATAAAGCTTTCGTTGTATCGTGTCCATCGTTAACGTGCTCGTCGAATATGCGGTCCACTTCCTTGGTCAACGCTGAAACATGCTCCGGAGACAAGGCATTCTCCAGGATCAAATAACCGGTTTCATCAAATTGTTTACGTTCTTCCTCGGTTAAAGAGTACTGCAGGCAAGTTTGGTCCATTTGATAATACCTCCGATAGAAAAGTGTTTGCGGGCCCGATCGGCTCGTGAACCCAATAGCTAAGGGCTTATCCTTACATCGTTAGCATAATTTCTTTTTCCCCTCTGCACCATTAACGATCTCTGTCTATTTGTATAATCCTACAATATTTAATCATTTTTCCGTTTCGCCTTTCGGATCAGCTGGATTTTTCGTTTAGAAAGTCAGTGGGAGAGCACCCGCTCAGCTTACGAAACACGCGATTAAAATAGGCTTGATCACAAAATCCCGTTTCCTCTGAGATTTCCCGAATGGACATTCCTTTGGACAGCATCATATCCTTGGCCATGGAAATTCTAACGTCATGAAGATATTCAATCGGCGTAAAGCCCGTTACCTCCTTAAAAATAGAGGAAATGTAATTAGGTGTTTTCCCGCCGTACTCGGAAAGATCCTTCAGCTTTATCGGCTCATTGTAGTGCTTTAAAATATAATTTTTGAGTTCTATGACCAGCTTTATTTTCTTCGAGCTAAATTCCTTTTCATCCAAGTCAGAATTAACCACGCCGAGCATTTCCAGCAGAATTGCGTTACAAATGGTATTGTAATAGGCCCCCTTCATTAGCCAATGATGGTTTAATAAGGAAAACCTTTGTTTAAAGTAAGGGAAATTTTGAACCTTCAATTTGAAGGCTTGCTTTTTATTTAATATGGGTAGCATAGAGCGTGCACTATTCTGCACCTTGAAGAACGCAGCATATCTTTGATGATATTCAATAGCGCGTCCGGTGCGGACCAAGCCTTCTGGAACAAATAAGACTTCACCTTTCTGAAGTGGGATCGGTTCGTTGTCAATCCAGTAAATTAAGCGACCACTAGTAAAAAATACAAGCAAATGGTATGGACTTGAAATATTATTCAACGTCCAATTCCTGTCGAGATCTTTCACATAGCACGATTGAATCTCCAGCATCTCCATCCACCCTTTGAAAATATTGTTTTCAGCTTGTTATGATACATTTCACAGGATCAGGTAAGCGCTTAATCAAAACCTATGAACTGAATAGAGACGTCAAGGGAGCCCCCAGGAAACGCTCAGCTTGTCCTTCATCTCATTTAACCGAAACTAAAGCTGATGAATCATCTACTCTCTCATGGCTATTCTATTTGATGATCCTTATTCTTATGCTGCCTATCTACTATGTTTTGTACACTAGCACAAGCAAAAAAAGCCCGTGATTCCCACGAGGCCACTGAAAAAGTCTCTTAAAAAGGTATAGTTCCTCAAGGAAACCGAGGAGGCTGTACCTTTTTTCCTGTATACTGATGAATTATGGGGAAATAGGGTGAGCCGAGTGATTCAAAAACAGCAGACAATTATGTTAAGTCCATACTCCGAGCTGTACAACATCATCGTGCCGAAGGATAACTTGTTGCGGCAAATCAATGAATTGGTGG
>NZ_VNJI01000034.1 GCF_007786445.1 Paenibacillus cremeus | reverse complement strand
TCAAAGAACTCGGATTCCTATTCTTTTCTGATTATTACCGACAAGTCACAACGTAAACTTAGGAACCGCCGTATACCGAACGGTACGTACGGTGGTGTGGGAGGTCGGCTGCTCAATTAATGAGCAGCCTCCTACCCGATTTATGATAGACTGTGTATACGAAACGAATCATCGTCTAAGCCCAAGGAGTGAAGGATCAAGATGGAACATTATGCAACATTGATTGGCGTCGTGCTGGAAAAGCTCGAGCAAACGTACAAAGACTTGAAGTTTAACTATGAAGGACTGGATAGTATTTTGAAGCAGCATTCGCTAGAAGAGCAGGCGAATACACCGGAGCTGCTGACGATCGCCCATCTGCGGGACGCCTACGGGGAGTTCATCCAGAGCGTCGAGTCGCGCTTTCCTGGCATCAAGGGATAAATATGGCTAGGGACTGAATTCATTTCCTTTTCAGCTAACTTTTAGCTAAGCCTAAGGTTGATTTCAGAGAGATTTCATAAAACCTCGGTATACTTCAAAGTGTAGAAGGCAAGCACAAAAATTTACCGAAGGTGGATGAAACTATGAAACCAATGAATAAGAAAATTTTAGCAGGAACGATTGCCAGCTTTTTACTCGGAGGCGGTTTTGTAGCACTGCTTCAAACCCCTAACGCGCAAGCGGCAGATGCAACTCAGACACCGGCGGTAACGAAAGATGCAAGCCAAGGTCAAGGACAACGTGGACAATTCGGCCGCGGAGAGATGAACTTCAAAGGCAACTCGTTCTTTAAAACGCTCGCAACGGTGCTCGGCACGGACGAAGCTACGATCGCGAGCGACCTGAAAGCAGGCAAAACGATCACCCAAATCGCCCAAGACAAAGGGTTGACAGTGGATACGCTGCTGCAAAAGCTGACGGAAGCTGAGACGAAGAGCATTGACGATGCGGTAACGGCAGGTAAACTCAAGCAAGAGCAAGCAGATAAAATGAAATCCGGATTGGCAGACCGCTTGAAGCAAATGATCGAGCATCCGATGATGATGGGTGGTAAAGGCGACGGCCGCGGCGGGTTTATGAGTGGTGCTCCTGGCTTCGGTGCGGGTCCGATCTTTAAATCGCTTGCAACCATCATTGGAACGGATGAAGCGACGATTCAAACCGAGCTGAAAGCCGGCAAGACCATCGCCCAAATCGCTCAAGAAAAAGCCAACCTGAGTGAGGATGCGCTGATTCAGAAGCTGACCGAAGTAGAGACCAAGTCGATTGACAACGCTGTAACGGCTGGGAAGCTGAAGCAAGAGCAGGCCGATAAAATGAAGGCTGGTCTCGCAGACCGCTTGAAAAAAGAGGTTGAGAACAAAATGCAGTTCGGCGGCAAGGGCCAAGGTCCACGTGGCGGGATGCAGCACCCAGGCTTTGGCCTTGGCGGCAGCCCGGACTCCATTGCCAAAATCATCGGCATTACTACGGATGAGCTGAACACCCAGCTGAAGGACGGCAAGTCGCTGGCTGAAATTGCAGATGCAAAAGGCATTACGAAGGACCAGCTGATCAGCAAGCTGAAGGACAACATGACTGACGAACTGACGAAGCTCGTAGATCGCAAAGGCGGCGTGAAGATGGACGGCGGCCACCGCTCGAACGGTCAAGGACCAAGAGGCAACGGTGAGTGGAAAAAGGATAACAAAAAGCCGGCTGCAACCGACAGCAGCAGCACTGGCACAACTACACAGCAATAAGTAGGCGAGAGGGCCTCCGCGATATGTGGGGGCTCTTTTTAGTTGCGTTGTCGCTTAGCTCAGTTCAATATTAATAAAACAAATTATTTTGATTAACGACTTGACGTTGCTGGATAAAAAAGATAAATTTGAAACATCAAAAAAAGTTGATGAAGTAAAGGGGGGTAAAAACGATGATGAAAGAAATTCCTGTCATTCAAGTAAATCCACCTAGCGTGTCCTTCAAGGCGTATGAATCCAAATTCAAAGCGCTGGCCGATGTTAAGCGTCTGCAAATCATGTATGAGCTGACTCAGCGTGGTAACACCTGCGTGTGCGATCTGATGGAGATCGTTGAAATGCCCCAATCCAAGCTGTCGTATCACCTAAAAATATTGCTGGATGCCGGTATGATCACTAAGGAGACCCGCGGCACCTGGAGCTACTATGAAATTAATCAGGATGAAGTCAGCCGGATTCTCTCCGAGCAGCTGTGCTGTATTTTTAAGCCTGCACGGAATGACGGGACAGATTGCTGCTAATTTTTTTTACTCATTAAATCAAATTAAGTTGATTTAATTCTTGGAGGGTGTTCAATCCCATGCAAAAGAAGTTCATTGCCGAGTTTATCGGCACCTATTTTTTGGTCTTTGCCGGTCCCGGTGCGATGGTCATTGACGATATCACCAAAAGTATTACGCATGTGGGTGTCGCGCTCACCTTCGGGCTTGTCGTTATGGCTCTTATCTATACGTTCGGACATATCTCCGGCGCTCACTTTAACCCCGCGGTCACCATCGGTTTTTGGGTAAGGGGTGATATTACTCCAAGAGAGGGTCTATTCTATATCGTCACTCAGTTTGCCGCGGCAGTTGCAGCAAGCTGCACCCTGCGTATGCTCTTTGGCAACGTCTCGAATTTGGGAGCGACGCTGCCGCTAGGAACGGAAAGCCAATCCTTTGTTTTGGAGTTTATTTTGACATTTATCCTGATGTTAGTCATTTTAGGCTCAGCCGTTCACGGGAAAGCGGTGAAAAGCTTTGCTGGAATAGCGATAGGAGGTACCGTCGGACTGATGGCTATGTTCGCAGGACCTATTTGCGGAGCCTCCATGAACCCGGCACGGTCACTGGGACCCGCCATCGTTTCCGGAGCAACGCAGCATCTCTGGCTATACTTAGTGGCAACCGTGCTAGGTGCTGTTGCTGCTACTTTAGTATATAAACTACTTCACGAATAAGGAGTTAGAAAAATGGACAAAAAATTAGTTTATTTTCTTTGTACGGGTAATTCCTGCAGGAGCCAAATGGCGGACGGATTTTTGAAAGCACTCGGCAGCGATAAATATGAGGTAAAAAGCGCGGGTCTGGAGGCGCATGGTCTGAATCCCCGTGCAGTACAGGTCATGAAGGAAGCAGGCATCGATATTTCGAATCATACCTCGGACGTGATCGATCCGCAGATCCTGAAGGATGCGGACTATATTATCACGCTCTGCGGTCATGCTAACGACAATTGCCCGGTCGTGCGGAACGATAAAGCGGAGCGATGGCACTGGGGCTTTGATGATCCGGCAAAGGCGACGGGGACGGAGGAGGAAATCATGGAGAAATTCCATGAAGTCCGAGACGCTATTAAATACCGGATGGAACAATTTGTGAAAGAGGGGAAATAAGCATGATCAAACGGATGCATGTGGCGGTAAACTGCAGCAACCTCCAACGTAGAACCGACTAAATTCAAGGACAATTACGCTAAGTTTGAGCTCGATGGTCCTGCTCTGCATTTTTCACTGAATGTCAAGAAATAAGTAAAAGACCGTCCGCAGACGGTCTCTTTTTTTTGTTAAAATAAAATTCGATTAGTTCGCAATAAACTCCTGAACCCATTCGCCGTTATAATACGCTACGCCGATTTTTGTGTAGTTCGGGCTCAAAATATTTTGACGATGGCCCGCACTGTTCATCCAAGCGGTCATCACCTCTTGCGGTGTGCGCTGACCCATAGCGATGTTCTCGCCTGCATAGGTGAAGCGGATTCCGTACGATGTCATCATGTCAAACGGCGAGCCGTACGTTGGCGACGTATGATCGAAGTAATGGTTGTTGTACATGTCTTTCGCTTTATCCAAGGCCATGCCTGTCAAGGCGCTGTCACTGGTCAGCGGTGCTAAGCCGGCTTTCGCGCGCTCTTGGTTTACCAAAGTGACCACTTGGCTGGCAAAAGCGGAAGTGCTGGTCGTTGCTGTGCTGCCTGTTCCCGGTTGAACGGTGGATCCAGTGGAGCCAGTAGTAGTTCCAGTGTTGCTCGTGCTAGGAGCTGCACTTGTGCCTGGAAGATTCAACTTCATACCTGGCCAAATGATGTTCGGGTTCGCTACCTGTGGGTTCGCCTGAATTAACGAAGTTAAGCTCATGCCATACTTCTTCGAAATCAGCCACATCGTATCGTTGCCGGACACCGTGTAAGACGCAGGCGCGGCAAAAGCGGCAGTAGCTCCAACCAACGTACTCAGTGCAAGGGCACCTGTTAATACGGATTTCTTAAAACGCATAAAAATCATCCTCTCCTTTTTGACGGCCTACGAGGTTAGCTGACGGATTCGGGTCAAAGAGCAATCACCCGGCTGCTGCATGCACAACAGCTTCACCCCAAAGATAGGTTCCCCCGCGCTTCGCATTGAAGCTTCGGCCTTTCATTCGATATGACTCATCAAGCATGATCGCGGCCAAGGCGGCATGTCTTTCTGAGTTCGTTCCATTCTAGCACGGGATAAAAGGATGGTCATTGTTTAATATTTTCCAACTCTAGGGAAATTGAATTTGTCACCGTGTCCAAGCCGATATTTCTCCCCCCTACTCCTGATCATTTTCCCCTTACCTATCCTGAGCCTGCGAGATAGAATGAAAAGCGAAAGAACAGGGGAGGTTAATTATATGAACAAACTAACGAAAATCGGACTAAGCATGGCAGTGTCCGCTTCATTACTAGCAGGCTGCGCTGGCGGTCAGCAAGCAGAAGACAAAACAGCAGCAAGCGGTGGCGCTTCCAAAGCGAAGGCGAAAGTAACCGTTTGGCATAACTGGACAGGGCAAGACGCGAAAGCGATTGCAATGAGAAAAATTTTGGATGACTTCCAAGCGCAGCACCCTGAGGTTACGCTGGAAGTAGAAGGACTTCCGACAGACGGCTTGAAGACACGCTTGCGTACTGTAGCAGCTGCGGACGAAATGCCGGATCTGTTCGTGATGTGGCCGGATGCCATGACGAAGGAATTTGTAAAAGGCGGCCTGCTGCAGCCGATCGATGAGTTCTTGAACTCCAAGCCGGAGTGGAAAAACAACTTCATTCCGAACGCGCTCGACGGCTACACGGTAGACGGCAAAACGTACTCCGTACCGATGAACCTGGCGCCAAGCTCCTTCATTTATTATAACCAAGCCATTTTCGATAAGTACGGCGTGAAGGTTCCCAAAACATGGGACGAGTTCAAGACGGCTATCGATACCTTCAATAAAAACAACGTGACTCCGATTGCGCTCGGCAACAAAGCAAACTGGGTAGCACAATCCACAATCTTCAGTACGATTGCTGACCGTGTAACAGGTACGGACTGGTTCTTGAAAGCAGCGACGCAAAATGGCGCGAAATTTACCGATCCGGAGTTTGTGAAGTCCTTGTCCATGCTGCAAGATCTGGGCAACGCAAAAGCATTCCAAGAAGGCTTCAACAGCATCGACGAGAACCAAATGATGCAGCTGTACTTCCAAGGCAAAGCGGCTATGTTCATGGACGGCGGTTGGGCGCTGGCGAACCTGGTGAAAAATGCGCCGAAGGAAGTGCTGGATACGACGCATATCACGGTTTTGCCGGCTATTGATGGCGGTAAAGGCAGTGCGCAAATGACAGCGGGCGTTGTTGGTACGGGGATGGGCGTAAGCAAAAAGCTGACGGGCGCGAATAAAGACGCTGCGATGCAATTGCTGTATGCACTCTCTGGACCGGATGGTCAAAAAGCGACACTTGAAAGCAGCACTCTGGTAAGCTACAAGATCGATCTGGACAAAACCAAAGCACATCCGCTCTTTGTTGAGCTGAACGAATTGATGAAAAATACGAAAATCAGCCCGGTATACGATTCCAAGCTTAGCTCCGCGGCAGTAGACGTAATCAACAACGGTCTGCAAGAGCTGCTCATGGGCGGCAATCCGGAAGCGATCGCGAAGAAGATTCAAGACGCACAAGCGGGCGCGATCGGCAAATAACTTAAGCGCGCACCAACCCCCAGCCCTCCCTTGCGGAGGGCTAACTATTTCACAGAAGGAAGTGAATGATTCGAATGAATACTTTGCGAGTCCGTCGGTTTATGACGCTAGGGCTACTGCCCTCGATGCTCGTGTATACGCTGTTCGTGTTTGTGCCAGTCATCTGGTCTGCCTACTACGGCTTCTTCGATTGGAAAGGGATCGGCGCGGCCAAGTTCATCGGGCTCAAGAACTACGTGGAAGTAATTCACGATCCGGTATTTTGGCGCGCACTGAAAAATAACATCATCTTCGTCCTCGCTTCGCTGTTCGGGCAAGTGCCGCTGGCGCTCGTGCTGGCGATCGTGCTCCACAAGAGCAATGGGCTGCAACGGTTTTTGCGCTCCGCGATTTTTATGCCGATGGTGCTGTCCTCGGTCATCATCGGGATGATCTGGCAGTACATTTACCATCCGCAAATCGGGATTTTGAATTTCCTATTGGATAAGCTGGGATTGTCCAGCTGGAAGCTGCAGTGGCTGTCGGATGGGAAGATCGCCATTTACTCGCTGACGCCGCCGCTCATTTGGAGCTTTGTCGGCTTGTACCTGATCATTTTTATTTCCGCACTGCAAAATATCCCCGGTGAAATCCACGATGCGGCGAAGATTGACGGAGCTTCCGGCCCAACCAAGCTGCTCAACATTACGCTTCCAATGATTTGGAGCACGGTGCAGGTAGCGATCGTACTTTGTATTTCCGGCAGCTTGAAGTCGTTCGACCTGGTCTATGTGATGACCAAAGGCGGCCCTGCGCATGCTACGGAGCTGCTCGCCATTTACATGTATAACTCCACGTTCTCGTCATACCGTTACGGCTTCGGGAGCGCGATTTCGACGACGATTATCATCATCAGCCTGCTCTTCATCGGCACCAGCCAGTGGATCACGAGCAGAAGAGCGAAGAAATAGGAAAGGAGGACAACCAGTTGGAAAACACTATGACGCAGTACAATCCGGCCTCTTCACATAAATGGGGAGCTTCAGTGAAAAAATGGAGACAAGGCATATTTTGGCTGTTCCTGATCATCTATGGACTTTTAACGTTATATCCATTGTTTTGGCTGTTCATCAGCGCGTTCAAAACGAATGCCGAATTCATCAACCGTCCGTTCGGACTGCCGGAGACGTGGCAGCTTGAGAATTTCGCTCGAGCGTGGAAATCGTCCAAGATGGGCGTCGCGTTCATTAACTCGCTGATCGTTTCGCTCGGCTCGCTGGCGGTTACCTTGTTCATCTCCGCTTTAGCGTCCTTCGTCCTGGCTCGCTTCCAATTCAAGAGCAAGGGCTGGATCATGGGCTTTTTCGTAGTCGGAATGCTTATTCCGATTCACAGCACGCTCGTTCCGCTGTTTATTCTCATGAAGCAAATGTCGGTGCTGAACACGTATTGGGCGCTGATTTTGCCTTATACGGCCTTTGCGCTGCCGACGGCGATTTTCGTGCTCACAGCCTACCTTACCTCGGTGCCGAAGGAAATTGAGGAAGCGGCGTTTATCGACGGAACCGGGCTTTGGGGCGTGTTTCTGCGGGTGATGCTGCCGATCTCGCTTCCGGCGCTCTCGACGGTGACAATTCTTAGCTTTTTGCACTTTTGGAACGATTTCTCGTTCGCCTTGGTTTTTATCAGCAAAACGAGTCTGAAGACTTTGCCTCTAGCGATTGCTACGTTTTCTGATGGCAATCAGACAGACTATGGCTTAACACTGGCAGCGATGACGATCGCGGTCATTCCGACGATTATCGTCTACCTGATGTTCCAGGAGCAGGTCATGAAAGGCATGACGGCCGGCGCGGTTAAAGGGTAATCGTTATATAAACAGAATTGAACGGGGAACGAGGGGGAGAACAGTGGGCATCAGGCGATGGGTCAGACACTCTTTGCAGCGGAAGCTATCGGTGATCATGCTCGTATCCACACTCATTCCCCTTCTTTTTCTGGGGGGATTTTCGTTTATGATCTCCTCTAAGACGACGGAGGAAAAGACGAAGCAATCCGGGATCAACACGCTGCTGCAGATGGAAGGCAAGCTCCAGTTCGTGCTTCAGGATGTGGAGAACATGTCGCTGTTTCTGATCGGGCAGCGGGATATTCAGCAATATTTGAGCAATCCGAACGAGGATAAAAACGCTACGGCAACCCGGATTCTGGGCTTTACTACGAACTTGGTCAGCTCCAAAGAGTACATCTCCAATATCACGATTTACCCTGCAAGCTCGGATCCGGTGCTATCGACCACGACAATCTATGATTCGGAGCTAGAGCAGCATGTCAACATTCATGAAGTGAAGCGCAAAATGTGGACGGAGCTGTATGCGATCCGCAACTATGCCGGTGACCGCAAGGTGATCACGTTTGTGCGTCCTCTGCGCAGCACCGACAATTATCAGACGCTGGGGTGGCTCGCGATCAGCTTGGATGAGCAGGTCCTTTCCCGCTATTGGTCCGTTCCAACCTTAGGCTATGGCGAAGGGCAGGTGGCGCTGCTGAATGATCAGAGCGTCATTCTTTCCGCGACGGACAAGAGCTGGCTGGCGAAGCCGCTGGAGGCCTTGTTTCCTGGTGAAGCGGCGCAGCTCAGCGGCGACCCGGCGGTTAGCGGCAGCGTGACCTACAGCCTGCACGGCACGAAGAAAACGGTGCTGTATGTTAAGGAGCCGACGGTTGGATGGACGCTGATCAGCATCATCCCGTTCGAGCTGTACAGCGCGCAAAGCCGTTATATCCTGCAGCTGGCTGCGATAGCGGTCGGACTCACCGTGCTGATGAATGCCGGGCTCATCATCTTCCTCGTTCAACGTGTGACGAATCCACTCACTGTTCTTACGCGTCTGCTTACCCGCATCGATCCGAACGAGCCGCTGCCGGTCTACCTACCGGAAGCGTCCGATGAGATCGGAAGGCTCGCGGAGAGCTACAACCTGCTGGGCCGACAGATCGAGACGCTGAAGGAGCAGGTGATCTTAGGCGAGACGCGGAAAAAGGAAGCGGATTTACGAGCGCTGCAGGCGCAGATCAACCCGCATTTTTTGTATAATACGCTGTCCTCGATCCACTGGATCGCACTCATGAACGATGAGGCGCGGATCGCGGACATGGTGGAGGGGCTCAGCGATTTTTTGCGGTTCAGCTTGAATAAAGGGCAGGACTATTGCCCGGTCTACCAAGAGCTGGCTCATATCAAAAATTACACGCGCGTGCAGTCGATCCGTTTTCCGGACAAATTCGATCTCGAATGTGTGGTCGATCCCGACCTGCAGGAGAAATTTATGCTGAAGCTGCTGCTCCAGCCCTTGGTTGAGAATGCAATGATTCATGGCATCCAGAAAAAAGAAGGAAGGGGGACGATCACAGTGTATGTCGAGCGAACGGGGAACCGGATGGGCTTTCATGTGCTGGATGACGGCGTAGGCATGTCCGAGGAGAAGCTAAAGACGCTGCTAAGTCATCTGCAGCAGCCACAAGAAAATGAGCTGACTACGAGTACGGGAAGCTACGGCCTGCGCAATGTGAATGAGCGGCTGCAGCTGCATTACGGCGCCGAGTCGCAGCTGGTGATTGAAAGCCGGCCGAACGCGGGTACACGGATTTCGTTCTCGATTCCGATATTGGAGGCCAGCCCATGAGAATCATGATCGTAGATGATGAAGTCATTATCCGGACAGGACTCGCGAAGGTGATCAAGTGGGATGAGCTGGGCCTTGAGCTGCTCGTACCGGCAGCGTCTGCTGAGGAAGCGATGGAGCGCATCCCTTCGGAGCGGCCGAACATTTTGCTTACCGACATTCGAATGACCGGCAAAACCGGCCTGCAGCTGGCGGAAGAAGCCAGACAGGTGCTTCCGGACCTGGAAGTGATCATCTTGTCCGGTTATGACGATTTTACCTATACGCAGCAGGCTATCCGCCAAGAGGTTGGCGATTATTTGCTCAAGACGAGCAAGCCCGAGGAAATCATTAAAACGGTGCTGCGCGCCAAGCAGCGGGTAGAGGAACGACGGGCGGCCAGCAGCCAGGAGCTGTTCAAAAGCAAGGAAGCCCGCGACCGGATGTTCGAGCGGTGGGTGATCGAGGGCGACACGGACGACCTTTGCCCGGAGCTGCAGAAGGTATTTTTGGCCCGGCTGGAGGAGCCCTTCACCTCCTTCGATGGGAGTGACCGTTATCAGGTTATTCTCATTACTGCCGAGGGCTGGGAGGAGTCGCCGTCTTCGGGAGCGCTGCTGCTGTTCGCAGTGGAGAATATGCTCCGCGAGCTGCTGCCATGCGAAACGCTGATTCAGAAAAAGCGCATTGTCATGGCGATCCGGGCGGATGAGAGGCAGAACGCCAGCTTGCGGCAGTGGAGCTCCTATTTAGCGAAAATCCAAGCCATGCTGAAGTGTAACCTGTTCCTCGCGGTCGGCAAGCAAGTGGAGAAGCCGGAGGCGCTGCACGAATCGTTCGCAGCTGCAGAATATACGCTGGGCTACGAAGGCTTGGTGAATCAGCAGGTGCTGGACTATGCCGATATCGCGCAGCGCAAGGGCGGTAAAACGGTCTGCACGCAGGAGGAGGAGCGAGAGCTGTCTTCCATTTTGCTGGAGGGCGATGCGGTGAAGCTCAAAGGCTGGGTGCAGCAATTTATTCAAAGCCAGCTCGACGATCCGCAGATGACGCTGGAATCATTGGAAGCCTCCGTCCGCTCGGCGGCGCTGTCGGCGCACCGGTGGCTGGAGCGTGTGCTCACGGCGACCGGTCGCGGGAATACGCCGGAGGATGGGGCGCTGCATTTTCAGTTCCAGTTGCGGGCGTTTCCTCGGGATGCACTGTTTCAGCATTTGTATTCGGTCATGAAGCTGTACCACACCCGGCTGGCGGAAGGGCAGGCGACACATGCGCAGAAAGCGATGGCCTATATCGAGGAGCATCTGGGGAGCGATGTGGGGCTGCAGCAGGTAGCGAAGCATGTGCACTTGCATCCGAGCCACTTGAGCGAAGTGTTCAAGAAAGAGACCGGCATGACCTTTGGTGACTTCGTCACGAAGCAGCGCATTCGCCGGGCAATGCAAATTTTGACCATGTCCCCGGCCAAGGTCAGCGAGATTGCTGCGGAGGTCGGGTATGAGGATGTCAAATATTTTGGCCAATTATTTAAAAAGATTACAGGCAAAACACCGAGCGAATATCGGGAGGATAAAGGGAGAGAGAACCGATGATTCTGAATAGCCTTTGGAGAATTCAGCCTTACGATGTGGGACAAATGAGACCGCTGGAGGTTGCAGCTGCCGGTCTGGACGACCGATTTTGGATTACGGCGAAGGTACCTGGGGACGTACATTCGGCGCTAATCGAACGCGGCATTATCGATAATCCGTACTTCGGGCATAACGATGCCAAGAGCCGGTGGATCGAGCAAAAGGAATGGTGGTACCGGACACAGTTCGACTATGACAAAGGGACGAATCCGGATGAGAGGTTTGAGCTCACCTTCGAAGGCTTGGACACCTTTGCGACGATCTACGTGAACGGTCTCGAGATTGGCCAAACCGATAACATGCTGATGGCACACACCTTCGACGTCACGAAAGTGCTGCGCAGCGGCAAAAATGCGATTGCGGTGAAGTTCGATCCGCTGTATTTGCACAACCGGGATAAAGAGCTGTTTCAATGGTCTTCTTATACGAAGGAGCGTCCATGGCTGCGCAAAGCGGCGATGAACTTCGGCTGGGACTGGGGTCCTCGCATGGTTACCGTCGGCATCTGGGGCAACGTCCGAATTGAGCGCAAGCGCTGGGCAAAGCTGGACAGCGTATTTGTCCGTACACTGGCAGCGGATGCTAAGGAAGCTACGCTGCGCGTCGATGTAGACGTTAAGGCATACCGCAGAGAACATAGCCGGGAGTGCTTGGTCAAGCTGTTGAACCGCGAAGGGAAGCTTGCGGCTAGCGCACGCATTCCGGTCAAAGGCAGCCACGGAACCGTCGATATGAACGTGACCGATCCGCAGCTGTGGTGGACGCATGATTTAGGCGAGCCATACTTATATGAAGTGGAAGTCGAGCTCTATGCAGGTGGAGCGCTGGTGGATTCCTACCGGACGTCGTTCGGGATCCGTATGATCGAGCTTCAGTTGAAGGATGAGCTGGGTCAGAACGCGTTTGCCTTTATCTTGAACGGGGTCAAGCTGTTTGCCAAGGGCGCGAACTGGATTCCGGCCGATCATCTGATCGGGGCGATTCCGGATGCCCGTTACCGCGATTTGATCGACTTGTCCGTCGAGTCTAATATGAACATGCTTCGCGTTTGGGCCGGCGGTATCTATGAGAAGGACGTATTCTATGAGGAGTGCGATAAGCGCGGAGTGTTGGTATGGCAGGATTTTGCTTTTGCCAATGCGCTCTTCCCTGACTTTAACCGCGATTTCATGACCAATGTACGCGAGGAAGCGGTGTATAACGTCAAGCGGTTGCGCAATCATGCCTCGCTGGCGCTCTGGTGCGGTAACAATGAGATTGATTGGCTGTACGATATGAAAACCTCCGGCGGCGACATTACCTGCCCATTCTACGGGGAAGCGATCTATCACGAGCTTCTTCCGGAGGTGCTTGAGGCATACGATGACAGCCGCGCTTATTGGCCGTCTTCTCCGTTTGGCGGCAACGACGCCAACGACCCGGATGTCGGCGACCGACACAACTGGCAGGTTTGGCACGGCTCGGTGTACCCGCGTAAGTTCGGCGAAGCACCGCTGCTTGATTACAGCATTCAAGGTGTTACGTTCAAAAACTACAAGAACGACTTCACCCTCTTCAGCAGCGAGTTCGGTATGCATGCATCAGCCAACCGATATACGCTGGAGAAAAACATCCCTGACGGCCAGTTTTATTGGGGCAGCGTCGAGATGGCGTACCGGAACAAGGATACCAACCATCAGAAGGGCATCCTGTTGATGGAAGGGTTCACCGGCATCCCGCAGAACATCGAGGAATACATGAACTACTCGATGCTGACGCAGGCCGAAGGGCTCAAATACGGCATCGAGCACTACCGCCGCAACAAGCATCGCACGAGCGGCTCGCTGGTATGGCAGCTGAACGACAGCTGGCCGGGGACAAGCTGGTCGCTGATCGATTACGAGCTGCTGCCGAAAGCGTCGTTCCATTACGCGAAAAAGTTTTACCACCCGCTGCTGCTGTCACTGGAGCATGAGCCTGGTCAGCCGCTGAACGTTTGGGTCGTAAACGACCGCGTTGAAGCGTTCGAGGGCAAGGTGCGGCTGTCGGTGTATGATTTTGCCGGTGCCGAGGTGTACTCTACCGCCTTCGATGCGAAGGTGCCAAGCAATGGCGCGGTGCAGCTGGGCAGCGTAACCGAGGCGAACGCGTTGAATGGCCGCAGCGCAGAGGACGTGATCGTCAAGCTGACGGCCGAAGGCTTTGAGGCGCCGGACAACGTGTACTACCTGCGGGACCCGAAGGACCTGCGCATGCCGGCCGCGGCCTTGAAGACCGAGGTGAACGAAGAGGAGCAAACCGTTACAGTCGAAGCTGTAGGAAGCGTGGCGCGCATGGTCAAGTTAGACCTGCCGCAGGGCAATATCCGCTTCAGCGACAATTTCTTCGACCTGCTGCCGGGAGAGCGTCGGACTGTGAAGATCAGCCATCCAGAGGGCGAGAAGGTATCGCTGCAAGCTCTGCAAGTTAGCGCATTGAACGTGTCCTTATAATATCTATGTATCAGCCGTACGGACCGAGGAACCATCCTTAGTCCGTACGTTTTTTTATCATCGGAATCCATCCTCCTTCCTCTGCTGCCTGCACCAGCGTAATCCAACGCTCGGCAGTGCTCGAAGAAGCCAGCGTTCGCTATGGTCGTGCACACTGTCCGCCCAGCTGTCATAGGCACGGAAATTGTCCACGGTTTGGATCCATTGCCCGTTGATGTATTCCGCGGTCGGTTGATTGGCGGCTCGCTCGTCGCCGGTGGCTTTTATCCCGAACAGGTTGTTGCCTTTGGCGAACTGGCCGTATCCCGTCTTCAGGGCGGCTTGCGCAATCGTAATGGAGGCAAGCACCCCGCTGTCCTGTTGATCCTCCACCGCCGCGGGAATAAGGGCATCAATAAACTCCTGTGGATTTACCGCATCTCACCTTCTCTGCACAGATGGTAAACTATGATCATAGATATTCAAGGGAGGCTTGGAACGAATCGATAGCAAAAAACCATATCCCACCGTAAAAAAACGCATATCCAACGCTTTCAAACCGCGCTATGATGAAGCAAATGATAGAGGAGGATGTCTATGATGAAATGGAACATGCTGCCCGCTCCAAAAGACGGGGGATTTCGCATGGAAGGGTATTGGGTGTGGTGCGGCTCGGTCGTGAAAGGCGAGGACGGCAAGTATCACATGTTCGCCTCCCGCTGGCCGAAGACGCTGCCGATGCATCCCGGCTGGCTTGTAGCTTCGGAGATTGTTCGGGCGGTGTCCGACACGCCGGAAGGACCTTATGAATTTCAGGAGATCGTCCTGCCGGCCAGAGGAGCGGAATATTGGGATGGGCGAAGCACGCACAACCCGCATATCGTCAAGCATAAGGACACGTACCTCTTGTTCTATATGGGCTCGACACATCCGTTAGCAGAGCCGAATCCGGACACCTTCGAGGGGCTGCAGGACCCGAAGACGATCGTAGCTCGCGCGAACAAGCGGATTGGACTGGCTACTGCGCCCAGCGTGTTCGGTCCTTGGACCCGGCGCGATGCGCCGATTCTTTCAACGCGTCCGGGAAAGTTCGACAGCTTCTTGACGTCGAACCCGGCGCCCAGCGTAAGCGAAGATGGCTCGGTGCTGCTGATTTACAAGGCGCGCAAGTATGAAGGCCACGAGCATGGCAAAATGACAATCGGCGCCGCACGCGCAGACCATTATGAAGGGCCGTACCGAGTCATGCAGGAGGGTCCGATTTTCTCGTCGGAGTATCACCTCGAGGATCCTTTTGTATGGAAGAGCTCAGATGGGTACGAGCTGATCGCCAAAGATATGGACGGCAACATTTGCGGGGAAAAATACGGCGGCATCCACGCCCGCTCAATCGATGGGCTGCGCTGGGAGCTCTCCGACACCCCGCATGCTTATTCGCGCTCCATCGTATGGGACGACGGTACGCGTACCATGCTCGGCAATCTGGAGCGGCCTTTCCTGTTGTTTGAAGACGGGCGGCCGACGCACTTGTTCGGCGCGGTATCGGATGGGGTGAAGGGCTTCTCCGACGCGAAGAATACGTGGAACATGGCTTTTCCGCTCGAGGAGAATCCGCGATAAACCAAGAAAAAGCAGCTCATGGTGTGCTGAAACACAAACATGGGCCGCTTTTTCTTTCATTTACTAGGAATTCGATTTGGCATAATAATTCTGCAGCATCGCATCCATCACGCGGCTCGTGCGCATCGCGGATTCAGGTCGGCTCGGACAATGTCCTTTGCCCAGCAGCTCGTCTACAATTGTCTGAATGAGGGGCTGCTGAATGTGAGCCGGATGGTCGATGAACAGCTCCTCGATGCCGCTCTCGCGAATCAGCCGGATCGGCGCTTCCGCGAACGTGGAAAAGACAATCCGGCCTTTGCTGCCGATAATTTCGTTCTGCTCCAAATTCATCCCCGCATTAAAGCACCAGGTTCCTACGCCTTGCGCACCGGACTCCAGCGTATAGCATCCGCTTACGATATCCTCTGCCGCATAGATTCCCTCCTGATTGGAGGCGAAGCCGCGCGCTTCTGCGATCGGTCCGAGCAGGAAGTCGAGCAGATCCAGCGTATGGCTGCCCACATCGACGAAATACCCGCCGCCGGACAGCTCCGGCTGCACCCGCCAGACCTCGGCGTCCCCGCTCAAGTCCCTCGGGTGCGTTTTCGCCAGGTGTGTGGTCAGCACCGTGCGGATATCGCCAATCGCCCCGTCTTCCAGCCATTCCTTGACCTTCAGGAATCGCGGCAGCGCCCGCCGGTAGTAGGCGATAAACAAAGGCACCCCCGCCTCATGGCAAGCTTGCATCATCGTTTCGCATTCCGCTGCGTTCATGGCCATCGGCTTTTCCACATAGACCGGTTTACCGGCCTTGGCTGCATCCAGCACGTACGGCATATGGGAGGACGGCGGTGTGGCTATGTAGATGGCATCGACCTCCGGATCCGAGATCAAAGCCTCGGCACGATCGTACCATTTGGGCACCTGATGACGTCTGGCATAATCTTCAGCAAGCGCTCCGTTCCTGCGCATGACTGCCGTCAGCCTCGACCCGTTTGCTTTTTGCAGGCCTGGACCGCTTTTGACCTCCGTCACATTGCCGCATCCAATGATTCCCCATCGAATTTCGTTCATTTTGGCTCATCCTCTCCGCTTTTTGGGCTCTAGCTCCTATTATATCAACAGCAAGTACGAAATGGCGATTGTTAAGATCATTTTACTTGTATTTTCGCTGCAGGATGCTATAATACTACTGAAACTCGCTAAATCGACGAAGTGGCAAACTTGGTGAAAACCAGGGACGCAAAGCTAAAGGGACTAACGTGTTACGCTATGTCAGCCAGCTGCCGAAGGATATGAGGAAACATTCGAGATCAGCCCTCCCTTTTGGCATATTGGGGAGGTCTTTTTATTTATACCATTAAGTATGTGATTGGGAGGGCCCAGAACACGTGAAGAAAATTTTGATCGTCGATGATTCGTTATTTATGAGAATGATCTTGAAAAACGTGATTCAAGAGCTCGGGTACGAAACAATCGCAGAAGCAAGCAACGGCTTGGAAGCGCTGACACTATACAAGGAGCACCAGCCGGACTTGGTCACGCTCGATATCACGATGCCAGAGATGGACGGAATTACGGCGCTCAGCGAGCTGAGAAAGATGGATCCGAACGCGAAGGTCATTATGGTTTCGGCGATGGGCCAGCAGGCGCTGCTCATTCAGGCGATCACGATGGGGGCCAGCGATTTTATTGTGAAGCCGTTCAATAAAGACCGGGTGATGGAGGCTTTTAAAAAGGCTTTTATGCTATAATGAAGAAGTCTAATGAGATCATCTATAAGGAGCTTGACGCAAGTGGAAATCATCAAGGTACATACACAAGATCAATTACAGGAATGCTTTTCCGTCCGTGTGGAAGTGTTTGTCGAAGAGCAGCAGGTTCCGCCGGAGCTGGAGCTGGACGAGTTTGACGCATCGCCGGAGGCGAGCAAGCATTTCCTGGTGCGCGATGAGGCAGGGGTACCGATCGGTGCCGCGCGTTGGCGGATGTACAATAATGAAACCGCAAAGCTGCAGCGGATTGCGGTACTGAAGCCGTACCGGGGCAAGGGGATCGGGCGACTCATTATTGATGCGATGGAGAAAGATATCCAGGCGGAGGGCGTTCCAGCCGTCATTTTGGACGGGCAGACGCACGCGGAGGATTTTTACAAGAAGCTAGGGTATGTGACGATCTCACCGGAGCCGTTTGAAGAAGCGGGCATCATGCACGTAAGAATGCGCAAAGAACTGTAAGCAAGCGGAGGAGCGAATCCTCCGTTTTTTTCTTTTTTTTCGGCATTTTGCATAACAATCGTCTAAATCTGGAAAAACAAAAAAAGCCCCGTTGATTTCGGCAGCTGCGGGTGCTACAATATGTTTTGGTCTCTCTTTTTTTGAAGATAGACGGGATGAAACAATACTTATCTACAGTAATTATAACACCATGGCGCTTACTTGTCAAACCTGATGATTATTCGCTTAAAGAGGAGTGATTCGATGAGCATATCAGAGAAAGATTGGCGGGAAGAGCAAGTACGGGTGGATGAGGTGACCACGAAGATCGCCGGACAGGTCGAGCGACTGGAAGCTCAGTTTGGGGAAACCAAAGCCGATATGGTGGACATTCGCAAGCACTTTTGGGATGAAGTGACCCTCAACTTTAGCAATATGGAAGAGGTCATGGACACGTACTTCAGCATCAAGCAGCAGGCGGATGTCCTGACCGAACGGGAGCGCAGCTATCGGAATTCCGCGGCGGCGGCTGCGAAGCTGAGGCGGATGATCGATTCGCCTTATTTTGGGCGGATTGATTTTCGAGAGGCTGGAGAGCCGAAGGAGGAGCCGATCTATCTTGGCATTGCTTCCTTCGTCGATGAAGCGAGCGATACGTTTTTGATCTACGACTGGCGTGCGCCGGTTTCGAGTCTCTATTATGATTACCCGCCGGGTCCGGCTGTGTATCAAACTCCGGGCGGCGATGTCGCAGGAGAGATGACGGTCAAACGGCAGTATGTCATCCGCGGGCATGAGATCAAGCTGATGTTCGATACGGGCATCACGATTGGAGATGAGCTGCTGAAGCAGGTGCTCAGCCGCAGCTCCGATGCGCAGATGAAAACGATCGTGGCCACGATTCAGAAGGAGCAAAATCGGATTATCCGCGATGACAGCCACCGAATGCTGATTGTACAGGGCGCAGCTGGGAGCGGCAAAACATCGGCGGCGCTGCAGCGCGTAGCGTATTTGCTCTATAAGCATCGGGAGACGCTCAAGGCGGATCAGATGCTGCTGTTTTCGCCGAACCCGCTGTTTAACAGCTATGTATCGACCGTGCTTCCGGAGCTCGGGGAAGAAAATATGCAGCAGACGACGTTTCAGGAGTATTTGCAGCACCGGCTCGGCAAAGATTTTGAGGTGGAGGACCCATTCCAGCAGCTGGAGTACGTGCTCTCGGGAGTGAACGACCCGGACTATGCGGCCCGCATGGAAGGGATTAGATATAAATCGTCGGTAAGCTACTTGAATGCGATTCGTGCGTATTACGAGCTGCTTGGGCAGGAGGGAATGGCATTCCGCTCCATCCGGTTCCGCGGGCGAACGGTAGTTGCAGCTGGTACGATCAAGGAACGGTTTTACTCGTACGATCGGTCGATTCGGCTGCCGAATCGGATCGTTCTTCTGCGGGATTGGCTGCTGGAGCAGCTGGCGTCGTTCGAAAAAGATGAGTGGAAAAAAGCCTGGGTCGAAGAAGAGATCGAGCTGCTCAGCACGGAGGATTACCAGCGGGCTTACGGTAAAATGCGCCGTATGAATCGAGCTCAAGGCCGTGAGGTGTCGTTCGACGATTTCGAGAAGGAAAAGGAACTGCTCGCTCGTATGATCGTTCAGGAGCAGATCAAGCCGGTGAAAAATCGCATCAAAAACCTGCGCTTTGTGCACGTGCAGGCGCTATATCGGCAGCTTTTTCAGGAGGAAGGCGTGGGTCGCAGCTTGATCGCTTCAAACGAGCTTCCGCCACTTTGGTCACATATCTGCAAGCAGACGCTGGAGCGGCTGGAGCGCTCGGAGCTGGCGTATGAGGATGCGACGCCGTATCTCTATTTAAGCGAATTGCTGCTGGGCTTCCAAACCAACACTTCGGTCCGTCACGTCATTGTGGATGAGGCGCAGGACTATTCTCCATTTCAATTGGAGTTTCTGAAGCGGCTGTTCCCGCGGGCCCGGATGACGGCGCTGGGGGACATCAACCAGGCGATCTACGCGCATGGCTCCGTGCTGCACGAGCTCGATCCGATCGTGGCCCTCTATGGACCGGAGCAGACCGAGATCATCCGGCTGACGCGCAGCTACCGTTCAACGCAGGAGATTGTGGAATTTACCCGCGGCATGCTGCCGGGCGGAGAGGAGATCGAGCCGTTCCAGCGCAGCGGAGAGAAGCCGACGATGAAGGTAGTGCATAGTACAAACGCACTGCATGAGGAGATCGCACGCGATGTCGAGTCGCTTCGCGCCGAAGGCTTTGCGTCAATCGCGATCATCGCTCAATCCGCGGAAGAAAGTGCCGCGGCCTATGAAGCGCTGCGTGAGCGGCTGGAGCTAAGGCTCATTACCAAGAGCTCCCCGTCCTTTGAGCAGGGCACGCTGGTCATTCCCGCCTATTTGGCGAAGGGGGTGGAGTTCGATGCAGTCATCCTTTACAATGCCTCGAAGGCGCAGTACAGTAGGGAGGAAGTTCGGAAGCTCTTTTACACGGCCTGCACCCGGGCAATGCACCAGCTGCGTTTGTACTCGCTCGGCGAGCCGACTCCGTTCGTAACGGAGCTTGCGAGGGACACTTGGGAGGATCGGACACATGAAGAGGCTAACAGGTAAAATACCGGTTCGGGAGTACACCCTTCTGCTCCAGCGGTATTTAAAGCCGCAGTGGAGAAGCATCGTTTGGCTCAGCATTTTGCTGATCGGCGGCATCGGGATGCAGCTGGTCAATCCGCAAATTATCCGCTATTTCATCGACACGGCGCAATCGCAAGCCAGTTCCCGACCGCTGCTGTATGCAGCCGGGTTGTTCATTGGGGTGACGCTGCTGCAGCAGGTGGTATCGGTGCTGTCTACCTATGTCGGGGAAAACGTAGGCTGGATCGCCACCAATCAGCTGCGGGGGGACGTGGCGTCCCACTGCTTGAAGCTGGATATGAATTTTCACAAGTCTCAAACCTCCGGAGTTATTATCGAGCGGGTGGACGGGGATATCAACAACCTGGCGAACTTTTTTTCCCATTTCGTCATTACGCTGCTGAGCAACTTGCTGCTGGTGGCCGGGATGCTGGTGCTGCTGTTCCGGGAAGGCTGGCTGATTGGTGCCGGGATGCTCGTGTTTGTCGTGTTTGCGATTTGGGCGATTCAATATATTCGTCAGTTCGCCGTGCCCTTTTGGGGAAAAATGAGGCAGATTAGCGCGACGTTCTACGGTTTCTTGGGCGAGCATCTGGAGGGCACCGAGGACACCCGCGCCAATGGGGCGACCGGGTATGTGATGCACCGGTTTCATACGCTGATCCGTGAATGGCTGCCGCTTCGGGTCCGAGCGTTCTTTGGCTGGGCGATGATGTGGATCACGACGCTGATCGTGTTCGCAATCGGCAACGCGGTGGCGTTTGCGCTCAGCTATTATTTATGGAAGCAAGGCTCGATCACGCTGGGTACGGTGTATATGATCTTTTATTACACGGAGCTGATGGCCAAACCGATCGAGAATATCCGCACGCAGATGGAGGATTTGCAAAAAGCGGACGCCAGCATTATGCGGGTGCGTGAGCTGCTGCAGACGGAGTCCGAGATCAAGGACGGCCCTGGGGTGCCGATTGACTCGGGTCCGCTGCCGGTCGAGTTCGACCGCGTCAGCTTCGGCTATGACGAGAAGAGCACGACGCTGCAGGACGTCAGCTTTGTGCTGGAGAAGGGCAAGGTACTGGGCCTTCTAGGGCGCACGGGCAGCGGCAAGACGACGCTCGCTCGGCTGCTGCTCCGCTTCTACGACCCGCAGGAAGGCAGCATCCGGTTCGGTGACAAGGAGCTGCGCGAGGCCAAGCTGCAGGAGCTTCGCAGCCGCGTCGGTATGGTGACCCAGAGCATTGAAATTTTTCAGGGGTCGGTGCGGGATAACCTGACGTTTTTTGACGAGTCGATCAGCGATGACCGTGTCCGACAGGTGCTGGGCGAGCTAGGCATGGAGCCATGGCTCCGCTCGCTTCGCAGCGGACTCGATACGCTGCTGGAATCGGGCGGCGGCGGGTTGTCCGCGGGGGAAGCACAGCTGCTGTCGTTTGCCCGCGTGTTTTTATCCGACCCGGGGTTGGTCATTCTGGATGAAGCGTCCTCGCGCCTCGATCCGGCCACGGAGCAGCGTATTGAACAGGCGATCACCCGGTTGCTGGTGGATCGGACCTGCATCATTATTGCGCACCGCCTCGCAACGATCCAGCGTGCAGACCGCATCCTCATTCTGGATAACGGACAGATTGTGGAATACGGCGACCGGGCACACCTCGGCGCCGATCCGGAATCCCGGTACAGCCAGATGCTGCGGGTAGGATTGGAGGAGATGCTGGTATGACGACCTTCGCATTTTTGTGGAAGCTGACGCGCTATCGGCTAATTCTGTACATACTGAATGCTTTGGCTTGGACGCTCATCTATTTGGCTCCGATTGTGCCCGGGCTGCTCACGAAGCAGTTCTTCGATCTGCTGTCGGGCAGCTCACCGTATGGGTTCGGTGTCGGGGCGCTGATCGCGCTTCTGCTGGCGGCGGCGCTCGCCCGCGTGGTGCTGATCGTGTTCGGCTTCATAACGGACGTTCAGTTTCGCTTTCGCATCGGGGCGCTGCTGCGACGCAATTTGCTGCGGCACGTGCTGAAGGAGCCGGGTGCCAAGGCGATCCCTTGCTCGCCGGGCGAGGCGATCAGCTCGTTTCGCGATGACGTCGATCAGGTGGAGGAAACGGTCAGCTGGTCAGTTGACGCATTTGCGATGACGTGCTTCGCGGCGGTGTCCTGCTTCATCTTGATCCGCATTAATGCGCAGATGACGATGTGGGTCTTTTTGCCGCTGGTTGTGGTCGTCTCGATCGCACAGCTGTCCACCGCTATGCTGCAAAAATACCGCGCTGCCAGCCGGGAGGCGACAAGCCAAGTGACGGGCGCGATCAGCGAGATGTTCAGCTCGGTGCAGTCGATTCAAGTGGCCGGCGCCGAGGATCGCGTTATCGACCGCTTCAAAGCATTGAACGAGAATCGCCGGGAAGCGATGCTGAAGGATAAGCTGATGAATTCCATGCTGGATTCCGTGTTCTCCAATGCAGTCAATATCGGGACAGGGCTCATCCTGCTGCTTGCCGCGCAGTCGATGCGTGACGGCAGCTTTACCGTCGGGGATTTTGCCTTATTCGTCTATTACTTAAACTTCGTTACGCAATTTATCCAGAATTTTGGTAAATTTCTAACCTACTTCAAGCAGTGCACGGTTTCGAAGGGGCGGTTGGAGACGCTGCTACAAGGAGCGGAGCCGACGAAGCTGACGGAGTACCACCCGCTTTATCTGCGGGGAACGCTGCCGGAGCCGGAGGCGGAGGCTCGCCTGACACCGGGGCAGGAGCTGGACGTGCTGGAGGTGCGGGGCTTAACCTATCGATACCCCGAGACGGGACGCGGCGTCGAGGGGGTCGATTTGACGCTGGCGCGCGGGTCGTTTACCGTTATCACGGGCCGGGTCGGCTCGGGGAAAACGACGCTGGTGCGCGCCTTGCTCGGTCTCCTGCCGATGCAGGCAGGAGACCTGCGCTGGAACGGGGAGCCGGTGGGCGCCCCGGGCGATTTCTTTGTGCCGCCGCGCAGCGCCTACACGCCGCAGATTCCGCGGCTGTACAGCGATACGCTGGCGAACAATATTTTGCTCGGGCTGGTACCCGAGCAGGGGCAGCTCGAGCGGGCGATCCGCTCGGCCGTGCTGGAGCCGGACCTCGAGCGGCTGCCGCTGGGGCTCGAGACGGTCATCGGCCCGCGGGGCGTCAAGCTCTCCGGCGGGCAGGCCCAGCGGACGGCGGCGGCGCGCATGTTCGTCCGCGAGGCGGAGCTGCTCGTCTTCGACGACCTGTCAAGCGCGCTCGACGTCGATACCGAGCGCAAGCTCTGGGAGCGCATCGAGACGCAGCGGCAGGGCGCCGCGTGCCTCGTCGTCTCCCACCGTAAAGCCGCCCTCGCGCAAGCCGACCGCATCATCGTCCTCAAGAACGGGCGCGTGGATGCCTCCGGCAAGCTTGAGGAGCTGCTTGAGACGAACGAAGAGCTGCGCAGCCTCTGGTACCGTGAGGAGTAGGGTGTGATGGCTTGCCGCGCTCCCTGCAGGGGAGCTGGCATCTCGCGCAAACCCTACATTTCCCGGGCAAGCGCATGTTTCGACAGCTTTAGGCATAAAGCCGACAAGTCATCGCACCGGCCAAAGTAAGGTGAATATCCCTTACTATGAGCCCGAAGCCGCGCAATCCGGCCTCAAGAGCGGTAAATTTACCTCACAAACTAAAAAAGTGGCTATCCCAATCAGGTTTTTCTTAAACCAGATGGGATAGCCACTTGCCATTTAGCCGAGCTGCGCTACGGCGCCGCTGTTTTCTCCACCACCGGAACGGTGAGGACTTGCGATTGACCGAGTACGTGGTTCTTCGAGTCGATCGTCTTCACTTGCACGTCCAACCTGCCTGGCTTCGCATACAGCTCCTTCGGGAGCGAGACGGTCAGCGTCTCTTCGCTCTGCCACTGGCTCTGCAGCTGCTGCCCGTTCACGAACACGGTGCTGCCGAGGCCGAAGCGGCCGCCGCGCAGCGTCAGCTGTGCTTTGCCGAAGGTGTCGCCGCGCACCGTGACTGCCTCGGGCGTGATCTGCTTGACCACCGGATCGCCGTAGCCTAGCGTAAATGGCGGATCGCTCGCCAACGCATTATTTTTCTCTGCCTCCAAAATCGCATTCTGCCGCGCCTCATACTCTTTCACGAGATCCACGTCAATGTGGTAAGCCTCATAATGATCCTCCGGCGGGACAATCGGCATCTTCTTCGACAGCTCAGATAAGTAATCGGTATAGGCGCTGCCTTTGCGGCCCGCCAGATGCAGGATGTATGGACTTAGGAACGAAGGGCTGATATGCAGCTCATCCGTTTGTCCCGGAGGTAAATAGTTGTTCCATACGATGACGGGCGTGCTGTGCATTTTTTCCAAGAAATCGGGGTCGTCCTCCCCAGTAATATACTTGGACTCCTTGTACACCAAATACTGCTCCAGCGACGGCAGATGGTCACCGAAAAATACAAGCACCGTAGGCTCCTTCACCTGACTGAAATGGGTCACAAGCTCCTGCAGCATATCATCAGCGCCCCGCATGCCTTGTGCGTAGGTTTCGGCGATGCCCAGAGCTTCATTCGAGCCCGTTCCGGAAACATCGATCGTATTGCGCTTAAACTTGCCCGGCCAATAATGATAGTGATTTTCCATCGTATTGGCAAAGATGAAATCGGGACCCGGATTTTTCTCGCTTTCTTCAATAATCCGTTTGGCCACCGCATGGTCGCCGATATAAGGCCCGACATATTCATCGGGATTGAAATATTCCAAGCTGATAAATTTGGAGAACCCGAGATGCTTGTACACCTCCGAGCTGTTAAAATACCAATTATAAAACGGGCTGATCGCCGTCGCCTTATACCCCTGGGATGAGAGGATAGTGGCCAGGGAGGCGGTGGGCTGCTTGATGTACTGCTCATAAACGATCGACCCTTCCTGGAAAAAACGGTACGAGTGACCGGTCAGCACCTCCAGCTCGACATTCGCCGTACCTCCGCCGAACATGGGCGAGAGCATCGTGCCATGGGTATACCGCTCTTGCAGCGCATGGAAAAATGGAGCCGGATCCTCGCTGAATTTCAAATTGGTCATTTGAGTGATGTCCCAGAACGCTTCGCTAAGCACGATGATGATGTTGGGCGGCTTGCTTAGTTCTTCCTTCGACCAGTCGGTTTTCTGCTCAATGACGGGAGGAGACTTGGGTGTAAGCGGTTTAATAAATTCCGACGATTGGAACGTCAGGAGGGCCAGCGACCAGAGGGCAGTCGTCAGCAGGCGAATGAGCAGCGGCATAAAAGGAAACTCCCCCGTAGTATGATTAGGTCCTAAATCATTCGTATTATATCATAAGGCGATTGTCTCTGATAATAGGCTGTCAGTGACTTGTGAGCGACACGTCAGCGCAAAAGTATTTACCTTGAAGCCAAAAATGGATATGATAGGGAATGGATTCATTTTCGCAATGGAAGAGCTTGGAGCTATGTTCTTAACATCAAGAAGGCTCGGGAGGGAACGCAACTTGGATACTTTCGCTTGTCTGTATGTGATTCGAGGCGAGCCGTTCAGGCCTGGGACATGTCTGAATCTGGCCGCTTCTGAAACCGTGATCGGTCGAGCGTCCAACGATTATTCGCCGGATTTTGCTTTTACGAATGCGTTCTTGTCGCGGAAGCATTTCTTGATTCGCAAAGAAGGGGACAAAGCCGTCCTCTACGATCTGGGAAGCCGGCACGGCACAGAAATCAATGGCGTTCGCGCAGAGCCGCATAAGCCCTATCCGCTGCAGTCGTTCGATATTATTAAACTGGCCAAAGGGATGACGGTCATCCACTTTTCATATATTTTTGCCGATCAGACGCTGGAATTGGAGCCGCTCAGTGTGACGCAGCGACTGACCGTGCCTGTTGAGCCTCCGCTGACGATTCACTGGGAAAAGCACGAATGCACTGTCGGCGGCAAACGGATTGCGATGTCGGAGAAAGAGTTTTTGCTGATCCAGCTGCTGTATGAGCAGGCCAATCGGCTGGTGCCGATTGAAGAAATCAAACAGAGCGTTTGGCCGGAGCGCACGGTGGGGGTGGACGGTATTCCCGATGTCAGTATGGATGAGCTCAACGCTCTAGTGTACCGAATTCGTAAAAAATATGGCAAGGACACGTTCCTGATCAGTGCGGTTCGCGGCAGCGGCTATGTATTGGAAATGGATTCCAAATAAAAATAGAACGTTACAGTAACTTCCGAAGGTGGGTACTTTGATGCGATACATTCAAGTAGAATCGGCAGGACCGCTTGTTGGCAGTGTACAAATCCCGGGCTCCAAAAACAGCTCGCTAGCCCTGCTGGCAGCAGCATGCTTGGCTGACGATGTGGTCACACTCGAGGGGATTCCGAAAATTGATGATGTCAAAGTCATCGCCCGCATCGCGCAGGATATCGGTTTAGAGGTTCGGCGGGAGAGTAATGGAGATGTGGTCATCGATCCCCGCTGGATTCACAGCGCCGTGATTGATCCGGGAAAAGCGGCGGCATACCGCGCTTCGTATTATTTTGCAGGGGCACTGCTCGCCAAATTCGGCCGTGTGACGATTGGGTTTCCAGGCGGAGACGATTTCTCTTCGCGTCCGATCGATCAGCATATTAAAGCGTTTCAGGCGCTGGGTGCAAAAGTAGTGTTTCATGAAGATTATTACGTCGTCGAAGCTGCTGAGCTTCGGGGTACCGATATTTATTTTGACACGATCACCTCAGGGGCGACAATCAATAGCTTGCTCGCTGCCTGCCGGGCCAAAGGCCGCACCAATCTGTACAATGCGGCGGTCGATCCGGAGGTCGTCGATACGGCTACGCTGCTCAATCGGCTAGGGGCGCGGATTTATGGCGCGGGAACGGACCGCATTCGCATCGAAGGTGTGCCATACTTAAACGGCGGAGGCCATGCCGTCATCCCTGACCGGCTCATTGCCGGCTCGTTCTTAATGGCGGCCGGCATTACAGGCGGTCGTGTGACGGTGCAGGATGTCATTCCGGAGCATCTGGGCTCTTGTATCGCCAAGCTGAAAGAAGTCGGTCTAGGCATCGAGATGGACGAGAGCAGCATCACCGCGTACGGTCAGGACGGCATTCGCGCGACTAGGGTACGAGCTTCGATGTATCCGGGCTTTGCCACCGATCTGCAGCAGCCGGTGACCGCATTGCTCACGCAGGCGAAGGGCAAAAGCATTGTCACCGAGCGCGTGTACCCAAACCGGTTTAATCACGTGCCGCAGCTGAGACGGATGGGCGCGGACATTGAGGTCAGGCAGGAAACCGCGTTTATTCGCGGTGGGCGGCCGCTGACCGGCTCCTGGGTGCATGCGACCGATGTTCGGGCGGGTACATGCCTGGTGTTAGCCGGGCTGGTGGCCGAAGGCGCGACTCGCATCACGGGTGTGGAGCACTTGGAGCGGGGCTATGACGACGTGATCGGCAGCTTCCGGTCGCTCGGGGCGAACATTACATTGCTGGAGCGAGATTTGGAGCAAGAGCAGGAGGCCCGTTCGGTGGGCTCACTGTAGGCAGGGTAATGGATGAAGAAACACCGTAGATTCCTTTCGAGGAATTTGCGGTGTTTTTTGTTGCGTTTGAGGAGCGAGGGGTGGTACTTCGCAAGAGTCCTTTTCTCTATTATCCCTTTGACTCAGGGCTAGATTGGTAAAAGAGGCAGCGCAAAAAAAAGGTTAGCGGGGCTGATCCATATGAGTATGCTTTGATGATGGTACGTTGATTGCATTCATCGCCCATTGCTTCTCCGTCCCAAGGTTGGTGGTGACATGACCAGACCTGAGTGATGGGGATAATGGGTAAAAGGAGGAAAATAAGAGGGGGTACTGTAGGGATATAGGACTCACATTTCAATTATAAAATACATACTAAATACAATTAATACGCACTATTTACAGTATATTATTATGTATGATATGTTTTATATAACAAGATATTTACCGAAAAACTGTGATTTATGTATCCTAATTCATGGGGGGATCATCATCATGCCTAACATTGTTTCGTTTCAGCAAGGGAATGCCGCGATGAAGCAGCTGCTTGGAGGTAAAGGCGCCAATCTCGCTGAGATGACGCGTGCTGGTCTGCCGGTGCCGCCGGGGTTTACGATTACGACCGAGGTTTGCCGTCGATTTTATGATGGGGGTGGGCAGCTGCCGGCAGGCCTCATGGAGGAGCTTAATCAATCGATGCGAGAGCTGGAAGCCGCCAAACAACAGCGCTTTGGGGACCCGATGCAGCCGCTTCTGGTGTCGGTTCGTTCGGGCTCCGTGACCTCGATGCCGGGGATGATGGATACGATCTTGAACCTGGGGCTGAACGACGAGACGGTTAAGGGGCTCGCTGTCATGACCGGCAATGCCCGGTTTGCCTATGACTGCTACCGCAGGCTGATTCAGATGTTTGGCAATGTGGTGTTCGACATTGAATCGCATCATTTTGAGCTGGGGCTGCGTCGGTTGAAGCGGAAGCTCCGGCTGGAGCAGGACAGTGAGATCCCGGCCGAGGGCTGGATTGAGCTCATTGCGAGCTATAAGGCGGTTATCGCCAAAGAAGCCGGCAGACCGTTTCCACAATCGGTCAGCGAGCAGCTTGAGCTAGCCGTCGCAGCGGTGTTCCGCTCGTGGAATAATCATCGCGCCCAGTTTTACCGTCGGCTCCATCACATTCCTGATGAGCAGGGTACGGCGGTGAACATTCAAGCGATGGTGTTCGGCAACATGGGCGGCGATTGCGGTACAGGGGTGCTGTTTACACGCAATCCGTCCACGGGTGAGGATGTGTTGTACGGAGAATATTTGATGAATGCGCAGGGAGAGGACGTTGTAGCAGGAGTGCGGACACCTGTTCCAATTGCCAAGCTAAAAGCAGAGATGCCTGACATATACGAGCAGCTCTTCCAAACGGCCAAAGCGCTGGAGCTGCACTACAGAGATATGCAGGACATCGAGTTTACCGTCGAGCAGGGGAAGCTGTATTTGCTGCAAACGCGAAGCGGCAAGCGCACGGCTCAAGCGGCCGTGAAGATCGCCGTCGAGCAGGTCAAGGAGGGCCTGATCTCGCACGGTGAGGCTATACTGCGAATCGAGCCTTTTCATCTGGATCAGCTGCTGCACCGTGCCATAGATACGGATCGGCCGTTAGACGTGCTGGCGACAGGATTGCCCGCCTCACCGGGCGCCGCCACCGGGCTGGCTGTTTTTGATGCGGACACGGCGGAGGCTTGGGCACGCGAGGGACGCAAGGTGATTCTCGTCCGCTCGGAGACGACGCCGGAGGATATTCACGGCGTACTGGCCGCCGAGGGTGTATTAACGAGCCGTGGCGGTATGACGAGCCATGCGGCGGTGGTGGCGCGCGGGATGGGGAAGCCGTGCGTATGCGGCTGCGATGCGGTGGGCATCGAAGGCCGCGAGTTCAGCGTGAAGCTGAGCGACGGGCGGACGGTGACAATCAGCGAAGGCGATCAAGTCTCCATCGATGGCGCCAGTGGGCGGGTCATTCGCGGAGCCGTCAGCCTGCGCGAGCCGGTACTCACCGCGGAGCTGAGCGAGCTGCTGGCTTGGGCGGATGAGATTCGTACGCTGCAGGTGTATACGAACGCCGACACGCCGGAGGATGCGGCGAAGGCGCGGCATTTTGGGGCGGAGGGCATCGGCTTGTGCCGGACGGAGCATATGTTTATGCAAGCAGCCCGTGTGCCTGTAGTGCAAAGTATGATCCTTGCTGAGACGGCGGATGAACGGGCTAAGGCATTGCAGCAGCTGCTTCCTATGCAGCAGGAGGATTTTGAAGGCATCTTCCGCGCCATGGATGGCTTGCCGGTGACGATTCGGCTGCTGGATCCGCCACTGCATGAGTTTTTGCCGAATCTGGAGCAGCTGGTGCTGCAGCAGGAACGGATGAGCCATAACCCGGCTGTAGAGCCGGAGCAGAGGGCGAAGCTCGATTCGCTGCTGCGCAAAGTGCGGACGCTGCACGAAATGAACCCGATGCTCGGTACCCGGGGCTGCCGTCTGGGCCTTGTGCTTCCGGATATATATGAAATGCAGGTCGAAGCGATTTTTCGTGCCGCCGTGCAATGCAAACAGGCTGGAATGGATGTGCGGCCGGATATTATGATTCCGCTGGTAGGCCATGCCAATGAGCTGAAGCGGATGCGGGAGCTGGTCGTGCGAACCGCTTCGGAGGTCCTGGGTAAGCTTAACCATGCCGCAGACTGCATTTCCTACCAGATCGGGACGATGATCGAAGTGCCTCGTGCGGCCATTACTGCCGGGCAAATTGCGCAGCATGCGGACTTTTTCTCCTTCGGTACCAATGATTTAACGCAGATGACATTCGGTTACAGCCGGGACGACGCCGAAGGGAAATTCCTTACGCATTATGTGGAAACGGAGCTGCTGCCGAATAATCCGTTCCAGGTGCTCGATCAAGACGGGGTAGGCCAGCTCATGGAATGGGCCGTCGAGCGGGGCAAAACTGTGAAGCCGCTGCTCAAAACCGGCATCTGCGGCGAGCACGGCGGCGATAAGCCGTCCATCTTTTTCTGCCATGCCATCGGACTGGATTATGTGAGCTGTTCTCCATACCGCGTACCCGTGGCGAGAATTGCCGCCGCTCAGGCACAGCTAACTGCACCAAACGTCTGGAAATAACCGGAAGTGGGCATACTAAGCAGTACGCTAGCGTTTACAACTTCAGAATGGGAGTGTGGTACACATGGAAAAAACGTTTCTGATGGTAAAGCCGGACGGGGTGCAGCGTCATTTGATCGGCCGGCTGGTGCAGCGGTTTGAGGACCGGGGCTTCGAATTGATCGGGGCTAAAATGTTTCGCATGACGAAAGAGCAGGCCGAGTATCACTATGCAGAGCATAAAGAGAAGCCGTTTTTCGGCGAGCTGGTTGATTTTATTATTTCCGGACCGGTATTCGGGATGGTGTGGCAGGGCGAAAACGTCGTTGCTCTGTCCCGGGTGATGATGGGCAAAACCAATCCGCTCGAAGCCACACCAGGCACGATTCGCGGTGATTTCGCCGTCGATAAGGGCAGCAACGTCATCCATGGCTCGGATTCCGCCCAGAGCGCGGAGCGGGAGATTGCGAACTTTTTTCGCCCGGATGAGCTGATGCTGCAGGAGCCGCCGGCGCTTCGAGTCGTGCAATAACTAAGTGATATACTGACAAAGAAAACCCTCTTGAGATCCGTGTCTCAGGAGGGTTTTGCAGTTCTCCAGCCTATTTCAAATTCTCCGGATTTAAGCATTCCAGTTCAGGGATCACGAAACGACCGTCCTTGCGAATGAGCTTGTCGTCGAAGTAGATTTCGCCCCCGCCATATTCAGGCCGCTGGATGACCACCATATCCCAGTGAATGCTGGAGACGTTGCCGTTGTAGGCCTCATCGTAGCTTTGTCCTGGGGTGAAGTGGAAGGAGCCGTCAATTTTTTCATCGAACAAAATATCCTTCATCGGCTCTTGAATGAATGGATTCACGCCGATCGCAAATTCTCCGATATATCGTGCGCCTTCATCCGTATCAAAGATTTTATTGATGCGATCCGTATCATTGGAGGTTGCTTCCACAATTTTACCATTTTCAAAACGAAGCTGAACGTTATCGAATACAAAGCCGTTATAAGGGCTTGGCGTGTTGTAGGAGATGACCCCATTCACGCTATCGCGAACTGGAGCTGTGAACACTTCACCGTCAGGCAGGTTCATTTCGCCGGCACATTTGATCGCTGGAATATTTTTAATGGAGAATGTCAGATCCGTGCCTTTAGCCGTCAACCGCACCTTGTCGGTTTTATTCATCAGATCGACTAAAGCGTCCATCGCTTTGCTCATTCTCGAATAGTCCATGGTGCAAACGTCGAAATACAATTTCTCAAATGCTTCCGTGCTCATGGACGCTAGCTGCGACATCGAGGAGGTTGGATAGCGGAGAACCACCCATTTGGTTTTCTTCACTCGCAGGTTCGAATGGACTTTGTGATTGTATAAGGCGTTGTATAATTTCATTTTTTGGTCCGGAACATCTGACAGCTCATAAATATTAGAGCCGCCACGCACTCCGATATATGCCTGCATCATCGACATTTGGGCCGCATCGAATTCCGCCCACGTCTTCATTTGCTCTTCGGTGGCCTCCTTAACCAATTCACGGATGACTTGGTGGTCCCGAAGGTTTACGAACGGTCTGCCTCCGGCACTATGTATTTTTTGAACAATGGCTCTTACCAGCGCATTATCAATTCCAAACGCTTCAACTAATACATTTTCCCCGGGCTGCACTCGCGTCGAATAGTTCACAAGGACATCCGCTAATCGTTCTAATCGTGGATCTAACATTTGGCTCACCCTTTTATCATAGATTCAGTATTATTATATTCAATTTTTCCCAAGAATCCTAATTACATATGTTTCGTTACCCATCAGAGGTGACCGATTTGCGGTACTGGAGCGGGGAATGGCCCGTGAACGACTTGAACACCCGGCCAAAATGCGTCCCACTGTCAAAGCCGACTTTGCCCGCCACATCCGAGATCGGCAGGGCGGTGGTCTGCAGCAGCTTTTGCGCTTCATGCACCCGCAGGCGCTGGATATACTCGACGAGGGTAAAGCCCGTCACCTCTTTAAAAATGCGGCACAAATAATAAGGGCTGATGTGAAAATGCTCCGAGAGCGTCTTGAGCGACAACGGTTCGGGGTAGTGCTCGTTAATGTGCCTGACGATGTCGGACACCTTGCGGTGCAGCGATGTCGGATGCTCCGCCCGGGCGGTTTGTTCGGCAGAGGTAGCCGCCGCATGGCGGAATAACCAGATAAGCAGCTCGGTCATCAGCAGCTTGATGTAGCCTTCGGAGCCGGGATCTTTTTTATCCTGCTCGGTTAGCATGGCCGTGATCAGCTGCTGCACATGCGCTTGATCGCGTCCTTCGGGCCGCACGATCGGGAAGCCGCTGAAGACGGAGAGGAGATCGATCTCCATCTCGCTGAGCATGCTTTTGAGCCATACCGGCTTGAAATTGATGAGCACTCTCTCGTGCTGGGGGCTGTAGGCCTCAATGGTTTTGTGCAGCACCTTCGGCTCGATCAGCACTAAATCGCCTTCACGTACGAGATAGGAGCGATCTTTTATAAAATAGTACCGGCTCCCCGATTTCATGTAATAAATTTCATATGAATCGTGCGAATGGTTCTGCTGCATGTTGTAGCTTCCGGTGCGCGAGGCGTGCTCGAGAAGAAAACGGGCTTCCCCGGGGTTCCCAGTAAGTGGTGGCTGATCGGGCATTTGACATGTTCCTTCCTTCGAACTCTTCAGGATTAGGGCAATATATGTTGAAAAAGTGAAAATTTAAGCAAATTAAGTGCTGTTTCCGCTATAATCTTGCGCTATACTGCAACTATATCATATTCCTGAGGAGGAACCCTAGATGTCGAAGCGTAAAACCTATGCCTTAATAGGGACTGGCGGCCGGGCACAATTTTTCTATAAAGCGATTGTTCGTGATTTCAATGACACTTCCGAGCTGGTCGCCTTCTGCGATGTGAACCAAACACGAATGGACTATGCCAACAAGGTGATTGGCGAGCTGGGCGCAAAGCCGGTTCCAACCTATAAAGCAAGCGAGTTTGACCGAATGATCGAGGAGATCAAGCCGGATACATTGATCGTGACCACGGTGGACCGTACGCATCATCAATACATTATTCGTGCGATGCAGTTGGGCTGCGATGTCATTTCGGAAAAGCCGATGACTGTGGATGAAGAGAAGTGCCAGGCGATTTTGGATGCGATTAAGGAAACGGGCCGCAACCTGCGCGTGACGTTCAACTACCGTTACTCCCCGCACAATACGAAAATCCGCGAGCTGATCATGGACGGCGCCATCGGCGATGTAACCTCGGTTCACTTCGAGTGGCTGCTCAATACGAAGCATGGCGCGGACTATTTCCGCCGTTGGCACCGGGATAAGCGCAACAGCGGCGGCCTGTTGGTCCATAAGTCGACGCACCATTTCGATTTGGTGAACTTCTGGCTCGGATCGCAGCCGAAGACGGTGTTCGCTCTGGGAGATCTGCGTTTTTACGGCCGTGAAAATGCCGAGCAGCGCGGTGTAACCGAGTTTTATTCCCGTTCCCATGGCAGCAAGGCGGCCGAGAATGATCATTTTGCTCTGCATCTGGAGAAAAATGAGAACCTGAAGGCGATGTACCTCGACGCGGAGCATGAAGACGGCTATTTCCGCGATCAAAGCGTGTTCGGCGACGGCATCAACATCGAAGATACGATGGGCGTTACGGTACAGTACCGCAATAAGGCACTTTTGACCTACAACCTGTATGCATACGCACCATGGGAAGGGTTCCGCGTCGCGTTCAACGGTACGAAGGGCCGGATCGAGATGGACGTAGTCGAGGCTTCCTATGTCAACTCGGGCGGCGATCAAGCGCTCGAAGGTGCTGTCGTTGGGAAAAAAATCACCGTGCACCCGATCTTCGAAGCGCCGTATGAGGTGAAGGTGGAAGAAAAGAAAGGCGGACACGGCGGCGGCGACCCTGTGCTGCTCAACGACTTGTTCGGAACACCGGAGCCGGACCGCTTCAACCGTGCGGCTTCGCACGTTGACGGTGCGATGTCCATTCTGACCGGCATCGCCGGCAATAAATCGATTCGTACCGGACTTCCGGTTCAAGTTGCAGACTTGGTTCGCTTCTAGGAGTTAGGGCAAATAACAGGAATTGAAAAAACGCCGGTTCAAGCATATCCTTAGAAGGGGAGGCTTGAACCGGCTTTGTTTTTTTGAAGGGCACTTGTTACTATGGTTACTATGGGAACGGAAAGAAGGTCGTCTTCATGATCAACCTATTTGAGACGGTGGCGGTGACCTTGCTCGGGGGATGGCTGTTCAGCCTGGTGCACATCCCGCTGAGCTGGATGCTCGGACCGCTGACCGCCGTTTTACTATGGCAGGGCTTCACTAAGCGCTCGCTGGCTTGGCCGATCAGCTACCGCAACGGCGGGCTTGTGCTGCTCGGCTACAGCATGGGGCTGGCGTTCACCGCCGACAGCGCCATGCAGATCGTTACGCAGCTGCCGTCGATGCTGCTGGCGACCGTGCTGACCGTCAGCTTCAGCATCGCTTCGGCCTTTGTCATTTCCCGCCAAAGCGGCATCAGCCTGTCTAGCGGCATCATCGGCAGCATTCCCGGCGGCCTGTCGCAGATGGTCGTGCTCAGCGAAGAGATCGAAGGCGCGGACCAGACGGTCGTCGCCTTTATGCAGACCATCCGGCTGCTGAGCGTCATCTTCGTCGTGCCGTTCCTCGCGGTACACGGGCTCGCGCACCCTGACGCGACGGCGGCGCTGCCGCAGGCCGCCGCAGCGGCGACCGCCCACCCGATGCCGTGGTGGGCGATCCCGATCGTGGCCGCGTTCGTGCTGGCCGCGGCCTGGCTCGCCGTGCGGCTGAAGCTGCCCACGCCGTGGTTTCTCGGGCCGATCCTAGCCTCGGCCCTGCTCACCATCGGCGGCTGGCCGCCGCCGCACCTGCCTACGCCGCTCATCCTCGCGGCGCAGTGGAGCCTCGGCATCTTCCTGGGCCTCGGCATCAAATTCAGCGCGCTCGCAGGCTGGCGGCGCTTATTGCCGTACTCGCTCGCCGGCGGCATCGCGATTGTGGCCTTCTCGCTGGCGCTATCGTACGGCCTCAGCCTGGTGCAGCCGATCAGCATCGTGACCGGCTTCCTCAGCACCTCGCCCGGCGGTATGACCGAGATGGGCGTCACAGCCACGGCGGTGCAGGCGGACGTATCGATGGTCGTAGCTTATCAAATGTTCCGCATTTTGTTCATCCTGTTCGTGGTGCCTTATGTGCTGCGTTGGGGGTTACGAGGCCGGCGCGAGCTGAGCAGCAAGTAAGCAGGGGAAGGTTGTTTGGGCTATTGAGGTTATTTTGAATGAGCTGGAGGCAGTAAAGAATTATGAGTCAACGCTATCGTATTACAAGGGAATTTCGTGAGAACAGCGGAAAGGATGCGCAGCCGCAGACTATAACGCTGGAAGAATGCAAGCAATATTTTGCGTTCAAGCCGGACTTTTCGTATACCTCCATATATACCGTAACCGGACAAACGACGATGTCCGTTGAAGGGGATTTCTTTATGTGGAGTCTGGAGGAGGCGAAGATCCCGTTCCGGTATTTTCAAGGCGATATTTATGTGTTGGGAACGAATGAAGCCGTCATTCCGATGATGCTCGAGGTGGCAAGCGAGCTGGGTGCGGATGTGGCGGAAGGATAAAGGAGATGCTCCAATGACAAAACAAGATGAAAGTCTCCAGCCGGGCTGGAACCCTCATGCGGTACCAGAGCAACATGAAGGTCTCCAGCCGGGCTGGAACTTCGATAACAGCTACGCTCAGCTGCCTCAGATTTTCCATACCGCTACGAATCCGACACCGGTCAACGAGCCGAAGCTGATCGTGCTCAATCGTCCGCTTGCGGCCACGCTAGGACTTAACACGAAAGCACTGGAAAGCGAGGAGGGCGCAGCGGTGTTTGCCGGCAACGCGATTCCCGAAGGGGCGTCACCTTTGGCAGAAGCGTACGCAGGGCATCAGTTTGGGCATTTCACGATGCTGGGGGACGGCCGGGCGCTGCTGCTCGGCGAGCAGATCACCCCGCAAGGGGAGCGGGTGGATATCCAGCTCAAAGGCTCGGGGCCAACGCCGTACTCGCGCCGGGGAGACGGCCGTGCAGCCGTAGGACCGATGCTGCGCGAGTATATCATCAGCGAAGCAATGCATGCGCTGAGGATTGCAACGACTCGCAGCTTGGCAGTGGCAGCGACCGGCGAGACAATCGCGCGGGAAAAATTTCTGCCCGGCGCCGTTTTAACCCGCGTGGCGGCCAGCCATATTCGCGTCGGGACGTTTCAATTCGCGGCCCGCTGGGGGACAGTGGAGGATCTTCGCGCACTAGCGGACTACACGCTTCAGCGGCATTACCTTCACGTCAAAGCGGATGAGAACCGCTATCTTAGCCTGCTCCAAGAGGTGATCAAGCGCCAAGCGGCGCTGATTGCCAAGTGGCAGTTGGTTGGCTTTATCCACGGGGTGATGAACACCGACAACATGGCGATCAGCGGTGAAACGATCGATTACGGCCCATGCGCGTTCATGGATACGTATGATCCGGAAACAGTGTTCAGTTCGATCGACCAGCAGGGCCGTTATGCTTATGGCAATCAGCCGTATATCGGCGGGTGGAATCTCGCGCGGTTCGCGGAAACGCTTATACCGCTTCTGCATGACGATCAGGAGCAGGCGCTACAGCTGGCTCAGGATGCGATATCGGGCTATACGCCGCAGTATCAAGCGAATTGGCTTGCAGGGATGAGAAAGAAGCTGGGCCTCTTGAACGAGGAGGAGCAAGACGAAGCGCTGGTCGAGGAATTGCTCAATCTGATGCAAAAATACGAAGCGGATTTCACCAACACCTTCCGTGCGTTAACGTTTAGCAAGCTGGAAGGGGCCGTCTTGTTCGAGACCCCTGAATTCACCCAGTGGCATGAACAGTGGCAGGCGAGACTCGGCAGGCAGTCAGAATCGCAGGAGGCCGCGCACCAGCTGATGCGCAGCAGCAATCCGGCGGTGATCCCTCGGAATCACCGGGTGGAGGAAGCGCTGGAGGCGGCGATGGAGCGCCAAGACTACAGCGTGATGGAGCGGCTGCTCGCAGCTTTGGCCAATCCCTACGCGCACTCCCCTGAGCAGGAGGAGTACACGACACTGTCAGCTTGCACTTGGCCTTACCAAACATTTTGCGGCACGTGATTTGGAAAATACCACCTGACACGAACAAAGACCCTGACCACCTCTGGCCAGGGTCTTTCACATATGTTCACACCGATAGAAGCAGCAAAATGATCGACGTCAAGCCGAAGCACGTGTTGATCAAGCACAAGAACAGCACAACCTGCTTCGGGCTCAGTCCGGTTTTTAGCAGCCGGTAATGCGCTTGGCTCGCGTCCGCCAAATAGATAGGCTTGCCGTTCTTCAGCCGCTTGAAGACGACGAACAAATTATCGAAAATCGGCACGCCCAGCGCGAGAATCGGAATGAGCAGCGACAGCACCGTGGCTTGCTTGAACGCTCCATCAAGGGCAATGACCGCGAGCAGGAAGCCGAACAACGTCGCTCCCGCGTCGCCCATGAACACCTTCGCCGGCGGCTTGTTGTAGCGAAGATACGCCAGCGCTGCACCGACCAAGATGATCGCCATCATCGCGGAGTCCGTTTGACCCTTTGCCACGGCGACGATAAACAGCGTGACGGCGGCAATCGCCGATAAGCCCCCGGCCAGTCCGTCCATCCCATCGGAGAAGTTGATCACCGTGGTCACGCCAAAAATCCAAGTGACCGTAAAGAAAAACTGCAGCCAAACCGGCAAAATCAATTCATTGCCTGTAAACGGGTTATGGAAGCCGTAAAACACAACGCCGGAGCAGTACACGATCACAGCCGCCGCAACCTGCACGATCAGCTTCGGCAAAGCGGGAAATTCCTTGCCGCGCGTTTTATACCAATCATCGATGGTTCCGATGGCGAGGATCAGCAGCGAGCCCGATAACAATCCAGCCGTCTGCTTCCAGTCGTCCTTCACAAAGAACAGGTACGCGCAGACGAACCCGGCAAAAATGGCGAGCGCCGCAGTTAAGGGGATCGGATCGCGGTGTATTTTTCGCTCGACATTGGGCTTAGGCTTGTCCACGAAGTCGATGCGAAACGCAAGCTTGCGTAAGGGAGGAATGAGCAGCAGAACAATGAAAAAGGACACTAGAAACGCTAACACGTACAGCAATGGAATCCCTCCTGATGGTGATAGGTGACACATTACGCAGTATAGCCAAATTATAGCATACGGGCTGCAGCTTACAATCTTCTTGTGGTGATATCAGCGTTCCGTCAGCATCCGAGGTCTTTTCTCATAATCTCCGCGCATCCCGCGCCGAGCTTGCTAAGCAATTATCGGTTCAGCTTCCGGTACTCCAGCGGGGTCAGACCGGTCAGCTTCTTAAACATGCGGCCGAAATGAGCAATATTTTCAAATCCGACGGCGTCTGCGATCTCGATAATCTTGAGCTTCGTTTCCTTCAAGAGGCGCTGCGCTTCCTTGATCCGGGTCGTATTGACATACTCCACGAACGTGAAGCCCGTCACCTCCCGAAACGCACGGCTTAAGTAGTAGGGGCTCATGTAAAATTTCTCCGACAATCCGGCCAGCGTCATCGGCTCATCGAATTTGTCGTTTATATGCCGGATCACCTCGGATATTTTCTTATGCATCGGGCTCGCTTGCTCGAAAGCCGCCGTTTCCTGCCGCTCCGCGCATCGTCCGGCAAACAGCAGAAGCTCCATCAAGAGCAGCTTGACATAGGTTTCATAGCCTGTCGCTTTGTCCTTGAGCTCCTGCGTCATTTTGTTCATCAGCTGCTGGACGAAAATCTGCTCCTGCAGCTTCAGCCGAAACACCGGAGTAGACTGGGAAAATGCGGCGAATAAAGCAGGCGTATACAGGGGATGCTCTTTCCCGGGGGTGAAGTCCGATTTCGCCTGACTCATGCCTAGGAAACGGTCACTAAAATTAATGACAATCCGCTCATGGCCCGGCTCGCCGACGTCCTGCGTTTTATGCAAATCCAGCTTATCTACGAATACCAGATCACCAGGGGAAATGAGGTAGGATCGGTCTTTAATGAAATAAGTGCGCTGTCCCGCCAGCAAAAAGTAAATTTCGTACGTCCCGTGATAATGATTCGTCCGCTCAAAGGGCTCCGTCCGTTTTACATGCTGGATATAAAAATCGTCCTCCTCCGCGCCGTAATTCAGCTCGATGGTTTCGCTCATCGCTGTCTGCCTCTCTTCCGTAGCTACTGTGGTCACAATGCTTTTATTGTAGCAGAAAAATTCAAAAAGACACAGCAAGAAAAGCATATGTTGCACGTTAAACGAGCAAGATTAGTCATGAAATTAAACTATTTTTGCGTTAAAATAAGTGAGGAAACATATTCTCTTGAGGAGGTCCTATTTCATGGGCAAGTTTCAACCGATTATCGAAGCCCTGGCCGCAGGAAACGTAACAGGCATCAGCGGCGGCGAAGTGAAAGTATACGCGCAGTCTTTGGAGGAGTCCGGCTCCACCAAGCTGCTCATGATCAAGGACAACGCAAGCCACACGAAATACATAGTAGCTGTGGGCGAAGGCGAGCTGTACGATGCGCTTGAAGGCGAAGTACAGGATGGCGGCAAATTGTGTCCGCTTACACACGCGAATCGTCTGGTGCTCAACAAGTACTTCCCATACACGGCTCCACGTGCATTCGGTACGCAAATCGCAACCATCGGTCTTGGCGATCGTCTGGGCATTGCTTCCCCTGGTCACATCAGAACGGTCAAAGGCCGTGACGTTCGTCCGATCCTGGCGCAGCAAAGTATCCGCGAGCTGAACCTGACTGGCCGCGACTACAAGCAAGTCGTTGACGCAGCTTGCTACGCAGCATTCCAAGAAGGCTACAAAGACGGCTTCGGCGCAGACGGCGACCACTTGAAGGTGGAAGCGGACATCGAGATGTCCATCGGTCTTGGCTTCACGATGCTTACGCTGGACTGCTCCGAGAAAATCGACAACAGCATTGAAGGCAGTTCTGCTGCCGAGCAAGAAGCGAAGTATAATCAGCTTCCAGAATCCGTACGCAGCCACTACGAAGCACGCTACTTGAACCAAGCGTTCCCGGCAGCAGGCACGACGATCTCCTTTGATCGCGAGACGCTGATCAAGAACGTTTTGATCTATGGCGCAGCTATCGACTTCATGGAGCATGTGTATAATACTTACATCGTTACCGCAGGCCGCGAAATCGACTTCGAAATCTCGATCGACGAAACGGCTACTCCTACAGCGCCTGAATCGCACTTCTTCGTTGCTAAAGAGCTGTACAGCCGCGGCATGACGATCTACAGCATGGCTCCACGCTTCTGCGGCGAGTTCCAGAAGGGGATCGACTACATTGGCGACATCGCGCAATTCGAGAAAGAATTGGTTATCCACGCTGGTTTGGCCGACGACTTCGGGTACAAGCTCAGCATTCACTCCGGCAGCGACAAGTTCAGCGTATTTGCCCTGATCGGCCAATACACCAAAGGTCGTTTCCATGTGAAGACAGCCGGCACCAACTGGCTCGAAGCCGTTCGCACGTTGGCTAAAGTGAACCCTTCCCTGTACCGCAAAATGCATCAGTATGCGCTGGATCATTTTGAAGAAGCTACGGCTTACTACCATGTTAAAGCTGAGCTGGACAAGATCGCTCCGCTGAGCGAAGTAGCTGATGCCGACCTGCACACGTACATGGACGAAGAAAATGCACGTCAATTGATCCACATCACCTACGGTATCTTGCTGCAAGCTAAGGATGCACAAGGCAATTCCTTGTTCAAGGACGAGTTCTTCCGCACGCTGAGCGAGCAAGAGGAAGCTTATGCGCAATCGCTGATCAGCCACATCGGCAAGCACTTGGATCTGTTGGGCAAGTAAATCAGTAAAACAAACTAACTAACGGGAGGCGTTCTCGAATGAAACCGTTTTTGGATGATAACTTTTTGCTGAATAACGAAACGGCAGTGAAGCTGTATCATGAATACGCAAAGCAAATGCCGATTATCGACTACCACTGCCACTTGAGTCCGCAAGAAATTTATGAAAACATTCGTTTCTCCAACTTGACGGAAGCTTGGCTGTATGGTGACCACTACAAGTGGCGCGTCATGAGAGCGAATGGGGCAGAAGAGCAGTACGTTACTGGCGGCGAAGGCGCAAGCGACTACGATCGATTCCTGGCCTATGCCAAAACCGTTCCTAACGCCATCGGCAACCCGCTGTACCACTGGTCCCACCTCGAGCTGCAGCGCTTCTTCGGCGTGTACGAGCTGATTAATGAGAAGAACGCTCCGGTCATCTGGGAAAAGGTTAACGCACAGCTGAACGGCGAAGGCTTCGCAGCCCGTGATTTAATCACCAAGTCGAACGTTAAAGTGGTCTGCACCACTGACGACCCGACGGATTCCTTGGAGTACCACATCAAGATCAAGGATATCAAGGATTTTGAGTGCAAAGTATTGCCGTCCTTCCGTCCTGACAAAGGCCTTGAGATCAACCGTCCAACATTTGTGCCATGGGTACAAAAGCTTGAGCAAGCTGCCAGCCAAAAAGTAAGCAATTACGATGAATTCCTGGCTGCCATGGAATCCCGTGTACGTTTCTTCCACTCGATCGGCGGCCGCGTATCCGACCATGCTTTGGACTTCGTGCCATTTGCTGAAACGAACAAAGACGAAGCAGCAGCGATTTTTGCCAAAGCGCTGCAAGGACAAGCCGTTAGCTTCGAAGAAGAGAATAAGTACAAAACGTATACTTACACGTTCCTCGGCAAGCTGTATGCTGAGCTCGGCTGGGTCATGCAGTTCCATATCAGCGCTCACCGTGCGAACAACACTCGTATGCTCGCGAAGCTGGGTCCGGATACGGGCTACGACTCGATCAACGACACGAACATCGCCGGTCCGCTTGCAAGGCTGCTGGACGGCTTGGCTAGCACCGACTCGCTGCCAAAAACGATCCTGTACTCGCTTAATCCGAAGGATCATTACGTCCTTGCCTCGTTGATGGGCAGCTTCCAGGGCGGCGGCGTAGCTGGCAAACTCCAGCTCGGATCGGCTTGGTGGTTCCTCGATACGAAGCTCGGCATGATTGAGCAAATGAACGCGCTCGCGAACAATGGACTGCTCAGCCGCTTCGTAGGGATGCTGACGGATTCCCGCAGTCTGCTGTCTTACCCAAGACACGAGTACTTCCGCCGCATTCTTTGCAACCTGATCGGCGAATGGGTCGAGGACGGCGAAGCGCCTAACGACATGGAGCTGCTCGGAAACATGGTCCAAAATATTTCCTACACGAACGCGAAGGAATACTTCGATTTCGGTCTCTAATATTTAAGTTTTATTGCATAAGTAAAGAGGACGGCCAGCAATGGCGTCCTCTTTTTTTTGCATTTACATCACAAAAAGGCCTCCGCTCGAAAGCGGAGACCTCTGTGCTCTTATTACACATAAGTAATCTCCAAATGCGCCAAATACTCCCGCATCGCCTGCACGCTGATCCGGATCCAATCGGCGTTCCGGTCCTTAGCCGCTTGCTCGAGCTCCGCACCGATGTCGCTGATGCGCTCGAGGCCGTAGCTGGCGCCGGAGCCCTTGAGGCTGTGGCCGAGGATGCGGATGCTTTCATAATCGCCTGCAGCAAGCCACTGTGGAATCGTGATGAGGTTTGAACGGCGCTTCTCCAGGTAGCCAGGAATCAAGTGCTGAAAGCCTGCGTTCACATTGACCGTATTCGAGTTCGGCTGCAGCGAAGGAAGCTGCGGCAAGCTCGGTGAATGGTTAACGCTGAATTCATAGATCGCCTGCAGCAGCGTGTGCTGTGTGATCGGCTTGGTCAAATGCGCGTCACAGCCGGCATCCAGGCACTTTTGCCGATCTTCTTTAAGAGCATGGGCGGTAAGCGCATAGATCGTGAGCGGCGTCTGTCCAGTTGCTTGCTCCCAGCGCCGAATCTCCTGCGTGGCCGTATAGCCGTCCATGACCGGCATCTGCATATCCATCAGCACCAGATCGTACGTCTTTTGCTTGACCTTCTCGCAAGCCTCAGCGCCGTCGCTGGCGACATCCAGTTGATATGGCGTTTGGCCCAGCATCGTTTGAATAATGAGCTGGTTGTCGTCATTATCTTCTACGAGCAAGATGCGAAGCGGCAGCAGCGGCTGTGATGCCGGTTGGGATTGCAGGAGCTCGGAGTACAGCTGCTGCTTTTTCTCCAGCGCTTCCTTCATCATCGTGAGCAGCTCCATCTGCTTGATCGGCTTCACTAGGAATCGCTCGATCCCGAGTCGTTCCGTCTGCTTCACCGTGGTCGAAATGTTATCGGAGGAGAGCATCAGAATGGTGGTTTTAATATCCTGGTACTGCTCCTTGATTTTTTGGGCTACGTGCAGGCCGTCAAAGTCAGGCATGTGGTAGTCCAACAGGATGAATCGGTACGGATCTCCGCTGTCGATCGCATCTTTAATTTTATCCAGTGCGGTCAGCCCATGATCGGCCTCGGATACCCGGGCGCCTCGACTCGTTAATAGCTTGCTCAGAATAAACAGGTTGGTGGAATTGTCGTCCACAACCAGGATGCGAAGCCCCTGCAAAAAGTCAAACGAGGCAGGAAACGGCTCTGAAGCAGGATCGATGTCCAGCGGCACGGATAGGGTAAAGGTGCTACCGATGCCGTTCACGCTCTTCACGGTTACATCGCCCTTCATCAAGCGGGCCAAGTCGCGGGAGATCGTAAGACCCAGCCCGGTTCCGCCATATTTGCGTGTCGTCGATGCGTCGACTTGGGTAAACCGGTTGAAGATGGACTCCAATTTGTCGGCTGGAATGCCGATCCCCGTATCCCGAATGGAAAAAACAAACCGGCCGCCCTCATTTTCAAGCTGCTGATGCGTAACCGTCACGCCGATTTCTCCATTAGGCGTAAATTTTATGGCGTTGCTGACCAAATTAATTAAAATTTGTCTCAGCCGCTCCGGATCCCCGGTCACTTTATGCGGCACAGCAGAGGCGATGTCGCAGATTAGCTCCAGCCCTTTGGAATGGGCATTGATGGCCATGATTTCCATCGTTTTCTCGACCAGCTCGATAAGATCAAACGGCTCATCTTCCAGCTGCAGGTGGCCTTCCTCGATTTTGGACAAATCCAGAAGCTGATTGATTAGCTGTAAGAGCGAATCCGACGCTCGAAGGAGCGATTGCAGATAGCTGTGCTGCTGCGACGTAATCGGCGTATTTTGCAAAATCTCAGCCATCCCGATGATCGCATTCAATGGCGAACGCATCTCGTGACTCATCGCGGCTAGAAATTGGCTCTTCACCGAGGAGGCTAAGATCGCTTCATCGCGCGCAGCGGTGAGCTCCGCTTCATATCTGTTCCGCACATCCTCTGCCAGCTTCCGCTCGGTGACATCATTCAGAATGCCGGTGATTTGGTAATGGGAACCGTCAAGATCGAAGATCGGTGTGATGACGCTGTGAATCCAGCGCAGCTCGCCGTCCGGCCGAATAATTCGGTAATCTCGATCCGATTTCAGCCCCTGTGTATATTCCTCCCGCGCAGCCTCATAGATCGGCAAATCCTCCGGATGCACCAGTTCCTTCCAGCGCCCAACATGGTTGAAAAAATCTTCGAGCGGAACCCCAGTAATGGTTTCAACCGCAGGAGAAAGCTGCAGCAGCTCCATGGTTTTGAGGTTGGTGGAGAAGGCGGCGACCTCCATGCTGTCGAAAATGTTCTTCAACTGCTCTTTCGTTTGGAACAGCTCGCTATTTTTATTTTCCAGTTCCTTGGCATTTTTGCCGAGCATGTAATTTTGTTTATGGATTTTGCGGAAGGCACTGGCGATAAACCGTGAGTTGATCACCGCAATCGCAAGGATAATCAGAATGATCATTAAAGACACGATGATGACGGTCAACAGCAGCGTATGGCTGGCATCCAGAAGCTGATTGCCGGAGGACAAAATCCGTTCTTCACTGTCATCCTTCAGCGTGCTGAGCTTGTCGAACAGCGTATCCGATACTGGACGCACAAATTCCCGAAACGTTTCCTGGGCAACCAGAGGGCTGCCCCGGTCGTACACCTTGAATACCTGCTCATCGATCAGGCCGCCCATCTTTTCATTGTCCTTGATCAGCTGCGCGATTACATCCGTCGATTGACCGTTCGGGTGGTCGAGAAGCTCTTTAAAATGCTGTCCCATCGCCATCGTAACGGTGAGGTATTTTTTCTTATCCAGCTCATTGCCGGATAATAAATAGCTGCGCACGAGGGATCGCCGCTCCGAGAGCTCAAACAGGAGCTTCTGGTTCAAGCTCAAGGTCGGAAGATCGGAGGACAGCATCGTTTGCACGTTTTTGTTGAACAGGGTCATTTGATCATAGTTATACACCAGCTTACCGAGCAGCAGTATAATGACGACGCTGAAGGAAACGACGAGGAATCGCACATGGAATAACTTCATTTTGGTATCTCTCCTATGACGCCTTCAACAAAATAGTTCGTTTTATTGAGCTCTTCTTCGGTGGGCGATGCGCCTGCTGCAATGCGAACAGCTCCCGCCTGATCCTTGATGGGGCCTACGAGCGGCTTTAGCTTACCGGATTGAATGTCGCTGAGCTGGCGGCTCATGAGGTGCTTCAGCTCGTCAGGGACGCTTTGACCGAAGCTGGCCATTTGGATTACTTTTTCCGTGTCATTCTGCAAAATCAGCGACCCGTCATAGCGGCTTCCAGTGAAGCGCCCTTCTTGAGCCGTTTTGACCATATCGATGAACAGCTTGGAGCGATCGAACACGAGACCCGTCAACCAGCTTTTGGGCGCAATGTTCGAGCCGTCGACTTGATAGCCGATCGTTTTGATGCCTTGCTTTTCCGCGATTTGGTGAATCGTCTTCGTACAGTTCTGTACCTGCGTAATGACGTCAATGCCTTCATCGATCAGGTTGGTTGCTGCATCGGCTTGCTTCACGGGATCGCACCAGTTGTTAATAAACACGACCTTCGCAGTCGCCTTCGGCTGGGCCGCGCGCAGCCCGACCGTGAATGCGTTAACCTGCAGCAGAAGCCGGCTGGAAGGAAAAGCAACGACGAAGCCTGTCTTACCGCTTTTCGATTGCTTGCCTGCGGCATAGCCCATCAAGTACATCTCTTTCCAGAACGAGAAAGCAAAGGTTCCCATATTCGGAAGCGTCTGATCCCCGCCTTGCACGTAAAAAATCACTTCCGGATGCCGCTTGGCCACATTCGCTGCGAATTTCGTATAGCCGCTGGAGGTCGCAAACACGATTCGGGCGCCGGACTTGATCATATCCTCCATCGCTTTCTCCGACTCCGCGGACTCGGGAATATTCTCCTTGCGGATGATATTGAGGTCGGGAAAGGCATTGTCCACCGCGACCGTTGATTGATAAATCGCTTGATTGTATCCGAAGTCATCGGTGCCGCCCACGAACAAAAAGCCAACCGCCTTGCCATTCATACCGGGCGCCGCAGGCAATGATGATTCCGCACTAGGCTCTGCCGAAGGACTTGCCGACGACGGCTTCGCAGGGTTAGACGTACAGCCTAGTAGGAGGGAAAAAGTAAGGAAAAGGGCTAGGAGCTTTCTCAGCCTCATGGAACAGATCAGCCTTTCAATGGAATTTTAGTGGTGAGGCGTAAACCTGCGCGCGGTTTCGACCTGCTGCCTTGGCTTCATACAGCGCTTGATCTGCAGCGGCGATAACCGCACTCATGGACGTGTCGTCCGCAGGCCGAATCGAAACGACGCCTAAGCTGATCGTCACAAACGAGCTGACCTTGGACTGCGAATGCTCAATCCGCAAGCCCTCTACTCCGGTTCGCACCCGCTCTGCGGTGGCCACCGCAGCCTCTGAAGTCGTTCCAGGCAGCAGGAGCACGAATTCCTCGCCGCCGTAGCGCGCTGCCAGCACCCCAGGCTGCTTCGTTTCTCGCCGCAGCACCTCAGCTACCCGCTGTAAGCAGCGGTCTCCCTCCACATGGCCGTATATATCGTTATACTGCTTGAATTGGTCCACATCGAGCAAAACAAGGGAAAGCGCATCGTCCAGAGAGGCATCAGCTTGTCCTTGCATGAGACGCTCAAACTCCCGAGCCCAGTTCTCGTCGAAGCCCCTCCGGTTGGTGAGTGCCGTTAATCCGTCGGTTAAGCTGACCTGCCTTAAATTCAATACGGCGTCTTCCAGCAGGCTTGTAACACGAAGCAGCTCGGCTTCACGCTCTTTTCTCCGATCAATTTCGCTCTTCAACCGCAAGGCGGAGCGGATCCGAACGAGCAGCTCGACTTTTTTGAACGGTTTCGTTATGTAATCGCTGGCACCGGCATCGAACGACTGCTTCAGTACCTCGTCGTCCGACATTCCCGTAACCATGATGATAGGCACATCTTGAAGGACCGGGATGCTTTTCAGCCTGGAACACGTTTCGATCCCATCCATCACCGGCATCAGCACATCCAGCAAAATCAGATCGGGCTGAGCCGTCTGAGGAGGAGCGTCGCCAAAGCCCATCATCGAAAGGGCCTCATGGCCGGAGTTCATAGTATCTATGTAGATGTAGCCTTCGGAACGAAGAATCGTTTCGAGCAAAATACTTGTATCTTCATCATCGTCAATGATTAAAATGCGCATGGGTCATACCGCCTTTCTCTTAACCTATCATTCTAGCATTTACTATTATATCACAAAATTCGACATAAAAAGGGAATAGAAGCATAGGCTTCTACTCCCTTTGAGGGCGCTGCATCACGCCAAATTATCTGGATTCCGTTTTGCCCATCGGCGCATTCGAATTTGTACGAGACAGGATGCGGCGGGCGCTGGCGGATAACCGGCGAATTGCGGCCGCGGCGGCAACGGACAAAGCGCTGCAAATCGCAAAAGCGGCCAACGTGCGAAGCGTCGGATTCATGAAAAACAAGAAGTCGTCTGCGATCAGCGTAGCTGCGACGAGCATCAGGGCATGGGCCAAATAAGCGACATACGAGTACGACCCGATGATGGACATGAAGCGCTGGAGGGCTGCCGAAGCCCGCTCTGTGAAAAAGATCGCAGCAAGGTACATCGCAGGAATGGAAGCTATTAGTACGATAGCCATCTTCGGCTGGATCAAGAGGGTGTCGTTGTATTGGATTTGGAGCTCGGGAACGGTTTGAAAATGTTCAACGATACGATACCAAGTCCAGAGAAGCAGCACCACGAACAGCCCGATCAACACCTGCTTATAGCGAAGCAGCAAGCTTTTGAATCGCTCCAGGTGGAGCCCGGCGAAGGCGCCCAGCACAAAGTAATAAAAGAAATAAAGGACATTACGGTCGCTATATTCGCCAAAGAAATCTCCGACACCAGGAATGCCCTCGGTCCAATGCCCGATCAGCGAGACTTGTCCGGTCAGCCCGATATAGAGCAGTCCGAGCCCTAGGAGTGTCCAGCCCCAGCCGGAAGCCGTGAGACGCTGATTCACCTTGAGCACAATGCCATGGAGCAAGGGGAACAGCAAGTAAAATTGAAACGTCATAATCACATACCAAAGGTGATAGCTGGCCGTACCGGTAAACAGCTTGGTTCCCATGTCGGACATATGCTTCAGCGGACTGATCAGATGATCGCCCTCGATGGAGGCATACAACACAGCCCAAGGCAAATACGGCAGAAAAATATCTTTTATACGCTTGCGCAAAAAAGGGAATAAGGGGACGGGTTCCGTCTTATATCTATAACATAGCACCATGCCGGATATAAAAATAAAGATCGGCACGGCGAATTTGGCCAGCAGCAGCAGACCGCCCAGCATGACACCATCGGCCAGCGTCGTACCTGGCGCATAGGCATAATGTCCAATCGCGTGCTGCAGCACCACAGCGAGAAAGGCGAACGCCCGGAGGATCTCGAGCTCGGCGATTTTGTTCGTTTTCTTCATGAAATTCAATCCTATCAAATGGTTTGAGAGTTTTTATTATATAAAAGCTATAGACAAAAAGGGAAGCAAAAGTTATGATAGTCGATGAAAATTGAATAAATCGACTCATTAAAGGTGCAACCATACCATTTGGATGTTTGCTTAATAGGGAAGTCCGGTTCAAGCCGGCGCGGTCCCGCCACTGTAGATGCAGAGCGAAGCTTGACAATGCCACTGTGCTGAAGATTAGCATGGGAAGGCCAAGCGAAGCGATGACGCATAAGCCAGGAAACCTGCCTTTATTTGAATAGTTTCTAATTCTTCGGGGGGTGGGAATTATGAAACGAGAAGGCTATGCTGTGTGCATAAGCTTTTTGAATCACGGATGTGATGTACATACGTTAGGATAGGCTGCCCTTGCTTTATGGAGGGTGGCCTTTTTGTTATGCCTAAAGATTTCAGGAACAGGAAGAGGGTAGGAAGATTATGAGGTTACGTTATTTATCCAAATCATTCATTGCACTTGTCATGTCGTTTATGCTTCTATTTTCGACATTGAGCTTTACCATGCTACCTGCAAGTCAGGTTCATGCGGCAGAATCCGGTCAGGGTGGCGCTGTAACGGTGACCGAGGCGATCTATCAGGCTGCCGATCTGCTTCTAGGCAGCGGCGAGCTTTCCGATTGGGGGGCAGTAGGCATCTCCCGGACGCCTGACAGGAAGGTCCCGATCAGTTATTTAACCAATCTCGATGCAGCTGTGAGGGCGGCCAACGGCACATACTCGAGCATTACGGAGTACGAACGTATTACGCTCGGTCTTACGGCCGCAGGCGCGAACGGGACCCAATTTGCAGGGTATAACCTGGTCGAGAAGATTTACAACAACACGCAGATGACGGGACAAGGGCTGAATGGCCCGCTTTACGGGTTGCTGGCACTTGACTCCGGCAATTATGAGGTTCCATCGAATGCATTATGGTCGAGAGACCAGCTGCTCGATACGATCTTATCCGGGCAAAAGGCAGACGGAGGCTTCGCGATTTCACTTGGCTCCACCGGCGCCAGCGACCCGGATTTCACGGGCATGGCCTTGAGCGCTCTCGCGCCATATACTGCCAAACGAGCAGATGTAAAAGCAGCCGTCGATCGGGCGGTGGATTGGCTCGCGACGAATCAAAATGTGGATGGCGGGTACACCTTCCTTGGAGACCAGGCCGGAGAGAGTGTCGCCCAAGCGATTATTGGGCTGACGGCAAACGGTGTGGATCCGAAATCGGATCGATTTACGAAGCAGGGCGGTAACCTGATTGAACGCTTGATGTTGTTCCGCACAACCGACGGGGGATTTGCGCATTCGATTAAGGGATCTACCAATGGAATAGCGACGGAGCAGGCGTTGACTGCGCTCGTAGCGTATAATCTGTTTAATCATGGCGATCGCAGCTTATACAGCTTAGTGCCGCCGGGACAGGTTCCGCCAACGATTGTACAGGTTAACGTACAAGTCGAAGGACCGCAGAGCCATATTGCGGACGGCACCACGTTTGCGACTACGGCGCTGGAAGCGGTAGAGAAAGTGCTGCAGGAAAAAGGAATGCCATATCAAGTGATAAGCTCATCATATATCGGCTCGATCAATCACATCGCGGGCGGAAAATACGGTGGCTGGGACGGATGGTATTTTGCAGTTCAGAAGAATAACCTCTGGAGCATTCCGCCTGTAGGAATGGCGGATTATAACCTGACCGCGGGAGAACGAATCACCGTTTACTATGGCGGAGAAAAAACGAATCCCATCGATCAGATTTCTTTTGATAAGCCGAGACCAACCGCGGGTGAAAGCTTTACGGCAACCATTACGCAGTATGTTTTCGATTGGTTGAACTATCAGCAAGTCATTCCAAGTCCGCCTGCCCCGGAGGGTGTCAGCGTGACTGTCGGAAGCACAACGGTGAAAACGGACACGTACGGGAAAGCTTCGTTTAGCGGGCTCCCTGAAGGTACTTATCCGGTTACCGTTACAGGCTATGTGTATAACGATACCGCTCCGCCGAAAGTAGTACGCGCTGTGTCGGAGCTGATTGTTGCTCCTAGTACCACTACACCTGGTGGTGGGGGCGGAGGTGTTGTTCCACAGACTAAGACGATTACTTTGTCCGTGGAAGGCGACAGTCAGAAGGGGACGATTCTGGACTCTACTTCGGTGGAGTTGTTAACCGGCGATACGGCTTACAGTGTGCTCGCACGGAAGCTTGGCAGCAGGGTTTCGTCGAGGGGCTCTGGATCCTCCATTTATGTGAGCTCGATTGATGGATTGAACGAGAGCGGCAGTCAAAAGGGTTGGATGTATTCGGTCAACGGCACGTTCCCGAACTATAGCGCCGGAGCCTACACGCTGAAGGATAAAGATGTGGTGGCCTGGAAATATACCGAGAATTTGGGCAGCGACATTGGCGCTGGAAGTTCGGGCAGCAGCGCAGCAGTAGTCGGTATTGCTCCCGGAAGCACGATCGATCAAGAATTGAACAAACTGTCATTACCGCTGAATAATACGGAATCGATCGGAAATGTAGGTAAAACAACCGCGCTGCTCAATCCTGGGGAAAAAATGAGTGCTTCCCAAGCAGAGCAGCTCCAAAAGGATTTGAAGGGGCAGACGGTAGCTTTAAGCAAAGCGACTTCGACATCCGCGGATACCGAATTAAAAGACGAAAAAGAAGAGGTGCGCTTTGTCGTTCCGGCGGCGGCCTTAAGTCAAACGGTTCAGATCGGCGTCGACGAGCAAAGCTCGGCGGATCGGCCGGAGCTCGTATCTGGTTTGTATGAATTTTCGCCAAGCGGCACAACGTTTTCTACGCCAGCTGTAATGGCGATTAAAGTACCGGTTCAAACCGATTCGCCGGATAATTTGGCTTTAGTTTGGCTCAATGAAACGACCGGGCAGTGGATCCCGGTTCCCGCAGTGCTGGATGTGAAAACGGGTATCATCACCGCTAAAGTCACCCATTTTACCAAGTATGCCGTTGTTGACCGTAGTAAGCTAAAGGCCGAAGAGAAGCCGCAGCTGCGCTCGGCGGCAGTGGAAATTTCGGCGGCGGCCCAGCAAATTCTTGCCGGTGATACGCTGTCCGATTGGGAAGCTTTCGGGCTTGCACGGGCTGGAAAGACGGTGCCGTCGAGCTACCTTGCTCAAACGGAGCAGCTGGTGAAAGAACAAAATGGGAAATTCCGCAAAGTAACGGATTTGGAGCGGATCGCGCTGGCCGTGAAGGCGGCGGGAGCAGAACCGACGAATATAGCTGGCTTTAACTTGATTCAGTTGATAGTAAATCATGAGAAGATGACCGAGCAGGGTCTGAACGGACCGATATTCGCGCTTCTCACGCTGGATAATGTCACGGGCGGCGCTCCGTCGAATGCCGTTTGGACGAAAGAGAAGCTGATCACCTGGATTTTGGAGCAGCAAAACGCGAGCGGCGGGTTCCCGCTGGTGAAGGGTGAGGAAGACAACTCGGATATTACGGCGATGGCGATTTCGGCCCTAGCTGCTCATCAGGACCGTGCCGATGTGAAGAGCGCGGTAGATAAAGCGGTGAGCCGTCTTAGTCAAATGCAAGCCTCCGATGGAGGCTACGCATTATACGGAGAATCGAACAGCGAAAGCGTATCGCAGGCCATCATTGCGCTCGCCTCTGCGAATATCAGCATCAAGGATGCACGGTTCGTGAAATCCGGCACCGATCTGCTGAGCAAGCTGTTAAGCTACAAAAATGCGGACGGCGGCTATGCCCACACCGCAGGTCAGGCTTCCAATGAAATTGCAACCGAGCAGGCGCTCATGGCGCTGGTGGCCTACGAGCGTTATATACAAAACCAGTCGGGCTTGTTCCAGCTCCAGCCTACAACGGCATCGAAGCCGGCTGCCGACGGTTTTGTAGATGAAAGCGAAATTGCTTCGTGGGCGCTCGATAGCGTACATAGCGCGTATGCCAGCAAGCTAATGACAGGCATTAGCGAGAGCGAGCTTCGCTTTGCTCCGAAGCAGGAGATGACCCGCGCGCAATTCGCCGCCATCATCGTCCGGCTGCTGAAGGAAACGCCGGATACGGGATCGCAGCAGCGGTTTGAGGATGTGCAGCCGGGCAGCTGGTATTACGGCTTCGTGATGAAGGCGCAGCAAAAAGGCATCATCCAAGGCGTATCGGAGACAAAGTTCAATCCGGATCAGCCGGTTACGCGGGAGCAGATGGCGACGATGATCGCCAGAGCTTTGAAGCTCGACGTCGGTGCAAAAGTAGAGCCGGTTGCAGATCAAAGCGACATCAGCCAGGAGGCCTTGCCGTACGTAAACGCCGTGCAGCAGCACGAGCTGATGGAAGGCTATAACGGCAGCTTCTACCCTGCAGCGCCGGTAACAAGAGAAATGGCGGCAGTCGTCGTCATGCGACTGGCCGCGATGGAGGCTCAATGATGCAGGGTAAGCATCAGAAACGATTAGGCGGCTGGCTGCTTGCCATCCTGCTGCTTTTGATGGTCGGCACCGGCTGTGCCGCTCCGGCGAACCATGCGGCGGAGACGCCGCCGCCGGCTGCAGAGCAGGGCAAGCTTCAAGCGAGCGGAGCCGGGCAGGCAGTGACGGAGCCGAAAGCAGCCGAAGCGAAGGCGGAAACGCCTAAGGCAGCTGAAGCCACAAGCGCAGCTGAGCCCAAGGCAAGCGACGCTAAGCCGAATGCAGCAGCTGCTGCATCCAGCACGTCACCTTCGCCGTCGCCAGCTGTCACACCTGCGGCCAAGGAGGAGCCAACGGCTGCTCCTGCTGCGCCCGCGCAGCAGCCGAAGCAGGGGGCTGAGTCTGTCGCTCAGCCTTCCGCTCCAAGTGCTCCGAAAGAGACGCCGCAGCCGCAGAAAAAGACCGTCACGCTGTCGATTATCGGCGATAAAAAAGCCGGGACGATCCTGAAGCCGACCGAGGTTGAGGTATCCGAGGGCGATACGGTGCTGGATGTGCTCAAGCGAGGTACACGCAGCCTGAAGATCCATATGGAGTTCCGTGGTACAGGAAGCGCGGCCTACGTGGAAGGCATTGACAATTTATATGAATTCGATCAAGGGCCGAAGAGCGGCTGGATGTACCGGGTCAACGGCGAATATCCGGGCAAAGGCGCCGGAAGCTATCCCGTGAAAGCGGGCGATAAAGTAGAATGGCTCTACACGCTTGATCTCGGTAAAGATATTGGAGGAGAGAGAAAATGAGCAGCGGATTCGCATCTCTTCACCCTTTGCCATGCTTTTTATATTACGCCGGGGTGATGCTGCTTTGTATGCTGCTGTTTCATCCCATCTATTTACTCACGGCGCTCATCGCGCTGGATATTCTTTGCGTGCTCCATCATCAGGGTCAGCGGCTGCTAAAGCTGCTGCCCTTTTACCTTGTTATGGGGGGCTCCGCGATCGTGCTGAATCCGCTGTTCTCGCATCGGGGCCGACATATTTTGTTTTATTTCTGGGATCAGCCGATCACCTTGGAAGCGGTGCTGTATGGCTTAACCGCAACACTGTCCATGCTGGCGGTACTGATCACCTTTCAATCGTTCAATTACATCATTACGCCGGATAAATTTATGTACCTGTTTGCCAGAGCACTCCCGAAAACGTCACTGCTCGCGCTGATGACCATCCGTTTTGTCCCTTTGTTCAAAAGAAGACTGAGGCAAATCGAGCTGGTCCAGGGGCTGAGAGGCGTAAGTGTGCGGCAGGGCAGTTTGCGAAAAAGGATGCGAGACGGCATGACGCTGCTGCGGGTGCTGTTAGTCTGGTCGCTGGAGGACGCGCTGCAGACGGCCGATTCAATGAAAGCGAGAGGCTACGGCACAGGCAAACGCAGCGCCTATATCGTGTACCGAATGGATCGACGGGACATCCGTGTGCTGCTATGGCTCAGCCTGACGGGCGTCATTTGCGCGGTGCTATGGCTGCAAGGCTTCGGGACGATGAAAATCTATCCCCGACTGGAACCGTTAACGCTGACTTTAGGGGAAGCGGCCCAGTATGTGTCCTTCTGCGCGTTTCTGCTTACGCCCGTCGGGCTTGAATGGAAGGAGAGATTAGCTTGGAAATGATCAAAGCGGAGTCGTTTTCCTTCTGGTACCCGGATGAAGTGCAGCCGGCGCTGGAGGAGGTTTCCTTTCACGTGAATGAAGGGGAATTTGTCGTCATCTGCGGCGCGTCGGGCTGCGGAAAAACCACGCTGCTCCGCCATTTGAAGCCGGGGATTACACCGGTCGGAACGCGTTCGGGAAGCCTGCACTATTCGGGCGTGCCATTCGATAGCCTATCAGCTAGACTTGGAGCCGAGCAGATCGGCATTGTGTTCCAAAATCCCGAAAACCAGATCGTGATGGATACGGTGTGGCATGAGCTGGCATTTTCGATGGAAAATATGGGCTGCGAGCTGACGGTCATGCGCAAGCGATTGGCGGAGATGGCTCATTTTTTCGGCTTGGAGCCGCTGCTGTACAAGTCCGTGCATGAGCTGTCCGGCGGGCAAAAGCAGCTGATCAATCTAGCCTCTGTCTTGTTATTGCAGCCTAAAGTGCTGCTGCTGGATGAACCGACCTCGCAGCTCGACCCGGTGGCGGCCCGTGAATTCGTGCAATTGGTCCACCGGCTGAACCAGGAAATGTCGATGACGGTCATCATGAGTGAGCACCGCTTGGAGGACGTGATGCCGCTAGCGGATCGGGTCATCGTGATGGAGCAGGGGCGGGTGAAGTATAACGGGAGCCCCAAGGAGATCGCCCGCCAGATCGGCGTGGAGCTCCGTTCGGAGGAGCTGGATTATTTGCCTTCAGTGACGCAGCTGTATTTATCGCTGCCGACGGAAGAACCGCGGAGCTTGGAACGAATTCCGCTGACCGTACGGGAAGGCAAGCAATGGCTAACCCAAAGCGGTTGGCCTGCCAGGCTGAAGCCCTGTGCCGAACCGGCGAAGCAAAGTCAGTATCCCGACTCCGAGATCATTCTCACCTGCCGAGAAGTGACGTACCAGTATGAAAAAGGAGCGCCCGAGGTGCTGAAAAAGCTGTCGCTCGCCGTATTCGAGCAGGAGTGCTTGGCCATCGTCGGCGGCAACGGAGCGGGGAAATCGACCCTGCTGCAGGTGATGGCCGGATTGCTGGAGCCGCAGCGGGGCAAGGTGATGTCGAAGCTGAAGGGGAAGATCGGCTACTTGGCGCAAAATCCGCTGGTCTACTTCAACAGCGATACCGTAGAGGAGGAGCTTCGGCAGATTGCGCGATACGCCGGCTTACAGGAGCCGGACGCGGAAATCAACAGCCTGCTGCGAACCTTGCAGCTGGAAGAGACGCTGCTCAAGCATCCGCACGACCTGAGCGGCGGACAGCAGCAGAAGGCGGCGCTGGCGGGCGTATTGCTGCAGCGGCCGGTGCTGCTCATCCTCGACGAGCCGACGAAAGGGCTGGACCCGGCGGCGAAGAAGCAAATGGCCGCTTTACTGCGGAAGCTTCGCGAGGCGGGAATGACGATCGTCATGGTGACCCATGATGTGGAATTTGCCGCTTGCCATGCGACGCGCTGCGCGATGCTGTTCGATGGCGCGATTACGGCTGCGGGTGCACCGTCTCTGTTTTTCAGCGAAAATTATTTTTACACGACGGCGATGAACCGGACGCTGCGCGAGTGGCTGCCGGGTGTGCTGACGTTAGAGGAGGCGCTGCAGCAGTGCAAAGAGCATCCCGCTTGTTCTTCCTAAGCATCGGTTTGTTTATCGTCGGGCTGGCAGTTTCCGCTGCCGTTACGGATGAGCATTACTTACTGCTGAGCTTCGTGCTGATTGCGGTGGCGATGCTGCCGCTGTTTGCCCGCTTTGAGCGCCGCCGAGTGGAAGCCCGCGAGCTGGTGCTGCTGGCCGTGCTGTCCGCGATCGCAGCGATTGGGCGGGTGCCCTTCGCGCCGCTGCCGAGTGTGCAGCCGACCTCCTTTGTCATTATCATCTCCGCGCTGGCGTTCGGTGGAGAAGCGGGGTTCATGATCGGAGCGATTGCCGCGCTGGTGTCGAATGTGTTCCTGGGGCAAGGGCCGTGGACGCCATGGCAAATGTTCTGCTGGGGAATGATCGGCGCGACTGCTGGGTGGCTGCGAAATACGCGAGGGATGAAAAGCCGTGTCGGGCTGCTGCTGTTTGGCTTTGCGTGGGGATTTTTGTTCGGGTGGATTATGAATGTTTGGTACTTGATCAACCTGCCGGATGCGCTAAGCTGGTCTTTGGTGGCGGTGGCGTATGTCCAAAGCTTTTACTTCGATTTGGCGCATGCGCTGTCGAATGTATTTTTTCTGGCCGTGCTCGGCGGAAGCTGGGGGAAGGTGCTGCAGCGCTTTCGTAAAAAATACGGCTTGCTCGGTGCAGAATAACTGGATATCAGCTGGAAAAAAGTAAACCCGCTGCAGTGGAGAGGTCCGCTGGCGGGTTTGCTTTTTTTAAGAGGCCGAAATATTTTATTGATGGCCGGATCCCATCCAGTAGGAGCCATGCCAGTGGTGGTGAGGAAGCATGTGCGGATGATGGTACATATAGGGATGATAATGGTGGTAGTGATAGTATGGATGGTATGGATAATGGTGGTGCGGGTAATGCGGATAGTGATGCGGATAGTGATGCTGCTGCATCCCTCCGCCGTGATAATGCTGCTGTTGCGGCTGCTGATATGAACGTGTTTCTTTTTGTTTTGCCATGGTCGCACGCCCTTTCTTTTGTTTTCATTGTGGTGATGCTACAACAGACTATGTTCATTTGCGAATGAGGGATGCTTATCCCGTAAAAATAGGCTGTAAGCGGACGACGCTGCCGTTTAGGCAACTACTAGACTTTCCCAGAGGGATGGCATATAATAGGCTGAATTTCGAGATGCAGGATGAAAGGGGAGCAGTAGAGGATGGCATGGGGAACCCGTAAAAATTCAGCAGCGGGACTGCTGATCGCGCTAACACTGCTGTCCGGATGCAGCTCCGCCCCGACAGAGAAGCCAGCCGATTCGACGGCCGTGATGCCTTCGCAGCCGCCGGCTGTGGTTCAGACACCGTCACCGCTGCCAACTCCAGATCAGGCGAAGGACAAGCCGTTTCGGTTCGTCGTCATGGGCGACAGCCGCGGCTCTTCGAATGGTACGAATGAAACGACGCTGCGCGCACTGCTGAGTAAAGTGAAAACGCTGCCACCCCTTCCGAGCTTTCTGCTGTTTACGGGGGATCAGGTGTCCGGCGGCTCGAATGTAGCGGTGCAGCTGGAGGCCTGGAAAGGCATTGTCGACGATTATTTTCCGATGACCTCGGTGTATCCGACACTCGGCAATCATGAGCATAACGAAGCGGTGTTTAGCACGGTTTTCTCTACACTGCCTAACGAGCAGCTGGCCGGCTATGGGCGAACGGTGTACTCCTTCGATTATGAGAATGCCCGCTTCATTACACTCAATACCGACCGGAAAAACAAAGCTAAGCAATACGTCGTCGATGCCGATCAGCGTGCCTGGCTGGAAAAGGAGCTGCAAGAGAGCGGGATGCGGCATGTGTTCGTGCAGTTTCATGAACCGGCGTATCCGATCGGGACGCATTTGGGCGAATCGCTCGATGCGGATTCGGTTTCGCGCGATGCGCTGTGGTCGATTTTTGACAAGTACAACGTTACTGCCGTTCTCGTTGGTCACGAGCACAACTACAACCGGCGTAAGGTGGATGCTGGCTTTGATGGGAACGGGTACCACTTTGAACATGAGCTTTATCAGCTGACCATTGGAGGGGCTGGGGCGCCGCTCTATACGCTCGGGAAGGATCTGAAGCAGGTCATCGTCGGACCGAAGGTCAGCTATCATTATATGGTGGTGGATGTGAACGGAGCGAAGGCGACCTTCCGTACCTACGATTTGCAGCAAAATGAAATCGATTCGTTTACGGTGGAACGGTAAGATGAAGGAGGGGAGCACGCATGAAAAACAGTACACCCTTCCGTGATTTGGCCGCTGCTCAGGGGCTGATTGCGGTCGTGCTATTTTTGTTGATGCCGCTGGCCGCCGCCTTCGGTCCAGGCAGTCACCCCGCCGCAGGGCTGCTGCACGGTCTTGGCGCATCGTTCACATTGCTGATGGCGACGTATACGCTGCATGCCTATGTCGGCTACGCTAGAGGTAACGCCAAGGCGGAGACTGCGCTGCGCCTGCGGCTGCTGCTGACCAATGTGCTGACGCTGTGCACGATCGTTGCGGGCAATTGGCTGTATGTATACTATCAAGCGCCGGATGGTGCGTCGGAATGGCTCCAGCTGCATGTGCCGGCCGGACATTGGGTGCTGATGGAATATAAAGAGTTCGTTTCGCTGCTGGCTTTTCCGTTTGGCGTAACGGCCAGTGTCCTGCTCCAGCGGCAAGTGCGAAGCAAGCGGCCGGCGGTAGAATTTCGTTATGTCATTGGCTTGCTGCTGACCTTGGTCTGGCTGAGCTTACTGATCGGCTTTGTGTTTGGCTTGGTGCTGGCTCGGTGGCGGACGGTGTAGAGAATGGGAAGACACAGGTAAAGGCTTGTAGGCTGGATCTGAAGGGGAGTGAGTAGATGCTCGAGGAGGAACAAGCAGGCGCTATGCCGGAGAGGCGCAGGAAAAAAGACTCCGACAGCGAGCGGGCGTCAGGTGAGGTTGTCGCTGCTTTGCTGTCGCTGCTGTTTGGCATAGCTGCACTTACGTTGACTCACTGGTGGAGCATCGCCAATCCGTCCGCGGGAGCCATGACGCTGCTGCGCATAAGCTCCTACCTGCCGAACGGGCTTCGAATTGGTCCCTACGGGGGCAAAGAAGTGACGGCACTTGCCGCTTGGCTGGGAAGCTGGCTGGTGCTGCATGTGCTGCTCGGAAAACTGGAGCTGCGGCTGCGCTTCTGGATTCCGGTCTTTGTGGCTGGTGTTTTTGTGCTGCTCCTGCTGCTGTGGCCACCGGTGTATCACCGGATTTACGGGTGGCCGGCTTGAAGGGGGCGAGGATGGAGTTGGATGGACATCGTGAAAACCCAATAAAGTTGCTGGGGATTGTTCGTCGCGGGTATTGGCTGACTTTGGTGATGCTGCTGTTTTTTGCGGGTTTAGGAGCGGCGCTTTGGTGGTCGAGGCCGCCGGTGCTCGGCGTGGCGGAGCCGGGTCTTGCGCCTGCGCATCCGGGGTGGCGCATCGGCTATTTTGCCGGGGCCGCGCTGACGGATGCGACGCTTCAACAGGCGGTTGTGCAGCAGCCGGAGGTGCTGTTTTTTGCCGGTCCGGCTCCTGAAGCCGGACCTGGGGCGGGGCCCGCTCCACGCACGTTTTTCCCCGTGCTGGACGGGACGCGCGCTGCGGCGGCGGAGCTGGCCGCCCGGTTTCCCCATCTCCCGGCGGATCAGCTGCCGGGGTATGGCCGAACCGCGTATTTCGTGGACTACGGGAATGCGCGGTTCTGGTTTTTGGATGCGGCGCGGCTGGCGACTGAGCCCGCGGCGCAGCTGGATTGGCTGGCGCGGACCGCTGCGGAGCTGACCGATCCGGCGATGCACCGGATCGTCCTGCTCCGCGAGGAGCCCGCGCAGCCGGAGGTTTGGCGTCGGCTCGCGGCGAGCGGAGCCGACCTCGTGCTCATCGGCGCGCGGCTGTACGCGCCGGAGGCGGCGGTAACCGACCGGCCCGCGGCCGGTTACCGCCCTTCCGCCCACCAAGGGTGGGCGGAGTGGACCGTGAGCAGCAGCGGCGACACCCCGCCGCCGCTGCTGCTCACGCTCGAGGGCCGCGGCAGCCGCCTCGCGGCCACGGACCCCAGCCGCCCGCAGGCGCGGCTGGCGGTGGAAGCCGCCGGGCTGCGCCAAGCGGCGGCGGGGCAAGACCGGGCGCCGGTGGCCATCGGCGCCACGTGGCGCTACACCGCGGACGGAGCCGCGGTGCGCGCCGGGATCCCGCCGCAGCAGGACCCGCGCGGCGAAGAACCCATCGCCGGGCGCTTTCAGCTCCCGCCCGGCGATTGGCGCAGCCCGGTCTATGACGACGCGGGCTGGAAGGCAGGCCCTGCGCCGTTCGGACGGTCGCAGGACAGCGCCAAGCGGCGCAGCCTTCGCACGCCGCTCGAAGCGCGGCCGGAGTCGCCGACCGTCTATTTTCGCAAATCGTTCGTCCTGGACGACGACCCGGCGCGATACACCGACTGGCAGCTCCAGGTCGCCTTCGAGGACGGCTACATCGCCTACTTGAACGGAACGGAAATCGCGAGGGATTCGATTCGCGAGGGCTGGGTGAACGCCCGATCGCTGGCCGACCCGCACGAGGGAGGACGGTTCGAAGCGATCCCGCTGGGCAGCCATCGCGAGCTGCTGGTGAAGGGCGTCAATACGCTGGCGGTAGAAGTCCATACGAGCCATCCGGACGCGCCCGAGATGTGGTTCGATCTGACCTTGACGGGAAAAATCGCGGCAAACGCGAAGGGGGATTCGGAATGAACCGGGCGGCTAGAGCCATCGAACAAAGAGAGCAGGGGAGAATCCGGCTGCGGCTGGGGATGCTCCTCGTGCTGCTAATCGCCACCGTAGCCGGCACGGTCTACTGGATTAGCACCTCAACGTCAAAAAACAGCGAGTCCAACCTCACCGTAAGGCTGGCGTTTACCCGAAGCAGTGTGATCATAGAGAACGGGGATACAGACCTCTGGAGCGGCGTAACAATCCGGCTAAACGGGGAGTACACCTATACAGTGGACAGGCTCCCCCGCGGGGCCGGCAGCGTGCCGTGGACCGCCTTTCACAACGCGGCGGGAGAGCCGTTCAATGCGCAGCGGACAACGGCGCATCAGCTGACGCTCGAGGTAGAGGAAGGCCCCGGCGGTAAACCGGGGCATTGGAAATGGTAATAGCGCAAAAATTATAGCATCAGCAGCCGTTCGATCCCGATCGCACTGATCATCATCCGTTCTTTTTTATTGCCCAGCAGCTGCTGCGGCCAATCGACCAAGCCGCCGTCGCCGATCTGCAGCGTCTGGCCGTTCAGGGTGACGATCAACGTGAATTGCAGCCCTTGATAATAGAGGTTGTCGGTTTCCGTCTTGTTCTCGATAACAGAAAGACCCGGCACAGCGTTCGCAATAAAGTCCGCCGTTCGTTCCACCAGTCCCGCGCTGTCCTTATAGCCGCCGCGGCGGTTCAGGCTGACGGTGAGCTCGGTGTCATAGATCGTTTTAAAGATCGTTTGGTACACCCGCAGATGCTCCGCCAGCGTTTGCTTTTCAAAGCTGTAGGAGCCTTTGTCTTTTCCCGAGGAGACCATGCAGAACAAGTGAAAATGCGGCAGCAGTCCGGGCTTGGAAAATTGCTGTGCCCTCACATGCCGATGCGTCGTGCTGAAGCGAAGGGGCTCAGGCTCGTTGCTCATGGCTCCGGTCTTGATGCCGTGGCAAAGCTGCAGTGCCAGCGCATTGGTGGCATCCGCCACGACTTCCGTTCCCCGGAGGGCGGAAATGATTTTATTTTGATCCGCTGAGGCCACGATGGAGCACGATCCCAAAGGGGCAACCGGGGATAGCTGAACGGGAGCAAAGGAATGGGTCTCGGCGATTTCCAGGAGCTGAATCTCCAGCTTTTTTAGCGCAATCGGATGTAGGGCCGACGGTGCGACGAACCGGTTGGACGCGTACCGCTTGAGTAAATCCGCCGCCGAGGAATGACCAGTCGTCTCGCGGAACACCTCGAGCAGCAGCGTGCTTAAGTCGGATAGCGAGAGCCGCTCGGTTAACGCTTCCACGGCGTGCTCAAGCCCTAGCTGATTCAAAATGCGTTGCAGTTCTTTTCGCGGGTCATAATCCATAAGTTTTCGCTCCAATTCACAGTAAAATGGGCATTATCGCTAGGTAGGACAAGCGGATGAATTAGAGAATATCTTACCATAGGTTTCCATTTGTAGGTTATTTTTTTATGAGGAGAAATGTCACGTGCGTCGTACTTCCTATGCTATCGCGATTATGGCGATTGGGCTGCTGCTTAGCATCGTATTGGATTCCTTGACTGGGGGACCGAATTGGATCCTGCCGCTGCTCGCCGTCGCGCTGTTAATTCCATTTTCTATCGCGGTACTAAGAGAGCATCACGAATGGACACGGCTGATTGCGATTGTAATTGCTGTCGTCGTGACCGTGGGGCTGATCGCCAGCGTCATCTTCCTGATCAATGCGCTGTTCACGCATGCGGCCGAAGGGCAGGAGCTGTTTCGCGATGCGGCGCTGCTTTGGGTCATCAATGTGGCCGTGTTCGCGGTTTGGTACTGGGAGATCGATCAGGGAGGGCCCCAGCTGCGAAGTCATAGGGAGAGTCGGTCGACCGACTTTTTATTCCCACAGATGACGAGCGACGCCGAGCAGTGGAGAGGCTGGAAGCCGGAATTCTTGGACTATTTGTTTCTAGCGTTCAATACAAGCACCGCGTTCAGCCCGACCGATACGCTCGTCATGTCCCGCCGCGCCAAGCTGCTCATGATGACCCAAGCGTCCATCTCCCTGGTTGTAATTGCCGTCATTGCCGCGCGCGCAGTGAACATTGCCTGAAGTTCCGAAGCGCTTGAGCCCCTCGTTTCTCCATTTTTGGCTTTACTTAAGTGCTTGCTTTGCCCCCCTCTTTTTTTCACGACAATAACACCCATGAATTCCCTACCATTCGACATAATTCCACATTTACCAGTAACCCGTGAAAATTTTCAGCTTGCTTTAAGCTTGATTTCACCTTGATTTCACAAACGGAAGTTACCCTTAAAATATGAGAAATCAGTAGTCATGTCGGGAGGTACATCACTCGTGAACAAAAAAAAGACGATTATTATCGTGCTGGCCGCCATCCTCGCCGCAGGCGGAGGCTCAGCAGCCTATATTTATCAAGGCAAAACTGCTGCGAAGAAAACAACGGCCAGCGCTCAGCAAACCGTAAAGGTGACCCGGGGCAATCTCCGTTCGACCATCACCGGCACCTCCCAGCTTGAGGCTCAGGATGTCCAGATGATCGTCCCGCCGAAGGAAGGGGTCATCAAAACGCTCAATTTAACCCGGAACCAGCCGGTGAAGAAGGGCGACCTCTTGCTGGAGCTGACGGATTCGACGATTACGGAGAAAATGGATTCTACCCAGCAGCAGCTAAGCACCTACCAGTCCGATATGCAGGATCTATTGTCACAGCAAGGTGCGCTAAAGACGCTGGCTCCGGTCAGCGGCAAGCTGATTTTAGCGACGAACCTCAGCGAAGGCACCTCCGTTTCCAAAACGACCAAAATTGCCACCATCGCCAATCCGGATACGCTCACAGTGACGCTGCCGTTCGTTCAAGAGGAAGTGTCGCAGCTTCATAAAGGCGATACGATTGAGCTGACGATCGACGGATTTATGCTGACGAAAACCGGCACAGTCGATTCCATTTCGACCGGGGCCAATGCCGACGCGAAAGGCAACCGGCTGGCTAGCGTGACGGTTCGCGTGGATAACGACGGCACGATGGATGCGGATCTGAACGTGCAGGGCGCTGTCATGGTGAACGGGCTGAAGGTGCAATCGACGGCCAAAGCCAAGACGCAATATCAGACCACTACGCCGGTGTTCGCGAATGTGAACGGAACCATCAGCAAGCTGGAATATAAAGACTCCCGCAGTGTAAAAGCAGGCGAGCTGCTGGCGACAATCGTCAGCGACAGCTTATCGAAAGATATTACGAGCAAGCAGCAGCAAATCGATCAGGCCAATAAATCGATCGCCGATTTGACGGACCAGCTGAACAATTTGAAGGTATACGCGCCGTTTGACGGTGTATTCTCAACGGATTTTGCCGATCCAAAAAAAAATGTCCTGACCTCGTACCCAGTCGGCACGACGATTGAGAGCGGAACCAAGCTGGGCGCCGTAGCCAGCCTCGATACGCTGCAGCTTCCAATTAGCGTGGATGAGCTCGATCTGCCGAAAATCAAGACCGGACAGAAGGCGGTTGTTCGAGTCGACGCAATCTCAGGAAAAACGTTTGATGCCGAGGTTACGCAGGTCTCCACTGTGGGAACAACGACCAACGGCGTAAGTACCTATACTGTAGTGCTTAGCATGAAAAGCTCTCCGGAATTAAAATACGGTATGACTGCGAGCGCGGATATTATTATTCAAGATAAACAAAAGGTGCTCACACTGCCGATTCAAGCGGTGCAAAATCGCGGCGGCAAGCATTTCGTTTCAGTCCAAGGCGCAGACGGAAAGCTGGAGCAAAAAGAAGTGAAGGTCGGCGTCAACAGCAGTACGATGATCGAAATTACCGAAGGGCTGAACGAAGGCGATCAAGTTGTCGTTCAAGGAACGACCACCAGACAAAACAACCTGTCGCAGCAGCAAATTGACCAGCTTCGTCAGCAATTCCAGCAAGGAGCTGGCGGGGCAGGCGGCGGCGGATTCCCAGGTGGAGGCGGATTCCAGGGCGGCGGCGGTGGCGGTGCCACTCGAGGAGGCAATCGATAAGGCCGGAAAGGAGGGCTTGCTGTCATGAGTATGATCGAACTGAAAAATATAGTGAAAAGCTTTAAGCGCGGCGCAGAAGAATTGACCATTCTCAAGAGTATCTCGCTTGAAGTGGAGAAGGGTGAATTTATCGCCATCGTCGGTCCCAGCGGCTCGGGTAAATCCACGCTGATGAATACGATCGGGCTGCTCGATGTCCCAACCTCCGGCTCTTATATGCTGGACGGCGTGGCGACGGAGAAGCTTCGGGACGATCAGCTGGCCGAGGTACGCAACCGGAAAATCGGATTTATTTTCCAGCAGTTCAACCTGCTGCCGAGATTAACGGCGATTGAGAATGTGGAGCTGCCGATGATTTATGCCGGCATTTCGAGGAAAGAACGGCGGGAGCGCGCGCAGGCGATGCTCGAAAGTCTGGGCATGGGCCAGCGCTCTCACCATCGTCCGAGCGAGCTGTCCGGCGGTCAGCAGCAGCGGGTCGCGATCTCCCGGGCGCTGGCGATCGGACCAGCGATTCTGCTAGCGGACGAACCGACCGGGGCGCTGGACTCGAACACGGGGAAAGAAGTGCTCGAGCTGATGATTCAGCTCAACGAAGCGGGCAATACGATCATTCTGATCACGCATGATCTGCATATTGCGGAGCATGCGAAGCGGGTCGTGACGATCCGTGACGGAGAAATCGTGGGAGATCGGCGCACTGAGCGTACAGCATTATCCGAGCGGCAGCTGACGGAGGTGCACCGATGAAATTTTCAGAGTTAATCAGCATGGCGCTCAAGACCGTCACCGCCAGCTGGATGCGGACGCTCTTGACCATGCTGGGTGTTATTATCGGGGTTGCCTCCGTAGTGACCCTGGTCTCGATCGGTCGGGGGACGACGGAAGCGATCGAGAAGCAATATGAGAATCTAGGTACGAACCTGATTACCGTTAATATTTTGGGTCAGGGCCGCGCTACACAGCTCAATTACGACAAGACGATGCAGCTCGAGGAATTTCCCGAGTTTAATAACATCGCTCCGGCGGTGTCCGGCTCGAACAATGTCAAATTTGACCGTACTCAGCAATCGTACAATGTGATCGGCACGAATGACCGCTACCTGGACATTACCAAAACCCAGCTGGCCACCGGCCGATTCTTATCGGATGGCGATATCAATTTCCGCACGAACGTAGCGGTGCTGGGAAGCACGGTGGTCTCCGAGCTGTTCGGCAAGGTCAACCCGATCGATCAAAAAATCAATATCAAAGGGTATGAATTTACCGTCATCGGCACCTTGAAAACCAAGGGCAGCGCGATGGGCGGAGCGTCGGTGGACGAATCGATCATCGTACCGCTGCCAACCGCCCAAAGACAGTTAGGCATGGGTAACATTCGCACGACCTATATTGAAGCAGCAAGTAAAGACGATATCACCAAAGCCCAGACGACCTTTACGAACTATTTAACGACGGAGTTTAAGAGCTCGAACGGCTTCCGGGTTCAGAATCAGGATTCCCTGGTCCAGGCTAGAACCGAAGCATCGAGTACCCTTACCGGCCAGCTGGTCAGCGTAGCCTGCATCTCGCTCCTTGTCGGAGGCATCGGGATTATGAACATCATGCTCGTGACGGTCACGGAACGGACCCGGGAGATTGGGATTCGTAAATCGATTGGGGCCAAGCGGCGCAACATTTTGCTGCAATTCCTGGTGGAAGCGGTCGTCATCAGCGGCTTGGGCGGCTTGATCGGGCTGGTGCTCGGGATTGGCTTATCGCTGCTGTGGCCTAGCATTAATCCGAAGCAGCTTACGGTCATTTCATGGGACATCAGTGTTTACGCCTTTTTATTCTCCGTCGCCGTAGGTGTTGTGTTTGGTTTATATCCGGCAAACAAAGCATCCAAGCTTCGACCGATTGACGCGCTTCGTACAGACTAACTTAGAACCCGCATCCTGCGCATGGTCAGACTTTTTTAAGGAGGCAACATCATTGAAAATGCCATTCAGCCACAAATCCGATAGACGGATGAAGTATCCTGCTATTGCACTCGTTTTTACGCTCATCGCCATGCTGTTGTACAATGTCGTTCCCGGTATTACCTATGCGGGCAAAGAAGGGGTATTCCTTAACAATTCAGTATATTTTACGCTGGAGGAGGTAGCTCTATCCAAGGGCACCAGCAGCCAGACGATGCAGTTCCGCGTCATGCTGAACAATGACAGCGACGCCAGCGTTGACTTCAATCAATACGGCGTACAAGTTGTAACGACCGATGGAAGAGCCTACTACGCCCAGCTGAGCGAAAAAGCGAACGCCGTCGTTGCCGGCCACTCGGCCCAATCCTTCTCGTTTATCGCGAAGGTAGCACCGGGGCTGACGGCAGACCAATTGAGTGTCGACTTCTTCAACCGCGGCAGCGGAAACCAGGATATGGGTGCACTCTCGGTACAGAAGGCGATGTCCTTCCTGCAGACCGACCACCAATTCGTGTTTAACCTGACCGATGCGGACCCTACGTTTACAGGCAATACCTTTGTGTCGGTGCAAGCGGTGAATGCTTTTGCCGTGCCAACCGATGACCAGTATAAAATTACCTTGGATACCAAGGTGAAGGTGTCCGGAACGGATTCTTGGAATCCGACGAGCCTGGCCTATGTGCTGAAGGACGGTGCAAACCATACCTTCGCACTGAAAGCTGCCAATGCAGAATCCGTGCAATCGGACGGCGTATCGACTTATCGCGTGCTGCTGACGACGATGCTGGATACCCAGCCGGACCTGCAGACACTCAAGCTCGACATGAACAAAACTGATGGTACCAACCTCGGCACGATCGATTTGCAGTCGCTGTTCACAATGGTCAATGTGGGTGATAAGGCTTCCTTTAACAGCCAAGGCCGTGAAGGTGTTACGCTGGTCGTTGATAAAGCCGAAGAGATGAATCAGTCCGGCAAGCGCCAAGCGCTGGTCACGGCAACCCTGCATAATGACGGGAAGCGTACAGTAGCCAATCCAGTACTGGCAGGGATGTTGGTCTCGAAAGACCAGCAAATCTCGCTCGCTACCGAGACCGTAGTTAAAGACACGGATAAGTACACCTCGGCCGGCAAAACGACCTCTTACCAATTTGTCGTCGAGCTTCCGGATGAAGTGGTTTCCGGTGCTTATGAATTCTACGTATCCGAGCAAAAATCGTCTACCGCAGTATCTAGCGCCTCGTCTTCCTCCAGTTCAACTAGTGGAACGACAGGGTCCACGACGGGCACTTCCAGCAGTTCGCAGTCGAGCTCGCAATCCGGGTTGACGACTACGATTCCGGTCATGGCGGTCAATCTTGATGCAGGCTTAACGGCTAGCACAGGGGTAGCGCCATCGGGCAGCTCCTATGAGCTGGGCACACCGTTCGTCTTCAAGACGGACAATAAAACGATTGATCCGAAGCTGGACGTTTCGCTCGTGGAAATCAACGCGCATACCAATCCGGATAACGGCTATCAAACCGTGGTTGCCAAGTTTAAATTTATGAACAACAGTCAAGAAACGCTGGATCTGCCGACGTTTGATACCGAGCTTCAGGATGATACCGGTACGTCTTATCCTGGTGCACGTCAAACGACGACGCTGAAGCAGCTGATTCCGCAGTCCGCTTATGTGTACAGCTATGCTTATCTGATGCCGCCAACGGCGAAAGGCACGTTCAAGCTGAGCATTCTGGAGCCTACGTCTTCGAGCCTGCTGAAGCTTCCAATTTCCGCGGTTCAAGTTGCAGTCCATTCGACGGATGATGACGCAGCTAGTGTACTTGGCAAAATGGCTTCGTTCTATCCTTATACAGTAAATATCCAAGATTGGAATCTGGGTTCGACGTACAGCGGCGGTACGTACTCGTACAAATTAAAGCTGAGCCTGGATATCAAGAAGGATACTACGGTCTTGGTAGACGACTCGTTCTCTACAATGGAATTTGAACTGGTGGACTCCAACGGCATCGTGCTTGGTAACTCCGTTCAAACCTTGCAAGGGACGAATAAGCTGATTAGCGGTCTGCAATCCATTAACTTCTCGAGCGTCAAGGCCGAGCAGTTTGATTATCCGCTCACAGTCAACGTATATGAAGACATTACAACGGCTAACGGTACCGCCAAGCGCTTGATTGCCAAGCTGCAGCAGTAATGCCATAGCCCAACGGAAAGAAGCCGGGAACATCCCTTCGAGGATGTCACCGGCTTCTTTTTTTGCCCAGCAGCACAAAAAGGCGAATTAGCTGACTTCAACCTGTACTTGCTCAGGCCGGTATACGGTTAACAGCTTGCCTGCGCTATCGACTGTAAACAGCACCGAGCGCTCGCTGGGCAGTTCGAACGCATAGGTGCGGCCCGTTGCGGGGTCGCACACCTTGACCGCCGTGTCGCAGCCATACTCCGACACGAAGACGTACAGCGCGCCGGAAGCGAAGCTCAGCTTCCGGCCGTACACCCCGGCATGGCTGCCTCCTTGCAGCCATTGCAGCTCTGGTGCTACGCCCGCTTGGGCCAACGAGAACTCGTACACGGCACGGATCGTGTCCGTGTTCTCGCTTAGCTCAATCGGCAGCGGGCACCAGATCAGCTTGCCCTGGCCCAGCGGGGCAAGCATCACTTCGGCGGCTCGCCCTGCGGAGCCGGCCGGCAGCTCTTTCACAAGCTCGGCGATGCGTCGAGCGCCGAACGAGACCGGCATGGAGCGGCCTTGCAGCTCCAGCGTTTCCTCGCGCAGCAAGTTGCCTAGCTGGGTAGGACCTACAAGATCGGCCAGCCGCTGGACCGGCTGCCAATAGGCGTCCAGGCTGACCGGACCCGTCATAAGCAGCGCAGCTCCCGAATGGCGAACATAGGCTAGCAGCCGGTCCATAGCTTCGTCGCTGAAATTGTGAGCGCTCGGTACGAGGATCAGCTTCGGCTGGGTTTCAGCTCGGCCGCTGTCATCTCCCAATGCGCTTAGCTCGTATTCGCTCAAGGCACGAAAAGGGACGTTCATTTGATAGCTAAGCACGCGCGTCATCCGTGTGGTGGCATCAAAGGCCAGCTTCCGGTTGGAGAAGTCGTTCGAATAAGGGAATATCGCCGCTACTTCTTCCAGCTTCCTTCCTTCAAAGATCGAGGCGGCTTCCTTCATGAAGCGGCCGAAGTCGTAAGAAACGTCGGCCTCCGGCTTTTCCGTTCCATCCGCGCGCAGGGCGCCGATGTTGGACTCATTCACGTTGTCCATATAGAAGTTCGTATTCCATATCCACTGCACGGCGCCCGCACCGCCGGTAGAGAAGGAATACGCATACTTGCGCTCCAGCATGTTGCGAAGCTCCGTCTCTGACCGTTTCGCCCGGCCATCGGGCGTTTCGACGTACATGATGCCGGTTTCCTGTACCAGGCACGGCTTATTCGGCGCTTTTGCAAAAATCCCGTCCCAAACCAGCTCATCATTTTTCCACCAGGAGTGGACCGTTGTGTAATCGACCGCTTCCGCATAAAAAAGCGGTGAAGGACGCTGCGCTCCGAGCCCTTCGTCCTGGCCAACGGTCACAAGCTGCATCGGCTGTATCGCATGGATCGTAGCCGTCAGCTCGCGCGCCCATTGGTTGTGCATCTCCATTGTGAATAAGGTGTAATCGAGCCATAGGCTGCCTTTTTTCGCTTTGGCCATATCCTCTATATGAAGGTTGATGTCTTCCTGCTCCGGCATCCTTACGGCGTCATAATCCGGAAGCTGGTCCGGCGTCATATTCCATCGCTCCTGCAGCTCCTCTATTGTGGCGTGACGCTGCCGAATCCACTGCTGGAACGCTTGGCGTTCAAAAGGGTCCTGAGCAGAGCGCGGTCCTTTAAAAATCCGTTTCGGATCGAACATGGAAGGCTCATTAATTAAGTCCCAATGAACGTTTTTCGTATCGCGATGACGGGAAACTACAGCAGCGATGAATCGTTTTTGCGCTTCCACGCTGCGCGGGTCCAAGTACGGGTTCACGCCGTCCCAAGCTTCCGGGGTGAAGGCGAAAAAGTTGAAGGTCACTTCCAGCTCATGTCGTTTGGCTGTCAGGATAAAGGCGTCAATGGCACGAAGAATATCCTCATTCGGATGTCCGTCGATAAACATGATCGTCCTCCATGCTGTCCAGATGCCGGTGCGAATCAGGTTGATGCCGGCCTTTTTCATTTGGGCCATGTCTTTTTCCCATACGGATACGTTCGGCAGGTGCAGGAAGCGGCGTGCGACGTCGGACGTCATATAGGTCATCCCGACGACGGGCAGCGGCTTGCCCTGTTTGTGGAAGTAGTCGCGGTCGCAAGCCAGGAACTCGCCTTCGCCTAGAAGCTCATCGTCAAAGCCCCAGAAGCCTTGCGTGAGCTGACGCACTTCCCCGGATGCGGATGATACTGTACCAGCCAGCTCGTAGTATCCTTTTTCCAGCTCAACGGGTACGGAAATCCGCGTGAAATGAATGTCCCGATCGGCTTTTAGCTCCAGTGCAGTGGACCATAGTGTAGAACCGTCAGCCTTCTTGCGCAAGCTTAGCTCTAGCATCCATGCCTGTCCGAATGCGGACTTGTTTAAAGCTTGCAGCTGCACGGTAAGCGCAGGTCGTTCTCCGGGAAAGTAAGATGCGTAATTCGGCTTCACCCACATTTCCGTTACACCGCGACCGGTAAACTCCGAAAGCTCCTGCAGCAATGAAACTCCGCCGTCTTTCCAGAATGCCTCGTCCAGCTCCTGGTTTATGAACAGCCAGCGTCCGCCTGCGAAAGGACCTTTCGTATGCTCGAGCAGCACCACGGGAGCGGCCACTTCCCTGCCTTCAGCTGAGATGCCTTTGAGCAAGGGATACAGGTGCGCGTCCATCGGTCCGCCGGAGCCGCATTGCTCGGGATGATCGCTGACGCGGGTCACATGCAGAATCAAGCTATAAGTTGGAGCAGGAGTGAACAGTCGCTCTTGATTTTGCAATAAAGGGATTTGCGTGGAGGCTTTCAATGATCGAATCGGTGCGGGGTCCACCTTCATCGCCTCATGGATATGGAGCTGCTGGTGGTAAGCGGTTTGCTCCCGTTCCGGCGTCCAGACTCCATTTTTACGCACAACCGGGCATTTGAACGGAGCGCCTCCAGCATGCAGAAGGCCTCCGCCATGGCGAACATGCTTGAGGATGGAAGCCCACGCTGCTTTGGGGAAATAAGACCCATGGAGCATAGCCAATCCCGTATGATCTTCCGAGCTCAAAGCTTCTTGCAGGCCATCGGCATTCACGATACGAAAAATGGAAGCCAGCGCCTCTAGTTGAGGGGCGTTCGGACGAACCCCGGAGTAAGGAAATGCTTCATCGTAAAATAAGAGCAAGCTCATCAGGCAGCGCCTCCATTGATGGATGATTTGTTAGGTTTGTTAGGTTCCTTGTTGTTTTCTGAAGTCAACTTAGAAGAAAGGGAAGTCGTTGTCAACCGCTTTTTTTCTTGACAGATAGGGAAGCTGAGATTAATGATTTATGTTAGGTAAAATGGTTAATTGTTAAGCTTCTACAGGAGGAAAAGGGATGGCCCACAAAGTTTCTATGCAGCAAATTGCCGATTCGCTTGGGGTTTCCAAATATACGGTATCCCGCAGCTTGGCCGGTAAATCCGGCGTTAGCCTAGAGACGAGAGCGCGCGTCCTGGAAGTGGCTAGAACGATGGGGTACCGCAGTAGGGCTCCGATTGATGAGATCACCCCGATCATGAAACCGATCGATGGCCTCGGTGATCCCCCATACGTCTTGATCTGGATACGCGCCGATCATCGGAGTGAGGGGCTGTTCTGGGGGAAGGTGCTCTCGGGTATGCTGGAAGGCTGCAAACGACAGGGATGGAATCACGTGATCATGGCTGTGGAGTCAGGCGAGACCGTAGCCGAAGGAATCCCGGCCTACCTGGACCCTGCCCATTGTGTAGGACACCTCATTGCCGGAGAGCTGCCATCCGCCTTGCTGCTTACTTTATCCCGAAAGGGCCTGCCGATGGTGCTTGTGGATCACGAGGAGTCTGCATTATCCGTGGATTGCATTGTGAATGCCAATATGCAAGGAGGCCGATGGTTAACGGCCCGCATGCTTCAAGCTGGGTGTACCTCCTTGCTCTTCGTGGGCCATGACGCGTTCTCGGTCAGCTTTAAAGAACGTTGGTTTGGCTGCAAGCTGGAGATGCAAGAAGCGGGGAAGAGGGCGGAGGTGGCTTTGAGAAAGTGGAGCATTCCTTATGGAGCACGGAATTGGCAGGCGGTGCTGGAGCGAAAGCTGGAGCAACTGACGGAGAAGGAATGGCCGCACGCCATCCTCGGGGCTAACGACGATATCGCTTTGCATTGTTTATCGATCCTGGACAAGCTGTCGATGGCCGTTCCGGCGCAGTGCAAGGTGGCAGGGTTTGACAATATCGAAACGGCAGCGCTATCCAGACCCGCTTTAACGACCGTAGACTTTGGTAAGGAGTTTCTGGGCTATCGCGCCGTGGAACAGCTTCGTCGTCGAATGGAGCATCCCGGCCAGCTGACGGAGAAAATCACGATCTCAGCTCGCATCGTCTGCAGAGTATCCGGTTGACAGACAGGATGTACTCTTTTTATTTCATCCATATATCATTCGTGTGAGGTGCTGTTTCGATGTCCAAGATTGAAACAAAACGGGTAAGCGTATGGGAGCTGCTGCGCGTTTCCGCCAAGTTCGACAGCTTTAACCGATCCGGCTAGCTGGTCTTTGGCGGAGGGCATGTTATACTTTCTGCTGCTGGAGCGGGAAACGGTGCCGTCCGGCTGGGTGATTGCAGCTTATGTGGGTGCCATTACGGGTGGTCTTTCTGGGGAGATCATCGCGACGTTGGCGATTTTTCTGCCTGCGTTCTTGCTGGTGGTAGGTGCGCTGCCGTCGGGGGGGCATGGCGGGGGAACGCTGGGATGCAGGGGGCGCAGTCATCTCTTACTTATTCTGAGTCTTTCTTCCTTCGGAAAAAGAGGCCGATGATTTCAGAGCCGAGAATGATGACGGACAGCGTCCCGAGCGCGTAGGGCACAATCAGCGGGATTGCCCGCAGATCGGTAATATGCACGAGATGAAGAAACAGCGGGTACATCAGCATCAGGATGATAAAAATGGCGATTTTCAAACGCTTCGTCTCCTTGTGAGTCACTGAAATGGTTTTTTATAATACTAGCCTCGAATTGTACTTCCTCGAAAGGGCTCCGATCAGGAGCGACCGGTCTAGTGCACTGCTAGCAAAGCGGAAAATCCGCCTAGGAGCCCGCGACCGGTCTAGTGCACTGCTAGCAAAGCGGAAAATCCGCTTAGGAGCCCGCGACCGGGCATCACCGAGCGTCCCTTCTTTTAAACCTGAGACTAGGTGGTTGTTCCAGTCCACCTGGTCTCAGGCTTTGCTATAATTATACATAAATCATGAGACTGTAGCTCATTCGAAAAAAATATGTAAATAAATGGTGTTATCATAAGCCGCTGCAGAGGGCTTTTTGCTCGTTCCGGCTTATATTTTCATTGACGGAAACAGGCAAATCGTAATAATATATACATTATTGCTTTAAAGCATGTTCACGTTAAATGGGAGGTCAATGTCTATGAAATCTATCAAACTCTTAACACTGCTAGTCGCCGTGCCGTTGATCTTCGCAGGCTGCGGATCGAAAGAACCCGCACAGAACGCGGGAAGTGCCGCTTCCAAGCCGAACGACAAGAAGGTCTTCAAGATCGGCATTACGCAAATCGTCGAACATCCGTCGCTGAATGCGACACGGGAAGGTTTTCTCGCTGCGCTAAAAGACAGCGGTTTCGTAGATAAAGAAAACCTCCAGGTCGACTATCAGAACGCACAGGGAGATCCGACGAACAATTTGACCATTGCTCAAAAATTTGCTGCAGATAAGAAGGATTTGGTCCTTGCGATCGCTACTCCTTCGGCTCAAGCTGCCGTGCAAAATGTAAAAGATGCACCGATCGTATTTGCAGCCATTACAGATCCTGTCGGCGCTAAGCTCGTGAAGAGCTTGGACAAGCCGGGCGCTAACGTAACGGGCGCAGCCGATACAGCTCCGGATGCGGTGGATAAGCTGGTTGATTTTATCTCCTCCGACTTCCCGAACATCAAGACGGTAGGGATTATCGCCAACGAAGGCGAGCCTAACGCGGCAGTCATGGTGAAAAACGCTGAAGCGGCCATGGCCAAGAAAAATATTAAGGTGGTCAAAGCTGCCGCTGCGAACAGCTCCGAAGTAAAGCAAGCCGCTGAGTCGCTCGTGGGACGCGTGGACGCATTCTACATTACCCTCGACAACACCGTAGTAAGCGCAGTGGAATCGATCATTAAAATCGCCAATGAGAAGAAAATTCCGTTCTTCTCCAGCGACCGTGATACGGTTGAGAAGGGTGCACTTGCTACTTTCGGCTTTAAATATTATGACCATGGCTACCAAGCAGGCAAGATGGCGGCTGAGATCTTGAAGAACGGCGCGAAGCCTGCGGACATGAAGGTCAGCTTCCCAGACAAGCTTGATCTTATCATCAACCAGGATGCGGCCAAAGCTCAAGGCGTAACCATTACCGACTCCATGAAAAACAAAATGCAAGACAAAAAGAACCTGATCAGTGGTTCTGGGAAATAAAGGTTTACAATCGGAGTGACCTTTCTAGTATGATTAGGGAAGGTCATTCTTTATTTACGTTGACAGTAGCAACACATTGACAACTGCTATCGTCTTAGCTTCAATATCAGTTGCAATAAGGAGGATATCAACTATGCTTTCAGCGCTGACGGGGTCAATCGAACTCGGCTTGTTGTATGCCATCATGGCCCTAGGTGTGTACATTACGTTCCGGATATTGAATTTCCCGGATTTGACGGTAGACGGCAGCTTCACGACCGGCGGGGGGATTGCAGCGATGATGATCGCAGGCGGGCATTCCCCGCTGCTCGCAACGATTGTCGCTTTTTTAGGCGGTCTGGTGGCAGGTGCGCTCACTGGCGTGCTTCACACGAAAGGAAAAGTGAATGCGCTTTTGTCCGGTATTTTGATGATGATCGCGCTCTATTCCATTAATTTGCGCATTATGGGCAAGGCCAATATTCCGCTGCTCGGCGAAGACACGCTGCTGACGAATGTGCCGATCCTGTGGGTGATGCCGTTTGTTATTCTGGCCGTGAAGTTCGCGCTCGATTGGTTTTTCCGCACGGACTTAGGGTTAGCGCTGCGCGCTACAGGGGATAACCCTCGTATGATTCGCAGCTTCGGGGTCAACACCGATACCACGACCATTGTCGGTCTGAGCCTGTCCAACGGGATGGTGGCTTTGGCAGGCGGACTGATCGCTCAGTATCAGGCGTTTGCCGAAATTACGATGGGGGTAGGGATGATCGTCATCGGTCTGGCTTCCGTTATTATCGGGGAAGCGATCTTCGGCTCCCGTACGGTCATGAGAGCGACCTTGGCCGTTGTGCTGGGTGCTATTGTGTACCGCCTGGTTGTCGCGCTCGCGCTCCGCGTCGGGCTGCAGCCGACCGACATGAAGCTGATGACGGCGCTGATCGTTATTGTTGCGCTTACGCTGCCGAAGGTCCGTGGCTCGTTCAAACAGAAGGCGCTGGTTCGCAAGCGCACAGCACAATTGCAGACGAAGCTGCCCCAAGGAGGTGAAGGCTAATGCTGCGCATACAGCAAGTTACGAAGCTGTTTAATCCAGGGACACCGGATGAGAAGGTGGCGCTCTCCGGCATTAACCTGCACCTGCGCGAAGGCGACTTCGTCACGGTGATCGGGAGCAACGGCGCCGGGAAATCGACGCTGATGAATATCGTATCCGGCGTCATGACCCCGGATCTAGGCACGGTCTCGATCGCGGGCAATCCCGTCGAGCACATGCCGGAGCATCGCCGAAGCGAGTGGATCGGCCGCGTCTTCCAAGACCCGATGGCCGGTACGGCTCCGACGATGACGATCGAGGAAAATTTGGCGATGGCGTATGCCCGCAGCAAGCGCAGAGGCCTCTCCATCGGCGTGAGCGGCAAGAAGCGGACGATGTTCCGCGAGCAGCTGAAGCGCCTCGGCATCGGTCTGGAAGACCGGCTGAACGCGAAGGTCGGGCTGCTGTCGGGCGGGGAGCGCCAAGCGCTGAGCCTGCTGATGGCGACGTTCACCGAGCCGCGCATTCTGCTGCTCGACGAGCATACGGCAGCGCTCGATCCTGCCCGAGCGGAGCTCATCACTACGCTCACGGAGCAGATCGTGAAAGAATTGAACTTGACCACCTTGATGGTTACGCATAATATGGAACAAGCGATCAGACTCGGCAACCGCCTCATCATGATGGATAAAGGCGGCATCATCCTGGATGTGCCGGAATCGGAGAAGCAAGGCTTGACCGTGGACGGTCTGCTGCACCAATTTGAGCGGATCCGCGGTGCGAAGTTCGCCGATGACCGTGTCGTGCTTGGATAAGGCGACAGCTGATTCTCGAACGCATTCCAAACAAAGGCGATGAAACCACATGCAGGTGACGGGACAGATCAAACGGCTGCTGATGATGAACGCAGCTTCGAACATTATTTTCAACTACATCGGGATTTTCATTAATCTGTACATCTGGGAAAAGAACAAAAGCATTTTTGATGTCACGTGGTTCAATCTCATCTTGTTTATTCTATGGAGCATTGCGTTTGCAGTCGGCTCCCGCTTGCTGTCCCGCTTCACCACGCGTCTACTGATCCGAACCGTAGCGATCTCCGGCGCGCTGACGTTCATCCTGTTGTCCTTTCTTGAGCTGGACAATCGGCTGCTGTGGATCACCATCATCGCCATACCGATTGGCATTATGTGGGGCTTTTACGCCTCGGCGCAGAACATTACCCTCTGTGTTTTCGGCAAAGGGAAAGATTTCGAGGGCTACTTTTCGGTGGCCAGCATCATTGGCCAAGTGATCTCGATTATTAACCCGATTGCATTCGCGTTTATTATCCGATGGGTCGGGTACTCCGGATCGTTCCTGCTGATGTTTTTGTTCGTCGCGATTTTGCTGACGGTGTCGTTCTTTATCCCGCCGATTACGCTCGCGAAGGAGCCGGAGCCGTTGTTCCGCAACATGCGGTTCAGCCAAGTGTTCTCGTATACGTCGCTTCGATGGATGGCTCCGTCCTGTTTGGCCGCCGGCGTTTTCCTGCAATTTCAAGGCTTGTTTGCACTCATCTACACGTTTTCCGTTTCGAGCGATAAGCTTGTCATAGCCTTGCTGAACGTGATGTACGCTTCCTCCACCATCATCGCAATGATGCTGTACCGCAGGCTGAAGACGGGGGAGGGCGTCTGGCTCATGATCGGAATGCTGTTCATCTCCGCCGGCTTCCTGCTGCCGCTAATGCCGAGGGCGCCGCTGCTAGTGGCTTCGAACATCCTGACGACCGTCGGCATGTTTTACTTCGGAACAGTGTGGAACACCCGGCAGTTCCGTGTCATCAGCAAGCATACGGCTATTGAGCAAGCACGAATCTTGCTATGGCGAGAATGGTTCCTCAACATCGCGAGAATTACGATGCTGGTGCTTATTTTGTTTGTAAAAGAACTCAGCGGAGCAGTCTTCGTGACGCTCATCGCGTTCGCGCTCGTGTGCGCGTTATCTATTCCGCTCTTTTCCCGCAACAGCTCGGCAGCCTTCGATCAGAAGCAGCCTGCAGAAAGAAGTCTTTGATCCTCAGATCAAGGGCTTCTTTTTTTTGCACATAAATGGAGGACGCATTTGGAAACATATCCCTCAGAGACGGATCGTTGACGACAAAAATGGGGGTTGCATGCACATGGGCAAAAAGTGGGTTGTATTGTCGATGGTACTAGTTCTGCTCTGGTGCGGCGCTTCGGAAAGAGCGTATGCGGAACCGCAAGGCGGAGATGAGCGTCTCAAGGCCGCTTTTATCCGGGAAGGGAATTTGTGGGTCAAGCAAGGTGCGGTAGAGCGGAAGCTTACGACGGACGGTCATGCGGAGAGGCCGAAATGGTCGTTTGACGGAGCGTATATCGCTTATACCGAAGGGCGTGGGGAGCTGCGGGTGTACTCGTTTTCATCCAATCGGTTCTTCACTGTGCATCCGGAGGGCGGGCAGCATTACGAGTGGTCTCCGAACCAGTCAACTCTCGCCTTTCAGCTCGACACGGTGCTAAATACAGCGGGCGTGCGTCCGCAAGGGGCGGAGCCGTTCGTGAATGTGTCGCTGGGTGTAGGCAACTACACCTGGCTGCCTAACGGCCGGGGCTTTCTCGTCTCTTCCGACGCGAAGCAGCAGCCGACCGGATGGACCGGAGTCACGCTGTTCCTAGTGCCCGCAGACGCCAAGGGCGATCAGGCAAGGATTCGGAAGCTGTACACGCTTCCTGCACAGAGTGATGACTTCTTTGCCGTCCATACAAGCACGTTCAAATGGTCGGCTGATGGACGCTGGATCGCTTTTCTCGGCATGCCGACGGCTTCTTTATCAGCGGACAGCAACACGCTCTGCCTGCTTCGATCGGATGGGAGCGGCTTTCAGCAAGTGGATCACATGCTGAGATACGAAGATTGGTTTCAATGGCTCCGAAGCTCAGTAAGCTGGGATACATTCAGGGTGAAGGACGCTTTGCGATAAAAGACAAACAGCTTCGAGTCAAGCTGCTGCCCATGCTTCAGCAAGGGTCTTACACGCCAAAAGGCGATGTGGACCGCGGCCTCACCTGGCTCGATGATCGGCAGATCGTGGTTTCCCGGTCAAAGGAGCAGGAGTGGTCTACCGAGCCGGCCCAGCGTCCTCTTCCGTCGTTGGTGAAGGTGGATACGGCTGTCAAGGCACCTCAAGGTCAAATAACATTCTCGACACCTCCGGAGCAATGGGGCGATTATCAGCCGCAATGGGTGCGAAGTGCGTCTCGAGTGAGCTGGATTCGCACTGACCGGAAGCAGGCGGATGTGTGGCTGGCTCGCCCGGACGGACAGGGGGCTGAGCGCTATATTGCCGGGATTGGGACTGGAGCTGGGTCGCCGGAGCCCGTCTACTACGAGGCATGGGACTGGAGCTCCGCGCTGGCTTGGTACGATCCTCCCGTGCAGCGTAGCGAATAGACGAATGACAGCGACCAAACGCCGGGACGGGGTATTCGCACCGCACGTATCCTATAGGGAGCACGAAGCAGAAGGAGGCCCGGTCATGGTCCGCTCGCACGTGAAAACCTATAAATACCGCGTCGGCAAAAAGAGCATCATTGTCATCCATATTCACCAGAAAGCTACAGCTGCCGCAGAGCAAGGAAACGTCCTCGCCAGCAATGCGGTCAATGTGCAGATCGTTCACAAGCACAAAGGCCGGAAGAAGAGGAGGTGAATCCGCTTGGCCAAAGTGAGGAAAGTCAACAATCAAAAGTTCAATAACGGAAAAACCAAAGTCCATTCCGAGCAAAAAGCATCAGCCAAGATCGGACAAGGAGGCAACGCCTTCGCCATCAACGCGTCGGAGGTCGCCGTCATCCGCCCTCAAAACTAAAGCTGCCAAGCCAGGCAGCTTTTTTTTCTACAGCGGAATAACCAACACACTATGTTTGTTTTCAAGTTTTTGAAGGTATGCTAAGGGATCTTTTCTAAATCTTCTTCGAAGTACACTTTCGTTCAGTCTGTTGTTCCATCTTTTCTTTTG
>NZ_VNJI01000033.1 GCF_007786445.1 Paenibacillus cremeus | reverse complement strand
AAGATCCATTGATAATACAACCTTTCTCTAAATACGACTGAATGAATCTAATCGTATAGATTTCGGCTGTATTAGTCAAGTTACCTAAGACCGTTGCCATTCATCCCACCACTTTAGAAGTGGCGGAATTCTGACAACTGATGGTTAAACGAAGGGACATTTACAAGATACATATTGTATCATTTTGATGAATTTGTCAATAAAAATAAGCCTGTTTTTCTGAGAGAATAGCCCAAACTGGCATTTTTATTAAATGAACCACTGGATGATCAAAAGAAATCGTAACAACAACAAAAAACGCTTATCAATACCAATCCCTTCAAGGATTAAGCATTAGATAAGCGTTGTAGTTTCCTAATTCTGCATTATAAAATCATTGTCCACCGACGTCACCGACTCATCGTCGAACTTGCGCAAAATCTCGTAGCGTGTGTTACGCTGTGCCGGAATCTTGCCCGCTTCGCGGATGATCTGGAGCGTCGAGGCGATGTTGACTTTGTGCGTCGTGCCCGCCGCGGAAACCACGTTCTCCTCGATCATCGTCGACCCGAAGTCGTTGCAGCCGAAGTGAAGCGACTGCTTGCCCACTTCCGGACCCATCGTCACCCAGGACGACTGGAAGTTCTTGATGTTATCGAGCATAATGCGGCTGATCGCGACATTCTTCAAATAGTCTTCCGGTCCAAGCTTGTCCGCCTTCAGGTTCGTGTTATCCGGTTGGAACGTCCACGAGATGAACGCCAGAAAGCCTTCGGAATTGTAGCCATTCGCAATACACTCATCCTGCGCTTCCCGAACCCGCAGCAGATGCAGCGCGCGTTCTTCATGCGATTCGCCGAAACCAATGACCATGGTCGCGGTGGTGTTCATGCCGACCTTGTGCGCCGTCTGCATAACGTCCATCCAATCGCGCCAGGAGCCCTTCAGACGGCTGATCTTGCGCCGCGTCCGATCGTCCAGAATCTCCCCGCCGCCGCCCGGCAGCGAATCCAGACCCGCTTCATGAATCGCTTGGATGACCTCTTCCAGCGTCAACCCGCCCGACACTTCCTTCATCTTCATGATCTCCGCCGGAGAGAAGGAATGCATCGTAATCGCCGGGAACCGCTTCTTGATTTCGCGAAGCAGGTTCGTGTAGTACGTAAACGGCAGGTTCGGATTCACGCCGCCCTGCATCAAAATTTCCGTACCGCCTACATTGATCGTTTCCTGGATTTTTTGAAAAATGACCTCGTCCGGCAGCACGTAGCCCTCCGGCGACCCTGGAGCACGGTAAAACGCGCAAAACCGGCAGTACACGTCACAAATATTCGTATAGTTTACGTTCCGTCCGATAACGAACGTCGTAATCGGATCAGGATGGTGCCGCAGCATGATCTGATTGGCTGCATGCCCCATTTTCTCAATTTCGTTCGAATCATAAAGCGCTATGCAATCCTCTAAGCTGATACGTTGACCAGCCAAGGCTTGGTCTAAAATACGGTCGATGGAACTCATCACGGCCTCAACTCCTTCATTTCCTATCGTATCATAATTTCGGGCGGCATCGCCATAGAAAAAGACCGCCAATTCCGGGGAGTACCCGTCGCGGCGGCCAATTGTCAAGCTTTTGTTAAATTACAATCCAACCTAGCCCTCGATTTCTTGGCGGGCCAGCTCAATCGCGTTCGACAGATCGGCAATCAAATCGTCAATATGCTCGATACCAACGGAGTAGCGAAGCAGCTTGTCGTCCACGCCAACCTTCGTACGGATTTCCAGTGGGATATCTGCATGGGTTTGCACCGCAGGGTAGGTCATCAGCGATTCGACACCGCCAAGGCTTTCGGCGAAGGCGATCAGCTTAATGTGACGCAAAATCGGCTCAATGTAACGGGCGTCTTTCAATTTGAACGAGAAAATCCCCGTATTGCCGGACGATTGCTTGTTCTGAATCTCATGCCCCGGATGGGTTGGCAGCGCCGGATAGTAGACGGACTCCACTTGCGGATGCCCCTGCAGGAACTCGGTCATTTTCGTAGCGTTGTACTGGTGGCGCTCCATACGGATTGCGAGCGTCTTCATACCGCGCATCAGCAGCCAGCTATCCTGCGGGCTCAGCACGGCGCCGATCGAGTTGTGCAGGAACGCCATTTGCTCGGACAGTTCCTTGCCCTTCGTGACGATCAGCCCGGCCAGCACGTCATTGTGCCCACCCAAGTATTTGGTCGCGCTGTGCACGACGATATCGGCACCCAGCTCAATCGGACGTTGGAAGAATGGGGTCAGCAGCGTGTTGTCCACAATGGACACGATGCCCTTTTTCTTCGCCCAGCTGCAGACCAGCTCCAGATCCGTAATCATCATCAGCGGATTGGTTGGTGTTTCAATAATAATACCCTTCGTGTTCGGCTTCACATTCGCTTCAAGGGCATCGAAATCATTGGTATCTACATACGTCGAAGTGACGCCAAAGCGCGACATGATTTTCTCCAGCAGGCGGTACGTGCCTCCGTATAGGTCGAGCGAGACGATCAGATGATCGCCCTGGCTGAACATCGCAAACACCGTTTGCAGCGCGGCCATCCCGGAGCTGCAGGCAAACCCGGCGTCGCCGGACTCGAGCTCTGCAATCGCATCCTCCAGCACTTTGCGCGTAGGGCTCTTTGTGCGTGCATAGTCGAAGCCCGTGCTCTGGCCGAGCTTCGGATGACGGAACGCCGTCGCTTGGTACACCGGGAAGCTGACCGCGCCTGTGACCGGCTCCTCCTGCGAGCCGATCTGTGCGAGTCGGCTTTCGATTTTCAACCTGTTGTCCTGATTGCTGCTGCTCATCTTACATATTCCTCCTTGTGCAGATCGAAAGGCGTCTCTTGGTATACATAGTAATTCAACCAGTTCGAGAACAGCAAGTTCGCATGTGCTCTCCAAGTGTTGAGTGGTTGTCTCGAAGGATCATTATTCGGATAGTAGTTTTTCGGAACGTCGATCTCCATGCCTTTGTTGATATCCCGATCGTATTCATATTTCAGAGAAGAAGCGTCATATTCCGAGTGGCCCGTTACGAAAATCTGCTTTCCGTCTTTAGTAGCCACGATGTATACGCCCGCATCCTCTGACTCGGACAAAATCTCCAGCTCCGGATGCTTCTCGATATCTTCGCGGCGCACTTCGGTATGACGGGATTGAGGCGCAACGAACAGCTCATCAAAGCCGCGCAGCAGCTTCACATTCGGTGTGGTCACGGTGTGCGGGAATACGCCGAACATTTTCTCTTCTAAGCCGTACTTCGGCACGCCGAAGTGATGGTACAGGCCCGCCTGCGCCGCCCAACAAATATGAAATGTCGAAGTGACGTGCGTTTTGCTCCACTCCATAATTTGCTGCAGCTCTTCCCAATAATACACATCTTCAAAATCATACTGCTCCACCGGCGCGCCGGTTATGATCATCCCGTCCAAATACTCATACTCCTGCTTCACATCTTCGAACGTTTTATAAAATTGCTCCAGGTGCTCAGGCGACGTATTTTTGGAGGTGTGGGTTTTTGGGTGCAGTAAAATGAATTCCACCTGAAGCGGTGTGTTCCCGATGAGCCGCAGCAATTGAGTTTCAGTCGTTTCCTTGGTGGGCATGAGGTTCAAGATCGCAATTCGCAGCGGACGGATATCTTGATGAAAGGCTACGCTTTCGTCCATCACGAAAATATTCTCATGGATTAACACTTCTTTTGCCGGCAGGTGATCAGGTACTTTGATTGGCATCGGATTCACTCCTTTTCAATGTGGGATTCGTTGTTCTCGCACTCTTTCACCGCGGAAGGCAACAAAAAAAGCCTTTCTTCGCGCGCACGAGAAAGGCCTGTGTATAATCACATCGTCCTCTCTCATCTCTCAGAAGCTGTAAAACAGCCTCCGCAAGAATTAGCACCGTGCATTCCTTCACTTGTTCGTCGCATCTTGGATGCTCGCAAAGGATTGTCGGTTGCCGGGTGTCATCGGGCTAGTCCCTCGACCTGCTCTTGATAAGAGTGTAAAACCGAATCTATTTGGTTGTGTTGGTAATACTACTGTAATCGAAAACCTTCCCACCGTCAAGATGGACCTTTTCGGGAATTTATCGCTGCAGCAGGCACCAAAACCCGTTTATCACCATATCGTATGACAAGGACACGAAAACAATACAAAATCGCTGTTTTTCTTCTCAATAATCGCTTGAAAGGTGGATTTTGAGGGGTTATACTAGATTAGTACTGGGTCAAGTCCCCGTTGGACTTGAGCCTAGCGGTTCATCTGGCAGCCGCGCAAAATCGTGTGATAAAGGGGTGCAGCATTCGAATGGACGGAGACCCGAGGGGTAGCATCTGCGTTCAACAACAACCGAATAGGTCGATTGGAACTCGGCCGTCTGCCCTTGTCCGGTTCATGCGCGCACCCATCGGGATTCGCCAGCTTGAACATTGATGTAGCCTTTCGGTGTCCGCCCGAACCGGATAATGGCAGCCGACTCTAGTTCCACTCGATTAACACAAAGGGGTGGAACCTATGAAGGCACGCTTGGTTCAGGACGGCATTTTTACGCTTGTGGAGGACATCACGTTAACCATCGAACCGCCTCAGCATGGATTTTATTGGATCGATGCCGATGTCGAGGATTTGGAAATTTTACAGCCCTTATTTCATCTTCATGAGCTCGCGATCGAGGATGTTCTGACCGAGGAAGAGCAGCGCCCGAAGATCGAGCTATACGATACGCATTATTTTATTGTAGTGAACAGCATCCGGTTTGACGATGAGGAAATTTTTCTTCGGGCGTTGAACATTTTTCTAGGGAAGCATTACATTATTACCGTCACCCGGACCAAAATCAACGAGATCCGTACCCTGAAGCCCGTGCTTTGGGAAGAGGAAGTTACGATGCCGGATCAGTTCCTGTACCACTTGATGGACCTGATCGTTGATAACTATACGAACGTCGGCGACCGGATCGAAGCCAAGATCGAGAAGCTGGAAGAAGACATTCTCATGCATACGAAGAAGTCGCATCTGAATGAAATCATCAGTCTTCGCAGTGAGATCCTCTGGCTGAAGAAGGTGCTGGTGCCGCAGCGTGAAGTGATCGCAACCCTCAACAAGAAGGAGCTCAAGCTGATCAGTGAGCCGCTCAAAAAGTACTTCGGCGACATTTACGAGAATGCGGTGAAAATTGCCGAGACGTTCGACACGTTCCGCGATTTGATGGGGAACTTGCGAGAAGCATACCAGTCCAGCCTAGCCAACCGCGCGAACGAAATCATGCGCGTGTTTACAGCGCTGACGACAATCTTCATGCCCTTGACATTCATTACCGGCGTATACGGAATGAACTTTGAATATGTACCCGGAATGCATTGGCATTATGGCGGGGTTGTGGCCCTCTTGTCCATGGTAGTTGTCGGTGTATCCATGTTTATCCTGTTTCGTAAGAAGGATTGGCTGTAGGTATGAAAAAAATGAACCCAGAGACGCGCTTGGCTCGTGTCTCTGGGTTTTCTGTTTTTTAAGGCGGCGTAAGGAACGGAAGCGGTCCCCAACGCAGGTATTGCCTGCTCCGCGCTAGCTCGCTTCGCCGGGCTTGACGCTGCTGTTCAAGCGGCGGAATTTCATCCGCAGCAGTCGCAGCCATTCGTAGACCCGCTCGGCATCCTTCGACGAGAACTCCTGCTGCTTGTAGACCGCCTGCAGAATCGGCTTGAGGTAGCAGTCGCCCTGCTGCTCGAACGCCTGCCACGCCTGCTCCCGCTCGGTCTCCGGCACCTGCTCCAGCATCTGTTCGATGTAGGGCTCCAGATCGTACCCGTCGCGGTCCAGCTCCTCCATCCACATCAGCAGACTGCGTCGATCCATCTTCGTCTGCTCCTGCAGCTCATCGATCCGCTCGCCGCGGGAGATGACCTCCAGCAGCCTCCGCTTAATGTCCAGCTTGTCCATCTCCGCCTTGCGCTTGCGCTCCTGCTCCTTCAGCAGCCAGGCCTGGAAGTCTGCTTCCGGCACCTCCTGCTCCACCCAGGAGAGCGGAAACGAGGTGTGCCGCTCGTACGCAGCCGTCAGCGCCAGAATCTCCGCGCCATAGGCAGCGGCCTTGGTCCCCCCGAAGCCCGGCAGCTGCAGCAGCTCCTCCTCCGTCTGTGGCCGGAAGTTGCTGATCATGCGCAGCAACCGGTTCGTGGCGACGATGAACGCGGCCTTGCTCTCCGTGCTGGCCTGCTTGAAGCGCCACTGCCGGAGCGCCTCGTACAGCGCCTCATCGGCATGCAGCTCGCTGTAATAGTGCATCTTCTGGAGGAAGATTGCGCACATCGACAATGGCGAGCTCCCTGACTCCCATGTCCACCAGCGGCTTAAAGCCCTCGCATTGCTTCGCGAACACCTGCTCACGGAACACCGCCAGCAGCTCCTGCCAGTGCAGGCCCTCATACCAGGTTTCCTGCGTCGGCTCGCCCTCCTCGTTCAGCTCGCTCCAAATCGCATACCACACGCCTTGCTGCTCACTGATCGATACTTGTGCGTTTGTTATGTGCCCCTCCTCCGTGGTCTTCTCCAAGCTGCTCAAAAATAGTAAGTTCAAAGCTGCTCCCTCCCAATCGTGTATTAGACCTCTATCAGTCCGGTGGTTTCAAGCCGACAATGCAAAAAAAGCACCCCTTCTCCCACATGGCCCGCCATGCAGCAAAAGAGGTGCTTCCTCTGTCGTTTGAAATTATTTCCATAATAGCAGATTTGTTCCTTTTGCGCAAGCGCTTGGATAAAGCAGCTAAGGGTAGGACACAATGTGGTTAACGCACCAGGCTTCCGCGAAACCCAGCGGAAAATCGAGCCAGGAAGGAGCCCAAACCATGTTTAGAAAACCAAAGAACAACGAGCTAGCCACTGTCCAATCCCAGCGTAACGAAATTCTCGCCCAAGAGTTCCCTGAGGGCCCTTATGGCAGCAGCTTTAACCATGAAGCTCTGGGCAAAAGCACTCCGTGGCTCGAAGACCAGCAGGCCGTCAGCGCTTACGCTTACGAAAATCAAGAGCTGCACGCCGGAATTTCGCGGGATTATCCCGGAGAGGATTCGACGAACGAAGACATGCACGAAGACGAGCTTCAATAGTTGCCCGCACTATCGCTAGACCCGTTGAGCCTACGCTAGGCTAAGCGGGTAGCTGCTTCCGAACGGACCGGACAAGACGCACAGGACTTGCCGTGCGATTGACAATGGTTGCCGGGAACTTCCCAGCAATTCACATCTTCTTTACCAAACGCCGGACAGCCGGCACAAATTTCCTTCGGCACACAGCACATCTCCCAGCAAGAGCCAAGAGATCGGCCAGCAAGCGCCGGGTTGGTCTGCTTACGCTTGAACCAAGAGCTCAGCGCTTCTACGGCAGCCGGATCGAGCTGTGATCCGGCTGCTGCCTTTAGAAGCGCGAGCGCCTTGTTGAAGGCCAGCGGCTCCCGGTACTTGCGCCCTTGAATTTTAGCTAAGAACGTCTGCGTCACCGCAATAATTCTCGCTCCTACCGGGATCTGTTGATCCTTCAGCCCTGCCGGATACCCGTTGCCGTCCATCCGTTCGTGGTGATGGCGAATATAATCCGCAACCGCCTTATTGCCCAGCGTGATCTCCACAATATCCGCGCCAACCTCGGCGTGAAGCTTCATTTTCTCAAATTCCTGCTCGGAATACTGTCCTTCCTTCAAGTACAGCTCCTCGCTTAAGCCCAGCATCCCAATGTTGCTCAGATAGGCCGCGAGTCCAATGTCGGTAATTTGGTCGGCCGGCAAGCCCATCTCAATCGCAATAATGATCGAGTAACGGCTCATCAGCTCCGAATAACCGGTCGTGTACGGGTTTAAATTATCAATCGATCGAGAGAGCGATTTCAGCAGCTCAGCACTGGAATCGGACAGCTGTCTCGTCTGCATTTGGATGCGGATCAATTCCGACAAATTCGCCGCAATCGAAACGGCCGATGCGGACAATTGTGAAAGCGACGACCGCTCATTTGACCCGGAGGAAGGCACGAAGACAAGCAGCCCGCCCTCGCCGAACACGTCAAATTGGCTAATGACGAGCCCTTCTCCATTTTGGCCGCTCAAGCTGGAAGGCAACCAGTCAGGACGCACCTCATCGGAACCGATGACCGTTGCTTTCCGGCCCCCAAGCCACTGAAGCAGCGCTTCAGGCCATTCCTTGCTTCGCAGCGCTTCCCGGCTCACACCAAGACTAGCCGCCGTTTGCAGCCGCCCGCCATCCGGCAGGGCAATAAACCCGGCTTTCAGCTCCAAAGCAACCGCCGCCATCCCCAGTACCTTGCTCATCGTTTCTCCACAATCCAGTGCAATGGAGCTGATTTTGCGGAGCGCTTCGCCGGAGGTCACAATGACTTCCGCCTTACGCTGCAGCCGATCCGAATCGATCAAGATCGATAGAAACTGGGACGACAGCTGCGAAATATACTCCAATGCCCAGCGCTGGCTGGACTTCAGCTGAGTAACCGGTCCGACGCGAACGAGTCCGGAGCCGCCCATGATGGGAATCGAAAGAAGCGGAACCTCGCCTTCCTTGATCAATTCGGTCCGACTGCCAATGGCTTCGATCGGCAGCTGAAGCGGCGGGTGGTACACTTCCTTTTCTTTCTTAGCACCGCCTCGTCCGGAACCTCCAGCTACCCCGGCCTGCCCTTCCCGGTATCGGGTAGCCTTCAGTACCAGCTGCTGCTGCTTCTCATTGCGTAAATAAAACGTATACGAAGGCGCGGATACAAAACCGCCCACCATTTCGAGAATATAGTTCAGGTTATTCTCGAGCCCTGCGGAGGGCTGAATATGCTGAAGCATACGACTCGCCAGCTCCAGCCTGATGTCGTTTCGCTTCACTCGGCGTCGCTGCAATAAATACAAGACAACCAGCACAAGGGACAAAATGATCGTGGCCATCCCAGCGTAGTATAAGTAAACGTCATCAATTTTGATTCCGTAAATCGTCACAATGTCCCCCCTCCCATGACATGGTTGATTTAATTCGACTCGAAGGCAACTCGAAAAGCACTGCATCCGCATGCCTAGTACATCTTATCATATGGAAGCGCCCTTGCCGATCATTGTTCGACAAACCTTGAAATATTGCATTTATTCCAGATGGGGGGCGATGCACAAGGCACAATAATGACAAATCTCGATCATATGATATCGTTTTTCAATACCGATGCACTTAGCTCAAGCTCCCGTTTCCAGCTTAGTTTTTCAGTTGGAAGAATTACGTGGAGCAGCTGGTGGCAAGCAGCTAGCGCTGACGATATTGATCGACCTGATTTTTTTCAAGCTCGCTGTTTTTTCCGAGGTGGCCTTCTATTGGATTTGCCTCCACGTACCGTGCTGTACTCTTTGTCCCCTTAGGCCTCCCTTTGCCGTCCAATGCTGTTGTCGTTAATTTCAATTGGAATCATTGTGAATTGTGACCTAGCCTTTTGTTCGCGCAATCGTTCCCATAAAGTCATAATGACCGGAATGCATATTGTCGTTAATATGGCGAGCACGACACCTACAAAAACATCGACTGCATAGTGTATTCGAAGATAGACGGTAGAAAAAACAATGAGTGCCGTTACCGGAGTATATACCCAGATCATCTTTCTGAAATACTTCCATACCTGAACGAGCATGACAACGGAAATACAAGTATGGAGACTGGGGAAGCAATTCGCAACCGGTTTATAAAATCCTGGATCGAGCATTTTGGCCGTTAGACCACCCACCACGGTCGAGAATTCATGTGTAAATAGCGGCCCAACCGCAGGTACGAGCACATATCCGATATTGCCTATATAAAAGCTAGTTAAAGCTACTGTCGCATATTCAAGCGCAGCTCGTCTGCTTTTAATCAATAACAAGAAGATCGTTCCATAACAAAAGGGAAACCAAGCAAGATACGCTCCACTGAGAAGACTTGTCATGGGTAGTGTATTCAACTTGTCCATCCATTCAGCTGGCTGCTTTCCAAAAAACAGGAACGAATCCCATTTTTGCAATAGATGGTCGTACATTGTATGCCCCATTAGCTGAATGTACCGCATCACGATTTCGTAAGAGAGCAGCATTATTAAAAACGATGTCATTATTCGAAACACCAATTGAGCATAGCCGATGAAACGCCACTTCGGAAACGCTACAATCATTCCTAGCATGAGTAGCATAATGAGAAAAACTGTACGTGTTATCAACCCTGCAGTGACGGTGATCTCTCTTGTTGTTTCTACAAAAGTTCCCAAATTCAAATGAATCGAATATAGAAATGTCAATGTCAATAATGTTAAAAGGCTAATGATTTCATGAATCTCGAGAAACAATGCAATGTTTAAAACTCGTCTCCAAGCTCGATGCAAGAATCCCCTCTCCTTTTTAATCCGCCCGTGCATCGCACTTTTCATCTGATTTTAAGCCCGGCTGTTCCAGCGCCATATATTGAACTAACTCCTTCAACTTCTCATTCAGTATGGAGATTTGCATTGACTGATACAGCACCACTAAGGCCAGCACCAGAATCGAGAGCAAAAACAGCAATGCCGGAGGATAACTGACGCCGACCGATACCGCCAGCTTATCGAACCATTCGGGGAAGGCGGTAATGACCAGGATCGACGTGACGCCGCCAAGCCAAATGATCGAATGCCGCTCATTAATTTTTTTCTTCAGTAGCAAATACATGACCCCGCATGAAAATCCGATGCCGCAGCACAAAATGAACAATTTGAGCGTACTATTCATGCTTTCACTCCCGCTTTGGCTTCTTTATAGCTCTCTCTCTTGCTGCGAATGAGCACCAGGACGATGCAGAGCATCATTTTAATCATGTAAAAAATAGGCTTTAAGCCGGAGTGCATACTGACTCCTTGCTTGCGCTCGCGCATGGTGGCTGATATTTCTTTAATCCGATACTTTCGCAGCAGCATGTGTATCAGCACGTCCACATCGGGAAAATCCTGCGGAAACCTACCGCTGCCCGCATAGTACTGGAATACATGGCGTTTGAAGCCGCGCTGTCCGGAGGTTGGATCGGAAATTTTGGCTTTCGTAAACAGTCGAATCAGCCCTCGGAAAAACACCACCGCAAGCCGTTTCACCGGCCCGGAAGTATACCCCAGCGCCTCGATATAGCGGGACCCGATTACGATGTCCGCCTCTCCGCGTTCGATCTCTTTTATAATCATGATCAGATCGAGAGCATTATGCTGGCCGTCGGCGTCCAGCGTGAGCACATAGTCGTAGCCTTGCTTGACAGCGTATTTAAACCCCGTTTGAAGTGCTGCGCCATAGCCCAGATTGCAGGGGTGACTCACAACATGGACCGGAAACTCGGATGCGACAGCCGCCGTCCGATCCTTCGAGCCGTCATTGACGACGAGGACATCGGTTTCCAGTCGTAAACCCAGCAGCTCCCTCAGAACGCCCGGAAGATTCAGTTCTTCATTGTACGACGGTATGACGACGAGAAAACGTTTCATCTGCACCACCCTGACTTTGCTTGTTTTCTTTAATTTCCCGCATGATAAACAGGAGAATGACCGATGCGTTCAAGGCCGAGGCACTGGCAGAGCCCCAGCCCAGCCCCGCCGGACCCCATAGCTTAACCCACCAAGTATCCAGTCCGATATTAAGAACGGCGGTAGTGAAATATACGCATGCCGGCACCTTCATTCTACTGCTGGCGATGTAATACCTTAAACCGACAGACGCCAGCGATTGACCGACAATTCCGACCGCCAGTCCGGCGAAGATATCAGCCGTAATATGCAGGGAAGCCGCATCGAACGATCCGCGAACGAAAAGCAGTGTAATGATCGGTACCCGGGCGGTGAAAAAGACGATTGCGGTAGGAACGGTGATGGCGAGGGTCACCCCGATCGCTTTGAAAAACTCCCTCTGCTGTCCTGCGAAATCTCCGGCAGCACCGGCCTTGGCCATTCTGGGCAGCAAAATCATATTAATGGCGGCGACAAACACCCAGATCGGAAATTGAGCCAGCCGAAAAGCGTACGTCAGGCCTGCCACCGTTCCCTCCCCAAGAGAGGATGCGATGTAACGTTCTGCGATTAAGACCGATTGGGAAAATAGCAGCACCAGCAAGTAAGGTCCGAACACCCGGTAAACCGTGCCTAGATCGGCATCTATGTGTAGAAGAGATGGACGCTGTTCCCTCCGACGCCAAAGGCCTTGGAGTCCCGGATGTCGACAAAGACGAAACAGAACATAACCGGTCATTGTGACCATCCCCAGCGCGATGCTGACGGCCCCCACATAGGCCCCTTGTGTTCTAGAAAGTCCCAGGACGCTGCTTAAAACAAGCCCTGCTAGAAATACCGCATTATAGACGACCGTAGAAAACGCGGGGGCTTGAAAGGCTTCCGCCGCCTGCAGTAGGCCATTCACGATCGCAGAGAGCGGAAACAGAACCAAGGTCGGCAGCAGGATCAGAACCAGCCGATAGCATAGCCATTGCATGCCGCCACCCCCAAGCCAGCCCACAAGATGATCGCCAAACGCGAAGAGGATGACCCAGGCTACCGCCATCAATACCAGTAGCTGAACCGCCAACTGCCTGGCGGTCATTGCAAACCGCTGAAGGCTCCCTTGCGCGTACAATGCGGCGAAGGTTGGTACACAGGCTACACCGATGGCCGTACCGACCAGATTATTGCCCAGCGTGTCGGGAATGAAGAGTGCGATCGACAGCGCATCGGCCTGAGGCGATGTCCCGAAGAACGAGGCCAGCATTACGTCCTTCAAGAAAGCCACACCGGCAAGCAGCATATGGATAGCAGCAATGACGAACGTTCCTTTCCAAATGCTTACTTGCTTCATGCGGTGGTCAAAGCTACCCCAGCGTAGCTCTTTTCCTCAATAATTTCGCTCAGTGGCTTGAACGAAAATTCCTGCAGCAGCTTCTCCAGCTTCGGCATTGTTGAACCGAGGTTATGATAATGCGTCAGACGTGCGAACAGTGAAGACTTGATGCGGGGCTGCGTCGTATCGATCTCCCATGGATGCACATAAATCATACCTGGCCTTGTGGTGTTGACTTTGTTCAGCGCCCAGCGAATCATCGCATACGGCAGCGTTCGCAAATAGAGCCCTCCGGAGAACGGTACCGTAATTCCGCTGGTTTTCAGCACGCAGGAGGGAAATTCAAGCAATTCGAGCTTCTTGCCGCCAAGCACCGGATAAAATGGGGTATGCGGCGCGCCGGTGACACCCGACAAAGGCGTTTGGAACGGCTGGAGACTCGAATCGCAAAGATAGCCTTCCTCTTCCAAAATGCGAAGCACATCGTAGCACTCCGGAGCAATCGACCAGGAAGGCGCCCGGAAGAAGACGACCTGCTGACCGCTGATGTCCTCCAGAAGCCGTTTCGAGCTTCGAACGTCCTCCCGGAACTGATCTCGGGTCATGCCGGTGACGAGCCGGTGCCACCCCCCATGAGAGGCGATCTCGTGCCCTTCTTTGACAATCTCCCGGATAAGTCCAGGATGCTTCTCGGCTACACAGCCTAGTGTGAAGAATGTTCCCTTGACTTGATAGCGGTCAAATAGCTCTAGCAAGTTCATTGTATTATTGACGACGCGATCCTCGTAGGTGTGCCATTCAGAGGGATCGATTTTAAAATCGCTCGTTTGATACCAATCCTCTACGTCTACCGTCAATGCGTTATGCAGTGCGATCTCCTCCTAGCCGCCCCAGATTCTCGTATTTTTATCCCTATCGGGATCGGGAAGCTGAAAATGATAGATGGCTAGATTGTCATCCTCGTAATATACATCGGCATCGCCGTGCACTTGTTTAAACAAAGCGATCCACTGCTCGAACCTTTGATTATCGATCTCTCTTTGCTGGTATATGATCTGCATTTTTTCATCCTTCAGTCCCCGAAACACCCGTTTTTCATGATATACGAATACTTCTTTGGCAATGGATTTATCCGGCAAGGCTTCCCCTTTCCGAATCAGTGGTGGCTCCGTAGGATTATAAAGGTCCAAAAAATCTCCTAAGTGCATGTGATAGCCTTTATCGAATACAAGGTCATAGCCTTCATCCTGTGAAACAATCAGCCACGTTTTGGGCGGATAGCTGCTAGAGATTTTCAGATATTGCTCCACTCCGGACGGCCATTCCATGTTGTAAGAGCTAATAGGCTTTAAGGCTCCATGGTAAAGGCCCATCCCAATTAGCGTAGCGCATAGCGCAAGCTCAAGCTTTCCCTTCAGCGGGACCCGCTCCAGAAAGCGCCAAATGACGGCCCATGCGTAGCCGAGACTTAAGATCAGAGAAAATACCCACAAATTATCCCTTCTGGTGAGGAGTACCTCGCTATTCGTCAAGCTCGCCCCAAAGTAGTAAAGCAGAAAGGAGGCGATGCCAAGAGCCGCAATATAAAGATCCGGTGTTTCGCCCGAGCGTCCCTTGCGCGAGAGCAGCCCGACGATCAGCGTCATTCCCATCCCGGCCAGTGCCAAATAATCCTTCACCTTTAACTCAGGAACCGCTGCCCTTACTTGAGATACCAGGTAATCGCTAGACGAACCATAGTATTCAATGCCGAACCAACGGGCGATGACGATTGGAGAACTGGATATGACGATCGCGGCAATACCGAATAAAACGACAAAATAAATTCGGCGGCGGTGCGCTTTGAAATTAAACAGCATAGAAACCCCAATAAAAGTGCACATTCCAAATCCGATATAGGCAAAAATAAGCGTATGAACGAGCCCGGTTATTGTGCATCCGACCGTGGCGACCCATAGATCTTCCTTTTTACCGTCACGCAAATATTTATAATAAAAATAAATCACCGGAAAAATGAACAGCCCGGCAAACTCCTGCGAATTAGCTGCGATCTGCCGCTCCCATTCACCGCCAAGTAGCATATACCCGAACAATCCGAACAGCGCTGCCGATACGATGCCCGCCACACAATTGCCGCTAAAGCGCGACACCGCAAAATACATGCCCACGATGGTCATCATCGCATTCATCGGCCCGTTGTAGTTCAGCACGTAGACGGCGTCGATAGAGGAAAATTTGTGCAGGTAGGCGAGCAGCAGGTGATTGCCTTGCGGATAAATGCCGGTTGGAAAAATCATGCGAAGTTCGTTGTACTTCATCCATGCCAGCACGACGTAAGCATCCGACATCGATGGCGCAGGATTCGTCATCGCTTCATAGAACCGGATGTAAGCCGACAAGCAGAGCACCACGACTAGCACAAGCGAAGCCATTACACCAGAGCGCCGAAATGATCCCACCCACGCTCTGGGCTTCCATAATCCCACCAGTCGGTACCGGTAAAAATCGATGAACTGACGAACCCGGAATCCGATCTCGATCGTATTGTAAAAGATTACCGCCATGCCCGCCGCCGCCTCTTCCCGGTCCTCCCTCGCACCGCGCCGCAAAAATCTGCGATAAATGAAAACCAGAACAAGCGGGATAATAGCCAGCACTTCAAAAAGCTTGGTTGCGACCAGGACGTAACCGACAATAATATACAAGAAGATGGCCCACATATAGCGGGCAAAAAAACGTTCGGCCGCATCTTCCGAATGATCTGCAAACATATGTCGCGGAAAGAAGCTGTAGAGCAGCCAGAAAGCAAATGCATAATGCATAAGATGATAAAGCTGGTTGGCTCCTGATGCGTACATCGTCATGCCCCCCTCCGATTTCATGAGCCGGCGTACAAGTAATAGTCCAGCCTTCGTAGCACATGCTTCATCGATCGAATGGACAGAATGAGAAATACGATCGAACCGGCGAGCAATCCGAACACCGCGTAGCTGTAGTGGAACCAACGGGTCATTAAAAATCCGACGATCACGTTCGTCAGCAAGGCCGGAAGTATCGCCCGGTTCACTTGCTCCGGCTGAGACAGCGAAAACAGGATCACCGCATTCATCAGTCCGACCGCCAAGATGACATAAGCCAAGAGTGAGACATAAAATACGAAATAGGTGATGTGATCCGCCACTAGATATTTGCCGGCATAATGGAGATATTTTTCATTAAAGTAGAGTAGAGCGCCATAGATGAGCAGCGCACTGACAATCGATACGGCGACAATGATCGACAGCATTTTGAAATAGCGGGCCAGGAAGTAATCATTCATCCGCTGCGCCTCAAAGGCAAAGTACTGCTTCTGTCCCGACTCAATATCCAGCATCAACCGATGCACGATAACCTCGGCTACCCCGAGCGGAAGCATCAGCACCAGCAGCGCGAAGTCCAATCCCAGCTCGTAATCTCCGCGAAACCAGATCAGATATGGCATGTAGATCGGATCGTTCATAGACCAAGCCATCACTCGATCGACGAACAAAAACGTAAAGTATAAAAATCCGTAACGGAAATAAGGCATGATGGAATAGAACGTGATGGATAAACGCGGCATTTTGGGCGCAATTCCTTTTTCCTCCTTCTTCTCTGCACTGAGGAAAAAGTAGAACACGAGGGCAATACCGTTAATCGATACGACAGCAATGGCAATCAGCTGCGACCAAATAATGTCCATATGCAGTCGGATAAACATGATGTAAACCAGCAGGATCCCAAACAAGATAAGACCGGTAAACGTGATTTCCTTACGCAAAATATACATGACCGTCACGGACAGCCAAATGGAATTCAGGAAGAAGAAATACAGCACGATGATAAAAAACATTTCCTGAGAAAAAATGTTAAAAATGAAATTGAAGCCGTAAATGGCGGCGGATACCGCAAAACAAAGCAGATATCCCACACGAATGAAGAAGAAGGTGTTTTTCCTCGCCATTTTGAAATAGCCCTGATAAATAAAATAAAAGCCTCGCCTCGCAATCGCTTGAGTAAAGCCACCGACGACCACAAAACTCAGGATCGTACCGATCGCAATACACGTGGCCAGCTCAACGGACAAATATTCGTATGACCAGAGCGAAAATTTGAGCACCAGCATGGATAGTACTGAGATAGCCATCGGCAAGGCAAAGATTAGTCCGCGTAGGAAGCTTTTGAGCATTTCGTAGGCAAGCGCGAGTCCTCTTTGCTTTTCTTCTTCAGGAATCGGCTGGATGAGCATCTTCTGCTGGAGGGCCTGCCATAGCTCCTCCCCTAGGGCGAAGGTATCTTCCACACCGAACACTTCGTACGCCCGCGCGTCGTTCCACCCCATCGATTCGAGCAGCGCGACAATCTCATACTGATCTTCAGGCTGCAAGCGCCGGCTGATGATTTCATCCAGAAGCTCTTCAAATTCCTTTGAATCACGGAGCGTCGTGTCCGAGGGACGCAATAAGATGACGTTGCTCATGATGTTTCTCCCCCGTTTCACACGTTATCGTCTTATTAATTTGTGCCATAGCTGACGATCGAAAATATGTCTGGCGCATGATAACGTGAAGCCTAGCGTTGGCATCGGATCCGACCAAGAAACGATGTCATCTTTGATTGTCGATGGTCCCGCCCATAGCGGCGGATCCATGGACCAGCGATTCGAATTGGTGGCAAAATGCAGCAATTCGCCTGGAAGCAGGTTGCGGCATTTTTCCCCCACTTTGTATTCGAAAACATCGTCGATTTTCTGACCTGTTGCCGTTTGGTAAAGCAGCCAAGGAAAGTCGGCGCCGGATTGAATCGCCAGCTGAAGTGAATTCCAGAACCGCGGGTTGATCTCCATAAATTTAGGAATCCCATCCCTCGGATCCGTCATAAATTCGATTTCTGCTACTCCATACCAAGGCAGCTTGCTCATGACGGTGACCGCCCGCTCCACCAAATCCGGCATCCAGATGCTTTCAACAGCTGAACTAGGTCCGATTGGGTAAGGAAAATGACGAACCTCTTCTTGCGCATAAGCTGCACGCAGCTTTCCGACGCTGTCGTACAGTAACCCGACGCCATACCGTTTGCCCAGCGGTATATACTCCTGCAGAACAGGCAAAGCATACGTCTGATGAATCTCGCTATATACAGCTATTAGCTCCGATTCATCCTGAACGATCCGGATCCCTCTAGAGCCAGAGCTCATCCGCGGCTTGATCACCAAAGGGTACTTCAGCTTCTTCGCAAGGGTCGGCACATCTTCCAAACTTTGAGGAAACTCGGTTTTCGGCGCGTCCACACCCGCTTCCAGCGCTAGGCTGGCCGACAGCCCTTTATCACGGGCGATCCGGTAGCTCTCCGTGGGCGGAATCGGCAGATGGATGAACCGCCCCAAGTCCTCACGCCGCTCAATGGCGATGCCCATGGTGATGTCGTCCATTGGGAACAGAACACGGTAGTTTTTCTCCTCGATTCGTTTCACCAGCTGTTCGTAATAACAATCAGGTTCCGCTGAGGGACTCGGATACACCCATCGGTCCTTGCAATATTTTGAAAACGCAGAAGAAGTAAACCCCGTTTTCTCTCCCACTCCGACGTAGATCCCGTGTCGACCAACCGACCTCGCTGCCGCTAAAGCCATGCGCAGCATGCCGTCCGTTACTAAAAGTGACACTGCTTTTCACCCTGCTTTCATCATCGCTCCGATGCTCGCAGCTATCGGACTACTTGTCCCCCAGCCCCGATATTGTCATTCCGACGATCAGATCCGCGAGCTTTCCTGCGCGGTCGGCCGCATCCACGACATCCGCCGTAATGACGCCGCCTTGGGAAATAATGAGTCGCCCGCCGGCGTCATACAGCGTGTCGCCCGCCCGTTTACCGACAATATACCGGTGCCGGATCGCTTGAATCTCACTGGTTAACGCAGCGCTTTCCTGAGATTGCGCTTGAGGCGGCATGGTCGGGCTTGGCGTGCTTGCACCCTCGCTGGCCGCTGCACTTGCTGCAGCCTCGCGCTGCCCCGCTTCCAGCTCGCTCTGCACGGCCACTCGGCTATCCTGCGGCTTCTCCTCCGCCAGCAGCCGGACCGGTCTTGCTGCGGGGCTTACTCTGGCCTCAGCCGCAGTAGACGAGCTTCTCATATAGCCATCCACGTTCCCCCAGAAGGCAGATCCGCTCGGACGCGCTTCCAGCTGCTCAGCTCCTGCAACGGTTGATGCGACCACGTTCGGCAGCACCGGCTCCCGGTCTTCTTCCTGAAGCATCAACCCATCAGCGGTGACAGCCTGTATAGGCTGTACCTCGACCAGCACCGGTTTAGGCTTCAGCATGACGACCTTAGCGAGCTTCGCTTGCTCTTCCGACGCCTCAAGCTCTGCAGGCTTCTCGATTTCTTTGTCCTTGTCCTTCTCAGCTGCTTGCGCAGTCTTTTCCTCGAGCTGCCGCTCTAGCTCTTCCAGCATTTTACTGGTCCGCTCCGCCTGCTCCTCGAGCATGGCGATATGCCGCTCGTACTCGGTCCGACGCACGTCGGCCTCGCGGTCACGCTCCTCCATCCACTGGGTGAGCGCGAGACCATGAGCCTCTGCCACCGGCTGCTCCATCGCAAGCTGTTCACTTACAGGCTCGGACATGCTAACTTCAACTAGCTCCGGCACGCTATCGATCTCCAGTTCGCTGACTGGCTCCGTCTCATGAACGATCTGCGGCTCGTTGACTGGTTCCGGCTCCGGCTGCAGAACGCCTAGCTGCTCGCTCCGCGACACCTCTTGCTTCCGCAGCAGCTCCATTTTGATGCCCATGATGAGCTCCTGCTCCTTGCGGTACGCCTCTACCCTCGCGGCAAGCAGCGCCAGCTCGTCCTCGTGCAGATGCTCCATTTTGCGCAAAAACTCGTGCACCTTGCCTTTGTGAAGTCCGAACAGCCGGCTGCACAGGCGCAGCTTCCATTCGTCGCTCAGCTTCCGTCCACTCGCCGAAGAATAGCTGCGCTCCAAATCCGCCGCTTGGCTAAGCAGTAACGCCGGCTCCGTCGTCTCTCCGCCAGAGACGAGTTGGTGCAGCAGCATGGCCTCCTCACGCAGCTTCTCATTTTGTTTCCGCACCTGGGCAAGCTCCGCAGCCATCCGTCCCTTACGATCCGTATAGGTCGACTGCATGGTGTTCACAAGCCCCTGAAGCGAGGCCGGAGCGTATCCCCATAATGCGCGTTTCTTTACTCTCATCACTGTATCCCCCTTCTTATTTGACTGCTACGCGGTATCCGGCTTCTTCAACTCCATCATCTCGATATAGGCTTGACATTTATCCATCTCTTGCAGAACCATGTCATACTGTCCTAATTTATTATAAATCGCAGCAATTTCAGTAAATATTAATGGAACATGGACCGAGTACGGCGTCGCTTGAATGGCCAGTCGGAACTGGCGGATCGCCTCCTCATATAACCCATGCGCTTGCAAGGAGTATGCCTTGTCCATATACAGCTTCTGCATCGCGGCAGGCGCCGGACGAAGCTCTGCAGGAGCACTCTCTTGAACCCGAAGCGCCATCTTAATATAGCTTTTCAGATGCAGATCCAGCACCCGCTCCAGCGTAAAAAAGTTCAGCGCCCGCTCGCGGCCGTCCTTGCCCAGTTCGAACCGCAGCTCCGGATCGTTCAAGAGCTTGATGATGCCTTGCCCAAGCTGTTCGTGATCGCGAGGAGGAACGAGAATGCCCGTATCTCCCAGCGCTTCGGCAATGCCGCCAACATCGGTCGCAATCACCGGCTTGCCCGTCATCATCCCTTCCACAACGGAATAAGGGAAGGCTTCCGAGATGCTGGAGAGTGCAATCACATCGCCGCTCTGATAAGCCGCCGCCATGTTCTGGGTATGCCCGGCAAAGATGAACGAATCACCCAGATTCATCTGATTTTTGAGCTCCAGACATTCCTCGTAGTAGCTTGGCACGCTCACCGAGCCGTACACGATAAACTTAGCTTCGGGAATCTGCTTTAGTACCACTTCCGCAGCCCGCATAAAGGTAATAATATCTTTGATCGGGTCAACCCGCGCAACCATGACCACCGTTGGAGCAGGCTGCGAAGCGGCAGGCGCTTCGATGAAGATGTTAGGATCGACACCATTGTAGATGACCTGGATATTTTTCGGACGAACGCCAAACCGGGTCTCCCAGCGGGTATTATATTGGCACACCGGCGATACCTGATCGGCAAAGGTATAATTCAGCGAGGTGATAGAATGGATGAACCGCATTAAGAACGTGCTCAGAAACGGGGTGTAGGCGCGCTTGGACAACGACAAGTATTGCTCTCTCAAATAAACCCCGTGCTCGGTCAGCATGTAGGGTGTATTGTTCAGCAGCTTGGATAGGACGCAAGGGATACCGCAGAAGGCGGCCGCGGCCGCGTGGGTGACGTGAACCTTCGGTACTGGCGTATTGATAATGTTCATAAAACGGTAAATCCAACCGATGCTCTGGATCAGACTGTACACATCGGGCCGGGCAATGCCGGAATGCGCCTGGTTGCAGACGGTCAGCACGATCTGCTTGTACGTTTCCCAGGTGGCTTCCGTTTTGAAGCTGGCTTTATACTCATACGTTTGAAAGTATTGATACAGCTGAAGCAGGATCGATCCGAACTTTTGCGGCGACTTGATTTCAGCGAGCAGTTCTTCCACCAATTGCTTAAACAACGGGATGAAGTACTGCTTGACCTCTTTCTCGCGCGTTCTTCGTTTGGCCAAATAAATGTCGGAAAACGGAACCGAAAGATGCTCGCAAGGCTCCTCCGTTCCCCATAGCGGCATCTTGATCAGGGAGGCGTGACTCGGGAGCTGAAACTTTTGGGTCACAAACGGATTCATCAGCACGCTGTAAATCATGTAATCGACCGACTTCAGCTCCTGCACCAAAATATCGCACCAAGTGCTGACCCCGCCCTGATGAAACGGATATGTGCCTTCTGTCGAAAGCAGCACTTTAATTTTGGAATGCATTGCCATCACCTGCTTCTAAGCCTTATTAGGCGATATAATTCTACAAATATTTTATCATTCCGTAGGTCGTCAGCACTATAAAGTTTTATAAAGTCTATATTAAGAAAATTAAAGAAGTTCCCATTCTCTTCAAAATATCGAAATATTTTCAGACCGGCAGCTGGCCCTTCGGTTTAAAGGCTAGAAGCGTAATGTCATCCCTCTGCGATTCCGTCCCCATATACCGCTCCAGACGATCATGAAAGTCCAGCTCCTGCTCGGCAAGCGGCTTAGGGTACGCCGACTCGATCAGCTGCTCAAAGCGCTGACGGCCGAAGCCGAAGTTTTTCGCCCCGCCGTTCTGCTCCAGGAAGCCGTCGGTCGTCATATAGCAAATATCGTCCGGCGCCAGGCTCGCCACCGTCGTTGTGAACTGGAAGGAGGCGTGCATTTTGCGGGAGCCGATGCTTTTGCGGTCACCACGGATCGTCCGGCAGGCCTCCCCGTTTTTAATGTACAGCGCGGTTTTGGCTCCGGCATAGCTCAGCTGTTCCCGTGTAATGTGACACAAGCCGATGTCCAGCCCGTCGTCACTGAGGGACGTTCCGTGCTCCTGCTGCAGCGTACTCTTGACCAGCTTGTTCAGCTCCTTTAAAATCTCGGCGGGATTCGTCGCAATCCCCGTCTCGACAATCCGATTGAGTGAGGAGACAGCGACCATCGTCATCAGCGCGCCAGGCACCCCGTGCCCCGTACAATCGCCCACGGCCAGCAAATAGCCATCGTCCACCTGCTTGGTCCAATAAAAATCGCCGCCTACGACGTCCCGAGGACGCCAATAGAGGAAGAAGTCTTCAAACGGCTCCTTCAGCTTCTCGCGTGTAGGCAGGATCGCCTGCTGAATCCGCTTCGCATATTCGATGCTGTCCGTCAGCTTCTGCGTCTGCTCAACTAACTCCTTGGTGCGCTCCTGTACGCGAAGCTCCAGCTCCTTGTTTAGCTCCAGCGCCCGCTGATACGGATTGGCGAGATATCGGGTGATGAAGAAAAAGAAGAAAATCATCGCTAAGATACAAATGATGACCGCCAGCAGCGTATGCAGCTTGATCGTGTCCAGGAACGACGCCGTCTCGCTTCGCGGGATGCTGAAGATCAGTCGCCAATCGGTCGACGGCACCGGATAGACAACCAGATCCAGCAGCCGCCCCGACGCATCTTTATATTCGAGCGTATCCGGCGTGCCGGCCGGCGTCTTCCGCTGGCCGAACAGCTTCTCCGCTTCCGACTGCGGAATAAAGCTCTGCAGCTGCTTCCCATACTGGTCCAAGTTATCGGCCATGTAGATTTTACCGGCATCGTCCGTCAGCCAGAGCCTGCTGCTCTCCGAATATTTATAAGTCTTGAAATCGCTGGCCAGCTCCTTCAAGCTAAGCCCGATCCCCGCCACGCCGAGCGGCTTGTCCGGGTCTCCAATGAGCACATTAACGAACACGAAGGTGTCCTGGCGCGCATCATTATAATCTAGCACAACGGAAACGGGCTTCTTGGACGCCAGCGTGCGGAAAAACCATTCGTCACTCGGATCGCTTTTCGAGACCACGTCAATGACCTTGCCGGCCTCCGACCAATAATTGCCGCTGACAGCGCTGACAATAAACGAGTTATTGTAGTCATAGTCGCCCGCGAGCTCTTTTAATTTGGTCAGCATATGATTGCCTGCTTGGGCGTCCTTCTCGCCGCCTTTGAGCCAATCGACCAGCTCCGGGTCCTTCGCCAGCAGCAAGGAGGACTCACGGGCTCTTCCTATTCGTCCTTCAATTTTAGAGGAAATCGACTCCCCGATATACAGTAAATCTTTGGTCTTCAGCTTCTTAACGACCTGCTTCTCCGTAATCACATAAACGACGGAACCCGCAATCAGAATGGAGAGCAGAATCAGGCAGCTGGCCAGCAGCATCACTTTTGCAAGACTGCGATCCTTCATCTCACTCCAGTCCCTTCCGTTTGTCCGCACCTGTGAGCCCTGGCTTCGAATCTGCCGCCGGCAGCTCGGATTCCAGCTTGGACATTTCAAATAGCGTATCCACCAGCCCGTTAATCAAGAGCAGCTTCTGATAGATGGTGGCCAGATATGCCCGATCGGGAACAATGACGCCGTCCAGCATCGCCTTCACATAGCCTTGAATCGACGTCATCGGCGTGTTCAGCTCATGAGAAATATCGCGGACGAGCCCGCGTCGCGACGACTCCATCTGCTTCAGTTGGTCGTACACTCGCTTGAGCTCATCCTCCTGCTTTTTTACCCGATCACCTTGCAGGTCGCTGATCCGATAAATTTTGGACGTCGTGCGCAGCAGTCGCTCGAACTCGGACAGCAGCTCCTCGTAGTGCGGGAGGAGCTCATTGTCCTTATAGGCAGATCTCGCCGCCACTTGACGCGCCGCTTCCAGCACCTGCATTTCACCTTCAAACCCGGTCTTTCGGTCGCGTCCCCCCGTCGTCATAGATCCGATTCCTCTTTCATTACAATGTGGAATGGCATCTCCAAATCCTCTTGAAACTCTTCGGCACATTCCGCTTCGCTCTCATTCTCGGCAAAGCAGTGCCAATGAACCTCCACGCCGGCACCGTTCAAGTACGCCTGGTTCAGCTTCTCCAGCAGCATTAAAATGCAGCGCGAGCTGCTCGTGTTCATATAGCGCAAATCCAGCTTCACTGCGATCTCTTGTTTTCCGGCTTGCGCCAGAAACTGCTCCGCCCATTGCAGCAGCGGATCGTAGAACGCAAACGAATTTTCCGGGTATGACTGCCCGCTAAGCTCCAGAACGCGCAGCTCAGCATCAAAGATGACCTGCGGGGTGCTCTTGGTTCCTTCCAAGCGAATGGAATTCATAACTATCACCTACACTTCAGCTTTTAGTGAGAAGAAGGAAAACCGCTCGTCGATCGGTGTGAACGAGAATTCGAGCGGGCGTTTCGTTTTTCGGGCCATCTCGATCAGACCCAACCCCGCGCCCAGGCTGCCTTCCGGAAGCTCGAGCTTGCGCTTTTCCTTATACAGCCGTTTCAGCTCATCCGAATTCAGCCCCGCCAAGCCTTCTAAAATGCCAGTCAAGGCCGGAATATCTTGCCGATCGATCAAGTTGCCCGAGCAAACGTAGTTGCCTGTGGAGGTGCGCCCAATCGTTACAATGCTGGACTGCGCCACCGCCTCGTAGCTGTCGGTGTCTTTTTTGCTCAAGCCATAGTTTTTCATGTTCTGCGTTTGCTCGATAAAGATGGAGAAAATGTTGAAAATGTCGGTTTGGCGCCGCTCTTCCGCTTCCAAGTACTTTTTGACCGCTTCCCCCAATTCCTCGATGATGGACTGGGTCAGCTTGCCGGAGAAGCTGATCAGGTAGCCATTGGTTTGCATAAAATGCTGCAGTTGCAGGAGTGAATTATCAATCATTAGACTCACCTCTCTCATTAGCGTGACGTTAATAGCTGCTGTTGAACTTATATCCGATGCCGCGAATATTCTGAATATATTGCGGGATCGCCGGGTTGCTTTCGATTTTTTTGCGGATGCTGCTAATATGAACAAGTACGGTGCGCGTATCCGAGTTGCTGTCCTCGCCCCATACCCGGGTATAAATTTCTTCGGCCGTAAACACTTGATCCGGGTACCTCACCAGATGCATCAGCAGCTGCATTTCCTTCGCCGACATCAGTACGATGGACCCGTTCAGGCGGACCTGATAATGGATAAAATCAATCTCCAGACTGCCGTATTTCACCACGCTCCGCTCCGGCTTTGTACCGCCCGCTTCATACTGCGATCGCCGAAAGATCGGCGCCCGCCGCAGATTGGCCCGTACACGCGCTACCACGACCACCGGATCAAAGGGCTTGGTGATATAGTCGTCTCCCCCAAGCGCAAGTCCTTGCACAATGTCGTCGGAATCCTTCCGGCAGCTAATAAATACGATCGGTACGTTGGATACGCTGCGAATTTGCTGGCATACTTCAAACCCGTCCATTTCCGGCAAAAAGATATCGAGCAGCACCAGATCGGGATTATGCAGCTCAAACTGCTTCAGCCCCTCCAGGCCGTTCTCTGCGGTAATGACTTGGTAGTCACTTGACGTTAAATAGAGTCGTATTAAATCGCGTATCTCTTTATCATCCTCGACGAGCAAAATCCGATCGCCCGACATGTTACATAACCTCCACAGAAAGTAGTTGAACAGGCAGCTCAAAGGTAAACGTGCTTCCTTGCCCAGGCTCGCTCTCCACTCTAATGGTGCCGCCATGCAGCCCAACAATTTCCTTGGCTATGGCTAGGCCCAGTCCCGAGCCCTGGCGCTTTCCTCTGAGAGGCTCCGCCCCCTTCACTTTATAAAAGCGATCGAACAAGTGAGGCTGCGCATCCTTGGCAATTCCCGCTCCCGTATCGGATACCGAAACGGCCAGCCAACCGGCTGCGTCATGCTCGCCCTCCGTTAGCGCGGCAGCGATCCGGATGGTCCCTCCCGCCGGTGTGAACTTCACGGCATTAAATACCAGATTGCCTACCACCTGCTGAATGCGAATCGGGTCAATGGACAGAATGGCGAACCGGTCATTGTCCGAGGATAGTCCGGCGGCCTCCATCTCAAAGCGGATGCCGGCCTCCTCCACCTCATATTGAAACCCGCGAAAATACGATTCGAACAAATCCTCCGCCGGCATTTCGATCAAGGCGATGTTGATCTCCCCGGACTCCATCTTGGACGTCTCGAACAAATCCTGCACCAGCCGGTTTACCATCAGCACTTTGTCATAGATCATTTGAATATAGGGCCGCTCGGGCCGCGGCATCTTGCCGTCCAGCCACGCCTTCACATACCCCTGCACCGTCGTCATCGGCGTCCCCAGCTCATGAGAGATGTTCGAAATCAGCTTTTGGCGCGACTGCTCCGTTTGGTACAAATGGTCGTTCGCTTCCCGCAGCTGCGCATTGCTCGCCTCCAGCTCCGCCGTCCGCTCGCGAATTTTCTTCTCGAGCACTAGATTCACATCGCGCAGCTCTCCGGAGAGCTCCACCACGTGATCGTACGCTTTGGCGAATCTGCGTGCGACGATCAAGGTTTGAGCAAAGAAGAACACCAGTACGCCATAAGGGGCAAAATCGATAGATTCGATCAGCTGATTGTAGTACAGCATGTCATTGATGCCGGCCGCGAGCAGAATGACGCAGGCTGCGCCGTTGATTACCGCCCCTTCCCGTTTCCGGATGGCGGCGAGAATGAACACATAGAACAAGATGCCGAACGTCAGCAGCGTAAACAGCTGATACGTGTTCATCGTCCAGGTGTACACGGAAGCCGGGGTGAACAGAATGAGCAAACAAAACATAGAGCCGACGGCCATAATGCCGTTCACTAGTTTCCGGTTAAACTCCTGCGGGTATAACAGATGAACGAATAAGGCAAATAACGGGACGGCGATATCCGGCGATAAATATTCCAGCTTCACCGCCCATTCCCAAGAGAGGCCAGGGAAAAATCGGACGAGCAGCGTGTCTCCAAGCAAAATACTGCGCAGCGCGAACAGGGTGCAAAAGGTGCCTAGCAAAAGGCTTAGATGGTCTCGTTTGCGCATGAAATGCAGCGCCAAATGATAGCAGCCGAGCGTGAGCAGCACGAGCGTAATGAACAGCTGGCTGGTGAGGTTCGTCTCTCGCTTCAATGCAATGTGGGCATCATCGCCCAAGATCGGCATGGTCCACAGTCCGCCCTTCCGCTGAACGTAGTTGGACACCTGCAGCACAATTTCATTGTCTCCGCTCACACTGGTGAAATGAACGACTTTGGCATAGTTTTTGGGTGCCATAGTTTCCTTCGAGGTACCGATTCGGCCGTTGTGCTCCACCTGCTTCCCGTTGATCCAGAGCGTGTAGGCGGAGGCCACCGCTGGAATGTACAGGGCCTTGAGCGTTCCCGCTTCCTCGGGAGCGAATCGAACTCGAAGACGATAGGTGCCATAGCCATAGTGCTCTGTGGCCGGATCCGTCTCCGGGTGCGTCCCCCATACATGAGGCACCTTCACGATGGAACCGGATGAGGCAGTGAGAGCTTGTCCAGGTCCCGGCTCAAGGAATTGCTGCCAAAAAAACTGCCATTCCCCGCCGAGCTCTACATCTCCTTGCTCCGCCAGGCTCCAGCGGCTCAGGTCCAGCACCCCCTGCACCGCCTCCGGCTGATCGGACCGCGCCAGCACAGAGGCAGGCGCCAAAAGGAAGAGGCATAAGGACAAAATGATTAGCCGTATGCTTGATATTCGCATAGTCTATGATCCTTAATAAATATATGATTGTTTTTACTAAGTTTAACAGATACCGGCATCGGCGTTAAGTAAAAAAATGTAGAACCTTGTAGAAAAACAAAAAACCTCTGGGTCTATCGTCCTATACTCGAACGATCGTCCCCAGAGGCCTGGTTTAGTGCAAAAATTAGATTTTCATGACGCCGCCGGTACTGGCCGAGGTCACGAGCTTGGAGTAGCGAGCCAGGTAGCCGGTTTTCACCTTCGGCTCAAAGCCCTTCCAGTTCGCTTGACGCTTCGCAAACTCTTCATCGCTGACGAGCAGCTGAATCGTGCGGTTGGTCAAGTCGAGCTCGATGATGTCGCCGTCCTCAACGAATGCGATCGGACCGCCTTCCGCCGCTTCCGGCGAAATGTGACCGATGCTGATCCCGCGTGATGCTCCGGAGAAACGACCGTCTGTGATCAGACCGACCTTCGCACCCAGACCCATACCTACGATTTGCGACGTCGGTGCGAGCATCTCAGGCATACCCGGTCCGCCCTTCGGTCCTTCGTAACGGATGACCACGACGTGGCCTTCCTTGACTTTGCCGTTCGCGATGCCGGAGAGCGCATCTTCTTGGGAGTCGAAGCAGATTGCAGGCCCTTTGTGGTAGCCTCCTACGGACTTGTCTACAGCGCCGACTTTGATAATCGAGCCGCCCGGAGCGAGGTTACCGAACAATACAGCCAGTCCGCCTTGCTCGGAGTGCGGATTTTCCAGCGTACGAATGACATCCTTATCCAGAATATCGCAGCCAGCCACGTTCTCAGCAAGCGTCTTAGCCGTAACTGTGATGCGGTCGCCATGCAGCGCGCCCGGCTTCTTGAGCAGCTCGTTGATGATCGCGCTCACGCCGCCCGCATTATGAACGTCCTCGATGTGGTAGTCGGACGCCGGAGCGATCTTCGCCAAGTGCGGAACGCGCTTCGCTACTTCGTTGATGCGTTCGATCGGGTAATCGATGCCAGCTTCATGCGCCAATGCCAGTGTGTGCAGTACTGTGTTGGTCGAACCGCCCATTGCCATATCGAGTGCGAAGGCATTGTCGATCGCTTCGATGGTGACGATATCGCGCGGCTTAATATCTTTTTGAATCAGCTCCATCAGCTGCTTCGCGGATTTTTTCACAAAATCTCTGCGCTCAGGCGCAACTGCAAGAATCGTGCCGTTGCCTGGCAATGCAAGACCGAGACCTTCAGCCAAGCAGTTCATCGAGTTAGCCGTAAACATACCGGAACAGGAACCGCATGTCGGGCAGCCGTACTGCTCGAGCTCTTGAAGACCCTTCTCGTCGATCTTGCCCGCTTGGTAGGCGCCTACGCCTTCGAATACGGAGGACAAGGAGATCGAACGTCCGTCGCTGGTTTTGCCGGCTTTCATCGGACCGCCGCTGACGAATACGGTCGGAATGTTGACGCGCAGCGCGCCCATCATCATGCCCGGCGTAATTTTGTCGCAGTTCGGGATACAAACCATCCCGTCGAACCAGTGCGCCGAAACGACGGTCTCGAGGGAGTCAGCAATGATCTCACGGCTCGGCAGGGAGTAGCGCATACCGATGTGGCCCATGGCAATCCCGTCATCCACGCCGATGGTGTTAAATTCGAAAGGCACGCCGCCCGCTTCGCGGATCGCTTCTTTGACCAGCTTACCGAATTCCTGCAGGTGCACGTGACCTGGAACGATATCGATGTAGGAGTTACAAACCGCAATAAACGGCTTGTCGAAATCTTCCTCTTTTACGCCGGCGGCACGCAGCAAGCTGCGGTGCGGAGCACGGTCGAAGCCTTTTTTAATCATGTCGCTTCTCATTTTTGCTTTGGACATCTCGCTTCAAGCCTCCGTCTCTACCAAATAAATTTCAATATTCTTAAAATATCTCCTACGATTGTACCATGTTTCATCCGAATTGAAAACGACAAGCCCCCGGTAAAAATAACACGCTGCCCCGGGCGATGGCCTTTGCTGCACAGCACAGGTATCTGTTATAATTCGGGTAGCTTACGCAAAACTTATAGCCACGGAGGAATTCAGGCATGGCGGATTTTGATTTTTTATACGATGGAACGGAAGAAACGAAAACCCGCTTCGTCTGCGTGGTCGGCGAAACGCTGCGGCGCTTCGATCTGGCAATTACGACGACGAACCGATTTTATGGGAAAAAATTGGTGACCGATATGCAAACCGGACGCACCGCGGTCATTGGACCGGACGATCTGGAAGCGGAAGGGTACTTGGAGCATGTGTTTAAGCTGACTGAAGAAGAAGCCGAAGAGCTCTGTTCGTTTCTGGAGCAGGTTGTAGGGCCGGTGAGCTTCTCGGATATTTAACGGTTATCGGATGGGAGGGACGGGGTGCTTGTTGGCGAGCCCGTCTTTTTTACGTCTGAGGACAAAAAAACCGATCGCTTCCACCACATGGGCGAACAGGCAATCGGCTTTTGAACTGGATATGTATTAGCGCTTCACTAAATCCTCGCGCACCGGCGTGAACGTATCGAGCAGCACGCTCGCCTCCAGCGCCCGGCAGCCATGTCTCGCACCGCTTGGGATGTAGATCGTTTCCCCGGCAGTGATGACTTTCTTCTCTCCGTCTACGGAAAACTCGAGCTTTCCTTTCAGCAGATAGGACAGCTGCTCATGCGGATGACTGTGAAGGTACCCTTCCGCGCCTTCCTCAAAATGCACTTCCATCATCATGATCCCTACACCTGGCTCAAAAATTTTGCGTTTTACGCCCGGCTCGGCATTTTCCCACACGTTGATGTTGCTCATCCTTATTCCTCCGCTCCCGATCATCATTAGGTACATGCAAGTAATTAAGATGCATAACTTTTATTATAACGGATGAACGGACCAAGCTGTAAGCGGTTTTTTCTAGGTGCAGCAGGCTTTTCTTTGGATGAGTTATTCCCAAGGGAAGGTCGTTGTTAAATAGTCGGCAAACTTCTTGCTTTCCTCCCGGCGCTGGCGGCGCATTTCGGCCCGACCCACCGCGGTTTCGTGCAGCCGCTTCTCTTCCTCCGTCTGCGGGATCACCTGCGGTACAGTGCTCGGCTTATTGTTCGCATCCAGAGCAACGAAGGTCAGAAACGACGTGGCGGCTATGTGCCGTTCGGCCGTTCTCAGATCCTCTTTAATGACTTTCACGAACACTTCCATCGAGCTTCGCCCCGTCCAGGTTACAAACGCCTCCAGACAGACCGAATCCGATGGCCGGATCGGGAGCAAAAAGTCCACGGAGTCCGTCGAGGCGGTGACGACCATTTGCCGGCAGTGCTTCGTTGCCGCGATCGAGGCAATGTCATCGATATAGGCCATTAATTTGCCGCCGAACAGCGTATTGTGATTGTTCACATCCGTTGGAAAAATGCGCGACGTCTTATAGCAGCGCGATTCATTGACGTATCTTTGCTCCATAGTAGGCTCAGTCCCCTTTTTCGATGATGCTGCCGCTGAGAAAATTTGATAAACTTGAACAGGCCGATTATTATTTTTCCAAATTTTGCTCAAGCTATACCTGTCTCAGCAGTTCTCTCATAGAAGCATACCATGTCCAAAGAAAGGTGTGAACTCATTGTCGATTCGAGTGTATTCCCCAGAGGAGCAAGCGGTTGGCGAATTTGATGGAGGGACGATCCTCGAGCAGAAGCCGATCGGCTTCCCAGGTGAAGGCTCCGTGGTCAAGCGCGTCGGGACGCTGTTTTATTGGGCCTGGTTTAAATCGCTGCATGGCGGAAAGCTCCCGCTGCATCCGCATCGCGGCTTTGAAATTATTTCGTATGTGCTCGAAGGCAGCATCAACCATCAGGATACGCTGGGCCGGGAAAGCTTGGTCGGCGCCGGCGGCGCGCAGGTGATGCAAACGGGACGCGGGGTTTCGCATGCGGAGCATTTTGGCGCGAAGGTGTCGGGCTTTCAAATTTGGTTCGAGCCGTTCTTCGGCGATGCCTTGAAGCGAGTACCCACCTACTCGCAGTACGAGCACAGTGATTTCCAGACGGAGACCATTTCCGGTGCGACCGTGAAAAAGATCATCGGCCCCGGCTCCCCCATCCAACTGGTCGCAGACGCCCAGATGTGGGATGTCACCCTACCGGCGGGCCAGAGCTTGCCCTTCGAGCTGCCGAGCGGCTATTCTATGGCAGGCCTGGTGGTCGAAGGCGACGCTGCGCAGTGGACGCTGGGGGCGGACACCGCTGAAGTGCTGTTCGCTCACTTCGCAGTCGCGGACGCAGTGGAAGCCGGCACGCTGCAGATTCAAGGCGGTGCGGCTGGGAGCACACGGTTGATTTTAATCCAGGTGCCGAGTGAGCTCGGGTACTTACCGTACAACAAGGTGAAGGTGCAGTTGTAAAAGGAAAAGGGAAACGGCACCGATGATTCGGCGATCATTTCCCTTTTGGTTTGATTGTGACTAGTCCTTATCCCAGCAGCCGGTTCAAGCCTTTGAATTCCAGCTCCTCGAATTTCTCGATCACCGCGGAGCGGTCTAGCTCCCAGAAGCAGTCCTCCAGCGCGCAGGCAACCGGTGCTTCGCAGAAAATCGTCGCAAGATTTTTCGATAAATGCAGCATGTCGAGCTGAGACTCAATCTTGGTACGGACGCCCTTCGGCAGCTGGGCCAAATTTTCTAGAATCCCGTCTACCGAGCCGTATTCGATCAACAGCTTGAGCGCGGTCTTCTCTCCGATGCCTTTGACGCCAGGATAGTTGTCCGCTGTATCGCCCATCAGACCTTTGAGGTCAATGATCTGCTCCGGCTTCAGCTGTTTTTCCTCTAGTAACGTCTCGGGGGTGTAGACCGCGTAGTTTCCTTGGCCCTTTTTCATAATGACCACACTGACCCGCTCCGATACGAGCTGCAGCATATCGTGGTCTCCCGTTAGTATGTATACCTGCGCGTCCTCGCTATAGCTCTTAGATAACGTGCCGATACAGTCATCCGCCTCGTAGCCATGCACGCCTACATTGACCACGCCAAAGCTGGACGTCACTTCCTTCACCAGCTCAAACTGCGGGATCAGCTCTTCCGGACACTCGATCCGGTTCGCTTTGTATTCGGTAAACTGCTCGCTGCGGAACGTCTTGCTCCCCATGTCCCAGCAGCATACAATATGCGAAGGCTGAAAGCGCTGAACGGCATCCCAAAAATATTTTATAAATCCAAATACCGCATTCGTCGGCACACCCGCACTCGTTTTCATAATGTATCCGCCATACGAGGTGGCATAAAACGCCCGGAACAGCAGCGCCATACCGTCTACCAGCAGTACCGTCGGTCTCACTTCATTCATCTCATTCATCTCATTCGTCACTTGCATCTCTCCCATGTAAACCTATTGCCATGCCTATTATAGCACAGAAAGCGGCCCCCGAGCGGACGGAATTGCAAAAACAAACACCCCCTGCCCCGTCACCCAAAAAGGCTGCGGAACAGAGGGTTTTCAACTTGGCTCAGGAACGCTGGGCATTGTGCAGCCGATATTGCATCGGTGTGGTGCCGAGCTTTTTCTTGAACACGTAGTGCAAGTAATTCGCGCTTGAGAAGCCGTTCTGGAACGCGATCTGATCGATCGTCGCATCGCTGGCCGCAAGCTCCGTGCATATATGCATCAGCCGCACCTGCTCGATGTACTCGCTGAACGTACCGCCTGTCTGCTCGCGGAAAATGCGCTGCAGCTGGCGTGCGCTAATCTGCACCCGCTCTGCCACGATTTCCAGTGTTAGCGGGGCCATGTAGTTGTCTTTAATAAACTGCACGGCCAGCTGATAGCGGTAGTGCTTCATGTCGCGCGACGGCAGCTCCTGCTGCGGCATCGTCTCGTAAGCACGGGTCATGCGCAGCAAAATTTGGATGATCGACTGCTTGATCACGGTCATCACGCCGGGCTGGTTGTCGTGCCAAGCACGGTAGGCGGTGAGGAAGCACTCCATCGCACGATAGGTGTCCATCACCGGCCGCGCCGGCAGCTGCTCCAGCAGGTGGATACAGGAATCCGCCTCCGCCCGCTCCCAGCGCGCACCCCAATCGTCTGCCCCCGCCAGGCCGTCCTCCAGCCGATGGATGTCGATGTGCAGGCACAATTCGTCCATCGCTTCGAACGCATCCGCCTCTTGGTAATGCATCAGCCCGGGGCCAGTCAAATACATCATGCCCTCGTGCAGAGAGAACGGGTCGTTGCCGAGAATAACTTTGCCCTTCCCGCGCGGAATGAAGTGAAACTCGTAATCGGAATGCTTGTGAAAATGTGCGATTTTCCCCGGCGGAAAACTGGTATGGTGAAATTTCAACATCCGAATTCCATAGCTGCCCCAACGAAATTCTACATCCAGCCGATCCAGCGCTTGCGGATTGGCAAGCATAGACTCATACGGATACGGCCTCGCGCCGAGTCGGGTTTGGCCGTTCATCGCTGCAAGTCGCTAAGCTGGATCGCGCTGCCGGAAGCGGCCGACAAATTCGACGCCTCCATCAGGCGAGTCAGATCGATCGCCATGGCGATGTTCTCCGTCGCTGTCGTTCCTTGCTCGATGTGCTCCACCCATTGATGGAACGCGGACTGTCTTTCAGCCGGAAGCGGCTGCACCTGCCATTCCTTGTTGCCTTCGTCCCCAAGCTTCGAGCTGCGGACGAGCAGCTTGTTATCGTGCGTCGAGAACAGCAGGCTGCCTTCGGTACCATGCACTTCGATGACGAACGGCGAGTGACGGTTCACAAAGCCCGCTTCCACAATCGCAAGCGCCCCGTTAGAATACCGCAGGACGGACACCGCATTGTCTTCCACGGTTTTTCCCGTTACATATCCGTAGTTGGCCGTAACGCTCTCAGGAAGACCCAAGAATAAGCGAGCCAGGTACATCGGATGGCAGCCGAGGTCGATCATCGCTCCGCCGCACGTTTGCTCGCCATTATAAAAATGTGCAGGCAGCCAGCCCAGCGGACCGCGCTCCGATGGAATCGCACCGTTGTGGGACAAGCGAGTACGAACCAGGGTCAGATCGCCGAGCAAGCCTTGCTTCAGAATATCCTGAATGGCCAAGGTATAGTTAAAGTTCAGGCGCGGGAGAGAAACCGTCAGCTTCACGCCAGCCTCTTCCACCGCCGCAACGATTTCGTTGCATTCCTTCAGCGTGGACGCTACCACTTTTTCAGTGAAGATATGCTTGCCTGCTTTAGCCGCGGCAACCAAAACATCGCGGTGCACGTTGGTCGGAGTATCGACAATGACGCCATCAATATCCGGCTGCGCCAGCAGTACATTCAAATCCTCGTAAAAGCGCACGCCGCGCTCCTCTGCTTCCTTACGTCCGCGCTCCGGCTGCTCGTCCCAAACCGCTACGATTTCCGTACCTGGATGTTCTGTTGCTTGCTTCGCGTAGTCTCTGGCATGGACGTGCCAAAAGCTCAACATCGCTACTCTGATCATGTGTTTACGTCCTCCTGAGCTCATTTAATAAATGGCATTAATCGAAGTATACGGCTTTGCCTGTTTTCGCGGACTCGTAAATAGCTTCCAAAATCTCGGAAACCACACAAGCCTGCTCCGGCGTAACCACCGGCTGTTTATCGTTCAGAATCGCATCGATCCACAGACGCGCTTCCGTTTCTTCTGCTTTCTCTTTCTTCCCGTCGTAGAATGCTACGCCGCCGGCATCCAGCTGCACTTTGTTCGTGTACAAACGGCTGTGCTTCTCACCGTTCACACGAAGACCGTCTTCCATATCGGCTCCGCCCTCGGTACCCATCAGCGTACATTTCGCTTCTTTCACGTCCAGCGTGTTCAGCGCCCAGCTCGATTCGAGCATGATAGTCGCGCCATTCTTCATCACGATCATACCCATAGCGGAATCTTCCACCGTGAACTTCTTCGGATCCCATGGACCCCAAGCATTAGCAGCGTTTTCTTTACCGGAAAGCTTATGGAACGTCGTCCCAAGTACAACCTTCGGCTCGTAGTTATTCATAACCCAGAGGGTCAAATCCAGTGCATGTGTACCGATATCGATCAGCGGACCTCCGCCTTGCTTCTCTTCATCCAAGAATACGCCCCAAGTCGGAACGGCACGGCGGCGAATCGCGTGTGCTTTAGCATAGTAAATTTCTCCGAGCTCGCCATCTTCGCAAATTTGCTTCATAAAGAGGCTGTCCGGACGGTAACGGTTGTTATAGCCTACAGCTAGCTTCTTGCCGGTGCGCTTCGCAGCTTCTACCATGCGGCGTGCGTCAGCAGCGGTTTTGGCCATTGGCTTCTCGCACATCACATGCTTGTCCGCTTCCAAAGCGGCGATGGAAATTTCAGCGTGAGAGTCGTTCGGGGTGCACACGTGCACAACATCAATCGAAGCATCCGCCAGAAGCTCGCGGTAGTCCTCATATACTTTAGCGCCTTCTGCGCCGTATTGTGCAGCAGCCTTCTCGGCCTTCTCGGTGACGATATCACAAAAAGCGACAAGCTCAACTTGATCAAGCTTCGAGAGGCTAGGCATATGCTTTCCGTTTGCAATTCCGCCGCAGCCGATAATACCGATTTTCAATTTTCCAGACACGTGTGTATCCTCCTTTAATATCATGGGACTCTTAACAAATTTTATCATGACACAGGTGAGGTTGAAATTGCAATTTAATGACAATAAAGACTCAGATTTTGCGACATGCGAATTTTGATCGTGGTGTGAAATCGCGCAAAAAGCCCGTGCAAAAACGCGCGGGCTTTAGGAGCTGAGCGCTAAGCGACGATGAAGGTCGTGCCTTGACCAAGCTGACTGGTCACTGTAATCGTACCATGATGCATATCGATAATTTTCTTTACGATGGACAGGCCGAGTCCACTCCCGCCCATGGTACGGTTTCTGGATTTGTCCGCTTTATAGAATCGCTCGAAAATATGCATTTGTTCATCATCCGAAATCCCGGTGCCACTATCTACGATATGGATTTCCGCTTTCCCTGAACTGCTCGTTAAATGAAACGCCGACGGCCCCGCCAGCGGGGGTAAATTTGATCGCATTGTGAATGAGATTCGTCCACACTTGACTGAGCAGATCTTCATCCGCTGTTATCGTGACCTCGGCTAATTCAATGTCCATCACCATTTGCTTGTCTACCCATTGCGGCTCGCAGGCTAAAACTAAGTTGCGGAGCTGCTTATCCAGCCTGAAGCTGCGCGGCTCAAACGGATGCTGCTGAGACTCGAGCGAAGAGAGCTTGAGCAGATTGTCGCTTAACTTCGATAAGCGCTTGCTTTCCGCTTCGATGATATCGAGGTAATGTGTGCGCTCTGCGTCGGAGATCGTATCACTCTTTAATGCGCGCGAAAATCCGCTGATAGAGGTCAGCTCTTTGATGACCGCGGTATCATTCGTCATTCGGGAGATGGTTTCGCCCGTCTGGTTGTTATCATAATAGCGAACCGGAAGCACCAGCAGCTTTTTCCACAGGCGATCCCGAATGCCCGCCACGACACACTGACCCGCATAGTTCAGGAGGTAGATCGAGATCCCCGAACCGATAGCCATCAAGATAAAAGCGACCCCCATGCCACCGATCTGCGTCCAGCTGATGGAGCTGACCGAGAAGCTGTCGACGGCGTTTTTCGTAAACAGTGGGATCATGAGCCCCACCAATGTAGATATGATGCTTAGCGTCAGCGCAATGGTTAAAATTAGCTTAGGCGGATTCGCCTGCATCAGCAAGCGGACAAACGCGCGCCAATTGCCTTTATTCGTTATTTCACCTTCTGTGTATGTTCTTGCCATTTGCATCTCTCCTTATCCGAACCGGACTCCCGTCCGTTCTCTGTCAATGACCTTACTTCTGCATCATACGGGTCAATTTATAAACAGAATATAAACGGAGTGGATTGTTCGGTGAGGGAGGAAAAAAGAGCCCGCCGATTAGCCGGCAGGCTCGAATTGTATTTAATTGTCTGGCCCTGCTGACTGACCTCAGGGCGCTCTAGCGCGGCTTTTCCGCTTTGCAGCCCGCGTTAACTGTTGATCAGGCGTTCTAGCGCGGTTTTTCCGCTTTGCAGCCCACGCTAGCTGTCGATCGGGCGCTCTAGCGCGCGCTATGTAAGAAATGTCCCTGATCGGAGCCCTTTCGAAGGAGTACATCCGCGTTTTTGAGGTAGCTTTTCATGTTCATGTCCATTTCCATTCACTCAATCTTGTGCGCCGTGAAGAAACTTTCCGATCCGCGCAACCGCCTCCCGCAGGCGATCCTCTTCCTGCACCAGCGCAATGCGGACGTAGCCTTCACCCTCTTGTCCAAACGCGTCGCCCGGAATTACGACAACGCCTGCCTTATACAGCATTTCCCGGGAAATTTGTCGAGATGTCCAGCCCTCCGGAATGCGCGCCCAGATGAACATCGTAGCCTTCGGCTTGGCTATATTCCAACCTGCTTGGCGCAAGCCATCCACGACAATATCCCGTCTCCGCTCATACGTGCCAGCCACTGGCGTGCTCTCCGGAGACATGTCCTCCTCCAGCGCTGCGATCCCAGCTCGCTGCACAGCCACAAACACCCCATAGTCGATATTCGACTTGAGAATGCGGAGCGACTCGACCACATCGGATCGGCCGACCATAAACGCGATGCGGCAGCCGGCCATGTTGAAGCTTTTCGACAAGGAATGGAACTCAACGGCGCACTCCTTAGCCCCTTCGACTTCCAGAATACTTGGTGGTCGAAAGCCGTCAAATGCCATCTCGGAATAAGCCAAATCATGTACGATCAATAGCTCATGACGCTTCGCGTACGCAACCAGGCGCTCGAAAAACTCCCGCGTAGCCACCGCCGACAACGGATTGCTCGGATAGTTGAGCAGCATAAATTTGGCTTTGGAAGCCACTTCGTGCGGAATTTGCTCCAGGTCAGGGAGAAAATCATTCTCCTCCCGCAGCGGCAGGAAATAAGGTGTGACCCCTGCGATGACCAGGCTGGCGGAATATATCGGATAGCCTGGGTCCGGCACCATGACGATGTCTCCCGGATCCGTAACCGACAGCGCCAAATGCGCCAGTCCATCCTGCGATCCCATCAGCGTGACGATCTCCGTCTCGGGATTCAATTCGACGCCAAAGCGATGCTTATACCACTTCGCGACGGTTTGCCGGAACGGCAGGCTGCCTTCAGAGGTCGGATACCCGTACACGCTTGGATCCGCGACCGCTTCTTGCAGCGCTTGGATCACCCGGGCGGACGGCGGACGGTCCGGACTGCCAATGCCCAGATCGATGACGTCGACGCCGCGGTCCATGACTTCTTTTTTCCACGCTGCCATTTCAGAAAAAATAGCCGACCCGAGTTCGGCCAGCCGATTAGAACGTAATTGCTTCATGGGGTTAACCTCTTTTTCGAATAAAGTGAGAGTAGTGCAGCACAAGTTTATGCGGTTAATCATTTAGTCCATTAATGCGTTCGAGCTTCGTCACACGTTCAAATCGCCTAAGCGGTGCACAAGCGCCATCATCCCTACCAGGAAGCCGGCGAGCAGTACGTACGCAATCCCGAATTTCCAGCGGGAGGCGACAGGCACGTCATAGTACTTGTCATTTTGATACAGCGTATAGTCGATCTGGCAGTGGATCATCAGATGCAGGCCGGTTTCTTTTTGCAAATGGTCCAGCTTCGTCACATGCGCCCGCTTGATCAAGCCTTGATGCATCAGCGGGACCGTCCCTTTAAAATCCAGCGACTCCCACATCACCCGCACATATTGCTGACCGTCCAGGTCGGAAAAAGTGACAAAAGGCAGCTCGCGTTTATGCTCGGTGCCGGGGATGAGATAGCCCTGCTCGATAAGCGGCTCGGCTGATACAAGGAAGCTGGCCGTGACGAACCGTTCTTCGCCGTGGTGACGGTGCTTGACATATTTTTTGTACAGGTCGTACGCGAACATAGCCCAGATGATGAAGAACAAGATCGAACGAATATAAATAATGATAAATAAGCCGCCGATTAAGCCGATCAGCCACAGCCAACGGGAGATTGCCGTAGCAATACGCCCGCCGTCCAGCGGATGGATCGGAAGCAGATTGAGCAAGTTGAGGAAAAAACCGACGTAGGCCAGCGAGTAAAACAGCTCGCTATCCGTCAGATAGGCAGCTACAAAGACGGCGAGTGCACCAATCGTGCCCAACAGCGGACCGCCGTAAGCCATATAAGCCTCGGTTACGGCATCGCGGGGATGCTTTTTCATGCTGATCAATGCCCCGAGAAACGGGATAAACACCGGTGCTGTGACCGGCAGCCCCTTCTGCTTGGCGGCTATGACATGTCCCAGCTCATGGACGAAGATCAGCAGCACAAAGCCGATCGCGAATTGCCACGGATAAATAATCGCATAGGCTCCGACCGACAGCAGCATCGATATCAGCACGCCGCCGAATTTGCCGAACTTTAACAGCGCCAGCAGCGACTTACCCTTGGCCAAAATGAACATCACTGCGGCACCGAGATACCACAGCGGGTTTTGCTTCTTCGGTTTCGGTTGGTTCGGCAACAGCGTTCCCCCTCCAGAATTAGTTGTTCGTGCTCCCCCAGACTTCCGCATACGTTTCCGGCTTAAAGCCGACCGTAACCTGTTGTCCATCCGTTACGACCGGACGCTTGATCAGCCTTCCGTTCGAGGCCAGCAGCTCGATCATATTTTCTGCGCTCATCCCCGGCAGCTGGTCCTTCAGCTTCATTTCCTTATACACTTCACCGGAGGTGTTGAACCATTTTTTAATCTCGAGCCCGCTCTGGGCAATCAGCTCTTTCAAGTGGGCAGCGGAAGGCGGGGTTTCAAACAAATGGATCGTCTCGACCTCCACTCCCTGCTCCTTCAGCGATTTCAGTGCGTTGCGGCAGGTGCCGCATTGGGGATACCAGTACATTGTGACGCGTTTGCCGTTCATGTGTTATTTCCATCCTTATCGATTAGTAGAGTGTACGGTGGTCTGTCCTCAATTATACCGATGAAAGCCGCCCTCCTGCAAACGAAAACGCTCAATTCACACACTAAAAATCCGACTTACCATACCTTTAGTTGAAAAATAATGCCAATCCGCCGATAATGAAAATGGATTGTCCATTTCATCTGACCGGAGCGTTCCAACCATGATTTATGTGCTAAAAGCGTTATATATGTTTGTGCTGCCTCCCGGCTTATTCATCGTGCTGATGCTGGCTGTAAGCGTGTGGCTGCTCTACAGGCATCAGAGTAAAATTGCATGGGTGCTTCTCGGCTTTACGGCGCTGCTGTATCTAGTGTCCATTCCGCCTGTCGGGGAGTCGGCCCTGCGCTCATTGGAGAGCCGCTACGAACCGCCTGCGGCCATCAATGGCGACGTGTACGTCGTGCTGACGGGCGGCGCAGTGACCGGAACCCCCGATGCCAGCGGACCGCATGATCAAAGCAGCCTCAGTCAGACTACGATGAGCCGGATGGCAGCCGTGGTCGAGCTGTACGCGAGAAAAAAGCTCCCCATCCTCATCTCGGGAGGACAGGTGTACGAGAATTCGGGCAATGAGGGGCAGATCTCGAAGCGGGCGCTGATTGCGATGGGGGTGCCGCAGACCGACATTTTGCTGGAGGATCGCAGCCGCACCACGCAGGAAAATGCGGTCAATTCCGCTCAAATGCTGAGGGAGCACGGCTTTCAGCATCCGATTCTGGTCACCTCCGCCTCGCATATGGTTCGAGCCGTTAAGCATTTTCGCACGCAGCAGGTGACCGTGACGCCATACCCCGTCGCCTACATGGCAAGCCGCGGGGCCGGATGGAGCGCCAGACAGCTGCTGCCAAGCTCCATCGCGATGGATGACCTTGCGTTAGCCATGAAGGAGTATTTGGGCATGCTGCAGCCGTAAAGCAGTGAAGAAAAAAATCCGCTGATTCAAGGTACAGGGCATGGTTCCCTTTACGCCTTGGAAGAGCGGATTTTTTTAATGGTCCAGCAGCTGCTCGATGCATTGCTGCATATCGTCTGGGAGCGGCGCATGGAATTCCATCCATTCTTTGCGAATCGGATGCGTTAGGCCGAGTGTGACCGCATGCAGTGCATGGCGCGCCATTCCGTGATCCGGAGGTACATCGTCTAGCGTTGTAAGTCCGTACATCTTATCTCCAATGAGCGGATGGCCCAAGTGCTTCATATGCACTCGAATTTGATGCGTTCGGCCCGTCTCCAGCCACAGTCGAACGAGTGTAGCTTCCCGAAAGCGGCGCTCCACCCGATAGTGCGTCACCGCGCGATAGCCGGATTCGGTCACGATGCGGACGTGCGGCTGCTCCGGATCACGATCGATCGGCGCATCCACCGTGCCTTCGTCGCTAGACAGGCAGCCGTGCACGAGGGCGACGTACTCTTTTTTCAGCTCGTGGGCTTGCATTTGCTCGGAGATTTGCTGGTGGACGTACGGGTTTTTGGCGATGGCGAGCGTCCCCGATGTTTCCTGATCGAGCCGGTGAATCGGACGAAAGCGGTAATTCGCACCCTTTTGCTGCCAATAGTAGACGACCCCGTTCGCCAGCGTTTCGGTATAATGGCCGTGCGTCGGATGGACGATGCGGCCCGCCGGCTTGTTCAGCACCAGCAGCTCTTCATCCTCGTACACAATGTCCAGCGGAATCGGCTGGGGCAAAATATCGTCCGACGTTTCCTCCACCATCCGCACCGCCACCTGGTCGCCCGCCTTTACCTTGATGTCGATATACTTGCGTTCCCCGTTCACGGTAATCCCCTGCTCGGTCATTTTCAGCCGGGACAGAAGCTTGCGGGAAATCATCAGTCGTTTTTGCAAAATCGTCCGCAGCATAAAGCCGTCTTCCTCCGCCGGAACGATGTACTCTAAAGGCTTGTAATAGCTCATGGCTTGCGTTTGAACACCTCTGCGCTTCGCACATACTCCACATCCGGGGAGCCTGCGCGGTGATTGGCCGTCCGGGCTACGGTGAAAAACAGATCAGAAAGCCGGTTCAAATACCTACGCACTTCTTCGTTGATCGGCTGCTTGCGGGCCAGCGTCACCACCCGGCGTTCAGCCCGGCGGCATACCGTCCGGCAAACGTGAAGCGCTGAGGAAGCCTGCGTCCCCCCAGGCAAAATAAACCGCTGAATGTCCGGCGTCTCCGCATCGTACTTGTCGATCCACGTCTCCAGCCGGTCGACCATCTCCGCCGTCACCTTGAACGGTCTCTGATCCGGCTTCAGCAGCGCCAAATCCCCGCCGCAATCGAACAGCTCATGCTGGATCTCCAGCAGATCCGCCATCAGATCCGCATCGCGCCCCGCATCCAGAAACCCGATCGCCTGACCGACAAAACAGTTCAGCTCATCCACCGTCCCGTACGCTTCGACCCTGGCATCGTCTTTGTCCACGCGGCCGCCGATTACCCCGGTTTGCCCTGCATCGCCGGTTCTTGTGTAGATTTTCATGCGATTCCCCTCCCACACCTTGTTTTAAAATCAGTCGCTTGATTACGTTACATCTATCATCGCATATAACCGCTTCATATCCAAGTGAGCTCTGACATGGTCTGCAAGCCGGTCGAACGCCGCTTCTCTTCGCTCCATGAACCGCAGCTCCGCCGGCAGAGCAGGCCAGCCCTTGCGCTCGCGCAGAGTGTTCAGCCACGCTCTCCGGAAATCGTCGTTGTGCAAGATCCCATGTACGTACGTTCCCCAACAGCGCCCGTTCGCACTGATAACGCCATCGGCATGATGGCTGCCGTTTTCATGCAGCAGCAGGAAGGGGTGCTCCACAGGCTGTAGGAATGACGTCCGGCCCATGTGAATTTCGTAGCCCTGAATCGGCAGGCTGGTGCCGGTGCCATATAAACTCGTTGTGCCGCTTGCCAGCACCGTGCGTTTGTCCTTCGTAAACACCGTCTCCGTCGGAAAAAGCCCCAGCCCGCTCAGCTTCGGCTGATCCGATTCTACCAGCTCGGGATCGAGCAGCCGCTCGCCGAGCATTTGGTAGCCCGCGCATATGCCCACAAGCGCCCCTTGCGCCTCCAGAGCATAGTCGATCAGCCTCCGGTCCAGACCGCTCTGCCGAAGGTACAGCAGGTCGTCGACCGTATTTTTACTGCCCGGTAAAATGACGGCATCAGGCCGGCCGAGCTCCTCGGCGGTGGTCACGTAGCGCAGCCGCACATCCGGCTCATAGTCCAGCGGATCGACGTCCGTGAAGTTGGAGAGCCGGGGCAGCCGGATCACGGCGATATCCAGCAGATCGGGCATGGAGGAGGCAAAGGCGGTCTCAGCCAGTCTGCGATCGAGTGAGGCCGAATCCTCGTCCTCCAGCCCCAGCTGCGGCAAGTAAGGGATAACGCCAAGCACCGGCTTGCCCGTTCGCTCCTCCAGCCAGTCGATGCCGGGCTGCAGCAGCGAAACGTCCCCGCGAAATTTATTAATGATGAACCCTTGGACGCGATCGCGTTCCTCTGGGGTTAAGATGTCCAGCGTCCCTACGATGGACGCAAATACACCGCCTCGGTCGATATCGGCCACCAGCAGCACGGGCGCCTCCGCCCAACCGGCCAGCCGCATATTGACGATGTCGCGGTCCTTCAGGTTGACCTCCGCGGGACTGCCCGCGCCTTCCAGCACCACGACGTCGTACGCTTCCCTTAGCCGGTGCAGTGCCTCCTTCACGATGCCTTCCGCCACCGTGAGGTACTGCTCACGGTACGCCCTGGCTTCCAGATCGCGGTACGGCTTGCCGTGGACGACGACTTGGGCGACCATGTCTTTTTTGGGCTTGAGCAAAATCGGGTTCATGTCGGTCGTCGCCGCAATGCGGCAGGCGTCCGCCTGCATGCCCTGCGCCCGGCCGATTTCTTTTCCGTCCGGCGTGACGTAGGAGTTCAGCGACATGTTCTGTGACTTGAACGGAGCCACGCGCCGGCCGTCCTGCAGCAGGATGCGGCAGAGCGCCGCCGTTAGCAGGCTTTTGCCGACATCGGAGGCCGTGCCCTGCAGCATTAGCGTGGGTGCAAGGCGGCTTGTGACAGGGGCGACGTGCTCTGTGGGTGCAGGCGGTGTTGTCGCCGTGACTGCGTCGGTTAGCATATTCAGGGCCGCCTCCAGCTCCTGCAGCAGCCGCTCATTGTGCTCGCGCAGCTTCACAGCCACCCGGACGTCGCTGTCGCTCAGCCCCTTAAACAGGGAGGCGTCGCGGATCAGCACGCCTCGCCGCCCCATTTCGGCTTGCAGCTCCTGCACTTTCAAGCCCAATGACTTCAGCGAGAACAAAATAAAATTGGTGTCACTGTCATATACCATGAGCCCCAATTTTTTGAGCCCGGCGGTCAGCCATGCACGCTCCTTGGGGAGCCATGCTAGCGTGCGCTTGGCAAATGCTTTTTCCGCTAGGACTGCTGTTCCGATCCATTGCGAGAGCGCATTGACACTCCACTGCACCTGCAGCCGGCGCATGGCCTTGATCCGATCTGGATGTGCCACGGCATAGCCGAGCCTCAGTCCCGGGATCGAATAAAATTTGGTCATCGAGCGGATGACCGTCAGATTCCGGCTGCGAGCCGCCGCTGGGATGAGCGTCAGCTCCTCCTCGCGCTCCGAGAAATCGAGGAACGCTTCATCGATGACTGCCGGGACGTCCCCGCCACGCAGCCACTGCACGACGGACTTTGGCAGCAGTCGTCCGGTCGGATTGTTCGGGTGCCCGAGGAACAGGACATCACAATGCTTCGATGCCGCCTGCACCTCCGCCAGCTGCAGCTCGAAGCCTGAAGACGCTTGCAGCGGGATATCCAGCACCTGCGCGCCGATTTTGTCCACCGCCTCCTCGTACTCCGAAAACGATGGCCTTGCGAGACCCGTCACCCCCGGCTGCAGCACCCGCACGGCCAAGTCGATCAGCTCCGCCGCGCCGTTGCCGACGAGAATGCACTCCGGCTCCACGCCGTGCTTTTGGGCGAGCATCCGTGTCAGCTCCCGGACCGCAGGATCCGGATAATGGGCCACCTCCTGCCATCGCTCCTGCACAAGGCGGCCGATCACCTCTGGCGGTCCGAGCGGGTTCATGTTCGAGCTGAAGTCGAGAAACTGCTCCTTCGGCCGGCCGAACGACTCCGCCGCCGTCCACAAATCGCCGCCGTGTCCGTAACGCTCCAGCATGTATTCGTCCCCCTATAGTTGTAATATGCAGCGCTTCGCTTGCTGTTAACCACCTGCTAGCTTCCGATGGCCCATAGCAAAAGAAGCAGTAGAACCGCCTCCAAAAGCTCGTTCATCGCACCATACGTATCGCCGGTCAAGCCGCCGAGCTTGCTGCTTAAATATCGGCTCATGATCAAGCCCGCTGCGCCCGAGACCGCTCCGAAGAGAGCTGCTGTCGCCCACGCCCGCGAAGCTTCGAAGCCAGCCGCCTCCGCCGTAAAGCATGCGGCCAGCACAGCTAAACCAGTCTGTACGGCCAGCGTGAACCAGCCGATGCCGCGAAACATCCCGCCCATGCCGCCGCCCTGTTCCTGCCTTGCATATGGCCACCTCGCGATGGCGACCACCATAAACCAGCGGCTCCACAGCGTGGCTAACGGCAGCAGAAAGAGCTGCGGGCTCGCGCCCTGTTTGAGCAGCTCCTGCAGCAAGGACCATTTTAGCAGCAGCACCAAAACGCAGGCTACCACCCCCATCGCGCCAACGCGGCTGTCTTTCATAATTTCCAGCATCCGCTCGCGCGACCGGTGGCTTAGGATGCCGTCTGCGGTATCCATCAAGCCGTCTAGATGAAGTGCGCCGGTCAGTATTACCCAGCTGGCGAGCAGCAATGCAGCGGCTGGGAGCACCGGCACACCGATCAGGAGGAGCATTTGTCCAATGCCAACGAGCAACCAGCCCAGCACGACCCCGACCACGGGGTAAAACACAACGCTGCGACGAAACAACGCATCATCATAGTGCAAATTCACCGGCAGCGGCAATCGGGTCAAAAATTGAAACGCAGCAATCAGCGCCGCACCCCAGCCCTTCAGTCCATCCATAGCGCGCACAGCAGCAGCCCTCCCGCGATTAAAAAGCTGACCGCATACATCATCCGCACGGTCTTCACAATATCTTCCCGCCCCCGTTCGCGCAGCGGCCAGCCCATTCGCGCCCGCTCGCTGACCCGGCCGTGATACACGTTCACCCCGCCCAGCTCGATGCCGAGCGCCCCCGCTACCGCGGATTCCGGGATGCCGCTGTTCGGGCTCGGATGCAGGTGGGCGAAGCGCCGGACCGCAGCGAACGACCGCGCTGCCGAAAGCCCTGGCGTTGCCCACGCGACGGCCCCCAGCAGCAGGCCCGTCAGCCGGGCCGGGAGCCAGTTCAGTACGTCGTCCCAACGGGCCGACGCCCAGCCGAAGTACAGGTACTTGTCGTTCTTGTAGCCAACCATCGAATCGAGCGTATTAGAAGCTCTATACAGCATGGCCAGCGGTGCCCCGCCGAGCAGGGCATAGCAGATGGGCGACACAACCGCATCGACGATGTTCTCTGCCACCGTCTCGACCGCCGCGCGCGTGACCTCCGCCTCGTCCAGATGCGAGGTTTCTCTTCCTACGATGTAGCCGACATACTTCCGCGCCTCATCCATCCGCCCTTCCTCCAGCGGGCGATACACCGCTACGGCCGCTTCCTTTAAGCCCTTCACGGCCATGGTGGTGGATATAAACCAGACGTTCACCGCATAGCCCAGCCAAAGATGGATCGCGCCCGCGAGCCAGACGATGAGCCACGTGCAGCCAAACGCCGCACACACGGTAACCAGTGTCAAAAGCACACCTAGCTGCTGTTTCCGTTGATCTGACGCCCCCCGGCTCCCAAGCAGCGCCTTTTCCAGCGACGTAATCCATCGCCCGATCCAAATGACCGGGTGCGTCAGCCATCGCCAGGACGGATCGCCGACGATCCAATCCACGATAATAGCGGCAAGCACCATCCACAGCGTTTCCTGCACCCCATACAATAACAAAACCGTTCCCCCGCACGTTTGATTATGAAAAAGCAGCCCTTTGCAGCCCACCGGCCCTCCAACGCGGATTTCCCGCTTTCGGCACGCCCCTTGCGATCCACTGGACTCTCCAACGCGGATTTACCGCCTACGGCGAGCCCTTCGCGGACTTCGGGCCCCTCCAGCGCGGATTCTCCGCTTTAGGTCAGCCTGAACGCTTGGCTTTTCAGCTCCACGGGGATGCCTGAGGTGACAAGGAATACCTGGTCCGCCACCTTCGCCAGCCGTTGGTTCATGCGCCCGGACAAATCGCGGAATTGCCGGCCCAGCTTGTACTCCGGCACAAGGCCATAGCCTACCTCGTTCGTCACCAGCACGATCTGGCTGCGACACGCTACGAACGCGCTAACTAGCTCTTCGATCTTCGCCTCCACTTTGCGCTCGGCCTCCACCTCGTGCTCCATCCGCAGCAGCCAGTTAGACAGCCACAGTGTCAAGCAATCGACGAGCACGACCGGAGCCTCGGCAGCTTGCAGCGTTTCCGCCAATGCGTACGGCTCCTCCACCGTCGTCCAGCGGTAGCCGTGCGCCTCCCGGTCCCGCCGGTGCAGTGCGATGCGCTCCCGCATCTCTTCATCATAAGCTTGGGCCGTGGCGATATAGACCGCCTGCTCCCGCTCTCTCCCCTGTCCTTGCTCCTGTCCTCGTTCCTGTCCATGTCGCTGCTCCTGCTCGCTGAGCCTAGCGGCATACGCTTCCGCGAACGCGCTTTTGCCGCTTCGCGCGCCGCCCGTTACGAGTACCTTCATCCGCTCAGTGCTCCTCAGTACCCGTAGAAACGCCCGCATCCGCGAAGGTGGCCATTTCCTTGACCAGCTTCACGGCCGCCTCGATCAGCGGAAACGCCAGCACCGCACCGGTCCCTTCGCCGAGCCGCATGTCCATCCGCAGCATCGGCACGAGCCCGATCTCCTCAAGCAGACGGGCATGCCCCTGCTCCTGCGACAGATGCGAGGCGATCATATACGCGGTGCTCAGCGGCGCCAACCGCGCTGCGATCAGAGCGGCCGCCGACGAGATGAACCCGTCGATGACGACGGGACAGCGGTGGTGGGCGGCGCCTAGAATCACCCCGACCAGTCCGGCGATCTCCAATCCGCCGACCTTAGCAAGCACGCCGAGCGGATCCGCCGCATCCGGCTCATTCACTTCCAGCGCACGGCGGATGACCGCCTGCTTATGCTGCAGCCTCGCATCGTCGATGCCGGTGCCGCGCCCAGCGGCGCTCACCACGTCCGCGCCTCCGAGCACGGCCAGAATTGCTGCGCTGGCCGTCGTGTTGCCGATGCCCATCTCGCCGGTGGCAAACAGGCCGTAGCCTTGTCCGACCAGCTCGGCTACCAGCTCCACGCCAACCATCACCGCCCGCTCCGCTTCCTCGCGCGTCATCGCCGGCCCTTTGGCCATGTTGGCCGTCCCGTAGCGCACCTTGCGCGAGTACAGACTCTGATGCTCCAGCTCGGCATTCACCCCGATATCGACGCAGACGACATCGGCGCCCGTATGCCGTGACAGCACATTGACCGCTGCTCCGCCATGCAGGAAGTTGAGCACCATCTGCGGCGTCACCTCCGCCGGGAAGGCGCTGACCCCCTCCTCGCAAACGCCATGGTCGCCGGCCATCACGATGACCGCCTTGCGCCCCAGCTCCGGCTTAACCTCTCCTCGGATGCCTGCCAGCTGCTTGGCAACCTCCTCCAGTCGGCCCAAGCTGCCCGGCGGCTTCGTCAGCTGGTCCAAATGCTGCGCCGCTTCCTCCACCTTCCGCTCATCGAGCGGCTTAATACCGTTGATTACCTCTACCAAAGACAGATTCTTCACGTCAATTCCCCTTCCCAAGCAATATTTGCGGTACACCGCTATCCGGGTGCGGCAAAATATACGGACGCGTCCCATAGACGCGCTCCAGCAATTCAGCGGTCAGCACGTCCTCCGGCTTCCCAAGGCCTGCCGCACGCCCATCGTGCAGCAGCATCAGCCGATCGCAATACTGCGCCGCCAGGTTCAAATCATGCAGCACCGAAATGACCGTCAGCCCCCGCTCCTGCTGCCAGGTGCGCACCAGGCTCATCATCTCCACCTGATAGCCGATGTCCAGAAAGGTCGTCGGCTCATCGAGCAGCAGCAGCTGCGGCTCCTGTGCCATCGCTTTGCCCAGTGCTACCCGCTGGCGTTCTCCTCCGCTCAGCCGATCCAAGGGACGTTCCGCGAGCGCTCCGAGCCTCAGCTCCTCCAGAATTCGCTCGACCAGTGTCTCCGCATACCCTGCCGACGCGTCCGGCTCGTCCCCGAGCCAGTTCTGGAACGGGTACCGCCCCATCTCGATCACCTCGCGCACCGTGTAGCTTAGCGGAGGAAGCGCTTCCTGTTGGAGCACCGCCAGCTTCCGTGCCAGCGCCTGTCTAGCCAGCTGTCCCACCGGCTGGTCATCCAGCCGCACCTCCCCCGTCGCTGGCCGATCGACACCTGCGATCAGCTGCAGCAGCGTCGACTTCCCGCTTCCGTTCGGCCCCAAGATGCCCAGCCATTCCCCGGGCTTCACTTGAAAGCTGACCTCCTCCAGCACTCTGCGCGAGCCAAACACCTTACTCAGCCGCCCCACATCCACTCTAACCATCGCCAAGCTCCTCCTAAACAGGGGCGAATGAAATCCATGATTGTCCCGCATTCATCTCGGTCTCAAGCCACCATCCCGCTTTACCCAGCCTGCCCACGATCCCCTCGCCGACTGCGCCTCAGCAAATAGGCAAAGAACGGCGCCCCCATAAACGCCGTCACCACCCCAAGCGGCAGCTCCGTCGGGCTTAGCGCCATGCGTGCGATCGTATCCGCACAGAGCACATAGATCGCCCCGCCAACGAGCGAGAGCGGAAGCAGCAGCCGGTAATCCGGTCCGACGATTAGCCGAAGCAAATGCGGAACGAGCAGCCCGACAAAAGCGATCACACCGGACACCGACACCACAGCTGCCGTCATGAGCGTCGCAGCGACCAGCACGACGAGCTTCGTCCGCTCGACGTTCACGCCGAGGTGCGCCGCCTGCTTTTCGCCCAACGCAAACACATTCATCGCCCGCCCGCAGCTGAGCAGCACGAGCGTGCCGACCGCCAAGTATGGCAGCAGTACCAACGAATAGCTCCATCCCCGCAGCGCCAGGCTTCCCATCGTCCAAAACAAAATCTCGTTAATGACCTGCTTAGACAGCGCTACCATTAACGAGACGAAGGCACCAAGAAAAGCCTGCATAACCACCCCGGACAAAATAACCGTCTCCATCCGCAGCTTCCCGTCGGTTCTCGCCAGCAGCAGGACCGCGCCAAGCGTCAACGCCCCTGTTCCGAAGGCCACCACCGGCACCGTCCACATCCCGAACCAAGCGAGCTGCAGCCCGAACAGGATCAAAAACGCAGCCCCAGCCGACGCCCCCGACGAGACACCCAGCGTATAAGGATCGGCCAGCGGGTTGCGCAGCACGCCCTGAAAGGACGCACCGGCCAGCCCCAATGCAGCTCCGACCAAAATGCCGAGCACCATCCGCGGAAGCCGGACCCGCCAAACAATTTGCTCCGCCGCGACGTTCCACTCCACCGGAATCCGCTCTCCCCAGCCGGGAATCCGATGCAGCAAAATTTCCCACACGTGCACCAGCGGTACGCTGACCGTCCCAATCGACAACGCCACCGTAGCGGACAGCACCAGCAGAGCCAGTGCCGCCCCTCCCCAGATCCACAGCTTCCGCCTCATTTTATTTCACCAAATCTGGGTAGATGCCTTTCGCGAATTCCACCAGCGCCGCCGTAATGCGGGGACCCGGACGGCTCATCATGTTGTCGTCTACACCGACGAGCTTGTTGTTTTTCACCGCATCGATCTGATTCCACCCACTTCGCGCGCGGATCAGCTGATCCATGTTTTTCTTGGACGAATCGTCGACTAAATTTTTCGGATACAAAATGACCTGCGGATTCGCCGCAATCACTTTCTCCTCGCTTAGCTGCACGTAGCCTTTCTCGCTAGAAGCCACATTCACCCCGCCTGCAGCCGTAATCAGCTCATCGATGAACTCGCCTTTGCCAACCGTCCAGCCCGGAGAAATCTCGATGAACACCTTTTTCTTCTGCTCCGGCTTGACGTCCTTCACGGCATCCGCCACCTTCTTGCGGTCGGCTTCCATGGAGGCGGCCAGCTTCTCGGCCTGCTCCTGACGGTCAAAAATTTGCCCCATAAGCTTAATGTTGTTAATGATATCATCTATCGTTTTCGGCTCGACCTTGAACAAATTCACCTTCAGCTCCCGCAGCTTCTCCACGGTGGGCGTCGGCATCGACACGCCGGTCATGATCAAATCCGCATTGGCCGCGATCAGCGCCTCTTCATTGGGCTTCACGATGCTTCCGAGCTTCGGCTTCGATTTCACTTCAGCAGGATAATCGCAGAAGTCCGACACCCCGACCACCTTATCGCCCAGCCCCAAGGCATACAGCGTTTCCGTCTCTGCCGGCGAAACCGAAGCAATGCGCTCCGGCGCTTTGGCAAAGGTAAATTCTTTCCCCGTCGCATCCTTAATCTTCAGCGGATACGTCGTCCGCTTGGCAGCGACGGTCCCTGCATTCGTCCCACCGGACGCCTTCGGCGGAGCCACTAGTTCTCCCTGCCCCGGCACTTTATTGGTACTACCTCCTCCGCAGCCGGTCAAGGCCGCGATCACCGTCACCCCAATGACCGCAGCCAGCCACGTTTTTTTTCCACTGTATTTAAGCACGATTATTCATCTCCTAACGTTAAAAATGCCCCCTGCCACGGATCCGCATCCATCAGCAGAGGGCAAAACGAGCTTCTCACTTTTGAGCAATCTGCTTCAGCACTTGCTTCGCCTTCTCCTTATCCGGGGCGTTGGCCGGGATGAACGCGAAAAGGTTTTTGCCGTTTAAATTTAACTCCGTAAACCATTTGGTTTTTTCCATCGGAATGCCGTACAGGTGCTTCTCCGTCTTGCCGTTGTCGGTCAGCTCCAGAACGCCATCAGGAAAATCCTCCGGCTTCGCCACGTCATCCAGTGATACATAGCCGCCCTGCTGCCCCAGCGCCTTAAATTGCTCTCCTGGAATAATGAGAATGCCATTCTCGCCTGCGGCAATTTCCACGACCATTTTATCCATCGAAAAAATCGGCGTCGTATTCAGCCTTACGGTCGGTGCTGCTCCCAGCTTGCTTTGCAGCGATTGGCCTAGCTTATCCCCTACCTCTGAAGGAATACCCTGGGAGGACATCATGAAAATAGAAACGTCCGCCTTCGGTCCATTATCACAGCCGGCTAGCGCCACCACCAGCAGCAGTACAACAATCAGCCATTTCCCTCTCATAGTCCGCATCTCTTCTCCTTCGCCGGGCTCTAGTTTTCTATTTTTTCCATCTTATCATAAACGAACCGTTCGTTTCAAAACGCAGCCCGCCGCCAGCCCACAAAAAAAGAAGCCGATTAATATCGGCCCCTTTGGTGTTTGTTCATATATTCGTTGATTTTTTTGTCCAGCTCCATGCTGATCTCGACTACCCTCGGGGAAGTTAGGCTGTTCCCGCCGAGCACAAGCTCTTCCAGCTCAATACGCAGCCGGTAAATATCGTCCTCTAACGATACTGCAGCCGAGGCCCGCTTTCGTTTTCCAAGAATCCACTTAGCCCGATGATCGTCTTCACGAATCCAGCCGATATGCAAGGTCTGACGAAGCTGATATTCCGGAAAAGCCATAAATCTTCCCTCCCCCTGTGTTACATCTTTAGTCCTGTATATAGAAAGTCACATATAATATTAATTATATGAAACTTCTTATACATCTAAGATACCAGTTTTGAGGGAACTTGAAAACGGGTTACTTTTATCCTATTTTGTCGAAATTACAATTTGTTTATAAATTTCCCGATGCGCTCAATCGCTTCCAGCAGCTGATTGACGGAATACGCATAGGAACAGCGGATAAAGCCTTCTCCGCCGAGCCCGAATACGGATCCCGGGACCGCTGCGACCTTCGCCTCATAGAGCAGCCGCTGAGCGAATTCCTCTGAGGTCATCCCTGTCGCTTGAATGGAAGGGAATGCATAGAAAGCGCCCTGCGGCTCATGGCACTCCAGACCGATTTCGCGGAAGCCGTGCACGACCAAACGTCTGCGCTGATTGTACGACTCTACCATCCGGTCCTTCTCTTCCAGCCCGTTCCTCAGCGCTTCGAGCGCGGCCACCTGCCCCATTGAAGGTGCACACATGACGGTGTACTGGTGAATCTTCAGCATCGCGGAGATGAGCTCCCGATGTCCACAGGCATAGCCCATCCGCCAGCCGGTCATAGCGAACGCCTTGGAAAAGCCGCTGACGAGAATCGTCCGGTCCCGCATGCCCGGGATGGATGCGAAGCTGACGTGCTTGTGCTCGTAGGTTAATTCAGCGTAAATTTCATCCGAAATGACGATCAAGTCGTTCTCTTCTACCAGCTTGGCGATGGGCAGCCAGTCCTCGTAGGTCATAATGCCGCCAGTCGGATTGCTTGGGTAGCACAGGATCAGCACCTTGGATTTCTGCGTGATCGCTGCTTTCAGCGACTCGGCCTTCAGCTTGAACTGGTCCTTGGCGAACGTCTCGATCCCGACCGGCTTGCCGCCGCTGATCATTGCAATTGGAGAGTACGAAATGTATGTTGGCTCCGGAATGAGAATCTCGTCCCCTGGAGTAATCAACGCGCGTAGCGCCAGGTCGATCGCTTCGCTGCCGCCGACCGTAACCAGCACCTCATCCTTCGGCTCATACGGCACATGGAACGATTCATATAAATACTCCGCAATCGCTTCGCGCAGCTCAGGCAATCCGGAGTTAGGCGTATATTTGGTATTGCCGCGCTCCAGCGAGTATACGCAAGCTTCCCGGACATGCCATGGCGTACTGAAATCCGGCTCGCCGACGCCGAGGGAGATGATATCTTTGCTGGCGCTGACGAGATCAAAAAACTTGCGAATGCCCGACGGTGCGATCTCGCGCACGAGCGGAGCCAAATATTGGCTCATCGATTTGCTTCCTTGATCTTGCTTCTGCTCTATCATTGCTCCTCAGCGTCCTTTATGGTGAGATTAAGAGACGGCGGTCATCCTCATGCTCTTCGAAAATAATGCCGTCCTGCTTATATTTTTTCAAAATAAAATGGGTTTTCGTAGAAAGCACCCGGTCAATCGGGGAGAGCTTATTAGAGACGAACGACGCCACTTCCTTGAGCGTCTTGCCTTCGATCTCGACGAGCAGATCGTACGCTCCCGACATCAAATACACGGATTTCACTTCGGGATATAAATAAATGCGCTCGGCAATCGCGTCGAACCCGCGTCCGCGCTCCGGCGTAATTTGCACCTCAATAAGAGCTGTAACCTTCTCGCTGTCCACCTTCGCCCAGTTGACGACAGTGGCATATTTAATGATTACGTGCGCATCTTCCAGCTCTCGGATCGCCGCCGCCACTTCCGCCTCCGATGCACCCAGCATTGTCGCAATCAGCGCCGGTGTCCGTCTCGCATCTTCTTTGAGCAGATCGACGATCTTCGCCTTAAATTGTTCCATGGTTTTGGTCCTCCTAAGCAGTTATTCCTTCATATTACACCCATTGGGCTATTTTTGGCAAAGAGTAATTCACATCGCCTGACGGCTGGAGGGCAAAGCAAAAAACCTCCACGAGCGGCGTGGAGGCAGATCATTTCACAATATTGGGCGACTACAGCATGAGCAGCTTGCGCATGTAACGTTCAATTTGGCGTTCCTTGTAATCCGGCAGAACCGCGAATTTGAAGGCTTGGGGTCCTGTGCAGCCATCCACCAATCGCCCCAGGGCAACCAGACGCTCTTCATCATAGGCAGCGATCACGCTGGCGTTCGAAGTGCAGATCTCGTGGGCGGACATACCGGCTTCAGCGGGCTCTGTAATGGAGTCGATCAGCTGCTGAACTTGCGTTTCAGCTGGAAGTTCTTTGTGCAGCGCGATTTTCATGCGATGTTCCCCTCTCCAATCGTTCTTACATTGATTAATATACAATAAAATGAATAAATATGCAATAATATTTAAAAAAATAGCGTCTGTCCAACGGGACAAACACTATTCATACAGTCGGTATGCAATTAAAAAATGCCCATGCTGAGATATCGTTCGCCGGTGTCCGGCGCAATGCACAGCACCCGCTTGCCTTTGCCCAGCTTCTTGGCGACCTGAATGCCCGTCCAAACGGAAGCTCCGGCCGATGGACCGACCAAGATGCCTTCCTTGCTTGCCAAGTCGCGCGCCGTCTGCAGCGCATGCTCGTCGGCGACCTGCACGATCTCATCGTATACGCCAGTATTGAGGATGGCAGGGATAAAGCCCGGGCTCGTTCCGACCAGCTTATGTGGCCCTGGCTTGCCGCCCGACAATACCGGTGAGCCTTTCGGTTCCACGACGTAAATCTGAATGCCCGGTAGATGGGCACGCAGTACTTCTCCCGTCCCGGTGATTGTTCCGCCCGTGCCGGAAGTCGCTACGAATGCGTCCAAGCGGCCTTCCATTTGCTCGATAATCTCCGGCGCCGTCGTGATCCGGTGAATGTCCGGGTTCGCGTGGTTCTCGAACTGCTGCGGGATGAAGCTGTTCGGAATTTGCTCCTTCAACTCCAATGCCTTCGCGATCGCTCCTGGCATCCGCTCCGCCGCAGGCGTCAGGACGACCTCCGCTCCGTAGGCTTTGAGCAGGTTGATCCGCTCCTTGGTCATGTTATCGGGCATGACGAGAATCGCTTTGTAGCCCTTTGCAGCGGCATTCATTGCAAGGCCAATGCCCGTATTGCCGCTTGTCGGTTCAATGATAGTCGCGCCTGGCTGCAGCTTCCCGTCTTTTTCCGCCTGCGCGATCAAGTTAAAAGCTGCGCGGTCCTTCACGCTGCCGCTGGGGTTAAAATACTCGAGCTTCACATACAGCTCCGCATCGTCTTCTCCAAGCAGTCTTCTGACGCGTACTGCCGGGGTATCCCCGATCAGCTCCGTAACGCTGTTCACCATTTTTCTGCTCTTGCTCATGCTGCCGCCGCTCCTTTTCGGATCGAGTCTGCTACGAGTAGGATTTCCCTCCCGTATAGACTCCATCTGCCATTATTCCCTTTTATTTTATCGGCAAAGTGTTTTTTGTCAAGGAAACGCTCGCAGGTTACACTTTCAGCGGCTTATGCAAATCGGGCGACGCTTCAATCTGGATCGTCACGTGATGGATGCGGAATCGGCGTTCCACAGTCGCCACCGCCTGCTTCAGAATGACTTGACTGTCTGCCTCCGCTTCAATCAACAGATGTCCGCTAAGCGAATCCAGGCCGGATGAAATCGTCCAAATGTGCAGATCGTGCACATCAAGCACGCCCGGAAGCTGCTCCAGAGCCTGGCGCACCTCGTTCGCATCAATATGCGGCGGCGTTCCTTCCATCAGGATATTGAGGCAATGCTTCACCACGTCGTAAGCGCCTCTGACGATGAGCAGGGAGACGAGCACGGAAATGAGCGGGTCCGCCCAGTACCACTGAAATATAATCATTAAAAGGCCGGCGGCCATCGCCCCAACAGAGCCAAGCGCATCTCCAAGAATATGCAGATAGGCACTTCGCAGGTTGAGGTTGTTCTTCACATCGCCCTGCCGCACCAACGACCAGGCGCTGGCCAGATTCGCGATCAGTCCGATCGATGCGATCAGCATCATGCTGCCCCCCGCAACCTGCGGCGGATGCTGGAAGCGCTCATACGCTTCGCGGATAATCCAGACAGCTACCAGCAGCAGGGTCACGGCATTGAACAGCGCAGCCAAAATTTCAAAGCGGTAAAAGCCGTACGTCTTCGCCGCCGATGCCGGCTTTGCTGCAAAGCGGACGGCTACCAGGCTGAGCACCAGGGAGCTGGTATCGCTCAGCATATGCCCGGCATCCGATAACAGCGCCAGGCTGTTCGTGAAGAAACCCCCGAAAAACTCCAGTAGCATAATGCCCGCTGTAATGAGCAGCGCTATCGTTAGCCCCCGTTTGCTTCCGTCGGCTGGCCCGTGGTGGTGGTGGCCCCCCGGTCCATGATGGTGTCCGTGATGGTGATGGCCATGGTGGTGGTGCCCGTGGTGCGCGGAGTGGTCTTGGACATCGTCATGATCGTGGTCATGAGAATGCTTGTGATCGTGAGTGTCGTCATGGTTATGTTCGTGGGTGTGGTCACAGACGTGTCCCTGCGTATGAGTGTGATTTTTGTGATCGTGATCATGGTCATGGTCATGGTCATGGCAATCATGCTTTGGATTCGAATCCGACCCGTGGCCTTTGTTAACCTTGTTGTCCATCCTCTCCACTCCTAACGATGCTCGGCGTGCTGAATCGCCTGTTTCATTAATGAAATCACATGATCGTCTTCGTATGAATAAATCATACTATTGCCTTCTCTTCGAACCTTCACCAGCCGCAGCGTCCGCAAATAACCTAATTGATGCGATACGGCCGACTGTGTCATTTTGAGTACCTCGGCAATATGCCCGACAGAGCATTCCTCTTGAGACAGCAAATAAAGAATACGGATTCGCGACGGATCGGACAGCGTCTTAAACATCAGCGCCACCTCATCCACCGTCTCCTCCGGCAAAAAATCATGCTCTCGAGATTCCAAGCGTTTCACCCCAATATATACAATTATATGAGCATATGTTCATATAGTTATTATGCCAATTACAGACATTATTTGTCAAACCCTAAATCGCAATACAAAAATGCCGCTTCCCCAACCTGATCAGGGAAACGGCCGCGACTCCCAAACTCACACTCTCGCTTAAACAGCATGTACCTTGCGCATGAAAAACCAAGCCACCAAAGGTGAACTGCCAATGCCAAGCAGCAGCCAATTCATCGCCCCTGGCGCTTTGGTGAACGAGATCACCGTGATAAACACTGCGGTTCCCAGGATCCGCCCCGCATTTAAAGCCAGCTCCCGCATGACGATGTACTCCTCCCGCTTCTTCGCGCTCTCCTCGTCGCCACCGATCAGGTCAAACACCGTAGAGGTCATCGGGATCGCATACAGCGGATAAAATAGGGCCGCCCCGACACCGAACACCAGCAGCGTAAAGAAGTTCACCTTCCAGAAGAACGGCAAAATAATGAGCACCATCACGCACGCCCCTAGCAGCATCGCCGTCCGCCGATATTTCGGCTTCAGCACCTTCCCGGCGATCATAAAGCTGAGCAGCGCCACCGCCGACGTAATAAGCGAGAAGTTGCCGAGGCTCATTTCATTGCCCGTATTTACGAACACGAGCAGTGCGATCATGAAGCCGAACACGCCCTCCCGGAAGCCCTGCGCCATCAGCGCCACGTTCACGGTACGCCAGCATGTGCCCTTTTGCCTCAAACATCGCCATGTAAGCATCCACTCGTAGTCGCCCATGGACTTGCGCTTTTTCAAGAAAAAGCTGACCACTACCCCGACCAAGAACGTCACCAGCGACAGCGTAAAAATAAGCCGATACCCGCTGGCCGCCTGCATCCGTACAATAAGAAAGCCGGATATCCAGGGCGCGATCATTCCTGCCGTCGAACCAAGCAGCCCCGCCCAGCCATTGAATCGGTCGCGGTTATCCGGATCGGTGACCTCAAAGTAGACGACGTTGAACGCCAGCCAGAAAAAGCCCGACGACAAGCCCAAGACCATCCCCAGCGGCACAAAATAATGCGCAGCGCGCGCCCCGAACCAGAGCACCAGCAAATAAAATAGAGCGGCAATCGCGACACCGGCGCGCAAACAGTTCATTTTGTTGTGCTCCTTCACCCACTTGCCTGCCAACCAGAAGGTGATCGCCATGGTCAAATGATGAATCAGCGTGAACCAGCCGATGAGCGAAAAATCCTTGCTCGCCTTCCAGAGGTACACATTGACGAAGGTGCCTGACAACGCGTTGGCCGCAGCGAACAATCCGTTGACCGTCAGCAGCAGCTTGGACTGTCCGGATAAGGCTCCGCCTTTGCGCTTTCCCTCGCCTTGCTCTACCTCTTGCCATCGATGCTTGTCTAATGTAAAGTCGGCCCGGCTGCGCACCCCAAGAAACGTATACTGCTTATCTTCCGATTTCATACCCTCACCTATAAGTTCATAATGTCTTAGTTAAGCTTCCCTAATCGGCGAAAAACATGAGATCCAGACAAAAAAAGGAAACCGCACGTACGCCTCATTGAGCGTCATGACGATTTCCTTTTGAACCGTTGATCGTTCTATACGATTAAGACTTCGCTTTCTTCAGCAGCTCTATCATCGCCAGCCGATCGGCTTCCGCCAATTGCTGCTCGACCCGGAAGCAGGACGGACACACGTACACCTGCGCGGAGAACGAAGCTTTCAAGATCGGCTGCTTCAGCGCCTCATGGACGAACGGGACAAACGCATGCGGTGCGGACTGCGTCCCTGCGAACAGCATAAAGGTCTGACAGGACGAGCACTCCGGCGCTTCCTCCTGGTTGTCGAGTACAAGCTGCACGGCCTCCTCGTATTCATCCATTACCCCGTAGCTGTCATCCTCATACTCGTCTTCCTCATCGAACAGAATCGGATTGCCGGTCTGCTTGACCGTCAGGTTGATGCTGCGGTATTCCCCCAGTTCATTAAAGCAGTGCGGGCAGGCTTCCTCCGGACCGATCTCCGGGTCCCACACGATCTCGGTCTGGCACCAAGGGCAAATTTGGTCGTGGGCTTGCGACAAACGTCATTCCTCCCCCTATGCATGGTTAATAAAATAGTATACGCCTATACCGAAAAAAACAAGCGCAAGCGCTAGCAAGGTGCCCCACAAATACTTCAAGGACGGTCCTCCTCCAATTCAAGAAGTGCAATTTAAGTGACGCTGGCGCCAATGACATAGGACAGTGACACGGATATGGCCATTGAAAGAAATCCCACTGCGCGGTTATCTTTCTGAATTTGCTCGTCAATGTTGAAGTACGGCGTCAAAAACTCAAAGATAAAGTAGGCGACCATCAGCAAAATAAATCCGTACCCCGCCCAAATCAACGAGTGCAGAATGGAATCGTTATTCAAAATCGCAAAGCGAAACAGATTGCAGATCCCGAAAATTTTACCGCCCGTGGCCATCGCTACGGCGAGGTTGCCGTTCTTGATTTCGTCCCAATCCTTATACTTCGTCACCAATTCAAAGATTGCCAAAAATACGATTAAAGCCAGCACCGCTACCGAAAAAAAAGCCAGCGTTTCCACATACGGATTACTCAGCAATCGATCCACCTCTTCATTCATCATATCCGACTCGACCTGCCTTTCGCCTCACGGGGCGCAAGTAGCTATTCAAGCGAACAAACAGCGGAAAAGACTGAAGGATGGGCCTTCAGTCTTCCGTCTATTGTATCAGGAGCTGCCTTAGTAATCCGTTACTCCGCTTGCTTCTTAGCAGCCAGCTTGGCTCTTAGCGCCGCCAGCTCGTCGTCTACGCCGTCGTTCTTGCCGAGCGCGTTAAACTCGTCGTCCAAGCTTTTGCCTTTGGAGCGAAGCTCGTTCGAGGCTTCCGCTTCGGCTTCCAGCTGAAGCACCTTCTCGCTCATGCGGTCGAAGCCTTTGGCCGCGTTGTCGGTGCCGAAGCCGGACATCGCCTGGTTGATCTGCTTCTGTGCCTTAGCTGCTTCAGCACGGGCTACGAGCAGATCCTTCTTGTTCTTCATCTTGCTGAACTCGTCTTTCATCTCACTCAATTGATTGCGCAAACGATCGGCATTCTCTTTGGCGATATCGTATTGCTTCTTGAACTCGTCGCGGTTTGCCGTTTGCTCCTTCTTATCCTGCAGCGCGCGGCGGGCGAGGTCTTCGTTGCCGGCTTCCAGCGCTTTGAGCGCCTGCTCTTCCCGCTTCGCCACGATTTCGGCGACTTCTTCGTATTGCTGCTTGAATTTCTTCTCAATCGCGATTTGCTTCGCTACTGCGGTTTCCGCTTCAGCGATATCCTCTTCCATGTCACGCAGGAATTGATTCAGCATCTTCACCGGATCTTCCGCTTTGTCCAGCATGTCGTTGATCGAAGCCATCGTTAAATCGCGCAAACGTTTGAAAATTCCCATGAGTTATATCCTCCCGAAAATGTAATTATAGTTGTTTTGCAGCAGCTGCCAACCGCCACCGTCTGATCGGCAACAGTTCCGGTTGTCAGCGACATATTAAACATCGATGTTCACACTCTTATATACGGGAGTCTCAGCTGCGAGTTTCAAATCGATGAAAAATAATTTTTGACTCGCCAGCTGCCGCGCCTGTAACAATGTATTCGTGCTGTCTGCAGCCAATTCCTGCCTTCGTGGCAGGACAATCGATCTATTTGAGCTCGGCCACCGTGACGCCGGCGCCGCCTTCGTTATAATTGCCCATCCGGTAGCTCTTCACGTGCTTATGCTTGCGGAGATACTCCTGAATGCCGGTTCTCAGCACCCCGGTGCCTTTGCCGTGGATAATGTAGACGTGACCGAAGTTCGCCAAGTACGACTCATCCAAAAAGCGGTCGACCTCGATCATCGCTTCCTCCACATTGGCGCCGCGCAAATCCAGCTCCATCTTCACATTATCGTCTCGGGTCCGCTTCAGACTTGTCGTCGATTGCTGAGGCGGCTTCTTCTGAGCGGAGGCTTGCTTAACCAGCTCCAGGTCGGTGCGGTTCACCTTCATCTTCAAAATGCCAAGCTGAACGGTCACTTCCTGCTCGTTCACAATGTCCACGACATGGCCCTTCTGGCCGAGGTTCGTCACCAGCACCTCATCGCCCGGCTCCACGCGATCCGCCTTTTTCTGCGACTTCATGCCCGACTTCGATCTGAGCTCCGGCACGGCGTTGTTCATCTTCTTCTTCAGCTCGCTGAGCTTGTGGTCCTTAACGGCGCTGCCTTCCTCGCGCTTGATCCTACGCAGCTCCGCAATGACTTCTTCGGCTTCACGCCGCGCTTTGGCCACCGCTTGCAGCGCGTCGTGCTCCGCCTTCTCCAGCAGCTTGGCGCGCTGCTCCTCGAAGCGCTGCCGCTCGCTCTCCAGCTGCTGGCGCATCGACTCGACCTCGCGGCGCAGCTGCTCCGCGCTATGCCGCTCGGACTCGGCCAGCAGGCGATTCTCCTCGAGCGTCGCAATCATCGATTCGACGCGCTGGTCCTCCTCGCCGACCTGGCCGCGGGCATGGTCGATGATCGACTTCGCGAGGCCGAGCCGCTCGGCGATCGCAAACGCATTGCTTCGACCCGGTACGCCCACGAGCAGCCGGTACGTCGGACGGAGCGTCTGCACGTCGAACTCCATGCTGGCGTTGATGACGCCCTGACGGTCGAAGGCATAGGCTTTTAGCTCGCTGTAGTGGGTTGTAGCGATCATCCGGCAGCCCATTTTATGAATGTACTCCAGAATGGAAATGGCCAGCGCTGAGCCTTCCGCCGGGTCGGTTCCCGCTCCTACCTCATCCAGCAGGACGAGGCTCTTCGGCGTCATTTCTCTTAGAATGCGAATAATATTCGTCATATGGCTCGAGAACGTACTCAAGTTCTGCTCAATGCTCTGCTCGTCGCCAATATCGGCATAAATCGCGTCGAACACACAGAGCTGGCTGCCTTCCTCCGCCGGCACGAACAAGCCGGACATCGCCATGAGCGATAGAAGGCCAACGGTTTTGAGCGAGACGGTTTTCCCGCCCGTATTCGGTCCGGTCACAATGATCGTGGAATACTTATTGCCCAGCTCCACGTCGAGCGGCACAACTTGATCGGCGGGGATGAGCGGATGACGGCCGCGCTTGAGCTTAATAAAGCCGCGGTCATTGAGCAGAGGCAGCGTCGCCTTCATCTCGCGGGCCAGACCTGCCTTGGCGAAAATAAAGTCCAGCTCCGCCAGCGTTTCTACATTGATCAGCAGCGGATCAGCCACCTCCGACACCAGGGCAGACAAGGCATGCAGTATTTTCTCAACCTCGGTCTCTTCCTTCAGCTTGAGCTCCCGCACCCGGTTATTCAGCTGAACGACGCCCTCCGGTTCAATAAAGAGCGTGGCTCCGGAAGCAGATTGGTCGTGAATCATGCCGCCAAAATGGCTGCGGTACTCCTGCTTCACAGGGATGACGTACCGGTCGTTCCGAATGGTCACGAGATTCTCCTGCAGCATTTTCTGGATCGATGGGGTGCGCACCATCTGCTCCAGTCTTTCCCGTGCTCTGGATTCACTGGTCCGCAGCTCATGACGAATGCGCGCCAGCTCCAGACTGGCGGAATCGACCACGCTCGCATTCTCGTCGATGCACTGCTTGATGCGGTCCTCCATCGGTTTGTGGTCCGTGAAGCTCTCGGTCAGCTCCAGCAGCAGCGGAATCGCATAATCGCCGTTCAAATCCTCCAAAAACTTCTGCAGCCGCCGCCCGCCTTGGCTAGTGAGCGCCACATCGAGCAGCTCCGCCGGATTCAGCATGCCGCCGATGCGCGCGCGATGAATCGCGGTCCGAATATCCCGAATGCCGCCGAACGGCGCGCCGCCCTTCAGCCGATCCACGTTGACCGCTTCGTCAGTCGCTTGCAGCCGCTTTTTCACCTCGGTAAAATGGCCGCTGGGATGGAGCTTCTCCACCAGCTCTTTGCCAAGCGAGGTTGCCGCATGCCCGGCACATTTATGTAATACGGCATGAAAATCTAATGTCGTTAATATTTTCTCATTGTAGCTTTTCGTCAGTTTCAAACGATAAACCTGCCTTTCCGAATGCGGACAATACTTATCCATTATTATATCCAAGACCAAGCGGTAATGCCATTGCCTAGGTGTCTGTCCGACAAGGCGCTTTTCAATCCGTCGGACAACTAGAGCCTAACATTACCAGTTATAGCTTGATTCAACTAGGGCAATCTAAATTGTGCACCGAATATTTGCCACCCGAACGCGCCACACAATTAAAAGGAGGAAACGCTGATGCATTTGCTTGGCCATTTAGTCAGGTTTATCGTGTCTGCTTTGATGCTAATCGTGGTGAGCTGGATCGTTCCAGGATTTACCGTTGGAGGGTTCTGGAGCGCATTCTTCTTGGCTTTGGTGATTGCAATCGCCGCATGGGTCATAGAGGGAGCGTTCGGCAAGCGAATTACACCGTTCGGTCGAGGGATCGTGGGCTTTCTCATAAGCGCACTGGTCATCTGGCTGGCCCAATTCGTTGTGAGCGGTGTGTCTACAAGCATTATCGGTGCAATATTGGCGGCGCTGGTCATTGGGATCATCGACCTCTTCATTCCGGTCAAAACCCCGTTCGAGAACGGGATTTCCGGCCGCGAAGGCGCCAGATAAAAGAATCAGCTGCGGCTACCCATGTCGCGGCTGATTTTTTTTGCCCATATTAACATAGTTAACGAAATCGGGAGCAAACACAAGGGAAAGCATTATTTTAGCTAAAAACTACAGTTGTTCAATATTCCTTATGCGATTCATCAAAAAACGTGATTTCAAGCCCTACCCTTTGGTCTGCTATGATATGAAAAAGTCAAGAAAAGGGGTAGGAATTATGGGGAATACGTTGGATTTGCGGGGGAAGACAGCCGTTATTACAGGGGCGGGAACGGGTTTAGGGCGCGCTGTGGCTAAAGAGCTGGCGGCGGCGGGGGCTAACGTGGTGCTGTGCGGACGCAGAGCAGGCAAAATTGAAGAAGTTGCTTACAGCGCGAGCAAAGCGGGCTTTGAGCCGCTGACCCGAACGACGGCGGAAGAGGAGAGCGGCTACCGCATTGTCGCGAACCTGTTCAATCCGGGCACGGTGAAAACGGAAATGCATGCCACGGGCAAGGACCCCGCTGTGGTGGCGCCGGAGATCGCAGTCTTGGCGGCAGTGGAGGATCTTTCCTTTACTGGTCGGCTCGTGCAGGTGGGGGATTTGGCTTTGAGTTAAGGCAAACGGGGTGATAGAGGAACTTAGCGTTCCTTTACCACCCCGTTTTGTGTTTATCCTAAGCTTTTACCCGATTGCTTCCGCCGCCATCGGTCCGGTTATCCCAAAGCTGCTCCAGCTTGTTGGCTATGAGCGGTGTATGTTCCAAGATGTACGGCGCCGTCGCGGACTGCTTCAGCAGCCGCTGGGCATTGTCGTTCGGTACGACGGTGAGCACATGCACCGCGATAATGACTATGAGCGCTGCTTCAATGAAGCCTAGCGCCGCTCCGCACCATTGGTTGAACTGCTTCAGTCCGGGTGCGGAGGCCAGCCAGTTCAGCAGTCTTCCCGCAATGCTGAAGGCCAGTTTCACTCCGAACAGCAGGATCGCAAAGGCTAAGGCGTTGTACACGTACGTGTCGAGATGCAGTCCCTTCGCCAGAAATTCGTACTTTTGGTAGGTTTCTAAGCCAGACAAGCCCATCGTGCTCTTCACCAGCGGGGCGACGTCATCATACAGCGCAAAGGCCACCAGATAGGCAATGAATAAGCCGACAAAAGAAACGAGCTGTGTCACTAAGCCACGGGCAAAGCCGAGCACCGTCCCGGCAGCGATCGCCACCAGAACGGCCCAGTCCAATCCATTCAAACTGCTCATGCTTAATCCTTCTCTACGAGCTCAATCCACTCGTTGTATTCCACTTGAAGCTTCTCGTATTCGGATTTCAACGCTTCCAGCTCGCCAAACACATGCTCTGCCTTCTCCTGCTGCGTGCTGTATTCGGCCTGCAGCGCCTCATGCCGCTTTCCTTGCTCCTTCAGCTGCTCCTGCAGCTCGTTGTACAGCTCCACCTGCAGCTCCAGCTCGTCCCGCAGCTCGGCCATCTCCGCCCGCAGCCGGTCTGCGCTCTCCGCCTGGAAGGCGAGCTCAACGATGCGCGCCTCCTGCACCGTCAGCCGCTGCTCCAGGGCTTCGCGCTCGCTTGCAGAGGCGTCCTGGCGCTCCGCCAATGCCGCGCACTGCTCCTGCAGCGCCCGGCCGAGCTCCTCCGCCGCTTCGCGCTCTTGGCGCAGCGTCTCCAGCTCGGCCTCACGGGCGCTGAGCTTGTGCAGCAGCTCGGCGCTATGCGCTTGCTGCTGGTCTGCCGCTTGAAGCGCGCGCGCTTCCTGTACGCTTAGCTGTCTTGCGAGCTCGTCGTGCTGCACCTGCAGCTCGTCGTAGAGCTCCTGCTGCACTTCGATCTCTTCCTGCTGCTCGTGCAGCTTGAGGCGCAGCTCGTCCGCGTGCGAGGCCTGCTCCTCGCTGCGCTTTTGCCACTGGCTGCTGCTCTCCTGCAGCTGCAGGTTGTACGCCTGCTGCTGCTCCAGCTGCCGCTCCAAGCTATGGCCGCGCTGTTCGCGCTCCGCGAGCTCCCGCTGCAGCTCGGCTTCGCGCTCCGCGAGGCGCTGCTCGAGCTCGCGGATCCGCGCGTCCTGCGCGTCCGCCGCTTGCGCCGCACGCTTCGCCGACTCCGCGAGCTGGCGCTCCAGCTCGGCGGTGCGTCCGGCGAGCTCGCGCAGCAGCTCGGTTTCGCGCGCTGTGCTGCTCTTCCGGAGCGCCGCATGCTCGGCTTCGAGCTCGCGGTACAGCTCCTGGTGCAGCCCCAGCTCGTCCTGCGACTCAGTGAACTGCCGCTGCAGCTCCTCCAGCTCGCTTTGCAGCCCGTCGCCGCGCAGCAGCAGGTCGCGTCCTTGCTCCAGCTGGGCGCCCAGCTGTGCCTGCAGCCGCTGCTTCTGCTCCTCCCAGCTCGCAAGCTCTGCCGCTGCAGCCGCTTGCTGCTCCGCATGACGCTGCTCCAGCTCGGCGTACCGCTCCGCTTGCGTTTGCAGCCCGGCACGCTCCATGTTCAGCTCCTGCTGCAGCTCATTGTACAGCGCCACCTGCAGCTCCAGCTCCTGCTGCTCGCCGTTCAGCTGTGCCTGCAGATGATCCAGCTGCTCGCCAAGCTCACCGTACTGCTGCTCGCGTGCCGCCAGCCGGGAGCGCAATTGGTCGCGCTCGTGCTCGAGCTCGCCCGATACCGTCCGCAGCTCGCGCACACGCGCTTGCTCTTCGGCATGCTCTTGCTCCAGCATGCGCTGCAGCTCTTCCAGCTCGCTCAGGCGTGCCGTCAGCTCCGCCGACGCCGCCTCCGCGTGATTGCGAGCTGCTTGCAGCCCCGCACGCTCCGCGCTCAGCTCGCGGACACGCGCCTGATCCGCGCTCCACTCCGCTTCGATCTCCCTCAAACGTGCGGTCAGCTCCGCTGATTGCGCTTCCGCTCGGCCGCGTGCCGCTTGCAGCTCGTCGCGCTCGGCCGTCAGCTCGCGTACTCGCTGCTGCTCCGCTGCTTGGTCTTGCTCCAGCATCGCATGCAGCTCTTCCAGCTCGCTCAGGCGCGCCGTCAGGTCCGCCGATTGCGCTTCCGCTCGTCCTCGTGCCGCTTGCAGCTCGTCGCGCTCGGCCGTCAGCTCGCGTACGCGCTGCTGCTCTGCTGCTTGGTCCTGCTCCAGCATCGCATGCAGCTCCTCCAACTCGCTCAGGCGCGCCGTCAAGTCCGCTGATTGCGCTTCCGCTCGTCCGCGTGCCGCTTGCAGCTCGTCGCGCTCGGCCGTCAGCTCGCGTACTCGCTGCTGCTCTGCTGCTTGGTCCTGCTCCAGCATCGCATGCAGCTCTTCCAGCTCGCTCAAGCGTGCAGTCAGATCCGCCGATTGCGCTTCCGCTCGGCTGCGCGCTGCTTGCAGCTCATCGCGCTCTGCGGTCAGCTCGCGTACGCGCTGCTGCTCCGCTGCTTGCTCCTGCTCCAGCATCGCATGCAGCTCTTCCAGCTCGCTCAAGCGTGCCGTCAGGTCCGCCGATTGCGCTTCCGCTCGGCCGCGTGCCGCTTGCAGCTCATCGCGCTCTGCGGTCAGCTCGCGTACACGCTGCTGCTCCGCTGCTTGGTCCTGCTCCAGCATCGCATGCAGCTCCTCCAGCTCGCTCAGGCGCGCCGTCAGGTCCGCCGACTGCGCTTCCGCTTGTACGCGCGCCGCTTGCAGCTCATCGCGCTCTACGGTCAGCTCGCGCACGCGTTGCTGCTCCGCTGCTTGCTCCTGCTCCAGCAGGCGCTGCAGCTCTTCCAGCTCGCTCAAGCGTGCGTTCAGGTCCGCTGATTGCGCTTCTGCTCGGCTGCGCGCTGCTTGCAGCTCATCGCGCTCTGCGGTCAGCTCGCGTACACGCTGCTGCTCCGCTGCTTGGTCCTGCTCCAGCAGGCGCTGCAGCTCTTCCAGCTCGCTTAGGCGCGAAGTTAAGCCCGCTTTCGCTACCTCCGCACCACCAAGCGCCGCCTGCAATCTCTCCCGCTCCGACGTCAGCTCACGCACGCGTTCTTGCTCCGCGCTCCACTCCGCTTCCAGCTCCTGCTGCTCCGTCTCCAGCTTGCCCAGTCGCTCCGTCAGGTCTGCTTTCGCCGATTCTGCTGCGCCAAGCTCTCCTCGCAGCGCCTCCCGCTCCGACGTCAGCTCCCGTACGCGCTCCTGCTCCGCGATCCACTCCGCCTCCAGCTCCAGCTGCTCCAGCTCCAACTTGCTCAGCCGCACCGTCAGGTCCGCGGATGTCGCCTGCGCTTCAGCAAGCTCCGCCCGCAGCGTCTCTCGTGCCGCGCTGAGCTCGCTAACGCGCTCTTGCTCCACGACGTTAGCCGCTTGCAGTAAGCCATGCTCTGTCTCCAGCTCACTCAGCCGGTCGGTCAGCTCCGTTACCGCAGTTTCCGCGCCGCCGAGCGCCTCCAGCAGCGACTCCCGCTCCGCACCCAGCTCGCTTAAACGCTGCTGGTCTGCTGCTCGTGCCGCCTGCAGCGATCCGTGCTGGCGCTCAAGCTCGCCCAGCTGGCCTGTCAGCCTCGCCGCAGCCGCCTCCGCTTTCTCACGCGACGCTTGCAGCGCGTCCCGCTCCGCACTCAGCTCACGCACGCGCTCCTGCTCCGCGCCCCACTCCGCTTCCAGCTCCAGCTGCTCCAGCTCCAGCTTGCCCAGTCGCTCCGTCAGCTCCGCTTTCGCCGATTCCGCTGCGCCAAGCTCTCCTCGCAGCGTCTCCCGCTCCGCGCTCAGCTCACGTACGCGCTCCTGCTCCGCGTTCCACTCCGCTTCCAGCTCCAGCTGCTCCGTCTCCAGCTTGCCCAATCGCTCCGTCAGCTCCGCTTTCGCTGCTTCCGCTTCGCCAAGCTCCCCGCGCAGCGATTCCCGCTCCGCACTCAGCTCACGTACGCGCTCCTGCTCCGCGCTCCACTCCGCTTCCAGCTCCCGCTGCTCCGTCTCCAGCTTGCCCAGACGCGCAACCAGCTCCGCTTTCGCCCTTTCCGCCTCGCCAAGCTTCGCACTCAGCGCGTCGCGCTCCGCCGTCAGCTCGCGCACTCGCTCCAGCTCGGCGTTCCACTCGGCTTCCACCGAGCGCTGCAGCTCCTCCAGCTCGCCGATGCGCACCATAAGCTCCGAGGCTTCTGCTTCCGCTTGCTCCCGGGCCAAGCGCTGCTCATCACGCTCGTCCGTAACCGCATTCAGCTGCTCCAAACGGGCCGTCAGCTCCTGCTGCTGCTGTGCGTACTTCGCGTTCAGTTCCGCAAGATCTGCCTTCGCTTTCTCCAGCTCGCGCAGCTTCCCTTGGGATTCCTCCACGGATTGCTGCATCTTATTCCACTCATCGGCCATATTCACAGCCGCTAGTACGGCAATTTTGGGCAAATCCAGCCTTGGGCTGCCCGATGCGATGCGATGCATTTGATCGTTTACCGTTGCAACCACACGCTTTATATAAGAAGGGCTGGAACTGGATACCAGCTTATACTGGGTGCCATAAATATCGACAGTCAATTTGACTTTATCTTCACCGCTCACAAACGCTCTTCCCCTTTCCAGGACACAAAAAAATTCTCCGTATCGACTGCACCTGTCACCCTTTAATACAGGTAAACATTAGCATAACAAATAGTTCGATACGGAGAATCGCTTTTCCTGCTGTAGCTATAAGACTTTTAGGGATCTATCCGGATTGTTTTCGGGGAAAAATCCGCGCCCTGCAAAGCCCTTTATTTGCGGAGTTCCGCTCCGAAGGACGTTTCAAGTGCAGCGACCACTTTCGCGTGCAATTCGCTGACTTCCTCATCCGTAAGCGTGCGCTCCAAGGTACGATACACGAGCGAGATAGCCACGCTCTTTTTGTCCGCTCCAAGACGTTCACCGGTATAAATGTCGAACACCTGAATCGACTCGAGCAGCGCGCCTGCCGTAGCTTTGGCGGTCTCAAGCAAATCGCCCACAGCGACGTCGCGTCCAACCACCAGCGCCATATCGCGGCTGATCGCCGGGAAGCGTGGCAGCTGCTGATACGTGAACTGCTCGTCGGCCAGCTCCGCCAGTGCGTCCAGCTCCACCTCAAGCACGTACGTATCCGCCAAATCCTTGCGCTGCTGCAGTGCCGGATGCAGCTGTCCGATGATGCCGATCACTTTACGCTCACCGTTCAGCTCGACTTCGATCTGTGCCGTACGACCCGGATGGAAGCCATCCGGCTGCGCCTTCACGAAGCGAACGCCCGGAATGCCCAAATAGCTGACCAGACCGTCAAAGATCCCCTTCAGATCATAAAAATCAACCTGGCCCGGCTTCCCTGTCCAATGCAGCTCGCTGCGCTTACCGGTCAAAAGAGCGGCCAGCAGCAGCTTCTCCTGCGGCAATCCGGTCAGTGCTTCTTCGCCCGTCAGGAACACGCGTCCCATTTCGAACACGGCGACATCATCCGTATTTCGGTTGCGGTTATATACAGCGACATCCATGAGATGCGGAATCAAGCTCGTACGCAGCACGCTGCGCTCCTCGCTCATCGGCATAGCCAGAGCGACAGGCTTCACATCCGTATAAGCCCCCGCGTACTCGCTGATTTGCTCCGGATGCGTAAACGAATACGTAATCGCCTCATGCAGCCCGCTGTTCGTAAGCAGCGTTCTGGTCAAGCGGCGAATCTTTTGCTCCTTCGTCAGTGCACCCGGCGTCGTCACCACGTTCATAAGCGTCGTCGGGATGTTATCGTAGCCGTGCAGACGCGCCACTTCTTCGATCAGATCCACAGCGCGAGTAATATCTCCGCGGCGGCTAGGCACATGCACTACCAGACTACCTTGCCCCTGCGCTTCCACAGTAAAGTTCAACCGATCAAAAATCGCCTTTACTTGCTCCTCGGATAAAGCCGTTCCGAGATAGCCGTTGATGCGCTCCACCGTAATGGCAATCTGTACCGGCTTATGCTCGCCAACCTTCGTTTCCACGATGCCCGAAGCGACTTTCCCGCCCGCCAGCTCGGCGATCAGTGCCGCAGCGCGGTTGAGTGCAGGAATCACGGCCTCCGGATTCACTTCCTTCTCAAAACGAAGCGAAGCTTCAGAGCGCAGCCCCAATTGACGGGACGTCTTGCGCACGGTTCCGCCGTCGAACTTCGCCGACTCCAGCAAAATGCGCGTCGTGCCCTCGGTTACCTCCGAGTTGGCTCCACCCATCACGCCTGCGATCGCCACCGGCTTCGTGCCGTCAGTGATCAGCAGCATATGCGGCTCCAGCGTCCGCTCTACGCCGTCCAGCGTTACCAGCTGCTCGCCTTCGCGCGCCATGCGCACATCGATATGGCCGTTCGCGAGCTGGTCCGCGTCAAATGCATGCAGCGGCTGACCATATTCCAGCATGACGTAGTTCGTCACGTCGACGATATTGTTGATCGGGCGCACGCCTGCCGCCATCAAACGGTTTTGGATCCAGAGCGGGGAGGGGCCGATACTTACGCCTTCGATCAGACGGGCTGCGTAATGCGAGCACTGCTCCTTCGCGGTAATCTCCACGGAGATGCGATCCGCCGCTTTGACTGCCGCTCCACTCTCACTTGCTTCGCTGCTTGGCAGCTTCACTTCGCGCCCGAGGATGGCTCCGATCTCATAAGCCGCGCCCAGCATGCTCAAAGCGTCCGAACGGTTCGGCGTCAAGTCAAGATCCATGACCTCATCGGCAATCGCCAGCACATCGAGGATGCTCTCGCCAATTGGCGTGTTCTCCGGCAGCACGAGAATGCCTTCCTGAATTTCTTTTGGCAGCAGCTTGTCGTTAAGACCCAGCTCCTTCGCCGAGCAAATCATGCCTTGCGATTCTACACCGCGCAGCTTCGCGCGCTTAATGACTAGACCGTCCGGCAGCTTTGCGCCTACGATCGCTACGGGCACCTTTTGGCCTGCCGCTACATTTTTCGCTCCGCACACGATTTGCAGGTCTTCGCTTTGCCCCACATCGACGGTACAAACGCTAAGCTTATCGGCATCCGGGTGCTTCTCGCGAGCCTTGACGAACCCGACGACCACCTGTTCTACGCCTTTATTGCGGTTTTCCACGATATCGACTTCAATGCCGCTGCGGGTCAGCTTTTCGGCCAGCTCCGATGCGGTAAATCCGCTCACATCCACATATTGCGACAACCACTGATAAGAAACTTTCATCGTTTAGCTCACGCTCCTCTCTCTTCTGATCACAGATGAACAAACTGCTTCAAAAACCGCAGATCGTTCGTATAGAAATGACGAATGTCTTCAATGTCATATTTCAGCATCGCAACGCGCTCTACACCGAGACCGAATGCGAATCCGCTGTACACTTCCGGATCGTAGCCAGCCATCTCGAGCACGCGCGGATGCACCATCCCGGAGCCCAAAATTTCCAGCCAGCCCGTATGCTTACATACCCGGCAGCCCTGTCCGCCGCACATGGCGCAGGTCACATCGACCTCCGCGCTCGGCTCTGTGAACGGGAAGAAGCTCGGACGCATCCGAATTTGCGTGTTCTTGCCGAACAGCTCCTGCACGAACTGGAGCAGCGTTCCTTTCAGGTCACTCATGCGAATGCCTTTGTCAATGACAAGGCCCTCGATTTGCGTAAACATATGGGAGTGCGTCGCATCGTCGTCATCCCGGCGGTATACACGGCCTGGGCAAATGATTTTGACCGGCACTTCACCCTTCATTTTCTCCATCGTGCGCACCTGCACTGGGGACGTATGCGTCCGCATGAGAATCTCGTCGGTCACATAGAACGAATCCTGCATGTCGCGCGCCGGGTGGTTTTTCGGCAGATTGAGCGCTTCGAAGTTGTAGTAGTCCTGCTCAACCTCAGGTCCTTCAGCCACGGTGTAGCCCATCCCGACGAAAATATCCTCGATCTCCTGAATGACCTTGCTGATCGGATGCACGGCACCACGAGCAGCCGGACGGCCCGGCAGCGTTACGTCGATCGTCTCTGCAGCCAGACGCGCATTGGTTTCAGCCGCATTGTAGTCGGCTTGCTTCGCCTCGATCACTTCCTCGATCGCTCCGCGCACCTCGTTGGCCACTTGCCCGATGATCGGACGCTCTTCTGCGCTTAACGCGCCCATGCCGCGCAAAATTTCGGTCAAAGGCCCTTTTTTACCCAAATACTTGATCCGCAGATCGTTCAGCTGCTGCTGGTTCTCCACCTGGGAGAGCTCGCTTAGCGCCTCTTCCTTCAACGATAGCAATCGTTCCTTCATGGTCCTGAATACCCTCCTCGTTTACTTCCTCCATTTTCCATACCCCGATAACGCAAAAAAGGCTCTTCCTCCGCATATGCCAGCAGCTAGACCCGTGCGTAAACGCCGGAATTCTAACTGCCGTATAAGGGACGAAAAAGCCGTGGTACCACCCTTGTTAGAAGAATGCCCAGTCAGGCAAGCTTCTCACTTCATTCAACGTAACGGTTCGTCGTAACGACCGGTTCCTCCTACTTGCCGCTCAGCGGTTTCAAAGGACTGCTCGGGAGCGAACTTCGGCAGCCTGAATTCCTCGGGGACGCTCTCAATCTACGGCGTTCCCTCCCTGTGAAGAAGCACTGCTTACTTTTCTCCGTCAAAGCATTTTGGCTTTATGGATTTACCAAGTATTATATGCAATCGCAGGTTCTTATGCAAGGGGCGCCAGCGTCCCCTCGGTTACCTGAGCTGCAGCAGGAACGTTTTGATCTCGTAAGGCTTGATGTCAAAAACAACCGGCGCTCCTGTTTGGGCCTCACCCTCCGGACGCTCCAGCAGATCCGTCTCCTGCCAGCTTGCAATGGGAGCGCCGCTGGTCAGCTGCACCTCACCGCGCATGCCCCCGAACTCGTGCATCCGAACGATTACCGCGTCTTGATCCTCCGCTTTTTTGACGGCATCGATCATGACGTGAGCCGCAGCCGCTCCGGCAAGGCCAACCAGCGACAAGGCCGCTCGCTCAGGCTTGCCGATGGCGGCCGTCAGCGGATTGTTCAGCGACCACGCTTCCTGCACGGTACCGGCTTCATACCAATCTCCGGCATGCGGGAAGAGCGAGTACGTAAACTCATGCAATCCTTGATCCGCCTGAGGGTCCGGTACCAGCGCCGATTTGATGAGCGACAGGCGCATAACGTTACCTTTAATGTCATAGCCGTATTTGCAATCGTTCAGCAGACTTACGCCATAGCTGCGTTCGGACAAGTCCGCCCACTGGTGGCCAACCGTCTCAAACCGCGCATAATCCCAGCTTGTATTCCAGTGCGTCGGACGCTTCACATTCCCGAACTGGATGTCGAAGGTTGCTTCCGTCGCCCGGACATCGACCGGGAACGCCGCTTTCAGCAGCTGGCGCTGCTCGTGCCAATCAACCCGGGCCTCAAAATCAATTCGCCGGCTGCGGGCGTACACGATCATGCGCTGTTCAATGGTCGACTTGCCGTAAGCCCAAGCGAACCGCACCACCGCTTGCAGCGGACCAACTTCCTCCACCACCGCGTGCTTGAGGTCGGATACCGAGCGCATTTTTTCCTGATAAAAAATATCGATATCCCACGCCTCATGGCGTCCCTTCGGCTTATCCTCGAACACCTGCAGCTCGTTGCCGAAGGCGCCGGCAGTAAGCACCTCGCGTCCATGCTGCCTATCGTAAATCCGCGTCAGCCGGCCCGATGCCGCCTCCCACTCGATCGTATAGTACGGGGTGGAAATGCCAGCAGCCGTCGCTTCGAACGGCGTTGTCTCCAAAGCCTGCTGACCAGCAGTGGCAAACCGGATCGCGGAGTACCCCATCGAAGGCAGCCCTTTGGCTTGAACCAGCCAGTCCTGACCTGAACGCTGTGCGATCAGCGGGCGGTCCTCCGCATCCACCCAGCTTCCGTCTTCCAGATCAGCCGCTGGAATGCGCACCACATCGTCCCGCTGCCAGGAGGCGTTGTTGAGCACAGTGTAGTGACGTTCCGCCGCTCCACCACCGGTCAGCGCGCCTGCGGCCTTCTTCCATGCTACGCCGGCAATGTCGTATGCCTCCGCATACTCTACGCGGCAATCCTCGTACACCTCACCAATAGAAGAGCCTGGGATAATATCGTGGAACTGGTTGCGCAGGATGATTTTCCAGCCCTCCAGCAGCTCCGCTTGCGGGTACGCGCTCCAATCCGAGCGAAGCACGCTGCCCAGCACGCTCAGCCATTCGGTTTCCCGGTACAGCAGCTCCAGCTTCCGGTTCGCCCGCTTCACGAAGGCTTGGCTCGTGTAGGTCCCGCGGTGCAGCTCCAAATACAGCTCGCCGTCCCACGTATGCACATACCGGTCGGTAGAGGCGATCTGCTGCTGCAGCCGGTCGAAATACTCGTCCGCTCGGCCTGTCGTCACCTTAGGCAAGCCTGGCATCGCCGCAAGCCGGCGCCGCATCTCCAGCATCGGACGATTGACGCCGCCGCCCCCGTCGCCGTAGCCGTAAGCCAGCAGCAGCTCCTGATTCAGCTCCTTGTCCCGATAGGCGTCCCAAATCCCCTGCACCGATTTCGGGGTGATGCTGCCGTTGTAAGTATAATAGAACGCGCCTTCGCTGCTTCCATTATCCGGTGTAGTGATAAAGTGCGTCAGCACCTCGCTGCCGTCAATGCCCTTCCAATGGAACGTATCGTGCGGCATTCGGTTATATTGGTTCCAGCTGATTTTGGTCGTCATGAACATGTCGATGCCTGATTTTTTCAAAATCTGCGGGAGTGCCCAGCTGTAGCCAAACACGTCCGGAAGCCACAGGTAACGACATTCCACCCCAAATTGCTCGCGGAAAAAACGAGTGCCGTACAGCAGCTGACGAACAAGCGATTCGCCTGACGTCAGATTGCAATCCGCCTCGAGCCACATCGCCCCGCCCGCTTCCCAGCGGCCTTCTTTGACACGCGCTTGGATTTGCTGGTATAGCTCCGGATAATCCGCTTGCATGTATTCGTATAGCTGCGGCTGGGTTTGCACGAACACGTAGTCCGGGTACTGCTCCATCAGGCGCAGGACGGTGGAGAAAGAGCGGGCTGATTTTTCCCGCGTATGCTTCAGACGCCACAGCCACGCCACATCGATGTGCGTATGGCCGATGCACTGCACCGTGACCGGATGATGCTTCGGCATCGCCGCCAGCTGCTTGTTCAGCACTTCGCGGGCATCATACAACGATTCGTAAAAAGCCTCCGAGCCCGGCGCCGACCAATCGATGCGCAGAAAAGCCCGATCGAGGGCGCTGAGCAGCTCATGATGCTCCGGCCGGCTGTCGCTGAGCAGCTGCACGGTTTGCAGCACCGCGGTGCTGGTATAGTAGAGGTCGTCGACCGCTTCGTCCAGCCAGCCGATATTCGCCATGCGGAGCTGATTCTCGATTGGCGCCGCCTTGCCGTAGCCGTTGAGCCCGGACCACATCCGCACGCGGAATTCAAGCCGCTGGCCGGCAGATTGCGGCATCGGCAGGAACACTTCCTCGTGGTTCGAGTCAACGCCCTGGTACGGCTCGCCGTTCAAGAACAGCAGCGATTCGAAGCCGCTGTTGCCTCCGGAACGTCCGAAATCGAAGCGGCCCAGCACCTTACGGCCTTCCCAAGCGGCAGGTACATCGAATTCGAACGCAATCCACAGATACAAATCTCGGCCAATCCAGCGATCGCCGATCTGTGCTGGCATCCAGGCCTCGTTGTCCGGCGGATGGCTGCCGATCTCTCCCTCGGGATCTTCTTGCAATCGCAGGTTAGCCACCCGCTGCTCGTCACGATACCGGAATCCATCCAGCTCTTTGATTCGTGCTGCCAGCTTTTCTTTCGTCCATAACATATATGAGTCCTCCTCGATAAATTATAACACGTGTTATTAGTTGGCATGATTGAGCGTTTTTATGCATACAACACACTGCAGTTCATGCAGGCGCATCCATTGCCGTGAAGCTTCAGTCTAACCGGGGCCCCTCGGACCCCGGTTCCTTTCGCATCAGCTACATGCTCTCCCGAGCCATCAGCTTTGCCGGCAGCCAGATCCGCTCGGTATCGGCAAGCGCCCGCGTGCCCTCCGTGTACTCCAGCAGCCGCAGCGCCGCCGCCTCGCCCATTTCCGCATAAGGCACCTCGACCGCGCTTAACGCCGGAACCATCGCTTCGTTCAGCTGCTCCGTATTGTCCGCAGCCATCACATGCACGTCACTGCCAATTCGTAAGCCCACCTCATAGGCCGCACGGTAAATCGCCACCGAAGCACGCGACCAGTTGGTCAGCACGCTGACCTGTCGCCCCTTCCAGCTGTGCACCAGATCGAACCACCAGGCCTCATCTTCCGGCCAAGCTTGATAGAGCTTTTGAAGCACGTTAGGCTCCAATCCATGCTCGCGCATCCAGGCTAGGTACGCCTGCGTCCGATGCCGGTCTCCCCAATTGGGAGCATGGACCGGGCCGTTAAACAGCTCCAAATATACTGGAGGCAGCTTCGTCCGAGACCACGCATAATCCAGCGCCTCACGAACGCTCTGGCCGTAGTCCATTTGAACGGATGCAATGCCGTCCGATTCGGGGAACCCTTCTACGGAAACATGCGGAATGTTCAGCCGGTGAACTTCCCGCTCCCACTCTTCGTTCATATAGCCGGTCGTATCCTTGGACACGATCCCGTCGATGCGCCGCTGCAGAAAAAGGTCGAGCAGCTTCTTCCGCGGATCCACGCCAGCATCCGCAGACGCTCCGCAAAGCAGCACATAGTAGCCGCGCTCATTGCACACCTTCTGCAGCCCTTGGAGCATCTGCGCGAAGAAGGGATTTTTCAAATTTCCATAAGCGGCAATGCACTGGCTGCGCCCGGTGCGCATGCCTTTGGCCTGCACATCGACCACATAATTCAGCTCTTCAATCGCCTGCAGCACCGCCCGCCGCTTCTCCTCGCTGACCCCGATGCCACGCGTGTTGTTGAGCACCGCGGAGACGACACTGCGGGAAACGCCGGCTTTTTGGGCCACATCAAAACTGGTTGCACGCTTCATTGTCCTAGACACCTCAAATACAAAATAACACGTGTTATAACAAGCAGTCAATTGTCGTTTAGTAACGCGACAGCTTTTGCACCATGTGATTCAAGAAGCTCTCCATCTCGGAGTCCTCTTCGTCCTGGTCAGCAGCGAAATCCTGCTTCAGCACCTGGCGCTTCATGATGTCATAATAGTCCGCTAGCGCCTGCTTCATCGACAAATGCTGGCTCGTCAGCAGCTTGGGGTCAATCATTTTGCGAAGCATCGTATCGATCTGAAGGATCAGCACAACCGGATTCAACCGGTGAAATACGCCGCTCTCCATCCCTTCAGCGAAAAATTGAGCGAGCCGAGCATTGCGAACTTCGACCAGCTGCATCAGCCGATCATAGAGCTGCGGATACAGGCTGGATAAATCGTGGAGAAACACATCCGACAAATAAACCGCCATCACCAGCGATTGCTGAAACACCTTCCTCAAAGACTTGTAGTAAGTGGCCTGGTCCGCCTGCGGCATGTCTTGAACCATCTTCGAAATGTACTCTGCAAAATGGTCTACGACCTTTTCCACAATCTCGTCCTTGGAAGCAAAATATTTATACATTGTCGCTTTGCTGACATCCATCGTTTTGGCCGCTTCGTCCATCTTGAGCAGACTGAAGCCGCTTCTTTGCATGATCGGGATAATCTTGAGGATCAGCTTCTCGATGGCCTTGGCTGCTTTATCGGTTGCGGGGGAGCTCGTCGTCGTGGAATCCATTGCAATTGCCTCCATTGGTTTCGTAGTACATAGTATACCGTAAAAGCGATCATCCATAAACAAAATATACTATTTGAACTTTTTTAAGTTAATTAGTTTACTTTTTAGCGATCCGTATGGTAAGGTTAGTTCCATGAAATCCTACTTTGAGGAATCGACGAGGAGGAAAAGAAATGGAAGCTGCTGCATTAGGAGCACAAGGGCTTCAAGTGTCCCGTATGGGCTTGGGCTGCATGGGGATGTCGGAGTTTTACGGCCAGACCCATGAATCGGAGTCGCTGGAGACGCTGCATCGGGCTTTGGAGCTGGGCATTACCTTTTTTGATACGGCGGATATATACGGGTTTGACGAGCACGGGATGGGGGCCAATGAACGACTCGTTGGAAAAGGGCTGAAGCCGCATCGCTCGTCGGTTCAGATTGCTACGAAATTCGGCGTTTTGCGCAGCGCAACGCAGCATTTGGGACTCAGCGGCATGCCGGAGTATGTTAAAGAAGCCTGCGAAGCCTGCTTGCGCCGCTTGGGCACGGATTACATCGATCTGTACTATTGTCATCGGGCGGACCCAAAGGTGCCGATCGCTGAAACGGTAGGCGCGATGGCGGAGCTGGTGAAGGAAGGGAAGGTGCGCTATCTCGGTCTTTCGGAGGTTACCCCGGAGCAGCTGGCGGCCGCGCATGCCGTCCATCCGATTAGCGCCGTGCAAACGGAGTATTCCTTATGGTCCCGTGAGCCTGAGCTGGACATCCTGAATGCATGCCGTGAGCTGGGCGTTGGCTTCGTCCCGTATAGTCCGCTTGGCCGGGGCTTCTTGACCGGAACGATTACAAGCCGCAGCGAGCTGACCGCTGACGACTGGCGGATGCAGAACCCGCGCTTTACGGATGCCGCTTTCGAGCAGAACCTGCGGATTGTCCACGGTATTCAGCAGCTTGCTGAGGCCAAAAGCGTTACTCCTGCACAGCTGGCGTTGGCTTGGGTGCTCGCTCAAGGTCAGGATATTGTACCTATTCCAGGCACGAAGCGAGTGAAGTATCTGGAGCAAAATGTCGCTGCGCTCTCGATTAAGTTTACACCGGATGAGCTGGCCCGATTGAATGAGCTCGCGCCTGTCGGAGCCACCTTTGGCAGCCGGTATTAATAAAAAAAGGATGAGGAACAGCTCACAGCTGCGTCCCTCATCCTTTTCCTATTTATTGCAAGCCTCGATACAGGGCAGACTGCAGGTCCCGATTCACCGTATCCTGTCCCAGCGTCCAGATCATCGCCCCGGCTAAGCCTTGGCTTTTGACATAGGCAGCCTTTGCTTGCACGGACTCCGGGTCGTCGTAGCTGATCAAGCTCGAACCGTTGTACAGATACGGAGCCTGCGAAGCGGCATTGTAATACCGCGTATACCCCTGATTCAAGTAGCCCGATACGATCTCCGCATAAGTCAGCGCCTTCCCGCCTTGGAAGCTTTGGTACAAGCCATGGTTCACATTCGCCACCTGGTCATATTTGTAGCCGTAAAACGGAACGCCCATGACCAGCTTCCCTGACGGTACGCCGGCCTTCAAAAACAGCTGCATCACGTCATGAATGCCGATGTCCGATGCGGAGCCGACAGCAGGGTCCTTGTACAGCGGCGCATTGAACCCAGTCTCCGAGTCCCATGTTCCATGCATATCGTAGCTCATCACGTTGACATAATCGACGTAAGTCTGCAATTTACTTAGCTCTACATTGTTGATATAGGAGGAGCCGGCTGCAGCGGCAAAGCTGAGCAAATACGTTTTTCCGTCCTTTGCCTTCTGCGCGTCCAAGGTTTCCCGGAGCTTTTTCATGAGCAGCGTAAAGTTCACTTTATCCTCAGGTCTTGTGATATTCCCCGGATCGCCGCCCGCCACCGGATATTCCCAATCGATATCGATGCCGTCCATTTTATATTTCAAAATAAAGGCCAGCGCGCTATTGGCAAAGGCCGTACGAGACGCCTCGGTCAGTGCCACGTCTGAAAAATGGGCCGACCCCGACCAGCCGCCGACCGAGATCAAGGTTTTTAGCTGCGGATACCGCTGCTTCAGCTTCACCAGCTGACCCAGGTTTCCGAAAAACGGCTCGCTTCCGGTATCGTTCGGGAACCGCTGCTCTACATCGGCGTACGAGTCGCCCAGCGCGATTTTCAAATCCGGCCCGATTGCGGCAAAGGCATAATTAATCTGCGTCAATTGACTTCCGTCGAGGTCTGCCACCTGCTTGCCGTTATAGGTCGACCAGCCGGAGTAATAGCCGATGAGTGCTTTCTTCGTTGGAGCAGGTGTGCTTGCCAATGTCGTTGCGCTTACACTACTGCTTGACGACGACACGTTTCCTGCGGCATCTGCGGCTTTTACGCTGAAGGTGTATTTTTGACCTGGTGTCAGCCCCGTCGCCGTGTAAGTGAGACCTGTTGTCTTGGTCAGCAGCGCCGATCCCTGGTACACCCAATAGGACGTCACCTTCACATTATCGGTCGCCGCATTCCAGTCCAGAACTGCCGTCCGATCCGTCACGCTCGTTACCTTCAACCCTGTTGGTGCGGTTGGGGCTCGGCGATCCCTCGCTGCATAAGCATCAGGAGCGAAAAACGCAAAAAAGAAAGATAGAATCATAGACACCACTAGCACATGACGAAAAACAACCGTACGTTTCAAACCGAATTTCCTCCCCTTCTGGATGTAAATCTTGCTGTTTTTGTTCGGAGTGCAACTGTTACAGCATGGAATCATGATGTCAGTTGTCAACGAAATCTATTGTTTTCCGTTCACTCCTATTATCGCCAACGCTAGATTGCCATGATAGAGACCTGGGAACTAGAAAGCGTTTGAAATACTATGACTTTGGTAACGAACGTCGCAAAATTAGGTATTTTTTTCCTGTATAATTAAAAAGTTTGAATAAAGGGTTCTGTCACATCGTGTCGAATTACTTGTTCGAATAATTGCATACATATAGGGGGCCAATTATGCATTGGACTGTCAGCCGTAAGTTAACACTGGGGTTTATCACGATGCTGCTGCTTACCGTCATCACTGCGATCTTATCCTTGAACCGCATGATGTACATGCAAAGCCGCGTCGAACTGGTGACCGAAAATTGGATGCCGAGGATTAATCAAATGGACACGCTCCGGTATGAAACCGAGCACGTGCTCAACCTCGTTTTCCAGCACCGGGATAAGAACGATCCGGAGGCGCGAAAGGCTATTGAATCAACCATTGGTGAAATCTATGACACGCTGGACCAAACCATAGCCAGCTATGAAAAAGGGATCCAGTCGGATGCGGAACGCGAGGAATTCAAGCAATTTACCGCGAACTGGGATGAATTTAAGAAAAATACCCAGAAGACACTCGTCGCCAGCAAAACCTCTCCGGCCCAGGCCCAAGTGCTCATTGACGGCGGGCAAAAGATTTTTGGCGCGCTGCTGATCAATCTGACGCATTTGGAGCAAATGAATCAGAAGGGCGCTGAAGCCTCCTCTGCGGATGTGAAAAAAGCGCACAAAGACAGCCTGATCTGGATTTACGTCATTCTTGCTCTGGGTGTGTTGGCGGCCGGATTGATCAGCTGGGTGTTCCTGCGCATCGTGGCACAGCCTCTGCGCGCGGTTACCGCAGGCATCATACGCGTCGCCGACGGCGATCTGACGACGAAGCCGCTGGCGGTCCGCAGCCGCGATGAGATCGGCCAGCTGGCCGAGGCGCTGAGCCGCATGGTGCGGCAGCTGCACGCGGCGATCAGCCGCTCGGCGGACGCCTCCGCCCAGGTCACGGCGCTGTCCGCCCAGCTGGCGGAAAGTGCGGCGCAAACCGCGAAGGCGGCCACGCAAATCGCCGTCTCCGTGCAGACGGTCGCCGACGGCTCGCGTGAGCAGCTGGCGGCCGCGAACGAGACGGCGCATGCGATGGAGGAAATGGCCATCGGCATCGGGCGGATTTCGGAGACAGCGGCGGATATGGCTGAGATTTTCTCCGATACGACGCAGAGCGCGTCGAAGGGCACGGAGGCGATGGCGGAGGCCGAGCGTCAGATGACGGCGATCTCCAGCACGGCGTCCCAGACGTCGAAGCGCGTAGAGCAGCTCGGTGAGCACTCGACGCATATCGGCGGCATCGTCAGCCTCATTGCGGAGCTGGCGCATCAGACGAACCTGCTGGCCTTGAACGCCTCGATCGAGGCGGCCCGGGCCGGTGAGCACGGCAAAGGCTTCGCGGTCGTCGCGACGGAAGTGAAGAAGCTGGCGGAGCAGTCCGCCCAGTCCGCGAAGGGCATTTCCGAGCGGGTTCTTACAATCCAGGCCGAAACCGAAGAAACGGTGACGGCGATGCACGAGGTTACGCGCCAAGTAGCGGAGGGGATCACCCTCGTGAACGGCTCCGGTCAAACGTTCCGGACGATCGCAGATGCGATCAGCCATATGAATGTGCATGTGCAAGAGGTATCCGCTACCTCGCAAGAGATGGCGGCCGCCACAGAGCAGGTCTCCGCTTCGGTGACCTCGACGGCCAGTATCGCCCAGACCTCGAGCGAGAACACGGACGGGGTAGCCGCCGCTTCGCAGCAGCAGCTCTCCTCGATGGAGCACATCTCCGGCAGTGCGGAGCAGCTGTCCCGCCTGGCGGAAGAGCTTCGCGAGAGCATTCGTCATTTCAAGCTGTAGGGAGTGTAAAGTGAAAAAGAGTCCACTTGCCATATTGTAGAGTGCACCCCTTAGAATAGACATTGGAAAAACCCCTTGGTTAATCCGATAAATTCTAAGGGGTGCATTTTTATGGCGATTAAAGGACAAAAATTTAAACATTATCCAGAATCGTTAAAGG